>JAJFLA010000001.1 GCA_021772935.1 Gammaproteobacteria bacterium
AAACTTTATTGACGGCACCCACCGGTTCCGAGTAACAATATGCAAAACCCGCGTCGCTATCGCTCCGAAGGGTGGCAACCTTGACCGGTTCAGGCGGCAACCTTCAAACGGATTAGGGGGCAATCTTCACCGGAATACGCACCGAACCCGGTTTCATCACTTCCAGCTACTGTGCGCAGGTCGCGCTGTGCTTCTGGCGATACGCCGGTTATGCGATAGATTTCGCGTTGTGATGCTTTCTTGCCACGACGCTTTAGTGACTGCTCCGCCGCTTTACAGTAGCCCGCTTTAAGTGATGCTTGAGAGGACGACCACGGCACATCGTACAATAAAAAAATACTGGCAAGCTGAGAGAGCATAGCGTCAATTGAAGGCATCGCGCCTATTTTTGGTTTTGCTTTTGTTTTGCGTATTTTTTTCATAAATTAACGAATATTTAAAATCGTAAACAAACCTTTACGATTGCAGTTTGATTATATACTGCTTTCATGCTGTAATTCAAGGTCGGGGAATGCTGTAAGCTATTGTTGCAAAACGCTTATGTGGTTTCACTACCCATTTTGAAATGACATGAGCATTGGCGCGGGGTGACGCAAGGCTACAATGAAAATATCCGTAAAACTGTTGGTGTCATTCCTTTTGGTGAGTCTTATTCCACTGCTGTTGTTCGGTGGTGCGAGTCATCTTCAGTTTAATCAAACGATTAAAGAGCAATCCCTAAACATGCTGACCACCATCGTGCAGGACCGGATGGTTGAGGTCACCCACTTCCTGGAAGCCAATGAAAACGTTGCGACCACAGCTGCAAGCACTACCGTGGTTGTTGACGCCATGGTGGGACTTGAGAGAGCCTTTGAGCTACCAGATACCAGTTCATCTGGATATTTAACAAGCGAAGCAAAAATCAGGTCTTTAGCAGAGGCCAATGGGCGTTTGTGGGGTTTTAGTGATTTGTTTTTAATCAGCGTGGATGGGAGCGTGGTTTATACCACCTTGCATGAAGCAGACTTTCACACCAACCTGGTTTCCGGGCCCTTCCATGACACTCAGTTGGCCCAGGTTTTTGAACGTGCCAAGATCGAGCGCAGAACCGTGTCATCTGCATTCAAATACTATAGCCCCAGTGATCAACCTGCCATGTTCGTCGCCGCCCCCATTTTTGGTGACTCTGAGCTACTGGGTGTTGTGGCCATACAGATAAACGCAACAAAAATTAATGGCCTTGCGCAAAACTACACAGGTTTGGGTGAAACAGGTGAAACAGTCATTGCTATATTGGAAGACGATTTAGTCGTGTTTGTTACACCCGTAAGGCATGATGCCACAGCGGCTTTCACACGCGAAGTTCCACTCAATAGCCGACTGGCGCGACCTATTCAGGAGGCGGTCCACGGCATTGTGGGTAGTGGACCTTCTTTCGATTACAGAGACCTGGAGGTTTTTGCGGCGTGGGGATATGTGCCTTCGATGAAATGGGGCATTGTCGTCAAGATTGATACCAAAGAGGCGTTTGCCCCCGCCATCGCACTGCGAAATAAACTGCTACGGTTAGGCCTGTTGGTGTTGGCGCTGATCATTGCTGCTGCCTTGCTGGTTTCGCGTACTTTCTCGAAACCAATAGGCACACTCACGAATGTTACGCTGCAAATGGCCAGCGGTGACTTGCAGGCGCGAAACAGGGTTACCTCCAAAGATGAAATAGGCTTGCTTGCCCGGTCTTTTAACATGATGGCCGACCGGTTGCAGATGACTAACAAAGAACTGGAAGACAAAAACATACTACTACAAAGACAGAAGCACAAAGTTGAGTCGGTGAGTAAGGCTCTCGAAGACAAGGCCAGGGATCTGGCTAAAGCCAGCCAATACAAATCAGAGTTCCTGGCCAATATGAGTCATGAGATCCGCACCCCAATGAATGCCATTGTTGGATTCACCCACCTGCTGCAACGATCCAATCCGACCAGGAAACAAATGGAACGGCTATCCAGGATCGATGTCTCTGCTGTGCACTTATTGTCAATTATCAATAACATATTGGATCTGTCCAAGATTGAGGCTGGCAAGCTGGTCCTTGAGCATTCAGATTTCGGTCTGAATGACATTTTTGATCAAGTCCAGGTATTGATGAAAGAGAATGTCAAAGGTAAGGGTTTGAGGTTTGAGGTAGACCGCAACGAGGTGCCGTACTGGATTAGGGGTGACTCAACCCGCCTGCGTCAGGCCGTGCTCAACTACGTCAGCAATGCCATCAAGTTTACCGAGCAGGGTTCTGTTTTGTTACGTGCTTTGCTGCTGGAGGAGCAAGAGGGCGAGGTACTGGTACGGATTGAAGTAGAGGATACGGGTGTGGGTGTGGCGCCTGACACGCTGCCCGGTTTATTCGAGGCTTTTGAGCAGGCTGATGCTTCGACCACACGTGAATATGGTGGCACCGGTCTGGGCCTGACCATCAACCGGCGTCTGGCACTTTTGATGGGTGGTGAGGTCGGAGCAGAGTCAGAGCTGGGCAAAGGAAGCACCTTTTGGTTCACTGCAAGACTCGGTCGTAGCCAACAAGCAAGACCAACTGTCACCGCTGAAGCGCCGGTGGATGCCGAGACACAGTTACAGAGTCATTATGCTGGCACACGTATCCTGTTGGCCGAAGATAATGCCATCAACCGCGAAGTAGCCGAATCACTGCTCAGTAACGTTGGGCTGGTGGTGGCTATAGCTAAAGATGGTACGCAAGCGGTGGCAATGGTTGCTGCGGGCGACTATGCAATGGTGTTGATGGATGTTCAAATGCCGATGATGGATGGTCTCGAGGCAACACGTGTGATCCGCTCAGGCAATAACGACTTACCCATCCTGGCGATGACCGCCAATGTGTTCGCGGAAGATCGTAAGGCTTGCATGGAAGCCGGCATGAACGACTTCGTTGCCAAGCCTGTGCAGCCGGATGATCTGTTTGCCACGATCTTAAAATGGTTGCCGCTGCGAGATGACGTGGATGTGGTCGAAAAAAGCGAATAAAACGACAATGTCAACCAGTACCGTGTTTATGTACCAGTGCGCTGCTGTGCTCTTTTGTCGCTGACCCCATGTCATTTAATGGTGCAAAGGTGACCATCGGGATAGCAGAATCAGTAATACGGTTTTTAATGATAGTTTCCTAATACGGTGTTCAAAGAACGTTCGTACTCAGTCATCATCCTTGTATAACTGCGCGCTTGATTCGGCGCTTTTGTATCGACGTGATTATATATGAGTATAGGACAAAAGTTTAGGTTTGCAGCATTTTTGAGTCTTGATCCATTGGTTTTGAGCCTTGTTTGATTTCGTATCACTCTTATCCAGCCTTTAACTGCACCAAACTCAGTCACTGGCACCGAATTGGTGCGTTTTATCTGCTAATCCACATAGACCGGTATGTGTTTTGAATATTGATTAAGACCCGTTTTCTGCGGGTTTCAACGAATTGGGCTCTTCAAACTTATGCTGGCTTGATTTCTGCATATAGATACTCGACGTGTAAGCATGCAAGGAATCAAGAAATGCGATTAGTTACCGCAATTATCAAACCATTCAAGCTTGAAGACGTTCGCGACGCCCTGGCGGAAGTCGGCATCAGTGGTATCACGGTAACCGAGGTCAAGGGCTTCGGGCGGCAGAAGGGCCATACCGAACTCTATCGTGGTGCCGAATATGTGGTGGACTTTCTGCCCAAGATCAAGCTCGAAACGGCTGTGACGGAGAGTCTCGTTGAAAGCGTTGTTGAAGCAATTATACGAGCTGCTGCAACCGGCAAAACCGGTGACGGTAAAATCTTTGTACAAAAACTGGATGAAGTCGTGCGTATCCGCACGGGTGAGACGGGCGCTCAGGCGATCTAACAAGCCGCTTATTTTTTCAGAAGAGAAAACAGGATATGGAAAACCAAATTTTTGAACTTCAGTATGCCATTGATACTTTCTACTTCCTCGTATGTGGCGCATTGGTGATGTGGATGGCGGCCGGTTTCTCCCTGTTGGAATCCGGTCTGGTGCGTTGCAAGAATACTGTTGAGATTCTGACCAAGAACATATCTCTTTACGCAGTCGCTTGCATTATGTACATGGCGATGGGTTACGCACTCATGTATGGCGGTGGCTGGTTTCTGCAAGGAATTGAAATGTTTGAGCTCGGTCAGGTACTGAGCGATTCGGCTGAGAACGGTTTTGGAGGAGACAGTGTGTACTCACCTGCTGCAGATTTTTTCTTCCAGGTCGTATTTGTCGCAACCTCCATGTCGATTGTATCGGGTGCGGTTGCCGAGCGCATGAAGCTTTGGACATTTCTGGTTTTTGCCGTCTTTATGACTGGCGTAATCTACCCTTTGGAAGGTTCCTGGACCTGGGGTGGCAAAGATGTTTTCGGATTCTTCAATCTGGGTGATCTTGGCTTCAGTGATTTCGCCGGCTCCGGCATTGTTCACCTGGCGGGTGCTGCAGCAGCACTTGCAGGCGTTGTGTTGCTGGGCGCCAGAAGGGGTAAATATGGTCTTGATGGTCAAGTCATAGCAATACCGGGCGCCAACCTGCCGTTAGCAACACTGGGCACATTTATTCTCTGGATGGGGTGGTTTGGTTTCAACGGTGGCTCGGTGCTCAAGCTCGCCGATGCCAGTAACGCTCATTCGGTAGCGATGGTGTTTTTAAATACCAATGCGGCAGCGGCAGCCGGTCTGGTCGGCGCACTTTTGGTTGCCAGGATGTTGTTTGGCAAAGCGGACCTCACTATGACATTAAACGGTGCGCTGGCAGGGTTGGTGGTCATTACTGCCGAGCCTTCAACACCCACTGCTCTGCAGGCAATGTTTTTTGGTCTGGTCGCTGGAGGCGTCGTTGTCTTCAGTATCATTGGCATGGACCGTTTGAAAATTGATGACCCCGTGGGCGCGATATCGGTACATGGTGTCGTTGGTTTGCTTGGATTGTTATTAGTTCCGCTTACCAATAATAAGGCAAGCCTTGTTGGTCAGTTGATTGGCGCGGCAACCATTTTTGGCTGGGTGTTCGTTGCCAGCCTGGTGGTCTGGTCGGCACTCAAGCTGAGCGTGGGGATTCGTGTCAGTGAGGAAGAAGAATACGAAGGCCTGGATATTAGTGAATGCGGTATGGAAGCTTATCCCGAATTCACTTCCTCAACGTAGTGTTACACCGGTAGGTCGCACTATTTGTTTCAAGTGGTGGGTAACATTTTACCCATCCTACGGTGTTACATGCCCCATCATGTAGGGCAGATCCGGCATCGTAACCTCCTTGATTCCATCGTGAAAGGCACGCGCTGCCAGCGATAAGTGCTTGCCCCGACGTTCGACGATTCCATAGGAGCGCTTGGGGAAATATCGACTCATGTTTTTGACCACCAGGGGGTCTTCCTTGCGTAGACATATTCCAGTGGTGATTGAAATACCGAAGTCCAGTTCGACATAGCGCTTGATAACTTCCCAGCCTCCAACTTCCAGAACGACACTGAAAGGGACACCGTGTTGTTGGAATATCCGGTCAACCATGCGCCAGGTGGTTAGCCTTCGCGGTGGCAGGATCAGGCCGTAAGGTGCGATATCTTTCAGCTGAATATGTTTTTTTTTGGCCAGTTCATGGCCAAGCGGCAGAATCAATGCCGGATCAAAGCTATACATCGGCTCGTAAGCAATATCACTGGGTACATCAAGCATCGAACCAATAGCAAAATCTACCTCGTCTTCTCGGATCATTGCGAGCCCGTCACGACCGGTGACATTGCGAAGCTCTACACGTATTTTTGGGAATTGTTTATGAAAGCTTGAAACCAGTGCGGGCAGGATATACATAATGGTCGATTCGCCAGCCGCAATTACAACTTTGCCTGAGGCGAGGTCGCCGCGTACTTCCTTGTCGAATCGTTCTGACAGGCCATCCATACCCTCCACCAGTGGTCGAACCATATCCAGCAATTTTCTTCCATCCGGTGTCAGTTGAATACGCGGCCCACGGCGCTCGAAAAGCAAGACATCCATTTCTTCTTCCAGCGCTTTGATTTGCAGGCTGATAGCCGACTGACTGAGAAATAACTCATCCGCCGCATCGGTCATTTTGCCTGTGCGGGCCACAGAGCAAAATGCTCGGAGTTGCTTTAACGTATTCCCTTTATAGTATTTGACAGCTTTATGTTTCATTACAATAAGTTACAATATTAAAAAAACTCATAATAGGTATTGAAACATTTAATTTGTCAAAGATAAAGCTTTATGGGTATTCTTGAAGAATGTGTTCGTAAACTTAGGAAGTTATTGCGATGAATTTGCCATTTACACATGGATCCAAGCCAAAATTGCAATTGACCCGGCCACCGCCTGACGGAGGTGACTCTATTCTCACGCCGGCAGCGTTGAGTTTTCTAGCTGAGTTGGTCGACAGATTTACACCGGAATTAACAGACTTGTTGTCGGCGCGTAAAGTCCGCCAGACTGAGTTTGACAACGGTGCGGTTCCTGGATTTGATCCGGTCACACTCGATATTCGTGAAGGTAACTGGCAGGTGGCTGCGATTCCCGCAGAGGTCGAAGACCGACGCACTGAAATAACCGGGCCTGTCAGCCGCAAGATGGTTATCAATGCACTGAATTCCGGTGCACAGGTTTATATGGCGGATTTTGAAGACTCCACGGCGCCCACCTGGTCAAATGTTATCGAGGGACAGGTGAATCTGCGTGATGCCATTCGTCGGCAAATAGACTTTACTTCAACGGAAGGTAAAAGCTACGCGCTTAACGACAAAACCGCTGTGCTCATGGTGCGTCCCCGTGGTCTGCACTTACCGGAACGGCATTTGACACTGGCAGGCCATCGCGTACATGGGGCGCTGGTTGATTTCGGCTTGTTCCTGTTTCACAACCATGCAGAATTATTCAAGCGCGGCAGCCGACCTTATTTCTATCTTCCCAAACTGCAGCATTACACTGAGGCTGCCTGGTGGGAAAAAGTCATCTCGTTCTCGGAGCAGCGACTGGGCCTGGAAAATGGAACGGTACGCGTGACCTTGTTGATCGAGACCCTGCCAGCTGTGTTTCAGATGCATGAGATTCTGCACGCTTTGCAGCATAGAATTCTCGGTTTGAACTGTGGTCGCTGGGATTACATCTTCAGTTATATCAAGACATTCCGTAACCACCCGGACCGGGTGTTACCCGACCGCGATCAGGTTGGCATGACCGTACCATTTTTGGCCAGCTATTCGAAATTATTGATCCAGACCTGCCACGCGCACGGCGCATTTGCCATGGGTGGTATGGCGGCGCAAATCCCGATCCGTGGTGATGATGAGGCCAATTCCATTGCGATGGAAAAAGTTCGTATTGATAAGGATCGCGAAGCAAATAACGGACACGATGGTACCTGGGTCGCGCACCCTGGGCTGGAACCACTGTCACGGACGGAGTTTGACAAGGTGCTTGAAGGCCCTAACCAAATCGGGCGCAAGCTGGTTGGTTTCAAAGTAAACGCTGATGACCTGATAGCCCCGAGTGAGGGCAGCATCACCGAGGCAGGTGTGCGCAAGAACATTCGTGTTGCTATCCAGTACCTGGCCGCCTGGTTGTCAGGTAACGGTTGCGTGCCGATTGACAACCTGATGGAAGATGCTGCTACCGCCGAGATTGGTAGAACCCAGTTGTGGCAGTGGGTAAAGCAGGCTGCACAGTTGGAAAATGGAGAGAAGATTACCCAGGAATGGCTGGATGGTTTGTTCGGGGAAGAAATGGCCCTGCTTATTTCCGCCGCACCGGGTGAGGCCAGTCAAGCCATTACTGATGCCACCAAGCTGTTGCAGCAAATGACAAGTAACTCAGAGCTGGATGAGTTTCTCACTTTGCCGGCCTATGAACAACTTGGCGATTAACATTTACTACACCTACATTTCAAAAAGCAAAGAGGTTTGACCATGTCAAAATATTCTGACGATATTGCCTCACTGGAAGGCGTATGCAAAGCTACAGGCAGCTCCTGGGATGCCATTAATCCTGAATCCGCCGCCCGTATGCGTGCCCAGAACAGGTTCAAAACCGGTCTGGAGATTGCCCAGTACACGGCCGACATCATGCGCCGTGATATGGCGGACTACGATGCCGATTCTTCTCAATTTACCCAATCACTGGGCTGTTGGCATGGTTTCATCGGTCAGCAAAAAATGATCTCTATCAAAAAGCACTTTGGTAGCAACAAAAAGAAGTATTTATACCTGTCCGGCTGGATGGTTGCCGCGCTGCGGTCTGAGTACGGTCCTCTACCCGATCAGTCCATGCATGAGAAAACCACGGTTTCCGCACTGATTAAGGAGCTATACACCTTTCTGCGACAGGCTGATTCACGTGAGTTGAATGGACTGTTTCGCGAGTTGGATGCAGCGAGAGCAGCCGGTGATGCTGTCAAGGAAGTCGGGGTCAAAAAACAAATCGACAATTTTGAGACACACATTGTGCCCATCATTGCCGATATTGATGCCGGCTTTGGCAACGCAGAGGCCACTTATTTGCTGGCCAGGCAAATGATTGAAGCCGGTGCCTGCTGTATCCAGATCGAAAACCAGGTATCCGACGAAAAACAATGTGGCCATCAGGACGGTAAAGTCACTGTTCCGCATTCTGATTTCCTGGCCAAGATCAATGCGGTTCGCTATGCATTCCTGGAACTGGGTATTGATAATGGGGTTATTGTCGCCCGCACTGACTCCCTCGGCGCTGGTCTTACCAAGCAAATCGCGGTGACCCACGAGCCGGGCGACCTGGGTGACCAGTACAACTCATTCCTCGACTGTGAGGAAATCCACCTGGAAGACATGCACAATGGTGACATTGTTCTGAAACGCGATGGCAAGCTGCTACGGCCCAAGCGGCTGGAGTCCAACCTGTTCCAGTTTCGTGCCGGCACCGGTGCGGACCGTTGCGTTCTCGACTGCATCACGTCCCTGCAAAATGGCGCCGACATGATCTGGATCGAGACCGAGAAGCCCCATATCGGTCAAATTGGTAGCATGGTCGACCGTATTCGCGAGGTTATTCCAAATGCCAAGCTGGTTTACAACAACAGCCCGTCTTTCAACTGGACATTGAGCTTCCGTCAGCAGACATATGACACCTGGGTTAAGGAAGGTAAAGACGTGTCAGCTTACAATCGCGATCACCTGATGAGCGCAGAATATGATGACAGCGAGTTGGGCAAGGCCGCGGATGACCATATCCAAACCTTCCAGGCGGATGCTGCCCGTGACGCTGGCATCTTCCATCACCTGATCACCCTGCCGACTTACCACACCGCAGCCCTGTCCACCGACACGCTGTCGAAAGAGTATTTCGGCGAGCTTGGTATGCTGGGTTACGTGCTACATGTGCAGCGCCAGGAAATTCGCCAGGATATCGCCTGTGTGAAACACCAGATCATGTCGGGTTCCAATATTGGTGATGACCACAAGGAGTATTTTGCCGGTGACGCAGCACTCAAGGCAGGCGGAAAGGACAACACGATGAACCAGTTCGGCTGAATCTTTGCTTGAATGGTTGTTTGAAAGGGGTGGGCTTTTGTCCACCCCTTTTTTTGGTGCGCCAGGCGCGCCTCCCACAGCCAAATTCCCCACAGCCAAGTCTATCTCTCCGAACTTGATTTTTAGGGTAATTCTGTCGAGCTGACCAGGGTACCGAAATAGAGTGAGTTGACCCAGAGACGTTCTGTCCCACGCCAGAACCCCCTGAACAGCGGGTTGTTGGCAAATCGTACAATCAGCCCCTTACCGTGGCGCTCGGCGATTACCGCGGGCTGATTGCTCATTTCGGTTAGTCTTTGTTCACCGATATATCCGCTCATGAGTGGCTTTTCTGTGTAATGCACCGGAGTGGCAAATGGATTCTTGCTGGTTTGCAATAAGGTGCTGCCCCTGCGGAACAAAGGCATCTCATCGTTATAGCCAAAAGCGATAGGGTGGGTGGTATCAACTTTGACGCTGACAATCGCACCGCCGATAGTACGTTGCGCTTTCTGGTCATCGAAATCCGCATAGGCCATGGTTTCTGTCTGGTCTTTATCGGTGTCGTTCTTATCCTGCTTTTCATCACAGGTGTCTGCTTCAAAACACAAGGATTCAGTCCAGGTAGCGGCACCCTGGGTGGCAACAATGATGCCGCCATCACTTACCCATGTCGCGATACGTTTATTCAGACCTTTTTTGATCGCCTTATAAGTGCCATCTACCAATAGCAGATGTGTGTAGTCATTCAGGTTGGTCTTGTTAAGACGGGGCACTTCAACCATGACGGGTGATACACCCAGGCGTTGATCCAACTGGTACCAGGCTTCACCGGCAGCGTAACTACGCACACCTTCACCGACGATCAGCAAGGGTTTGATCGCGGGTACGATTTTAAAGTGGGGGGTGCCAAGACCTGGCCCGGATTCGGTCAGGTGAGTTTTGTACGAATGGGTCTTTACACCCTTCGAAGCAGCCCGTTGGAGAATATCAACAATGGCATCGGATTTGCCCTCATCCTGAATACCGGCTAGAAGGACCAAGCTGCCCTCACTGAAAGTCTCGCCGTCCATGCTGAATGGTTTTGTTGCAACCCGCACTCTTGCACCTTCATCGAGCAGATCCTGTAACACACTTGGTGTCTGTAGTTGTTGCCACCCAATGATCCAGGCAACTGCTTTTGCATCCGGTGCACTGGTTGTTATTGACGGACTATTGTCGGTTGTCGTGGGCATTCTTGACAGGGTTGCATAGGGCAGGTTGTAAGCCATGGGTAAACTCCAGGCTGAAACATCGTAAAACGTGTTGTCTTCAAACTTGGTTCGTGTCTCCATCATGGCCTGTGCCAGACCGAACTGCCGTTGTTTCACCGGGATGATCCAGGCATGACCTGGCTTAAAGACCTGGCCATCTGCACTGATTTCACTGCCTAGTGCGTGGTATTCAACCCGGTGGCGCTGGAATACATCCATGAGTTCCAGCGCTCGTGAAGGATCATTGTCATCACCGATAACCCAGGCCGCAAACCCAGCCTTGTTGGCCCTTTGTTGTGTCGTTTTGAAAAATTCAGCCTGGTATTTTTTGAACTCATCACGTAGTTCAAAGGCACCTTTCAGCGTTGATAATGAGGTGCGCACGTGGTTGTGAATGGCCTCAGGAAAGGTTAATGGTCCGGAAACACGGTTGTAGACCTGGCCATTGACACGCGGTTGTTCAAACAATATTCCGATACTGCCATTGATATCCGGATAGGTCGAACCTTTACCGTAGTAAAAATCATCATAGGTATCCTCGGTAAAATACATGACACCGGCTCCATCCAGGGTCCGGGCATGGTATTTCGCCAATTCCCGTGTCATTTCGAGGTTTTCAGCTGTGGTTAGTGGATGTTGTCTTGTTGGCACGCCCGGCTGGAAAAAATAACCGTCATGCCCGGTCTCGTGGTGGTCGGTGAGGACATGCGGAAGCCAGCGGTGGTATTCGGTAATACGGGCGCGTGATTCAGGGTGTACCAATGGCAACCAGTCGCGATTCAGATCAAACAGGTAGTGGTTGGTTCTGCCTGGAGGCCAGTCCTGGTTGTGAATGCGACCATTGCGGTCACCTACGGGGGTCAGGCTCTGGTTGGAATTGGACCAGCTGGAAAAACGGTCAAGACCATCTGGGTTCAGACTGGGGTCAAGGATGACAATGGTGTTTTTGAGCAGTTCCTTGACAGACGCCGAACGCGAAGCAGCCAGGTACCAGGCAACGATGGGTACCGCATTGCTGCCACTGGCCTCATCCCCATGCACGCTATAACCCAGCCACACGACCAGGGGCGCTTCAAGGTTGCCAGTTTCAGCTCCGTTCAGGTGGGCTTGACGGAGTGCTTCTAGTTTTGACTGGTTTTCTTCTGAGCTGATGATGACTTGTAGCAATGGACGTTGTTCGTATGTATACCCGGTTACCTTGATACTGACCCGGTCTGATTTTTCGGCCAGCGTATACATGTACTGCACCAAGGAGCTGTGATGAATTCGCCAGTCACCGGGTTCCCACCCCAATTGGGATTCAGGTGATGGAATCGATGTATCAAGATCGGCATCGGCTGGCAGGTATTCGGCAGAAGTCGTCGCCAGTGAGACGGTAGACACCAGAGTTCCGAGCATAAGTAGTAATAAACGCATAGCAAATCCAACTGTATTTAATGAAAACGCCCATTCTATGGCATGTTTAAGTGCAATGCCTGGCACTGTCGGGGTAAAACAGTGTGCTCTGGCAAAATTCTTGGGTGTGAAATCACTACAAAAATTCGTGGCTGCACATGCTTCAGTCCACAACCACTTCACCAAACAAGCCCGTCTCTGCATTTGTATAAATTTCAAAATCAATCACTTCTGCATCAAACCTGCCACCCGGCGATTGAACGGTAAAGTGGAGCGATCCCACCTGACTGACAAGCTGGAGTTCTATCAGCTAATCGACTATAAAGGAGAGGTTGACCTGGCCAAGAAATTGCACGATTGGGAGGCTTTTTATAATTTCCTCAGGCCCCACGCTGCACTGAATGGCAAAACGCCTTATGAACGACTACACGAGAAACTGGTAGCGTAGCTGTTCATTGTCCTATGAGGTTGTTACTAACACAGTTCCCAGCATGAGCCACCGAGGCAACTGCTGTGACAATGTTGTAGCTGAGAGCTTCTTTAGCACCTTGAAAAATGAACCGGTCCATGACCAGAACTTCAGAACACGCAATCAAGTTCGAGACGTAATCTTAAAATACATCGAAGTGTTCAATAATCGCAAGAATGATAGGGTTAGGAAAGCAGTGGGTCAGAGCCCTTTTATTCCTCACCGGATCTTTGCTCAGGGCAGGTTTTGAGGGATAAGACGGTGACGCAGCCCAGGCCTACAAACCCCAGGCCTGCTAACCTGAGCCAGCCCGGGGGAACAAAAACAAAAATTGAAATACCGCCCACAACGATCATCATTGATAGAGCCAGCCATTTCACCCTGCAGGTAATGCATTTGTTTTCTTCCCAGGCCAACAGGACCGGACCAAACAATTCGCTGTTCATCAACCAGGCATGCATACGCGGTGAGGATTTGGCAAAACAGGCGGCAGCAAGCAGCACGAAAGGTGTCGTTGGCAACAACGGTAACACAACACCAATGCTGCCAAGCAATAGCAGCAATAAGCCTAAAACCGTCCAGGTTTTCAAGTCTTGCTACCGATGAGGATTCACGCGAAATTTCCCACAATTCGTAGTCGCATTATAAAGGGCTCTGACCCACTGGTGTCCCAAAGAGGAGTTTGACTCGGTGCGCGGCGAAGATATTTTTAAGGAGTCCCTGTTTCTTCTGGTCCGTGAGGAAAATCATGGTTGTCTATATTCTTCGGGTGCTCTTGGTATGTTCTGATTATCAAGCTCTTGTTAGTCGTGTTTTATCTTCTATCTGTTTTTTAACCATGCTCGCATCAAAAGTCGCCTGGAATAGTCGCGACGAATGTGGCACCCAGATCCACAACAAAACCGGGTTCCAAAATGATATGACCGGTACTGCCAGCTTCCAGCAATAACGCTGCACCAGCGGCAACGGTGAATTCCGTACCAGCGGTGATCTCATCACAGGCTCTGAAGTACTGGCTGCCGGTAATGGTCTGATCATGCAAATCAAGAGAAGGGCTACAACCGACACCAGAATCTGTCACGGTCTGCACCGCATCGTGTGCGTTGATTAACCCATTA
>JAJFLA010000002.1 GCA_021772935.1 Gammaproteobacteria bacterium
TACCGCAACAACGCTGTTGTTGCTATGTAGATCAATTCCGCAATAAAGTGTCATTATCGTCTCCTATTTTTTGTGGTTTCGTTTCGGTTTGCACTTTAACGAGTACCACAATATTTAGGAGGCGGCTAGAGGATTATCAGACTCAAATGCAGCAGATGGCTATGAATAATCACACGGGAGTGGGTGCATTTGAATCTGACCCCGGTCTGAAGGGATCAGGTGTCGGTTAGGTGACTCCAACCACGCCTTGTTCGAATGCCTCACTGCTCGCCTGGGTTAGTTCTGGTCGGGCCAGATTGTTGATGGTTTCTCGAATGCATTCGATCGGAAGCGGGAATGCCTTCAGCCCGGTGGCTCGACCCAGGACGTAGAGGTTACGCATGATGGGTGTGATATCTGGTGTTGCTTCGCTGATGTATATAACTTGTTGGATATGTTCCTCGAGGTAACGAATAAAACTATCCGTGTCGGGGTAACTGGCTTGCTGTGAGCTCACCGAGTGCGGGATCATTTTATGACTGTCAATGACAGCACAACTGTGAGGGTGCAGGTACTTGAGGTTGCGCTGGGCCTCCAGCGGTTCCAGCCCGATCATGAAATCCGCCTGGCCTTCATCGACAAAACCATAGGTGTTTTCGCCAAAGGTCAGGCTGGCTGTAACCGAACCCCCGCGTTGTGACAGACCATGGATTTCGCTGGTGCCTACTTTCAGACCCGCCAGGGTGGCGGCGTTGACCAACAGTTTTACCAGGAAAACCCCGCCCTGGCCCCCGACACTTGCCAGTACCAGTTTTTTTCGCTGCGGCATGTCCGTAGACTGAGTGGACGGGGAGGCAGATTCAAATACATTACACATTAGTCAATGCTTACACAGGAGTTAGTTGTATTTGAGTCTGACCCCTGTGGGCCACATTGTCGGTAGAAGTCCAGTGTATGGCGTCATTGGGGCAGACATCGATACACAGCCCACAGCGGATACAGCTTTGCTGGTTGACCACTACATGGCCATCAAGTTTGTGTAGTGATGGACAGCCGAAATTGTCAATACAATGGTTGCAGCGTTCGCAGCTTTGATAAAGATTGAATGGTCTTATTTGCTGTCCAATGACTTCACTATCTATATCGGTTGATGTGAACAAGGTGCTGAAAGCACGCCGTTCAACGGCTTCGTCGCTTAAATTATCAAGGGCTGTTTGACCTTCGTAATCATAACTATAATTTTCAAGTTTTTTGCGCACATCGATAGCAGCCTTCTTGCCGCTGCCGATGGCACCAATGAGGCTTTGCTGATTGTTTGCAGCCAGGTCGCCGGCGACAAAAATATTACCCGGCAAGCCACTGGCCGGCCCGTGAAGCCTGCCGAGCGAATCCCGTTGTGCTACTGACACGTTGTCAGGCAGTAATTCTTCAGCGTGTTGACCAATGGCGGTGATGACATAATCAACATCGAAACGGGTGAGATCCTCATCGTTGCTGTAACGTTTCAGATAAACCTGGCGTTGCCCGTTATCCAGTGTGTCGACACGCTCGACACAACTATCATTCAGGATGGTGATACCTGCGGCACGGACATGGCCGATTTCTTCCTGAAAGGCAGGCATGTTGGCTTCAGCCTCCAGGCAGGACACGATGGTATGGCCATCCGGGTTTAATTTCTGTGCCGAGCGCGCGGCATCCATTGCCGAATTACCCCCACCGATCACCAGCACCGTGGCACCCACCTCAAATGTTATTTCACCGGCATTGAAGGCACGAAGAAAATCGATTGAATTGAATTTTTTGCTCTCAGAAAAGCTGTTTTCAATCACGGCCAAAGTGACAGGCTGACTTAATCCAGCCGCTATGATGACGGCATCGAAGTCAGCGGCCAGTTCCGGCAGCTGTATGGATTTGCCCAGTGACACATTGAAGCAGAAGTTAACACCCAATTTTTCCAGCAAACCGACTTCCTGATCGTATTTGGCTTTATCAAGACGAAAATTGGGAATCACATGGCTCAATAAACCACCAGCTTTTGAATCCCGTTCAAAAACGGTGACATCATACCCTGTCTGGATCAGGTCATAAGCCGAGCTTAAGCCCGCCGGACCACCGCCAACAATGGCAACCTGCAAGCCCTTTTTCTGTTGTGCGTTGGTACGTTCGATGATCTGCGAAAAATCAGCAAAATGTTCATCCAATGATGCAACAAAGTTTTTGAGGTATTTAATCGGTATTTTATCCCCATGATCACCTTCGCAGGGGCGATGGCAGATTTCACCGCAGGTATGAGCAAAAAGCATCTTGTCGCGCACGATTTCCAGCGCAATTTTATAGTTTTCAGCCTGGATAGCGCTGACAAAGCCATGGTTGCAAATATTCGCCGGGCACTGTTGCTCATGACCTGCTATGTGTTTTTTGCCGAGGCTTTTTGCACGCGCCCTCGCCAGGCCTGAATCAATGTTACAAAGTTGTGAACAGTTGAGTGCAGGGTCCTCGTGATTGGCACAGGTTTTACACTTATTTTGATCGACGATAATTTTCTGTTCGGGTCTGGGCTCGTGCTTGTTTAACATGATGCAGGGAGATTTTGATATCAGTACCGAAACGCCCTGGAAATCGACCGCCTGTTTCACTTTGTCACAGGTGTTATTCAACTCGAAAGGATCGATAGTTTCGACGTAATCAACCCCCAGGCCCTTAATCAGCGCCTCAATATCGATATGCCGGCTTTGGGTATCGCCACGAGCCCCTGGGTTATCCTGACAACCGGTCATGGCGATGGTGCGATTATCAAAAACAATGACCGTCATATTGGCGTTGGTGTACACGGCATTGAGCAGGGAAGGGATGGCAGAGTGGAAAAAGGAGCCATCGCCGACAAGTGCGATGATCTTGGTTTTGCATGATTCACCCAGTGCACGGTCCAGGCCCTGCGCCATGGAGACACTCATACCCATATGATTGACCGTGTCCATCATGTTCAGAGGTGCCAACCCACCCAGGCCCAGACAACCGATATCGCCGCACAAAATGACCTCGTCTTTTTCACGCGGTAGCGCCAACTTTAAGCCGTAGTAGGTCGCCCGGTGAGGGCAGCCCGTACACAGGCTGGGAGGGCGAATAGGTAGATCTCCTGACATTGCGCGACTACCACTAAGGTGGTGAGTCGTCTTGTTTTCCAGGGTTTTGCCGGTAAATAATGCCAGTGCGTGATTGACAATATCCTGTGAGTACTCACCCACCAGGCTTAAGTGGAAATCATCTTTACCCAAAATTCCTACATGAATAGAATTTCTTTGAGCAACGATGCGTACACCATTTTCGATGATGGGATCGAGTTCTTCCAGCACCAGTATCTTTGTTAGCCCCAGTTTCAGAAAATCCAGAACTATGTCGGCAGGGAATGGGTTAATCAAGCCGATCTTCAGGATGTTGAGATCATCAATCAAGTCGTGGGTGTTAGCCTGTTCCAGAAAGTAAGCTGCCGGAACCCCGGAAACAATGATGCCGAAGTTCGATGTGTTTTTTGATTGACTTATACGATTGTATTGACGACTAAATGGTATGAGGCTTTCGCCGCTTAGTTTGTCCAGCAGTCGTTGGTGTGCGGTCGCCGTTTTCGCTGGTATATTGATATGCCGTGGCGATCTTTCAAAAACCCCCTGTGTTGGCCGGGCTTCTATTTGCTGGAAATCAAACGACCCCCTGGAGTGGGAGACCCGTGTGGTCATGCGTAATATCACCGGTAGCCGGGTTTTTGCGGATAGGGAAAAAGCTGCCCTGGTCATTTCAAAGGCTTCTTCGGGTGTGGCTGGATCGAATAATGGCACTGAGGCGTGTTTGCCCCAGTGTCGTGAATCCTGTTCGTTGGAAGAAGAATGACAACCAGGGTCATCGCATACCACGATGACCAAAGATCCCGTGATGGTTTGATAGGGGATTGTCATCAGGGCGTCAGAGGCGACGTTAAGACCAACATTTTTCATGCAGCAAAGTGCGGATCGCTTGCCAATGGCGAAAGCGATCGCCTTTTCCAGGGCAATTTTTTCGTTGACGCTGTACTCGAAATAAACTGGTGATGAGATCAGCTCGGAAAATACTCCCTGTGGATCATGGCTGAGCTGAAACTGCCTGATACTGGAGAAGGCTTCGGATATTTCGGTAGAAGGTGTACCGGGGTAAGAGAAAACGCCACCCACACCAGCTTCGAGAGCCCCGCGGACAATGGCATCATTGCCGGTGACACAGACTTCATGCGGTTCCTCAAAAGAAGTCAGATACTGAATGATCTTTTGATTCAGTGCTGTGTTCACAGACCTCCCCGGCTGGGGTTGGAGCGACTGGGGTCAGACTCAAATGCGTCGAACATTGCCTTGTGATTGACAGGTTCTTTGCGCATTTGAATCTGACCCCAATAATTCAGTACTGTGCGTGATCAGCGACCTGACTTACGCAGGTTTTGAACGGAAAACAATTTCGGCTGATTGGCATCATCGGTCACCTGGCTTTTGAACTGTAGCGTTGTACAGTGCTCGGCCTGGATGTCGATAACAACTGCATAGTCGTCCAGTGCAACACCTTTTCCTTTGTTAACTGCCAAATGGTGGTCTGAATGTGCTTTGCCGATCGGGAACCACTTCCACATATCGCCTTTGCGGTCATAAGTGACCAGCGAGGCCATGGTCATTGTTTGTGCATCCAGATTGATGACGCGCTTTCCGATGGGATGATTGGGGTCCTTGGGTTTGCCAACCAGTGTAAAGCTCTTGCGTAACTGATAGGTCACTTTGGGGAAACAGTTTCCCTGGCCCTCAACGTCAATAAACTGATAGCCATCGGCATCCTGGGCGGGAACATCTGCCAGTTCCATATCGTTGTGATAATAAAATGGCATCAGCAGATTGCGGGTGCCCGCATATTCCCAGGTGTAATCCGTCACGCGGCCGTTATAGCCCTCGAAATCCTCAATCATCAGGTCACTACCCAGAAATGCGTCGGTAATTTGACCCGCTGCCAAACGGCGCACCCGGCGCTGGAAACCAACGTAGAGCCAGGCGTTGTCACGTCGCGTGTCATCCTGGTAGCGATGGATCAGGATTTGCGTATTGGCCAGGTCGAAAGGTTCTTTAACAATACCGTAAATACCACGATAGATTTCCCCGGGATTATTTACATAGGCTGGCTTGGGATCAAATGTGACCCGATGGTTGTGATTGAGAAAATGCCATTCAAATTTTAACTGGCGCTCAACCTTGGCGGTTTTAACATTGCGGAAGGTCCACCAGAACGGGTAGATGGTTTCACTGTCACCCGAGTTGAAGCCGTATTGATAATTCCACACCAGTTTCTGACCCGCTAGCGGATCATCGGCTTGCGGTTCCTGGGGAAATGCACGACCCGCAACAAAATTATTCAAGGTCCCGTTATCAGCGATAGACACCTCACCAGCGTGCTGACGAGTGGCGTTTACATAATCTTCAGTGAGCGGAAAGTCCGTGGTTGGTGCCGTTCGAATGCTGACCCAGCCGTCTTTGACAAAGCGGAGCAATGCTTCATCGAGGATCGACTGGAATTGATCAACATTATTTTGATCAATGACCACTCCGGGGGTATACCCGTCCGCGGCCGGTGTCCAGTCATTGTAGGGATAGAAGGATTGGTTGATGTCTTCGTCGGTAAATGAATCGGCTGCAACGGTCTGTGAAAGCCCGACCATACAGATGATCAATATTTTTAATGTGCCTTGTTTCATGGTGGCCTCCTGTTAGAAACGATACCGAAGTGTCAGTTGATATTCATCTTCATTGATGCCCATGCCAAACGGACCAGCACGGAAGCGTCCAATGGGTTCGAAACCAGCGAGCCCCAGAGAACTGAAGGGTGCGCCGCAAAGCGGTGAACCGGCAGCAGCCAAAGGTGGTGCGCAGGTAAATGGTGGGAAGGGGTTGGCGCCGCGATTGTCGTCGAACACCTGAGCACCGTCACCAAACTTCAGGTTGATAGCGGCAGTCAAACGCCAGCTATTACTAATTTTCCAGTCGACCGATGGGGAAACTACACCGCTGCCTGCCTTAAAATCGTAGGCAGTCAGAATCTGCGGGGTTAACCGGTCATTCATATAATTCCCCTGGAACAGGAAGGTTGTTATGTAATTATTCTTCCAGTCGACCATTCCGACCTCGGATAAAGTCGGCACACCCTGAGCGTTAACTCGCTGTAATTCATGATCCAGCAGATGTTGTCCGAAGACCTGCAGTGAAAGCAGGAAAGCCCGGTTTTTATTCAAAAACGGGATAAAAGTGGGTCGATCAATACCGATGACCCAGCGCACCACGTCCGATTCTGAAAACAGGCGTTCCCTGAGTGTATTTGGGAATTCTTCACCTGAAGTGTGCGCGACTTCGACACGGAACGCAGATTTCAGGGATTCCACGTAAAAGTCAGCAGATGCACCCACCAGGGTCAGGCGCGGGAAATCGATATCGAATGTCAGTGAGTACGGGTGGAATTGTGATTCAATATTGGGTGTGAATGGGTTGTCGCTTTCTATACCGCCTCTTAACGAGGGCATTTGTGAGGTGTAACGCAATACGTTGAAAGAAAATCCGATGCCACTCATGACACCTTCAACCCGGAATCCATAGTCCTGTGAATCGTTGAAGTCAGGTTTGTTGGCCTGTCGTATGCCCAGGGAATGGGCAGGGAAATCCACTGCCAGTCCTGAGTCCGGGAAATTCCATACGGTACAGCCGTTTTCCCAGCAATTGTTCATTGCTCTGAAAAAGTTGCCGGCACCCAGAATTGCATAAGGCTCACCACCCTGACCAAGATTATTGGGCCGGAAGTCCTCGAATTTCCAGATACCCTGGAAGTTAATGTCTTCAAACGGGCCGCTGGCACCGGCACGCCATTCCACATTGAGGATACCCATTGGAATACGGATATCTTCAAGCTCGTCAAAAATGTTGTGACGTGAGAAATCGACCGGGTTGATGACATCCAGTACACGAAAAAGATCGGTTCTGCCCCACACGACCTGTTGGCGACCGATACGAAAGCCCAACTCATGGCCATTGTCGTATGCGATTGTTGCATCCAGATAGAGCTCGCGGATGAAATCGAAACGACTGTTGAACTCGGCGTAACGAAGGTCGTTCAGGCTGTCATCCATGTAGCCATCGATACAACCACGGCTGTCTATACTGCATGGCCGTGTCGGGTAGGCAAGCACGACCCCACCGTTTTCGAATTGATGAACATCTTCACCGACCAGGCCCAAGCCCTGGTTCGGGTTGCCTGAACCGATGTTTCCACCCGGCACACCGGGTAAAGGGATTGCACCGGTGGCAATGGGTGGTGGGAAGATACCGGCAAAACACGGATTTGTAGACGGTGGAAAGGGTGGCGTATTGGGGTTGCCGGTGGCGAGAATGCCGAAGAAAGCAGGGTTACCGGGTGCTGGGTAACACACTGAGCGACCGGAGTTTTCTCCAAACTCGTCGTCGTTTAAATCATAGACGGCGTCATAGCTGCCCCGGAAGGTCCCATTGATCGAGACCTCCGAAAAAAGTCCTGAAGGTTGCCATGCCCTGGAGAGTTCCAATTGCAGGGTAGTCCTTGATTTGGTAAGGCCAACACCATGCTCCCGGAAAAACGTTGCATTCTCAATGAAGCCCCGAATCTCAGTGTCCTGTGCATAGGCTGTGGGCACGACCAATAAGGTCGCGAGCAAGCATACCAGGGCAACTAGCGTGGCAGTGAAATGACTTGTGCTTTTAGGATTCACTTTTATTTCTCCTGTTGGACTTGTCGAGTAATGAACTCAGGTGTGAATTTTTTTAACCAGGCGGGCACCAGGAAAATGGATGCCATTGCATTCAGGGCCAACATGACGATCAACAGTTTTGCCGCATCGGCCTGGAATTTAAGATCAGATACGAATACCCACATCATGACACCGCATATCAGTGTCACTGCGGTAAACCCGATCGCCTTGCCGGTCTTTTCCAAGGCGATTTTAATCGCCCCGTCAAGACCATTGCCATTGTGGTATTCCGCGCGAATGCGATCCATTAGATAGATGGAATAATCGATGCCTACACCAATACCGACCGCGATAATCGGTACCGTATTAACGTTAATACCAATACCGACAAGCCCCATGTAGGCGTAGGACAGTACGGTTGCAAATGACATGGCCATCAGCATGATCAGACCGGCGTGAAAGGACGAATAGAAAGCCGCAACAGACAGGAATATCAAGGCGAAAACCAATGGAATAATAATCAGATTGGTTTTGAATGCCGCATCATTGATGGCAGCATTGACGCCGATCGTGCCGCCAGCCAGTTTTAATGTAAATCCGTCAATTTTCGACTCTTCGCGGTCTTTCCACTGATTGATCATTTCGATCGCACGACGGATGGTCGCACCCTGGTGATCCTTGTAGTAAAAAACGATATTTGCGTTGGTCTCGTCGGTATCAAGGAACTCGAGCAAGGCACCCTGAACGGGGCTGGACATCATGTAGAGAAACATCAAACCACCGACCAGTCGTGGGTCATCCGGCAAGGCGTTCCAGCGCGGGTCATTGTAATGTGTGATCCGGTTGACTGCGCGAATCAGGTCCGGCAAGCCCTTGGTACCACCCAACTCGGGGTCTGTCAGCATAAATGCCTGCAGGTCGGCCAGTGCCTTGACCACTTCGGGGCGTTTCAGACCGCCCAGTTCATCGGTGTGACCGATAACATAGAGTTCCTCGGAACCGGGAAAGGCATCATTAATAATCTTGGAAGAGATATTGTAGTCGTGGTCTGCATACAATAACGGCGATCCAGGCTCGGTCTCACCGATCGTCACTTTTGTACTGGCGCCCAACGCGGCGATAAAAAGTAAAGCGCAAACAGTAAGAATTGTGACTGGTGCGCGTGGCCTGGTCACAATGTCTGCAAGCTTGTTGAATAGCTTGGCCATCGCACTGCTGCCGGCTGGTCGAACTGTAGGTGTCGGTAAAAGTTGCAGAATGCACGGAATCGAAATAATCACGGTAATGATAACTGACAGGGCCCACAGGCAAGCATAAACGGCTAGCTTGTCATTGATCGGCACAGAGCCGACAGCGATCAGCAGCAGACCGATTGCATCCGAGACCACCCCGAGTGATCCTGGTCTGAAAAGGTTGGTAAATGCCACATGAGCGGCGTGTGGCCCATCATGTCCTTGCTTGATTTCCTGGTAGTAACGTTCAATCAGCTGGATACCGTGCGACATCGCGCGGGCAGATATTAAAAACGGTACCACCAGCATCAACGGGTCGAGGTTGTAGCCCAGTAATGACAGCATACCCAAACCCCAGATCGAGGTGAAAATAATACCGCTCACCGGCAGGAAGATGCCGTACAAATTACGGAAATGGAAAATCAGCAAGCCCAGCATAATGACGACGGTCAGCAGGAAAATCGTGATAATCTGGTTTGCATAGATTGAGACCCAACCGACCAGGACCGGTTGCCCGGTGGCATATATCTTGATGCCATCACCGGTTTCCTGTTTACGTATGGATTGTAGTTGCAGGAAAACCTTTTCGTAATCAAGCGCACCTTCGTTCAGGGTGCCCCGGATCAAGGCCGACTTCATATCGGGTGCGACCAGCAGCCCAAAAACACGCGGGTCTGCTAAAACATCTTCCCTTATGCCATCAAGCTCGGCCGCGCTGTAGCCGCCTTTTAGAGGGTCGTAATAGGTTGAAGATTTTACCGTGCCCTCACCACTTAACCAGACCTTGCGCACATTGCGGTGGGTCAGACTGGTGACCAGATTGTGGTTGATACCATCAAGCGCATCGACGGCCATCGTGATGCGATGGATACGATCCAGAATGTCGTTATTAATGATCGAGCCTTCTTCGACGGTAACCGCGACGATGATGTTGTTGGCTCCACCGAAAGTATCCCTGATTTCATTATGTAGCTGAATATAAGGGTGATCCTGGGGCAGAAGATCGGCGAAGTCCGAGACAATGCGTACCATGGGCACCCGCATGGCGAATACGAGTGTTATCGCAGAGATCATGATCAGCGTGCTTTTTGGGTGCTTCCAAATGAACTCCAAAAAATGATTCAGTGCTTTACTGAAGCTACTCATCGAGTGTTCCGAGACTCGCCAGTTCACCCCTATCCGGCAGTGTGATGGTAAACAATGCGCCACCCCCACCGGCGGTTATGAATTTATCGTCGCTGAGACCGATGATGCCACGCAGGTAGGTGCGGGATTTCATCGCGCCATTGAGCACGGTCCAGGATGTATCATCGATTCTGTGGTACACAATGGTGGTGTTGTCGCCAACTGCGACCAGTGTGTTACCAAAACCAGTAATGCCGTAAAGAGGCAGGTTGGTTCCGCTAGGCGTTTGCTGCCAGCTTTGACCACCATCGAGGGTTTTCCAAATGGTTCCATTGAGCCCTACGACCCATCCTGTGAGCGGGTTGTTGAACCAGGTACTCTGCGGGTAAAAGCTGTCGGGCAGGTCGCTGGCCCGGTACCAGCTAGAACCATTGTTTACGGTCAGAAGTACCGTACCAAATTCACCGGTCACGATGCCATGCTGTTGGTCAACAAACTGTATGGTGGTCAGGTAAAGATCCTCATCGAGAGACCAGCTTTCCCAGCTCGCGCCGGCGTCAACTGAGTGCAAAATGGTGCTGAAGCTACCCGTTACCCAGATAACATTTAACGAATCACAGGTCATCGCCTGGGGCTCGGTCATTTCGGGAAGTGCTTGACGCAGCCAACTGCCATCAGGCTGGATGGACCAGATTCCATCGGTCTTGTCGATGGCGTGAAAGCGACCATCGGGGCAGGCAGTGACGTCGACCAGGAAAGGTTTGCCGGGCAATGTGGAGCGTTGCCAATGGTCGCCACCATCGCTTGATTGCACGATCCTGCCCATGCCGCCTACGCTGACCACTGTGTCCTGATGATGGGCGATTGCCTGGAACAGATCGGCACGGTGTGTCGCCTGGGATCGTTGGGCATTAACACCGCTTAGATCGAGAGGTGCCTCGCAAGCAGCCAGGAGTATGACCAGCAGCACAAAGATTTTACGGCTCAAATTCTGACGGCAGCCAGTGCGCGGGTAATGTGATTTAAATGCACTTGTAAAATATTTCATGTGCACTCTGCCGACAGTAGCCTTAGGGGCGATTCAAAAACACACTGGATCGATATGTGTGAGAATTGTGTGAAACCCCGCGTCATTTCTGTTATTGCCGTTATGTTTTAACTGATGCCATAGTCTTTCCCATATTCTGCAACGACAAAATCAATATCCTTGTCACCTCTACCGGATAAATTTACCAGGATAGATGATGATGGTTTTTCTGCCGCCAATTTAAAAGAATAGGCGAGGGCGTGGGCTGATTCGATGGCTGGGATAATGCCTTCGAGCCTGGATAGCTCAAAAAACGCATCGATAGATTCTTTATCACTGATGGATGCATAATTGACCCGCCCGATATCCTTCAGATAGCTATGCTGTGGGCCGACCGCAGGATAATCGAGCCCACTGGCAACCGAATAAACCTCCTGTGGTTCGCCGTTATCATCCATCAGCATGTAAGAATTGAAACCATGCATAACGCCTGGTTTTCCCTTGGTAATTGAAGCGGCATGTTCGCCATCCTCTTCGAGGCTTCTTCCGGCGGGTTCTACACCATAGAGGGAAACATCATCGTCTTCCAGAAATGCAGTGAAAATCCCCATGGCATTAGAACCACCACCAACACAGGCAACCACGTTGGCAGGCAACCCACCAGTCATTTCCCGAAACTGTACTTTTGCTTCATTACCAACAACGGACTGGAAATCACGAACCATCATCGGGAAAGGGTGGGGGCCTACCACCGAACCGATAGCATAAAGCTGGTTTACCGGGTCTTTTAAATAACCCTCAAAAGCAGCATCGACCGCTTCTTTTAAGGTTTGTCTACCATGCGTAGCTGGTATTACTTTAGCGCCCAAAATATGCATCCGGACCACGTTGGGATGTTCTTTGGCAATATCCACTTCCCCCATGTAAATATCGCATTCCAGGCCGAGTAGTGCCGCAGCGGTTGCAAGCGCTACGCCATGTTGGCCGGCGCCGGTCTCAGCAATAATTTTTTTCTTACCCATTTTTTTGGCGAGAAGGGCTTCGCCAAGACAGTGGTTAATTTTGTGTGCACCCGTGTGGTTAAGGTCTTCACGTTTCAGGTAAATTTCACTGCCGTATTTTCGGGATAGATTTTTAGCGTGAAAAATAGGACTTGGACGTCCTACATAATGTTTGTACAAAGCGGCCAACTCTTCCAAAAAGCTTTTTTCTTGTATTATTTTTTTGTATTCGCTTGTGATCTCATCCATGACACCTTGTAATTCGGGTGGAATGAATGCGCCTCCATATTCCCCAAAATAACCATTCTCATCAGGGAGGTGGTGTTGAAAAGTATTTTGCATGATGACTGCTCTCTTTGAGATTAAAGTTTAAGCTTAAACGAATTTTGTAGTAACTATAATGCTACCCTTGGTATCAAGGCAAGCACGATGACTAAAAACGGATGAAATATATGTCATGATGTATTTAAGAACCCTGGGGTCAGATTCAAATGCGGTACACAGCAATCAATTATAAAGGTGAAATTCAGGGGTCAGATTCAAATGCGGTACACAGCAATCAATTATCATGCATCATTGAGCGCATTTGAGTCTGACCCCAAGCCTGTGCGAGTCTGACCCCGGTTTAAGCAAGCAGGATTATTTAGCACATGTCATACAATCTGGAACGCTTCCAATTATCCGACTATGACCTGACGCGGTTCCCCGGACCAAAAGCGGGAGAAATGGCACCGGATTTCGAGCTTACATCTCTGGATGGTGGGCCGTTAAAAATATCATCCTTCAAAGGCCGTTGGCTGGTGATTGAAACCGCCAGTACCTCTTGCATGATGTATGCGCGAAACGTCGACAAGATCGGTCTGCTCAGGAAAAAATATCCGGATGTGGAATGGTTGCTTGCTTATGTTCGCGAAGCACATCCAGGTGGCCGTCGGCCAGCCCACACCAGTGTGGGGCAGAAACTTGCGTTGGCGAAATCTCTGCAGACTGACTTTGGTGAGACACGTCAGGTTGCCATCGACACACTCGAAGGCGATATGCATCGCGCTTATGGCAGTCTGCCGAATATGGCCTATGTACTGAACCCGGATGGGAAGATTGTATACCGCTGCGATTGGCTCAGTGTGCCAGAACTTGAGAGAGTGCTCTATCAACGACCGGATACGGAGTGCAACCAGCACACATTGACCGACGATTTGGTCTACCCATCGGTCTGGCTCACAGGCAAAATTCTGTGGCGATCCGGGTTCGCTGCTATTTGGGACTTCCTGCGAGCGGTTCCAAAACTGTTACCGGCTCACCGGGAAGCGGACAAGCATTACCGGGGACAAAAGAAAACAGACGATTAGACGCTGGATTGATGCCGTTGCAATTCCTTGTTTCTGGGGTTTTTAATATCCACGGGGGTTGGAAAATGTAACTTTAATGCTGCAAGTCCTCAGCTGGCAATACATCTAATTGTTGCGGGATAGTGTTTCTATTTGCGCAGGATAATCACCCACAGAAGCTGTATTATCAGATTGATAGATAAGTAGTCCGGAAGTGTGTATTTAATGAGATTTATGGGTGAATAAAAGGTTTGTTCCCGTGGCATTGGCTGGCGCGCTGCTGCTTATCGTGCTTGTTTTGACCCTGCAGCACGGCAATGAGCCCCGTGATCCTGAGGTTGAAGCACAGGTTCAGCTTCAACTACCGGAGTTGAGCGATTTTGATTACGAACGGGTCGCTGCACGTATCTTTCAGAACGAGACCGGTGGCCAGTCACGTTACCTGACTTACTGGGGTGATGGTGAGGACTTCCCTTCCTTGGGAATCGGCCATTTCATTTGGTACCCCCGTGGTGTGGATGCCCCATTTGACGAATCCTTTCCCGGCATGGTTGCTTTTGTAACACAGCAAGCTGCCGGTAATAGGCAGTTACCTGCCTGGATGCGTGATCTGCAACCATTTGATGCCCCCTGGAACAGTAAACAACAATTCGACCAAGCTTGGTCTTCGGCTAACATGAGCGAGCTTCGGCAATGGTTGCAAGCAACCAGGCAGCTGCAGGCGAGGTATATCGTATCGACATTTAGAGAACGCTGGAGAAAGGTACAGCTTCCGCCGGAGCAAAAACAACGATTGACCAGGCTGTTGCAGAAGATGGTAGATACCGCAGAAGGTTTGTTTGCCGTTGTTGATTATTACAACTTCAAGGGTCTCGGGATTAATTCGCGGGAACGCTACCAGGAACAGGGTTGGGGTCTGATCCAGGTTTTGGAGGGTATGGTGCAGTCAGACAATGGTGACGGGGAGTGCCTGGACCCTGTCGAACAGTTCATACAAGCGGCTACAGTCCGCTTGCGTTTGCGTGTTGAATTATCACCACCTGAACGAAATGAAGGTCGTTGGCTGAATGGCTGGTTAAAGAGATTGCAGGCTTATACAGTCAATGACACGGGTGCTGTTAAATTCACCGGCCCAGGTTTTCGTATAAAACCATATCTTCAAAATCCGGACAACCATGCTGTAACCCTTAGCTGGTTCAGCAATGACAACCGGGCAGGGCGTCTGGCGGTGTGGAGCGAGGGTACAGGCAGTACTGAGAATAACCGTGTTTTCGATTCCAGCCCGAAAAAGGCAGAAGCACTGGCCTACCACCCTGCGGAAGTCATGGTTAAGGCCGGCTGTGCAAATCCAACTGTGCCGTTTTTACATGAGGTGCGGATAGATGGTCTCGAATCGGGCGCGGCTTATCACTACCAGGTGACCCAGGATGAAGACACTGCTGATGGAGTTTTTCAAACGGTGGCCAACGATGGCAGGGCCGTGCGGTTTATCGTATATGCCGACAGCGAAACAGAGCCGGAGTCGACCGGTAAACACGCATCCTGGCCCGGAATTGATCCATCGACAAGCTTGCGTTTATACCCTGTGGACCAAACAAGTGGTTATGCACAAAATCTTAAGGTCATCCGCCAAAGACAGCCGGATTTTGTAGCCATTGCCGGGGACCTTGTGCAATCGGGCGGTGAGCAACGTGACTGGGACGAATTCTGGTCACAGAATGCAACACTTGCAGCATCCACATTCATTATGCCGGCACTTGGAAACCACGATTATTTTGGCGGCCCCGGTGTGCTGGGTAAGTATGAAAGCTTAGATTCAGAGCGTGCTGTTCGAAAGTACAAGACCTATTTTGATCTTCCTGCGAACAAGGCTGTCAATGCGGAACACCTGGAAAGATACTATGCGCTCGACTACGGCGTCATCACGCTGATTGTTCTTGATACCACTGATGGTCAACCGCATCGAACTGACAATGACACCAACTGGCGTTTGTCCGGTGAGCATGATGGTGGGGTTGCGCCGGATTGGCACCCCGGCTCCGGGCAGTATCGTTGGTTGCAAAACGAGTTACGCCGGGCACAGCAGGGCAGCCGTTTCACATTCGTGATGTTTCATGGCGCACCCTGGTCCTCCGGTATTCACGCTTTACCGCCCGGTGATGGGCCAGATGAGGATATTTTATCGGCACTGCCGTTGCGAGATTTAACACCATTGTTCATTGAGTACGGTGTGGATGCTGTTTTCAATGGGCATGATGAAATGTATGAGCATTCAATAATATCCGGGCTTGAAATAACACCAGTCGGCACACAGCAGGCGCACGACATCCATTTTTTTGATATTGGTATTGGTGGTGATGGCTTGCGCGGACCGTATGAAAACGTTTCGAATCCCCACCAGGTGTTTTTGGCGCATACGGATGCGGTGGAAACCTACGCCGCAGATGGCGTACTCGAAGATGGTGGCAAGCACTATGGGCATATGGAAATCAATGTTGAAAGGGTTTCAGACGGACAATGGCAGGCGCAACTGGATGCTGTTTATATTTTCCCACTGATGGATGCTGATGGCTCGGTACTTGCGTTTGAACGACGTCTTTACAATGATTCATATACCATTATTGCTGATTGACCGGAATAAATAATCGACGTAAGGTCGACCTGCTGTGTTAATTTATGCACCTCAAAGAAATTAACTGGAATTAAAGTTATGTCCTGTCTTGTGAAAATGCGGGCAGTCCGGGAAGAATTGTCAGCCAATGAAAGGAAAATTGCTGACTTCATCCTGAATAATTCGGCACTCATCAGGGACTATTCTTCGCAAAATCTTGCAGCTTCTGTTGGCGTCAGTCAGTCCAGTATTATCAAGTTCAGCCAGAAACTTAATTACCGTGGTTTCACTGACCTGAAACTTGCCATCCACGAGTCGGTTGTTAAGAACGACAATGACGGGCAGTCAGATAAAAAGGATGGGCATGACAGAAAGGCTATCTCCATACCGGAACAGCTTTACGGCATCAAGACCGAAGCGCTGTTGACCACAATGGAGCTGAATGATGAGGACCGTATCCTGGCTGCAGTTCAAGTGCTGGAAAAAAGCAAACGGATACAAATTATTGCGTTGGGATCAGGTTCGCTGGTTGCCCGGAATTTCGCCAGTTTGTTGATACAGATCGGTAAGTCAGTTATTGCTGAAGTGGATACCTATATTCAGCTATCCAGCATTGCAACACTGAGTAAGGGAGATGCCATTCTGGTTATTTCGTTTTCCGGACAGTCTGCAAAAATGATTCAGATGGTTCAACAGGCAAAAAAGGCTGGTGTGGCTGTCCTGTCGTTGACCAATTACAGTGCAAATCCAATCAGGTCCTTGGCCGACGTACAGTTGTTCTCCGTCAACAGGGAAGGAGGCTTTGAAGTCCCACAGATAGTTTCCAGCGCTTCCCAACAACACGTGGTGGATGTGCTGTTTAGTTTTATGCTGAAACGGGACGCAAAAGCCAAGCAGCTACTGACACTTAGCCGTAAAGCAGTTGAGGGTCTTTAAAAAGTTTCCGATCACTTGTCTGCCAGTGCTTCCCGAGCTTTCCGGGTGAAATTGAACCCCCCATATGGGTTTTTTCTGGTGTTTCATGGCTTCATTGAAACAGTGTGAAGATGTAGCCAGGTGAATGAAAGCCTGCGGCAGGGTAATCTCTTCGGTGTGGTCCTGTTGGAATGTTTCCATTTTGGCAAGCCCATTAAACAAGGGGTCGGGTTGCAGCAGTTCGACCTGTCGTTGACTACGATCTTCTTTTCCAGTCGAAACCTCAGCACCGTACAACAGGCCGATGACCTGGTGGCCGAAACAAATACCCAGCACTGGTATATCAAGCACACGCAAAGCTTCGAAATCCACCAAAAAATTAGTGCCCGTGTCGCAAATCAGTGCTGGGTTACCGCTGATAATAAAGGCGTCCGGTGGGTCATTTGCGATACCTGGCAGTTGTGGGGGGCGTATCAAGTAGGGCTCGGCGCCCAGTTCCGCAAGTATACGGCTGATGTCGGCTACCTTGCTGCTACTGCAGTCAACGATGGCGATTTTTGCATTGATAGTCGTCATCATTCATCCTCTCATGCATTGCCTGTTTGGTCTTTGAATCCATTTGGAGAGTGGAGGTCTGTCAACTCATCTTAACTCGGGTGCCGACGAATGACGATAGGCTCATCCGCCTCCATCAGACTTTGGGTAGCAGTGGCCTTGTGTTGTATGAAGAGGCCATAATGGGTAAGTTCTCGGTTGCGATAAAAAAATAATATATTGCATATGAACGTGTTTTGCAGGAATATTTAATTACTGTACTTATAACAACAATTGAGTGCTTATCAACACCCACAAGAGCAGATAAAAAAGCATGTCGACTAACTGGTTAACTGTCTTGCCCCCGCTGGTTGCGATCGTCGTGGTGTTGTGGCGGCGTGAGGTTATTCTCGCACTTTTCATGGCAGTCTTTACCTCGGAGTTACTACAACAATCATCTGTTTTTCTGGGTATCCCGCTATCCGGGCTGGCCACACTGGAAAGGATCATTGAAGTATTTGAGGATAAGGATAATGCACGCATCCTGATTTTTAGCCTGATGATTGGTGCCTTGCTCGCATTTATCCGTCAATCCGGTGGCGTGACTGCCATGGTCAGTTCAATTATCCGGCGTGGGATTGCACGAAATCCGAGGCAGGCGGCCTTGTTAGCATCAGGCGTGGGTGTTGCGGTTTTTGTGGAATCCAACCTGAGTGTCCTGACTGCTGGCATATTGTCCCGTGGCATCTTCGATCGTTTCGGTTTAAGCCGTGCCAAGCTGGCCTATATTATTGACAGTACATCGGCACCGATATGCATCTTAATCCTGTTGAACGCCTGGGGTGCCTATATCCTGATATTACTAAACAGTTACGAATTTGAGGTGACCGCAGCCCAGGTTTTGTGGGGCACAATTCCGTTGAATTTTTATGCGTTGGTAACACTGCTAATCGTGCTGTTCACGGCTTGGACAGGAAAATATTTTGGTCCCTTGGCAAGAAGTGAAGTTAAGGCAAACAATGTCGACGCTGCGCAATTGCAGATTGAAGCAACACATCCGGCCTACATGTTGGTACCGTTGATCGTAATGGTTGTCGGTATGATCGGTTTTATGATCTGGACTGGTGATGGCGTAATGGCTAACGGTAGCGGTTCCCGCTCGGTACTGTACGCGACTGCCCTTGCTTGTCTTGTTGCTTATTTGATGATGATTGCCGGTGGCAGATTCAACCATATCAAACTGGTAAAAATTGGTTTTGAAGGCATGGGTGAGTTGTTGCCGCTGGTAACAATTGTGTTGTTCTCCCTGGCGCTCGGTTCAAGCCTCAAGGATCTTGGGACCGGTATATTCATCGCCGGACTGGTGGGGGATTTTCTTCCCCTGTACATGGTCGTTCCTATGCTATTCCTGGCTGGGGCACTGATTTCTTTCTCAACTGGAACCTCCTGGGGCACGTTTGCGATTCTGATCCCTATCGGCGTGCCGTTGATTCAGACCCTGGGTCTGCCACCCTCTCTGGTACTCGCCGCGATACTTGGCGGTGGTGTCTTTGGTGATCACTGTTCACCGATTTCCGACACAACAGCCGTTTCTTCCATTGCATCGGGCTGTGACATCCTTGAGCATGTAAGAACACAATTACCCTATGCGTTGGTCGCCGGTTTCATCACACTGCTGATTTATATGGCCGTGAGTCTGGTTTATTTGTAAACAGGGCAGCTTCTACTAAATGTATATTGAATATCGTGACTTAAGGAGGAAAGGCTTCCAGATGATGTACCCGGAAATTGATATGCCTGCGTGCCAGGTGGGAAATGGATCTGTATTGACCTGGCTCAGATGGCCAGTGTGTTCACTACTGCTGTTGTGCGCATCAGGTCCCTGGGCGGCTGAGCGCGAGGGCATCAGTGATGAAGCACTGGGGAAGCTGACCGGGCGGGCAATGTCGGAGTTTAGTGTGCCAGGCATGGCCATTGGCATCGTCAAGGCTAATAAAATCGTGCTTGCGAAGGGTTTCGGTGTCCGGGAACTTGGCAAGGCGGGCAAGATTGATTCGGACACCTTGTTTAAGATCGCATCCAACAGCAAAGCATTTACGACCGCGGCATTAGCCATCCTGGTTGAGGATGGATTGATTTCATGGGACGGCCTGGTTATTGATTATATTCCAGAATTTCGTATGCATGATCCGTGGGTGACTGCCGGGTTCACAGTGACGGACCTACTGACACACCGCAGTGGTTTGCAGAGTTTCGTCGGTGACATGTTACTGTGGCCGGAACCCAATTCATTCACACGTGCAGATATCATTCATGCCCTTCGGTATTTTAAACCGGTCAGCGGTTTTCGTACCGAGTACGCCTACGATAACCTGCTGTACATCGTAGCCGGTGAGATTGTTCCGCGTGTCAGTGATAAGTCCTGGGGCGAGTTTGTCGAGAGTCGGATCATGCGGCCGGCAGGGATGAAACGCTGCTTCGCCAGCAAGATACCAAAAAAGGAAATGAAAAATATAGCCGCGCCCCACGGTGTGATCGAAGGACAATTGTCGGTGATTGAACGTGGACGGATACCTCGTCAGCCACCGATATCGGCGGCGGCTGGTGGGGTTGTTTGCAGTCTGGATGACATGCTGACCTGGGCCATGATTCAGTTAAACCGGGGTGCCACCACAACGGGGCTGAAGTTGTTCAGTGCAGCACAGAGTGAGGAATTGTGGCAGCCGCGTACACTGAGAACTGTGAGTGAACGTGATTTTAAGTTTTACAGGACACATTTTAAGGCTTACGGCCTCGGTTGGCGCCTGGCTGATGTACACGGGTTCAAGCAAGTGTCACATACTGGAACACTGGCTGGGATGAAGTCTTATGTTGTTCTCATCCCGGAGCTGGAACTGGGTATCGTGCTGCTTAGCAACGGCTCGAGCTCCACTGCACGCTCGGCGGTGATGAATACGATTGTGCGTTCGTTCATGCCGGTTGAACAAGTGGATTGGATACAAGTTCTTACGGATGAAATAGAAGCCAGGAGACAGGAAGAGGAATTGACTGCGACCGGTGCGGAACAAGCAGCTGAAGCACCAGCAAAAAAAGTGCTGGAGGCTTGTTGTGTGCCTGATTATTCGCTGTTCACCGGCCGTTACCGGGACCCGTGGTTTGGGGATGTGACGATTCACCTGAAAGAAGATAAGCTGATCTTCACATCAGACAGATCCCCGAAACTTCTGGGCGACATGTTTCACCATGACGGCAACCGTTTTGTGGTTCGTTGGGTTGACAGGACGCTGGAGGCCGATGCTTACGTCCTGTTTGAGAGGGACGGAGATGGCCGGACCATTGCCATGAGTATGTCAAAGCTCGATGATGGTGATTTTGATTTTGAGGATCTCAATTTCTCTTGGGTAGAGTGATGAATCTATTTGCCAATCCCCCAGTTCCAATGCAACCGTGCCAAAGCTGATGCGTCCCACGACTGCATGCGTCAATTTGGGTGCCATCGTTAATAATTACCGGCTTGCCGGGCGTTACGCGCCCGCGTCAAGCAGTGTCGCTGTGATCAAGGCGAATGCCTATGGTCATGGCCTGGTGGATGTCGCGAAGGCACTTCAGTCAGAGGCGCCGGCTTTTGCGGTCGCCTTTTTTGATGAGGCTGTTCAGTTGAGGGATGCGGGCATCAGCAAACCAATCCTGGTGTTACAGGGTGTCAACTGTGCTGCTGATATTGCCGAAGCTGTGGCCAGGGACTTCTGGTTGCTGTTGCATCATCAGCGACAAATTGAATGGGTTCTTGCTTCAAAATTAGTCGCTCCGGTCAAAGTCTGGTTAAAGATTGAAACCGGCATGCATCGCCTGGGTCTTGTGCCCGAAGCAATCGATCAAGTCTGTGCAGACCTGTTGAACTCATCCAATGTCCAACAGGGTTTGGTGCTGTGTACCCAACTAGCTTGTGCCGATGATCTCGCTAACCCCATGACCATGCGGCAGGTAAGTACGATACGATCCTACGCTCAAAAGCATAATCTCGCCCTCAGTATTGCCAATTCAGCAGCTATCCTGGGTTGGCCGGAAACTCACGCTGATTGGAACAGGCCAGGTTATATGCTGTATGGCAACAGTCCGATGGGTGGCGGCTCATTCGGATTGAATCCGGCTATGACCATGAAATCCGAAATCATCGACATCAAGAATATCCCGCCAGGCGGTGGCACTGGTTACGGACTTGACTGGGTAGCCAATAAGCAATCAGTAGTAGGCACGGTGGCTATTGGTTATGGAGATGGTTATCCGCGTCATGCACCGAATGGCACGCCTGTGCTGGTGAACGGCCAGGGTGCACCCCTGGTTGGCCGGGTTTCAATGGACCTGATTAGTGTGGATCTGACGAAGCTTGAAAAAGTGGAAGTCGGCGATCCGGTGGAACTTTGGGGGCAAGACCTCAGTGTCAATGAGGTGGCTGCGGCTGCGGGTACCATTGGTTATGAAATTCTTGCCGGTCTGACCGGTCGTGTTCCGTTGGTCTATCAGACTGAAGATTGAATCAGTAATTAATATAAAGTATTACAATGATTTAACGAATTTGTTTAATGTTATACATCAAATCAATATACTTGGACTCACGCGAACCATATAGTGGGATAAAGGGGGTGACCGATACACCATTCAGAAGGCCCTCGTAGTACTCCCCATTTGCATCTGTATAGCGGAATACAGACACATCGTGGATAACATAGGGCTGCCCATCCACCTTTCCGATATACATTAGTACGTGTCCTGGAACGTAGATCAGGTCGCCCACATCCATCCCGTGCAGGATCTGCAGTTTTTCTTCCAGGGTACTGGCTGGGCCAAAACGAGTGTTTTCTCCGAAGGTTCCAGAGCCCTGCTGGCCGGTATTGCGGGGCATCTGGATACCAAAGGTCTTGTAGATTTCCATCACAAACCCGGTGCAGTCCCGCGCATTGTTGGAATGACCCCAGCCATAGCGTTCACCCAGGAACTTGAATGCCTGATGGATGATGTTTTCCCGGGTGAAGGGGATGTATCCCTTGTTGACATCCTTGTTGCGAGCAATGAGTGCTGGTTTGATTTCCAGCTTGCCCGTACTGTTTCGTACCGGCAGCAACACGGTGAAACTTGTGTAAGGATTTTGACCGTACAGTCGGTTGTTTTCGATCGCTCGGTCTGCCAGTGGGAGGCGTACGCCCATGTCGAGCTGTAGTTCTGAAAGAACAGTGATCTCGGGGTTGTATGCTGTTATTACCTTGTCTCCTGTTATGACAAGAAAACGTGCTGCATTTTTATATTCCAATATAGTCTGACGGTCTCCAATAGCAATATCCTTGCTTTTGACCCATGCCGCGTAATTGTAAGACTGTACGAACGACCACTCACGGTTGGCGCTGACATGCAGCACAGCCAACGCATCACCTGGGAACAGGCCGTTTTCCTGAAATCGGTCCAGATTCTGGTTTTCACGCGATTTGTAGAAGCTATCATCGGTCGGATAAGTGCGCATATCTGAGCGGGTTACAACAAGCGCGAACTGGACCCGGACCGACTCGCCAATATTTTCCAGACCAAGCTCAGCCGTATATTTCCCGTAGCCTTCCGAGTTCAGAATTTCACCATTGACGTGATAGAGCTCAGATTTGTAGGGCTTGCTAATGGCCTGAATGCTTTCCTTGACTTGCTGGCCCGAGAGCAGATCGGGGAAAAGGTCAAGGTCCACCATATGTTGGTCGGTGCTAAATACCCTGTTATTGAATTCCGATATCTCTGTCTCGGTTTTCAGTACCTTTCGATTCTTTTCCAATTGTTCAACCCAGAAACTTGCTGATAAGTGCATTTCTTCAATTCCGATGACATCTGTGGACCATGTTCCAGGCTGCGTGCTTTCCTGTTGCAAGATTTCTGCAGCACTACAGGTAGCACTACAGATGCTCACTAATAAACTACATAAAATGAATTTAGTTATTCTCATTTATCGACCATCACAGCAGGCTTAAATAGAGTTTAATCGTTTCCCCGCATGTATCGATAGACAGGGGTGTTGAATAAAATTTTAATCCGTCTGTTATCATTGATGAATATATAATGGAACGCTAGCATTCCAATAAGAATAAATTATTCTAAACGCGCTGGCCGATGGCTGCAAATCTATATTGAAGGAATACCAGGTGACTGGACAGATAAAACCAAGAAGACTGGCCACTGGGGCAAAAATTGGCATCATCAGTCCTTCATATTGGTTGGAACAGGAACGACTGGCGCGTGCTGTTAAGGTTTTTGAGGACGTGGGTTATAAAGTGGTCTTGGGGAAAAACACTGGCTTGAGAGAAAACAAGTGTGCCGGATCACCCCGACAAAGGGCCGAGGACATCATGGCCATGTTTGAAGATGTAACGGTCAATGCCATCATTTGCGCTCGAGGGGGGTATGGTGTTAACCGGGTCTTACCATTGCTGGACTATGACAGCATCAGGGAGAAACCCAAAATATTCATCGGCTACAGCGATATCACCGGATGTTTAACTTCATTCGCTCAAAAATCCAAGCTGGTCACATTTCATGGGCCGATGTTAACGACCTTTGGGGAACAAACGATTGATTACAATTTGCATGTCTTTCAGCAGGTGTTATCCGGCCAGAATGACATACGTATAAGGTCTACACAGGCTTGCCGGGCGCGTAGTCTTAAACCCGGTTGTGCCAGGGGCCCGCTGTGGGGTGGCAACCTTAGCCTGGTGATTGATAGGTTGGGCACGAAAGATCAGATTGATACCCGGGGGTCGATTCTGTTTTTAGAGGAGATCGATGAAAAGTTATACGCTTTTGAGCGCATGATGCTGCATTTACACAACAGTGGCAGCCTTGATCAAATCAAGGGTCTTATAATAGGGGAGGCGTTGGAAATGGGCGATAGTGAAGTTCCATTTGGAAAGGATATTGATGAAATCGTGCTCGATGTGTGCAGTGACCTGGATATTCCCATCATCAGTAATTTCCCCTGTGGACATGGTGATTATCAGGCTACTCTACCTGTCTCCCATGAAGTTGAAATTCACGCTGATGCCGAGGATCCCCATATTCTGATCCCCGAATCACCTGTTATTTGACAAGAAACAAGGAAAAGGAATGCTTAATTACATCTGGTTCGGAATGATGGCGATCAGCGTTGTTGCCGGCATCTTCACCGGGAAAATTGACGCCGTAACAGAAGCAGCGATCAATATGTCAAGGCTGGCGGTTGAAATATCCATTGGTCTGATTGGAATCATGGCCCTTTGGCTCGGAATTATGAAAATTGCCGAGGCATCAGGTTTGATTAAAATTATAGCCAGGGGCTTAAGGCCCATTACCATCCGTCTGTTTCCCGATGTTCCTGAAGATCATCCTGCGATTGGATCAATTGTGCTTAACATGGCAGCCAATATGCTGGGACTGGGGAACGCGGCAACCCCCCTGGGGCTTAAAGCCATGGCGGAGTTGCAGGAACTGAACCCACAAAAAGATACCGCGACCAATGCCATGGTAATGTTCCTGGCGATCAATACATCCAGTGTTCAACTGATTGTGCCGGCAACCGTGGTCGCTTTGATGGGAGTGGCAGTCAGTCAGATATTTATCACCACCATACTGGCCACGCTCTGCTCGACAATAACTGCTATTTTTATGGTCAGGATGCTGCAGAAAATGAAGCGGTTTTCAGTGGAAAATGCATCATGATTGAGTCTTTTGTAGAGAGCTTGAATTTTGGTTCGAAATTTATTATTCCACTTTTGCTCGTGGGTATCCCCATGTACGCCCTCAGTGTCAGGAAAGTCAAAGTTTATGAAGTATTTGTCGAAGGCGCCAAGGATGGGTTCAGTATTGCGGTCAGAATTATTCCCTACCTGGTGGCAATTCTGGTGGCTGTGGGCATGTTTCGGGCATCGGGTGCACTGGATTTATTACTGAATTTTCTCTCCCCTGTACTGGTATTCATCGGTTTTCCGCCCGAAAACCTCCCGCTGGCGCTGATGCGTCCCTTGTCCGGAAGCGGTTCGTTGGGGTTGCTGACCGACCTGGTGAATCAACACGGTGCTGATTCGCTGACTGCAAAAATCGGCGCGACCATGTTTGGGTCTTCGGAAACTACGTTTTATGTACTCGCGGTGTATTTCGGCTCAGTCAGTATCAGTCGCAGTCGTCATGCTCTCATAGCGGGTTTGACGGCCGATGCAGTGGGCGCACTCAGTGCGGTGTATTTTTGTAAATTGCTACTTACTTAGCCGGTACTTTTTCTCGCCCAATTTTTTTTTGGTGCTGTTTTAATGTCGAGCATTGTGAGGTTGTCAATCTTGCTAATACCGAGACCGGGTAAATCCGTGATGGTAATTTCGGCATTGTTGAACTGCACACCGCTTCTGACCGGGTCGTACTGACCCAGTGAAGGTGTATCAAGATCGATCTTGGTGATGACCGAAGACTTAGCAACCGCGATATGGGCCGCCGCTGCAACCCCGATGCTGGATTCGAGCATGCAGCCGATCATGCAATCAACACCATAAATACCGGCAATATCGGCAATCTTAATGGCATTTGAAATTCCACCGGTTTTCATCAGCTTGATGTTGATGATGTCTGCGGCACGCATTCTTATCAATTCAATGGCTTCTTTAGGACCGAATGAACTTTCGTCAGCCATGACGGGAGTGTGGATACGTTCGGTGACATATTTCATACCTTCAATATCGTCACCTTTTACCGGTTGTTCCACCAGCTCAAGTTGCACGCCACTGTCTTCGAGTGTGCGCAATACAGAGACGGTTTGTTTGGGTGTCCAGCCCTGGTTGGCATCCAGTCTTATCAATGCGCGTTCGTTGACGGCTGCATAAATGGCCTTGATACGTTCAATATCCAGCGCAGGGTCTTTGCCAACCTTTATCTTGAGTGTTTCAAAGCCAAGATCAATCGCGGCCATGGTGTCTTCCACCATCTTATCGATGTAATCCACGCTGATCGTAATATCGGTAGTGATGACGTTGTCGCCTCCACCGAGTAATTTATACAATGGTGCGCCATAAAGTTGGCCATACAAGTCATAAACAGCGATTTCTGTCGCAGCTTTGGCGCTAAAATTTTTGACGATGGAATTTTGGATGCTATCGGTGAGAGTGTTCAGGTCCTCGATTTCCCGCCCGATCAAGCCCGGCGAAATGACCTTGTTGATAGCTTCAATAATAGAGCCATGGGTTTCACCCGTGATGACCGCCGTGGCTGGTGCACTGCCATAACCGACGTGACCGGTATCTGTTTCCATGATGACGACGACATCTTCGATTTCCTTGACCGTTCTCATGGAGGTTTTAAATGGTGTTTTCAGCGGCACACCGAGCATGCCGAAGCGGATACTTTGAATTTTCATTTCATATCTACCATGATCTGGTTGCTCTTGAGCAGTATCTTTACCTGGATATAAAGGAATAAATTATTCTGATAATGTGGGTACCATAGCATAAATATAGGCCATACCACGTATTGTAGAATGCTTATTCGAATATAAAATTCGTCAACCGCCGGTATCTGCATTTTTGTCATTCGCTGACATTAAAAGGTCAAGCTTCAATGGATAGTATTTTTCCAGTAAGGCGTATAAAACCGCGACGGTTTCCTCGGTGAATTCGCCACTTACCTGCCAGGGTAGAAAATGCATTTGAAATGCACGCACCGTGTTTTTCGATTGGTGGTCGTGCTCACCGCTAAGTTCAATGCCGTAGCCGTAAGTGTGCAGTGCGGTTTGGAGCGTGAGCAGCGGTGGGGTTTCTTTTCTAAATTGCTCCCAGTACTTCACAACAGTATTGTCATCGTACCAGGCACCATAGCCCAGCCGGTAAAGTCTCTGCCATGGAAACCTGGGACCTGGATCTATTTTTCGCTGCGGGGCGATATCCGAGTGACCGATGATATGGGTAGGTTTGACTTCCGTGTGCCGTTCAAGGATCCCTTTTAACAGATCAAGCAATATCTGCAGTTGTGGTTCAGCAAAATCCGGGTAAAAACAGATTCTTGCCGGTTCCAGGTCAATGGCTTCGGGAGTTATTCTTTCCTTGGTTTCGTGGCAATAGGTCTGGTTGACCAGCTCTATTCCAATCGACATGTCGTTGAGAGCAGTTTTTCCAGCCCAATAACTTGTACCTGCATGCCAGGCCCGTTTTTCCTCGCTTACCAGTGAATAGAGTCTCAAATTCTTATTTGAATAACTGGGATCACCAGGCTCGGGCACCAGGTAGTGGGAGCTAACAGGTCTGTCCGAAGGTTCGGTCAGTATATCGAGTGATTCCTGGAAGTCTGCAGTAGTGTGATGGATTACCACGATCCTGACACGTGTATCCTGGTTTGCAGATTTAACAATCACGTGGTTTGGTTGTTGCAAGGCGCAGCCCATTGTTGCCAAAGTCAATGTCAACAATGTTGCAATTGGTTTTGAGTGATTGAAAAACATGAAAATAAAACTTCGAACCAGATCAGGCAATTGTTTGTGGCATTTAGTCATAGTTTTCCATGTTATTCGTAAGCCGTTGGTGTTCACGGCCCAGATTATCCGCTTTTTGGGTGACTGACACTCAGAGCAGAAGAAAAAAATAGCACAAAGGAATAAATAATTCTTTACTTTCCCCTGAGTAATGATATTTTACCCTCAACAGAATAACAATTCTTTAACTTAACCATCCGAGCGAGAATTACATGATGACAAGTCAATCAAAGTTGAAAAAAACATTTTCAAGTGAATGGAGGACGGCATGGATGCTTTTGCTGGTGGCCGTCGTAGCTGCCGTATTCAGCACACCATTACTGGCACAGCAATCGGGTGAAGTCGCTGGTCGGGTAACCGACGCCTCTGATGGGTCTGCGATTTCAGGTGTATCAATCGTGGCTACAAGTAGCAGGTTGCCAGGCACACGCGTAGCAACCACAAATGTGAATGGTGACTACAAATTGCCGCTGTTGCCACCCGGTAAATATACACTCGCATTTACATTAAAAGATGACACAAAGCGGGAACGTGCGACCCTGGTGCTTTTACAACAAAGAGCAGTGGTTGACCTTGTGGTCGATTATTCGGTTGATGAGTCGGCTCTGGAGGAAGTGCTGGTTGTCGCAACCAGTTCTCTTGCGGTAGATACGGCTGGTGCCTCCATCAGCGCATCAGTTAGTAATGAGGTTTTCGACGCTTTACCGGTAGGTCAGGAATATCGGGATCTACTTAAACTGATACCGGGTGTGCAATACACGGAAGATACCGTTCGCGGCCCAAGTGCCGGTGGTAGCGGACAGGACAATACTTACCAGTTTGATGGTGTAGATGTCTCACTACCATTGTTCGGTACTCTGTCAGCTGAACCTTCAACTCATGATATCGACCAGGTATCCATTATCCGAGGTGGCGCCAAGGCGATAGGTTTTAACCGCTCTGGTGGTGTCACCATCAATACCATCAGTAAGTCAGGTAGTGATGAGTTCCATGGGGAAGCAAGTTACCAGGTACAAAGTGCGGGCATGGCCGACAGTCGCAAGGATGACAGTGCCACTGAGTTCGAAGAAGACAAGGAGTGGATCACGGCGAGCGTGAGCGGGCCCATATTGAAGGAGAAACTGTATTTTTATGGTTCTTACTATCGGCCTACGGTCGATCGCGTTAATCGCGCAAACGCTTATGGTGAAGTGCCTGACTTTAAAAGTGAGCGTGATGAGTATTTTGGCAAACTGACGTATGCACCTACAGATAATCTGCTCATCGATGCCAGTTTCCGCACCTCGGACCGGAGCAGTGAAAACGAGGGAATCGATGAGTTCGAAGCGGCTTCGACTTCAACTGGAGACGAGGCCTCACAGGATATTGGCATTCTGGAAGCGTCGTGGATTATTAATGACAACAGTAACGCCTATCTGAAGTTCACAGATTTTCAGCTCGATACGGCTTCACGGCCTGATACGTCGTTCGATTTTCCGATTACCATCGGTGATTCGCTGGATATCAGCAATCTGGATGCACAGGGGCGCATAAGTGTTCCAACATTGCGTCCGGGTGAGGACGCTTTCAACGCGTTTGTACAACCGATCATCAATCAGTACGGTTTTATTGAAAACGGAGTTGCCACTGGTGGTGGTGCGGTCGGTGGTGCCAGTACCATCAATGATCAGGACTTTGCACGGCAGAGTCTCGAATTCGGTTATGACTTCACACTTGAGGGTGCCGGTCTGATGCACGATGTGCATATCGGTTATCACCGGGAAAAAATTGAAGAGGATTTAGCCCGGACTTCGAATGGCTGGGGCTCTATTACCGTACCTGGTGGTCGCACAACCACAAGCGATGGCACGCCAATTTTTTACGAAGCCCGCTTTGAACAAATGAGTCTTCTTTCTGGCTCGGGTAATCTTATCCCAGCGATCCATTCTGAAACCAAATCGCAAAATATTGAGCTCAACGACACCATCCATTGGAATGATTTCACCTTTAATGTGGGTGTGTTGTTAAGTGAGGATAAACTGTATGGCGAGGGTCTGAAGAAAAACGATTCAAATATTTCCGGTTTTGAGTTGGCAGTGGGTAATAGGTACCTGATGAAGAAAATCAGCTTCAGCGATATGATCCAGCCACGTCTGGGTGCGACCTTTGACATGAACAACAGCACATCATTATTTGTCAATTATGCGCGCTATCATCCGTCTGCAAGTTCGCTGGCAAGGGCTGCGTCCTGGGGTAGAAACCTGAGACGTTCCATTCGGGCGCGTTTTGACGAAAATGGTAACTTCATTGAAGTTGATCCAGTGAGATCGTCATCGGGTAAAGTCTTCCAACAAGGCATCAGCCCACGTTATGTTGATGAATTCCTGCTTGGCGCAAGCTATGAAGTCAATGACCGTCTGACAACTCGTGCACATGTACGTTACCGTGCCGGTCGAGATTTTTGGGAAGATACCAATAACAATGCACGTGTCCTGTTTGAGCCGCCTCCTGGTGTTCCACGGGAGCTCTACGTTCCCAACCTGGATGAAATTCGTGCGGAGATCGGCGGTTCGTCTTTTGTCATCGCCCAGTTGGATGGAGCCAAAACTGATTATTACGAGTTAAATCTCGAAGCCGAGTGGCGTGGAGACAACTATTATCTACAGGGCTCATATGTCTACAGTGAGTACACTGGCAACTTTGACCAGGATAACTCGACCACAAATAACGACGGTAACGTTTTTATTGGCTCGTCAAACCTGGCCGATGACGCCGGCAGGCAATTATGGGATAACAAAGATGGAACCCTGCGTGGTGATAGGCCACACCAGTTCAAGCTGTACGGATTCTATGAATTTGGTTGGAATGGCAGCGTGGGCGGCTATTTTGTATACCAGTCCGGTCAACCATGGGAAGCGTGGGACGTAGAAGTTTTCCGTGAGCTGTTGACCAGTGTAGGTAGTGGCAGCACCAGCGATACCATTCGTTTTGCAGAGCAGGCAGGTTCAAACCGAACCAAGGCACACGCTCAGCTGGACTTAAACTACACCCAGAATTTCTTTTTTGGTGACGACGGGCGTTACAATCTCCAGTTACGTGCGGACCTGTTCAATGTCTTTGACAGTCAGACCGGTTACGACATTCAGCCCAAGGTCAACAGCGCCGGTTTTGGTGATCCGAGAAAATTCTTTAATCCGAGACGGCTGCAATTGCTGGCCAAGTTTATTTTCTGAGTGGGGGTCGCTTGAAACACCTGTCACATATGTTGTTATAAGTGCTGTAATCGGCCCGGAATACCGGGCCGATTGCTATTTTGGACGCTGATTTTTATGTTATGAGTTTTTCCATGAACATACATTTACTCGATGTGACGATTGTTATCGTTTACCTGGTGGCAGTGTTGGTCTTCGGTCTTTGGGTCGGTCGCGACCAAAGGACCTCTACAGACTATTTTCTTGGTGGGCGTTCACTGCCATGGGGTATCTTGTTGCTGTCTATTGTAGCGACGGAAACTAGCACTGTTACCTTTCTCAGCCTGCCGGGAATTCCCGCTGCCCTGAATGGGAACCTGACTTTTTTACAGATCGCAATGGGTTACATTGTTGGCCGTTTGCTGATTATCTACGTTTTATTGCCGATTTACTTTCGTAAAGAGACCTTTACCGCCTACGAGGTGTTGGAGTCGCGTTTCGGTAAGCTGAGCCGCAGACTGACTTCAATATTATTTCTTTTCACACGCAATTTGAGTGATGCGTTGAGACTTTTCCTGACGGCGCTGGTTTTGCAAATTGTGTTGGGGCTTGATTTGACAGTTTCAGTTATTTTGCTCGGTCTCATCACGATCATCTATACGCTGGTAGGCGGTGCAAAGTCGGTTATCTGGAACGACAGTATTCAATTTATCATCTATATGCTGGGTGCGGGTGCCGCGTTTACGATCATCATTTTGAATACACCGGGTGGATTGCAAAATTTGCTGCAGTTCGCCACTGAAACTGACAAATTGCATTTGTTTGATTTTGATTTCAGTCTGACCAAACCAAGCATGACTTTCTGGTCAGGCCTGGTGGGAGGGGCATTTCTGACGGCGGCTACACATGGCACTGACCAACTTATGGTACAGCGTTATCTTTCAGCTAAAAACCAGCGTGATGCCTCTCTTGGCCTGGCGTTCAGTGGTGTGATTGTGTTTCTGCAGTTTGCGATTTTCTTGTTGATAGGCATCGCATTGGCCGGTTTTTTTACACAGATTCCAGGGCCAAGTCCCCTGACTAGCGGAAAGGGTGACCAGTTATTTGCTTACTTTATCGTTAACTATATGCCCATTGGCTTGGCGGGTCTTACCCTGGCAGCCGTTTTTGCCGCAGCCATGTCGACACTTTCAAGCTCGCTGAATTCCTCGGCAACGGCGCTGATTAACGACGTTTGGCTACCATTATGCAAAGCGGAGGTTTCGCAACACAATCAATTGTGTGCCGGTCGAATGGCTACCGCTGGGTTTGGTGTTGTACAGGTCGCGATTGCAATACTCGTGGGTGTTATCGGCACCACCGAGAGCACCGTCTTCAACGTATTGAAAATCGCCGGTTTTGCGACCGGGCCGGTGTTGGGGCTTTTTTTGCTGGCAGTGTCTGCATCCCGTGTAAAGCAGCCTGCGGCCCTGCTTGGGTTTGTAGCGGGAGTGGCAGGTTTGTCGGCTGTGGCTGTGGGGACAGACTTTTACTGGCCATGGTACGCGGCAGTCGGAGCCTTGCTGACGTGGCTCGCAGCTTGGTCTATTCAGTTGCTGTTGGGCATCGGTGAAGGCTCCGGTAACCCTCAAACCGGCGCCGACACATAGTAAGCCGCTTGTCTGGAAACAGGTCAATTGCAGAGATGATGTGATGAAAAAAGCAATCATTAATGGCCGGGTCTTTGATGGGCAAGAGCTACACGATGGCTTGGCAGTTATTCTGAAGGACAGCAGGGTTGCTGGACTTTTGCCACAACAGGATGTCCCAGAGTCGATTAAAACTCGCTGGGATTTGCAGGGGAACATGCTTGCACCTGGCTTGATTGATATGCAGGTCAATGGTGGTGGGGGAGTCATGTTCAATGAAGCGCCCACGGTGGAGACCATCCGACGTATCGGGGTGGCTCATCGCCGCTATGGTACGACCGGCTTTATGCCGACCTTAATCAGCGGTGATTTCACCACCATGAAACAGGCCATCGAAGCAGTTGGTCAGGCCATTGCCATCGGGGTTCCTGGCGTGCTGGGTATTCATCTTGAAGGTCCTTTTCTCAATGCTGACAGAGGTGGTATCCACGCCGTTGATAAATTGCAAAGGCTGGATGAAACTGCGTTTGATTTACTTACTTCGCTAGCGCCAGGCCGGACCTTGGTCACTATTGCCCCGGAGTTGACCAGCCAGGATATGATTTCCCGTCTTGCTGATCAGGGTGTACTGATTTTCGGTGGCCATAGTACAGCGACATATCTACAGACCCGCCAAGCGCTGGATGCCGGTCTACGGGGTTTTACTCATTTGTTCAATGCTATGAGTCAGTTTGAGAGCCGGGCACCGGGTATGGTCGGGGCCGCACTGGAAGACAAGGAAAGCTGGTTCGGAATTATTGCTGATGGTCAACACGTGCATCCGGCCACCTTTGCCGTGGCTGTTGCCGCTAAACGAAAAGGTTACGCCATATTGGTTACCGATGCCATGGCCACGGTCGGTTCCGAATGTACTGAATTCAAGTTTGATGGTGTTGAAATAGAAGTGATTGACGGCTGTTGCCGGTCCCGCTCTGGTCAACTGGCTGGATCTGACCTCGATATGATCTCGGCGGTGCGTAATGCCATCCGTTTTACCGGGATGGATTCACTGGAAGCATTACGTATGGCCTCCTGTTATCCGGCGAAGGCACTTGGATTAGAAGACCAGTTAGGTTTTATTCGTCCCGGTTTCAAAGCCAGCTTTATCGAGGTGGATGATGACTTGAACCTTTATCGCAGCTGGATTGATGGCGAGGTAAGCGAATAGATGGAAGTTATCGTTCTGAAAAATGTTGAAAACGTCGCAGCCACGGCCGGGGTCTTGCTGGGTGAACTATTACGTGTCAAACCTGCGGCTGTGCTTGGTCTGGCAACCGGCGGCACGCAACTGGCCCTTTATCACCGCCTGGTTGAAAAATATCTGGATGGAAGCCTGTCGTTTAAACAGACGACCAGCTTCAACCTGGATGAATACCTGGGAGTATCTGCTGATAATAATCAAAGTTTCCGTGCCTACATGAACCGTGAATTTTTTGACCACATCGACATAGACAAGCACAACACATTCCTGCCTGCTTGTAATGAAGAAGATAATCCGCGACTTGTTGGTCCCCTCTACGAAAAAAAAATCCATGACGCCGGCGGTATTGATTTGCAGGTGATGGGTATTGGTGCCAACGGCCACATAGGCTTTAATGAACCCAGTTCAAGTCTGGGCTCAAGAACACGTATTAAAACACTTACAAAACAGACAATTGAAGATAATAGCCGTTTATTTTCGAAGGATGAGTTTCAACCAAAACTGGCCATCACGATGGGCATTGCAACGATCATGGATGTGCGCAGAATTTTGTTGTTGGCAACCGGCGAAAACAAGGCTGATGCAGTTGGCAAAATGGTGGAGGGTCCGGTAACAGCCATGTGTCCGGCTTCTGTTTTGCAGTTGCATGAAAATGTCTCGGTTCTGCTTGATGAGAAGGCGGCAACCGGGCTCAAGAACAGGCAGTACTATGACTGGACCTATCGCCAGAATGAATCGTTGAAGGAGAGATTTGGAATTCTCCATGAATAGTAGTATTCAAAAACACCGGGAACCCGGATGCGAACTATTGATAAATGAGGAAACGGGCACCACCACACAGCTCACCCAGGGTCGCAATGGTTGTGATCAGATACCATTTCACATTACGGATTATTGCCATGGCAGATTTCATTAAAACTTCCCTTGGGCAGTTGACTACCGAGGCGCGCAACCCCCTGACGCGCGACCTGGATAATCTTAGCGCAATTGAGATTGTGAAATTGATCAACTCAGAGGATGAAAAGCTCGCACATGTCGTGGGACAGGTGGCGGAACCCATTGCACGTGGAATAGAAATCATTGCGGATCGGCTTTCCAGGGGAGGGCGATTGATATACATAGGTGCGGGTACGTCCGGTCGCCTGGGCATGCTGGATGCAGTGGAATGCCCCCCAACTTTCAACACAGAGCCAGAATTGGTTGTGGGATTGATCGCTGGTGGCCCAGAGGGGTTTTTGCGGGCGGTTGAAGGTGCGGAGGATTCACTGCAAATGGGTCGGGATGATTTACAAAATATAGAGCTCGGCACTCTTGATGTTGTGGTTGGCATCGCTGCCAGCGGGCGCACGCCATATGTTGTCGGAGCGCTTGATTATGCCCGTGAAATTGGTGCCTATGCGATTGCTTTCAGTTGTAACCAGGATGCAGAACTGAAGCGGCATGCTGACCTGAGCATCATTCCCGTGGTAGGCCCGGAGATACTGTCCGGCTCAACTCGATTAAAGGCTGGCACGGCAACCAAGATGGTGTTAAATATGCTGACCACCGGTGCGATGGTACGTATTGGCAAGACCTATAGTAACCTTATGGTCGACTTGCGGGCGACCAATTCCAAATTGGCCGAAAGGGCCAACAGGATAGTGCAGTCTTTAACTGATTGTAGCCATGCCGAAGCGAGTACCTTGTTGGACCGCTGTGGTGGTGAAGTTAAAACAGCCATAGTCTCGAATAAACTTGGCATTTCACCTGGAGATGCCCGCACTCATCTAAAATCCGTTAAAGGGCATTTGCGTCTTGCACTTGAATCTGCTGAATCTTCAAACGGGAAAAGTAGATAGTGAGAACCTGCCCCGGTCCCGATCAATCTGCTACCCAGGTTGCCAAAAACTGCAGACTTTTGTTGGGTGTGGATGGCGGGGGGTCAAAGACAGCAGCTCTGATCGCCACACTGGATGAATCTGGACAAATATGTATCCGTGGTCGGGGCAAGGCAGGGCCATCCAATATGCGGTTGGCAGGCAAAGAGCAATCATTGGCCAGCCTCAACCAGGCGGTTGATGAAGCCCTGCGTGAGGCGTGTATGAAAGATTGCAAGGTGGACTATGCGGTTTTTGCCTTGGCTGGCAGTACCTTGCCCGATGTTCGGTTTGAAGTATCCAATTGGGCAAATAATCGCGCTATTTCCGCCTGTATCGAGATTACCCACGATGTGAACCCTGTCCTTGTACGCGGTACAGAAAATGGTTGCGGTATTGCGCTGATCGTAGGCACCGGTTCGGTCGCAGTCGGCGTTGGTCCGAGTGGGAAATCAGTCACCAAAGGTGGGTGGGGCCATTGGTTTGGTGACAAAGGCAGTGGGTTTTACCTTGGCTACAAAGCGCTTGCAGCAGTGGCAGAGGCAGCTGACGAGGTCGGGCCGGCAACCATGTTATCTGAGTTGGTGATGGAAAGATTTAACACTTCAGACCCCAGGGCTATTCTCAAGGAAGTGACCGCTGGTGGTGATACCCGTTACGAAATTGCTGCGCTTGCCCCGGTGGTTCTGGATGCTGCGGTCTGCCGTGATGCGGTAGCGTGTCGCATTGTTGATCACGCGATTGCCGAGACTGTGAAACTGGTTTCATCGGTTGCGAGCAGACTGGCATTTACTGCACCGTTCCCGCTGGCGTTGGCAGGTGGTGTCGTCTGCAATAGTCAATTTTTTCGTGACAAGTTAATCACTCGACTTGGCAAACTACAGATACCACCCGGTAAGTTAACGGTAGTGGATGAGCCTGTATTGGGTTGCCTGGAAATTGCCCGCGAAAAACTGTCTGATGTTTGCTTAAATTAGGTCAAAAATACAAGGTACAGAAGTATGAAAACAGAGCATGGCTATCAACAAGTGAGCCCGTGGTCATGGATTCCAAGTCTTTACTTTGCAAGCGGGCTGCCCTATGTCGTTGTCATGAGTGTTTCAGTGATCATGTACAAGCGGTTGGGGGTTTCAAATACAGATATAGCCCTTTACACGAGCTGGTTATATCTGCCTTGGGTCATCAAGCCATTCTGGAGCCCGGTCGTTGATATTCTGAGGACCAAGAGAGCCTGGATTATTGCGATGCAGCTATTGATTGGGGCGGGTTTGGGTGGCGTCGCACTTACTATTCCGACTGATGATTTTTTGAGAAATTCACTGGCCTTCCTGTGGTTGCTGGCCTTCAGCTCTGCCACCCACGACATTGCCGCAGATGGATTTTATATGCTCGGTCTTTCCAAACATGACCAGACCTGGTTTGTGGGTATCCGTAGTACCTTTTATCGTCTTGCGATGATTGTGGGTCAGGGGCTCCTCATTATGCTGGCTGGGCAGATAGAAAGTGTCATGCAGGCTGCTGGCACTGTCACAGCGACCCAGGTTGGGTCTGCTGTTGAGCACGGTACGGTGCTGGCCTGGACAATAACGTTTTATGTGATGGCGGGAATGTTTGTATTGTTCTTTGCCTGGCACCGGTTTGCACTGCCACGACCGCTTAAGGACAAGCCAACACTGCATGAAACTTACACCGACATCATGCGGGACTTTTGGCAGACCTTTGTCGCTTTCTTTCGAAAACCTCAGATTGGACTGATTCTCGCTTTCCTGCTTCTTTTCAGATTTTCCGAAGCCCAGTTGGTCAAGTTGACAGCACCGTTTTTACTGGACTCACCGGAACTGGGTGGCTTGGCGCTCAGTACCGCTCAGGTTGGTTTTGCCTACGGGACGATAGGTGTATTAATGTTGACCATTGGTGGCTTGCTGGGCGGGTTTTTGGCGGCCCGGCATGGCTTGAAGCGCTGGCTGTTATGGATGGTTATCGCGATCAACCTGCCAAATGCAGTCTATATTTTTCTCTCAACGGCACTGCCCGACAATCTTCTGATTATCAATCTGGCGATCGGTGTCGAACAGTTTGGTTATGGATTTGGTTTTGCAGCCTATATGTTGTATATGCTTTATGTTGCCAACGGCGCCCATCAGACGGCCCATTATGCAATCTGCACGGGATTTATGGCGCTCGGTATGATGATCCCGGGGATGTTCAGCGGCTGGTTACAGGAACTCATCGGCTATCAAAATTTCTTTATCTGGGTGTTGGCCGCGACAGTTCCTTCGTTTATTGTTGCCTTGTTGATTCCTTTGGATTCGTCCTTTGGAAAGAAAACAGAGTCTTGAAAAACGGAGTGATTTGGTTTCTTTGAGCACGTAGCTGTATATGGGCTTGCCCCAGGTCATGTTTGAGTATGCGCTCGGTCCATTTTCTTACGTAAAAAACCGTTTTTTGCGGATATGAATTCGACCGTCATAGTTTTAGTCTAAGCAATTTGGAGTCGACAAGATTTGCTTAGGTCAAAATGTATGCTTAAAGGTATGATGACCGCTACTCAGTTAGCAATCCCCTTAGCCGGAATACTCGACAGACCCATGACTTCCATTGACGATACACTCCACCAGGTTTTTGGTTTGCAGCAATTCAGGCCTTTTCAGCAGGACATTATCGAGCAGGTAGTGAACGGCGGAGATGCTTTTGTGTTGATGCCAACGGGCGGTGGAAAATCGCTTTGTTACCAGTTGCCGGCACTACATCGCCCAGGTCTGGGGATTGTGGTCTCGCCGTTGATTTCCCTGATGAAAGACCAGGTGGATTCATTGTTGGCCAATGGCGTCAGGGCAGCCATGTATAACTCTACATTGACAACGGAAGAAGCCAGGACTGTGTTGTCGCGGCTTTACAATGGCGAAATCGACATTTTGTATGTAGCACCGGAACGGATGATGCGACCTGGTTTCATCAGCAGCCTGGAACATATCCCCTTGGCTTTGATCGCTATCGACGAGGCTCATTGTGTTTCGCAATGGGGACACGACTTCCGACCAGAATACGCAGCACTTGGCGAATTACGGGAGTACTTCCCCGAGGTACCCTTCATTGCCTTGACTGCGACCGCCGATCCTCAGACCCGCGATGATATTGTTGCGGTGCTTGGGTTGCATGATGCACGCCAATTCACAACCAGTTTTGATCGGCCAAATATCCGTTACACCGTGTTGGAAAAACACCAGCCACAGAGTCAGTTGAATCGGTTTTTGGGTAATCAGACAGACAGTTCCGGTATCGTTTATGCCTTATCCCGAAAGCGGGTAGAGGAGATTGCCGGGTATCTTTGTGATCGTGGGTTTTCAGCCGCGGCGTATCACGCCGGTCTTGCTGCTGAAACACGTCGGCAGGTGCAAGAGCGTTTCATATGTGATGACGTATTGATTGTGGTCGCAACAGTGGCGTTTGGTATGGGTATAGATAAACCCAATGTGCGCTTTGTGGTCCATTACGATCTGCCACGACACATGGAAGGCTACTACCAGGAAACTGGGCGTGCCGGCCGCGATGGTCTGGCAGCTGATGCGCTACTGCTGTTCGGTATGCAGGACGTGGCCACGGCCCGTTATCACCTGGAGCAAGGTGGCAGCGAGAACCAGCGTCGAATCGATGCGCACAAATTGAATTCGATGGTTGGCTTTGCCGAGAGCCTGACGTGTCGTCGGCGTGTGTTGTTGGGTTATCTGGGTGAGCAGATGGAAACAGATTGCGGCAACTGTGATATTTGCCTCGACCCACCACAGCAATACGATGCCACCGAGGCTGCGCGTAAGGTGTTGTCTTGCGTCTATCGCGTGGGTCAGAGCTTTGGTATCAGACATGTGGTGGATGTATTACGTGGTGCGGATAACGAGCGCATTCGCAAGTTCAATCATGAGCGACTCACGACCTATGGCATCGGTATGGAACATAGTGCGGCTGAATGGTCATCGATCGTGCGCCAGCTGATTCATCGGGGTTATTTAATCCAGGATATCGCCACTTTCTCGGTCCTGAAACTGACACCCCAGGCCTTGCGTTTATTGCGGGCAGAAGAGACGCTGGAACTGGCTCGACCGCGTTTGCTGGAAAAGCACAAGAAGAAGAAAAGAAAATCCGGTCCGATTGCCGAGTTGGGTGAAGATGACCTACGCTTGTTCGAAACCTTGCGGGAGTTGCGTAAGCAACTGTCCGCAGAGCAGGGGGTGCCACCTTACGTCATTTTTGGTGATGCCGCATTGGTGGAAATGAGTCGTGAGCGACCATGCAACGCGACCCAGTTTCTTGAGATTAATGGCGTCGGCCAGGTCAAGCTGGAACGTCATGGGGCGATGTTTTTGGAAGCAATAGCCTGCGACGAGGCCTAAGCTGCACAACAAGGGGTCATGCCAGAGGGGTCAGATTCAAATGCAGCAAACAATGATCAATCAGTCACACCTGGCCCAGGTGCATTTGAGTCTGACCCCAGGGTGTGCCAGAGCGGTCAGGTTCAAACGCAGCAAACAATGATCAATCAGTCACACCTGGCTCAGGTGCATTTGAGTCTGCCCCCAGGGACTTGTCTAATCGTTGTTGGCCCCGACAGTAGTACCGTCTTCAATGACACTCAACCTGCGACGTATTTCTTCCAATTCAGCCTCCAGCTCAGCTACTCTGGCACTCAAACCCGTTGAAGGTTTTGGCGTGGATGGCTCTGAAATATCGGGCTCACCACTAAGCAGGTGTGCATAACGGCCTTCTTTCTGACCAGGGCTACGGGGTAGGGCGGCTACCATTGGCAGATCGTGATCGATCAGCTGTTGCAAAGCAAATTGCACATCATCCAGGTCATCGAATGCAAACAGACGCTGCGAATGAGTTTTTAATTCACCTGGGGTTTGTGGGCCCCGTAGCATCAGCACACATATCAGGGCGATACCCTTGCTGTGCAGCTTGAGGGCTTTGTTGGCGAGATGTTCGAACTTTGCCACACGTGCACCCCATTGTTCGCGTACCAGGTCCATCGCTTCGAGTTCACGGATTGTGTGGCCAACCTCACCTTCGCTGTAGCTTACGATTGGGTAACGGGAGGACTTCTGGTTGCAGGCGTTGCGCAGGGCATTAAGGGTCAACGGGTATTGCTCGGGTGTACTTTCTTTTTTTTCCATCAGGCAGCCGAGTACGCGTACCTGGATTGCTGTTAATATTTGCACGGCTACACTCCGTTCATGTTTTTGGAGATTCTACCGGATTTGCAGGTTAAGGGGTCAGATTCAAATGCATCACGCATCAGTTATTTAATCAAACAACTTCATGTGCATTTGAGTCTGACCCCGGTGTGGAGTCTGATGCCGATTTGGTTTGGTCTGTTGTAGTTGTTTCGTCCAATTCGATGCTCAGTACCTGACGCGAGCCGACAAAGACTTCTCCGGTTTGCCCATGTATGGATACCACATCACCTGCATGCACTGTATGCCCAGGTTTACCGTTGGCCTTGGTGAAGATGGCCTTATCCGCGCTAACCCTGAGTTCAGGTACACCCAGCACGGCACTGTAGGGTTTATCTTCAATGCCATGTATGCAGACTGCGGCGTGTGAAGTTGAACCACCCCTGGACGCGAGTAAGCCGTCAACCTTCAGGATTAAGGGTATTTCATCAGGGGTCGGGTTTTCCAGCAGCAGCAATACGCCATCCGCTTCACCGGCTTTGCCGTCTAAAATTTCGGTCAGACGTTTGACATCTTTCAGGTTAAAAGCGACCAGGCCGCGAAACGCGCCACCACTAATGCCAATACCTTGTCCTGACGGTAGACCCGGATCTTTAAAAGTGCGTGGATTGGCATACAAATCCATCTGTGCGCTGCGTGCCTGCAAGACACTTAATACACCACGGTCTACGGTGAATTCAATTTCTGCATCTGAGCCCAGGAAGCGTCTCAGTCGGGCGCTGACGTGATTGAGTTTGCGTTCCAGCATGGGTGCCAAACTATGCAAACGTTGTACCGGCTCGAAGGATTTGGCTGCAGTCGTACCGCCGACCAGGTCATCACCGCAGGCACTGAACTTTACATCACCGGTAAATTCCCGGAAGCCTGTGGCTTGCATACGAGTATTGGGAATGACGCCAGTGAGTGAAATGCTCGTCTCATCAATGCCAACCTGTAGTTTTTGTCGGTTGGTACGGTTTCCGGAAGCCATCTGCTGCACGGTTACCGCCGTGTTCCATCCCTGGCTTAAATGTTTGATTTCTCGATATTGGCGGGCGCGATCACTATCCCAGGATGCATGTACTGCCGCTATAGCGGTTTGCAACTGGAGTTCGGCGTCGTTCAGGATCAACTTGAGTTGATCTGCGTAACCTGCCTCTCGAATCGCCTCTTTTGAGGCTTCAACTACTTCGCGCATGGCTGCGCCAGGAAGGTCGGTTTTAAGTGAGACGCCCAGACGTCGCTTGATGTTTTCAATCAGATCAAGTGCCTCAAGATCGAGATTCCAGACAGCTGATGCATAGGAGACCAGAAAGCGCCGGTAAGCGTCCCATGCATACCACTCGTCATCGCGTGCCAGGGCTTCGGCGATAGTCTCGGTCATGCCGACAAACACCATTGTTGTCAACATACCTGGCATTGAGAAAACCGAGCCACCACGTACGGCGAGTAGTAAGGGTGCTTCAGGGTCACCGAGCCGTGCCGGCGAGCCCTCCTTACAGGCAATGTCTTTTTCCATCAAGCGCACGTGTTTCAACACTTCACGTTCAAAACGTTGTTGTTCTTTGTTGTGCAACTCCAGACGGGGCAAGACCGTTGGTATAATGAAACCATCGCGGGTGGGAATCCCAAGATAAGCGATGTAAATCAGCCCGCTACCCTTGCCACCATAGCGTGCCTGTAGACTGGCGGCCTGTCTGTTCTCGACACGATAATTAATATCTTTGCGGTGCGACAGGTGAACGAAATCCCAGGGGTCTTCACCCGCACCGCCAAGCGTCGTTTGTTCTATCACACGACCACTTTCAGAGAGGAAACCACGTGCCAGGTCCGAAAAATGTACGAGGCTGTTCAGGTCATGCATGGTTCTCTGGAAGTTAGCCAGCACCGCACGCATTTCGTTAGGTCCATAACCCAGGTGTTCCGCCATCACCTCGTAAGCGTTGCTGACACGATGCACAAGACGATGGTAGTTGCGCTGTATTTGTTCCAGCACATCGAGTAATTCAGAGGGTCTGCGCGCTGCGTTCACGAGCATCGCGGACAGATCCCAAAGTTCACGTGAAAACAGGCCATCCCGATCAAGGTTGCCAGCGCACAGGTGTACGATATTTAAACACTCTTCCAGTACCAGACCATGCTCCTGGTAATCAGAGGCGACGTGCCTCAGGGCAAAAAACCCCAACTCTTCCAAAATACAATCGAGTTGGTGTAACAGGTAGCGTTGAGTTGAGAATATGCCGTTCCCTGCGAGGGTTGTAAGCTCGCGCCGGAGACTGCAGCTACGTTCAAAAGCACCAAACTGTTCTTTACCTTGATAAAGCTCGAGTAACTCATCCAGTGCGGAAAACAACGGCACCTGATGATCACGACGAATACATGTGCAAAATTCAGTCACCGCTTTACGTATTTCAGCTTCAACTTTTCTAGCAGGATAGTCGGCGTTGCCTGGCAGGTTTTTCTGTAAAGTTTCCAGGCTGGTCTTAAACGCCTCGCTTGCTTCTACGCTCCAGCTACCGTCTCGCAATTTACTGGCCAGACTGCGCAGACGGTGTTGATATACCCACGGGTTGCTCGCCTGGATACCTTTAATCACCAATGATTCGAGCTCTTCTTCCAGGCTATTGCCTGATTCACAAGCCACCAGTTCGTTCTTATAAGTGTCACGCCACTCGCTGAGTCGTCTTGCAATTTGTGAGCTACCCAGGAGTTGTTCAAGATTGGAAACAATACGTTTTACAAGGTCAGAAATCTCTGTGTTTGAGCGCGCAGCCTCATCAGTGGGTCCTGGTATCTCGCGGTCCGGGTCTGGGAAATCCGCTGTGCCTGTGTCTAACCACTGCTGATATGCTCGTGCCAGCTTGAGTGTGTGTTTACCCATCGCATGGTGTGTGCTTCTGCGGATCTCGTTGGTAATTGTGCTGCCGCGGACAAACACCTCGGCAAGGTCGATGGTGTCCTGCCAGACCTCGTCGATCAGCTTTGGTTGTGATACCAGACCCGAGATGCTGCGTACGAGAATACTTGTTGGCAAACGCAAGCGCTCGGCGAAGGGGCCGTTCATGAACTCGGCTAGTTCGAGTCGCACACGGGTAATTTCTGGTTTCAGATTCTTGGCGCCGGGCATTCCCCGATATGAGCTACTGCAAAGACGCGCAACCAGGAAGCGCAACAGGTACACAGCCTCATGGCGGCTACCACAGCTATTCAGACGTCTGAGCAGTCGGGCCAGATCACGTAGTCTTGCAACCTGGATGGTAGGCATATCGTCGATGTGCAGATGATAAATCTCACGCTCAAGGTCGATAACATCACCCTGAAGTCCTGCCAGGTCGGTGATCAGGGCATCGGTAACAAGTGTGCCGTGAGGTAATTGCAATTGCCTCACGAGCTGTTCTGAATCTTTTTGCAGGGCGTAAATTGACAAGTTGCCATGTGCGTCGTATGGCACGATCAGGGTGTCTTTTGCTTTGAAGATACGATGGTTGGCAATTTCGAACATCCTGTAACGGTGTCCCAGAAACGTCATCGTTTCCAGGTAACAACGAAGCGTGATTTTGCTATTGTTGCCCTCGCCGTCATTGTTGGTGTCGCGCAGATAGGCATCGACCAGCGTGCGATTCAGCTTGGTTATATGCGCCTGTTCCTGAGCGCTAAAAGACATGTCTTCATCGACAACTGCAACCGCGCTGGGGATAAAAGGTGCTGTTACTGTGGTCTGTTCATCAACCGGGTGATAAATTCCCGTTACTTTGCGTAAGGCGTCATAAAGTGGCAATCCCTGGGACTCAAGTTTGGTGTTCACCTCCCGCAGGGCAGTCAAGTAGTCATCAAAGAGACTGCCTTGAATGGCGATACCATGTTTGCCGGCGAGACGCTCAATGATGACGAGCATTTCCTCTCGCAGAAACTCGTATAGTTCTTGTCCACGCACATGCGCGATACCGCGTGCGAGTGCAAGTGAAGTTGATAAAATTGCATTCATGCCAAGATTTTGCTTACGCTGCATAACCTGAATTTCAGTCTGCTGGCTTGCGTCGTCAGTGAGCTTTCCACGACGTCTGGCGGTGGAGAGTTCCAGTTTTAGCAAGGCGCGGTCAATATCAAACAAACTCCAGTTTGCAATGTTTTCCTCTTCAAATAGTGGTGCGGCAAATTCATGTACGTGATCGACTGCATTCAAGCAACCCTTGCCTTCGTAGCGTTGGCTGCGCTTAAACAGCGCCAACAGGGCTTTGTCCTGGGTCGACTCGATTTGAGTACGACTAACTTTGGCACCAAATGCAAAAACACCAGGCTCAATTTCCTTGACCAGTTGCGCGTGCCGTTCGACTGCTTCCACATATTCAGCACGTTCGAATACACTATCAACCAGGTGTACGGCCTCACCGGTTCCGGACGAAGTTCCAAGGGGTGTTGCACCATGAAATGATAAACGTACGCGGCTTTCAGGGTTACCGCCCGGCAAGGCCAGGCGGACGTCAACACCCACCGTGGGAATACCAGCGTTGGTGGGTTCTTCGCGCGCCCGAAGACGTTCAACGATAGCAAATTCCGGTCTTTCGGGCTCTCTTACATCGGCCTCCAGTACCCGTTCCATCTGTGTTGTGACGGCCTGGTACTTGACCAGTCGCTCGGTATTCGCACCGCCACCGGCTTTGAGCCCCAGTGCATTGGTTGCCAGCGCAATGTGTGCCTCCATATCGTCGTTTGGGCTCTTGGAGCGGTGCGAAACGATCAGGTTCAAGTCCTTACCGAGGGTTACAAGTACGGCCAGCAAAGTCTCGTATAGCGAACCAATTTGATTGGCTTTTACCAACACGGAATTTATTAACTTTTTCTCTGTGGCCATTTCGATGGTGCGGTCATTGGTGGTCACCAGGTCGTCACCGATCACCAGTACACGATCTCCCAATTTATCGAGCAGCTTGTGCCAGCCCTCAAGATCGTCTTCGGAGAAGCCGTCTTCAATAGAAAGGATTGGAATATTGAGGTCAACAATCGCAGTCTCATAAATCGCCAGTACTGCGTCACGGTCCATCACTTTCTTCGCGTGATCGCGCCAGAAAAGATACATGCCAACGCTGTCAGGCATGTCAAATTCTTTGCGGTAAGCAATTTCCAGTTCGGATAGCGCAGGGTCGAGTGCTATGGCGACATCCACACCGGGGCGATAACCGCACTCCTTTATCGTCTGCTTCATCATGACCCACAGACGTAGTTCGGGTAGTTCGTATTCTCCACGGTCAACATAAGGTGCCAGTCCACCCTCAAGGCCGATGCCCATAACACGACAGCCTTCAGCTTTCTCAAGGATCTCTTTCAGACGATTTTGCAGACGCACGGTCATTTCCTGTGCTTCCTGCGAATCTACAGCACCCAGGATCAGGAACATGGCTTCCTGCATGCTGATATTGGATTCTGGGTATTCCTTTTCTGTATGTCGTCCACCCATTCCACAGTTACGGAATTGCCAGGGTGCTCTGATGATACCAATGTGCGGGTGGCTGGCTATCTGCATGCTGCGTTCGACAATACGGCACTTGGCTGCTGCTGCCATACCGGCCCAACTCTCGCTGTCCGGCAGCGCTGCGGCAGCTTCATTGGCACGTTTTTCGCGGTTGCGGAATTCACGATACTTGCCTGGGTCGGCCAACAGGAAATCGAGACCGGTGACCATACCCAGGCCAAGCAGCACTCGTCCAAGGTTAAGTACAAAAGTCACGTCCTGTAAAAGCCCGATAGCCAACAGGATCAAACCGACCGGCAGTGCCAACCGGGCGACCTTGAGGCTAGCGCGCGGACCGGCTGCCGCAACTGCCAGATTGTAGGGCGCATCAGGGTAATAATTGAGCCCTTCGCGCTTGATCCCGGTCGCGTGTCCGTAAGGTGTGCGTATAAACAGGTGAAGCAGATAAGGCAAGCGTGCTGCAAAAGAGCCAACAAGCCGGGCTTCAATGGAATCCTGGATCGAATCGCTGAGTGCGCGTAGACGCGCTGCCTCCAGAAAGTGGCCCATTTCGTGAAATGCAATGGCACAGTGGAAGACGGTATAGGTGAAAATTGCCGAGATGATGGTCTCGGGGCTCATGAAAATAAAGCGCAGCACCGCTTCCCTTGTCGCTGCTTCGTCGGGGATTGCCAATACCGAGGAAATAAATGCCACATGAAAGGAAACGAGGATGTGGTTGGCAATTACCCACCCCTCTTGTAAATAGGACTTTTCTTTAACTATATCCATACACGCAGGACTGATAGGAGCACCAGCGGAAGATTTTTTTGCTTGCCTGACCAGTGATACGGCGGATTTCATGGCGCCCGTGCTCTTCAGTTGGGCGAAACTATATCCGTGGGGTCTAAACCCAACAATGATCTGGGTCAACTGCAACCGCAGAAGCTGGATATTCAGATACCAATTCCGGGCTTTGATTCAGGTATAGCTCAAAGCTTGCCGTCGTGAAACACCTGTTGCTGTCATTGCTCAGAACGCTTTGGTGATATGCCAACCCAGAAACAAATTCGTACCTGAATTGAGGCTCCAGGAGCCTGTCGGATTTAAGATGTCGAGAATGAATACAAGCAAGCCCATGTTTAAACTTTGCCAAGCAGTTCCAATCTTTCAATCAGGGAAAAGACCAGACTGAACATGCAAAAAGACGTGGTCTTAGGTGCTCCCTCACACTAATATTAGAAACCAAATTCATAGAACCAAAAATAGAGAGCAAATAAAATGACAGAACTGAAGTCCTTCCACGTTGGCGAACGCGCTGATACAACACCTGCCCCAAGCCAATACGAAGCAGGGCCATTCAAGAAATCACGGCCACCAGAACCGCTTCACTTTGAAGTCAATCTTATTGCCGAGGCGCATGGGCGGCAAAAGAAAAGTGGCGTGGTTCAGGTGAATATTCCCGGATTTAGCCCGGTAAAACTATTTTGTGACGAGCAACCACCCGTTGGCGATGATACAGCACCACCGCCACTTGCCTTCTTTGCGGCTGGCATCGGATTTTGTTTAATGACTCATCTCACCGATATTCTCACAGCACGTAAAATTCAGGTTGATTCGTTGCGTCTTGAACAGCGGATTCGTTTTATGACAAATCTTGGAACGATGCGGACGCTTGGTCACACAACTGAAGGTCAGTGTGAAAAAGTAGAAACCCATGTGATTATCGAAAGCCCTGAGTCAGAAGAAAAGATCCGCGCGCTACTCGATGAAGCAGAGGGGGCTTGTATGGCACATCACGCCCTGCGGAACCCCATCCCCTGGTCCACACGTCTGGTATATAACGAAAAGGAAATCGAAAGCCGAGAAGGCTAAAGCAACTCCCTGGCGATGCGCAATACTCGCGTAACCGCCTCCTCCAGCGTTGTACCGAAACTGATTAGTCCCTCATCATGACCAGCGAGCACGGCGATTCCGGCGTCTTTGAAGCCTGCCATCCGGTAGAGTCGATCGAGTTCGCGGGCCATGTCAGGCGTGCCGTAGGCAACGTTCGGGTCGGTGGTCGGCAGCTTGTCGAGGTTGCGCTGCCAGAGTTCGGCGCTGTGGACGTGTACGACCGCGCCGATCGCGTCACCCAGTGCGTAGATTGCAGCATGTGTCATAGCTTCCGACGAGGCCTGGACAGGCCCGCTGCACCTGACAATATTGCTGCGGATGTCGCAATCGGTAACCAACGAATAATGTTGCTCATCGGTGACCTTCAAATGACCGGTTTGTGTGCCACTGATCAAGAACAGGTCGCGCGAGCCGCGCCGCACACTTATGTTGCCGTAGCCGATGCCTAGATCCTCGTACTGGCCGATCAGCCCGGCTTCGAACAATGGCTTGCGCCAGGTATCGAGATCTCGTGCCGCCATGATGTGTGTGGCGGGCCCCGGTGTCCAGTGGCTGAGGTACTTGATATAGCCTTCGTCGAATGTCAATCCAGTACCTTCTCGGGAAGCGGTTCGGTAAAGCCAGAGTATAGATGAATAAAAGATAATTACCCACAAACCTGCGATTTCGAAAAATGAGATACACCATGGGGAGAGATCGATTGCTTTCAGCGATTCAGCGGCAAGATTGAACATCCTTTTAATGCTGCCCATACTTCGAGCCTGTCGCATTGAAACAGATTAAAATTGGCCGACGACACTTGGCCGATACGTGCTCCATGACTGGCCAAATCAGCCTGGAATTCCGGCCAATACTCTCGGATGATTTGATAGAGAAATGTCGTTTCAGGCCCAGTGACATGCCTGGTTTGAGCTTACTGACTCAGTTCCCCAGATCGCACCATGCAGGACCAAAGACCTCTGATTCGTATTCTTCTTCAGCAATATTACCGAGCAATGACTCATGCAAGGTCTTCAGAAGTTGATGGGCATCCGCTGCATGCACTAACAGACTGATGCACAAATCATTGGCTGACTGGGACAACATCAATAAGGGATGACTGGCAAAAAATTCCGAGCCGGGGTCTATCCTGGCTAAGGCTACACGCGAACCGCGGCCGACCAGGTTTATTGCACTACATTGAGCGAAAACCGTCACCGCACATCGCTGCCGTAGTGTTGCTGCCAGATCGGACAGGGCAGTATCGTCCAGGTAATTACTGAGTTTATTGATCGCCAGCGTGGTCGTGGTCTCTGAGGTAGCCACCAGATCGACGGAAATACCCGCCTCGCTGATTTGCGTGAATACCCAGGCCAGGAATCCGATTTGTTCACGCATATCCAGGTTCTGCAGCAGTAACACGGCCATTTGTGGTTGGCAACACACGCCGCGAATACCCTCCGTGACAGTGGCAGAAGTCTTGTCACAATGTTGTATTGTGGTTCCGGTGAATCCAATCCGACCCAGGTCACAAATCCGTATGGGTATATCGGCGCTCGCGGCTGCACGAATACAGCGTGAATGTACGACTTTTGCACCACTGGCAGCCATTTCGAGTGCTTCGTCATAATCGAGTGTACGTAACAGGCGGGCAGTAGGGATCACCCTTGGGTCGGCACTGAACAAGCCTGGCACATCTGTCCATAATTCAACATGACTGGCGGCCAGGCGGCTCGCCAGTAGCACCGCTGAGGTATCTGAACCACCACGACCCAATAACGCTGTTCCGCCCTGCGGGTGCATAGCCACAAACCCCTGGGTGATCAACAGAGGGGCCTTTTTTGCCCATCGCTTTTGAATCACGGGGTCAGCGCCACTGGTGCAGCGCACCGAAAGCCAGGCACGTTTGACATGTAAGCGGTCTTCTGCAAGCGCGTGCAAAGCCTCTCGGGCATCCACCCAATCAATCGCCAGGTTTCGCGCCAGCACACGTTGCCCGATGTGGGTACTTAACCATTCCCCAACCGTTAACAGTGCGGCTATACCTGCATAGCGACCGGCCTCGTTAGTGGCAGTGGAAATCTGCTTTAATGATGATGTGATATGTTCAACGGCTTCGTCGAGCAGGTCGTCCGCCTTAATACCCAGTTCTGTTGCCAATTGTTGGTGTAGAGACAGAATATCTGTGAGTTTTCTGTCATCGTAGGTGCTCGCCTGTCCGGCCAGGTCTTGCAATGCATTGGTGACACCCGCCACGGCAGAACAAACCAGCAAAACACGATAGCCTTCGTCCAGACGTTGCCGGGCCAGCAATTCAATCGTTTCCCACTGTCGCTTGCCAGTGACACTGGTGCCGCCAAATTTAAGTACCAACCACTGGTCAGTCACTCATTTAACCCCACTCATTATTCATGCTGGCACGTTACCCGATGGTGTCTGGACAGTACAGCACGCTATCCGCTTACCTTTTCTGCAATGTCATGAACCCGGATTACACCCGCTTGCACAACTTTGGCATTGATGCCACGTAAACTAAGCTGTTTGCCGATACCAGAATTGACAAACATCATTGCTTCCAGACCAAACCGGGCGACAAACTTTTTGCAGCCTGTGTGCGGAGGTGATGTTACTTCTATGATGGCTGAGCCAATTGAGAGTCGTGTTCCCGGCGGAAGGTTTTCGGTACTTAAATCCATATCAATATAGAGTTGGTCCCCTGCTAAAGACCAACGTTCTGGCTGTTGCGCCACCAGTGCTATGACACGTGAATTCATAATGTTTAACTGCATCTCCGGGTCTGCAGCACCATCTTCAGTTTTACGGTTCCCACGTTTTAGCCAATTATCACCCAGCAAACCTTCAAGCAGATCGAGTCTGCCTTCTTCCAGCGTTTCTCTTTTTTCGGTTTCGGGTCTTCTTACAATCAGATTCAAAATACCTTTGTTTTTTGGCGATCTGCGGATATCGTGCAAACCGGACTCAAGTTCTTCTTTATTGAGATGTTTCATAAGATATGTTTTCCGAAATCATTTTTCATGACCTGTTTGAGCGTCTTTTCGACATGCAAGCTTAATCTTTTGTCTGTGTTATCTCTTCAGCAAGCTTAAGGCGTCAGACAGAACACCGCTCAATTTGAGCCCCGAGACTTTGTAATTTGACTTCGAGTTTTTCGTAACCCCGGTCAAGGTGGTATATCCGGCTGACAACCGTTTCGTCTGCAGTGGCCAGTCCGGCCAATATCAGGCTGGCACTGGCGCGCAGGTCTGTCGCCATAACTTGAGCTCCACTAAGACCAGCCTTCTCGCCACGGACCACGGCCACCTGAGATTTGGGGGTTATCTTCGCACCCATACGAACCAATTCCTGCACGTGCATAAAACGATTTTCAAAAATCCGTTCCGTAATCACAGACGTACCATCGGCCTGGGTCATCAAGGCCATAAACTGTGCCTGCAGGTCGGTGGGGAAACCTGGATACGGTGCAGTGTTGACATCAACTGCACGCCATCGATCGCAGGGTTTGACGCGCATCCAGTCCACTCCGGTATCAATTTCAAACCCACATGCGGTCATTTTATTGATCAGGGCATCGACATCTGAGGGCACACAATCGATAACCTTGACATCGCCGCCTGTGATTGCTCCGGCAAGGAGTAATGTGCCCGCTTCAATGCGGTCCGGTATGACCCGATGATCAGTGGGCTTAAGTTCATCGACACCTTCAATGGTGATTACACTGGTGCCTTCGCCTTCAATTTGGGCTCCCATGCTACGTAAACAGCGAGCCAGGTCGGAAATTTCAGGTTCTTTGGCGACATTTTCCAATATTGTGGTTCCCTTACAAAGTGTCGCTGCCATCATGATGTTTTCCGTGCCACCAACAGTGGCAAAATCAAACACGATACGATCACCCACCAGTTTTTTGGCTTTGGCGATGACATAGCCATGTTCAATTTCAATTTGCGCACCAAGCTGACGTAGCGGTTCGATATGAAGGTTGATAGGGCGGGAGCCAATGGCACAACCACCGGGCAGGCTGACTTTGGCCTTGCCATACCGTGCCAGCAAGGGTCCAAGACAGAGGATGCTGGCGCGCATTTTGCGCACGATGTCATACGGTGCAACCAGGCTTTCAGGCTGGTTTACTGTGACTTTCATTTGCGTCCCAATTCTTTGAGTTTCGCAATTGAGGTGATTGAGCAGCAACTCTGTGGACTCGATATCTTTCAAAAGCGGGACATTATCAAAGCGATGTTCGCCTTCCGCCAGCAACGAGGAAAACAGCAAAGGCAATGCCGCATTCTTTGCGCCGCTAACCGCAACGCTACCCTTCAACGGTTTACCGCCTTTGATAATAATGATGTCCATTTTCTGTCCTTGCAGAGGTAAATTATTCAGTCGGCAGGGCGATGGAATCATCACCACAAAGCATGAAGAAGTGTGCATGATCTGGAGCACGATGTACATCGCCGTTAAGTCAAATTATCCACCCACTCAAAGGTGTAAAGTCTCTTTTTTCTCGTACTGGAGGCGATATTGTTACATACGTCAAGCTGTTGCTAGGGAGAAGAGGGTGATTTCATCTTCCTGGCTGAAAATAATTGCGATATATTTTGATAAAGTTGTCCATATATGATACAAAATAAAAATTAATTAGCATTAATATGTATCGTAACGTCGGAGTAGGCGAAATGAGTGAAGTTATCGAGCCGCGAGTTTCTTCAAATGCGCCTGAAAGTCTGAACATCATTACCCAGACCGGGCAGGGTGCCCGACCGATGACGGGTAATGAAGCCATTGCCCGCGGTGTGTGGGAAGCTGGTTGTCGTGTTGCTGCGGCTTATCCCGGTACACCCAGTACCGAGATACTGGAAAACCTGGCAAAGTACCCGAGCCAAGACCTGCATGCACAGTGGTCGACGAATGAAAAGATCGCGCTGGATGTCGCCTATGGTGCATCTTATGGTGGTGTGCGGGCTTTCTGTGCGATGAAGCATGTTGGTCTGAATGTTGCAGCAGATGCTTTGCTTACCCAAGCCTATATCGGCGTCAATGGCGGCATGGTGCTGGCTGTGTGTGACGATCCGGGGATTCACAGTTCGCAAAACGAACAGGATACACGTTTGTTTGGCAAACTCGCCAACGTGCCAGTGCTGGAACCTTCAGATGCGCAGGAGGCACTTGATTATACCCGTTGGGCTTATGAGCTCAGCGAGCAGTTTGATACACCCATTATTGTTCGCAGCACGACCCGGATTGCCCACACCCGTAGCCCTGTAGTTGTCGGCGAGCGCCAGGAATTTGAAAGCCAGGGATTTGTTGAACGACCAGAAAATATCGCACTACCTACAACGGCACGTCGTCGTCATCCAGTGGTGATCGAACGTGAATCCCTGATGGAAACATACTTCAGTGAGTCGGCAAAGACTCAATGGATAAAGGGTGATACCAGTGTCGGTATCATTACTGCGGGCATGTCGTACAGTTATGTCAGAGAGGTATTGCAAGGATTCAGCATATTGAAATTACCGGCGTCTTTTCCGCTGGCCCGTGACAGCGTTCGTGAGTTCTGCGACTCGGTGGAGCGTGTCATTGTGGTTGAGGAACTGGAGCCATTCCTCGAAACAGAAATTGCCGCAATGGGCTACAAGGTGGAAGGCAAGGTGTTTTTCCCAAGGGCGGGTGAACTTTCACCCGAGCTGGTCCATGAAGGTTTTGCAAAAGCCGGTTTGCTTGAATCACGCAAGATAAAGAGCATGCTCAATTTTGATGAACTGGTGCGCCCACCCGTGCTGTGCTCAGGTTGTCCTCATACCGGTGGTTATATGGCATTGCGTGCACTCGATGCCCGTGTTGCTGGTGATATTGGCTGCTATACACTTGCCGCAATGCAACCCTTACAAGCCATGGACACCTGCGTGTCGATGGGTTCCAGTATTGGTACGGCTGTCGGTCTTGCCAAAGCAGGCAATGAAACCAGACCCATTGTGGCCACCATTGGTGATTCCACCTTTCTGCATGGTGGCATTCCTGGTTTGATCGATGCCGTTTATAACCAGGCTAATATCACCGTGTTATTGCTCAACAACAGTACTACCGCAATGACGGGTGGTCAGGACCATCCCGGTACCGGCAGAACCTTACGTGGCGATGAAACTCACCAGGTGAATTATGCAGAAGTCTGCAGGGCGGTGGGTGTGAAGTCGCTGAAGGAAGTTGATTCATATGACCTTGGTGTACTCTACCAGGCCATTCGCGAAGCAACCGAGTATAAGGGTGTTTCAGTGGTCATCGCTAACCGGCCGTGTGTGCTGGACCCGGTCAAGATCAAAGGACCCGCATTCCAGATTCGCGCTGAAGGGTGCACAGCCTGTCAATCCTGTATGAACCTCGGTTGTCCGGCTCTGTCCTGGAGTGACGAAATGCTGGATGGCCATCACAAGATTAAAATTGATGAAACATCGTGCATCGGTTGCACCTTGTGTGTACAGATATGCCCCAGTGATTGTATCCGCCCGGCGCTGGAGTTAAACCCGTCATGAACGCCACGGTAACCGGACCTACAAACGTTCTGATCGTCGGTGTCGGTGGCCAGGGCGTCATCATGGTGTCGAAAATACTCGCAAGATTGAGCCAGCAACAGGGTTTGCAGGTCAAGCAAAGTGAAGTACATGGTATGGCCAAACGTGGCGGTTCCGTGTTTAGCCATATTCGTTTTGGTGAAGAGGTGTGGTCACCGACCATACCCATGGGCGAGGCCGATGTTGTGCTGGGGCTTGAGTGGGCCGAAGGTCTGCGTTGGCTACGCTATCTGAAACCGGATAGTGGCACGTTTATCTCGGATACCAAGAGAATAGTTCCACCATTTTCTTGCCGTGACAGACAGCACGATGCCAAACATGGTTATGCACATCATACGGTTGCTGACATTGTCGCGCAGGTACCCAATACCTTCGCACCGGATGCCACTGGAATGGCAATCGAACTGGGAAATGAGAGGGTTGCCAATACTATCCTGTTGGGTGTGCTTTCTACCGTCATGGATTTCCCGGTAAAAGACTGGTTAAAAGTGTTACCTGAATTTGTGCCTGCAAAGACACTGGAGACCAATCTCAAGGCTTTCAAAGCGGGTCGTGCCTGGACGAAAAAACCACATGAGCCCGATTTGCGTCAGACAACGGTACAAGCACAGGCTGGCCCGTTGATGCGTCGTCAGGTCAGTCTGGAAATCACTGAGGAATGGTGTAAAAGTTGTGATATTTGCGTGAAGATGTGTCCAGAGCGTTGCCTTGCGCTGGATCAACGTCAGATCGTCAAGCTGGTCAAACCGCAAGCCTGTACCGGTTGCCGGGTTTGTGAGTGGTTATGCCCGGATTTTGCCATTGCGGTTCATGTCGAGGCGGTGCCTGCAGAAAACATTTCAGTTGTAACAGCCACAGAGGTAAGAGTCTGATGTCAGAAATACCACAACGACAGAGTCTGCAGGGCAACCAGGCTTGCGCGCTCGGTGCAATTGCCGCTGGTTGTCGTTTGTTTGCCGGTTACCCCATTACACCGTCATCCGAGATTGCCGAACGCATGTCAAAAGAGTTGCCAGCGGTCGATGGTGTGTTTATTCAGATGGAAGATGAAATCGCCTCAATGGCGGCTTGCCTGGGCGGCTCGATGGGTGGGGTTAAATCCATGACTGCAACATCCGGGCCCGGCTTTTCGCTCAAACAGGAAAATATCGGTTACGGAATTCAGGCCGAAGTGCCGTGTGTCGTGATCAACGTGATGCGTGGTGGGCCGAGTACCGGTATGCCGACCCGTCCAGCGCAGGGTGATGTCATGCAGGCTCGTTGGGGAACTCACGGTGATCATCCGATAATTGTATTGACACCAGCGTCGGTTCAGGAGATATATCAGCAAACCATCCAGGCTTTCAATTTTTCCGAGACCTACCGGATACCCGTGGTGGTGTTGTATGACGAAGCCATCGGGCACCTTATTGATACGGTGGATCTCCCGCATGCGAAAGATATAGAAACTACAGAAAGGAAATGGGCAAGCGGCCCTGCCAGTGATTACCTGCCTTACCAGGCGGACGAAGATGGTATCCCGCCGATGCCGTTACCTGGTGATGGCTATCGTACGCATACAACAGGTCTGACGCATTTGGAAAACGGCTTCCCGACCCAGGTTCCAGCCGATGTGACCCGTGTTACCAGCCGTTTATTGGATAAGATTGAGAATCACCGGGATGCAATAGAGCAATATGAACTGATAAGTTGCGAAGACGCAGAAATCCTGCTGGTAGCATTTGGCATCACTGCCCGCTCCAGTGAACGCGCAATCAATATTGCGAGAGAGAAAGGTATCAAGGTGGGCCTGCTACGACCGGTCACCCTGTGGCCGTTTCCTGAGAAGGTTTTTAAGCAACTTGCCGAGCGAGCAAAACACGTACTTGTTGCCGAAATGAATGCCGGTCAGCTGATACTGGAAATAGAACGTCTGTGCCCGAGTGGCACAATGGTGAGCGGTATCAACAAATTTGATGGCGAGTCCATTCAACCGGATGAAATCCTGTCCAGGATCGAGGAGTGCGGTCATGAGTGATGCAGTAATGCCTTTAAAGCTCACGGAAAAACCTGCGCACAAGACAACGGGGCAATTTGAGATACGGGATTATCTTCGATTGGACTTGTTTCCACATTTCCTTTGCCCGGGTTGTGGTCATGGTATCGCTTTGCGCGCTTTGCTCTGGGCCATTCATGATCTGGATATTGAAAAAGACCAGTTGGCGGTTGTCAGTGGCATTGGTTGTTCAGGACGGTTGAGTGCTTATATTGATGCCAATACGTTTCACACCACTCACGGGCGTCCAATTGCGTTTGCCACTGGTCTGAAGCTGGCGCGTCCTGATCTGCATGTCATTGTTATCACCGGTGATGGTGATTGTCTGGCCATTGGTGGTAACCACCTTATCCACGCTGCGCGTCGTAACCTGGATATCACCTGTATCATGTTAAATAATGAAGTCTACGGTATGACCGGCGGCCAGGTTTCTCCCACCACCAGTCTCGACAGGTTTACAACAACAACACCAATGGGCAATCAGGAGCCGGGATTTGATGCCTGTGCGCTCGCCAAGGGTGCCGGAGCGACGTTTGTTGGGCGAGAAGTCACCCTGCAAACTACCGCCCTGAAAAACCTGATGCAGGAAGGGATTGCTCATCAGGGTTTCTCGTTTGTTGAAGTTATTTCCGATTGCACAGAAGTTTATGGTCGAAAGAATGATCTTGGCTCTTCTCCGGAAATGGTGTTGAGTCAGAAGCGTAGTATTCTGCCCAAGTTTGATGGCACGGCGGTTGATAAGCCTTTCCGTGCTGGTGATTGGGAAACCGGGGTTTTGTCACGTGAAGACAGGCCTGAGTATTATGCCGCCTATCGGGCGCACTGCCATCGGGTGCTTGGAAAATGAGTGCGGGCAACGGATATGAGATTCGACTGAGTGGCACAGGTGGTCAGGGTCTGGGTCTCAGTGGCAAAATGCTGGCGGCAGCCCTGAGCTCTGAAGGCATGCATGTTGCGCAGTCACAAAGTTATGAGCCCACTTCGCGGGGAGGAATGAGTCGTTCTGACCTGGTGGTTAGCAGGGAAACGGCTGACTACCCGTTGGCGACGGGTCTGGATTATCTGCTAATCCTGGACAAACGGGCAATGTCCATTTCCGAAGGCATGATTAACAAGGATGCCCTGGTGCTGGTAGATGAAGAACTGGTCCCTGAACCACCCAGTGGTGAATTTAGAGTCCATTCGTTACCACTAAGCAAAACTGCGATATCACTGGGCAACCTGCGTGTTACTAATGTTGTCAGCCTGGGCGCGCTCATTGCACTGGGAGATATCTGCGACCTGCAAACAATGGAAGCAGCGATCAGGCGCAACACACCAGCGAAGTACGCACAAATGAATCTGGATGCAGTTCGTGCCGGGTTTGAATTAGTCAATAACTAGTCAATAACTAGTCAACAACAGATCATAGGGCGCTTGCCAGCATACGCGGATGAACCGGAGCTGATTGCGATGCTGCCATCATCCTGTTTGTGGCTTGGGGACAGGGTTGAAATCAGTTTTTCTGAGCAAGCCGGAAAGATATAGAGAAAAATGTTATGCATCGCAAACCCTGTTTCAAATTAAGGTCAGCCGTATTTGCTGTCAAATGAGTTAACATTGACATCCGGGTTTACGCGATAAAACAGGAGCGCCCATGGGGAAGCAAGAAAAACCTGATGATATCTATACCAGAAAAGGTACTATCAAAAAAAAGGTCTATGAAAAGGAACTCGCCCGCTTACAGGTTGAACTGGTCAAGTTGCAGGCATGGATTAAACATAAGCAACTGAAAATAGTTGTTATATTTGAAGGCCGTGATGCTGCTGGAAAAGGTGGCACGATCAAGAGAATTACAGAACCTTTGAACCCGAGAACCTGTAGGGTTGTGGCACTACCAGCACCAACCGACCGGGAAAAAACCCAATGGTATTTCCAGCGTTATGCCAACCACCTTCCCGCTGCTGGTGAAATGGTGATTATGGATCGTAGTTGGTATAACCGCGCTGGTGTAGAAAAGGTGATGGGGTTTTGTACGGCGCAAGAGCATGAAGAATTTATGCGTTCCTGCCCAGAATTTGAACGTATGCTGAAACGAAGTGGTATTTTATTGATCAAATACTGGTTTTCAGTCAGTGACAAGGAACAGGAAAAACGCTTTCAGGGTCGCCTGCTTGATCCAACAAAAAGGTGGAAGCTAAGCCCGATGGATCTGGAATCAAGAAAAAAATGGCTCGAATATTCAAAAGCTAAAGATTTCATGTTTGCGCATACTGATATCAAGCAAGCGCCTTGGTATGTGGTTAATTCCGACGTTAAAAAGCATGCCCGGCTGAACTGTATTTCGCATTTGTTGAGCCTGGTCGATTATCAGGATCTGACTCCCAAAAAAATTGATTTATCGGAACGACCCACAACAGGAGTTGGTTATATCCGTCCGCCGCTGGAAGACCAGGGCTTTGTACCGGAAGTTTTCTAAGGAGCCTCTGAACAAGTCTATAAAGGGCGTTTTGCTGGCTTTCTGGCAACTATTTGTGCCACGGCACGATCCGGGTTTTGCAGGATACCTTCGAAACTGTGAATAATTTCCCAATCCTGGAATATGCTTGCCAGTTCACCTGGCTGGAGTAAATAATCTGAATTTTTAGGACGTCCGAAGCGCCGGTTCTCAATCGTGAAGGTTTCATAGACTACCAGTCCACCAGTGGCTACAGCGTTCATAAGGGCAGGGAACAATGGCCGATGAAGATAGCGAAAGACAAGGATGGCGCTATAGCATTGCCCGGACAAGGGTTCAATCCCTGCTTGTTCGAGGTCAAGCTGCCAGACCCGGCCCGACAAGCCGGCTTCCTGTAAATGCTGCTCTACCAGCGACAAAGCAGTGGCTGACTTATCGGCAAATGTCACCGGCAGACCCATTTTAGCCAACAGCAGGCCGTTGTGTCCTGCTCCACTTGCAAGATCCAGGATCGGTAGCGAGTGATCCAGATTCATCAATAAATCCAGGTGGTCCAGTAACAGGTCATGGGCTGAGCGAGGCATTGAATTTATTCTAGAAATAACATTGAATATATTATTTAACCTTTTGTATCAACGTCAGAAAGTATAATTTTTTTATGATATATTGAATAATACCTCAGGCTGCCGGGCGCGTGTGAAATGATACCGGAAATAATGATGATAACTGCGAATAAAAAGCTGGCCCAGTCCGGTGTGAGTAGTACAAATACAAGTAGGATAAGCTTCAATACGATCGTAAGTCCACGCACCTGAACGATCCAGACCGGGTTTGAGATCAGGTCTATCAACATTATCAGGCTACCGCTGACAAGGGCTAGCCACCAATAGCCAAACCATAAAGATTTTTCAAGACCAAACAATATGCCGCCACCAACACCAACCACAGCCAGCAAATGCAGCGTACGCAAGCTGATCTTTGTCCAGCGTTTGACAGTAGTGATGTTCACATTTACCTCCGCTTTAGCGTCAGGTTCGATTTAGGCCTGATAGCATGTATGTCCGGCTGGATACATTTTCGTATTTAAATGTATCCAGCCTCTTTTTTAGTTCGGCCATAACCAGGCGAATGATCCCGCAACCACTAGTCCATATATCACTGCATCAAATAGGTATTTCGCGGTCGTGGGCCAGGGGTGTCCGTACCAAATGCTCATTGGAATAACGGCCCAGCCAAAAGCCAGAAAGCCGACGGTAGAGACAAAACGAAACACGACCATATAATCCGCACCCGCCGAGAGCACTTGTGTGGCGCAGTACGCAATCAATATGCAGCCAAGCAGGAAAAAACCGATCTGCTGAGGCATCAGCTTGCCCATGTTCGGCAGGCCGTTTGGAAACACAGTAAGAATAGCGACAGGTCCCTTATTGAATTTTTCCTGAACCTCTGGTTTGTTCATTTCTGACATTTCAGTGCAGTAGGGAAGCGTATGAATTCCAAGTTTTGGTGAACCGTTTCTAACGGCCGTCATGACCTCTTCTTCGTTTGAAAGTGATTGATAATCAGAGTTGTGATACTTGGCCACAACATGAATGAGAGCACTCGCGATCCATGCCAGTAACGTACCGAGCACGATTGGCATCCAAAGTTGTAGTAGTGTAATGGTCACTTGATTCTCCCGTTTGGTGTTTTTTAATTGTACGCGAAATAATTGCGTTTAGTTAAGGAGGACTGAAGGAGAACCGCGACGTCCACGTCTTTCTGCAAGAGAAATAGTTCATGTACCACCGTATGCGGGATGACGCATTTCGTGGTAACGGTAAGTAAATACCAAACCAATTGGAACTGGGGTGCTTGAATGCTAAGGGTCGCTAGCTAAAAACCCAGAAATATTCATCCAGACGTGGCACACCGGCCGCAACAGCACGCGGCATTTCCGCTAGCATATCCACCTGCTCAACGAGACTGAGTTGGCTCTGCCACAAATGCTCGACTTCCTCGGTAGCAACGCTGAAGGGTGGTCCTTCCATAGCGCTGGATTCATATTCAAGCGTTACCAGTAAACCCCTGGGTGAGAGAGACAGGGTCTTACGGCATGCCGCGACGTAGGCCGTACGCATTTCTTTGGGCAGCGCCACCAGAGCAGCGCGATCATAAAGTGCTGTTATCGGCAGGCCATTGTAATCATCGGCCCATTGGATGAAATCAGTAACAAATATACAAATATTTCGTTCATTGGCACGATAGCAACGGTGCCCGTATTCAATGCTTTCTTGCCATGTGAGCTTGTTTTCACTAAAAAAAGCAATGACCGCTGATTCTACAAATTCGATACCAATAACATTGAGTCCACGTTCTTCAAGCCATAAGAGGTCCTGGGATTTTCCGCACAAAGGTACCAGAACCGTTGTGCCTGGTTTTTCTACCGGCCAGTATCTCTCTAAAGCAGGGTGTATATCGGACCGATGAAAGCCGATGTTGCCCTGATCCCAGGTTTTGATCCAGAAGTTTGCGCGCATTTTTTTTAAAGAGTCAAGTTCTAGTTAAAGGGTCAGGTTTAAGTCAGGGGTCAGGTTCAATTAATTCATTTAAATGATTCTAAACTAACCGCTCGATTAAATTGATTGAACCTGATAATCCTCTAGCCGCCTCCTAAATATTGTGGTACTCGTTAAAGTGCAAACCGAAACGAAACCACAAAAAATAGGAGACGATAATGACACTTTATTGCGGAATTGATCTACATAGCAACAACAGCGTTGTTGCGGTAC
>JAJFLA010000011.1 GCA_021772935.1 Gammaproteobacteria bacterium
GGACGTGCGGCGCGATTGTCAAGATGTTGCACGTCAATAACCCTTAACGGTATATCGCGATAGAGCACAAGGAGGTGCGGCGCGATTGTCAAGATGTTGCACGGCAATAAACCTAAACGGTATATCGCGATAGAGCACAAGGAGGTGCGGCGCGATTGTCAAGATGTTGCACGGCAATAAACCTAAACGGTATATCGCGATAGAGCACATGGACAAGGTGAGAGAAGGTGAGAGAAGGTGAGACCAGGAACTGGTCGAGAGGCTGGCCTGGGCCACCAGGAACTGGTCGAGAAGCTGGCCTGGGCCAAGTGCGGCGCGATTACCTGGTAAATACTCGGTCCATCAACCACCAATACATCACCGCTGGCGTCCCCAAGACTAATAACGAAGTAGCCGTTTGGCTAGCGGCCCTGTCGTCGAAACCCGCCATATTTATGGCATTTCAGGGTTAGGCTACTGACAATAAGCTGGTCAAAAGGCGTTGTCGCTGTACACTATTTAACGCTTCGGGTAACGTTCCAGCATCATATTAAGGCAAGTTTTTTAAATGGCAGGCAATAGATACAAAAACAAACAGGCCAACTGTTTCAGCTTTACTGGCTGTCACTATGATGCTGCAAGCGGTGTTGCGACGCTTTCGTATGATGTTGATGGTCGCGCACTGCAAGAAACAATAACTTTTCCATGGGCTCCATGGCCGGTAGATGCGTCGCGGCAGGCGGCATTTTTCCAGGCACTGGAATTGCTACACCTGATTGCTGGCATCAGTTATTACAAAGCGGGTCTGGCGCAGCGTATTGATCCGGGGGATAGCAGAATCGACGAAACCCTGGCCGGTTTTCTGAATGAGTTATATGTGCAAGGCCTGGGAGAATTTGCCTATATCAATCAGCTGGACTTGTCTGGCAAAATAAACTTTGAAGTCAATATTGACCGAGCACCAGGAGCAAAGGGCTTGGACCAGGCCACCCTGCCAACCGGTTCCCGGCCTCACTCTCTCGACCTGCCCGAACGTGCATTGGTGGCCATGGGTGGTGGCAAGGACAGTCTGGTTTGCCTGCAGATACTTCGAGACGCAGGTGTCGAGGTTCAACCAGTTTGTGTTGGTGGTTCAGCTTTGATTGGTGATACCGTTAAAGTGGCAGGTTTGCCTCTGATATGTATTCAACGTGAATTATCAACCGAACTCGCCGTGATGAATGCAAGTGGTGCCTGGAATGGCCATGTACCTGTAACAGCAATAAACTCCGCCATTTTGTTGTGTGCAGGTTTGTTGTTCGGTCACCGCTATATCGTATTTGCAAATGAGTCTTCAGCTAATGAGGCAACGCTAAAAAATGATGATGGCATAGAAATAAACCATCAGTACAGTAAAAGCCTTGCTTTCGAACAAGCCTTTCGTACAGTCATTGCTCAACACGTCTCAAGCGGTATCGAATATTTTTCTCTACTACGGCCTTTTAGTGAAATTGCTATCACTCGTCAGTTTGCGGAAATGTCAGAGTTTCACACTGTATTTTCGAGCTGTAATCGCAACTTTCACCAGGATGGTTCGCATATTGAGGGTCGCTGGTGTCAGGCTTGTCCCAAGTGTCGGTTTGCAGCTCTGGCGCTGGCAGTATTTTTGTCTCCGCCGCAATTGATTGCAATTCAGGGTGCAGACTTGCTGGACCAGGAACAACAATTGCAAGGCTTTAAGGCCTTGTGCGGACTTGGAGAGCACAAGCCATTTGAATGTGTGGGCAGTATTGCCGAAAGTCGGGCAGCGATAAAGTTTTTGGCGATTAGCCCCCACTGGCGGCATAAATATGTCATCAGTGTGCTGGCTCAGCACCCGGAGATCAGACAAAGTGGTGAGCTTGAGTTACAAGCTGATTCGAAAGCACAGCATTGTATTCCAACTAAAGTAATGGCCAAGTTAAATGCATTTTAGTGACCTGGAAAATGCCCGTGTGGCCATTCTTGGTATGGGCAGAGAGGGTCAGGCCGTGTGGCGTCAGCTACGCAAGCGTTACCCATACAAACGATTATATTTATTTGCGGAGTCCGCCATCGCCGAAGGATTTGCACAGGACATTAACGCAGCAGTGGACCTATGCCATGTTGGCCCATTCGATGTTGCAAGACTGCAGCAATTTGAAGTGCTGGTGCGCTCCGCCGGAATCAGCCCATACTGTCCCGAATTACAACAGCTTCGCTCGTTGGGTCTGCAGTTTACAACTGCAAGTAATCTTTGGTTCGCAGAAAACCCCGATGTAAAAACCATTTGTATAAGCGGCACCATGGGTAAAAGTACAACGGCCGCCCTGACTGCTCATTTGCTAAGCAGCGCGGGTGTCAAGACCTGTCTTGCCGGAAATATTGGCAGACCAATGCTGGATTGTGAAGATGAAGAAGCAGATTGGTGGGTAATCGAGCTTTCCAGTTATCAGGTTTCAGACCTTGAGGCAAAGCCGGATATTGCCGTGTTGCTGAATCTCAGCGAGGAACACATCGACTGGCATCAAGACGTGGAACACTACAGGTCAGATAAACTTAGACTGGCTCAGTTGGTCGATGGTGGCTGTTTAATTGCCAATTTTGCTGATGATGTGCTGACTGAAAGGCTTAAAAACCTCCCCAAAGTTAACTGGTTTAATCAGGTCGGCAAATGGCAGGCTGCCACAGACGGTGTTTATCGTCAGTCCGGCGAACCCGGTCAGCGGCGCCTTACTGAACATGGGGCATCCAGTATTAGTCAAAGCTATGTTGCTGCGCCGGCCGCACTGCCTGGTGAGCACAATATGCAGAACCTTGCAGCGGCGCTGACCGTGGTTGACGCTCTGGGTATGAATGTCCCTTGTTTGGATGAAGTGTTGTCAGCTTTTACCGGTCTTCCGCATAGGCTGCAGTTTATCGGTGAAAAGGCGGGGATCCGTTATGTCAATGACAGTATTTCAACAACACCGGTGTCGGTTGCGGCGGCTTTGCAAACCCTTGATCACAAGAACGTGGTGTTACTTTTGGGTGGGATGGACAGGGGGCTGGACTGGAGTGATTTTGCTGAAGGCCTTTTAAACCACATGCCATACGCCGTTATTACCGTGCCGGATAATGGCCCGAAAATTTTGGATCGTTTGAAAGCGGCTGGGGTTCAGTGCGCAAGTGGTTTACATACGGTGGGTTGCTTAATGGATGCGGTGGTCCTCGCACAAACACTGGTGCCTGAAAACGGCTGTATTTTATTATCTCCCGGTGCACCCAGCTTTCCACACTTTCAGGATTTTGAGGATCGGGGTAATCAATTTAAAACGTATGCGGGATTTTAGTCAGCGCCTGGACATTGAAAAAAGTACGTTTAGCACCCATAAAAAAGGCCGCGGGACAGGGGTGAGGAGTGCAATACCCTTTTGGCATGAGGGAGAGACCAATTGCCCGCGGCCCCTTGTGCTACATAGACACCAGGTTTAAGAAAATAGTTTCAAATACTTTGTTAATTGCATGGAGTTGTAACATGACAGATACATCCAATGAGATTTTGGCGGAAATCAATACCAGTAAAGGTGTTATTCATTTTCGTCTGTACCCGCAGCATGCTCCGGTTACGGTAGCCAGTTTTGTTAATCTGGCAAAGCGAGGATATTACGATGGCCTTAGTTTTCACCGGGTCATTGACAATTTCATGATCCAGGGCGGTTGTCCGCTTGGGTCGGGTACCGGCGGTCCCGGCTATCAATTCGAGGATGAGTGTACGCCAGAACTAAGACACGATGCCCCTGGCAAACTTTCGATGGCGAACGCGGGTCCCGGTACCAATGGGAGTCAGTTTTTTATTACTCATGTAGAAACACCCTGGTTGGATGGCAAGCACACGGTATTTGGCAGTGTCATTTCAGCTGATGACCAGGTAGTGATTAATGCGGTGGCGGGTGACGATGACCTCATCTCCGTTAAAATAACGGGTGGTGACGACTTGCTTGAGCAACAAGCAGTTCGTGTGTCTGAATGGAATACAAAGCTGGGTAACTGATTATTGCTGAGCGGGAGTTTCAGAGTTTTTTGTGATTGTTGAATGGGTGGTCATTATTGCCCACCCATTTAGCGGTCACGACTAACGCTGTAATCAGCCAGTTGTTCAAGCGCGGTTAGCCATGGTGATCCTGGAACTACCCCGATAGCCTGTCGGGCTTCAAGCGCACACGCATTGGCGATCGCCATTGCTGAATCCAATGAATCGGTTTTTTCGATGATAGTAAGGATTGGTTGCAGGTTATCCACAACACCGTTGCGTATGGCTGCATCCAGCAGCGCCCGCTCTTTTTCATTGCATCTTTCACGGGCAATAATCAGCGGTAAGGTTGGTTTGCCTTCTGCCAAATCATCACCGGCATTTTTCCCCATGGTGCCGACCTCACCCGTGTAATCCAGTACATCGTCTGCAATCTGGAAAGCCGCTCCCAGGCGGTTACCGTATATTGCCAGTGCTTCCTCTATCTCCGGTGGTTGAGCGCTGATAATGGCTGCCAATCGGCAGGCGGCCTCAAACAGCTTGGCGGTTTTGTTCTCAATGACTTGCATATAGCGCTGCTGAGTGACTTCAGGATCACCCATGTTCAAAAGCTGTTGTACCTCACCTTCTGCAATGGTGTTGGTCGTGTTGGCCAATACCTCCATGATGCGCATCGAGTCGAGATCCACCATCATTTGGAAACTTCTGGAATACAAAAAATCCCCCACCAACACACTGGCCGCGTTTCCCCACACGGCGTGAGCGCTTCGTTGACCACGTCGCAGGTCGGATTCATCTACCACATCATCATGCAACAGCGTGGCGGTATGGATAAATTCAATAATGGCTGCAAGCAGTATGTGATCCTTGCCCTTGTAGTCACAGGCGTGGGCACAAAGGGTCAGCAGCATTGGACGTAGCCGCTTACCGCCGCTGGAAACAATGTAGTTAGCGATCTGATTGATCAGGACTACATCAGATTGCAGGCTGTCGTGGATACAGGTATCCACCCTCTTCATGTCAGACGCACTCAGCGAAATAATTTGTTCAAGTGGAGACAATGCGTTTGTCAGGGTTGATTCGGGACTAAATGTCATATGGATACTCTGCTGTTTTAGCGATTATAAATGATTGTGATCGGGGCAATGACAATTCTCATGAATTATTAGTGTATGCACCATATACTGTGCTGCCATTCAGGTTTCCTTAAGGAATTTACATTTGTTCGGTCAATTAGACTCAGTAGAACTGCGTACAGGATTAACGCTTGCAGGTGTTATTGCTTTTCGTATGCTTGGCTTGTTCATGATTTTGCCGGTCTTTATGTTGCTGGCGGTCGACATGCCTGGGTTCACCCCGTTCAAAGCCGGCCTGGCCATTGGTATTTATGGTCTGACCCAAGCGCTATTACAACAGCCATTTGGGAAATTATCTGACCGTTTTGGTCGTCGGCCCATCATGTTGCTTGGGCTTGCCCTGTTTGCTGTGGGTGGCGTCGTCGCGGCCATGGCGGGTTCGATGGAAATGTTAATGGCGGGTCGGGCTTTGCAGGGTTGCGGTGCCATTGCAGGGGTCGCATTGGCGTTTGCTGCCGACCACACGCGCCCGCAAAATCGAAGTGTGATCATGGCCATTATAGGTATGGGCATCGGCGCTTCATTCCTGTTGTCTATGATGATTGCGGTACCACTGGCCACCCTATTAGGTTTGAGTGGTTTGTTCTGGTTGACGGCTGCATTGGGCGTGGTGGGGATGCTATTGGTTTTCAGCTTGCCAGCACCACAGGTAGAAAGAGAAGAAATCCTACAGGAATCAGAGAGCTCCACTATTGTTTGGCTGTTCGCTTTTTCGGTATTCTTATTGCACGCAGTTATGACTTTGTTGTTCGTGGTTTTACCGGGAATGCTGGTTAGTCAGTTTGGTTTTGAACTTGAATATCACTGGCGTATTTATGTTCCATCCATGTTGGGGTCGGTGATATTGGTATTTCCATTGTTGAGATGGATGACTGTCAACGGACAGGAAGTCCGGGTGATGCCAATGGCCTTCCTAACCCTGGGTGGAGCATTGATTTTGATGTCTTTCGGTGGGTCAATAGCAACAATAATTGTATTTTCCCTGGCTTTTTTTCTAGCGTTCAATCTGCTGGAAGCAGCGATGCCATCCATGGTCAGCAAACTGACTGGAACAACCGGTCGGGGAAAAAAAATGGGTTTGTACACAACATTTCAATTTTTGGGTGCATTTACGGGCGGTATGGGTGGCGGATGGTTGCTGGGATTTATTGGTGATGCTGTGACTTTGAGTGTGGCTGGCTCGTTCTGCACGTTGTGGGCCATCGCTATGCTGCTGTGGTTAAGGGCTGTCAATAACAGACGGCAAACTTGACGGTATATGCTACACTTTAAGGTCTGAATTTGAACTGCGGAGCAGGACTTCGTATAGCTGGAGATTATAGATGGCAAGAGGCGTAAATAAAGTAATTCTGGTGGGGAATCTGGGTAAAGACCCGGATATGAAATACACCGCTAGCGGTGCTGCAATCGCAAATATAACGGTGGCCACTTCTGAGAGTTGGAGTGACAAACAAACCGGCGAAAAACAGGAGAAAACCGAATGGCACCGGGTGGTATTTTTCAGGCGCTTGGCAGAAATCGTCGGTGAATATCTACGTAAAGGATCACAGGTTTATATCGAAGGTAAACTTCAAACCCGTAAGTGGCAGGATCAAAACGGGCAAGATCGGTACACAACTGAAATCGTAGCCAACGAAATGCAGATGTTGGGTGGTCGTAGTGAAGGTGCTGGTAATCGTCCGCAGCAGGGTAGCGGTGGTGGCTTTCGTAATAACCCATCAACTCAGCAAGCGGAAACCAAGCCTCAATCCGATAACAATTTTGCTGACGACGATATCCCATTCTGAAGATCCTCGCCCATTAGAAATGGCGGTTTACAATCGCCCTGGTATCGCGAGTCAGATTGGTAATAACCGATACTAAATAATAGCTGAAGGTAATGCACTCGATGGCACAGAAAAGAAAAGGCATCATCCTTGCCGGGGGAAGTGGTACCCGCTTATATCCAATAACCCAGGTTATTAGTAAACAACTGTTACCCGTGTATGACAAACCGATGATTTATTATCCGCTGTCTACACTGATGCAAGCAGGTATTCGAGAAATACTGGTCATTACCACGCCGCATGAACAAATTCTTTTCAAGCAGTTGTTGGGTGATGGTAGTCAGTGGGGTATCCAGATTTCATTTGCAGTACAGAAAAAGCCAGATGGCTTAGCACAGGCTTTCATCATTGGTGAAGACTTTCTGGCAGGTAGTCCTTCCTGCCTTATTCTCGGCGATAATATTTTTCATGGCAGTGGGCTTCAAGGGTTACTTGCGCGCTGTATGCATCGAGCAGATGGAGGCACAGTGTTCGGTTACTGGGTACGTGATCCGAAACGTTATGGTGTGGTTGAATTTGATGACAAAATGCGTGTGCTTAGCCTGGAAGAAAAACCATCACAGCCGCGTTCAAACTATGCTGTTACCGGGCTTTATTTCTACGATGAGCGAGCCAGTCAGTTTGCTCATGAATTGCAGCCATCGTCCCGGGGCGAGCTAGAAATTACCGATTTAAACCGTAGGTTTCTAGAAGATGGCAGCCTGCATCTTGAACGACTGGGCCGTGGTTATGCATGGCTTGATACAGGTACCCACGAGTCGTTACAACAGGCATCCAGTTTTATCGAAACGATAGAAGCACGCCAAGGACTCAAAGTAGCCTGTCCGGAGGAAATTGCTTTTTTGAATGGGTGGATTGATCAAGAACAAGTGTTGGCACTTGCAGAACCGCTGCGCAGCAGCGGATATGGTGAATATCTGGTGCAAGTATTGACGCGAGGGCCAGACGGTTGAAGGTCCTGGAAACGGGCCTTGTTGGTGTCGTCGTGATAGAACCTCAAGTGCACGGTGATGAAAGAGGCTTCTTTCAGGAAAGCTGGAAAATCAGTAGCTATGGTAATCATGGATTACCCGTTGCTTTTGCGCAGGCCAATATTTCACGCTCCGCCAAGGGTGTTTTACGCGGTTTGCACTACCAGTTTCGTCAACCACAGGGCAAGTTGGTGTCAGTACTCGAAGGTCGTATTTTTGATGTGGCAGTGGACATACGTCATGACTCAACCACATTTGCACAATGGGTGGGTGTGGAGCTCAGTGCAGATAACCACCGTCAGCTTTTCATCCCGGAAGGCTTTGCCCATGGATTCCTGGTATTGAGTGCTTCTGCACTTTTTCATTACCACTGTACTACCGAGTACGCACCGCAATACGATGCAGCGGTTGCATGGAATGACCCGGATATTGCGGTGCAATGGCCTTGTCAACCGGAAGCGGTTTCTGCGAAAGATATCGATGCACCGTTCTTACGTGACGTGCCAGTTGAACGCTTGCCGGGATTCGAGAAATGAACATTTTGCTGACTGGTGCGGCCGGCCAGCTCGGAAGCGAATTGATCCCACTGTTGTCCAGACTCGGCAATGTGACCGCCACCGATCGTAGCAAACCGGTGTTGTTGGTTGAGAACTGGGTGGGGTTGGATATCAGCGATGCAGGCAAACTGGAAATTTTGCTGAACCGTTTGCAACCTGAATTGATCATCAATGCAGCAGCCTATACTGCAGTGGACCATGCTGAGGCGAATCCGGATACAGCGTTTGCAGTCAATGCAACACTGCCAGGCAGTCTGGCACGATGGGTGAAACGAAACGATGCCCACCTGATTCATTATTCCACCGACTATATTTTTGATGGCAGTTCTGCCCGGCCATACCGCGAGATGGATGTGCCGAATCCGCAAAATGTTTACGGCGACAGCAAGTTGGCTGGTGAACGCGCCATTGAAGCCAGCGGTTGTAAACATGCTATTTTGCGTACCTCTTGGGTATATTCGTCACATGGGAAAAACTTCGTGCTGAGTATGTTGGAGTTGGCGCGTAAGGGCCTGTTACTTAAAGTCGTGGATGATCAGCGAGGCTGCCCAACATGGGCTCGCAATCTGGCGCTTGCCAGTAGTACGGTTGTCGAAAATTGGCAAAATCCGGCAGGTGAGAATGCCAATGGGGTCTTTCACTACTGTGATAATCAGACACTCAGTTGGTATGATTTTGCTCGTATGATATTTAAATTTGCAGTCAAAGCAGGTTTGCTTGATAAGGTGCCCGACCTGATGCCGGTGCCAAGTTCACAGTTTCCGCAACCAGCTACACGGCCCAAATGGTCGGTGCTTGACACAAGCCGGATTGACGAGGTTTTTAAGATTCAACCTGCCTCCTGTGATCAGTCTGTGCAAGCTGTTATTAGTGAGATTGGAGCAAGAGAATAAAATTATGACTCAGACTGATACGCATCCCCCATTGATTCCTGTCATTCTTTCAGGTGGTGCCGGCACTCGCCTGTGGCCGGTGTCCCGGCGGGCTCATCCCAAGCCATTTATGGAATTGGTTGATGGCGAGACCTTGGCAGAGAAAACCTGGTTGAGGGCAAAAGCAGTTGCCGGCAATGCGCCCATAATTACAGTGACGAGTCGCGATTATTATTTTTATACGCGTGACTTGTACGCACGCTTGCCTGACGGATCTGGTAATGAACGTTTTCTGCTCGAACCGATGGGGCGAAATACCGCACCAGCAATTGCACTGGCCGCCATGTGTGTACGGGACAATGTGGGTGAGCATGCACTCATGTTGGTGATGCCAGCCGATCACTTGATCGAAGATTTGCGTAATTTCGAAGCAGCTGTAAGTGAAGCAACCCAGCTTGCCGGTAACGGTCACCTGGTAACCTTTGGTATTCACCCAACGCATGCCGAGACCGGTTATGGTTATATCCGCCAGGGTGAAGCCTTAACGATGAGTGGTGGTTACCGGGTGGCTGAGTTTGTTGAAAAACCTGATGAGGAGACTGCAAAAAAGTACCTTGCGTCAGGTGAGTATCACTGGAATTCTGGCATGTTCTGCTTTCAGGCGGGTAAGTTTCTTGAATCATTACATCGTCACGCACCGGATGTCCACGCAGCAGCCACCCGCGTATGGGAGGCAACGGACAAGTCACAGGATCCGGTTGAGTTCCCGCCTGAGCTATTCAGTGAATGCCCCGCTATTTCCATTGATTATGCCGTCATGGAGCAAGCTGATAATACGGCGGTTGTGGTCAGCGAATTTGGTTGGAGTGACATAGGTTCATGGAAGGCGATTAGTGAGTTATATGAATCCGATCAGAGCGGTAACCGCATTAGCGGCAAGGCCATCATGGTGGATTCCAAAGACTGTTTCATTCAGGGTGGAGAGCGTATCGTTGCGGCCGTGGGTGTAAAGGATCTGGTTATTGTCGATACAGGTGACGCGGTGCTAGTGGCTGATCTTAATCATGCTCAAGACGTCAAAGAGGTGGTCATGCAACTGGCGGAGTTGAAGCATGAAGCCATTGTATTTCATAAAACAGTTCACCGACCCTGGGGTAGCTTTACCATTTTGGAAGACGCTGATGATTGCAAAGTGAAGCGACTGGTGATCAAACCGGGCCAAGTGCTATCTCTGCAACTTCATCATCGAAGGGCAGAGCACTGGACAGTTATACAAGGTGTGGCAAAGGTTCGCCTAGGTGACGAAGAGTTCTTGCTGGAGGCTAACCAGTCCACATTTATCCCAACTGAAACCCTGCATCGACTTGAGAACCCGGGTGAAAAAGACGTACACCTGATTGAAGTTCAAACCGGCGATTATTTTGGTGAAGATGATATTGAACGTCTTGAGGACATATACGGAAGAGTAAAATGATGTCTTTCAGTGTTTGCTTTCCGAGGTGCTTATCTGCTTTTGTGTTTGTTCTGGTGACGGGCAGTAGCCTTTTTGCGTTGCCATTGGTGGCTGATCAAACGGTCGTCTCAGACCTACAAACGCAACACCATCAGCAGGCCATTGAGGCGTGGAGGGTTAGTCGGCATGAAAGCCTGACACGGCCTGATGGCTGGTTGACACTGGTCGGGCTCGAATGGCTTAAGGAAGGAGTGAACCGGGTTGGTAGCGCAGCGGATAATGACATTCAGTTGGCGGGTGGCCCGGCATACTGGGGTCGTGTGTCCCTGCAAAACAACCAGCTACGCTTTACAAATCTTGATAATGAAAGCGTGAGAATTAATAACGAGGTTTTAGCGCAGGTTGAATTGGTTCCGGACACCGAAGGCAAGCCCACGTTAGTGACCAGCGGAGCATTAAGCTTTTATGCTATTTTCAGAGAGTCGTATGCGCTACGTATCAAGGATTCACAGGCGAAAACACTACTGAACTTCAAAGGTGTAGATAACTACGCCATTAACACGGCATGGCGTATTGAAGGCCGACTTGTTCTGGCAGCGGAGGGCGAAGGCATAGAAATTGCCAATGTGCTGGGACAGATCAGTGAATCACCGGTGTTTGGCACTTTCGAGTTTGACATGAATGGTAAAACCCTTAGTTTGCTAGGCTTGGGGTCTGAGGGTTCTGAGGATATTTGGTTTATTTTTGCTGACCGAACCAACGGTCATGGTAGCTACGGGGCAGGGCGGTTTTTGTACAGTGAAGGTATGCCGAAGAATGGTCGTTTGACGGTTGATTTTAACAAAGCCTATAACCCACCTTGTGCATTCAACGCTTACTCCACTTGTCCATTGCCGCCAAAACAGAATCGTTTGGACTTATTTGTGACGGCTGGCGAAAAAGAGTTTCATCCAAATTCTGGTTAGATTGAGTTGCGTGTTCGATTACTTTTTTCTATGGCTTGCATGTTTTTTGTGCTTTCAGCATTCGCAAGGCGTCGTTTAATAATTTTTTTGCGCAACACGTTAAACAAAGCCAACCAGACCGATGCGAATAATGGTGTGGTGTCAATCAAAGCACCATTGATATCGGTTTTATAGGTGTTCATATTTTCGCACTCCTGTTGTTTGTTCTGAGCAGTTTCCTGTTGTGTTATTAGTAAAGACCATCCAGGTACAATTAAGTTGACGCATTAAGAGCCCATTTCGTTACTTTGCGACGCGATAAATACTCGTTTTATCGCAATCAGGCTTTTATGGTGTTTATTTAGCGTGAGCTTCGACCCAGTTCACGGTCCATCTCGAATTCGCGTGAAGTGACGTAAGCCTCCATTTTCTGTAGCCGTAAATCCAGTTCCCGGAAACGATGGCTAAGATTACTGAATACATCAGTTGGGGCCATGCTCACGCTACGCCAGAATTTTTCCTGACTTTCATCCTTGTACAAATCTTGTGGTTTGACTGGAAGAATGACAGTCAGAATGATGTACGCTGGCAGCATGAATGGGAAAAAGAACATGGTACATACTGCCGCGATAAGACGTAAACCTTTCCGGTTAAGCCCAAAATAATCTGCCAGACCGGCAAAAACACCCGCCAAAATGGCATTGTCCTTGTCGCGATAAAGCCGGTGTGGATTTCTTCGTTCGTACAGATCACTCATGGCGTTGTCTCCATGTGGGCGATTCGATATCCAGAATACGCTCTAGTGTCTGGATGCGATCTTCCATTTTTTTGGTGGATTCCCACACATCTGTCAACATTTTTTCATCTTCAGGCGTCAACCCTTTGGACGTTTTCATCTTGGTGATGTAATGAAATATGATCCATAGTGGTGCACAGACTGTTAACAATAGAACAGGAATGAGCTCAGACATCTTTTTTCTCCTGCTTAGCCTTGACGATTTTTTCGGCCTTGTTGGATGTACTTATTTTCGCTTTTAACGCCTCAAGCGCGTCTTCGACCCGGCCGTCACCTTCGAGGCCGTCAATTGCATCTGCCAGGCCTCTACGCCGTCCAATGTTCAGAGACTCGCCTTGTGCTTCGACACGGTCAATACGCTGCTCGGCGTTTTCGAATCGAAAAAGCATTTCGTCAATCGCGTCATCATGTATGTGTTTGCGTGCTGCCAGTTGTGATGTTGCAGTTTTATGGCGTATGACGATGCTGCGTTGCCGGGTTTTCGCGTCAGTTAACTTACTCTGCAACTGCGTAATGTCCGAATTGAATTTTTCCAGTTGCTGGTCTAGCATTTTCGTTTCACGCTGGGTTTGCTCAGCTTCATCAGCCAGCGTCTGCTTTTCAGCTAGTGCTGCCCGCGCCAAATCTTCTCGGCCCTGGCGAACTGCCAGTTCTGCGCGTTGGGCCCAGCCTTCTTGTTCACGTTCAAGGAACTCCGCATAGCGTTGTTGTTCTTTCCTATCGGCGATACATTTGGCAGCAGAAGAGCGGATTTCCACCAGCGTATCTTCCATTTCCTGGATCATCAAACGGATAATTTTCTCTGGATCCTCGGCTTTTTCCAGTAAGGAATTGATATTGGCGTTGATAATATCGGTGAATCTGGAAAAGATACTCATTGCTTATGCTCCTGCATTTTGTGCTGTAGCTGTATTAATGCATGCTTCGTGCCAAAACCTTGTCAGTTTATAACCAGTTGATAATAAAGTATAATTTTATAAGGTATAAAATTTTTGTGTTAGTTTTGTCTTATCGGGTGGCCAAATTTACCAACAGGTGGCTGAACTTGAATGTGTTTACATAGTCTACTTGGCGGTACTTAAAAAAATTGATGCGGTATTAGGCATGACATATCTAAGGCTGCTCATGTAGAATAGCCCACCTTTATTGACCAGCAATGGGCTGGCAAACAGAAATCTTCTGGAGGAATACTCAATGCGATCCAGACTCGCGCTAACAATTTTAATCATGCTGGTTTCCGGCTCTGTCCTGGCTCAGGACGTAAACACGGAAAAAGGCAAACTCAGCTATGCAGTTGGTTGGGACATTGGTGCTGATATCAAACGACGTAGCACCGAGTTTGACGTGGAATCTCTTATTGCCGCCGTACGTGACGTCGTGGCTGATAAAGAGCCTCAGGTCAGCACCGAAGAAATGCGGACACTGTTGACTGCGCTTCAGGAAAAAGTACGTGCGGAACAAGTTGAACAATTTCGCGCATTATCTGAAGAAAACCAGGCCAAGAGCGAGGCGTTTCTTCTGGCCAATAAATCCAAAACCGGAATCGTTGCACTTCCCAGCGGTGTTCAGTATCGCATTATTGAAGAAGGTGAAGGCGCTCGTCCTGGATTGGAAAGCAAGGTTATTGTTCATTACCGTGGCTCCAAGCTGGACGGACGTGAATTCGACAGCTCATTCGCTCGAGGAACTCCAGAAGAGTTTACAGTTAATGCTGTTCTGAAGGGCTGGCAGGAAGTGCTACCCCTGATGAAGTCAGGTTCGACCTGGCAGATATTTGTTCCACCTGAGCTGGCATTTGGCACTCGCGGCAACCCACCGGTTGGTCCGAATGAAGCTTTGCAGTTTGATCTCAAATTGATTGAAATCCTGCAGTAATACTGTAAAGCCGGGCCGCTTTTGTGGCCCGGCTTTCTTACCGAATGATCAAGCGTTATCACCAAGCCGTTTGTCTTGGCGTTGGTGTCAGTAAGGCCCGTTCACACCTTTCAGGTTCTGGTACTATGTTGAGATATGCCATCTGAATTATACGATATCCTGGTTAGTGCTGTTTCACCCTTTGACCAGGGTGTGTCTACCCTTAAGCTCAATGTATTACGCAACCCCGGTGAAAGTGCATTACGTCCTAAGCGAACTGCGGCAGTACTGGTGCCCATCCTGGACAAACCTGAACCAGAGGTAGTGTTAACAGTGCGCTCCGAGCTTTTGCAGCAGCACCCTGGTCAAGTCAGTTTTCCCGGTGGCTCAGTTGACCGTACAGACCGCTCAGCGATCTCTACTGCCTTACGCGAGGCGGAAGAAGAGATTGGCCTGGATTTCTCACAAGTATCACCGATTGGTTTTCTTGATCGTTTGGATACGATTTCAGATTATAGGGTATTGCCAGTCGTTGGACTGGTTCGACCATCATTTGTCTGGAAACCTGACTATAGTGAAGTATCCGAAGTATTTACTGTGCCGTTGAAATTGGCGGTTAATCATGATGAATATTCCCATGAAAAAGTGACGCGTGATGGGCGGTCAGTATTGGTTTCCTCGCTGCATTGGCAAGGGCACAGGATATGGGGCATCACCGCCGCTATTTTATTGAACCTCGGCAGTCGCATGAAAAAACAATACAGTGAAATTTCCGGATCTGATCCCTTGATGTAGCAAACTTTGAAGCTGATTCTTGATATGACGAAAAACATTTTATTTTCTGCACAAGAATTACATACGGCACAGCAAAACAAAGAGTGCATCGTTGTTGATTGTCGGTTTGTACTGGACGATCGCGATGCTGGCTATGAAGACTACCTCGAATCACACATTCCCGGTGCAGTTTATGCTCACCTGGATGATGACCTTGCTGGTCCTTTAAGTCGTAGTAACGGACGCCACCCACTACCGGACGCGGATAAATTTGCGTTGTTTCTAAGTCGTTCAGGCTGGCAGCCTGGGCTCCGGCTGGTTGCTTATGATGATGCTGGAGGTGCCATTGCTGCCCGATTATGGTGGTTGATGAAATATTTTGGACATGATTGCGCTGCCTTGCTTGATGGCGGAATTCCTGCGTGGTGGACAGCCGGGTATGGGCTTGAAAGTGGGCGAGCATCTGCTGTCAGTCGACCGGTTACCAATTTCAAAGCTTGTAATGACCTGGTGATGTCCACTTCAGAAATTATTGAGCGTTTGGGTGGGAATGGGATTGTGTTGGCTGATGCACGTGTCACTGACCGTTTTAAAGGTAAAATAGAGCCTATTGACGCTGTGGCTGGTCATATACCAGGTTCAGTCAATTATCCTTACAGTATCAACCTCTGCCAGGACGGCAGGTTTAAAACGGTGGAAGACGTTCGTAACGGGTTGCTGAACCTGTTGACAGGACGTGAAGCAAAAGACCTGGTACAGATGTGTGGTTCAGGGGTTACCGCCTGTCACAATATATTTGCGGCCGAACTGGCTGGGCTGAAAGGCTCAAAATTATATGTGGGTTCATGGAGTGAATGGATTAAGGATCCATCCCGGCCTGTGGCACCCTGATACCAGTACTCCTTCAAGGGACCTTCATCAGTTGTGAACAATTCAGTTTTTGCTTTTTAGTTTAGCCACCAAAGAATGCAAAACGGCCTGTGTTTCATCTGAGAACCACGTATCAACGAATGATGCCACGCTGGCAGCGGTATTGTTGGCGAATTCCTGTTTAAAATGCGCGCGCGCAATAGCCCGGTTGCCAAGCATCGAAAGTTGGGGAAGCGATAGCAATTCTTCACACCATTGAATGGCGTGTTGAATGGTTTCTTCATAACCCGTTTCCAGGGCATCAACAAAGCCTGTTTTAAATGCAGTCTCCGGGTCAATCATTGTGCCGGCAACCAGCATGTGTTCCGCGACCCTCGGGCCTACCAATCTGACCATGGCGTTTTGCAATGTCTGGGGAATAATCAAACCCACCCGGGTTTCGTTTAAACCTATAAGATATCCGCCACGACTCATCACCCTGTAGTCGCTGACCATACACATGACTGCGCCTCCCGCTGGAGCATGACCGGTGATTGCTGTAGCTATTGGTACCGGCGAACAAGCGATAGTTTCCAATAATTGAAAGAATGCGCTCCAGAAAACAGTCATGTCATCACGACCAAGCTGAATCAATTCAACAACGTCCAGACCAGCACAAAATACACCACACCGACCGGATATAACCACAGCACTGGATTCAGCCGTCGCTGTATTCAGAGATTGAGTCAACAGTTTGACCAGTTCGAGGTTAAGTGCGTTTACCGGTAGTCGTGCCAGGCATATTTCCCGCACTTTACCGTGATTAATGATTTCAAGCATATTGGTTCCTGTTCAGGATCAATTCAGTGTGAATAGGGCAGACTTTAAACCAGTCAATTGAAAGGTGCTATAAAGTGACCCGAATACCTCTTGTTTTATTGCTTGGTTTATCCATGCTCATCAGTTTCCCTGTGCAAGCTGCCAAGCCGGATTGGCATCAACACAAAAAGCACAACGGGTATAGTTACCAACACATTGGCGGTCACTATTGTCTACATGGTGGTCGCCGTTATGCGTGCAAAAATGGCCGTCAACATCACTATCGTGGACAAACACAATTTTATACGGTCCCACTTGTGAGGCCTGGTACCCGGTATGGCTATTCAGCCAGTGGCAAGGTGATTGTGTATCAACCTTATTCCTTAATAAACCATCGCAACCGATGATGAACAATTGTCGCTTTTCTCAGGCGGATTTTTTATTCATGGAATTGTATCGATCAAAAAGTTTCGTCAGAAAATGACCGGTATGTGATCCGGGTGTTAAAGCCAACTGCTCAGGTGTGCCGGTTGCAATGATTTCACCGCCACGATCACCACCTTCCGGGCCAAGGTCTATGACCCAGTCAGCTGTTTTGATGACATCCAGATTATGTTCAATGACCACCACGGTATTGCCATGATCGCGCAAGCGATGCAATACCTGTAGCAACTGCCTGATGTCGTGAAAGTGTAATCCGGTGGTGGGTTCATCCAGTATATACAGTGTCTGTCCGGTATCGCGTTTGGACAGCTCCTTGGCCAATTTGATTCGCTGTGCCTCACCACCGGACAGAGTGGTGGCACTTTGGCCGAGCGTTATATAGGAAAGGCCGACATCCATTAGTGTTTGTAGCTTGCGTGCCACCACCGGTACAGGTGCAAAAAATTCCAGCGCGACTTCAACAGTCATACCCAATACTTCGTGAATGTTCTTGCCTTTGTAGTGAACCCCAAGAGATTCACGGTTATAACGTTTGCCATGACACACATCGCACGATACATAGATATCCGGCAAAAAATGCATCTCGACGCGGATCAAGCCGTCGCCCTGACAAGCTTCGCAGCGACCACCCTTGACATTGAAACTGAAGCGCCCGGGTTTGTAGCCGCGGGAACGTGCTTCATGGGTACCCGCAAACAATTCGCGTATCGGTGTGAATAAGCCAGTATAAGTGGCAGGGTTGGAACGGGGTGTACGACCAATCGGTGATTGGTCTATATCTACGACTTTATCGAACAGGTGTAGATTGCTTACGCCCTCATAGGGTGCTGGTTGAGTACTGGCATCGTACAATTCCTTGGCTGCCAAGCGGTGCAGGGTGTCATTAATGAGGGTTGACTTACCCGAGCCAGAAACCCCAGTCACACACGTAAACAGGCTGGCAGGGATTTCGAGAGTAACCTTTTTAAGATTATTGCCAGAGGCACCTATCAGTTTGAAGACCCGTTGCGGATCGATTGCTGTGCGCTTTGTTGGAATTTCGATTTCCATTCTGCCGGAAAGATATTTACCGGTCAGCGTAGCATCACTGTTGACCAGATCTTCCGGTTTGCCATTAAAAACAACCTCACCACCATGTATACCCGCACCTGGACCCATGTCAACGACGTGGTCTGCCATGCGGATGGCTTCTTCATCGTGTTCCACGACAATGACCGTGTTGCCGATGTCACGTAACCGTATCAAGGTAGAGAGCAGACGCTCATTGTCGCGCTGGTGAAGACCGATTGATGGCTCATCGAGTATATACATCACACCAACCAGACCGGCACCGATTTGACTTGCGAGGCGGATACGCTGTGCTTCACCTCCGGACAAGGTACCGGCTTTGCGGTCAAGCGTCAGGTAATCCAGGCCGACATTGACCAAAAATTGCAATCGTTGATGCACTTCTTTAACAATTTTTGCGGCAATCTCCCCTTTATTGCCACCTAAACTCAGCTCACTGAAAAAATTCAGACAGCGCAAAATTGGCCATGCGGTAACCGTTGGCAAGTTGGTGTCTGCTACGAACACGTGTCTGGCTTGTAGGTTCAAGCGCTGGCCATGGCATTCGGTGCACGGTTTCATGGATATGTATTTAGATAATTCTTCCCGCACAATGCGCGCATCGGTCTCGCGGAAACGTCGCTCTAGATTTGGAATCACACCGGCAAACGGGTGTTGTCGCTTCTGTGTGCCACGCTCACCGAAATAGGTAAACTCTATGATCTCGTCTCCACTGCCGTACAGGATGATGTCACGGTGTTTTTTGCTTAACTGTTCGAATGGGACTTCAATGTCGAAATTGTAATGTGCCGACAAGGCTTTAATAATCTGAAAATAATAAGCGTTGCGTCGATCCCAGCCCCGTACAGCACCACCAGCCAGGCTCACATGAGGGTTACTGACAACACGTTCCGGATCAAAAAATTGGGCCACGCCAAGGCCATCGCAACTTGGGCAGGCACCATTTGGGTTGTTGAAAGAGAACATGCGTGGCTCGACTTCTTGCAAGCTATAATCACATTGAAGACAAGAATAACGTGAGCTTAGTAATGTCTCTTTGGTTGCAACGGATTCTTGGCCCAGGGCACCTTCTCGACCGCTTTCAGGTGACTTACGCCTGTCTTTCGACAGGTTCCCGGTGTCACCGTCTCTCAGTTCCTCCATTGGTGATAATAAAGCGAGGCCATCGGATAATAACAAAGCGGTTTCAAATGATTCGGCCAAGCGTTGTTTCAGGTCGGGCCGAACTTTGAACCGGTCAATGACAACTTCAATAGTATGATTCCGGCGCAGCTCAAGAGTAGGTACTTCATCAACTGGGTATATGTTACCGTCGACACGAACACGGACATAACCCTGTGCCCGTAATTCATCAAATAGCAACGCATGTTCACCCTTCCGGTCACGCACGACCGGCGCCATCAGCATCATTTTTGTGCCTTCAGGAAGCGCCATGACCTGATCAACCATCTGACTGATGGTCTGGGCTTCAAGCGGCTGCCTGTGATCAGGACAGCAAGGTGTACCTACGCGAGCGAACAGTAGTCGTAAGTAGTCATAAATTTCAGTAATCGTACCAACCGTAGACCGTGGGTTATGCGATGTGGACTTCTGCTCGATTGAAATGGCAGGCGAAAGACCTTCGATATGATCGACATCCGGTTTTTCCATCACTGATAGAAACTGGCGTGCATAGGCCGAAAGTGATTCTACGTAACGGCGCTGGCCTTCCGCGTAAATGGTGTCAAAAGCCAGTGATGACTTACCGGAACCTGAAAGGCCAGTAACCACAATCAATTTGTCCCGTGGAAGGTCAAGGTCAATATTGGCCAGATTGTGAGTGCGGGCACCGCGTATTTTGATGGTTTTCATTAAAACTGCCGAAACGATTTGCAACCACCTACTATACCCCCCTTTCGAAATAATAGTAGCGTGTTATGCACAGGATGTGCGGTACTTCGCGATAGAGCACAGGGATGTGCGACGCGAAGCGTCTCAGTCTCGCACGGCAAATAATGACGGTACTTCGCGATAGAGCACAGGGACAAGGTGAGACCGGGTACCGGTCGAGAAGGTGGCCTGGGCCAAGTGCGACGCGAAGCGTCTCAGTCTCGCACAGCATTGATGATCTCGCACGGCATTCAAAGTCTCACACAGCATAAATTATGAACGGTATGGTTCTACCCCGATCTCACGGACATTCAGGTGGGAGAAGGTGAGAGAAGGCGAGACCGTGAAACGGTCGATAGGCTGGCTTGGGCCACCGTGAAACGGTCGAGAGGCTGGCCTGGGCCGGTTTCACTTTCTCGATGTTAACGGAGGTCACAGAGACAGTTACCCGTATTGGCGCTGAGGTGGGGCGGTTTTCAAATATGGCCATATTCAAAACGATTAAAATACATTAGGTTTTTCCGTTAATGGAGGTTGACCGCCCCCCATAAAACCGCTAATATTCTCGCCCTTTTGTAGGGCTCTTTGAACCTGGAGCGATTTACCATGTACGCAGTATTTGCAACCGGTGGAAAGCAGTATCGTGCTGTCACCGGAGATATCTTGAAAATTGAAAAACTTAACGCTGAAAAAGGCACCACGGTTGAGCTTGACCAGGTGTTGATGGTGGGTGAGGGCGAAGATGTAAAAATCGGCTCACCTTATCTGAAAGGCGGCAAGGTTACGGCTACGGTCGTTGATCATGGTCGTGGGGATAAGATTCGGATTCTTAAATTCAAACGTCGTAAACACCATATGAAAAGAATGGGTCATCGGCAGGATTTCACCCGGATCGAAATCACTGGGATTGCTGCTTCAGCACCTAAAAAGAAGGTTTCCAAAGCCAAGGCTGCAAAGCCGAAAGCTGCGAAGCCGAAAGTTGAAGCTAAAAGCGAAGCTTAATAGAAGAGGAATTGAACCATGGCACATAAGAAAGCAGGCGGTAGTACGCGCAACGGTCGCGATTCAAACCCCAAGTATCTTGGTGTAAAACGTTACGGTGGTGAATCTGTCCTCGCAGGTAATATTCTGGTCCGTCAACGTGGCACCCAGTTTCACGCTGGTGAGAATGTGGGCATCGGTCGTGACCACACACTGTTTGCCTTGAGTGAAGGCAAGGTGAAGTTTCAGAAGCGTGGATTACCTAAACGTAGGTTTGTCAGCGTGGAGACGTCAGAAGCCTGAAGAATATGGGGTCAGGTTCAATGCTTGAGCCTGACTTCACTTTTTAAAAACCCTGCTTTGGCAGGGTTTTTTTATGGGTACTACACCAGAGAGTCTCTGAATAAGTCTATAGCCTCGCTCTACGGAGCTTGCAGGCTGATTCGCACTCAGTGTTGTTGCATTTTGACAGGCCCCGGTCTGTCGTCAAAACAGCGCCTTGATTACAAACCAGCCTGTAGGCCAGCGGGGCCATAAATTTATTCGGAGACTCCCCAGGTCTCCACGCATGTATGATGTAAGTCGCAGAGGATTGACCCACTATGAAATTTGTTGATGAAGCATCCATTCATATCACCGCAGGAAAGGGCGGTGACGGCTCAGCATCATTTCGCAGGGAAAAGTATATCCAGTATGGTGGACCTGACGGTGGTGATGGTGGGCATGGCGGTAGTGTGTTTTTGGAAGGTGATTCCGGCCTGAATACACTGGTGGATTTTCGTCATAGGCGTATTTATAAGGCACAAAACGGTGTGCAGGGTAAGGGCCAGGAAAAATACGGAAAAAAAGGTGAGGATATTTACATCCGTGTGCCGTTGGGGACAGTGGTAACTGATGGACTTAACGAAGTAGCCCTCGGGGATGTACTTGAACATGGTCAGCACTTGCTCGTCGCTCGTGGTGGTCGTGGTGGATTGGGTAATGTGCACTTCAAAAGCTCGACCAACCGGGCACCACGTAAATTTACGCCGGGCCAGGCGGGTGAAGATATCCAGCTACACTTGGAAATGAAGGTGTTGGCAGACATTGGTTTGCTGGGCTTCCCTAATGCTGGCAAATCAACCTTGATCAGTACGGTTTCAGCCGCTCGTCCGAAGGTTGCGGACTATCCTTTCACGACCTTGTATCCGAACCTGGGTGTGGTGCGAGTTGGTATAGACAGCAGTTTTGTGATCGCGGACGTGCCGGGCTTGATTGAAGGCGCTGCAGAAGGCGCTGGTCTGGGTGTGCAATTTCTCAAGCATTTGCAGAGAACACGGTTGTTATTGCATTTGGTGGATATTGCGCCGCTGGATGAAATGCCCCCCGAGCATGCCGTGCGTAAACTGGAGCAGGAACTGGTGAATTTTGACAGCAGTCTTGGCGAAAAACCACGCTGGCTGGTATTTACCAAAACAGATGTTCTTGATCGGGTGGAGGCAGAGAAAATTACGACGCGTGTTGTCAAAGATTTGAATTGGACCGCACCGTGGTTCATGATTTCTTCAGTTACTCGCAGTGGTACTGATGACCTGGTGCAAAGTGTTGGGCGGGCACTGGATGAGATGAAAGAGCTTGAATTAGAACAGCAAGAACAGCGGAGGCCTGATATAGGCTAGTAAGGTCTCAGGTCCGGTTTTTATTAAAACTACGGGGCTCGAACAAATTATTTGCAAAAAAAATTTAAACTGAGTCCTTTAGTGCTGCCTTTGTTTGGACATAAAAAAGCCCCGCAGCTGGCAGGGCTTTTTAGTAATCTTTTAGCAGGGCTCAATTCACGCCAAGCGAATCAAACCCGGTGATTACATTTTACGAACGTGATTGTTCATACGTGATTTATGACGTGCAGCTTTGTTGCGGTGCATCAGGCCTTTGGATACTGACCGGTCAATGGCAGGTACAGCAGCCTTATAGGCTGTTTCAGCTGCACTTTTATCGCCGGATTCAATTGCCGCGAGCACTTTTTTGATCGTTGTACGCACGTGCGAGCGTTGGCCGGCATTACGCAAACGATGTTTTTCGGCCTGACGTGCACGCTTGCGTGCTGATAGACTGTTAGCCAAGGTAAATCTCCATAAATACTGGTTCAGAATATAGCCGCGTAGTATCTTAGTTTTTCTTCGCTGGGTCAATCATTTAACAGGTAAATTGCATGATTATTTTTGCATTAAGGCAAGCATTAGGGTTTAGCTGGGTATGAAACTGTTGAAATCGACTGCAACGGTCGGAAGTGCGACCATTCTTTCCCGAATTCTCGGGTTTGTTCGTGATGTCGTGTTGGCTAAAATATTCGGCGCCAGCAGTGAGACGGATGCCTTTTTTCTGGCTTTCAGAATACCCAATTTTATGCGTCGTCTGTTTGCCGAGGGATCTTTCTCATTGGCGTTTGTACCGGTTTTGTCAGAATACAAGGCTGCGGGTGATCGGCGGGCTTTACGTGATCTGATTGATCACGTTACCGGCACTCTGGCGGCTATATTGCTAGTCATTTCCTCAGTTGGAATATTCGCTGCACCACTGGTTCTGTCGATATTCGCACCCGGATGGCTGATGGATGATCGACCGGAGTTTAACCTGTCTGCCGGGATGCTGAGGATAACTTTCCCTTACATCATGCTGATTTCTCTAACCGCGCTGGCCGGTGGAATTCTTAATACTTTTGAACGCTTTCTTATCCCGGCATTAACCCCGGTGCTACTCAACCTTTCCCTGATCGCGGCAGCACTGTTACTTGCGGATCAACTGGAAGTACCGGTCACAGCTCTCGCTTGGGGCGTTTTGGCGGCAGGCTGTGCACAATTACTGTTACAGATTCCGGCACTGATGCGGATGGGCTTGATGCCGCGACCACGTTGGGGATGGCGACACTCAGGTGTGCGCCGTATCTTGAAATTGATGATCCCGACATTGTTTGGTTCTTCGGTGGCACAGGTTAATTTGCTGTTCGATAGTATCATCGCCACATTTCTGGTAACTGGTAGCGTTTCCTGGTTGTACTACTCCGACCGTTTACTGGAATTTCCGTTGGGTGTTTTGGGTATCGCGTTGGCCACCGTTATTCTGCCTAACCTTTCGCAAAAACACGCACAGGCCAACCCGGCCGAGTTTTCAGCGACACTTGACTGGGCGTTGCGCCTGGCAGTGATAATCACAGTGCCAGCCGCAGTTGGATTGATCATACTGGCCGGGCCTATTCTGATTACATTGTTCCAGTACGATGCATTCCAGCCAGATGATGTGCGCATGTCAGCCTACAGCCTGGTCGCGTATTCCGTCGGTTTGCCAGCATTTATAGCCGTCAAGGTGTTGGCGCCAGGCTATTACGCCCGGCAGGATACCCGCACACCGGTCAAGATCGCGATTGTAGCCATGGTGACAAATATGGCCTTTAACTTGTTATTCGTCGGTTTACTTTTGCACAAGGGATTTGCAGGTCCGCATGCTGGTCTGGCACTGGCCAGTTCGATGGCGGCCTATCTGAATGCTATCTTGCTCTTTCGTGGGCTCAGGAAGGATCATGTGTATGTGCCGGAGCGCGGTTGGATCAGGCTGTGCGTAACCGTAATACTGGGGTCTGTAACGATGGCTGCACTATTATTATTCATGACTCACGATACCAATAGTTGGCTTCAGGCGGACGCGATTTTGAGGGTAAAGAATCTTGCCTTGAGCATCACTTTTGGCATCGTTATTTATATTTTTACGTGCATGATAGTGGGTCTTAAAAAACACGACCTGGTACGTGGTGCACATTGATACAAATTTACCTGCTGGAGTGCCCATGGCTGTTATAATTCGCTGCTTTGTGGTCTGACATTTTATGCAGGTAATCAGAGACAATCCTGGCAGGCAGTTGCTGCAATCTTCGGTCGTAACTATTGGCAATTTTGATGGCTTGCACTTAGGGCATCAGGCGTTAATCCAACGTTGTAAGGTTCTGGCTGATGGGAAGCGTCCGATTGCAGTCGTGACATTCGAGCCATTACCACAAGTTTGGTTCAGATCAGATGCTGCGCCGGCCCGTCTGATGTCTGTACGCCAGAAGTTGGATTACCTTGCAGATGAAGGCATAAGTCTCGTCTGGATGATGCGGTTTAATCAGGTTTTGGCGGACATGAGCGCTGATTCATTTGTGCAAACGGTTCTTGTAAAGACTTTGACAGCTAATGATGTGGTGGTCGGCAAAGATTTCCATTATGGCAAGGGCCGACAAGGTGATACGGATTCACTTCGTCTGTCCGGCGAGAAGCTGGGCTTTGGCTTGAATATCGTTCCAATGCTTGATGTTGACGGTCAACGAGCTTCCAGTACCAGCGTGCGCGATTGTCTTGCGAGAGGGGATCTGGAACAGGCAAGACACTTGCTGGGCAGACCTTTTCGAATGGCGGGCAGGGTGGTGAGAGGCCGTCAATTAGGCCGCCAGTTGGGTTATCCAACTGCTAATATTCGTCTGGCAGCGTTGCCCAGCCCGTTAATGGGTATTTTCGCGATAAGGGCTCGCTGGGGCAGTAGTGGTTGGCGTGATGGTGTAGCGAATCTTGGAACGCGTCCGGCTGTGGGTGGGGAAGGTTTCCTGCTTGAAGCCCACTTGTTTGATTTTGAGGGCAGTCTGTATGGTCTGAGGCTGGAAGTAGAATTTGTAAAGAAGCTCCGCGATGAAGCAAACTTTGAAGAAATTGGTGATCTCATTGTGCAAATGCGGGAAGATGAACGGCAGGCACGGCATTGCCTGGCATTAACTGAAAACTGATAGACGAAAAAAGCAAAGATTAGTATGGAATACAAAGACACAATCAATCTGCCATATACCGCTTTCCCGATGAAAGCCAACCTGGCCAACCGTGAACCGCAAATGCTGAAGCAATGGGAAGAAAGCGGTCTATATGAACGGATCCAGGCGCATACGGCCGAGCGGCCCTCATTTATCCTGCACGATGGCCCACCGTATGCCAATGGCGAAATTCATACCGGTCACGCGGTTAACAAAATCTTGAAGGACATGGTGGTCAAGTCACGTTTACTGGCGGGATTTAAATCCCCTTATGTGCCGGGCTGGGACTGTCATGGTTTGCCAATCGAATTACAGGTTGAAAAGAAGGTCGGCAAGGTTGGTCGTAAAGTGGATGCCCGCACGTTCAGGCAAAAATGCCGACAATATGCTGATCGTCAGATTAGTCTACAACGAGAAGGATTTAAGCGTCTGGGTGTGCTGGCTAAATGGGACGATCCATATGCCACGAACAAGTTCACCTATGAAGCCAACATGGTTCGCGCGTTGGCAAAAATCATTGAAGCGGGTCATCTGGACCAAGGTGTTAAACCGGTTAACTGGTGTTTTGATTGTGGCTCGGCGCTGGCCGAAGCCGAAATTGAATATCAGGATAAAACCTCACCTGCGGTTGATGTGTTGTTTAGTGCAGTCGACAAAAAGGCAATACTCGGGGCTTTTTCGGTTGCTGCCATAAACGCTGATGTCGGCATCCCAATATGGACCACCACGCCCTGGACCTTACCGGCCAACGAAGCTGTAGCCCTGAATGCAGAACTGGATTATGTACTGGTCAAAGGCCGATGGCGGGGGCAAGACCTGGCAGTCGTGCTGGCAGCGGACCTGAAAGATGCGGTTGCCAGTCGCATTGGTTTGGATAGTGTTGAAGTGTTGGGTAGCTGCAAAGGTGCAGCTCTGGAAAACCAGTTGTTACACCACCCCTTTTATGACCGGCAGGTACCCGTAATCCTGGCTGAACATGTGACGACGGATGCGGGCACCGGAGCTGTACATACCGCACCAGGACATGGTGATGATGATTTCCGTGTTGGCAAATTATACGACTTACCAATTACCAGCCCTGTGGCTGCAAATGGTCTTTATCTGCCTGATACAGAATTGTTTGCTGGCAAGTTTGTTTGGAGTGCCAACGCCGACATTGTTGAATTAATGCAAAACAAACGGGTGTTACTACACCATGAAGCATTTTTGCACAGTTACCCACATTGCTGGCGGCATAAGTCACCCACCGCATTCAGGGTTACACCACAATGGTTTATCGACATGGATAAAGCTGGCCTGCGTACACGCGCACTGGCGGCCATTAAAGATATACGCTGGGTACCGGCTTGGGGTGAGGAGCGCATCAGTGGAATGATAGAAGGGCGCCCTGACTGGTGTATTTCCAGACAGAGGACCTGGGGTGTGCCGATTACGCTTTTTGTTCACCGAACCAGTGAAGAACGACATCCGGATACTGGTGCATTGATGCATAAGGCTGCAGATCTGATCGAAGAATTTGGTATTGATTGCTGGTATGAAGATGATATTTACCAACGATTGGGTGTTGATGAGTCTGAATATGTGCAAGTCGCGGACATACTTGATGTGTGGTTCGACTCTGGTGTCAGTCATCATTGTGTGTTGGATGAGCGTGATGAGTTACGCCGTCCTGCCGATGTCTACCTGGAAGGTTCGGATCAGCATAGAGGCTGGTTCCAATCTTCATTGTTGACCTCGATTGCCATGCATGGTGAAGCGCCATACAAGCAGGTCCTGACGCATGGTTTTGTGGTGGATTCTGATGGCAAAAAAATGTCCAAGTCATTGGGCAATGTACTGGCGCCACAAAAAATCATGAATTCTCTGGGTGCTGATGTGCTTAGGCTATGGGTTGCCGCAGCGGATTATCGTGGGGAAATGTCGATCTCTGATGAAATTCTTAAACGGGTTTCAGATGCATACCGTCGCATTCGTAATACGGCACGGTTTCTGTTGGGTAACCTCGATGGTTTTGTGCCAGCAGATGCGCTCACAGCAGATCAATTGCTACCTTTTGATCGCTGGGCGGTGGCACGTGCGTTACAGATTCAAAATGAAATCAGCCAGGCGTACGATGACTACCAGTTCATGCAGGTCTATCAAAAGGTAAACAATTATTGTGCTTTGGAATTGAGTGCGATTTATCTGAACGTCCTGAAGGATCGTCTTTACACCACGGGTAAAGACAGCTTGGCACGTCGCTCTGCTCAAACAGCCATGTACCACATACTGGAAAGTCTGGTTCGCTGGATTGCGCCGGTATTAAGCTATACCGCTGAAGAAATTTGGGTATTGATGCCGGGTGACAGGCCAGACAGTGTCTTGATGAGCCAGTGGTATGAGGGCCTGTTTAGCCTTGACGATGGGCTTTATGATGAGTTGTTTTGGCAGGAAACTACGGCACTGATTAATACCGTGAACGAAGCTATTGAGCCTTTACGGAGGGATAAAGTTATTCGCGGGTCCCTGGAAGCGACGGTGCGTATTCAGCCTGTTAACGAAGAACGCCGTGAGTTTCTGGAAAAATGGGGTGATGAATTACGTTTTATATTGATCGTATCAGAAGCGACAATAGAAACTGCTGGTGCCTGTGCGCCTGCAAATGGCTACGAGACACCGGATTATCGGGTCTGGATTGAAAAGAACAGCAACAATAAGTGTGTACGTTGCTGGCATCAGCGTGAAGATGTGGGTCAGTCAAACGAGCACCCGGAGCTGTGTTCACGTTGTATCGAAAATGTTGTGGGTGCTGGGGAACAGCGCAGGATCGCTTGAAATGAATCTGCAATCACTAAAACTTCACGATCTGTTTCGCAACAAACGAGCATTTGCCTGGCTGTTGATGTCTGCACTGATCGTCATTCTGGACCTGTGGACCAAAGGTCTGGCTACAGAGTCCCTCACTTTGTACCGACCGGTAGAGTTGACTTCCTGGCTGAATATGACGCTTGCACATAATTATGGTGCTGCCTTCAGTTTTCTGAGTGATGCGGGTGGCTGGCAACGTTGGCTATTTACGACTCTTGCGTTGTTGGTAACGCTGGTGTTAATCGTCTGGTTGCTGCGTTTGCCTTCAAGTGAAAAACTGACGGCAGTAGCGCTTGGTTTTATCATTGGTGGCGCTGTTGGCAACCTGATCGACCGAATAATTAACGGGTATGTCGTAGATTTTATAGATGTTTATTATCATGATTGGCACTGGCCGGCGTTTAATCTGGCCGATTCAGCAATCACCGGTGGCGTGATATTGTTATTGATTGATGGGTTTTTTTTGGCAAAGTCAACAAAGCGGTCCGTGGTTGATTAATGGATGTCTATCTGGCTAATCCGCGCGGCTTTTGTGCTGGTGTCGACCGGGCGATAGAAATTGTTGAGCGCGCACTGGAGCTTTTTGGTGCACCTATTTACGTGCGACATGAAGTCGTGCATAACCGTTTTGTGGTGGATCGACTGACTGGATTAGGGGCGGTATTCGTCGAAGAGTTGGACGACGTACCGGATAATGCCATCGTAATTTTCAGTGCTCATGGTGTATCTCAAAAGGTACGTGAGGCTGGTACACAACGTGGTCTGAAAGTTTTTGATGCGACCTGCCCACTGGTTACCAAAGTTCATCTGGAGGTCGCCAGACATTGTAAGGCCGGACGCGATGCAGTGTTGATAGGACACGCGGGTCATCCGGAAGTGGAGGGTACGTTGGGGCAGTGGTTCAAAACCCCACCACGGGATAACCGGATATACCTGGTCGAGTCCCCTGAAGATGTTGCCTTGTTGAAAGTTACTTATCCGGAAGAGCTGGCGTTCGTGACGCAAACGACCTTATCGGTTGATGATACAAAGAGTGTAATTGCAGCCTTGCAGCAAAAGTTTCCAGCCATCGTCGGGCCCAAGCATGACGACATCTGCTACGCCACGCAAAACCGTCAGGATGCAGTAAAGGCGTTGGCCCAGGACGCTGATCTGTTGCTGGTGGTGGGCTCGGTTAACAGTTCAAACTCCAACCGCTTGCGCGAACTTGCAGAGAAGCGAGGTGTTTCCGCCTACCTGATTGACGGCGCTGAGGACATCAAGCCTGAATGGTTAATCAATGCTAAACGAGTGGTAGTAACGGCGGGCGCGTCAGCACCGGAGAGCCTGGTCGCAGGTGTCATAGAACAGCTTCGTCAGAAGGCATCGGTCAGTGTCACTGAATTTGAAGGTGTGGCTGAGCACATGGAATTTGCATTGCCCAAAGAATTACGTAACTAATGCTGCTTCAATATGCGGCTGGGCCAGCATCTTTCAGCGACCATTCCAGCACTTCATCAAACTGATATTCTTGGTGCTGATACTTCTGGCCCCGCTCTGATCCATAGACATGCTGCCACAAGGGTCTGCAAGCTGTGCACCCAGTGGGATGGCCATCGCGACATAGCTCTGCCCCTGGGTATTTGGTGAACGATAAGTGAGCTGGTAGTGCTGTTGTTCAGAGGTCGGTTTGCACAGATTGGTATCGTAACTTCCCCGGCTGGCATTGATGCGTTCCTGACACATAGAGGCCTGTAGTAACATCCTGATGGCTTCGGTGCGGTGTACTCTCAGCATGTAACTACGATAGCTAGCCATGGCCATAGCGAGCAGTATGCTCATTACGGCCATAACGATGACCAGTTCGATCAATGTAACGCCATGGCATGAGATTGATTTTGGTTTGGGCATCATGTTTGTCAGCGAAGTTCCTGCCAGGCAAGGCGTCCGCAAGGTGCTGCTGGTTCTGAACCGGGACAGGTGCCTGACATATCAGTTTTGCGCAGTTGAGAGGCGCCAATGGCAGGCCAGGACCGTACGACCGTACTTTCAATCACGGAAACAACCGCATTGGTCCAGCCGCTACCGCGCGCCAGTATTCGATACCAAACCTGCAAATCCGTAGTACCGTTTTCGGTGGGTGGCATTGCATGAACAACTTCAATCATCCATACCGGTGGGTTGATACTGTTACGGGAGATGTTGGCAATCCGGGCACCCGTCAAGGGGTCAATACCTGCCTCATGCCCGTGCTGCATCCACCAGGAGAGACTCTCGAATTCCGGATGAGGTGGCAGGTCCCCCATCGCATGAATAGTTAAACCTTCACAAGGTTCTGTGCAGTTTTCCGGCGCTGGTCCATCCATCTCAAGCAACCAGTTTTCTGCCCAGGAAAGTGTCGATAATGCAGATTGTTTGGCGCGTTCTGTTTCCTGAAAGTTGGCAGCCAATTTGGCTTGCAATATGGCATCAGTGGAGGCGGATAAGCCTAGCAGGGTCAGGGCCGTCAAGAAAATCAGGCAAAGTAGCAATACCATGCCAGTTTGAGTCATAACGACATTGTTCTGGCTCCTGAAACAATCGGTGTTCATTTCAACCTGCCGCGGATTGCAGTTGTCAACGAACTTATCCTGCGTAAATGGCCGTCTGCGGGCGTGGTAATCGCTTCATCAAGCAATGTGATTTGTTCGCTGGAAGCTTCATCGAATGCTTGTTGTGTAGACAGTAATAAGGCGACTTTTACTGCCCGAATATTACGTTCCTGCTGCCATGCCTGTCCGGTTACCCAGCGATCAGCAATATTGTCGCTATTTTGATCTTCTGCGTATAAAACCTGCATGGAGTCCACGGATTCGATCAGGCCAAAATTATTGATTTGAGTTTTTAGCCTGGAAGCATCTGGTCCATAACGACAAGTTAAGGTCAGGTTGTTGCTTGTGTTCACGCGAAAACGGGCCTGTAGCAAATAATATTGAGGCTGGCCACCGCTATCTTTGACAATATTTTCCTTGCCATAACAGTTGTATCTGGACCAACGTTGTAGACCTAATTGGTCCCCCAACAACAAACTGCCGTTTTGGGTTTCTTCCGTCAAAGCAGGCAGCTCTGATTGTTTATTCCATGGCTCAGGTTGATAACCAGCCTGGGCGATATAGGTCGTCAACACGTCATGCGCATAACGGCTGGACGTTTCTAACTGGCTTTGGCTCAACTGCAAGCGGTAAGCCGAAACACTTCCAGCCAGCAATTGGACGATCCCGGAGATTAGCAAGCTTGACAAAAATACAGCAATCATCACTTCCATCAATGTGAAGCCATAGTGACTCTTATATGTCGACATGTCAGGATATTTCCAGCGCAAACCGGTACTGGTTTGAACCATTGGCTTCGGTACTCTGGCCATTCCAGAATATTTTAATCACCAGGGGACCGGCACCGTCACATTGACTGTTTCCCTCGACACCGTCCTGTGGCGTCTCATCGTGGCAGACCAGCCCCCTGGCATTTGGGATGCTATCGGCAAGTTCAAGTTGCCAAAGCCTAAAATCGTAGTCAGCCTGTTGTTCAGGTGTGCATTGACCCTCGCGATTGCAAATTTGTGTAATGGTTTCCGGTGGATTCAGATAGTGGTGCAAACCACCCGGATTCAAGCGAATTTGTTCAGCCAGACTGGCCGCTGCCATGGCTGCAATGCCTTCCCGTTGTGCCTGAGCAGAGCCAATAATGCTGGATAGCAACAAGGCAGCGAAACCTGCCAGACCCAGGGAAAATACCGTGCCAGCAATGAGAACTTCCAGCAAACTGAAGCCAGGGCTGCCAGGTTTGCGTACATCGGTTTTTAACCACTTCTTTTTTGTACAGATTTTTTGTAGTACCAACACGAGTTTCCGTCCTCTTGCTTGAGGTGTTGTAGATGTTGGTATATTTTCCGGTCACGAGTACGAATTCGATAGAGCAAACTGCGGTTAAGCATTGTCAGCAATGGCTGAGCTTTTTGTAGGCAGATGCCGTCCAACGACGTTGTTGTCGCAGGGTGATGATTTGCATATACTTGCCGCCCTTCGGAGCCGACATAGCTCAGTTGGTAGAGCGGCGCATTCGTAATGCGTAGGTCAGAGGTTCGAATCCTCTTGTCGGCACCATAAAATCAAGGTGCTTACCGGGTACATAGGTAACAGTTTATCCGATCCCCTGTGTCAGGATAGTTGTCGCATCAACGTACTATTCTGTTTTTCGTAGCGATAACTTGAGGACGATATGACCAAGCCATATTCGGTGGCCTTTAAGCAAAAAAATGGTTCAACGACTTACTGGGAAGAATGCTGTTAGTGCGGTTTTCCTGTTCACGTACAAATCAAACTGACCATTTCCACACTTATACTGACCACTACCTCCGTCGTGATAAGATTTCATCTATCAACAGCTATCAAAGAGGGTGGGATGAACAATCGAGAAGCGCTGGCTACCAATATCAAGTTATTCATGAAACGGGCTGATATTCGGTCACAAGCCCAATTCGCGAGGGTTGCCGGAGTTTCGCAAACTCAAATCGGCAACATTCTTGGCCAGAGGAAAGCTGCTTCAATTGATCTGGTAGAACGTCTGGCTGCTGGCCTCGGTTGTGAACCGTGGTTGTTACTTGCACCGGTTGCTTTGGTGAAAGAGTATGGAGGTGAGGATTTCGCCCCTTTGGTGTATAACTATTTGAGATTGAACCAAAAGGATCAGGATGCTGTTTGGGACTTGGCACACGACCTCAATCAGGACAAAACATAAATTACCCTGCGAATTAAAAAACCTTACTCAAATCACATCGATCTTAGGGAAAGGTTCAGTAAAAGTAGTGAATAAAAAAATGCAATATGATTTTGACAACAATAGTGTCTATATTCAGCACTATAGTGATTGTTTATAAGACCTTCTTAAACGCCCATGTTTTGATCTTATTGTGCAGATTCAAGTAAATAGTTTTTAGACGTAAACCAAATTCAAAGCAAGATGCTCTCAAAAGTCAGTTTTATATTGATCAGTTTAATCACTATAGTGCTGATTCATCTGGTATATCCTATAAATTCAACCAATTAGATTATTGACGGCTCTAGGCGACTGGAGTGATAATACTGTGAAAACTGCAAGCGCACACCAGTACGCTCATAAAAACAGGTAGTTAAAATGTCGTTTAGCACCGCTGTGAAACAGAAGGTAACCAAGATTCTCAAGAAAGATCGTTGGTAAACGGTAGATGTTCTGATGTGTCTCGGACACTGGCTTGAATAAAGGACTTGTCATGCTTTTAAATCCTGCGAGTTTTGGTTCTTTCAATTTACCTGATACCGTGATACCTCCAAACCTTATTCTAATATCTATGCCGCCCGCAAGACAGGCAAGGATCTAACATGAAGACCTGGTATCTGGTTCTACTGCTCGTGTTTTGTTCCAACACCAGTTGGGCAGATTTTTCGAGAACTGGAGTGGGGGTACATCCACGGTTCAGAGCCCCCAATGAACCCTTCATAGTTGAGATCAGAGGTGAATGGCCTACTGATTGCCATCCGGGTGAACAGAAGCCAGTCATCAGTGAATACACCGGCGATACCGCGCTCATTGAGTTCGAAACCATCGTGGAACATGTCACTTGCAACGACGTGGTGACTTCTTATCGCGTTTTGGTTGATATGAGTGATGTGATTGGTAGTGTGGTCGGAGAGTTTTTTGGTATTGACCTTACCATTCGTTTTGGTGATGCCGAGACAGAGCATTTTGTGACCACGTTCTGTGGTGAGTGTGGCGATCCGGTTCCACCTCCGCGGGATGTAAAGCCAGAGTCAGGATTATATTTTAATGAGGAAATGGATAAACAAGGATTAATACTGGCCCGTCAAAATCAAAGGATGGGAGTTTACCCACTGATTTACGATGTATCCGGCAGTAGTGAATGGCTAATTGGTGGTGGCGGTATTGTTGAGGATGTTTTCTTCGCTGAACTTTACGAGTTAACCGGGGGGCAGTGCCTTGGCTGTCTACCACCTGATGAACCAACTCAGATGGATGTTGTTGGGAAGATATCCATGCTGATGGATAGCGAAGGGCTTATTCAGGTGAAGGTCAACGATGGTTTGTTCAAGCCATATCAGCCATTAGTGTTTGGGTATGGGGAATTTCAAGTAGTGGGCGTCAGCGAAAACACTGTATTCAATATTCCAGACCTGTCTGGACGTTGGGCATTTGTGGATGACAACAGTGACTCCCGGCGTGTGCTTTTGACTGATCCACCCTCATCTATACTTCCGTTGGTTTTTGATGTCACCTTAAGAAGCAATATTGACCCGCCGCTCCCAGTGGTAACTCCACCTCCAACTGAATCCATTCTGTATTCAGTTCTGAACATGGAAGGTGAACAAGTTGCACAGATGCTTTGCGGGTACAGTGATGGAATGGTCTGTGACCTGAAAATCCCGGAAATGAATAATTTTGATGATTGGTATAGCGTCAATTTATTATCACCGGAAAGAATGATTATGACTGATATGGCTCCAACTGAAGGATTTGCTTCTGGGACAGGAACTGCTGTTCGTATCGACTAAAAACCATGGCGTGAATTGAAATGAAAATTCGAAATCTATTTCTGCTATTGGCATTGTGTTTCAATACCTGTTGGTCAGATTTTTCCGATACGCAGATATGGTTACATCCTCTTTTCCCTTCACTTAATCCATATATCATTGAGATGACCGGTGAATGGCCTTCCGATTGTCATCCGGGTGAGCAAAAACCACTTATTCGTGAATACACTGGCGATTCTGTCCTTATCGAATTTGAGATTATCACTGACCACATCACCTGCAATGAGGTAGCAACTCCTTATCGTGTCTTGGTGGATATAAGTGATGTGATTGAAGATGTAGAGGGAAACTTTGGTGAAATCGAAATCACCGTTCGTTTCGATGGGGCAGAGTCCAAAAATGTATTTCTTCTGACGTGCAATGTCTGCTCTCCGTCACCACCGGGGCCACACATAAAACCCGAAGCCGGACTGTATTTTAATGAGGAAATGGATAAACAAGGATTAATTCTGGCCCGACAAAATGACAGGATGGGGGTTTACCCATTGATTTACGATGAATCTGGCAGTAGTGAATGGTTGATTGGCGGTGGCGGGATCGTTGAAGATGTTTTCTTTGCAGAACTTGTTGAGTTTACCGGAGGTCAGTGTCTTGGCTGTTTACCGCCAGCTGAATCACCGCAGGTGGGTGTTGTTGGCAAGATATCCATGTTGATGGATAGCGAAGGGCTGATTCAGGTGAAAGTCAACGATGGGTTGTTTGTGGAATATAAGCCGTTAGTGTTTGGGTATGGGGATTTAGATATCAGCGGTTCCCTTATTAATGCCAGTAGTCCAGACCTTTCTGGCCGCTGGGCATTTTCTAAGGTTGGTTTTGATGACGTTGTTGCTACGTTGCCATCGGCACCAATATTGCCCTTTGTGTTTGATATTGTCTTAAAGTGGGCTGGTCTTGAACCCGGAACCCCTGTTCCCCCTGATGTAACCACTGTCCCGGTACAACCCTCAAGTGCCATGTTCTCTATAAGAGACATTGATGGTGAAGAGGTCGCGGAAATGTTTTGTGGCTTTGTAGTTGATAACTTTGTTGTTGATGAAATGGTCTGTCACGTGAGTAACCCCGGCATTAATGAAGGGGATACACTGTTCGCAGTCAAACTGTTATCGCTTGAGAGGCTGAGTTTTGACTGGGTAGGCCCCACTATTCCTGAATTTGGTCGCAATACAGGTATAGCTGTTCGTATCGACTAAAGAAATACGCGTTGAATAAGGCTCTTAAGCAAGCAAAGTTCAATATATCGGAGCGAAGCTACCATGAGATACCAGTTCCTGATTTTGGTTTTGATCATTTTGTCAGCTATCCCCGGCCAGTCAGCGCAGGCGGGATGGCAACCCTTTGCTCTCACCAACGGTTTTATTGTCATTGATGTTGAAATTAATGGCCAAGCTGCCAGAGCAATATTGGATAGTGGTGCTTCTTTCAATATGATCCGCAGTGATTTTGTTGAGAAACACGGACAAGCGTTCAAACTATCAAATAAGATCAATGCACAGGGCATTTACGGTAAGAAAAGACTACAGGTTTATAGCGGTATTCCCATTCAGTTATTTGGTCTTGACCTCGTGCTCAATGACGTCGCAGAAGGCTTGGAGTTTGGCCCCGAGCTGTTGTTTGGTGGTGGTTTTTTTAAGGATGTTATTGTGCAAATCGATTACCCCGGTTCACGTATCCGCCTTCTCGGTAAAAAAGCGGTCGATATGAAACAGCATGCGAATGTACCGATGAAACGAGCAAGGGGAAGTCGATTCCCAGCGATCCAGGTCGAAGCAAATAATGCAAATGTCTGGCTGATACTTGATACCGGCAATTCTGCCGGGATATTGATCAAACGTGGTTTTGCCATCGAAAATGGATGGTTAAATGATAAATCGGATGTTTCTGAACAAGTTAGTGTTGGGGTTTTTGAGTCTTCCAAGACAGAAAAATTTCACCTGGATGCCTTTAAGGTTGGTCCATATGAGCTGGATAACGTAATGGTGTCTGTACCAATGCAAGGTCAAGTGGCAAATATTGGCAAGCATGACAATAGGAGTGCAATAGGAACACACCTCAAGTCAGGGGTACAAACAAAAGGAATCATTGGCTACGATATTCTGAAGCATTTTATTGTCACGATTGATTACATGGCGTACAAGGTGAATTTATACGCACCTTGATCATACGGATAAAAAAGCCTACCGGCATTTGATGGTGCTGTTGGGTCAACTTGAGTGTGTACAAGGGAAGCTTGTGCTTACCCAGATTCCTGGTCATTGATTGCTCGCTGTGTAATGCAGAAAAGGGTCGGCTGACTTCCTTCCCACTCTTTACTCATCAGGTGCAATAATTAACCTCATTCCGTCATGCTTGGCCTGTAGCCGCAGTTGACAGCTCAATCTCGAGTTTTCTTGTCTGGTATCAAATACCTCAAGTAAGTCTTGCTCATCGGGGTCTGTTGGTGGAAATTTATCCAGCCATTCAGCGTCAAGGTACACGTGGCAGGTGCCGCAAGAGCATAATCCACCACAAATTGCAGCAACACCCCATTCGTGTTTCCGCAGGACTTCCATCAAGCTGTCGCCTTCCCGAGACTGAATTTCATGGACCTGATTGTCCAGGTCTTGCACAAAAATATTGATCAAAATAATTCCTTCCTGATTAAAATTTGATGTCATCAAACTTGGCTGGTCACTAAGCAACATCAGCAGTAACTCACTGTTACGGACACCAGGGCGATGTTTACGACGGCTTTTGACAAGCATCATATTGCTTGCTGAATAATTGTTTAAAGAGAATAAAGCACACTGGTTGGATCACATCGTGATTGCCGAGTGTAATTATATTTGTTTATGCGCTGGAATGGGGGTAAATTGCGTGAAAACTACAAAATAAAGATGAGTGATGGAGTCAGGTCAATGCCAAGCCAAAAAATAGCAAATCAGGAAACCACTCACCTGGTATCGATGGCCAATGATATTGCGGCCAATCTTGGTTTCCTGGCAGATGCCGATGAGCGTATCGCAGATCATCTCAATCGTTTTTGGGCACCGCGTATGCGTGAGCTTTTAATTGAATATGTAGCAAGCGATGGTCGGGGCTTGTCTGCAGCAGTGTTGCCAGCACTGGAAAAGTTGCAGGAGTAATGCAAATTAAAAAGCCGGCTGGTGTCATACTTGCTGGCGGGCAGTCCAGTCGCATGGGGGTCGCCCGTAAAGCCTTGCTTGAGCTTAAGGGTCGGTCTTTAATCGCGCATGTTATTGATCGTTTACAAGCGGGTTTAGAGCCGTTGCTGATCAGCTGTGAAAGCAAAACTAATGAACTGGAAGGTTTTGGTTTACCGTTGGTTGCCGATCTTATGCCAGGTTTTCGTGGACCGTTGATGGGTCTGTATTCCGCACTTCAATACCTGGCTGACAAGGGCCAAAATAATGGCCTGGTTCTATGTCCATGTGATGCCCCCTTCATACCGGCCAATTTCATTCAAATATTACTTGAAGCAGCTCAGGGTGAAACAAAGCCGGTGGTGGTAATTTCCTATCAGGAGGAGTTGCAGCCAACGTTTTCGTTGTGGCACAACGATCACCTGCCAGTGATCAAACAGGCGGTCGTCAATCAGGGTATGGGTGGTCTTAAACAGGTATTGGCGTCGCTGCCATACGCCGTGGTTGACTGGGCTGCCACTGAGCCACCACCATTTTATAATGTCAATACACCTGCTGAGTTAAAAACTGCAGCGGCATGGCTTGACCATCCCATGGCATAAATGGATGATGATGAAAGATTTATGCCCATTTCAAAAGGTACAGTACATTGCACAAAGACGCAGAATTCATACCACTTAATATTGCCATTCTTACACTGTCGGATTCACGGACATTCGAGACCGATACATCTGGCCAGGTTCTGGAAGATTCGTTAAAAGCCGCAGGCCACAAGCTTGCGGCGCGCGAACTGTGCAAGGATGAAATTTACACCAGTCGCGCCATTGTCTCCGGCTGGATTGCGGACGTGGGTGTCGATGTTATTATTTCGACAGGGGGCACCGGTTTGACCCGGCGTGACTCCACACCTGAAGCATTAAAACCATTGTTTGACCAAAGCATTGAAGGATTTGGCGAGTTGTTTCGCCAGCTTTCGTGGCAGGAAATTGGTACGTCCACCATACAGTCAAGGGCGGTAGCTGGTCTGGCCAACCAGACCTTGGTTTTTTGTTTGCCCGGGTCAACTGGTGCTTGTCGCACCGGCTGGAATGGTATTTTAAAAGAGCAACTGGATAGTCGGCACAGACCCTGCAATTTCGCTGCGCAGACACGTTCTGGCGAGCACTTGTTGTGAGCATGATCAGTGTTGATGAGGCGCTTGAACGTCTTCGAAGCAGTAATCGGGTTCTGGTTGATACTGAAACGATTGACTTGAGAGACAGCCTTGGCCGTGTGTTGGCGGCTGACATCGTGTCTGCTGTCAATGTGCCACCGGCAGACAACAGCGCCATGGATGGTTATGCCTTGCGCTGCGAGGATTGGCCAGGGCCGGATCATGCACTGGAAATCAGCCAGAGAATTACTGCGGGTACACCACCTGTGCCACTCCAGCAAGGCACGGCGGCACGTATTTTCACCGGTGCAGAAATCCCGCCGGGGGCTGATGTTGTAGTCATGCAGGAAAATTGTAAAACAGACGGCCGGTGCGTGTGGATCAATGCTATACGTGAAGTGGGTGGCAATATTCGGCCAAAGGGTCAGGATGTTAGACATGGGGCAATCGTTCTGAACGCTGGTCATCGCTTAAGGGCACAGGATATGGGGATGATTGCATCGCTCGGTATCGCCCGGATAGCGGTGTTGCGGCGATTGAAAGTGGCCATCATTTCAACCGGTGAGGAACTGGTTGAGCCAGGTAACAAGGCAGGTCCTGGTCAGATTTACAATTCAAACAGGTACCTGCTTGAGGCATTGTTAAAAAATTGGGGTTTTGAGGTGATGGACTTCGGAATAACAGCGGATGACCCCAAAATCATAAGTGATGTCATGAGTGAAGCCAGCCGCAAAACAGACGCCATCATCACTACGGGTGGTGTTTCAGTAGGCGAGGAAGATCACGTCAAAGCGGTGGTTGAATCGCTTGGTCGAATCGAACTCTGGCGGGTTGCCATCAAACCGGGCAAACCCTTTGCTTTTGGCGAAGTACTGGGTACGCCATTTCTGGGCCTGCCTGGCAATCCAGTTTCTGCATTCGTGACCGCCCTGGTCATGGTACGGCCATTTTTATTTGACTGTCAGGGTGTCAGCCATGCTGATATCGTTCCGCTCCGGCAAATAGCACTATTTGATAAAAAGGGTAGTGCCCGGCAGGAGTATCTGCGTACCCGCTCAGGTTCCAATGGCGTTGAAATTTTCGAGCAACAAAGTAGTGGTGTTTTGTACTCAACCACGTGGGGGGATGGCATGGTGGTGCAAAGAGCCGGCGAAGATATTACAAAGGGCAGTATGGTGGATGTTATTCCATACGTACTGTTCAATTAATCCCTGAGTTGAGGAGACCTGCCATTGGACACGGTATTTGCCAGTTTACCTGAAGACCTGGTCATTCTTGACGGTGGTATGGGCCAGGAACTAATCAATCGGAAAGCCTCAGGGCAGGGTGTATTGTGGTCGGCGAAGGCCCTGTTTGACTGCCCCGAAGCGGTAATGGCAGTGCATGAGGACTATATTCGTGCCGGTGCCGATGTGATCACGACCAACTCCTACGCCTGTATACGCAATAATTTTGAACCAGAAGGTTTAGCAGACCGTCTCGGTGAAATGAATCGCCTGGCTGCCGAACTGGCACAACGTGCAAGGGATACCTGTGGTAAACCTGTATTGATAGCGGGTTCGATGGGGCCTCAGCATGGCAGTTACCGTCCTGACCTGGTGGGTTCATACGAAGAAACCGTTGATTTATACAGCGAGCAGGCTGAATTCCTGGCGCCACATGTGGATTTTTTCATCTGTGAAACCTTGTCCTGTCTGATAGAAGCGCGTGCTGCAGTGATTGCTGCAAAGCACAGTGGTAAACCGGTTTGGCTGTCGTGGTCAATTGAGGATTCGGGGGTTGCGAATTTACGCAGTGGTGAACCCATCAGGGACGCATGGAAAGATGTTGCCGACAGGGGTGTCAGTGCGGTCTTGCTCAATTGCTCGCCACCGGAGGCCATCAGTAAAGTGTTACCGGAACTAGCTTCTATGTGTGATATTCCCGTGGGTGCCTATGCCAACGCTTTTACACCGATACCGTACAAATGGGATTTCCATGGTAACGAATCCATCCCTGCATCAAGGAAAGATGTCACACCGCAGGTATATTTAGAGCATGCCTCCAAATGGGTTTCCGCGGGAGCGCGAATTATTGGTGGTTGTTGCGAAGTCGGGCCTGCGCATATTGCGGAATTAAACCGTCTCAGAATCCGATAATCCCTGTTTTTCAGCCTTTTGTTAAATATATCTGCCCATGAGTGAGATGTGATGTAGCTGTTTCAGGTGGGGAACCGGTGAAACTTACTCATGATAGTCACCCAGCGTTGTCTCCCGTTGAAGATCGGTCGGTATACACCTCAACTCGTGGTGGTGTTGTCAGTACCTGGCTGACTGCCAACAACAAAAAGCAGGTGCCACCTCTTCTCGCAACCATAGGCCATAACATGGTAGGTTTGTATGTGGCGCTGTTTTTATTGTTGTTTTGGGTTACGATTGAATCAACAAAAAACAGTGTTCCAGGAATTGTCGTATTGTGTTGCTGGTTGGGGCCGCCGGAGTGGGCCAACAGCTCAGGATGGAGGGGGGTCGTAGCAAGCGCTTTTCCTGGTTAAATGAACCAGGATGGGCATACACAATGAATAATAATACTGTGATGGCGCAATGGCTTAGGCCTTGGGATAAACCGTGAAGAACCCATATTCGCTGTCCTTGAGGCTATGGTTGCCTGCTCTGCTGTCTGGCACATTCTTTATAATTCTCTCATTCACGATTTGGCAAACCTACCGGGATTATGAAGCAGAGTTGGTTTCTTCCAGCTTGGGTTTTGTGACGCATGATCTAACACTGCTGCAGCGTGAGATAGACAGCGAGTTCCGCAACAACTCAATCGATGAAATTCAACAAGCAATTGACCAGAGAGGTGTTGGCACACAATATAAAGTATTGGTGGTTAGCGATGATCTGGGTCATATTTTGCATGCCAGTGATCAAGAATTGACTGGATTGCAAGCCAGCCAGGTGCTGCCAGGCTTTGAGATACAACAAGTTGCCCAGCTACAGCGTGATAAGCGAGCTGATTTTCACTTTGATGCGGACGGTTCACGGATTGTCGCCTATCTACCGCTGGCGATGGTACGTCACGGCGTGGAAACGAACCTAAGCGGCGGTGGCCTGTTGTTTGCTATTTACGACTTGCGTGCTGATCAGGAGAATATCTGGGACCAGGTATGGCGTGCTCATCTGCCAATATGGTTGTTAATGGGTTTTGTATTGCTTGTTTTGATGGCTTTTTTTTACTTTTTTATCAATCGTCCAATTCAGCATTTAGCTGCTATGACACGTGCGTTTATCCGAGGTGAAGCGGGTGTGATTAGCCATATTGGCGGTCGTGGTGAGTTTGCCAGCCTGAGTACCGCGTTCAACGATATGAGCACCCAAATCGGTAACCGGTTCGAGCAACGCAAGCAAGCTGAGGTTGCGCTACGTGAAAGCGAGCAGCGCTACCGCGACCTGTATGAGAAAGCACCGGTTGGCTATCTGTCCGTGGGTGTTGACTTTGTTATTCGCCGTTGCAACGGTTTACTCTGCGATATGCTGGGATACTCGCGGGAGCAGCTGACTGGTAAGCCCATCTATGATTTGCACATGGACTCGGCAACCGGCACAGAGGTTGGCCAGCAGGTTTTTCAGCGTTTCCTGGCGGGTGAAGAAATTATTGCTGATGAGGTGCGTGTCAAGCGTGCGGACGGCGCATTCATATGGACTGAAGTGACGGTGAGGCCCTCCTGGGACGTTGAAGGCAAGGTTGTGCAAATACACGCCATGATGGTGGATATCACCCAGAAAAAACAAGCGGAAGAGGCAAGATATGTAAGTGAAAACCGATTGACATTATTGGTTAATACGCTGCCCCATGGCCTTCAGGAGAGTGATTTGGATGGGGTCATTACATTCAGCAATGTCGCCCACCACCGTATTCTGGGCATGGGCCCTGGTACCTTAATTGGTCGTCATATCTGGGATTTTCAGCCGGATGAAGATGCCAGGCAATCCATGATTGACATCATGGCACAACTGATTTCGGAACGCCCACCACCCAAATGCGCCATCTTAAACAACCTGACCAGTGATGGCCGGGAGCTGGTGCTGGAATATACCTGGGATTATTTACTTGATTCCAACGGTGAACTCAGTGGGTTTATCTCTCTGATTTCCGATATTACCGAGCAACAAGAAGCTGAAGAAAAACTGAGAGAAAGTCAGGAGAAATTCTCAAAAGCTTTTCACTCCCACCCCACACCAATGCAGATTTTGAACCTGGCAACCGGTCAAAGACTGGAGATCAACAAGCGTTGTCTTGAGATGTACGAAGTTGAGAGTATTGAAGACCTGAATGAGAGTATTTTTACCAAGAACATTTGGGTCAACTCCAGTGCACAATCGGATTCGGTTCAACAGTTATTAAAAAATGGAGTACTTGATAACTACCCAATAGAAATATTTTCCAAATCCGGGGAGGTCAAACATCTGCAGGCCAATGCATCTATGCTTGAAATTGGTGATGGTAAATCGGCAATTATTTCTTATATCGACATCACCGAGCGCAAGCGTGCAGAAACGGAACTCCAAAACCATCATGATCAGTTAGAGGAAACCGTCCAGAAGCGTACAATACAATTGACCGAAGCCCAGCAACGCCTGGAAGCCGTCAACCAGGCTTTACGGGAAAGCGAATCACAGTTTAAAAATGCAGCCCATATCGCCCAACTCGGTCATTGGTATGCCGATCTGGTTAATAATGAGTACACCACCATTTCAGAAGAGTATGCAAGCATCCATGGTTACACGGTGGATGAACTCATGCAGCGCTACCGCAACATAAAAGTTGATCTTGAAACGGTACACCCAGAAGATCGCGCAGATGTCAGTGCAATTTATGAACAGGAAGATGACGCTGAATTAGAATTTCGAATTATTAACAGAAATGGAAATATTCGTCACATACGAGAATTTTACCAGGGGGTTTTTAATGACGATGGCTTGTTGGTAGCAGAAAAGGGTAGCTTGCAGGACATTACCGAGAGAAAGCAGGCAGAACAAGAATTGCGTACAGCCATGGAAGCTGCAGAAGAGGCCAATAAGGCAAAAAGCACCTTTTTGGCTAATATGAGCCACGAAATCCGTACGCCCATGAATGCAATCATTGGTCTCACCCACGTACTACAACGGGCGGAACCCAGTCCAGAGCAAGCGCAACAGCTTGCCAAGATCGAAACTTCTGGTGGTCATCTGCTGGCTATCATCAGTGACATTCTGGATATCTCAAAGATAGAAGCCGGTAAGCTTGTTCTGGAACGGTCGACCTTCGATCTGGATGAAATTCTTACTTACATTCAATCGTTCCTGTTGGAACAAACCGGCTCCAGAGACGTGACCATAGAGGTGGATCGAAACCAGGTGTCGCGTTGGTTGTGTGGTGACCCAGTGCGTTTGCGTCAAGCGCTACTTAACTACGCCAGTAATGCCGTCAAGTTTACACAGCGGGGTGCGATTTCGTTATGTGCTACAACACTTGAAGAACACGGTGATGATGTGCTGGTGCGTTTTGAGGTAAAGGATACAGGTCTTGGTATCGAAGCCGAAGCATTGTCCGGACTGTTTGGGGTTTTTGAGCAGGCCGATGCGTCTACCACCCGCAAACATGGTGGTACCGGTTTGGGTTTGGCCATTACCCGGCGCCTGGCACTACTGATGGGTGGTGAGGTGGGGGTTGAGAGCGAGTTGGGTCAGGGCAGTACCTTTTGGTTCACCGCCCTGCTTTGCCGTGCTGATGATGTAGAAATCGCTGAGCAATCCACGCAGGTGACTGATAACAAGGATATATTAATAAGTCGTTATGCGGGTTCACGAGTCCTGTTGGTTGAGGATAACGCCATCAACCGTGAGGTCGCTGTGTCACTGTTGAAAGGTGAAGGCATCGTCATGGACACGGCTGAAAATGGTCGGGAGGCCATGGAGAGAATCCGCAATGGCGTGTATGATCTTATTCTGATGGATGTACAGATGCCAGAAATGGATGGTCTGGAGGCGACGCGTGCGATTCGTTCACAGGCCATTCGCTCAGTCACTAATGAGGCAATTCCAATTTTGGCGATGACCGCCAACGTGTTTGCGGAAGATCGTCAAGCTTGCCTGGAGGCTGGTATGAATGACTTTGTTGCCAAGCCGGTAGAACCTGAAAAATTGTTTACAACGATCGCAAAATGGCTGCCAGAGAGAAATGATGTGGATGTAGTAGAAACGTCAGTACCCACCGCCTCAGCCGAGGCCAAATCTGAACCGGAAATTTATGACAGTCCGGTAGACCCTTCAGCGTTGGCGGAAATATTTGGTGATGATGCTATCGCACAGCATAATATTTTGCGTAAGTTCGTTGACCAAACGGACGCCATCATAACGGACTTGGAGCTTGCGACGAGTCAGCGGGATATAGAGCAAGTAACCTTCCACGCCCACAAAATGAAGTCTTCGGCCCGTACGGTGGGAGCCAACGAGTTGGCAGATTTGTGCGAGGCCTCTGAGGCTGCCGGTAAAAAGGGCGACTGGACCACGATCGACAAATTATCCATACAGCTGAGACCTGCCATGGACCGGGTGAAGGATTGCATAAAGCTGAGGTACAACGAGGACACTTAAAGTGTCAAAAACGTTCCGCGTTTTGATCATAGATGACTCGGAGAAAGACACCCTCCTGATCGGAGGCGCACTGAAAAAGCAGTGGCCTGCGCTCGAATTAGTACGAATAGATAATGCAGCAGAGTTACATGCGGCGATCACGCAGCAAACCTGGGATTGTGTTCTTTGCGACATAAAAATACCGGGGTTTGGTGCAAATGCCGCACTGAAAATACTCAAGAAAAGTGAGTTCCACCTGCCCTTTGTTGTTATTTCCGGTGTTGCAAAAGCAGTAGATGCAATCACGCTACTGAGAAACGGGGCGCATGATTTTGTTGATAAAAATGACCTTGGCCGGCTCATACCTGCGGTAGAGAGGGGTATGCGGGTTGTGGATAGCTCGAGACGGCGAAAGGAAGCTGAGAGCCGTTTGAAACAAAGTGAAGCCGGTTTTCGCACAATATTTGAACACGCGCCTGACTTGATGTTCCTGTTCGAACGTAAAAAAGACGGTGTGTTTATTGATGGTAATCGGCAAGTAGAGAAATTAACTGGCTACTCGATCAAAGAGTTAGTTGGGCAACCGCTTGTCGACTCCGGTCTTATTCAGCAAGACAGTTTAGGTCTCGTAACGGAGCTTTTGACCAAGGTAAAGGGGAGCTCTACACGTCGTTCCATAGATATAACACTGGTTCACCGCAACGGTAAACATATCCCCATTGAATTCAAAACAGTGCCCATGGTCTACGGCGATGAGAATGTAGAATTGGGTATCGCTCGTGACATAAGTAAAAGATTGGAAATACAGCAAGCTTTGAAAAGTTTGGCAGACACTTTTTCTGTGATCACCGGTAAAGAATTTTTCAACAATGTGGGGCTTCACATATTGAATTCGCTTGATGCGGACTATGTTTTGATCGGAGAATTCAGAAAAGACGGGAATTACCTGAATGTTATCGGTGGTAGTGCAAAGCAGCAACCGCTGGAACTGCCTTTTGTATATGAATGTGTTGGGTCGCCTTGTGAGCACTTGGCTGGACGGGACTTTTGCTGTTATCCATCTGGCGTGCAGGCACTGTTTCCAAGCGACCATCTATTAGTTGAGATGAATGTAGAAGCGTATATGGGTTACCCTCTGTTTAACAGGTTGGGAGAGCCTGTTGGCCTGATCGCAGTGATGCATAGTAAACCCATTGAAAACACCCAGGATGCTGAGGCTCTGTTGCAGATATTTTCGGACAGGGTTGCGGTCGAAATTGAGCGCGAACAGGTTGAGGTAGCGCTAAAACAGAATCAGGCGACTCTCGTTGAGACCAGCAATATGGCAAAAGTAGGCGGCTGGGCGCTTGATCCAAAAACACTTGAATTTACCTGGACCGAACAGACCTTCCATATCCATGAACTTCCGTTAGGTAAGCCGCCGAGTCTGGAAAAGGCGAAAGGTTTTTACCATCCAGATGATCGTGTAAAAATGGCTGCGGTTTTGCGGAGAGCACTTGAGCAGGGTGAGCCCTGGGATGCAGAGTTCCGCCTGATCACGGCCAAGGGCAGACAGCTGTGGACCCATTCATTTGGTAAACCCATCGTGGTGGATGGCAAGACGGTCAAGCTGACTGGGGCCATCCAGGACATCACCCAACGTAGGCTGGCTGAACAGGAACTGCAGCGGTATGAATTCATCGTCTCGAATTCAGCTGACATGCTGGCCATGCTTGATCAAAATTACGTCTACCGTGCCGTCAACACGGAGTATGTAAAGGCATTTGGTAAAACTGCAGGTGATTTTCTGGGGAAGAGTGCGAGGGAAATATTTGGTGAGGAGAAATTTAAAACTGTCATCAAACCAAATGCCGAGCGATGCATGAAGGGTCAACAAGTCCGTTTCAATGGCTGGTCTGATTTTCCAGCAACCGAAAAAAAATACATGGATGTCTCCTACACTCCTTATTTTGAAGAGGGTCCCATCGCTTCGGGATTTATCGTCGCTGCTCGGGATATCACGGATTTGAAGCTGGCAAACCGTTTTGCCAAGGCTCTCGAGGATTCCTTAAACGAAATTTATATCTTTGATAGCGAGACTTTACATTTTCTCGATGTAAATATGGGTGCGCGGGTCAACCTTGGCTACTCGCTGGAAGAATTACGGTGTTTGACCCCGGCGGATTTGAAACCGGATTTCACTATTGATTCCTTTGCTGAGGTGCTTGAGCCCTTACGCTCTGGTGATCGGCAGAAACTGGTCTTCACAACCCGTCATCGCCGCAAAGATGATTCTACTTACCCAGTTGAAGTAAATCTCCAGTTAGTGGATGAAAATCCACCAGTTTTTGTCGCGATTATCGTAGACATTTCTGAGCGTGAGGAGATGGGGGCTGAGTTGCACAAACTGGCGCAAGCGGTAGAGCAAAGTCCGGAAAACATCATTATTACCGATGTTGACGCCAGGATTGAGTACGTTAACCAGGCTTTTGTACGTACGACGGGTTGGAGTCGGGCTGCTGTAAGAGGTAAAAACCCAAGCATACTAAAATCTGGTAAGACTCCGTCCACAACCTATAAGAGTATGTGGCGTGCATTGCTTCGGGGCCGTACATGGAAAGGCGAACTGTACAATAAACGCAAGGATGGCAGCGAGTTTGTTGAAATGGCACATATCGCACCGCTCAAGCAGGCTGATGGTGAAGTTACTCACTACCTTGCGGTGAAGCAAGATATCACCGAGCAGAAAATTCTCAGCGAAGAACTGGATCAGCACCGCCACCACCTCGAACAACTGGTGGAAGAACGCACCTCGCAGTTAACCGAAGCACGAGCAGTAGCAGAATCAGCCAATTATGCCAAGAGCACTTTTCTGGCCAATATGAGTCACGAAATCCGTACCCCGATGAGCGCCATCATTGGT
>JAJFLA010000012.1 GCA_021772935.1 Gammaproteobacteria bacterium
CACTCGTCAGCGCCAAGGTCACCCCGAAGGGATCCCAGCGGCCTGTTACCGTTCGACTTGCATGTGTTAAGCATGCCGCCAGCGTTCAATCTGAGCCAGGATCAAACTCTTCAGTTTAAAGTTTTCGATTTCAGACCAAAGCCGAAGCCTCGATCGTCCATCTAATAGTTTTAGCTTAAAAGCTGAACCCTGCTCCAAATCAATTTTATAAATAAAAAATATTTGGCGCATGGTCGCTCTTCTATCATGGCTTGTACCCATGACGCGAGCGCCCACACAAGTTACCTGTTCATTGTTAAAGATCTATTTTTCAACTGACCGCATTTCGCTGATCAATCCAGCACAAAACCGATGTCGCGTTTCCTTTCGGTCACCGCCACACCGCAAGACTCTATTTCAAGAATCTCCACCCCAGTGCTGGAGTGGGCCGCCCATTATATACGCTGACCTATTTTAGCGTCAACATTTATCCGTCAAATTTTTCCGTTTCCGAATCGATCTGCCGTCGAGCGAACGCGCATTATAGGGCGAGGAACTTTGGTGTCAACCGTTGATATCAAAAAAAGTGAAATTAGTTTTTCAAAGCACTGAGCCTGGATTGCAAAAGCCCCGTTTCAAGTTGGCCACAACCACCCGGAGAGACGCGGCTTGCAAGGCTTTGCGCTATTTTTTCGGCACTTATTTTTTCACCCTCAACAGCAGCAGCTTTATATGCCTCACGAAACGGAATTCCTTTGCTGGCCATTTCCAACGCACGATCAGTTGCCAGCATTTCTGGCGAAATCGACTCACACATCCGTTCAGTCTGCCATTCAAAGCCTGTCAGCAAACCGGGCAACAGTCCCAGGGCTTGCAAAGCTTTACTAAACGCTCGCATTAATGGCGCTTTTGTTGCCTGCAAATCACGCTGATAACCTGACGGCAATGAGAGCACGGATGCGATTTCAGACTGAGCACCCTGAACTACCGCATGCACTGCTCGCAACAACTCGATCGTGTCCGGATTATTTTTGTTCGGCATAATACTCGAACCAGTGCAATATTTTGCCGGCAGTTTCACAAAACCAAATTCCTGGGTTGTAAACAAACTCATATCCCATGCAAGCCGACGCAAATCCAGCGTGCAAGCTGACAACACCGATAGCGCTTGCAACTCAACCTTGCCACGACTGTTTTGTACGTACTGTGGGTTAACCACTAAACGTGCGAAACCCAGATCTTTGGCAACCGCCTTGCGGGGTAAGTTGAGATTGACACCAAAACCGGAAGCTGTACCTAGTGGTGAAGCATCCAGCCAATGCGTTGTTAACGCTGCAAGTTCTGCATTATCAATAAATGCCTCAGCATGCCCCGCCAGCCACAAGCCCACAGAGGACGGCATTGCCGATTGCAGGTGAGTGTACCCGGCCATCGGTATATCAGCCTCTGTTTTAACCCTTCTCAACAACACAGAGGCAATTTGTGTGCAGATGGCTTGCAATCGCTTCAAACGATCTTTCATGTAGAGCCGCAACGCGACAGCGACCTGATCATTACGGCTACGACCGGTATGGATTTTCCCACCAACCTCGCCAAGCATTTCTGTCAACCACGACTCAATGGCTGAATGCCCGTCTTCAAAATGATTATCCAGTTCCCTTGTACCATCCCGGAACTCGCTCTCAATCAATTGCAATCCATCCAATAATCTGGAGGACTCTTCAGTGTTGAGAATACCTATGCGCCTAAGTCCTTTAACGTGGGCAGCACTGGCTTCTAAATCAAACAACAACAGATCTCTGTCAAGCAACACATCTTCACCGGCAAGAAACGCCATAATTGCCGGGTCTGCTCTTTCACCCTTACCGTCTTTTTTCCAGATCAGATCTTTCATAGCTTGATTCCTGAGTACTCATCCAGCCCGAGGACCAGCTTAAAACCTTATAAACCGTGGCGCACAAAGTTTGATACAACCTCTATTATCAAGGCCCTTTTCACGGAAATCTACAGTTGTTCAGCAAGCTAGTGTATCGAACTAGCACTCCTTGCAATAGGATAACTATGAATTCAGTTTTCATCTAAAGCGCCCACCTTCACCTTAGAGAGACTACTGTTGATAGTCACCCTGTTGATCATCCTAAAAGGTCACCGGCTACTATCCTCTGAAAGAAATCAATCTTGATGCAGCCCAATCTTTTGTTGTACTGGAAGGCAACACCCGCCAGGAGAATAAGGCCAGGGTATTTCAAGCCCGGCTGGCAAAAGCAACCGATTACAGACCAATAGCCCAGACAACGTGTGAACTTAGATCAAATGGTGCCAGTGAGTCTCTTTCACCGGCAGACAGACCGGCGTCCTTGTGTTGACCGTATCATTCATATGTCACTTCTATGACGCTCTTTACACCTTTCATATCTTTATCGTATTCCATAGCGGCAATTGTTTCGGATACGCCGACATTCTGAATGGTAGTGCGCTGTCTCATATCCAGGCCATTGAACTCCCCCTCGCCTTTCCAAAACACCCACGACACACCAAAAACATCTTCATAGGTGTATGTCCCAAGCTGCTCTTTGTACCACGCAACGATCTTCTCGACCGGGTCTGTCGAGAGAAGCTTGATATATGCAAGCGTCTTATACACTTCATCATTCATTGTCATCTCACCTGCTTCCCGGGTTTGAAATATTCTCGCGCCCGGATAGGCTGGAATTTCCACCAAAGCACGATCCGGAATGTTCGCACCCTTGATCATCATCTGTGACATCGGGCTTGTGCTTGAAGTGACTTGGACTTTATCCGCGTAAGGTTCAGCAATTACAAAACTGCTTACACAAAAGCTCAACAGCATCGCTATAACGACAGTTGGTTTTCTCATTTCATCCTCCTCATCATTCTGTTTCGGTTGACACGAAAAGCGAGGGTTCACTCCTTCAACATCGATAATCGGGGTGCCCCTTTTTCACCAATTATACGCTCGGAAGTTGGGATAAGCAGTTTTTGTCTGGGGGACTTATAACCTTGGCTTTGTTCTCAAGGCGTTGAGAGTAAAGCGCTTCAACCTATGTCACGTGTTGCTCTCACGAACTGACGCCTAAATGTTCACCCAGCCCAAGAGCCAGGTTCAGGTTTTGCAATGCCTGTGAAGCAGCACCCTTGAGAAGATTGTCCAACACGACCACCAGACTGCCCTGAACAGGGTTTCTTTCGTCAATGGTAAATCCACCAATGTGAACATCAGGGGTGTCTCGAACCTCACTAAGCTGCGGGATGTCACAATATACCTTGACCCTGGCCTCAGCCGCGTATGTCTGCTGGAAAAGCATTTCCAGATCACCAACGGATGTCATGTGATCCAACTCAAATGCAATAGTCAAAGAAATACCTCGAAAAAATGCAGCCACATGCGGCATGAACCTGACTTCAGTCTGTAATTGATGGCTTATTTCTTTTTCATGCATATGTCCGCTTAAAGCGTAAGGGATCAAATTATCCCTTAACACATCCGGATCATTACGTGGCGACGGTGTCTTGCCTGCACCACTGTATCCAGACACCCCAAAAATCACCGGTGTCGAAATCAAACTATCCATTACCGGCAACAACCCGAGTTGCGAACCAGTGGCGTAACAGCCCGGGTTGGCAATCAACTGTGCATGCAAGATTTGATCACGAAAACGTTCGGGCAGCCCGTATGTCCAGTGCGGATCAAAACGATAGTCTGCGCTCAGGTCCAGTATCACACTGTCTGGAAACTCAGCACGGATAGGCCCGACCCATTTTCTCGCTAGACCATTTGGCAGCGCCAGCACCCAGGCATCGGCCGGATGAGCGGGAATCCCAGCTGGCTCCAACTGCGTGAACACTCTGCCATCATCCGGCCACCCATCACAGGTAGAGGATATGCGGCGTCCAGCATGGCTACGTGAACTGGCAATACCCAACTTCATGTACGGGTGCGCGGCTATCAGTGCCAACAACTCTGAGCCCGTATACCCACGCCCACCGACCAGATTAATGGTGTGCGAAGCGTTCATTCAACGAGCCAACCTGAATCGCGAGCTAACGAATCCTCTACGCAACGCTCCCTCTGCTCAGCTTGTTCGACGCCAATAGTAAACACGACCCATTGTCCCGACCGGTTACTGCTATCCGCCTGCTGAAAATACCAGGGTGTTACCGGGTTGGTATAACGTGACCGCCAGTACAAAGCCGGATAACGAGCTCTGACGACCTGCCATATCGCGGCACCGAGACCTTCACCCTGTGCCTCGGATGTGACGATGAACTTATCCAGGTATGGAAGCTCTCCAACCCCTTTCGTTATGATTGCTGCCGCTCGGCCTGTTTCCGACAACAGGACAAGTGCTCCTTCCAGTTGCTCAAACCAGTCATCCCGCAGCGTTTTCTTGAATGATTGTTCGACCAGTTTTTTCACAACAACCAGTATCTCAGCACTCGGATTTTCAAACACGTTGATCGCCTCACCTTTCCTAACCAGCGTACCTGCGCCGCGGTAAGTAAACAGCTCCCGGGTCAACTGTGCAGCGGAAGTAATGGATACTGACGTATTGTCTGGAAGTTGTTGTAGCATTTCATTGATTTGTTGCAGTTTCAGACGCATACCAGAATGCAGCCACGGTTGTTGCATCAATGCCTCATAATCGTTGGTCAAGCTCACCGCAGAAATGATCCGGTCCTGACGATCCAATAGCCCACCGGTAGGCGATAGAAAAATAACTTTATGCGGGCGTAACTTCCAGACCAGTTCGCGAGTGGCGATATCGGCATTTATATTAAGAACCTGACCTGATGGTGACTCTCCCAGGCAGGTCAACACCGGCACCGCACCGCTGCGCACGGCGCTTTCCACAGCATGCAATTCAACCTGCTCAACCTCGCCCACAAGACCCAGATTTTCCTGATCAAGATAGCTGCATTGGAATACACCATGCTGAATACCTCTGGCTCGGACGCCCCGGCTTTCCAAGGCTTCGACCAGACGCAGGTTCTCTTTGTACATCAAGGGTCTAGCCACCGACATCACCGACTCACTCGTCACCCGCAAACCATCCCGGCGTTCAGTTTCAATACCCGCCTCGGCAAGTGCCAGGTCCAGCTGTGGCCCGGCGCCATGCAAGACCACTGGTATCAACCCAAGTCGGTGCAGAAAAGCCAAAGCCGACGTCAATTCATCAAGCTGATCACGCAGTATGCCACCACCGACTTTAACCACCGCAAAACGCGCCTGGTTGGTGCCGGAGTACTCTTTAAGGTATTGCTGCGCTTCCCGGCTGGAACCCAGCTGAGCTAGCAGCTCGTGGACTATCTGACGTACATCAGTCATGGTTTTTTACCAATTGTGTATATATTTTCAAAGCCATATTCAGCTGTCCAATGCTGACCCATTCGTCCTGTGCGTGTGCCTGGGCTATATGACCCGGCCCCAGCACGATGGCGGGCAGGCCTGCTTGTGCGAATAAGGAAGCTTCGGTCCAGAAATCGACTGCCGGACCACACTCAATACCTTGCCGTTCAACAAAAGCTTGCGCCTGCGAAATATCCATACCCTGGGTTGGTAACGGTGGACCAGAAAATGGCACCTGCCAGCGCGTCGAGTCGCTGCTGTCCAGGCTTGTCATCAAATCCAGGAATTCCTCATTGCTGTCACCAGGAGACAAGCGCGCACTCCAATGTAAATTGGCCTGATCGGCGATGACGTTTGATTTGATACCGCCATGTACTTCGCCCACATTGAAGCAGGGCCGGCGGCCTTCCATATCCATTTTTTCCGCCTTGCCAACCGCCGCTGCCACCCAACATGAAAGTTTATGCAAAGCGTTATCATGCAACGCACGTGCTTCAGACGAGTGACCAGCCTTACCTGAAAACTCACCTTTTACAGAGAGGTAGCCCCGATGGCTCAGTACCGCCAGGCAATTGGTTGGCTCAGTCACCACAACCTGCTTAAATACCTTACAGTGATCGGAACGAACGAATTCAGCCACACAACAACCACTAGCGCCTTCCTCATCCGTGGTGAACAACAGGGCCATGGGTTCATCAGTACCACAGGCGAGCTCCAACAAGCATGCTGCAGCACCTTTTATGTCACAACTACCACGGCCATACACCCTGTCATCACGCAATGTCATTTCAAGTGCAGGGAAAACCGAAGTTTCAATAATGGGTACAGTATCCAGATGGACATTAAACAATAACGATGGCTTTCCGCGAACCGCCAGCACACTGATCCGACCGAGCCCGTGATCGGTCAATTCGATAATAAATTCTGGCCCCAAGACGTCACCGAGCCAACTAAAAACTGGAGAACCAACATCCAGTGAACGCGGTGGGTTTTGCGTATCGAACGCGATCAGAGCCTTGAGATGGTTCAGTACACCGGCCACATCCATTATGCTTTTCCCCGCACCCGCATTGCCGAAGTTGAGCTTTGCCCCAGCAATTTGATAAACCCTTCCGCCTCAGTGGGTGACCAGTTGCAGCGTTGGGCGTAGACGGCATCGGGGTCCTGCACAATGAAATCAGATTCCACCGCGATGGCATGCATGGACCCTCCTGTAGATTCCAGCGTAACCGTACCGGTAACAAACGACTGTGAACTGGCCAGGTAGGCCTCAAGATCCTGCTTGTGTGGCTCATAAAAGAAACCGGTATAAACCAACTCCGCCCAACGTTGTGCAACCTGGTGACGAAACTGGTTCTGTAAACGTGTATTGACGCAATCTTCCAACGCCTGATGAGCCAGCAACAGGGCATCAATGCCGGGGCACTCGAAAACAATCCTACCTTTCAGACCAATGGTGACATCACCGGTATAGATATGCCGGCCGACACCGTAGCGACCAAACCAGGTGTTCAACTGCTGCAGAATTTTCGGCCCAGCCATCTCCTGGCTGTTGAGAGCTACTGCGATGCCTTTTTCAAAACGGATTGACACCCGCAATGGCTGCTCCGGCCACTCAGCTCTGGGCCGGCTTATTTGCCAGGTTTCCGCACCGGGCACGTCAAACTCATCAATTTCACTACCCGATATGGTCACACCCAGCAGGTTTTCATTAATGGAATACTTGCCGGTTTTCTCTGGTACCGATACACCAATATTTTTCAAAAACCCAATTTCTATATCCCTGATATTACCAGGCTGTTTTTGCAGATCCCTGACTGGCGCGTGGATTTCATAATCACCCACACTGCGGACAGTCTGATCAAAACGCAGTTGGTCATTTCCCATGCCGGTACAGCCATGAGCAAAATGCCGGGTACCCAGTTCATCACACAATTGCAGGCTCAACCTGACAATCAGGTAGCGATCAGAACACAACATCGGGTACTCACCCAGCATCCTGGATTGGCTCCATACCAGGGGCACCACGAATTCATCCCAAATTAATTGACTGGCATCCATCAGATGGTGTTTGCTTGCGCCCAGGGACAATGCACGCTGCTCTATCCAGCTCACCTCTTGGGCGGCCAGTCCACCCGTATCAACAAACACCGTATGCACATCATATCCCTGTGCACACAATTCAACTACACAATAACTGGTATCCAAACCACCGGAGAATGCCAGCACGATGGGCGTCTTGGTATCGGTATTCATTGATCTGCTCCGAGCAATTTCATCATCAAGGCTTTTTGTACATGTAAGCGGTTTTCTGCTTCATCAACCGCAAGACAGTAGGGTGCATCCATCACGCCATCGGTGGCTTTCACGTTTCGTCGCAAAGGCAGGCAATGGCTGAATAAGCCATTATTGGTCAGCGCCATTTTTTCTTCATTGACGATAAAGTGGCGGTACTTTTTGCGCAGTTCATACTCTTTCTCCGGCTCACCGTAATAAGGTAGCGCACCCCAGCTTTTGGCATAAACAAAATCTGCTCCACTATAAGCTGATTGAATATCGTGACTTACCTGTAATGAGCCACCGCTGGCAGCCGCGTTATTTTTTGCAGTATGCATAAATTGTGGGTCTAACAGGTAAGCAGGTTCAGGACACAACAATGTCACGTCCATGCCAAATTTGGTTCCCATCAGCAGGGCAGAATTGGCCACCGCCGTATTCAGTGGTCGTGGATGCCAGGTCCAGGTCAGCACCATCTTGCGCTTGCTCACGACGCCCATTCTTTCCTTCAGCGTTAACATCATGGCCAGCTCCTGGCACGGGTGCACAATCGTCTCCATGTTGATGACCGGCACAGACGAATAGTGCGCCAATGATTTGATCAGCTTGTCCTCACGATCTTTTGACCAATCCACAAAAGAAGGAAATGCCCGTAACCCTATCAGGTCACAGTAGCGTGATAAGACACCCGCCGCCTCCGCAATGTGCTCTTCAGCATCGCCTTCCATGATCGCGCCAGCATCGAACTCAAGGCCCCAAGCATCTCTACCCGGCTGCAGGACAATGGCTATACCACCCAGTTGCTGCATTCCCAAATCGAAAGAAGTCCGTGTGCGCATGGACGGGTTGAGGAACAACAAAGCAATTGAGCGACCCTTGAGAGTGGAGTTCATAGGGTTTTGCTTTAATTCTCCAGCCACTTGCAGCAAGGACTCCAGATCTTCATGGGACCAGTCGCTGGTAGACAAAAAATGTTTCACTTCAGATCTCCTTTTTACTCACTGGTATATCCCCAGCATAAACAAAAAAACCCAGCCGTTGGCTGGGTTTTTTACTCATTCATAGTGTCTTTTTTTAGAACTATATGGCAACCCAGCCGACTTGGTAAAACCCAGGACGTCGTAGTCGTCGGATAAAACTGCTGGTAGGTTGTGTGTTGTCTGTAAACATTGGACTCTATATCGCTGTAAAGACATGTTAAATTCCGTTGATTGAATCTACGGGTTTCGCTGTTAATTTGCAATAGCTTATTTAACATTTATGGGACTGCCGGTGACCAGCGCACAAAGAACGCCTGCCCACCTAAAATGACCGGACGTTCCTGAAACAGTTTGCTTATGAATCGATGGTTAATCCCGATGGGACCGATATTGTCACTGACCTTGCACACCCCCCAGCCTTTCACCGCATAATAACAACCGTCGATCGTAGGCAATCTGGAAGCCGGCCCAGCCAGACAATATAATTCGGTCCGGCGTATGTTTATGAGGAAACTTGGCTATGAGCTGTTCATCCGTAGTGTTTAGTCTTTTTTTGATGTCACCTTGTGGACAGGGCGGTGGCGAGGACGTCAGTGACGCCATAGCAGCGGCAGTATCCAACCCGCAACGACCTGTGGAAGATATCGGAAAAGATGCTGATCGCAAACCAGCCCAGGTGCTCTCCTTTTACGAAATCAAGCCTGGGATGAGCGTGCTTGATCTGTTTTCCGGTGGTGGTTATTACACTGAAATGCTCAACTCGCTGGTCGGTGAAAACGGTAAGGTACTTGCTCATACTAACGAAGCCTATATCCCTTTTTCAGGGGAAATCTATCAGAAACGTTATGTTGATGGCCGTCTTGAGCAGACCACAGCTATTATCACTGAAGCTGATGACCTCGAACTCGAAGAAAACTCACTTGATGCGGCCATACTGGTACTGACCTGGCATGACTTTCTGTTTGCCGACCCGGAAAACGGCTGGCAGAACATTAATGAGGTTTTGTTGATCGACAAATTATGTGCCGCAATGAAACCTGGTGCTGTATTGGGCTTGATCGACCACGTTGCCAACGGTGGTGGTAATCCTGTACAAATTGCAAAACAACTACACCGTGTTGACCCACAAATGGTCAAAGATACTTTTGCAACGTCATGCTTCAAACTGGAAGCTGAGGCAAGCTTTCTAAGTAACAGGAATGATGATCACACACTGGCAATATTCGATAAATCAATACGCGGAAAAACTGACCGGTTTGTTTTCAAACTTATTAGAAAATAGTGTTTGGGATCACTCCAGATTGTGGTCGATAACATCGTAACGCCAGGGTTATATAGTCCAGACAGAGAACTCGGAGAAATTATATAGGCCATTTTGATCGACAAGAATGGCAAACAAATTCCCGCCATACCAAAACACCCCACAGTAGAAAATAGTCACCAATAGATTGATGAACAAGCATGAGCACCTATAGGCGCTCATGCTTTTGCGCCTTTCAATAATGGCACTAATAATTGAGTACCCGTTGTTGATCTATGTCACTGTATTTCATTGACGTATGGTTAATATTGTAAACGGATGATCAGGTGAGAAAACACCAGAACTAACTAAGGCGATGTCGAAATGGTTAACGCTTCGCTATCGGAGCGAATGACCCGGTTGGTGTATGCTTTGCTCTTGAGTTAAAACCTAAACTGGATAGAGTAATAGATTACGTCAACACATTGTGAATACTGACTTTGACAATTCAACTCACTTTTTAGCATACCCTAACGATGTATTCACAAAGGTGATTCAAAACCTAACTCTTAGTAGCTTGCATTTCAATCAGGCATCGCGGTGCAGCGGTTAATGCGATGACAAAGATGTTGCGCATTTTAATTATTGATGACTCCAACAAGGACACCCTGCTGATTGGGAAAGTGCTGAAAAAGCATTGGCCTATGCTTGAGTTTAAACGTGTGGATAGTGCGGCGGGAGTGCAAACGGCGATACAAGAGCAAACTTGGGACTGTGTTCTTTGTGACGTAGTCATCCCCGGGTTCGGTGTAGACGCTGCGCTGGAAATTCTCAAAAAAAGTGAGTTCTACCTGCCCTTCGTGGTTATTTCTGGTGCTATCAAGGCGGTAGAGGCCGTCACTCTTCTGCAAAAGGGAGCGCATGATTTTGTCGAAAAAAACGACCTGCAGGGACTCATCCAGGCGATTGAAAGAAGTATGCGGTTGGTGGAAAGTTCGCGACGACGTAAGGAAGTGGAACATCAATTACAACAGAGCGAGAAACGTTACCGTGGACTGTTTGAAAGTTCAGGGGTATCCATTTGGAATGAAGATTTTTCCAAAGTTTATGCATTGCTTAAAGGTCTCCACATCAATAGTGTTGAAGATCTTTATGTTTACCTGGCGGCCAATAACAAACAAGTAGCCCGGGAATTAGCCGCCATGGTAGAAGTTCGCAATGTCAACCCGGCGACTTTAAAGTTCTTTGCAGCAAAGACCGAAAGTGAGTTAATCCAAAATATAGCATCGACTTTTGGACCAGGCTCTATCGATGTATTCATCGATGAACTTTGCGCTATCTGGAGCAACCAGAAGAGCTTCAGGGCAGAAGTGAATTCTCGAAGCTTGGATAGAAACGATATCCATGCCATCATTTCGTTTCAAATTCCTCGTCAAGAGATCGATTTTCAAAGTATTCCCATCACCATAGTCGATATCACAAAACTCAAACAGACCGAAGAGAAACTACGCCGGTTTGAGTCTATCGTTTCAGGGACCAACGATATGTTGGCTCTTTTAGACAAATCGTTTGTTTACGTCGCAGCCAACGAAGCGTACCTGAAAGCAATGCAGAGAGATGAAGCAGAACTCATCGGTCATACGGCCGCAGAGGTCTTTGGTGAAGACTTCTTCCAAAAGACCATTAAACCACATGCCAAACGCTGTCTGTCTGGTAAACCAACACGCTACCAGGAGTGGTTTGAATTTCCAGGTATTGACAAAATGTTTGTCGATGTTTCCTACTCTCCGCATTATGGCGAGGCCAACGAGATTACGGGGATTGTCGTCTCTGCTCGGGACATTACCCAACTCAAGCAGACTGAGAGTGCTCTACAGAACTTGACCTCGACCTTGGCTGCGGTAACCGGTAAAGAGTTCCTTAACAAAATGGTGAAATACGTTTCATCCACGCTGAACACACAGTACGTTATTGTTGGAGAACTCGTTCCTGATGAGAAAATTAATGTACTTGCGGGTTGCGCCCATGGGCATTTGATGGAACTTCCGCTTGAATACGAGCTTCTGAACACACCTTGTCAAACCGTTGTCGGAAAAGAGCTTTGCATCTTACCGCGAGACGTGCAAAACCAGTTTCCAAAAGACCTGATTCTGGTGGAGTGGGGTGTCGAAAGCTATATCGGTGCCCCATTGTTTGCCCGCTCTGGCGAACCTATCGGCCTGCTCGCACTGATGGATACTAAACCAGCCGAAGACCCCACAAGCGCAACCGCTATGCTTCAGGTGTTTTCCGACCGTGCTGCACTCGAAATAGAACGCATCCAAGCTGCAGAATTGCTTGAAAATAGTGAGGCACGTCTCGCCTTATTGATGGACACACTGCCCTATGGTGTACAGGAAAATGATGCCCAGGGTGTCATCACCTATAGCAATGCAGCACTCGAACGTATTCTGGGTTACAAGCCGGGTGAGCTAATTGGCACTCATATCTGGGACTTAAGGCTAGATGAGAATAGTCGGCAGGAATTAATTGAAGCAACAGCACTCGCGACCAAAGAGAAACCACTACCCACAAAACTCATCGAACACAACATCACCAAAGATGGCCGCGCTGTGACACTCGAAATTGCGTGGAACTATCGATGTGATGCTGATGGTAAGGTCATTGGTTTTGTCTCCATTCTTTCCGATGTTACTGAGGAAGAACAACTCAGGCTAGAGCTCGAAAATCACCGCTATCACCTCGAACAACTGGTGGAAGAACGCACCTCGCAGTTAACCGAAGCACGAGCAGTAGCAGAATCAGCCAATTATGCCAAGAGCACTTTTCTGGCCAATATGAGTCACGAAATCCGTACCCCGATGAGCGCCATCATTGGT
>JAJFLA010000013.1 GCA_021772935.1 Gammaproteobacteria bacterium
TTAAACTTTTTACTTGTCTCATGGTTTCTCCTTAGCGTGTTGCTTGTCGGCTCACGCTTTGGAGTTACTATGAGACTCCTGTTACTGTCAAACTGTTGATGCCTCCCCAGCAGAGCTGGGGGGTCTCCTTTTTTGTCTAGAATCAATCACGAGAAGAATAGTAGCTGTCAAGGGAGACAAATATGAAGCTTGATTGGAAGGTCATCATCGGCGGTGGCATCTTAATGTACGTAGCACAGTTTATAGTGGGATTCGCTACCGGCCATTTCATACACGAAGGTGTGCTGGATCCGTTATATAGGCTAACGACGGAGTTTTGGCGCCCGGAACTGAACCAGGACCCACCCGACATGGCTGCATTAATGCCGCGGTGGATCAGTATAGGGCTGCTGACTTCGCTGGTTTATGCAGGTATCTATGACAACATTCGCTCTGCATTTGACGGCTCCGGCATGATCAAAGGTCTCAAGTTTGGCCTGATCATGGCCATCATTTATATTTTGTTCTGCGCAGCATTTTCTGGCATTTTCAACCTTCCAAATGCCATCTGGGGCTGGTGGGCACTTGAGGGCCTTATCACTTTTCCGATCGGTGGCTTGGTGCTTGGCTGGTTCGCGGGTAAATTTGCCAGTGATTAGCGGGTTACATATCCCCAAACTGCAGTTTTGCCAATTTGGCATACAACTTACTTGTTCGGATTAATTCATCATGGTTACCAACCGCCACGATACGGCCTGCGTCCATCACAACAATACGATCTACCTTTTTAACCGTCGCCAGGCGGTGTGCAATAACCAACGTGGTGCGATCTTTCATCAAGCCTTCCAGCGCCATCTGCACCAGGCGCTCGCTTTCGGCATCCAGTGAGCTGGTCGCTTCATCCAGTAACAGGATCGGAGGGTCTTTCAAAATTGCGCGTGCGATTGCAACACGTTGGCGCTGGCCACCGGATAAACGTGTACCACGCTCACCCAGGAAGGTGTCAAAACCATCCGGTAAGGCATTTAGAAATCCATCCGCCGCCGCCGCGACTGCTGCCTGCTCAACTGCGAAATTATCGGCATCGGGCTTGCCATAGCGAATATTTTCGCGGGCGCTATCACCAAATAAAACCGTTTCCTGGGGCACCAGGCCGATCTGTTGGCGTAAATCGGTAGGTGATAACTGTGCGATATCAATACCGTCAATCTCAATATGACCCGACTCTGGGTCATAAAACCGTAACAACATCTGGAAACTGGTGCTTTTACCGGCACCTGACGGCCCAACGATCGCAACCGTTTCGCCAGGTTCGATATCCAGGGAAAAATCTTCCAGTGCCGCAGTATCCGGCCGGGTAGGGTAATGAAACACGACCTTCTTGAACGAAATACGACCACTGGCACGTGTAGGTAGTGGTATAGGCTTTTCCGGGGCACGGATGGCAGGTCTGGCTATTAGTAACTCTGACAGGCGCTCCATCGCCCCCGCACCTCGCTGTATTTCTCCCCAAACCTCACTTAAGCCTGCCGCTGAAGAGCCTACAAAAATTGAGTACATCAAAAACTGCGTCAATTCACCGCCTGTCATCGAGCCTGCCAGCACCGCTCGTGAGCCGGTCCACAGAATGATGGTAATCGCGCCGAATACCATGGTGATTCCAAGCGCGGTTAAAAACGCACGAGTGCGAACACGTCGAATAGCGGCTTTGAAGCTCTCCACCACAGCCTCGCTGTAACGCCTGGACTGCAATGGCTCCAGGGTGAAGGCTTGCACGGTTTGTATCGCGTTCAGGGTTTCGTCTGCCAGGCCACTGGTATCCGCGACCCGGTCCTGGGTGGTACGGGACTGCCGTCTTATACGGCGCCCGACAATGATCATTGGTGCGATCACCACCGGAATACCTATTATGATATAAATGGTCAACTGCACACTGGTCAATGCCAACATCACCAAACCACCGAGCAGGTTGACGCTGGTGCGCAGTGCAATTGAAAGACTGACCCCTGAAACGCTTTGCACCAGCGTGGTATCGGCCGTTAAACGGGACAACACTTCGCCGGTACGTGTCGTTTCAAAAAAAGTGGGGTCCATACGGATGACCCGGTCATAAACTTCGGTACGGATATCAGCAACCACTCGTTCACCCAGCCACGAAACCAGGTAATAACGCAGTGCGGCAAAGCCACCAAAGAGTGCGGCGGCGGCAAAAAACCAGCCAAAGTAGCGATTGATCGTGCCCACGTCATTGGCAGCAAAGCCATTGTCGATCAGAAAACGCAGCGCCACCGGTAAAGCGAGCAAGGCGGCTGATGCCACCAGCAATGCGACAAACGCTGCAATTAAGGTACCACGATAAGCAAGGATAAACGGAACCAGTGTCCGTAATGGTTTGAGTGAACTGCCCGTGGGCCGCTCAGTGGAATTCTTTTCAGCCATCTAAAGCAAATGGGGTTAATCGCCAAGTATTAAAGGCGAGCGGCAGGATGCATCCCGCTATAACGTAGCGATTGTCTGCTCACGCATGATGAATTTCTGGATTTTGCCGGTTACCGTCATCGGAAACTCTTCAACTATTTTGATATGTGCTGGAACCTTGTAATAGGCTATCTGTTCACTGCAGTAATCACGGATGTCCTCTGTCGTCGCAATTTCACCATCGTGCAACCTGACCCAAGCTGCAACCACTTCACCATACTTTTCATCCGGAATACCAAATACAGCAACCTCCTGGATTTTTGGGTGCTGGAACAGGTACTCCTCTATCTCGCGCGGATAAATATTCTCACCACCCCGGATAATCATATCCTTAACCCGACCGACAATGTCGCAATACCCCTCTTTATCAATGACGGCCAGATCACCTGTATGCATCCAGCCTGCCGTGTCAATGTCATCTTTTGTCCGCTTCTGTTCACCCCAGTAACCGAGCATGACACTGTAACCACGGGTGCAAAGCTCACCTGAGACCCCCCTTGGTACGACCACACCCTGCCCATCGATAATTTTTACCTGCACATGTGGGTGGATACGCCCAACCGTTGACACCCGCTTTTCCAGCGGGTCATCAGTAGCGCTCTGAAAACTGACCGGGCTGGTCTCAGTCATACCGTAAGCGATCGTAATTTCAGTCAGGTTCATTACAGCAATCACTTTGCGCATGACCTCGATCGGACAAGGAGCGCCTGCCATGATGCCGGTGCGCAAGGTACTCAAATCAAAGCTGTCGAAATCCGGCTGTTCCAGTTCCGCGATAAACATGGTTGGAACACCGTGCAGGGCTGTACATCGTTCTTCACTCACCGCTTCAAGCACCGCGCGTGGCTCAAACGCCTCAGAAGGAAAAACCATGGTGGCACCATGTGTCACACAGCTCAGTACACCCAGTACCATGCCAAAACAGTGGTAAAGCGGCACCGGTATGCAGAGACGATCCTGTCGGCTCAACTTCATTGCCTCACCTGTAAAATACCCATTATTCAAGATGTTGAAATGCGTTAATGTAGCGCCCTTGGGTAATCCCGTGGTGCCACTGGTGAACTGAATATTGATTGCATCATCGGGCTGACAGACTAATGCACGCGCAGCCAGCTGTTCCACCGCATCTGCAGGTGCCATGGCTACAATATCTTCAAACCGGAGCATACCGGAAACCGGTTCATCGCTGATCACAACCAATGACCGAAGCTCGGGCAACTCTGGCAGGCTCAATGACCCGTCGCAGGATGTGTCGATACCAGGTGCGATATCACGCATCATATCGATATAACTACTGCTCTTGAACTCACTGGCCAGGATCAAACACTTGCAGCCGACCTTCTTAAGCGTGTAACTGAGTTCAGCCTTACGATAAGCCGGGTTGATATTGACCAGGATCAGACCGGCTTTGGCGGTGGCGAACTGTGTAATCAACCATTCGATATTGTTCGGTGACCAGATTCCAATTCGGTCACCGACTTGCAAATCAAGCGACAGCAAGCCCGCCGCAAATGCGTCGACCGCCGCGCCCAGCTGCCGGTAGGACCAGCGGATATCCTGATGACGAACAACAACGGCTTGTTCATCACCGCATTCTTCAACCGTCTGTTGAAAGGCATCCGTAATGGTCTGGTAGATCAATGGTTGCTTGCTGCTACCACATACAAAACTCATGGGGGTTGTCACAGGAGGTTTCCTTTAAGGGGCCTCTGATTCATTCTGAACGAAGTAGATTGTGAGTCAAAACATTTAGATTCAAGGCGTGGATCGCACGTAATAGCAGGCTATTGCGAAGATTCGCAACGAAGAAGCTGGATGTTTTGGACGCAAGATATGAGTTCATGAATAGATCAGAGGCTCCTTAGATCATTAGGTCCAGAAATGGAACCCGTCAAACACAATGAGTGTTACGATTCCACACCAGAACTATTTTACCTTTTTTCCCAAATTTGAAGCGTTAATTATGAAGCCATTAAGATCCGATACTACCACCAGCGGCGATAGCGCTGCTGCATCCCGCTCACTGTGGCGCGCTACCGGTATGCGCAGTGGTGACTTTGGTAAACCTATCATTGCCATCGCCAACTCTTTCACCCAATTTGTGCCCGGTCATGTACACCTACAGCATGTTGGCAGTCTGGTCGCCAGTGAAATAACCGCAGCGGGTGGTGTGTCCAAAGAGTTCAATACTATCGCCGTGGATGACGGTATCGCGATGGGACACGATGGTATGTTGTACTCATTACCAAGCCGCGATTTGATTGCCGATAGCGTGGAGTACATGGCCAACGCCCATTGTGCTGACGCCTTGGTGTGTATATCCAATTGCGACAAAATAACACCCGGAATGTTAATGGCCGCCTTGCGGCTCAATATCCCGGCTGTATTTGTCTCTGGTGGACCAATGGAAGCTGGCCGCCTGGAGAACGCAGGCAAACCGATTCTAAGGCTTGATCTCACCGATGCATTTTCAGGTGCGGTGAACATGGACGCTTATCCGGGTAATAGTCTTGATGATGTGGAAGAAAGCGCTTGCCCAACCTGTGGCAGTTGTTCCGGTATGTTCACAGCAAATTCGATGAACTGCCTGACCGAAGCCCTTGGCCTGTCGCTACCGGGTAACGGCTCATTGCTGGCCACCCATCGCGACCGTGGCGCGTTATTTCTCGAGGCTGGTCGGGTGATCGTAGACCTGACCAGGCGCTATTACCACGATGACGATGACTCGGTGCTGCCAAGATCCATCGCAAATTTCGATTCCTTCAGCAATGCAATGGCAGTAGATATTGCGATGGGCGGCTCAACCAACACCATATTGCACCTACTCGCGGCCGCCCAAGAGGCCGAGGTAGATTTCAACATGTCACATATTGACGCGCTGTCGAAGCGTATCCCCCATCTCTGTAAAGTTTCACCCTCAAGCCATGATTATTTTATGGAGGACGTGCATCGGGCCGGTGGCATGATGTCAGTCATGGGTGAGCTGGAAGGAGCGGGTCTGCTCAATACCAATGTGCCCATGGTGCATAGCACGAATCTCGATGAAGCCCTGAGCAAGTGGGATATAGGGCGAAGCAAAAATGCCGATGCTGAACGGCTTTACAGCGCCGCGCCGGGAGGTGTGCGTACGACCAAGCCTTTCGGGCAAAACAATCACTGGGAACTCGATCTTGATCGGTCGGGAGGTTGTATCCGCGATTTGGCTCACGCCTACAGTTCCGAAGGCGGTCTCGCGGTACTTTATGGCAACATCGCTGAAAGTGGTTGCATCGTCAAAACTGCTGCAGTAGCAGAAGCCATGTACCAGTTCAGCGGCCGGGCGCGCGTATTTGAAGAGATGGAAGTCGCCAATGAAGCCATACTGGGTGACAAAATAAAACCAGGTGATATTGTAATTATCCGCTATGAAGGTCCCCGCGGGGGACCGGGTATGCAGGAAATGCTCGGGCCCACCATGGCAATAAAATCCAAAGGTCTTGGAGAATCCTGCGCACTGATTACAGATGGACGTTTTTCCGGGGCGACCGGGGGTCTTTCAATCGGCCATGTCTCACCCGAAGCGGCCAGTGGTGGTTTGATTGCCCTGGTGGAGGAGGGTGACACCATTGCCATTGACATCCCAAATCGCAACATTGAATTGCAGGTCGCGCCCGCGGTGCTAACTGCACGACGCGTGGCCCTGGAAGCCAAAGGATCAGACCATGCCTACCGGCCGACTGCACCCCGGCGACGACGGGTAAGCACGGCTCTGCGTGCCTATGCAGCCTTTGCCAGTAGTGCCGATCAGGGCGGCGTTCGGGATTTGAGCAAAATAGAAGGCGCCTGAACATTTAGCCCGCATATTTCACCAAGGCGGGCCTGGGCCATCCTTGGTAAAATTTGCGGGTTAGCTATCGTCACAAACAAACAGGATCAATACTCATGTCTCGTCTTGATACAGCCTTCAATATAGAAGACCTGCGTAAATTAGCGCGCAAAAAATTGCCCACGCCATTATTCAACTACATTGACGGCGGCGCTGATGATGAAATCAACGTACGTGGCAACATCCATGCGTTTGACAGCGTCAGGCTGGTGCCTGAGCACCTGATTGATATAGCGAATATTGACCTCTCCACGCAGGTGCTCGGTCGCAAGATATCCATGCCACTGTTCCTGGCACCAACCGGAATGAACCGTTTGTTTCATCCCGAGGGTGAATCTGCAGTGTCAAAAGCGGCCGCAGCTGCCGATACCTACTATTGTCTTTCCACCGTCGGTGCAACCAGTATTGAAGACGTGGCAGCCGCCTGCGATGGGCCAAAGTGCTTCCAAATCTATGTGATGAAAGACCGCGGCCTGACCCGTGAATTCATCCAGCGGTGTAAAGATGCTAAATACGACTCGTTGGCGCTAACCGTGGATATCCCGGTGGCGGGTAACAGAGAACGCGAGCTGCGTTACGGCTTTAGCACGCCACCAAAACTCAATTTTGCCGGTATAGCCGGTTTTGCGGCCAGGCCCGGGTGGGTATACCGGGCCCTGACAAACCCAAAAGCCATACTCGCCAATGTGGCCCATAAAATCCCTGAGGGCAGCTCACAAAGCACCTCGCTGATGGAGTACGTTGCCAGCCAGTTTGACCCATCAGTCACCTGGGATGATCTGGAATGGATGATCTCTGAATGGGGTGGTCCGTTTGCCATTAAAGGTGTGCTGTCGGCTTCCGATGCACGTAAAGCAGTGGATGCTGGTGTATCGGCCATCATGGTCTCTAATCATGGTGGGCGCCAACTCGACGGAACACTGTCAGTTTTTGAAGCGCTCGGCCCGATCGTTGATGCGGTGGCTGGAGAATGTGAAATCATCTGTGACGGTGGCGTTCGTCGCGGCACCCACGTATTGAAAGCACTGGCCCTTGGTGCTACTGCCTGTTCAATAGGTCGTCCTTATCTGTATGGTTTAGCTGCTGGTGGCGAGGCGGGTGTTGCCCGCGTACTGGAAATGCTACGCACTGAAATCGAAAGGGATATGGCGCTACTGGGCTGCCGGAAGATCAATGAGGTGAGTGGCAAACATATTGCCTGAATTCTAATCGCACAGGGTAGGCACCGAGCCACCCACACCACGAATTCAATTCGCCCCGCGTCTGGCCCATTCTCTTGTTACTGATTGCTTATTTACATTCAAAACCATCAGCACCAACACGATAGCAAAAGTCGCCCCAGCCGAATTCCTGCCAGTAATCAACCAGTCCGATGTCGGTGACAAGTTCTTTAAATCCTGGCAATTGGCGAGTTTCTGACATCAGAGGCATCCAGAACAACCAGGGGTCAGGGGACCTGCGCATCGCCTTCAAGGCGAGCTCTGTTTCACCATAGTAGCTTGCCCATATCGCGACATAATAATCGGTAGAGGCAGATTTTTGATAGGTATCTCGTAGCCAGATCAATGCGGTTTCACGGTTGCCAAGCAATTCTGCCATCGTCTCGTGTACATCCTGATCTCCCGGCTGTTTGTGCTCAATTGCCCGCTGCAGCCACCGCTGCAATAAATTGCTGTCGCCAGCAGAAAGTGCGCTTACCATGCCCTCGATATTTAATGGTGGAACTATCTGGTCCAAAGCAAATCCACGTTCAAATTCAGCAAGAGCAACATCAAGACGCCCCTGCATCGCGTAGGTATGGCCGAGGTAATGGGCAGACAATGGGTTCAGGGGGTCCAGGCGTCGTGCGCGCTCCATCAAAACGACGGCATCTTTTGTGCGGCCCACTTTCACCAGGAAGTCAACGTAAGTGACCATGGTCTGGACATCAGCGCTACCGGTCAGCCCAGCGCCCTGGTTCAAAGTCTGTTCTACATTTGACCATTGCCAGCGATCTAGTTGCTTGAACGCGATCTCATTGAGCACGACTTGTGCAGTGGGCGTCAGACTGATCGCATGAGCTAGCGCTTTCTCCCATTCTTGTTGCCAGTTATTCGGTTGCTCACTTCCGAAGACCGCAACATACGCAACCCGATATTTACCCGCAAGACTGGCCCAAGCAAGCGCGTAAGCTGGATCAATCTCAATTGCTCGCCTGTTATGCTCAATTGCTTTCAGTAAAGCGTCCGCGGTCAACTCCCGGGCGAGTGAGTTCGCTAGCATGAGCTCTTCATAAGCCTCTATGTTTGTCGTGCCTCCCACCACGTTAGCGAGACCTCCGACACCAAGCTTAATAGTGAGGGCCTTCGCAACCGCCTCCGCGATTTCTTCCTGAACAACGAAAATATTCGTCAACGGTCGGTCGTATTTACCTGCCCATAAGTGAAAACCAGTCGCTACATCAATCAACTGAGCAGTGATTCGTAACTGATTTTCAGATTTTCGTACACTGCCCTCCAAAACATGGCTAACGTTGAGGCTGTTGCCAATATCCCGTAGCTTGTCATTTCTACCCTTGAAGTAGAATGATGAGGTTCTGCCCGTAACCTGCAAACCTTCGAGCTGTGTAAGCCTGTTGATTAATTCTTCGGACAAGCCGTCTGCGAAATAGCCCTGATCATGAGCAGGACTCATGTCGACAAAAGGCAGTACAGCGATGGTTCTGGTGCTATCAGAATCGCTGGATGATTGAGCCTTTCGTAAACCACTCTGATGCCAAAACAGAGCCGCTGCCAGCAGAGTTGCACCGGCACCGATAAGAAGAGTGCGTATGACGGGCCACGACTTTTTCTTATCTCTCAATCGGCCTGCTTCCAGGCTTGAAGTGCTTACGGTTACCGGCTTCCTGACCACGGGTGTAAGTGCTTGAATCAGGCGAAACCCTTTCTTCGGTATCGTTTCTATGACCTGTGCATCCCGCGCTGAATCGCCAAATGCCTTGCGCAGTTCCACCACGCATTGGGTAAGCACATCATCGGAAACAACAGCCCCTGGCCAAACGGCATCGAACAAGTCATTTCTTGAGACGACATCGCCGGCGGCTCGGGCGAGACACTCGAGCACTGCCATTGACTTGGGCTTGACACGGACGAACTCATTGCCATGCTCGATGGAGCATCTTTGTGGCCTGATAATCCAGTCACCTAAACTAAAATCCGCTCCTGTCACTGGTATCCTGGTTTAAAAAATCGTGGTAGGAACTGAATTCTAACACCTTACCACTTTGTCACCGGGCCAATGTTGAAGTGCGCTTGCAACAAATAGCTCACCTGATTGACGGTCGGCAACATGGCTCAGCTGCCAACACCACGATTCTTCTGACCCACCGGTGTTAAGAGCAGAAATAGTGATCTCCTTTGTGAGGGGTACCGTCGCGCGCCAGCGTGTCTTTGGCATCAATGAAAACTTGCCCCCCCCTGGCGAAGCATTGTCTTTTATAGGCAATAAATTTTTCTTTGAAGTCCGTTCGAATGCGCTCCCTGGCTTCGGTTTGCTCTTCAGAGATAGCCGCACAGCCTCCAGCGAAAAGCAAATGGGTGGCCAATAAAAGGCCCATGCCTGTTTTCCAGTGATTGCTGCTCAAGCTTGCAGTCTGTAATAAATTCATACTTCGTCTCCTTGTTGTTACGAAAGTGTCGTGGTGACGAAGCGAATCTAAAACGTGAAGAATAATTCGGCCCGAACAAAAACCGAACGCAGCAGGAACAAAGCTGGAACAGAATATGAAAACCCATTAATTACAGCATGTTAAGTGCTGCCAAAAAGTGGAGCCGCGAGGAGAAAACGATATGAAAATCAATTTCTGATTGCCTTTTTAATTCAAGGGTCAGCTTAGCCCGGCTCAATTTATGGGCGATGAGGCGATGGTACTCGTGTACTTAAGGAACCTCTGAGGTTCCCTAAATTATCGCTGGGGCAAGTTTTGTTGTATGACCTGACTGATAGCCGCAACGTCAAACGGCTTGGATATCACAACTTCAACATCCAGCGCGCCCTGATGACGTAGCGAGTCAGTTTTGTCGTAGCCGGTAGCAAAAACTATTTTGGCATTGCTATCTATCTCACGGATTAATTTGGCGCATTCGATGCCACCCATTACCGGCATGACTATATCAAGAATAGTAAGGTCAATGTTTTCGGTGAGTTCGTAGATATCGATAGCTGCCTGACCGTTTTCCGCAGTAATCGCTATATAGCCAAGAGCTCTTAGAACACCTACATGGGCTTCGAGGAAAGCGCGATCATCGTCAACAAGCAAGATCGTTTCGCCGTGACCCTTGAAGATCTCCTGGGTCACCGTGGTTGGCTCGTCTGTCTCATGGGTGCTTAACAACGGAAAATAGATATGAATATCTGTACCACTACCGACCTTACTGTCAATTTGGATGGCTCCATGGTGTGTTTGAACAGTTCCCTTAACCATCGAAAGCCCCAGCCCTGTACCCTGACCAACCTCCTTGGTAGTAAAAAAAGGATCAAATATCTTATCTAAATGTTCTTTTTCGATGCCAGAACCATTGTCCGAAATACAGATGTCAGCCACATCCTTGAAATCACGAAGTTGAGCATGCTTTCTGGAAATGGTTGCATCAACCAGGAGGCTGCTGAGTGATATAGCGATGGTTGGTTCATGGGCATGTGCCACTGCATCAATGGCATTGGTCAGCAGGTTCAAGACGACCTGTTGAAGCAGTGTAAAATCACCCTTGACGGGCAGTGTTTTGGTGCTGATATTTTGCTTTAAACATATATTGCTTGGTATTCCGACCTTGTGCATATCGACTGCTTCTTTCACGCATGCTGTGAGTGACATACCCTTCATATCAACCACACCTTTTCGTGCAAAAGCGAGCATCTGCTGGATCATGCCCGCTGCTTTAAACGAGAGTTTTTCTACAGTTTCGAGCCTGTGAATAACCTGAGGGAGCTCAGACGCCGCTTGCTTGGCAAGGTAAAGGTTACCGGTCATGCCTGCCAGTGTATTATTAAACTCGTGCGCAACACCGCCCACTAACGTGCCCAGTGCAGCCATCTTCTGTGACTCCAAAAGCTCTTGCTCCATCAATTTTCGATGGGAATCGTTGATAATAATGCCTTCGAGTTGCTGCAGTTCTCCTTTTTCATTGACAATACCCTGACCACGCCCCACGACCCAAACCAAATCCCCGGATGAATTAACAATACGAAATTCGCTGAAAAATGGTTGCTTGTTCTTTACACCTGTTTGCACGGCATCATTAAAAAGATGGCTGTCTTCCGAATAAATGATACTGGCCAGGGAGCGAACACTGTTATTGATAAAATCCGATGGCGGGTGACCACTAATGTTCTCTATTTCGCTGCTGATGAACTGCACTGTCAACGCGCTATCATCTAAACACTGAAAGGTCGCTCCCGGCACATTGTTGATGAGTGTTTGCAATTTTGCTTCACTCTGTTTCAGTTCGCTGGTTTTTTTTGTCACTTGCTGGCGCAATAAGAAATTCCAAAGAATGAAAATAAAAATGATAACCCCCAGGATGGAGCCAGCGATTAATACCTTTCGGATCAACTTTTCATAACCACTGTCCCGTGGATCAACATGTCCAAACCATTTGTCGTAAATTTCATCATATTCACCACTGACCTTGACCAGCACCAGACCGCGATTGAGTAAGGCTAGTAAGTCAGCATCACCTTCATGCACAGCAAAAGCATAGCCTTTACCATAAGCTTCAAGGTGGTCACCGAAAGGTACAATATTATCAATACCCAGCTCGTTTAATAACATCAAACCGGAAAGCTTGGGGGAAATGACAAAATCATGTTTACCTGATGAAAGCAACTTGAATGACTCGCCCACAGTGTTTGTTAACACAACCTTATCGGTGAAATTACTAAATTTGACATATTCATGCGTTGAATCATCACGCATGACAATGACTTCTGTATTACGAAGGTCTTCCAGAGACTTAAACCTGGTCTCACCCCTACGAACAAAGGCAGTTGCATAGCTGACGATATGAGGGCTGGTAAAATCGAAATACTTTTCTCGCTCAACGGAATATGCTACCAACGGCAACGCATCAATCTCACCACGCTCCAGCTTAGCCTTTACTTCACTCCAGGGCCCTACTTCGAACCTTAGCTTAATATCTACCTCTCGGGCTGCGGCCTTGATCAGGTCAACCGAGAAGCCATCGGCTTCACCATTTTTATCTACGGTCGCGTAAGGTGGGTAATTCAGCTCACTACCAACAATAATGTCGTTTTGAAACCGTTTTTCAGAGTGAATGTCTTGGGCAGGTAGCGGGCAAGAGAATATCAGTATCAGAACAAAAAAAAGGCCGCCAAACAATCTGCCAGGACGGTTGATTGCTTTATGGTTTAGCCCCTGCCTTCCTTTCAACGACACTTTTTTTCTCTATTTTGCTCTTCTATCGAATACGCAAAACAACTGAATATAGTATACGCCCTTCAGGTGCGTCCTGTAATAGCATTAATATATACTATTATTGGAAAAATTTGCGTTGAAAAAGCATGAAACAATGAATTCGAAAAGATCTGTTTGATCTATCCACTTGACTTAAATCATATAAATCATTGCTTGCCAAGCTCATTATGTTGCATAAGTGCAACTAAACAATAGGATTCCCAAAAGCTTTTATGGGCATGTGGGTATGTGGGCATTTACAAAAATTGGTTTCAATTTTCTGTCTACACTGCTTTTTTTGCTCCGCGCTGCCCATTCTATGCGCACTTCCGCTATCAAAATCACTTTCACCTCAATACATCTACTGAAATGCTTTTTCGGCAGTACCGTGGGTTCACCCAATTCGTCAACAGCAGGAGCAATTCTTATTAACCACTGACACAAGGTACAAACAAAATGCGTAATCCACTAAAAATGAGATTGATTTTACGATTAACCAGGCTGTCGAAGGTAGCTGTCCAGCCCGGTATCATATGTTTGTCAATGATGTTTGGAAATAGTAGCTTCGCCTGTTCGGATGTCAGTTTCAGTGAATCACTGAGTTCATGTATTGGCGTAGCCATTCGCCTGGAGGCAACCTGGGTTGAAGACGAAGCCGCGAATGATTCTGGCGACTCCTTTGATGTCAATGTTAATAGCGCACGTATTACAACTCATACCAGCCTGCTTCCCGGCCTGGAAATGGACCTGAACGCAGAATATGTAGAAGACCAGGGTGTTGGCATTCTCGATGCCTTTTTCAATTTCAAATTCAGTGATGCATTGCAATTTCGAGGTGGGCGCTTAATCCCACCAAGTGACAGATCTAACCTGAGTGGTAGCTTCTACATTTATAACTGGAGTTATCCTACCGTGGTGGCGATTTTTTCACCTTATAGCCAGCGTGCAGGTCGCGACGAAGGTTTGGCAGTTTGGGGACAATTAGCTGAAAACAAACTTACCTATCAACTGGGCTTGTTCGATGGTCAACGCGTCATACTTGCTGATTCACCCAAGCCATCCGGTGAGCGTCTATTTAGCGCAAGAGTCGCTTACAACTTTTGGGAGCCTGAAGTTGGCTATTACACCAGTTCCACCTATCACGGAGAGAAAGAGGTTCTTGCCATCGGTTTAACTCTTCAAAAACAGAGCGATGCGGCGGGAAGTGTGAGCGATAATGGTGACTATCGTGGGGTTTTTGCCGATTTTTTACTGGAGAAACCTTTGAGCAATGGTGGCGTACCGAGCCTGGAAGCGTCCTATTACGATTACGATTACGACAATAAGGCAGCTTATGGCTCAAGAGTAGAAGGCGAAGGTTATTTCGCCTTATTGGCTTATCTGTTTCCGCAAGGTGATGGACCAGGTCGCTGGCAACCGGTGATTCGCTACCAGGAGTTCACGCCAAATTTCGATCCACAGAAAGAGCGATTGGACTTTGGCCTGAATTATATTCGGTCTGGTCACAATATGCGGTTTGCACTGGAGTGGTCAAATATCGATGATGGTTTTGGAAATTACCAGGCGCTGACTGTTGGAGCCCAATTCCAATTCTAGGGGGCCTCTGAATAAATCTATAGCCTCTCTGCGAGATCATAAGCATACAGTTGCAAGACGCACTGCGCAGCTAATGGCTGTAGTCCTTAGCAAGCAATGCAACCGTGCTAATGTGAGCTTAAGGCCTCGCCACCTGCTGATCAAAATAGCAGAAAAAACAGCGAGTTTAGCGAAAACTACTTCACCTGAAATCCAAATACGCAGGGTGAGCCTCTTGCCCTCACTTTATGGTTTTAATTCGGCCCGTACCTCAGCCAGCTTCTCTTTAACCACCGAGGCATTAACACTGCCCATCCGCACCAGGATTTTCTGTCCCGCCGTCATTGATTCCAGCTCTGTCTCTTCAAACAGGTAGACCGCCTCTGGTTTGCTCAGGTAAACAGGGCCGGGTACATCCGGGGTTTCCAGCAACTGATCGATCACCTCCAGCACACGCTCATTAAACGCACCTTCACCACCATTTTTCTCCCAAGCCTGCTGAAATAACGGTTGAAAACGTTGATAAAGCGTCATCACCGCCCCGGTATCTACATCCTGCATCAACGCAACATAACCATCATATCGGGAAAAGTTCGCTGCATTCATGACCACGTTTTCGCCTTCGGTCTTGACAATAAACTTGTTCTCGGCAGGTTTGATCGGGTTAATTAGAGCAGGTACCTGGCGACTGCTCAGACTGTCGACCATGGCCACAACTCTGCTGATTACCTGGTCCTTAACCAAATATTCTGTCAGGCGGTCGGCTCCGACAATTTCAAGCAGGGCTTTTGTGAGCTCGGGGTCACTCTCTATCAGTAGCGGCAGTGGCTCCGGGACAGGAACAGTTTCAAGTTCAGGATATTCCACAATATCGGCAATTTGTGGTTCGGGCGCCAGTGTTTCCGCAGACGTGCTCTCTGGTAAATTCGGCGGCGGTAACTCATGTACAGGATCGGGCTGCTGGGTAAAAAAGTACCAGGTAGCCACCGCAAACAGAACGATGAGGAGCAGGAGTGGAGCTGTTTTCTTCATGATCATGCACCGTCAAAAAGATTGTGTATTGATTGTGACCTCAATGGGCTGATGGCGGTTCAATAGCCTTGGGCATGAGGTTGCTTTGCTTCATTGTAATCCTTGCACCCTCATACCGGTCTGGTATATTGCGCTTCGCCCCGAAAAGTTAACAGTATAAACCAGGAACAGCTCAATATGATTGGATCCAAACCAAACGGCATCAGTAAAACAAGCCGATTTCTTCTAGCCACATTACTGCTCGTGGCGCTACTGACGTTACCACCAATGGCCATGGCAAAAAATGTCTTAATTGATACACCGCTTGGCACCATTGAAATTGAATTACTGGAAGCAGATGCTCCCCAAACGGTCGCTAACTTCCTGAATTACATTCAAAGTGGGCGTTATGAGAATACGTTCATGCATCGCAGCGTGCCCGGTTTCATCATCCAGGGTGGCGGTTTTACCTTTGTAAATGGTACCGCACCAGGGGTGGAATCTTTTCCAGCGGTTGTAAATGAATTCAAGGTATCCAATACCCGAGGTACGCTGGCCATGGCTAAACTGGGTGGTTCGCCCGATAGCGCCACCAGTCAGTGGTTTATCAACCTCGCCGATAACTCAGGAAATCTTGACAATCAAAATGGTGGCTTTACTGTTTTCGCACGTGTCGTCGGTGACGGCATGGCGGTCGCGGACGCCATCAGCAATCTGCCAAGAGTGAATGCCGGCGGGGCATTTGGCGATTTACCAGTTATCAATTTTTCCGGTGGCACATTTGCCCTGGAAAACATGGTTATGACGGTGGTCACTGAAAAGCCAGCCGCACCCGCGCCACCCGCTTTTGTCATGAATGCCGGCTTGAATGATGCCTGGTTTAACCCAGCCACTGATGGTCAGGGGGTTTTCATAACAGTTTTTCCGGTGGCAGGGCTTGTCAACATGGCCTGGTTCACCTACGACACGACATTACCGGCGGCAAACGCAAGCGCTAACCTCGGTGATGCAGGTCACCGCTGGTTGACGGCACTTGGTACCATTGAAGGCGACAGCGCTGTCATGAATATCGATATTACTTCCGGCGGGCTATTCGATGCCGCCACTGAAATCCAGCGTACCAGCCCGACTGGAGCAGATGGCACCATCACCCTGACCTTTGAAAATTGTAATTCGGGGTTCATTGAGTACGATATTACATCGATCAATCAACAGGGCATTGTACCGATTCAGCGTATTGCCCCTGACAATATTGCGCTGTGCGAATCACTGGTCGGGCAGTAAAACCAGCTCAGATTTCTGCACCAATCAGTGTGGCCCGCTGAATACATCAGCACATCAGCGGCTGGTGTTTGTCTAAAAAGGTACTGTCAAATGGTTGACAGTACCTTAGGGAGCCTCTGATCTATTCATGAAATCGTTCAGAATAAATCAGAGGTTCTTTAATAACTTTTTACGGTTTTACGAACTTGATCGTCCAGCGGTCCGTGTTACCGGTTACTGTCTTGCGGCCCACTTCATAACGAAGCTCATCATCTGGCCGGAAATGAAGGTCTGAATAATCTACAAACTCAAACCCGGCAGCCTCAATTTCATGAATGGCTAAAACCGGGTCAAACCGACGCCGGTTTTCAGCATTATCTGCTTCCATATGACGACGTGTGTGATCAACCACCGCATATGTACCGCCTGACTTAAGTGCATCGAAGGCTGCTTTGTTCATGGCCGCACGACCCTCTGCGTCAAAATTGTGGTAATTGCGGAAAGTCAGCACCATATCAACATCGCTAACACCGAACCCGTTGGTTTCCAGTGTGTACAAGCGCGCACCTTCTTTGCGGAAAAGTTTTGAATCCGTAGCAATGATCTGTATGTCTTCAAAACCAGGTTCGGTCACTAACGTGCTGGCAACTCGTCCTGTTCCCAGGGCTGCAAAATACTCACCATTATCCTTCACCACAGGGGCCAGAAGCTTGGCATACCAGCCACCGCCGGGAATCAGCTCGACAATTTTCATGTCATCACGCAGGCCAAAAAACTTCAGTGTCTCAATCGGGCGACGATTGCGATCACGCTCTTTTTCTGCGTCGGTCCTGATTGGCGCGGCCAAAGCCGTTTTGAGCTTGGCTTCAACAACGTCAAAATCATCAGCGAAAGCGAGACCGGCAGAAGCGATAAACAACACACTTAGAAAATATTTCATCAGAAATTCCTGTTATTCAGTTACAAATTTGAAGAGCGCAAGCATAAAGGATAAACCACCGTTGATCGACCCCTTCTACCACAGGGCCTTAAATACCCGCTGCTACCAGCAACGCAATGGTTTCTGTTTTCATTCTGCAGCCGCGTCACCGGCCTCTTATTTCACTGTAATCGTTTCTTTTTTTTCGGTGTATAACCCTCGGCTTCCACCCTGCTGAGTTGTTCGACGCGTAACGTCCATCTCACTAAACTGGAATTGACCTGCAAACGGTAACGGCCGCTTTCGTTAAACAACTTAACGCCATTGTCCACCCATTTGGTCGTTGCGATCTTTCCCAAAAACTCTCCACTGGGTGAGCGCACCAGGCTAAGCTGCATCGCCATCGACCCCGGATAATCACCGTTCGTGCGCCAATCCACTATCCACGGGGCTTTTACCTCGAACTCGGCAGTTGTCCTGTTCCCCGTACCCTTGAATTCTCTGATCAACTCTTTGCTCATTGCGTTGGATGCAATACAACTTGAAGTGACAAAAACAATAAGGCCGAAAATGACTCTGTTCATGTGAATCTCCTGACATCCATTTTAATAAACACATTGTCGCAAATTGCCAGACAAAATGTGTGGGCTCAACTGGCGTTAGCGTCTTAGCAAGGTCCACCAGCGCGCAATATTCAACAGGCTGGCCAACGAGGCGGAAAGGTAGGTCAGCGCCGCCGCCTTGAGTAGTCGCCTTGCGTGCGGCAAGTCCACCGGTTTAAGGATGGTGTTCTTTTCCAGCATCGGTAGAGCCCTGGCGAAGCTGGCATCCAGCTCGGTCGGCAGCGTTAACAGATGCACCAGGGTGGTGGTACCAAGGCTCATAATTCCACCCAGGATCATCAACAGGCTGACAAGTGGCGCACGTGTCAGAACACCAATCAATGGCGCGGCCATTAAGATACCAGCCCCCAGCCTTTCCAACGGCCGGGTCAACATGATGAGTCGGGTTCGGATTCTCAGGGGCGCATAACCGTTGGCATCCTGCAGGGCGTGTCCGACTTCGTGCGCAGCCACGGTTACAGCAGTTAACGATCGACCATTGAAGTTTTCAGGGGTGAGTCGAACAACCTTTTCCAATGGATCGTAGTGATCTCCATTAGCAGTTTCTTCCACCTTTACATGTGGCAGATCATGACCATCTAGCAAGTGCCTCGCCAACTCACTACCACTGCCGTCATAACGGTCTTGAGGGCTGCTGTAACGCGACATGACTTTGCGTACCCACAGACCGGGGCCATACACGAGTGCAAAAACGAATATAAGCGGTAACAGCAGATGCATGTCTTCATCATAACCGTATATCAAACCCGATCGTGCAGAGTTAGGCAGAAAGCCGTGCTACCAGGTCAAAAAAATATAAATACTTCTTCAATCGGCAGGTCAAACGTTTTCGCAATGCTATATGCCAACTGCAATGAAGGGTTGTACTTGCCTTTTTCAAGAAAGACGATGGTTTCACGCCGCACCCCAACATGCTTCGCCAGCTCAACCTGGGTGATACCCAGGACTGCCCGCAGCTCCTTAATCCTGGTCTTCATGGTAGTGCGCTGTAATGTAACTTTTGACGCCGATTGATAACACCAACGACACCATTATGCCGCTAGCCACAACAACTGAAACATCGCTAAATCTGCCACCAAACAACCCAATAAATATCCAAACATAACCGGAAGCAAAAAAGGAGTAATAACCTGCCTTGTACTTTATCAAGGTACTCCTCTCGTCTTCGTCCGGGACACCCGTCTGAGTATCTTTGTGGCGTTTCAAAAGCTGCGTAGCAATCATTAAAAGTAACAACACGAAGAACCCAATTGACATTACGCCCATGGCTGAAGGGTCTTTCCCCACAATAAAAACAGTAGTGGCCCCAAAAACAGACAAATACAACACGAACTCTAATACACCTCGCAGAGCACTTTTAGTTAGTTTCATGACACTGACCTCATGTTAGTTATTTCTAACACAATGTTAGAAATAGCTAACATGACTGTCAAGTAAAATATTACTTGAAGGCCCACATTGTTGGACTATTCGGGAAATCCCTTAATAATTTCCTGGTAGCGGGGGTGATGACGAATATTATCCATGTCCGAGTCGTGTTCCAACCATTCCCGGCTGATGTTTCCCACTTTGATCAGACAGTTCTCAAGACAATCCAAAGCTCGTTCGGCATCGTCTGCCAGTGAGAAGAAACAGGCGCCGTTGTACTGGATAATGGAATCCATCGGCGCGTTTTTCATCGATGTTGACATCCATTTTGTCGCTTCCTTCACCTTACCCAGACGCAACAGGGCAAACGCGCCCAAATTCAACGCCCGGTTGTCATCAGGGTTGAGTTCGAGCACCATCCTGACCCGCTCTATACCCTTGCGGGTAACCTCAATGGCCTTGTCTTTCTGGTCAAGGCTCGTATAAAGCTGGGCCTGCAACAACACACTCTGAAAATCTTCAGGCCGCACGCTTGATGCCCGATCAAACAGCTTCAGCGCCCGATCAAGGTCGCCTTCGTGAACCTTGGCACGGCCGAAGAAATACCAGGCTTCGAAATTTTTTGGGTCCAGTTCAATGGCCTTCTCAAACTCCTTTTCAGCGTTTTTGTAATGCTGGTTCATACAGCAGGCGATACCGGATGAAACGTGTGACTCTGCCAACTCGGGTGCGAGCTTCAATGCCCGGGCACTGGTACGCCTGGCCTCGGCCCGGTTCACATTGCTGGCATTGAAATACATGTACTCGAAACCGTAGGTGTAGGCGATGCCGGCCCAGGCACGCCCAAAATCCGGCTCGATATCAATCGCCTGCTTGAACATCTGCCGGGCATAGACATTGTCCTGTGTCGTGTGTCTTGCAAAATAACTCAGACCACGAAGAAAATAGTCATAGGCTTTTGGGTCTACCTGTTGCTGGCTCAGGTTGCGTTTACGCTTTAGTGACGCACTGAGAGCAGTGACAATTGATTTGGCTATTTCTTCCTGAATTTCAAAAATATCTTCCAGCCGCCGGTCATACTGACGCGACCAGATGTGAAATCCATCGGTGGTATTGATCAGTTGCGCAGTAATACGCAAGTGATTACCAGATTTACGCACGCTGCCCTCGAGCACCGCTTGTACCTTGAGCTTTCTGCCTATTTCCTTGATGTCAGCATTTTTAGCAACGAATTGAAATGCTGCTGCGCGAGAGGCCACCCTCAGGTTGGCAACCTTGCACAAAGCATTGAGAATCTCCTCTGCCATACCCTCACAGAAGTAGGCCTGGTTTCTTTTTTCGCTCATATCATCAAAAGGCAGCACGGCAATGGAGGGTGCGCCGTCAGGATAGGCTTCAAATTCGGTGGTGGACTCTATGCTGGAGGTTGAATCCTTACGAATACCGTTCGGTGTTACTTCATAAGCCCAGGCCAAAACCAGCGCTATGGGTAAACCAAGCAAAATCAGAATGATCAGCAGTGTCAATGACCAGGGTGGCAGACCGAGCCCTTCGAAAACGACTTCGCCGACCTGCATGACAACCCAACCGACAACAATATAGACCAACGCAACGCGAACGACTTTGCGCTTCTTCAACTGATCCCAAAGACTTTTGACTCGCAATTCTCTCATGATCATTACCGTACAATAACGATACACCTGAATTGGTTGCGGTGGTATGAGATATGTCACCTATATTGAAACTTTTTGAGGGTGTCCGCTATCTTTGCAGTACAGGTCACAAGCCTTGTTGGATGAACGAACTCTATTAGTGCTCCTTCAACATGATAATGTGAGCAATATTTGATAACCTTTAATCCAAATATTCATGTAAAAAAAGGTGTGTTCAACTTGTCTGCCAATGTTTATAAGTCGCTCCACAAAATTATTTTTGCCGCCCTTTTGGTCTCGATCATCAACTCGACGACCGTGTTCGCTGCGGGTAAAGGCTTACAGCAACCGTTAGCAAACCCGGAACAGGTCCAGAAAGCACTCGATACATTCAAACTTTGGACCCAGTATTTCCAGCAGGAAGAGTACCGGGAACAATTCAAGCTCGTGCATCCCCAAAAGCGTAAACACCCGCAGAGAATGACGCGTAAAGCATGGGGTAAAACGATGAAACTAAGTCTGCGAAAAAATGGCAGGTTATTGAACTACCAGGTGATCGCAAGTGATGCGATCACGGCTGCGGAAGTCCCATGCAGCGAGATGGGCCACTGTTTTCGAAAAGGCCTTCAATTGGTCGCGATTGTGGTTAGCAGTGAATATGAAAAGACCGGGAAAATCCCAAAGGAATACATCGTCATGGCCAATTCAGAAAATGGCTGGCGTTACGCGGGCGGGAATTTTCTGAATTATTTCCTGGGTGAAACCGACCTGATTTTCAGCCGTCAGGACGAACGAAGGTACCAGCACAAAAGCATCAAGGTACGTTGAGTAGCTATAGCACCCTACCGATATGCCTCTTTTTCTGAACCTTTCTCTTTGCCCGATGTGAATCAGTGGCTCTTTTTAAGGGCTGTCTTTTCACAGTAGTATCAATGGGATTATGCCCAATAATCCATATTAAAATATCGGCAACGGCAGGGCTTAAAGAGCAAAGTGCTAAGCACGCCAGTTTTGCGTAAACTGGGCCTCTTTGTTTGCGACTGGAGCCCGACAATGCTGCGCACAAGACGACTTGCCATATTTCTCACACTCGTTACTGTTTTCTTACCCACTGTAAGCTTCGCCGACGATCACCCGCTTGCCGGTATACCGCTACGCAGTATTGGACCAGCCCTAACCTCTGGACGTGTTTCGGATTTCGCTTTTCATCCGGGTAAAGCTCAAACGTTCTACGTCTCCATGGCCAGCGGTGGTGTGTGGAAGACTGAAAACAATGGCATCACCTGGAAAGCGGTATTTGATAATGAAAACTCCTTCGCCATTGGCGTGGTCGAGATGGACCCGCGCAACCCCAACACCATCTGGGTAGGCAGCGGTGAGAACAATGCTCAGCGTAGCGTGGGCTATGGCGATGGCGTGTACAAATCCGTCGACGGTGGTAACAGCTGGAAGCATATGGGTCTGAAAGATTCCGGGCATATTTCCATGATCCGGTTTCACCCCAAAGACAGCAATACCCTCTTTGTGGCCGCACAGGGACCATTGTGGAGTCCAGGTGGTGACCGTGGTCTGTACCGCTCCACCGACGCCGGTGAGAACTGGGAGCACATCCTGGATATCGATGAAAATACCGGCATCAACGAGTTTGTGATCGACCCATCCAACCCCGACGTGATCGTCGCTTCCAGCTACCAGCGTCGGCGCCATGTTTGGACGCTGATCAACGGCGGGCCGGGCAGCGGTATCCACAAGACCAATGACGGTGGTAAGAGCTGGCACAAAGTTACCGGTGATTTGCCGACCGGTGATCTGGGTCGCATTGGCCTGGCAATGGCACCATCAAACCCCACCATGGTTTATGCCATTATCGAAGCCGATGAAGAAGGCAAAGGCATATACCGCAGCACCGACTTTGGTGAGACCTGGGACAAACGCTCTGACCATGGAACCAGCAGCCCGCAGTACTACAACGAGCTTTACGTTGACCCGCACAACCCGGAGCGTGTTTACGCCGTTGATACATTCACCCAGGTTTCCGAAGATGGTGGCAAGAGCTGGGTTAAGCTTTCATTTAAACACCGCCACGTTGATGACCATGCACTTTGGATCGACCCGGACAACACCGCCCACCTATATATCGGCGGTGATGGTGGCGTATACGAGAGCTGGGATCGTGGTCAATTATGGCGTCACGTGCGTAACCTGCCGGCAACACAGTTTTACCGCGCTACACCGGATAATGACGCACCCTTCTACAATGTCTGTGCAGGCACACAGGATAATTTCACCCTGTGTGGACCCAGCCGTAATACCAAAACCGATGGCATTACCAACGTGGACTGGTGGGTTGCCCAGTTCGGCGATGGTTTTAAAGCACAGATCGACCCGACTGACGCCAATATTGTTTATGCCCAGGCGCAATACGGTTCACTGGGTCGTTTCGACCGCATCACAGGTGAACGTCTGCAGATAACACCAATGCCGGGCGCAGATGAAAACAACTATAACTGGAACTGGAATTCACCGTTAATTATCTCGCCGCACAACCATCGCAGGTTGTATTACGGCGCCGAGCGCCTGTTCCGTTCCGATAACCGTGGTGAAAGCTGGGTGGCGGTGAGTGGTGACTTGAGCCGGGACATCAACCGTAACGAACTGGATGTGATGGGGCGTGTTTGGAGTGTGGACGCCATTGCTAAAAACGTCTCCACTTCGATCTACGGAACCCTGATAGCAGTAGACGAAAGCCCATTGCTGGAAGGCCTGATTTATGCCGGTACCGATGATGGCCTGATCCATGTCACAAGCGATGGTGGAGACAATTGGAGCACAAAGCAGTCATTCCGTGGTGTACCTGACATGTCATTGATTGAGGACATCATCAGCTCGCACCACTCTGCCGATATCGCCTATGCGGTGATCGACAACCATAAACGCGGCGACTACAAACCCTATGTTCTCAAGACCGAAAACCGAGGCCGAAGTTGGGTATTGATCAGCAATGACCTGCCGGAACGCGGCACCGCACACACCATCATCGAGGATCATCTTGACCCTAAGCTGTTGTTCGTCGGTACCGAGTTTGGTCTGTTTTTCAGTAATGATGGCGGTGAACACTGGAACAAACTGACCGCATTACCGACCGTTGCCGTCCGTGACCTTGAAATTCAACGTCGCGAGGGTGATCTCGTTGTCGGCACATTCGGGCGTGGCATTTACATCCTGGACGACTATTCGCCATTGCGCTCAAGCAATGCTGAACTGGAGGCCGAGGCAAGCTTATTCAGTGTCCGTGACGCCTGGCTGTATGTGCCGGATGATCGCCGTGGCTGGGGTGGCAAAGGTGACTGGGGCGTTGGTCGTTACACTGCAGACAATCCACCTTATGGTGCGGTCTTTGCCTATTACCTGTCAAAAGACCTGCAGTCACTGCAAGAGCAGCGTCATGAAACCGAAAAGGAACGTGCAAAAGAAGGTGAGGATAACCCCTACCCCAGCTGGGACCAACTACGCCGCGAGGATCGCGAGGAAGCACCCTCTGTTACCCTCATCGTGCGTGATGCCACTGGCAATATAATGCGGCGTATCGATGCACCTGCAGGCAAAGGTTTCCATCGTGTTGCCTGGAACATGCGCTACCCGGCACCGGATCCAATTGAGCTTGAACCGGAAACCGACCTTGCTCCCTGGGCAAGTCCACCAAGAGGTCCGATGGCTTTGCCTGGCGACTACACCGTGAGCCTGTCAAAGCGTGTGGATGGCAAATTGGTGGAGATCGCCGCTGCACAATCTTTTGCGTTGAAGTCGCTGTATGAAGGGGGTCTGGTCACAGAAGACCGCCAGGCATTGCTCGATTTTGAGATGCAGTCAGCGGCCTTGTACCGTGCGGTAACGGGTGCTGATGGTGCAGCCAAGGAAATTCAAAACAGGATCGATCACTTGCTGCAAGCCACAACGGTTACGCCATCAGCCACTGAGGCACAGGCACAATCATTACGCGCGCTGAATACACGCATGCAGGATTTGAAGGTCAAACTGAACGGCGACCGTACCATTTCAAACCGGGCCGAGCCGGTAGCCATGTCCATAAGCGGGCGCATCTACAACATCGTCGGTGGTCATTGGGATAGTCAGTCTGCTGTGACTGATAATTACCGCGATTCTTATGTCATTGCAGAGCGACAATTCCGGCAGGTACTGCTTGAATTAAATGCAATCACAACCGACCTCGCTGTGGTTGAAGCAGCACTGCAGGCCGAAGGTGCGCCCTGGACCCCGGGCAGGATTCCCAGCTGGCCTTGAATCTGTAGGGAACAGTCATTCCCGCGCAAGCGGGGAGGCTGGAGTCATTTGCTGAGACCGTATCCAACCACATTCAATACCAATATAGGGGATATGGGGACTTTCCTCTGGGACCGTCGCCAACAGGAAGTTGGCGACCGAGCCCCCATGGAAGGGTTCACGGCGTGTCCCAGAGGAAAGTCCCCATATCCCGGTGGCAGACACTTCCTTGGCTAACCCACATATTTCGCCAGCCGGTATCGGGCTTACTTATTCGTAGCGCAAAGCGTCAATCGGATCCAGTTGTGCTGCCTTGGCCGCAGGCACGATACCGAAGATAATCCCGACTGCGGCGCAAAAGCCAAAGCTGAGGAATACCGCCCATAGTGGTACGTGGGCTGCCGGGAATCCCGGCAACATCGCTGCCACCAACGCACCCAATCCATAGCCGATGGCGACACCTACCAAGCCGCCAATCATGGTTAAAGCCAATGCCTCAATCAGGAACTGTAACAGGATGTCCTGACGTGTCGCCCCCAGTGCCTTGAGAATACCGATTTCGCGGGTTCTTTCGGTCACTGACACCAGCATAATGTTCATAATACCAATGCCACCGACCAACAACGATATGCCGACGATACCAGCAGACACCGCCGTCACCATATTGATAACCGTATTGAATGATTCGGTTAATTGTTCAGCGGTCTGGACTTTGAAATCGTCCGGTTCGCCCGATTTAAGCCCGTGAGCCTGACGCAGTACACGACGCACCCGGTCTTTGACCTCATCCTGGCGATTCATGTCATCCACCAGTAGTTGGATCTGGATATCCAGGTCTCTTGACGCTCCCATAATGCGCTTGGCAGTACCGTAGGGCAGCAAAACAAAATTATCCTGTGAAAAGCCCAGCAGTTCACCGCGTTTTTCGATCACACCCACGATCTTGCACCACTCATTGCCCACCCGGAAAAACTTTCCGATGGGATCACCCGGTATTTCAAGGTCTTCAATGACATCAACACCGACCGCACAGACCAAGCGCCGTCGCTCATCGTCGTCCTTTGTGAAAAACCGTCCTTGCTGGGGATAGACACTGTTGACATCCAGATAACTGGGGCCTATTCCTATCACACGTGAGAATGAAACCTGTGAGCGATAGCTGATACTGCCCTGGGAACCTGACTGTGTGAACAACACAGGTGTAATGTCAGAAATCCCGTCGATACGTCGGGAAATAATCTGCATATCGCTGTCACGCAACTTTGCCAGCCGCCCCTGCAGTTGTTTCTTGAAGGGTGTGTAGGAGCGAATCGTTAAAGAGTTGCCACCCAAGCCCGCAAACTGTGCATTGATGGTGTAGGACAAGCCCTGAACGATGGATACCACCGCAATCACCGAGGTTACGCCGATGATGATACCCAGTGATGTCAGTAGCGAACGGAAACCGTGGGCTCGAATCGACTCCAGTGCGGAACGGAAACTTTCAAGCAGTGCGAACATCAGGCTGCCACATTCTGTCGGCGGGTGTCTGATTCCACCTTGCCGTCCTTGAGACTTATTATGCGCGCACAATGTGCGGCAATATCTGGCTCATGTGTAACCATGATAATGGTCTGACCTTTTTTGTGCAGTTGATCGATCAGGGCCATGATCTCCTGGCTTGTCTTGCTATCCAGATTGCCGGTAGGCTCATCGGCCAACAATATTGCCGGATTACCAATCAATGCGCGTGCGATCGCAACCCGCTGACGTTGTCCACCGGACATTTGGTTGGGCCGGGAATCCAGGCGATCACCCAAGCCAACGTGCCCCAGGGCTTCACTGGCCAAACGTTTGCGCTCACTGCGCGCAATGCCACGGTAGACCAATGGTTGCATGACATTTTTTAGCGCAGATGCCCGCGTCAACAGATTGAAACTCTGGAAAACAAAGCCGATTTCACGATTACGCGCCTGTGCCAATTCCGCCTCACTCATGTCTCCAACATTGGTGTCGTTGAGCAGGTAGTCACCTTTAGTCACGCGATCCAGACAGCCTATGATATTCATCATGGTAGATTTGCCTGAGCCGGAGGCACCTACAATGGCGACGTATTCATTGCGTGAAATATTGATATCCACGCCATCCAGCGCATTGAGTATCTGGTCACCCATCTGGTAAGTCCGGTAAACATTTTGCAGTTGGATAACCGGTGCTTCTTTTTCAACCCCCAGCATCAGTCACTGACTTCCACGGATACGCCGTTATCATCTTTGCTACTCTCATCTGAGTCGTCTGCTTCCTCAACTTCTTCACCATCGTTGAGGTTCCGCAAAACCCTGAAGGGCCCAGAGATGACGGTTTCACCTTGCTTAACGCCTGCAATGATCTCCTGATCACTGTCACTGGAAATACCGATCTCGACATCCTTGCGCACCGCCTTTCCATCTTGCATGACGAAGATGTAGCTTTGCTCGTTCTTATCTTTGTCTTTGTCACCTTTGCGAGTATCTTCATCAAACAGTACCGCTTGCACCGGAACGGCCAGCGTCTCTTCACTACTTTGCGTATAGATATCCGCACGTACACTCATACCCGGTCGTATCATCATGGTGTCCTGCTCATCCAACAGTATTTTTACCAGGAAAGACAGACTCGCCTGACCCTGGGTCTTGCGGGCTACGGTTGCAATCGATTGGATCGTTCCAGAAAGTGGTGAATCCGGGTAGGCGGCAGTAAATATGTCAGCCCTTTGATCCTCCCGAACCTGGGCGATGTCGGCTTCATCTACCTGGACCTCGGTTAATGTTTCGGAGGGGTCGGCGATCACCATCATGGTGGAGCCCGGAATATTGGTGGTTCCGGCGATGACTGTTTCACCCACCTTGATATCCACCTGAATAACGACACCATCAATCGGTGACCTGATCCGGGTCTTGCTGAGTAAGTCTTCCGCTTGATCCAGTGCTGCGCTCGCTTGTAACAGGGACTCTTGCAGCGAGCGAACATCCACTCTTGCCAGTGCCAGTTCACTTTCCAGTGCTTCAAAACTGTCTTCATCCACCAGGTTTTTGGCAAACATGGTTTTCTGGCGCTCGAAGCGATCTGCGAGTGTCTTGATTAACAAACGCTGTCGTTCAATCGCGATCTGCTGAATGCGAACCCGTGCTTCCGCCTGCTCTACCTGGGCCTGGTAAGACTTGGGGTCCAGGGTGATGACCGGGTCGCCCTTCTTGACCTGGTCCGCCTCTTCGACATGCAATTCGGTGACCTGGCCAATGACTTCAGAGCGCAACTGCACCTGTTCACGGTAGGCGAGGGTGCCCGAAGCAAGGATCGAACTCTTGATCAGCTTGTATTCGACCTTCTGAACCTCAACCTGTTTGGCCTCACTGCCACCGGTGAATTTCGAAATTAACGGCAAGCCGATCAGTAACACCGCCAGCGCGGCAAATATCAGAACTTTTTTCATGAATTGAGCCCGTTAGACCATCAAGGCCCAAATACCAAATATAAGTACCCAGGGGGCTGCCGCGATAATCGTCGATTTCAACATGGCGGCACCCGTCCAGCGCGCAAATCCGATACTCATCAGGAAAATTGTCCAGAAATTGATCAGGGTGACCGTACTGGCCCAGGTGAACCATGGGTCGCCAGCATTCGCGTGCACCAGCAATGAATTTAACGACAAGACCTGCAGCGCCTGTGTGGATAACTGGTTCGTATCTGCCATGAGGATTGTCACAAGTGCAGCCAATGCTCCGAATATGCTGACAAATCCAGTCCAGACGCTGAGAGAAAACCACTTACCAAACCCAATGTCTGCACCGGTAATGAGCTTGTTGACGAGATGTAAATAGACCGCTTGTACGGTGTAAATAAGGAATGACATGATCACGATTGCTATGACCGTTGTCCAGGTGCTGCGTCCGGGCTGCATAAAGTTCCTGACGGTTTCCGCAGCTTCTGCACGACTCTCAGCCGGCATTTGCCTGATGGTTTCTTCAACCAGCCATGGAAAATCCACCCAGCTGTAGTAGTACATGAACACACCCGATGCCAGCAATATGGTGATCAGCAAAGGCCACCAGAGCCAGGATGTATGCAGCTTGATTTCGTCCAGGGCTTTACCCGGAGAGGCAACGATGTCCACAATCGCATTAAATACGGAATAGGTATTTGCAGTCATTCTTATTTCTCCCATTTATATTGTCGACCAGATCGCATTGCACGATCCAGACCAACCTTAGTTGACCGAAACAAAGTATCTGATTTTTAAGTCCTGCACAACAGGGTCAAAAGTACTGGTCTGGTGTTTTTCAGAACCTTAATCTGATTTCCGTACCCTCGCCGTCCTTGCTGTTAATTCCAACCTGGCCCCGATGCAAGCGCACGATCTGACGCACCAGACTCATACCAACACCAGTACCGTGACGCTTGGTAAAAAAACGGCACGAAAATATTGTTGAGTGTTTCTTCATTCATGCCAGAGCCGTTGTCCTTCACTGTAACAATAATATGCCCCCCTATTTTTGCATAAGGGCTGTGGTACCACCTGATTGCAAATGAATCGCCCGCTTGATGCATGGCTTCGTTTGTTGCCGGTATCGTTCTTATAAATCAATTTGCGATAAAATCCACCACCTGCCGGTCGATAACAAGTAACTCATTCTTCATATTGGAAAAACTGACATGCGTAAATGGTTATTGGTATTAATACTTGCCTTTGTTGTACCGCATAGCTACGCGGGAGATACTGCAGCACCGGCATTTACGTTAACAAACACTGCCGGTGAGGAAGTAACGTTACCGCGCTCGCACAACGGCGTGGATGTTTATTTTTTCTGGGCCAGTTGGTGTCCGTATTGCAAAGCCCTGATGCCACATTTGCAAAGCATGCAAATCGAATATGGTGACGACATCAATATCTATGCCCTCAACATCCGTGATGACGAGGACCCGAAGGTATTCATGCAGAAGGCGGGTTATGATTTTGACGTGCTTGTCGATGCAGACTCCACCATGGCGGCTTATGGTGTACGCGGGACACCGGCGCTATTTCTTGTCGATGGCAAAGGCCTCATCCGTTTCAACCTGTATGAAACAATATTTGATCGCAGCAAAACCAAAGGCATGAGTAACAAAAAGAAAGCTGCTCACGCGGCTCCTTTCTGGGCTGCCAGGATTCGACAAAGCATCGACCAGCTTCTGCTTGAAACAAAAAGTGACTGATAAAGTCCAGGTCAGAATCTGGCACGAGGCCAGCGGCCAGCTACTCGCAGAAGGCCCAAGGGGTTGGGGTATTACACCATTTGAGGGTAATTACTACATCCGCAAGAAATACCTGGTGGCCAACCTGTTTCGTAACACCCCGATCCCTGGGCTGTGTCCATACAAAGGCTTATACCATTGGTTAAACCTGGTGTTACCGGGTGGACATCGCGAAGACATGCTGGCCTGGCGCTACCTCATCCCAAACCCATTGATTCCTTTCATGGCGTTCCGCATCGGCTTACCGGGAAATCATCCCGCTTTACGCTATGAAACCCGGTAATCGGGGGCGTGTGTGCCGTGCTTAGATTACAATTTCAACAGCTGGCTCTCTACGGTTGTAACTCGAACTCATAACCCGGCCATAAGCACCGACATTGGCGATCAAAATCACGTCACCTTCTTTGCATACGGGCAACAGCCGGTCAGTACCAAGCTTGTCACCCGATTCACAAATCGGTCCGACGATATTGACAACATGAGCGGCACTCTCGGTCAACCGACTGAGATTAACAATCTCATGATGTGCACCGTACAAAGCTGGACGTATCAGTGAGTTCATGCCGGTACTGATGCCTACATAGCGCACCTCACCCTTGCCTTTTGTCTGCGTCACGCTGGCTAACAACACACCAGCTTCGGCGACAATGTAGCGGCCCGGCTCAAGCCAGAACTCATACTGTGGACAGGCTTGCTTGAGGGCGGCAAGACTATTGTCCAGACCCTGCATGTTCAAGGCATGTTGTCCCGGTTTTTCAGGTACGCCAAGCCCACCACCCAAATCCAATACCCGCACGTCGGGGAAAGTCTGCGCAACTTCGGTCAGTGTTTCTGCAACATTCTGCCAGTTATCCGACTGCAGAATCCCACTACCGGTGTGTGCGTGTAGCCCCACGATGGAGAGCTCGTGTTTTGCAGCCAGTTGACGAACTTCATCCAGCTCGAACAATGGAATACCAAATTTGGAATGCACACCAGCCGTGCGCACGTGTTCGTGGTGACCCCTGCCCAGTCCGGTATCGAGCCGCAGAAAGACTTCATGCCCACAAAATATTTCACCCCATTGACGCAATGGGTATAGATCATCCAGCGTCAGCCAGATACCTTTAGCCAGGGCAAACTCGTACTCGGCACGTGGCGCAAAGTTGGGTGTAAACAGGATGCGTTTGCGGTCGATATCCGGAAACAAGCCAAGCACATGTTCTATTTCACCCGGCGACACACACTCGAAATTTAACCCGGCCGATTCGATCGTACGCAAAACATCAGGGTGATTATTAGCCTTGATGGCGTAATGGACGCGCGCGATGTTGCTTAAGGCACTCAAGCGCCCGCAGGCTTCCCTCACCGTTTCGAGGTTGTAAACAAAGGCTGATGATTGTGTCACCCCGATCTCCAGCAGTTGTTTGGCCTTGTGTGACCACCACGGCTCTGAAACCGGTGGCGCCGGTTGCTGGTCTGCCTGTAATTCGTCCCAGGTTGGACCAAATACAGGATCATTTTCGGTGGGGCGCACTAGAGAACTGTGCAATTTTTTCAATAGCCTGTGAGCCTGACCTTCTTCGACAACAAAGCTCAGATTCAGGTCATTGGCCGCCTGGCTTACAAGGTGGATACGGTGTTCGGCGAATACTTCAAAGGCGGGTCCGATCTCGTGTAAAAGTGCACGAATCTTTTGCCCTACCAGGCTTACAACCTCGGCATTCTCGATAATATTGACACGACATAGCGGCTCCAGTGAAGCACGCAAGCGTACCAGGGTGGAGTCATCCATGGCCTCCTGACCCGTATCCAGCGTCACGGTGACGTTTGATTCTGCCGTTGAGATAAGATCGATGGACAAACCCAAATCGGCGAAACACTTAAACGCGTCGACAAGAAACCCTGCTTCGCGCCACATACCCAGTGTTTCCATAGACACCACCGTGATGCCTGCTCGACTTGATAGTGCCTTGAGGCCAGGGGCGTCTCTACCCGTATCAGCACTAATCAGTGTTCCCAGCAATTCTGGTTGTGCTGTGCAACGCACCCGCAACGGAATACCCTGCTGGCGCACAGGGCGTAAACAACGCGGATGAAGCACAGCACCCCCGGTTGAGGCTATTTCCTGTGCTTCTTCATAACTCAACACATTTAGCAGTCGCGCACCTGAGACAACACGTGGGTTGGCGCTAAATAGCCCAGGCACGTCGGTCCAGATTTCCAGACCGGTCGCCGCCAGCCTGGCGGCAAAATATGCGGCAGATGTATCGGAACCACCACGACCCAGCAAAACACACTCGCCAGCTGAATTACTGGCAATGAAACCCTGCGTCAGGATGATGCCGGGCTGCGCCGCAAAACGGGCCTGCAAACCGCTATCCGGATCGGTGGTACAGCTTGCCGAAAGATAACGTGAGCGCTCGTTTTCGACTGATACATCAACACTCGTGAGCACCTCACGCGCATCTGTCCAGCTCACTTCGAGGCCTTGCGCACGAAGATATGCGGCACCGATGGACGTCGCCATCAACTCACCCAACGACATTAACCTGGCTTTCACTCGCGGGCTTATTTCACCGACCAGGTGAATGCCGGAAAGCAACTGCTTCAACTCGGCAAAAAAGTCTTTAAGTACGGCCACGCCATCAACACCCATACGAGTGGCGAGATCGGTATGCACGGTGATGATTTCATCCAGCTGTGTCTGGTGGTCGCCTCTTATTGCTGCCTCCAATACCGCGTCCAGTCGATTCGATACCGTTGCGAGCGCCGAGTGCACAAGTACCGGGCTAAAGCCGATGGCCTGGCGTTCACGTACCAGCTCGTGGATGATCGCCCATGCTTCTGGAGATGACACGCTGGTGCCACCAAACTTCATAACCAGCCAGTTATGGCCAGCCGCCGTATTGGCATCGCTGGTACGAGATGGAAAGGTATAATGGTCAATGGTTTTCATTGGGAAAGTACACCCAATGTCGATGGCAGCGTCAAGGTTTAATTTTGGTGGTTTTAAAAGTATCAGACGAAACGGTCTCGTCTGCAGATGAGGCACACATTTCCAGCATGCGAGGCAGTGTTAACGATTGCTGTTAGCGCTCTGCCACCAGTTCTTCCAATGGCCGGCCATAGTAAACCTGCATGGCTTCTGGCGCTAGCTCCTTTACCCGCAACATACTGCTATGTGCGTCTGAGAACTGCCCGGACAAGTATTGCGTTTTTGCCAATGCGAAGTGTAGAAGGTGGTCACCCCGTTTTTTTCTAATCGCGCGGCGCAACAAACTGGTGGATTCCTCGAATTGGGATTCTTCAAGTGCCGCATTACTCAGTTTTAACAGGTGGTAAGGGTTGCCCCAACGGTAATCCTCAACTTTAGCCTGCAGTTGTTCTGCAGCTTGCAAATCATCCTGTGCCAGGTAAAGCTCGTATAGATTGCTCATCGCAGAATATTCAGATGAATCAATTTGTAACGCCCTTTGAAAGGCTGTTTCCGCTTCTTTGAACTGACTGTTGCGACTGAATACCACCCCCAGGTTCACCCATGGATCTGTCATCAGAGGCTCAGTGTCAATGGCCTTGCTCATGTAAGCATAAGCCGTAGGCAAGTCGCCCTTAAGCAATGCCTCAGCACCGATATTATTCAGGTACAAAGCCTTGGCGTAATTATCCCTGACGATCCGCCGACGGATATTCGGATCGATCTTGATACCACTGGCATCGACCACGTAGGTATAACCCCGGCCCGAAACAATGACATTAATATGCTTGATCAGCAGGACGGTATCTTCGTGACTGGACCACTCCGGTCGTCTGTAAACTTCCTGGTAATCGGCTTTCAGTCCAGACCTGCGGGCCATTGCGATCACCATGTTGGCGAAACCGATACAGTTACCCGCACGAGCATCAAAGGTTTCCGTTGAGCTCAAGGTGAGCGATTCGTCGTAGTCAAAGCCCAATACACCATTGCTGGTGACGGAATGTATGAGCAGGGTCAGCCGCGTTTGTCTATCGGAATATTTCAGGATATATCGCTGCAGAAACGCTTCCATCGCAGGCGATACTGCCAACACATCAACGTCAGCAACCTTTGTTTCGACTCCGGCGTGTTGAAAAGCGGGGGGGCTGATTTGTTGCGATTGCGGTGCGGCACAAGCGCTGAGCAGCAGTAAAACGGCCAGTGGAAGCAGAGCCTTAGCCGGTATAAAAAAATGCCTAACCATGTCTATTAAAAACTTCATAGTCAAATGCTTACCTATCATACGATAGACCACAAATACTCACTGCTGGTTCCTGTCTTTGTCTCCAGTCACTTGTTTGTCAAACAAGCTCAGCATTACTACAGATTTTTTTCAAACAATCTCAGTTTATGAGAACCCAAGCAGTATGATAGCCCTATGACGCTTTCCAACTCAGGTCTTTCAACTCAAATACCGGGTCTTTCGGCTCAAATTATTGACTATGAGTCGCTATTCACCCGTCTGCAGTCGGGACACACGCTGATCACAGCTAATAGCCGACTCGTTCGCGTATTAAGTAACCAATATAACCAGTGGCGTATTAGTCGTGACGGGCTTCAGTGGCCGAGCCCAAAGATTATTAGCTGGGGTCTATGGCTGGATAAACTTTGGGAAAGTGCCGGTCTGCAGGCCATCGCAGGAACCAACAGGGCTGTGCCTGGCAGCAGACAGCTGCTTAGCCTGTGGGAAAGCACACTGAAAAACGAACCGCTTGCCCACGAACTTTTACGCCCGGAGTCGTTGGCAAGCCAGTTGCGTGATACCCGCAAACTAATTGCCGAGTGGCAGCTGGATTTAACAGCTTCCGCGTGGCTTGGCAGCAACAATGAAAACCATGCGGCTTTTTACTACTGGAATGCGGCCTTTGAGAAACGCTGCAATAAAGGTAACTGGATAAACCCTGAAGACCGCGCCGCCTTGCTTTGTAAAACCATCAGGGAGCGGCTGTTAACAGTTGATGAAAACATCGATTTACTGGGTTTTGATGAATTTAACCCCAGCCAGACCAGCTTGCTTTCCGCATTGATTGAAACCGGCAAACAGGCCTGTCACCTGACCATCAGCTCCCAGCAAAACAAAGCTGTGCTATGGGAAAGCACGGATAGTAAAGAAGAGCTTCAACAGATGGCACGCTGGGTACGTTACTGGTTCGAGAACGATGCGGAAGCCAGCATCGCTATCGTCGTGCCCAAGCTACAGGCACGGCGGCAGGAAGTTGAGCGGCAACTGGAACAAATCCTGACACCCGACAACATTGGTCCCGGTAACAATGGTGGCAGACAGCAAGCAAAACCCTGGAATATCTCCATGGGTATGCCGCTGGCACGCGTGCCCATGATCGAAACAGCTTTTGACCTGCTTAAACTGCTGGATAAACGCATCGACATCCAGGATATTGGCCGGGTATTAAGGTCACCCTGGTTGCGGGGTGCACTGATTGAGCGCAACAGCCGCGCCCTTCTGGAAAAATGCCTGCGTGATGAATATCCGCGTCAGTTAAAGCTGAATGAAATTATCTATCGCGCCAGCGAAATCAGAACATATGATCGTCAGCACCACGAACTACCTCAAGACCAGCAGACACCCCAGTCCTGGAACAGCCCGGAGCTCACCAGGAGCCTCAATGTACTGAAGCGATTTGAACGCGATAACAAAGGGCCACGGCCCGCGTCTGACTGGGCTGGCAAGCTTGATCAATTGTTGCTGAGCCTGGGCTGGTCACTGGCAGAAGATCCGGTCAATGAGGTGCCGACCGGGGAACAAAATGGACAGAACTGGCAAGCACTGCAAGCCTGGCGGGACGGACTGCGTGAGCTGGCCTCACTCGACGCCACCATTCCCAGGCTTGGTCGCAAAGCGGCGATCAATCAGTTAAAACAGATTTGCCGGGAAAAGGTATTTCAGGCACACACAACACCGGCACGCGTTCAGGTGCTGGGTCTGTATGAAGTCAATGGTTTACGTTTTGACCACCTCTGGGTGCTTGGTTTGCACAACGACAACTGGCCCACCAGCGCCAAACCCAACCCGTTTATTCCGGGCAAATTACAACAGGCCGCGCAAATACCCAACTGCAGCCCACAACGCGAGCTGGAAGTAGCGCACACCATCACCCGGCGCCTGCTGGAAACAGCGCCAGACTGTGTTTTCAGTTATCCGGGTCAAATAGATGGCGAAACCGTATTGCCCAGCCCCTTATTTAACACTGTCGCCACTACCGCAAAAAGCGACTTGCCATGCTGGGCAGCGGACCACTGGCTAAGTGTCGTTGCCAAAGCCGAAAAACCTGAAATCGGGCCATTGTTAATGCCGGATAAGCTTACCCATGCTACCGCAAGAGGCGGTAGCTCCATACTCAAACACCAGGCGCTATGCCCGTTCCGTGCCTTCGCCAGCAACCGCCTCGGTGCCGACAGCCTGGGCACACCCGCCGATGGCATTAGCCCCATGTTGCACGGCAGCCTGGTACACAGTGTGCTGGAGTTTTTCTGGACAGAAACCAAAACCCAGGCAGCCTTATTGCTACTGGATGAAAAAACGCTTAACGCACAGGTTCGTAAACATGTGGATTACGTGACCGGCGAGGAGAGGGGGCTTAAACAACGTCCAGCATTCCGCGTCGTCGAGGCAGACCGGGTCTACCGGCATGTGAAGGATTACCTGGCGCTGGAAAAACAACGCGATGCGTTCGAGGTGATCGGTTTTGAAAAAGAAATTCTACCCATCATCGAAGGTCAGTCGATCCGCCTGATCATAGACCGGGTCGATCAGCTGGCGACAGGTGATGAGATCATCATCGATTACAAAACAGGCAAGGTCGAGCCCAACAAGTGGTTTGGCGAACGACCCGAAGACCCCCAGTTGCCACTGTATGCCATCAGTGCGGAACAAACCCCGGCTGCGGTGGTATTTGGCATCATTCGTGATGACGGTTGCCTCTACAAGGGTGTGGTCAAACATGACGGGCTGCTTCCCGGCTTACCGCCAAAACAGAGCAAACCCAACCAATACCTGATTGATGCCGGTCATGAGATGACGGCGACTATTGATAACTGGCGCCAGGTACTACATCGCTTAATGGCAAATTTCCTCGCAGGCGAAGCTGCCATCAACCCAAAACACGGCTTGAAGACTTGCGAAAACAGTTATTGTGAACTGCAGTCGCTGTGCCGTATTGGTGAACTGTTCCAGCAGCACAAATCCAGTCAGCAAAGCGAATGGCCGGAGGTTTCATCATGAATCGTCCTGCTGATTGGCAAGCCAGGGAGTGTGGGCGCGATCTGCACCATTCCTATATCGTGCAGGCGCCAGCAGGTTCTGGCAAAACCGAGCTCCTGACCCAACGCACACTGAGCTTGCTTGCGCGAGTTGAAAACCCGGAAGAAGTGGTTGCGATTACCTTTACGCGCAAGGCAGCAGCAGAAATGAGCAATCGATTACTTGCTCGTTTACAAGCTGCGGCGAAAGCCCTTAAAGCACCCGATGTAAACGAAGTGCTTGAGCCCCATGAACAGGTCAGCCGCGAGCTGGCACTGGCCGTCTTAGACAACGATGCCGAGCGGAACTGGAACCTGCTCGAGCAACCCAGCCGTTTACGTGTCCGCACCATAGACAGCCTGTGCAGCGAGCTCGCGCATCAGTTACCACTGCTTTCCGGACTCGGTGGCGGTCAGCAAATTGCCCGTGATGCCAATGCCTTATATCGCCAGGCAGCTGCACGAACCATGGCCGTGATTGAAGATGATAACGATGCCCTGCAAAGTGATGTCATCCGGGTGCTGGATCGTTACGACAACCAATATGACAAGCTGGTTGAATTATTAACTGCCATGCTGGCGAGTCGTGAGCAGTGGATTGCTCATCTGCTGGCTTCACGTCTGGGCGACGGCTTTGATCGGCAAGGCATGGAAAACGCCTTACGTTACCTGGTAGAAAACCAGCTCGAATCTGCACGGCAAGCCACACCAGACAGTTTGCTCCGTCAATTACCCCGCTTTTACCAATATGCCTTAGGCAATTCGCCAGACAATGAAGCTGAACTGAAAGCATTGCTGCAGGTTTGTGGTGGGCTTGATTGTGATTTTCTTGACCTGCCAACTACTGCAGAAGCCTTAACACACTGGCAAACGATGATCACCGGTCTTGTCACCGCTGCGGGTGATCTACGCAAGCGTGCCCCGGATACCAAATCCGGCTTTCCCGCTCCATCAAGCGCAAAAGGCGAGGAAAAAGCTCGGCGCAAGGCATTTAAGGATGATTTTAAATCGTTGCTCGATGAGCACCGTGAAAATGACCGCATGATAGAGGCCTTCAACATCATCCTCAGCCTGCCAAGCCCCGATTATGAGGATGAAGCCTGGCAGTCTCTCGAATCTCTGATGCGGATATTGCTAAGGGCTGTGGAAAGCTGGCTGATGGTGATGGCGGAAACCGGGCAAGTCGATTTTGGTGAAATTGCCACTCGTGCAATCCAATCACTCGGCTTTGGGGACTCGCCCAGTGATCTGGCCTTGCGCATGGACTATCGCATCCAACATTTGCTGGTGGATGAATTTCAGGATACATCAGCCAGCCAGGTCCGCTTATTAGACAAGCTCACCACTGGCTGGAGCGACGGTGACGGCCGTACCCTGTTTCTGGTGGGCGATCCGATGCAGTCCATTTATCGTTTCCGCAAGGCGGAAGTAAGCTTATTCATCAAAGCCTGGCAGGGGCAGCTATTCGATCATATCCAGCTCAAAACATTACAACTTAGCGTCAACTTCCGCTCGGCCAAGCCCATCGTCGAATGGGTCAACCAGACATTTCCCGTCGTCATGCCAAAAAATGACGACCCTGTTGTGGGTGCCGTAAGTTACAGCGAGGCCAGTACCAAACCCAACGTATCTGATAGCGGAATCGTTGACATACACATACTACCCGAGCGCGACGATGAAGAAGAAGCACGACGGGTTATCGATGTTATCAGCCAATGTGATGAGAATGAAAGCATCGCTATCCTGGTACGCTCACGCGGCCATGCGAGCGCAATCCTGGCCGAGCTCGACAGCTTAAAACTGAAGCAGCCACGGTATCGTTACCAAACCATAAAGTTCACACGTCTGGCGGATACAAGCCTGATTCGAGACCTTGTTTCCCTGACGCTCGCATTGATACAACCCGCAGACCGGCTCGCATGGTTGGCCAGCTTGCGCGCACCCTACATCGGTCTGGACCTGGCCGACCTTGATACCCTGGTGGCGGGTAACTCTGGCAACATTATTCTGGACGCAGTGGCCAGCCGTTGCGGCAGCGTTGATGAAGGTCTGCAAGACATGCTCAGCGAGGGTGGTCAACAACGACTGCAAAGAGCCGGGCCCATCCTTGTGCAAGCAGTCAACCAGCGGGGCCGCCAATCCGTCAGATCGCTGGTTGAATCGAGCTGGCTGATGCTGGGCGGTCCTGCCTGTGTGGAAAACGCGAGCGAACTGGATGATGCCACCACCTACTTTGACTTGCTCGACTCACTGGAGGCTGAAAACCTACCCATTGATCGTGACACACTGGAACTGCATTTGAAGGACCTTCATGCCGAACCGGATGCCGACGCAAGTGGAAAACTGCAGGTTCTGACCATCTATGCCGCCAAGGGTTTGCAATTCGACACGGTGCTATTACCAGGGCTTAATCGCCCACCAAAGGGTGACAATAATAGACTCCTGCATTGGTTTGAGCTGGCGCAAGAAGACAGCATTGTGATGTCACCAATGCGTAACCATGCTGACAAAGAGAAACAGAAAAACTCCGGTGATCTTATCCAGTTTATAGCCAACGTTGAAAAGCAACGCCAGAGCCTGGAAGATGGTCGCCTGCTGTATGTTGCAACTACGCGCGCGATAAAAAAACTACATTTGTTCGCCGCCATCAAGCCGAACGCCAAAGATGAAATCAAACCACACAGAAGCAGTTTGTTGGGCAGATTATGGCCAGCGATACAACAAAAGCAATCACCATTAATCCAGCAGGCCGCGGAAAAATCACCCGTGTCAGAAGCTGATGAGGCAAACAACACCGGTGAGCCAACAGCCCTTAATTTACCGCAACATTACCGTAGGCTTAATGCCAAATGGCAATTACCAGACCCCCCTGAACCTGTTCAGCAGCTGTTAACAGAACCAACCGAAACTCAAAACTATATTGAATTCAGCTGGGCCGGTGAAGACGCTCGTCTGACCGGTAATCTGGTCCATCGTTTATTGCAACTGATAGGCGAACAGGGCGTGGAAACCTGGCAGGGCGAAGGTGGCTTTCGCAAATATCGTAACTGGTGCCTGCAACAATTACGCAGCGCCGGCGTGCAAAAAGAAAAAGCCGAGGCCATCATCACCCGTGTAGAGGAAGGCATCATCAACTGCCTGGCATCGGAACAGGGTAGGTGGATACTTGCAAAGCATGAAGACGCCCATTGTGAATACGCCATCACCGCGGTATTAGGAGAGGTGACAAACGGCGACGCCAGAAACCAGTCAGGCAACGAGGCGGAAGTAGACCGAGAGGGCGGCCTGACCCAGGCCCGGCCAAGAAACATGGTCCTGGACCGCACTTTCGTCGAAGACGGTACCCGCTGGATTATTGATTACAAGACCTCAAGTCACGCTGGCGGTGATCTCGAAGGTTTTTTGGAAAACGAGGCCAAGCGTTACCGGGCACAACTGCAACGCTACAAGGCCGCACTGGCGGTGACCGAGGCCCGACCGATTAAAACAGCGCTTTATTTCCCCATGCTTGATCGGCTACTTGAGGTCGGTTGAGCTACTATTTTTGACCGCCTGTTGCGCTATTTACAGTTTCACTCGCTGGGATAAGCCGGGTTTCACCGGGCACAGTAAATATATCGTGGGCGTTTAAGCCTGCCGGTCGCCGGGCCGGGTCGACGGGTACGTGCACACCAACGCTATGGTCTGGTTTTAACCGGTTTTCAAGAATATCGGGGCCACCTTTTGAAACAAAAAACCAATACGGTGGAAAAGCCATATTGATATGCGCTTTTTCCCAGTAGGCAGCATCCCGCGCGAAATGAACATCATTGGGATCGGCATCACCCATATGCAGTACGGTGGTGGTTTCATTCAGGGTCACGCGCCAGGAAATATTTGAAACATCAAGTCGTGAAGTTGGCCAACCTGAATGTGGAATACGCACCGCTTCAATCTTAAGACCCTCCATAGCCAGGCTCACGGGCTCGTCTTTATAAGCAAGCTCAACGGCAGTAACGCGGTTAAATAATGCCTCATCCCCTGCACCGGCAAGCTTGCGCAAGCCCGCTACCGCGTAGGCCGGCGCATATAAATGAATGCCCTGCTGCAACTTGAGCAAACGCAGGATATCCGCCGCAGAATAGTGATCTTCATGCGCATGAGAGATAAAAACCGCATCGACGCCATCAAACGGTGGCGAGCCTGCAAACAGTGCTTCTTCCATATGCCTGGGCAATAACTGGTACTGCCCGTAGCTATTGCGGAATAAAGGATCAAACAGCACCTTGGTGTCACCCTGCACCACCATCAGGCCTTCATTGGCCATGTAATGAGCAGTTGCGCTGGTCGCATCCGGGGCTTTTGCGTGAGCAATACTGGTCGAAACGAGCAGTAACAGCAGTGTGAGAAATAAGCGTTTATTCATAGTTTTACCATTAAGCAACATCCAGGGGTCAGATTCAAATGCGAAAACTCCGTCACCTTTACCACCACTGTCAAAACATTTGAGTCTGACCCCGGCCAGGCATCACCCCCACCCCAAGGGTCAGATTCAAATGCGAAAAACCCATCATAGCTTTGGCCATTAAGTAACATCCAACAAGGCGTGCGGGTTTTTGTCAGCGATCAAAAGTAATGTGCGTGCAGCCCCCGATGGAATACGGCGCCCTTGTTCCCAATCCTGGAGTGTTCGCACCGATACTCCGAGTAATGTGGCAAATCGTGACTGTGACAATCCGGTCTTCTCACGGATCTCCGCAACGGGCGGCACATTCAGTGTCCTTCCGGTCTCACCCCGTTTGAGGTCTTGGATTCCCCACAAAATTTCGGAGCCGATATCTCTTTCTTCAGTCATTTTCAATTTCCTCACGAATCTGCCTCAAAAGATGACCTGGAATTGAGTCAGTCACATTCTTTGGATAAATCGTAAGCATCCATATGATGCCCTTTGGGCGGCGAACAAAGTAGATAACTCGATATCCGCCACGCTAGCCACGACCAGCCGCAGCCCAACGAAGTTTTCTTACACCCCCGGAGCCGCGTATGACCGCTCCGGCCGTAGGGTTTTGAATTAATTCTGCTTGTAGACGGTTGTAGTCTTCATCGGACAAATACTCTTGTACGAGTCGCGAAAACAACTGCGTCTCAACAAAGCTGAGCATGGAAATTATACGGCATTGCCGTATATTGTTAAAGATAGTGTATTCATCGGCTAAATATGCGCGAGTCATACCCCCTTAGATATCGGGAAAAACTATTTATCTTGTAGGTGATTTTAGTCAGCAGGGGTCAGATTCAAATGCGAAAACCCATCACTTTTCCCACCCCTGTCAAAGCATTTGAGTCTGACCCCGATCAGGCATCACCCCCGCCCCAGGGGTCAGATTCAAATGCGAAAACTCCATCACTTTTCCCACCACCTTCAAAGCATTTGAGTCTGACCCCGATCAGGCATCACCCCCACTCCAGGGGTCAGATTCAAATGCGAAAACTCCATCACTTTTCCCACCACCTTCAAAGCATTTGAGTCTGACCCCGGCATCACCCCATCGCCGGCTGGCGGATGATGAATACCTACCCGGTGAGATTCTCGATACAGGTGCCTATGAAGACGCACTGGCAGCATTCAGGGAGGCATTGAAGAAAAGCCATTAAATATTACCGCAATGCGCTCAAACGTGACCCGAAGCTTGCCAGTGCGTTGAGAGCGTTGGTTGAGCTGGAGAGAATGGGGAAAGAGTAACAACTGCACCGCTTTGCACCGGGCCCTTCATAACTTGAAGCCTCAATCAAAGAATGCATTGTGTGCTGTTTCACCTTCGGAAAGGAAAATTATCGCGGCTCTCGTGTAGCGGGTCTTGAGAGTATGGTAGTTAAGCGGCGACTTCCACAAAATCGAATGAAGACGCGGGGGGCGGGATTTCTTCTCCATGCTCTTTCAAGCTCTGGAGGTGGAGTTCAATTGCTTCCTGGATGAGTTTAATAACTTCTCTCCGGGACTCTCCCACAACAGCACAGCCAGGAAGATCTGGCGCGTAAGCGCCGAAACTCTTTGAGCCTTTTTCAATGACTATGGCGTATTTCATTAATTAATCATACTTCAATTTGGCTTGTTTAAAGATATTTTTCAGAGTGCCGATTGGAATATCAACGCCGTACTTTCCCGCAACAGTTACGGTACCAGACTTTTCTGGATGACGAAACTGGCGATGACTACCCTTCATACGCACTTGTTCCCAGCCATCTTGGCGCAGCAACTTAAGAACATCCCTGACTTTCACAAGCAGAGCTTGCCATATGGTGAGGTTTGCTGGCATTGGCAGATCACCTAACGTTTTGTAGGCCATTTTAGTCTAGCGAGTCCAGCTCAATTCATGGTCAGTTCCCTCGCGCTTACAACAAACACGCTGTCAGTTTGGAAGATTAGATGTTGCTGTCGGGGCTTTCGTCAGTTTTTTTAATGACTTTCTTGTATAGCCAAATTAGGCAGGTATTTAACTTAAGCCTGGTTTAGACTGTGGCGAAATTTGCCTCTAGCCTGAAGGGTTTGTGTATGAAGAATCTCCAATCGGTGTTTAACCTGCTGTCATTTATTCTGGTATTTCAGTTTACTCAGCCAGTACTGGCTGCTGAGCAGAAAGTGGTTCCTGCAACTCTGGAGGAATTAAAAACAGCCGTTGCTGACGTCATTCAGGAGAAAGACGTTCCCGCCGTAGGCATTGCCATGGTCGATGAAAATGGACCGGTCTGGATTGGCGCGCTTGGGAAAGCCAATATCGAGAGTGATGTTGATGCAGACGAACATACCCTGTTCCGTATTGGATCAACCTCAAAAATGTTTGTTGCGTTGTCAATACTTAAGCTGGTTGAAGAGGGCAAACTGTCATTGGATGATCGTGTTGCCGATTTGGCGCCGGGCGTGGTTTTTGAAAACCAATGGGAGTCAACAGACCCGATACGCCTGGTCCACTTGCTGGAGCACACCACCGGCTGGGATGATATCCACCTGCCGGATTACGCGCACAACGACCCAACGCCAGCCACATTGAAAGAGGCTCTCGACAATCACCCGCATTCACGTATTTCCCGCTGGAAGCCCGGCACACGTATGTCCTACTGCAATGCCGGCCCGCCCGTAGCCGCCTATATCGTTGCACAGGTTACGGGTCAGAACTTTGAACAGTATGTACAGGAAAATTTCTTTGCGCCCATGGGCATGGATACCATGACCTATTTGCTGACCGATGATGTCCGGCAACAGGGCGCCACCCTGTACGCCAATGGAAATCAGCCGCAGGAATACTGGCATATCAGCCTGCGACCTTCGGGTTCAATCAATGCTTCGCCCGTTGATATGGCTAAGTTTGTGCAGTTCTATCTGAATCGCGGTGCTGTTGACGGGCAACAATTGATTTCACGCAGTTCACTTGAACGCATGGAAACCGTGACCTCAACCAGTGGTGCGAAGGCCGGCCAGTCAACGGGTTATGGTCTCAATAATTATTCAGCGACGTATAAAAGCTGGGTATACCGTGAGCATAACGGTGGCGTGAACGGGGGCCTTACAGAATTCTCTTATCTTCCTGAAGCCGGTGCCGGTCATGCGATCATGATCAATTCTGACAGTGGAGAAGCATACCGGGAAATATCCAGGCTGGTTCGTGCCTATGAGACCCGTAACTTAGCGCCGAAAGTTGTTGAGGCAGAAATGGAGGTTACGCCAGCAAACCGTGAAATCGAAGGTTTTTATTACGCAATCAACCCCCGTCAGCAAATGGCATTTTTTATGGAACGCGTGATGAATGTTCAGCAACTGTCTTTTGAAGGCAACCGACTACAACGCAAAGGGCTGTTCGATAACAAGCCCGTGTATTACTTTCCGGTCAGCGATGAGCTGTACAAATCAGCAAAAACCGGACTGGTTTCCCTCTCCCGTACGACAGACCCCCTGGCCGGTGCCGTTGTGCATTCCAATATGGCCACGCTTAAGCCGGTGAGCGCAATCATGGTCTACGGCCAGCTCAGTATAGCGGCATTGTGGGGGTTTTTCATTGCCAGCTCCCTGCTGTTTTTCCCGGTTTGGCTGGTGCGACGCCTGCGTGGAAAAATCAAGCCCGGTGCAGCGATCAAAATCCGCCTGTGGCCTTTGCTGGCGGGTGTCTCAATGCTGGTTATGATCGGCTTGTTCATGCAGGGTATATCAGACCCCTTCAAGCAACTCGGTGAGCCCACGACAATATCAATCGGCATTATGCTCTCAACCCTGACGTTCGCGCTATTCGCGCTTATGGGATTGAGCCGCTGCTGGCGTGAGAGAAAAACGAGTATGAACCGTGTTGCATACTGGCATTCCACAGCGGCCACGATGTTGCACGTTATCCTGGCGCTTTATTTTCTGAGTTTTGGCGTTATTGGTTTGATGACCTGGGCTTGATTACAAGGGATGGGGCCGGCTGGCCGAGGTGAAAGTGCGCGATTAGGGCGACTCCTTCTATTGGCAAAATATAATAACCATTGAAAGGTTGCTTGAATGTGAAGACGGTATCTATAGTCCTGCTAATTGAATAAATGTATCCGGCCCGTTTTTTCGATGGGCTCTACCTGCCCCATTATTTCTGGAGCCTCGCCCTACCCAATGCCCGGCTTGCCGATGTTTTACTGCTTCGTGCCCTCCGGGTTTGGCCATCAACCCATCACGGCGCCGTCAGTTGTTGAACAGCTGCCGCCACTGTTTGAGCGGCTGCAACCAAATCAGTCACCAGGCGTTCATCCACATTCAGGTCTCCCTCGTATTCTCCCAAGTTGCGGGTGTCATGCGCTTTTGCCAAAATCCGCCAAACTTCAGGGCCCAACCCAAGTGTACGCGGCACCACTTGAAATACGATGTAACGATGTTTTGCACGATAGCCGTGACTTCTTAAAGCAGCCAAACATAATGCATGTGCAGCGTTATAGGCCAAATCAAAGCGGCTTTCCAAAGAGAGTCCTGTATTTGCGGCATCATGCAGGCGGGCAAGACCAGAACTTTTCAGGCCATTGAATTCATTGCGATCAGGCGGTTCCGCTGCCAACGGTCCATTATGTCCTGTCAGATTATCCAGTTGGGAGTTCACTGTCCTTGCCTATGATCCAAATTTTAGGTTGCCCCAGCACGCGCTTGATAAACGAATTGTCGGATTGAATCCTTTTAGTCAGCTCTTCCAGTGAGTAAATGGTTGGCTGGACGTTCCTTTGTAATTTCTCGGAAACCTCTTCCAGGGCCGGGAATATGTCAGCATAAGTCAGACTATCGCTGATAATCATCAGATCAATGTCACTGGATGCCGTATCGCTTTTTTTTGCCACTGAACCATACACAAATGCCAACTCAGTATGCGACAAAAATGGCTGTAATACAGCTTTAAGAGGCTCAAGCAAAGCCGCCGTTTTGTTAATAATGGAACAAAGCTCTGCAAACAATGGTGCATCTGGATTGGCCTGATAGTGATTTTGCGAACCAATACGTTTTACTGTCGCCAGGCCACTACGCACCAGACGGGAAAGCTCCCTTTGAACCGCACCAGAACCTCCACCTGACTTTCTGATGATCTCATTGGTGTAGAAGCTTTGCCTGGGTTGCCCAAAAAGCAGTGCAAGGACATTTTGTTGTATTTTGGAAAAGAGTGCGTCCACCATACTGAGTGGCTTACCCTGTTCTGACCTGATAGGTGCTGTGCCCATATTGGGCATGATAATGCCTATATTGGGCATTTTCAAGTGAAGTATTCGCCATGCGAATTGTTAAACAACCGCTTGAAGTTTTGTGGATACATATTCATTGGCCAAATATGCACGAATCACCCGACTCAGGATATCGGCGAGTGACTCTACACTTTGTAGGTAAATTCTGTTCAGTGACTTCGGCTTGCGCCAGAACTAACAAGCTCGCCGCGTGATTATGGCTCAAAGATGATTCTGCTTACAAAGCGGCAAATGGGGCCTGGGATCTGGATAGAACTATCTGGGAAAACTGCTAGACTCAGAATATGAAGAAACAAACACTGGTTCTTAAAATTGTTTTCAGCTCTGCAATTCTGGTTCTGATTTCAATAGCCTGGCCTGTTATTGGCACAGCTGCGAATGGTCAGCAATGCGCTGCCACGAGTAAGGCCAGAGGACAATTTTGCAGCTCGCCATTCGGTGGATTTCCCAATCAGGCACAATGCATTGCCGCCTACAATGGCTGCCTTAATGCCATGCCGAGATTGATACACAATTTTTGTGTGCAAATCGATCAACCCAATTGCAATCAGAATGACGATTGCCCCCAAGGCTCGTGTTGTAACGTCCATCCCGTTAATCAGCAAAACAGGATTAATCTTCAGTGTTTTCAGGATCAACAGAATCGATGGCAGTTTGAGATATTTGATGTTGCTGATTGCAAATGTGATTGCTCTAAAGGTGTGTTTCCAGTACCCGAGAATCCGGAAGGGCCTGAGGTGATCACTCTTTCCTGTGAGGCTGGCACCCTCGATTGTTCAGGTTGCACAGAACCCGGCGATGAGGAAACTAAAGACACTCAGGTTTGTGCCGGGGAAACAGTGCCCTGGGGCGAATCAGTCGAGATCGAAGAGCAGACTGAAATCAGACAAGAATTGCTTCAAAAATAGCAAACTCTTTAACTACTCTGTGTTGGTCGCTAGCGCGTTGCGCACGCTTGGGAGCGGCAAATGAGGAAACCGGCCGCGGGTTTCGCGCTCAAAAAGGGGCCGCCGACTAGCCGTATCCGGTCAACTGGTTTTATCAAGCTCTTCACGAAGAATGCGCCTGAGCGTTTTACTATCCAAGGGTTTACTTGCGCTGGACAGGTACCGGCGCAATGCATCATTGATGAGTGTTTGGTACCCGCAGCTTGCTGCCTCTGCTTTTACACGGAAAGCCTCTATCACATCATCATCAAGGTGAATCGTGATCCGGGTTTTACCCCGTGACTTAAGCACTGCACCTCGCTTCCCCTTACTAAAATCGTATTCCTTTTTCATAATACTTTTGCTCAGACCTGCTAGCTTTACGGGCGGAAATCAGCCGAATCGTGTTTCCCCGATAGGTATAGACGACAACAACTATCCGCTCCAATGCATCCAACCCAATTACTACGTATCTAGCCTCTTCTTTTGATGCCAAATCTTCAAAACTTATTGCATCAGGATCGTAAAACACCGGTTCAGCCTCCGAAAAGAAAACCCTGTGTTTTAGCCTGTTTGATTTTGCTTTTACGGAGTCCCATGTGATTTTCATTTGATGGTATGTATATTATATGCATATGTCAATGAATGACTTCATCCTCATAGGGTGCGACCTGACAGAAGGAACCGGTAGTGGGATCTTGTGCTGATCTCTGTGGGAGATTTCAGTCGAGATATGTAGTTTTTGTACAGAATCGCCGCGTTGAGCCATGGTCAGCTCCCAATGATGAATCTGCCCTTTCCATCTTTCTTGAACCAACTTCACGATCGCTTCATGAAAACGCTGATGCTCTGGCTGCAGTGCCATTAGAAACACAACGTTAGATGTTGAGAACGCCTCCACAAACGAGTCAGGTGTAGCCTTTGCCAGAGCCCCCAGCATGCGCTGAACATAATCGAGCCGGTTTTCACGAATAAAGTGTTGGTATATCAATAATGATTTACCAACAGCCCAAAGGGCTTCTACTTCACGCCAATATAGGAATTTTGATGAATTCTTTCGCCCGTAAGGCCTCGACTTCACTTCCAACCCATTATCTGGATCAAGGAAAACAAAGCTGTAAGCTTTCACTCGATCTGAGAGTGAGTCAAATCACGCCTCTCGACCGGGGGCGTTGTCGGGTACAAAATCAGAACAATATTCAACTCCTTGTAGAAGGCCCAAGTTTTCAATCAGATTTACCCCTCGGGTCTGTTCGCCGGTCAAAATCTGCTTTAACTCACGAAATAAAACCGGATCATAATTTGACCATTTCTCGGGACTCTCAAGATAAGCGGTAAATTTTCCATCAGTGCTTCCGTCATCCGGCGTGAGCATCCAGGCAACCAATAATCGTAACTCACTCACCTGGTTTATCGAGCGTAGCAGACCGTATTTTCGGTAGTCATTTATGTCACCGAAATATTGATTTTTCATAGCGCGCCTATTACTCAGTCTAGGTTATCATGTCTCACATCATGCTCAAATCACTAGAACACTACTATCGATCAAAAGGCATCCTTTCAACAGATTTTACTTGCCCATACAAGAATAAGTGCAGTTTTGACTGTAGTGCCTTTACTGGACCCAAATCTGCATTTGTAAGCACTGGCTATGAAGCAAACCAACTGCCCCGCCTGCTGTTTCTTTCGCTAGACTCTGGAATTGGCAAACAAAATTACCTAGATAGACTACCGACTGCTGTACGGCAGCAGAACGAAGTTGACACGGATACTCTAGTTTTACACAAGCACAAACACTGGTACCGGACCCACGAATTAGCCCATTACATACTACGACGGTTTAAACCTGATCTTACCGTGGAAGATGCTAAGCACTATTTTGCCCATGCTAACTCTGCAAAATGCTGCATGAATAAAAAGCAAAAAAAACAAGCTGACAAGATACTTTTTAAACACTGTCGAGAGTACCTGGATGAAGAGCTAGCGATCCTGGACCCAAAAATAATCGTTACGCAAGGCAACGAAGCGAAATTCGGGATTGAACGATTTCGAGAAAAAACCCTAAAAGTCTTAGACAAGTATGCACAAACGATTGAGCTCAACCGGAAGTCGGTGTTTTGGCTCCACACCTATCACCCAAATAATTGGGGCGCGTTCAATCGACAAAGAAATTTCGATAAAGAAAAGCAAGAAGCGAAAGGCTGGATTACCTATTCAGATATGATCTACCAGTTTGCAAATCAAAAATCAGAGTAATAAACCATCTCCATCGGTATTCCTTCCTCATCATTTACCGGCTCAGGGGGTAACGTCGATAACCGTGGATAATACATAGCCGTTACAGCGCCTACCATCGCATCCAGAATGTCATCCGTTGCGACTTCTTTGACCAAGTACTGCTCTCGTGCCTTGAGAAAACATTCTTTAGCACGCGGATAGTGCCGCGTGAGAATGCTGAGTCGCTCATCAATTCCGGCCTTTTCCTTTTTCTTGTGGTTTAATACTTCTTTACCATTCAATGCCCAAAATGCAACTTCCGGGTGCATTTCACGGACCTTATCCCCAGGCCTTACACTGCGCATAAAATCATCCACTTCTTTGATCTTTGGCGCAATGGCCCAGCTTTGCGTGGAAAGACCCTTGTTCAATTGCCGCCGGTTTTCCTGGCTGCCCTCTTGGTATGAGAGCATCGTAAGAGCTGATCTCGCCGGTACAGAAAAAACCGATGATGCCCGTGGAGAAAGTGCTTTGCGGGCATCGGCATCACATAGGCGTGTTGTTTGACCGTGCCAGGGTAACCCGATTGGCATATCAACCAAAATCAATTTTGCATATTCCAATAACTGGCCGAGTTCTTCGAACTTCTCAAGCACGCGAAACTGAAATTCGCCCTCTTCATCAACTCCTATGAAAAACCACCCTGCTTTACAACCATCCAAGCCATAGAAAATTGGTTTGATTGCATCACCACCAAATTTTCTATCATGAAAATTTTTCGCTCTTTTCCGTGGAGGATCCATTATTCCGACTATAAGTTGCTTGAATCTCTTTTCCCTGGATGCTGAAGTGAGCTCGACGGGAATGGCAACACACCGCCCCAAGCCAGCGTTTGATTGAGCCTCGTCGACGGAAGAGGAAAGGTAAACATTGCGCTCACAACTGTCGCAAAAGCGAATTGATGTAATGTTGGTTTCGAGCAGTTTTCCCCAAGTTTTAGGGCATTGGTATTCGAATGTGCAAGGTTCAATTTTTATGTTGTTGTTGGTCATTACTTCATGCGCACATTTAATATTTAGTTGGATCTGCCGGGGTTACGGTCATCGACCAGCTCATACAAAATACCCAATACATCAAGGGTATCAATTGCAATTCTCAAAACATCTAAATGGCTAATGCCCTCCAACCACTCGTTCTTACGTCCTGTCCTCCCTCTTATTCGATAAGGATCAAGTCTAGCTAGTATTACTTTTTCTGCCTGGGAAATATCTTCAATAAGCGCCACAGGCATAAATTTTACATTGTGTTCACCGAATACTTTGAAATAGTTCTTTTCTCGAACTTTGAGGCTCTTGGCCTTCCCAAATTTGCAGTTGGGCTTGGTCACTTTAATTGCCTTATGCGCAATTCTGCAATCCTGGGCATTAACAGAAATTGGCTCGCTGTTATTTAGAGTAACGATGTAAATCCCGGACTCCATAAAGCACCCCTGGCAATATTTTTTACGCAAACCCTGATAGTTAAACTCGATTAATCAACCACCGGATAACAAGCATCACCCCATACCCGCTGATAATCATTCATCATCAAGTGGATCACGATAGGCACTACTCGGCCCATAATGTCTGCGCCCTGAGAAATCTGGTTACGGTTGACGCTGCTGTTCCAGGTCGCACCACCGTGTAGAAGTTGATTGCGCAGCGTGTACAGACGATCGAACATCACCCCCATCACTTTTTGTGTATCCATATTGCCTAGTGCACGGTGGGTCGCCGCCTTACTGTTTTGAAATGCCAGTTGCCACGCCTCTTCCGTTATCTGGCCATTGTGGTAGTCCCAGAAAGGCTGGAAGACGTATTGATTGTCAATCATTAGGCGAATTGCACCGGAAAACTGATCCCAGACGAGTTCGTAAAGCAGCTTATTAGCATCGGAATCGATCAGGCGGCCGAGGAAGTTTTGGAAAAGATTTCTTTCAGAGAAGTTTTGGCGGTCGGTGATGTCGTTTGCGTAGGCTGCGTTGAAGGCGACCCAAAGGAAGATGAATTTGGCGTCATTGTCGACAGACTCTTGTTCGGCTCGGCTAAGCCAGCTCAAAGCACGATGAACGCGCAAACTCAGTGGCTGTGGAAATTTGTCTCGGATGGCTCGCTGACGAGCCTTCAGGTGTTGAAAGTCGAGTGTTTGTTCACACATGCCCGTCAGTTTCACACACACTGGCTATGCGTGTGTAGTTTTCTTGAATCTGCCGATCAGACAAACTGCTATAGAACTAATACTGTCCTTTCCAAACGGCAGAGTCAGCTGTTTTCTTCGGATGAATAAGCGCCGGTAACTAAGACAGCCTCCCTGTTTCGCTTGGTAATGTTGGACATGTTTTTTTGGCCTCCTCTTCACTAATTAAGACTTAAGAGCGTTGTTTTTTAGAATTTGAGCTGACTCCACAGCGAGGAGTCGATTAGGAAAAATTGACCTAAAGCAGTTTGACTGTCCGAAAGTTGTGCGTAATGATTGGGGGTATGTTGAAATGGTTGCTCATCGACACATAGATAATTAATAACACTCGGGAATTTTAATCGCGAGAAAGCAGGGGAAGAACTCAGGGAGGGGATTCTTGGTGCGACAGGCCAAAATTGTCAAAATTCTTACCGAATTGCCCTGGCAGGTCCTGGCGGTTCTTGCCTTATTGGGCAAGCTATACACTAAGCTCTTAACGGGTTTCACAATTCCAAGTTTATTTCTAAACTGCCGGCATTTTGCTATTTTGATTCTTTGGCGACTGTTAATTTCAGTAGCTGTAACGGCTTCACTCATCATGAAGTACAACACTCGCGATTATTCCAAACAGTACCTTTATATCGGAGAGGCACAACTTGTTTTGGCGTAAATATTTGCCAATTCGGGCACGCTATTCTCAATTCGTTTCAATACAAGAGCTTTTTTGTGTTCACCAATTGGCTGTTTCGATCAAACCTACATACCTTAAAAGCACTACTGTAGCTGCTGACTGTACTATGCTTGCACATTTGGAAGATGAATTATTCATTATGTTAATTGGACTAAATGTAATTTGCCGGAACAAAAATAGATGCGATTAAGAAAAGCTTTAGCAATGCTGTCAAAGTCATCACCATATGCTGTGTCAACGGCAGCCGAATGGACTGACCCTGAGTTTGAGAAGATTAAAGAGTATTTATATGTTGAAACTGACATAGAAAGGGAATTCAAAACAAAACTCGAGAAACTGAAACCTCATGAAATTGTCTTTTTGTGTGGTAGCAGCGGAGATGGCAAGTCTGAAATTTTAACTCGCTATAACCAAGAATATAAGAATATCGCCGATTTTCATCTAGACGCTACCCATAGCTTTGAGCCCAAAAAAACAGCCGTAGAAACTCTAGATAGTATTTTCAGTGAGTTTAATTACTCAGATAAACCGCTGGTCGTGGGAATAAATATAGGAATGTTGGGTAATTATGAGCGAGAGGCAAGCAAAGAACACATTGCAATTAAATTGGCGATAAAGGAGTTTTTAGATGGAAAGGCAGTTGAGGGAGACTATACGTTTATTGATTTTGAGTCATTTCCCAAGTTTCAGATTAAGGAAAGTGAAGTTAAATCCGAATTCTTTAGTTCGCTACTGAATAAAATAGTCAGTGACGATAGCAAAAATCCGTTCAAAAAATATTTTGATAGTGCCATATCAATAGGTACCGATAAAAAAATACTTGCGAATTTATTACTACTTAGAAATGAGCTTGTGCAAAAGACAATCATTGAGCTTCTTCTCAGTGCTCGTGTCAGGAAAGACCAGTTTATTACCGCGCGTATGTTGCTTGATTTTGTTTATTGTATTTTGACTGACCCTGGTTATTTATTTGACAACCTTTTTGCGGGTGGAAAGAACGAGCTTTTGTTGGTGTTACAGAGTTTTGATCCAAGTATTATCCGAAATAAGAAATTGGATTTATTTGTTATTCATAGAACGCTCGGTTTTAAAGAAGACTTATATACTAAACTCATAAACGAATTAAAATCTGAATTTAAGATCATTGAGGAGCTTTCTCCACACTCAATGATTCGGTGCTTTTTCCTACTTAAGAACACAGATCTAGAAAATAATTATCATCAGGACTTTATAGATTCATTTGATGAAAGCGCGCTAACTCTATACAAAAGAACATGGCAATTACACAAAGACTATGATGGGGCTGATGAAAAAAAAGCAGAGCTTAAAAAGTTCTATAACGACATAGTTTTGCTCGCGATAAACAAATATGCAAACAAAGATGCACCTTATCTCAGTAAGGATGAGTTCTATATTTCGTCACATGGTGGATCAGATCTGGCAGCAGAAGTTGACCTTTCTGTTTCATACGGTGACATAGAAAATGACAACCTACATGATATCTCTAATTTCAAGCTACATATCACGGTGAATGATGAGTTATTACCTTCGATTCAAATTAATGTAAACCTCTTGGCTATGATGCTAAGTATTGTTAATGGGTTTAGACCTAACAAGCATGATAAGAACAGTGTGGTGCTGCTGGATGACTTGATCAATAAAATTGCCGAGCACGCCAGCAACTCGAAAGTGCTTTTCCTTCACCGAAATGATGTCCGTATAAAGCTAAAAGACAATCCGGATGGTGATATTCGAGTCAGTGGGCTATAGGCATGAGCATCTTGAAACAAGAAATCACTGTGTCCAATGTCAATTCACTAAAAGGTTTTTTTCCGGTGAGAACCAAAAGCAGTGATGAATCATTTGATTGGGGGGTGGCACAGGGAATCGTGGTACGAAATCTCTATAGAAAAGTGCTAGCGAAGAATTTGCATGTTAAGGATGGTGACGGGGTCAGCTATGAAAAATTCAAGGAGGTTTGTCGATCCGACTTTGGTAAACGCCTAGATGACATGCAGTTGTGGGAATACTTAGAAGATATGTATTTTTCCAGGGATACGTTTTACCGTATTGCACCTGAATGCCTTCTCTTTAAAATAGCAACGTTGACGTCAAGCTCGCCAAAAAATCGGTTAGGAGATCTTTTTTCGAGTCTAATGCAAAATTACTTCAATGAAAGTCCAGAAAGGATGAAAAGAAATTTTCTGGAACAGCAGGTTGTCAGCTCGCTTAGATCACAGAATACGCTTAATGACTTTTCAGAATCCAGATATTCAAATGGTATTGAGGAACGCCCATTCCTTCCGTTTTTAACAGCATATTTCCGCAAAGATATTGCTTTTTTATCGAATCACCCAGCATATCTCATTGAGCACCTCGAAGAATTTTTAAAGCTTTACGCCTACCTATATACGGCTCAGCTTGGATTGAATATTAAAGGCCTGACCCGTGAACCATCCTCTAGGCCACTATATTTTATTATGGAGAACGAGACTGCAAGCCTCGAGAGAACAGATCTGCAAAGAAATGGGCATCGAAAAGTTTCCGTTAATATTGGGTTGATATTTCCATATTTGACCATGGCTGAAACATTGATAAATGTTGAGCCTGGTGACACTAGGTTACCTTTATGGGAAATTACTTCGCAATTGACTCAGAGTGATGTCCCTGTCTTAAGGGACTATGCCAAAGCCTTCGCCAAGCACCGGAACCTAACAACTAAATTTGAAAACAACAATCAGGATCCTGTTTACTGGTTAGAAAAACTATTGGAATTATCCACCCTTCAGTTTGGTAAAGGTGAAACTCGCGCTGCCGCCCAGGGGAAATTTGTAAGGACCACCGAAGTTGAATTGTGTGGCACTTTTGTAAGAAACCGTGGACGCGCAGGCAAAATATTGGTGATGAATCAGGACTATCTCTCGTTGCTTACTAATTTGGCAGTAGGAAATGAAGAGCGGCTACGATTTCATGAGTTGTTGGATGAATTCAGGGCTCGCGGGGTTTATTTCGATAAGAAATCACAGCAATCGTTGATTAAGTTTTACGAACGCATAGGAAATGTTGAACGCATGAGTGACAGTGGAGATGCAGTATATGTCCGTAAAACCGTTTGAAGATTTCATCACTTCATACTTTCTGGAATGGGCGTCCACTGGCGTTGAAGCGGGCTTCCGCTATCAATTCCCATCACCAAACCTAGACAACAGCCTAAAACTCTACAAGTCTTTGATTAATTCTGCATTAATTTCAGGTGTTATTAGCACCAAAGGCTGCACGCTAGCATATACCAACTGCGGCATCACCAAACTGATACCAGTGGTTCATGATGACCAGCCTGGTCGGCCCGGCTACACAGAGAATTTCATTTCTTTTTTGCGTGATGAGGTAGCGGCACAACAAGGAGAGTTTAAGTCTACGGCGTTGCTTATCATTCATAACAGTCTTTTGGATACTATTATAAATAGTGCTGAGGATCTAACCGGCTCTGATTCTGTATTTGATCCGCATGAGATCAAGTCGTCACTAAAGAAACTGGTTGATGAAAATCGCAATCAAGAAAGCGCACTAATTTCCAATATCTTGCTCGATTATCAGTTTGATTTAATCAAAGAAGATCAAGGCAGCATGTTCGGTTTTGAAACCTTATATAAAGCTATTGCTGATGGTGTAATTGAGTTTGAAGAACTTAATTTATTACCCGACCCGGCCATTAGACAAACGAAAGGCTCACGCGCGGAAGTCCAGATAAGACTTCGTCTTGATAAGAATCGTGAGCTTTATGAGCAAATCGGAAATGTGTTGGAGCACTACCCAGATCAATTGTCAGGCAATTTACCATATCTAAGCGCTTCATTTATTGAAAAGAACTTTTCCCCAGAAGCACCGGAAGCTTGGAAATCGGTTACATACGATGAATTCCTGAAGGAACAAAATCGAAACCGTGATCAAAATCTGCAAATCAAGAGAGAATCGTCTGCTACGGGCGAACTTATTGTAAGGACAAATGGGACAACAAAGGCCGCGCAGAGAGGAAGGCACTTACTACTGGAAGTTGATCCCGAAAGAGAAGATTTCGACATAGCTTTGGAGTTTATTGGTGGCAAGGTTAAACAGGCTGAATTGAAACTGATAGATAAGTGTTCAATTGATAAAATCTCAAAAGACAATATTAGCCTCTCTGGCGGTAACGTTAATACCTCATTAATCATCACTGGTGAAATGCGTGAGCAACCACGTTTCTTTCGTCTCGAATTGAAACGTGACAAAACCTCCGAAAATTACAAGTTTCATTGTCTTGTTGTTAAAAAACGCCATTTCAATATAACCGCCATAAAGAATCACTACTTAATAAACGTCACCAAACCACAAATTAAGCTACAAACTCTGGAAACAACCCTGGAAATATCAAATAGGGGTAGTGGTATTACCAGTACATTGAGGGACGTGGGGCAATCTTTCAACGTTTTAGACCAAGATCAAATCGACTTCACTGATCTATCAAATGAAGTTGATCGAATTTCATTTGATGTGACCAATGGTGAGGCGAGATTAACTTTTGATGTAGAAGGGGCAGCAGCAACGGAAGTGCTTTCTTTGCCACTTATTCTGGATTTATCGAAGAAATCACATTTATTCACCGACACTCTATATGGTGTTTATAACCTGAGCAAAGAACGTGTCTACATCAATAACCAAGAGGTTAAAGGCTCACCGCGCGTTACTCAACTATTAAATCATGAGAAGCATCTTGTTGATAACAAGTTACTTTTTTGCAATGACGAAACAGGTGTGACTCTTACTTATTCAGAGTTAGAGATTGATGCACCAGCTTTGGCCGACGCTTACAGTGATCTCTTTCGGTACTATGTTCAGAACAAAACGTTGCCTTCATTATGTGGCTGGGGACCAAGCTATCAGCGACTTGTTGCTGAAGTTGTTAAAGAATATCAACTCTATTTGAAGTCTATCCCACAGAAGCAATATCTAGAGGATTCACAAAAACGTGTCTTGAAAGTTGGAATGGGATATTTTCAAGGGAAAGAATACATACTACCTTTTCACCCTTTGGTGCTTTCTTACTACTACTTTCTGGTTACCTCTGCGATTAGTGATGAATCAAATAGCTTTCTGAAGTTGCCCCCCGTTACCGTGGAAAGGCTAAATCCTCAGGGCCTATTGCCCTTTATTTATGATTCGAACCATGAATTCTCCTATGTAAAGGCCGAAGAGGATAATTGTTTTTGGCTGCATTGCGTCCCGCAAAAGGACACCAAATACAGCTATATGACAAAATTAGTGAGAGACAAAATATCGGAATTCTCTACGGCTTTTAGTTCTCTATTTGAAGCACCGACTTCAGTCGATGCAAGAACTACATTAATTATAAACTCAGTCAACAATTATGATAACCACGAGCTTTTCATGGGCATCGTTGGGCATGTGACTAAAAACCGCGCCAAAACCTTCAATGTCCACATTAACCTCTATGATGATGGTTTGATGGAAACGGAATTCGACCGTTTTGCAAATATGGCAAGTTATGATCGCATTAAACAGCGATATGGTTTGAATAAAGGAACTGCCAAGGACCATGCGGATACGATTGTTGACATGCTGCGAACCAGGGTGACATACAGCAAATTTCGACATCCAGAGTGTGATGCTCAGGCCTATGCTCACTTAACATTTTTCAGAAACAATCAAAAAGTAAAGGTTATCAATGTTAATCCTACAGAAAAACTATCGGGAGTCTGCTGTCACGGCCTGATTAATGGGGAGGCATCTGCGAGTGAGCAAGGTAATTACATTACTGGGTTTGGTCTCAAAAACGTTGAGCACAAAGACTTACCCCATGTCGAGATTGCTAAACTTGTCGGTCGGATGATTCGACCTGCCAGGGAGTCAACCGTGGAGTATCGCGAAAATAGCGCGATAGCCCTTGCTGTTGATGATCAATTCAAAGAACTATTGGAACGTTCATACGATAGCTCTATTTGGACATCCATTATCGACCCCAAGGTCACTTTGGATTTTTTTGAGCACAGTGAAAACATGCTACTGATTCACTACTCAGATCAATACACAAGCTCTGCCAGTTATGATGCAATTACAGTGACACGCCAAACGGATCTTTACGATCAAGTGTTAGCAAGAGAAGGTGGTGGGCTGATAGGTGAATTCAATGCGTTTAATGGCGAGTGGCTGCTGCAGATGGTGACAGCTGCAAGCAATATCCGTAAAGAACGTAAGGGTATTTTGGCAGCCTATAAATTAGTCAGTTGTCTGCTAGCTGATTCAGATGTTACCTGGGTACCGATGTCTGCGGCTGAAATGATACGGGTGTCTGGCAACATCGGCCTCAATATGTCTGAATCTGAACTTTCCAGGCACGTGCAGGGCTATACATCTGGAGCTATTTCAGACGATGTCCTTTTTGTTGGCATAAAAGAAGACACGTTGTTTTTACTTCCGCTGGAAGTAAAAACCGGACGTAGCTATAACGCGACCAAGGCCGTCAAGCAAGCACAAGAACTGGCACGTTATTTGGTTGAGGACGTGCTTAGCGGTGACGCCCTTGAAAGAAAGCTTTATCGCAGTCTGTTTATCCGCCAGTTATTGATGCAGGTAGACAAGTATTTGCTCTACTCAGTTTATCCAGAAGGTTACTTCGACCCGTTGCTAGACACCAAAGAGTGGTGGCTACAGGGTGATTATAAGGTGGCAGCAATTGCCAATTATCCCAGAGGGTTTGTAGTTGCTAATTTAGAGGGTGATAGTTGTCTTGAGACCCGTACGGAAGAGGCGGATGGTATACTAAAAATTGAAATACCCTATAGTTTTATTCCCCAGACTATTTCAACCAAGTTACAGCAGCTGAAGATTAACATACCATCGACTGCGATCGCTGCGGTGGATAATAAATACTTTCTGAAGGAAGTGCGGGCAGAAGAGTTTAACTATGACGATTCTGTGGACGAACTGGAAGAAGGTGGCAATGATGCATTAGCAGATGATTCACAAGAAATACAGCCAATTGTTAGTAAGTTGGAGCCATCAGACACTGAAGATGATGGGAAAAGTGATGAATCGTTTTCAGGTGTAGCCACTCCCGTTTCTGAAGACTCCCTAAAAATACTGATAGGCCATGAGGTCAAGCATGGCGAGGCCGTCTATTGGGAGCCGACGAACACTTCGAAATTCATGAACACAAACTCCGGCATCATTGGCACCATGGGTACTGGTAAAACCCAGTGTACTAAATCAGTAGTGACCCAGCTTTATAGAAATCAACATAAAAATGTTGATGCCAAGCCGATTGGCATACTGATTTTTGACTATAAATCTGATTATGTTGATGACAAGTTTGCGAAGGCGACTTCTGCGAAGAAATTTAAACTCCACAAGTTACCCTACAACCCACTAAGCCTATTTGGTGATACCCCAATGCTGCCCGTACATACGGCAAGAGGCTTTTCAGAAACTATGAGTAAGGCCTTTGGTTTGGGGCAAAAACAACAGTTGCGCTTAAGAAAATTGATTGCTGATGCCTATGAACTTGCGGGTATTAGTAAATCAGATGCAAAAACCTGGTCCAAGTCACCACCAACAATTGCCGATGTTTGGACTTTGTTTATTGATCAAGAAAAGGTTGAGGAGGATTCGCTTTACGCCGCACTTGAGAGTTTGCATGAGCTCGAGATTTTCGAAGATGACGTTACAAAATGCACCAGCCTATATCAGCTAATTGACGGCATCACAGTGATCGAATTGGCGGGTTACCCCACTCAGATTCAGAACCTGGTGGTGGCATTAACCCTAGATTTGTTCTATTCACAAATGCAGAAACAAGGCAAGCCAAAGGTTAAAGGTGATTTCCGTCAGGTGACTAAGTTAGTTTTGGTGGATGAGGCCGATAATTTTATGGCGCAGGATTTTCCAAGCCTACGTAAAGTGCTCAAGGAAGGCCGAGAATATGGTGTCGGTGTGATTCTGTCCACACAGGACATTACTCATTTTAAAACCAAGGAAAATGACTACTCGGCTTATATTCTAAGTTGGGTTATACATCGTGTTTCTCAAATAAAAAACCAAGATATTAAATCTCTGTTTAACAAGGATAATAAAGGTGAACAGGATCACTTAATGAAAATCATACGCGAATTGGATAAGCACTTTAGCTTGTATGTGGATGGGAATAAGAGGATAAAAAAAGTCCGAGACAAGCCATTTTGGGAATTGTTGAATTAATAAATACTCTGGGTTGAATTTGGGGAAGAAGTTTGAATTATTTAAAATCGTTTTTTCTAAGAACATGGAATGCTTTTTTCGACATCCACTTTTGGATTGAGTTCATAATTGTACTTCCTTTTTCAGCACTAGGCGTTTGGATTCCTTGGTCCTTTGATTGGGGCGGAAAAAGCAATTTTTTATTGCCAGCACCATGGTTTACTTTCGGTATGACGACATTGGTATTAGTTTTTTTCAGACGATTTTTCATGGAAGAAAGTGAAGATAGGTATCTTATTGCCAATAGGTTTCTGATAGTATTTCCTATAGTTGGCGCGGCATTTCTTTACACCAAGTCAGCATTGAACTACTTGGTCGTAGACCCTTCATTGATACCCGAATTTGAGTACAAATATACAACATATGCGATTTGCTTAACCACAATTGTTTGGCTTGTCAATTTTGTCCAGATTAACAAATACGACTCAACGGATAAATTAAACCCTTTGGGTGGAAGACTATGAAGCCATATTTAGATTTACCAGCAATCAAGGTAGTGCAGCCACTGGGGATTTTCTACTCGGTTATGATCCCTGCCGATAAGCTGGAGAAGATTACTTACGTTGCGAGAGCAAAGTATAAAAAAGGCGGTGTCTTTAACAGTGTTTTTTCTCCAATTGAAGGAACACAGCGAGAAGCAAGCTCTAAACGTGAACGTCAAATAGCAGATTATATAAATTCAACAGAAAGTGCACTTCCCAACACTGTAATTCTGGGAGCAAATATAAAAAAAGACGGCAGTCTGGTCGGTGAAGAAAAAAGTTGGTTTGTTAAAAAGATACCAGGCGGTTTCTACCGCCTAATCATACCCATTGAGGAGGAATTAGCTTCGGTTATAGATGGTCAGCATAGGCTAAATGGGTGCATCGCTTCGGAGAGGAAAAGCTTCGAGCTATTATGTTCGATCTATTTGGATATTCCTGCCCCCTATCATGCTTACCTATTTGCGACGATAAATGCTAATCAGAAGCCAGTAGATAAAAGTTTGGCGTACGACCTTTATGGGTTTGGACTCGATGAAGAGTCACGAGACACTTGGTCGCCCGAGAAATTCGCCGTGTATGTTGTGCGTAAATTAGCCGCTGCAGGGCCAATGCAAGGTAAAATATTGCTAGGGGCACAACATGATGATGAAGACCAAGGCATGATCTCATTGGCCGCGCTGGTTGACAGTATTTTGTCACTAATAAGTTCAAACCCGAAAAAAGATCGAGACGCCATCCTTTATCAAAAGAATACGCTTGGAAGAAAGGCGCTAGAAGTTACTCATCGTTCACCGCCTCTGCGTCAAAAATTTGTTGATGGAGACGATGCTTACATTGAAGCTATGTTGACAACATTCATATCTGATATTTTTAGTATAGCTATGGACACTCAAGCCAAGAATTCATTTTTATTGAAGACGGTTGGCATTCAAGCTTTGTTCGGTTACCTAAAAATGAAACTGAAAGCTTCCGATGGCCTATACAGTGACTCTGATATTCAAAGTGACTTGGAGACTATAAGTGAGCTAGATTTTGAAAAGACTTTTTACAATGCGTCGGGAATGGGTTTGTCAAGAATTCGAAATGTAATATTGCTCGCAACGGGTCTAAAAAATATCCATGATCTGGAGAAGAGTAGAGATTACAAAAATTATGTCGAGCTATTTGAGTCAGAGATTAGTGTTTTGGCAGATATTGACTAATACTGGGGCGTAACAAAGTTAACTAATGTGTTAAAGAAATTTTCAGGCTAAGAGAGTAAGGGGGGGTGTAAGCCTAGCTGTGTGACTGCTGGGTAAGCGGTTAACAAACCACACCCTGTTATCTTGACCTGGTTCCGGTCAGTCTTTGCGCTCACGATAAAACAGGAGCGGTGAGCAATGCAAAAAATGATTCCGGCGCTGACAAAGCGGCAACAGTTTTGGCTGGAGCATA
>JAJFLA010000014.1 GCA_021772935.1 Gammaproteobacteria bacterium
ATCACAGTTAGCTACGAAACCATCAGACTCTGGTGTATCAAGTTTGGACCCAGATATTCCAGGCGATTGAAGCGAAAGCATCAAGGATTCGGCGATACCTTCTACATTGATGAAGTATTTGTGAAGATCAATGGTAAACAGGGTACTGTCAAGTTAAGCCCAGATTTGGCAGACTGCGCCTATGAAGAGCATAAAATCAATATATCACGGACATCGATTCCCGCCGGAAATCATCAGTCACGCCGTTTGGTTGTACCATCGGTTCTGTCTCAGCTTCCGAGATGTTGAAGATCTTCTGGCCGAGCGTGGAGTCGAGGTTTCCTATGAATCGATTCGGCAATGGTGCAATCGGTTTGGCCCAGACTACGCACGCAAGCTGAAGAAGCGCAGTGGTCGCCTCGGCGACACTTGGTTCCTTGATGAAGTGTTTGTCACAATTCGCGGCAAGTTGCACTATCTGTGGCGTGCCGTTGATCAGGACGGTGATACGATCGATATTCTGGTCCAGAAACGCCGTAATAAGCGCGCCGCTAAACGGTTCTTCCGGAAATTACTCAAGGGTCAGTGTGCCTCGCCAAGGCGCATGGTGACGGACAAACTGCGAAGCTATTCGGCCGCTAAACGGGAGGTTATGCCATTGGTCCCGCACTGCACCGATCAATACGCGAACAACCGGGCCGAATTATCCCACGAACCCACCCGGCTTCGGGAACGACAGATGAGGCGATTCAAATCTGTCGGCCAGGCGCAGCGTTTTCTCACAGTGCATGGGACAATCGGCAATCTATTTCGGCTGGGGCGACATCTGATGCGCGCGAGCCATTATCGCGAATTTCGCGGCCGAGCATTTGCTGAGTGGCAGCTGGCTACGTGTGCCTAATGGACACCCGAACTCAATAAATTGAGCATGATTCTGATCCAAAATCGCTAAGTTGACAGTACCTCACGGCTTCCTCGCGCCCTCGGCCTAGGGATTCAAGTCTTATTTGGGCAAAAAATTCTGATACGAATTTAAATCATTAGGAGAAAACCTGGCATACATTGAAACAAATTTATGGGTGCAAACCCCATTATTTATCCCGACATTCGTTTGTTTATATCCATTCTATCTTGTCGCCACGCGCGACAAAAGCACAAAGGATGGGCTTTAAAACTAACAGCATAAAGGATTAAGAGCATGAAAAGAGCAACAATTATTATTGCAAGCCTCTTGTTTTCGACTTGCGTTATGGCTGAAGAAGTAGAAATGTTTAGTCGAGCAAATTGCATAAACAATGAGTCAATCACTTACGATTATTTTGCCCTTCCCCAGTGGCGGCTCACGTTTTCCGAGCATATAGACCACGATCAGTGGGGGTTTTTCAATGGCGTTAAGTTTTATTTTCGACACCTCGTAGCTAGCAGTCCATTATCTCATTGCGATTTTTATAATTGCTGGTATTTCTACGAACAGACTACTAGGGCCGCCGCCATCCACATAGGTGAAGGTGGTGTCCCAGGTGTTTCAACAAACTGGGGAGTGAAGGGCGAACACTGGCATTACTTAACCCACTTTGGGCATGTCCGTTTAGACTCAACGGCGTCTGATTGCAACCTTTCATATGATCAATTTAATTGATCAGGAGAACCTGAAATGAAATTTCTTCGCATACTATCTTTTTTAACCATCATCACCCTCCAAGTAACCGCTTATGCACAGTACAAAACCCCACGTCCGTTGTTCGACCCAACGTTCGGTAACGATGGGGGCGGCGGTATTATAATTCAGTCACAGGAAGCTCAGGAAAAGGTGACCGGTCATTTGGACACGCATGGGTTTATCGATGCATCCGACCGACCTGCGGCCGTCGATTATTTACTTGAGCGAATTGCACTGAGACAAAAAGAGGCCGATCTGCATTTACGGGGTGATTCTCTTGAAGAGCTGGGTTTTACAACCCTTGACCCTGGTGTTGAGACTGCCTATGACGTAAATGAAATTTCTTATGAACTACTGGAACAGAGACCTTCATCGGTCGCATACCTATTACCATCAAATGTCAGAGTCCGCCGAGTGTTTACAAAAACTCAGTTTGGCCGACTGATGATAGAAGAAGGTATAGGAGCAACGGAACTTTTCGGTGTCAACCTTGAAATCGGCGGATATCCTGCCAAGATTGTGACAGCGAAACAGCAAGGGGAAGGCTGGTCTACGACAATTATCGCAACCGACGGACGAAAGGTCTTCCTTATTCAAAGCGCAGGTAGGCGATTGAACGACAAGTTAATCAATGACTTGATTTACTTTACTGGAGATCTTGTTGCCGTGAAGTAACGCTCTAAGGCTTCATAGTGCTTAACCGGCTTTCGCTGGTTAAGCACACTTATGTAAGAATAAAAGAAGAACTGATTTTATTCGCTGGGAAAAGCCAGACAAAAGCCAGGACAGCCATGTCGAGTGAAATATCCTACAAGACTTGATGCCGTTTTACCCTATTAGTTATTTGCGGTTCTGACCTAGACTGATCTCATGCCCAAACCAAGATACCGACAAGTCTCAATTGAAGATACTCCGTACTACCACTGCATCTCCCGTTGCGTGCGACGAGCCTTTTTGTGCGGTAGAGACCCCCAAACCGGCTTCGACTTTGAACACCGCCGCCAATGGCTCGCTGATCGAATCAAGTTACTCTGTTCAGTGTTTGCCGTTGACCTGTGTGCTTATGCCATCATGAGCAACCACTATCACATCGTGATCCGGATTAATGTCGAGCAGGCAAATACCTGGTCTGATGAAGAAGTTGCCGAACGCTGGATGAAAGTTTTTAGCGGGCCACAGTTAATACATCAGTATTTGGGCAATGCAGATTTAACTGAATCTGAGCTTGAATGGGTGGTAGAACTGTTTGCAACCTGGCGTGAGCGACTGGCGGATCTATCCTGGTTCATGCGTTGCATCAATGAACCCATTGCACGTATGGCCAATCGCGAGGACCACTGCAGCGGTAGGTTCTGGGAAGGACGTTTTAAGTCACAGGCGTTACTGGATGAAAGGGCACTGCTGGCGTGTATGGCATACGTTGACTTAAACCCGATACGGGCCGTCATGGCCGAAACTCCAGAAAAGTCTGATTACACCTCGGTTCAGGAACGTATCATGCGTCCGGACAATGATAACCTGATGCCCTTCAAGGACCAGAATGAGGACGGAATCCCTTTCAGTTTGAAAGACTACCTGGAGTTGGTGGATTGGAGTGGCAGAGCGGTTAAAAAACATAAACGGGGATATGTCCCTGCCAATGCACCACCGATCCTGATCCGACTAAGGATGGATGCAGCGCCGGTGTTGGATTACCTTGCAAAAGATTACATTCCGTCGTTTGGCGCGCTGGGACCGGTGAGTATGCTCAGAGCCTTTGCCAAGTCGGTTGGACGAAAATTTATAAAGGGTCACGCCATTGGGAACAGGCTCTGTCCAGAGCAGTTGTAGCCACCAGCCCTTAGAAGTTGTCCAGCCTTGCACTCAAACGCCTGAAAGAAATTGCTTCGGCGAGATGCTCGGTACGGATTTCAGCGGCCTGGTCCAAATCTGCGATGGTGCGTGACACCTTCAGGATACGGTGGCAGGCGCGCGGTGACAGGTAAAGCTGCTCAACGGCATGTTCAAGCAGACTCAGTGATTTTCCGTGGATACGGCAAAACTGCTCTATCTCACCGTTGTCGAGTAGAGCATTGGCTTTGCCGGCACGATCCGATTGCACTCGCCGCGCTTCGATCACCCGCTCTCTGACGATGGCAGAGCATTCTGAGCTGCCCCTGGGAGTATTCAATATCGACGTCTTTGGCCGTAATACCTCAATCTGGATGTCAATTCTGTCGAGAAGGGGGCCTGAGACCCTGTTCTTGTATCGCTGGATTTGTTCGCCGCTGCATTGACAGCGACCACTTTCGTCACCCGAGAGGCCACAGGGACAGGGGTTCATTGCCTTTTTACAATATATTCCTATATCGCTTAAATCCTTGATTCCAAAGCCATATGATTTTGAGCCCAAAACGTTGGGTGAGCATGTACGGAAAAAACGTCTCGAAATGAGGCTTATGCAGAAGGAAGTCACTGATCAACTTGGAGTCAATGCTTGGACCATTTTGAACTGGGAAAAGGGTCATACAGAGCCGCCAATTGTGTCCATTCCTGCCATTGTACGGTTCCTTGGCTACGATCCTTTCCCACAGCCAACAACCTTACCTGAGAAACTGCTCGCAAAGCGACGTGAGATGGGTTGGTCAATCAAAGAAGCCGCCCAAGCAGTTGGTGTCGATCCAAGTACTTGGGGGAATTGGGAACGTGGACAGACGATCCTTTATCGTCAACACCGCGTACTTATAGCTCGGTTCCTTGACCTACCCGCCGATGCTCTTGACCAAGAAATGACGTCGCGTTGGAACCGGTCGCACGAACGCGCACTTTAGGTTTCAATTTCGGGATTCCCACAAATCATCACGCGGACTCAAACAAAAGAATCTTCGGAATACCTGGGGAGGTTCACGTCGCCAGGCCATTAAGCACAACACATCTGGGTGTGTGTAACCTTACAGCACTCAGAAAAGGCCTCGCCTACCCAACTGGGTAGTTGGAAGCAACCGGCCCACCCAAATGAACCTTTGTGGACATTGGCGTAATGCTCTTATTCTTATGTTCCACATAAAGCATCAATAAGCAACGGGAAGGTCACATGAGAATCTATACACCTGTTATTTCAACATTTCTGGCATGTCTGTCGCTGATAAGCATAGATGTTGTTCTGGCACAGGATGACGGTCAGGCAGCTAGCAGTGATAGCCAGGAAACTTCTCTGCTTGAGGAGGTTATCGTCACGGCACGTGGTCGAAAAGAATCGCTGCTTGAAGTTCCCATTTCTGAAACCGTTTTTAATGCCGAGGCGATTGAAACCGCACGGATCAAAACAATTGATGATTTCATCGCCCTGACACCGGGCGTTACCATTTCAAACGCACAAGACGCCGGGACCAACTTCATCACAATTCGTGGCATGTCTCAAACACGAAACGGCGAGCCCCCCGTCGCTGTGGTGGTAGACGATGTGCTACAGGTTAATTCGCGCGCCTTTGACCAGGCTTTGTTCGACTTACAAAGCATCGAGGTACTGCGCGGGCCTCAGGGCGCCCTGTATGGCCGTAACGCCACCAATGGTGCAATCATTATCAACACGGCTACACCGACTGATGAGTTTCAGGGTTACGTTCAGGGCACCTATGGTGATGGCGATGAATATGCGTTTGAAGCATCAGTATCTGGTCCGATTTCTGAAGATGTAGGGTATCGGGTTTCAATGCGTTACTACGATCGTGATGGTTATCTTGATAACGTCATTCTGAACAAGAAAACCGACTATTCAGAAGAGTTCAATTTCCGCGGACACCTTAGCTGGGCTGTTTCTGATCGTCTGAGCGCCGACCTGCGAGCCAGCGTGACACAAACAGATGGTGGTTCGCTTAACTACACCTATCAACCGGCGGTTGTGGATATGAACACTGGTTTCCCCGTCGCTTTCGATTTCTCCATTGCCGACGCAGACCTGGTACAGCAGGATTTTGTCGCCAACAACCTTGGCTATGATGAGCGTGATGTGTCGCAGGTTTCCCTGCGTCTGAATTACGAAATGGACTGGGCGGTACTACGCTCAGTGACGGCGTGGGACCAACTTGAACAACTATCCGCTGCCGATCAGTTCCCATACACCTATGCCAGCAGCATTACGCCGGCACCCCCGTTTCCTTTCTTCGATGGCACACAGACACAACACGTGGATGTGGATGCATTCAGCCAGGAGTTACGCCTGACCAGTTTGGACGATCAGCGTCTGCGCTGGATGGTAGGTGGCTACTTCCTGCAGACGGACCGCTACATTTCTTCCACTGTCGGTGCTGATCTGGAACAGGGTGTTCTGGGCGTGAAACGAAGCCCATACCTGGGTGACTCAAGTAACCCAACTACATCCTGGATCGCCGATGATAACGACAACACTGCCTGGGCCCTGTTCTTCAACCTGGCCTATGACGCAACGGAAAAGCTGGAACTGGCTTTCGCCGGTCGTTATGACAAGGACGAACGCAAACAGACAGTTGATGATCGTCAGGGAGCCTACGACAATGATGGCAACCTGCTAGCGGCCATTGGTGTGCCGGGCAAGGTCAACAAGGCAGATTTTTCTTTGTTCCAGCCCAAGCTCAGTGTTCGTTACGCTGTTAGCGATGATTTCTCTATCTATGGGTCATGGGGCAAGGGCTTCCGTAGCGGTCAGTTTAATCAGAACGGAGTAGGCGAAATAGCCGCATCAGCGGGTATTCCGGGTGTTGAAGACGTACTTGACCAGGAAGAAAGTGAAACCTTCGAGCTTGGAGCGAAAACCCAATTTGGAGGTCGTTTCAGTCTTAGTGCTGCAATTTTTAACACGGAGGTTAAAAACGCTCCTTACTTTGTATTCATCGGTGGTGTGGGCGCCCAGGTATTGGTCGGTATTGACCAGGTAGATATTACAGGTGGTGAACTGGAACTCAGCGCCCACCTCAATGACAACTGGAATGCATACATGGGTGTTGGCATTTCCGACGCTGAAATCAAGAAATACACTTTGAACCCTGCTGCTGTAGGAAACGAGGCGCCTTATGTTCCCGAAAGTACATTTAACCTAGGTTTACAGTATCGCGGAGCGATTACTGACTCACTAGGCCTGTTCGCCCGCGTAGATTACGAGCGCCGTGGTGAGCAATTCTGGGACCCGGAGAACACAACCTCACGTTCAGCCCTGGATTTGGTCAGATTAAGGGCCGGGATTGAAAGTAACGACGGTGTGTGGTCCCTAATAGGAACAATCGATAACGCCACAGACGAGATATACAACTCTGAATGGGTACTCGGTGGCTTCGCACATGCCGGCTTCCCACGTGTATGGCATATAGATTTACGCTACAACTTCTGAAATTCGACTGTAGTCGATAAGGGTGCAAGACCTGTACACAAGTGAGCACCCGGTCGACCATGGAATCCGATTATCGCCTGAGTACTCAGTTCAAGGTAAGTAAGGCCAATGAGGGATACAAGATGACAATGATTCGGGCAGCTTCGGACGTCGGTGGAACTTTTACAGATTTAGTCTACTTTGAAGTTGATGAACAGACGGGACAAATCCAGGCTATAAAAACGGAGAAGGCGCACACCACACCACCCAATTTTGAGAGTGGTGTGCTGAATACGCTGAATAAGACAGAGATCGATTACGGGGAGATTGGTTTTCTTGCTCATGGTACAACCGTTGTCATCAACGCACTTACCGAACGCAAGGGGGCCAAAACAGGGCTGATCACGACTCGGGGATTTCGCGACATCCTGGAAATTGCCCGTGGTAACCGGCCCGACTTTTTTAACTTGCAATATCGCAAACCTGAACCGTTCATCCCACGCTATCTGAGACGGGAAATCACCCAGAGAATGTCCTATAAGGGTGAAGTGCTCACGCCCCTGGATGAATCTGAAATCAGCCCTATAGTCGAACAATTCAAGGCAGATGGTGTCGAAGCCATCGCAGTATGTTTTCTGCACTCATATGCCAACCCGGAACACGAACAACAGGTTTGTGAACATATTAAAACACTCTGGCCAGAGGTATCTGTGGTTGCTTCCAGTCAAATTTCGCGAGAATGGCGTGAATATGAACGTACCAATACAGCAGCTCTCTGCGCTTATGTGCAGCCTGCTGCCGAGCGTTATCTTTCGCGCATGGAACATACCCTGGGTGAACGTGGTTTTGACGGTTCGTTTTACATTATGCAGTCGAACGGAGGAATTGATACGGTCAAAGCAGTCAAGCAGACCCCAATTACTATTGTCGAGTCCGGGCCAGCCAGTGGCGTGTTGGGTGCGGCCTCACTTGGCAAAATGCTTGGTATTGAGAATATCATCGCATTTGATATCGGCGGCACAACCGCAAAATGCTCGCTGATCGATCATGGGCATGTCGCCACGACCAGCCAATACATGATTGAGCGCAGCGACCGGTCCGCCGGTTACCCAATCATGACACCAGTCGTTGATATCGTAGAAATTGGCAATGGTGGTGGCTCGATTGGCTGGGTTGATGACCATGGCAAGATGCATGTCGGACCGCAGAGTGCCGGGGCCCTGCCAGGACCGGTGGCTTATGGCAAAGGTGGCATTGAACCGACTACAACAGATGCGAACCTGATGCTCGCGCGTATTAATCCGAATTACTTTATTGGCGGTGAGATAACCGCTGACATGCAAGCGGTTGAGGCGGCATTTCAGAGACTGGGTGATCAGTTGAATATGACACCACAGGAAGCTGCGCTCGGCGTGGTGCGTATCGCCAATCACAATATGACCAATGCCTTAAAGCTGGTATCGATCAACCGGGGTTACGACCCGCGAGATTTCATAATGATCGCTTTTGGTGGTGGCGGAGCAATGCACGCGACTTCCCTGGCAGCAGAGTTAAACATTCCAACTGTCATCATCCCGGCACACTCGGCGGTGTTTTCCGCCTGGGGTATGCTGATGTCTGACCTGCGTCGGGATTATGTTCGTACTCTGCCAACAGCACTCACTGAAAATCAGGCGGGTGTCATATCTGCAACGATGGAAGAGATGGTAAAAGAAGCGACGGATGCCTATCTCGCCGAAGGCATTGCGGCCGAAGATATCTATTTTGAACGCCTGGTGGATATGCGTTACAGCGGACAGGCACACTCGGTGAGAATCAAGCTCCCCCCCGGCACCTTGAGTGCAGAGGAGATTGCTGCGCTCAGAAAATACTTCCACGCTGCTTACGAACGGGAATACACCTACCGTCTGGATAATGATGTAGAGCTGGTAAGTTATAACCTGGTGGCTTTTGCCGCAGTGGATCGACCCGAACTGCAACCTTTACCCCCGGGCGGTAGCCTGGCTGATGCGATGAAGGAGACCCGCAAGGTGAATCTTGACCAGCATGGTTGCCTTCCAACAGCCATATATGACCGTGATCGCTTACCCGCCGGGGCTGAATTTTCCGGTCCCGCAGTGGTCGAGGAGTCCGGCAGCACAACCGTGGTGTTTCCCAATCAATCTGTACGTGTTGACGAGTATGGAAATCTACACATTCGAATCATGGAGTCATCCTGATGCCGACAATGTCGCCCAAAAAATCAAGCCAATCATATGATTCCATAACCATTGAGATCATTCAGAGTTCCTTACGTGCGATCACGGATGAAATGTTTGCGACGATGCGTAAGACAGCCATGAGCTCCATCATTTACGAGGTTCTTGATTTTGGCGTGGCCTTGTTTGATCGCCATGGTGACCTGGCCAACACCGGCGCTGGTATTCCGGGATTCATTGGTATGCTTGAGCCCGGTGTCAAAGCCATCATTGCCAAACACGGTTCGGAAAATGTCAGTCAGGGCGACATTTTCATTACCAATATCCCTCAGCGAGGCGGTGTGAGCCATCTCAATGACGTTGTTTTGATCCTGCCGGTTTTCCATGCTGATATGATCGTCGGCTGGTTGGCCAACAAGGCGCATTGGGTGGACATCGGTGGTGCTTACCCTGGCAGTATCAATCCGGACGCGGTGGAAATATACCAGGAAGGTCTGCAACTGCCATCCGTCAAGGTCATTGAGCGGGGCAATGCCAACCAGGGCGTACTGGATATCATCGCCGTTAACAGCCGCGTACCGGATATCACCATCGGTGATTTCTGGGCGGGAGTGGCTTCAATGCGGGCCGGTGAAAAACGCATGCTTGAATTGGTGGAAAAATACAGTCGCGATGCAGTGCTATACGCCATAGAAGACTACATCAAGCTAGGTGAGTCGATCTCACGTGCGGCTTTGAAAGAGGTGCCGAAAGGTGAATTTGTCGCGACTGAAACCCTCGAAGACGGTCGCGAACTCAAGTGCAGAATTATCATCAGTGATGATGAATTTCTGGTCGACCTGACGGGCAATCCTGCACAGAGCAAGTCAGCCATGAACTCCTCCAGGGATGCCACCATGGTGGACGTGCAGATGATCTATAAGGCGATTTCCAGCCCCCAGACGTTTGCCAATTCTGGCTCTTTCAAACCACTCAAGGTACTGGTGGATGATGGTTCCATATTTGCGGCCGAGTATCCGTCAGCAATGAGTGTCTATTACGAGATCAGTGTTTTGCTTTTCGATCTGTTGTGGAAGGCTCTTGCACCCGCATTTCCCAACCATCTTCCGGCAGGCCATTACGCCTCGATATGCGGTACGTTTATCGGTGGTCCGCACCCTGACGACGGCAAGCACCACAGCATAGTAGAGCCCCAACTGGGCGGCTGGGGTGCTGCCTGTGACAGAGATGGAGTGAATGCACTCTATACCGGATACCACGGTGATACTTTTAATTGTCCTGTGGAAGTCACCGAGCAACGCAATGGCCTGATGGTGGATAACTATTCTCTTTCCAATGAACCAGGTGGAGAAGGGGAGTACACTGGTGGGAAGGGTGTTAATCTCCATTATCGGATTTTGAACGATGAGTGGTGGATAACCATGGCCTATGTTCGTTCAGAAATTGGCCCATGGGGCCAGGCTGGCGGGCTGGAAGGCACCACCAATTACATCAACGTGGTGCGCAAGAATGGTAAAACCACCCGCTACAGCTCCTGTATCGCGCTACCCCTGAATAAGGGAGATGTTATCGAGGTGTATACGGCTACTGGCGGGGGTTATGGTGATCCTGGAAAGCGCCCACGTGTAAAAGTAATTGACGACATCAAGAACGATTACCTGACACCTGAGCGCGCGCGAGAGATGTATGGTTTTGATGCTTAAGCAGGAGCAAACCACAAGCTGTTCCAGACTTCTTATCGTTGCGCAGGCCATTTCAATTTGAACACAAATGGTGGAAGCCCGGTCGGTCGGGCTGTCAATGACTTTGCACGGGGCAAGGTTGACGAAAGCGCCACTTCCAGCGGACTGCACCTCGCACTTATCATCGTCGGCGGAACCATTGGGTTTGCAATATTTATTGTTGCTTCCCAAATTGGCGGATCCCTGGGCTATGCCAAGGCAGGACTTGCCTTCATTCTAGGCAGCCTGGTTCTGGGTAGTATGGGTGCTGTAACAAGTTATGTGGGTGCACGGTCACGTTTTTCGACCTACCTGTTGACACAGTTCGCCTTTGGTCGCCAAGGCGCGAAACTGGCCAACCTTGCCGTCGCTATCTCACTGATCGGTTGGTATGGCGTGATTAGCAACTTTCTTGGGCAGGCTGGTCAACAAATGCTTTTGGATTTGCTGGGATTGAATGTATCACCTTACCTGACAGTACTGGTCGCCTCCACTTTGATGGTGGGAGTGACAGCAGCAGGCTTTACAGGTATTGACAAGCTTGCCGCGTGGCTTGTACCCGTCATGGTTTTTTTCCTGATTTACGCCGCCTGGGCCAGCCTGACCAGCTCACCTGGCCAGAATACAAATCTGGAATACAAGGTGTACACTTTTGAAACGGCTGTTTCAGCGGTTGTTGGAAGCTATATTGCAGGTGTTATTATCCAGCCAGATTACAGTCGATTTGCCATCAACAGATGTCAGGCGACTTGGTCTGTGTTTATGGCATTGGGATTGGTTTTTCCCATCATTCAATATCTCTCAGCCATTCCGAGTATGGCCACTGGTGAGCCGGACTTACTGGTGGTCATGAAAGCCCTTGGCTTGCTGCTTCCGGCATTTTTTCTACTGTTTTTGGGCGCCTGGTCGAGTAATGTCCTGTGTCTCTATTCTGCCGGGCTTTCGGTGGCGACACTACTCACGAATGCGCGGCTGGCAGTGATCGTGATTGCACTCGGTGTGATAGGCACAGCCATCGCCTTCGTCCCGGCACAGTCCTACCTGATAGATTTCCTGGTGCTGCTGGGCATCGCCATTCCACCCATTGGTGCCATTTACATCTGTGAGTCAATTTTCATCCGAAAATTTGACATGGATACCGATGTGCTAACGGCGGAACCTGGTATCAGTTGGCCCGCAATGATTTCCTGGCTTGCCGCGATAGGCATGGGTTATATGTCGGAGTCAGGTGTGCTGGGCCTGTCCTATATTGGTTCGATAGACTCGCTAATCACTTCAGCACTGGTCTATTTATTTTTGAAACTCTTGTTTCGCAAGAAATTGGTCAACACAACATGACAAATCTCGAATTATCCTGCCATATCTATTTTTTTATAGCGGTGACCTACAACATCCTTAGCCAGTTGTGGAAAGAAGTGACCGGAAAAACATTCGCAACTACTGACCCCGTAACTGGAATCACGATGGTCGCACTGATTTACGTTATATATCTTTTGCGCGCAGTGATACCGGAGTTCTCATGGTATTTCTTGATGACCGTGTTCATACTCACTGTCGCCAGATTTGGAATAGTTCATCACCTGCTTAATTACAGCCAGGAAAGTTACCTTTCAAAACTCACATGGCTGTCGGCCATCAGTATCAACATTTTCGGCGTTATCGTTTTGGCTGCCTGCCTTATTCTTTAACGACAGTGTGATTGAGAACGCGCCCTAACGCTCAAGGCCACCTGTGGTTTGGCTGGCAAGATTGCGTTATTATTTTGAAAAAGGCGCTTCCCGTGTCGAGTGCAAGATTACCTATCATGAACGACGACTCAATCACCGACAATACCCATGGGAACTGGATTATCGAATCCAAGTTCGAGCTGCATCGCCCAAACATTGAGCTGGTGACCAGGAAACGGCTGCTTTCACTGCTGGATGATGTAATTGTTCGACGTGTCATTTTGATTTCGGCACCTGCGGGGTTTGGCAAGTCGAGCTTGCTCGGGCAGTGGTCTGGTTATCGCATTGCACAGGGTATCCCTGTTGCCTGGTTGACCCTGGATGAAAATGACGCCGACGCAAGGCAATTTCTCTCCTATCTCGCACTATCTTTGTCTCATGCAAAAATCAGCATTGGTGATCTAGAGGTTGCTGCTCGAAATGGATTCTCGGAGTCACCTGCCTTTTCCGTGTTGAGCCGGTTAATGGCCCAGATACGAGCATTTGAATCGCCATGCATACTGGTGCTGGATGATTATCATCGAACGGGTTCTGGCGAGGTCGATGAAGTGGTTGCGCAGCTTATTCAAAAAATGCCCGATAACTTCACATTAGTAATAAACAGCCGATGGGCTCCCGATCTCAACATTCCAATGCTGGTGGCGTCAGGAGATGCTGTTGAAATCGGGCCGAATGAGCTTCGTTTAACCCGAAGCGAAACCATTTCGGTACTCGGTGACCAGATTGAGCTCGGAGAAGCTGAAGAGATTTTTGGACAGACCGAAGGATGGCCAGTGGCCGTTCAACTGGCACGCGTGCAGAAGCAGGCACGACCACGTGTTCGTCTTAAATCTGCAGGGTCTTCAAGACTTGTCGCTTTGTATTTGACAGACCAGGTGCTATCAACTCTGGATACTGATGTCCGTGACTTTTTGCTCACCGTGTCCGTTCTAGAGCGCTTCAGTCCCCAACTTGTCAATGCCGTGAGAGAGACACAGGACAGCTGGGAAATTATTGACAAACTACAGCCGCTTACCGCTTTGATAATACCGCTGGATCTGGATGGGGACTGGTTTCGGTTACACCATTTATTTGCAGAATATCTTCGGGAGGGTCTGCGCAAGGAAGACCCCGCCAGAGCCAACCAAGTATTGCTGCTGGCCAGTTGCTGGCACGCCTCTCATGGTTACCTGATCGAGTCCGTAAGCTACGCGGCACAGGCGGCAGATTATAAAGAATGTGAACGGTTGGTGCTCGATGTCGGTGGTTGGAAGATCATCTTGACTGAGGGTATCGGTGTTCTGCGCAGCCTATTTCGTATCATACCGGCCAAGGTCGTTTCCAGCAGCCCACGTTTGCTGGTTGCACGTGCCTATCTGCATTGCAAGGACGGTGAATATCGTAGGGCACGGGGAATTCTCGATGCTTCGCAAGCTTTACGGCAAGTCAGGGACAGTGAGCAGTACGATCGTGATCATGAAATCATTGACTCACTTGTAAATACCTACGAAAACCGCAAAAGCTGGTCCATCGCCAAGTTGAACAAGCCATATGACCTGACTACTGATGGTACCTACGACCCGCTTGAAGCGGGCACCCTCGCGTGTACACAGGCAATCACCTACCTGTCCTTTGTTCAGTTGAGTGAAGCAGAAGCCATGCTCAAAAAGGCATTCACTTTCATGCGCCGCAGCGGCTCGGTGCTGGGACTGAACTATAGTTACTTGCATGCCGGCGTAGCGGCGATGTACCGGGCCGATATGGACATGGCCCAGGCTAATATTACCCAGGCACTTGATCTTTCCGTCAGCAATTTTGGTTCCGACAGTGGCCTTAAACACATGGCATTGGTACTTGATTATGCATTGAAGGTCTGGGGTGGTCTCGCCAGCGAGAAGGACATACAAGACTTTTCCGGATCGCTGGAGCATATTGCAGCCTACGATGGATGGGCGGAGGTTTATATTATTGGCCTGGATGCCGCGTTCTCCCTGGCAGAACAGTGTGGAAACATGGGTTTTGCCGAAAGCGTGACGGATTTGATGCTGTCGGTAGCAGACAAACGACAGCTTGAGCGTCTTGATGTGTTCGCAGAGTTACAAAATATCCGTGCCAACATCCGCCAGGGGCGATTGGTGCAGGCCGAAGAAGCAAGTATCAATTTCCAGGAATGGTTGGGCGGTATCAGCCCTGATGAGGTTTTTTACGCCTGGCACTGGCATGCCTATTTCCTGGGTGCAGGACTACATACACAATTTAGCAAAGCGCCTTCCACTGACAGTCTGAAGGCGCTGAGCCGGGCCATGAGTTTTGCCGAGCAGGCCAGGGCCAGGTTTCACCAAATCCGGCTGCATGTATCGCTGGCATTGGCAATGAAACAACTGCACAAGCCTGATGATGCCGTCAGTGAATTGGTGGTAGCCATCAAGCAGGCATCACGACAGAAATTAATGGGTCCTTTTCTGAACGATGATCGACTGATCAAGATGCTCAAAGAAGTAAAGGCCTATATGCAGGCGAATGATGAAGATCTGATAGCGATCAATTTTGTCTCCGCAGTTTTGGCCCGTAAGAATGAACTCCGGCCCTATGTCCCAAACCAGCTGTTGAGCGGTCGGGAACAGGAAATTCTGGAACAACTCGCGCTGGGTAAGTCCAACAAGCAAATGGCCCGGCAATTTGAACTGACCGACAACACTGTCAAATATCATCTGAAAAACATCTATGCCAAACTGAAAGTGAAAAGTCGAACCCAGGCTATTGCTGCAGCACATAACCTGAAATTGTTCGACTGAATGATATAAGGTCGCTACAAGGCCCGTTTTCAATTGTAAGAGGAACAAATCCTAGCCCAACCAAATCGTTGCATACCCGCTTATTCAAGGATTGGAAGTGCTTAACACTGCTGGCGGTTCCGTTAAGGCCGCTTTGAGCGGCTCACAAACTAAAGCCTCGGCTATACCGGGGGACACTTACTTTTCTTGGAAAGAATGGATGGGTGTATTCTTAAAGACCATGCATTTCACTACCCATCCGGCAGTAGTTGATGGCTTCGGCGATATGTTCAGATCTGATGTCAACAGTATGATCCAGATCGGCTATTGTTCGTGACACCTTGAGTATGCGGTGGCAGGCACGGGGTGACAGGTAGAGTTGTTCCGCAGCATGCTCCAGCAATTGCAGTGTTTCTCCCTCAATATGACAGAAACGCTCCAGCTCGCTATTGCTTAGCATGGCATTGGGTTTGCCGGCACGCTCAGATTGTATCCGGCGTGCCTCGATAACACGGCCACGCACCTCTTCCGAGCTTTCAATATTGTCTTTCGGTGCGCTCAGGATAGATGTTTTGGGGCGCAACACTTCGACCTGTATATCGATTCTGTCGAGTAGTGGGCCGGATATCCTGCTGCGGTAGCGCTGGATTTGTTCAGCACTACAATTGCAACGGCCACTGTCGTCACCCGAGAGGCCACAGGGACAGGGGTTCATTGCCTTTTTACAATATATTCCTATATCGCTTAAATCCTTGATTCCAAAGCCATATGATTTTGAGCCAAAAACCTTGGGTGATCATGTCAGAAGAAAACGTCTTAAAATGAGGCTGATGCAGAAGGAAGCCGCTGAACAACTCGGCATTGACACTTGGACCATTCTGCACTGGGAAAAGGGCCATACGGAGCCACCAATTGTGTCTATACCCGCCATTTTGCAGTTTTTGGGGCATGACCCTTTCCTGCCACCCAAAACCTTGCCCCAACACCTTCTCGCCAAACGCCGGGTGATGGGCTGGTCGATCAAGGATGCTGCTGAGGCTGTTGGGGTCGATCCAGGCACATGGGGAAATTGGGAACGTGGACAGACGATCCTTTGCCGTCAACATCGAACTCTGCTGGCTCGGCTACTTGGTCTATCCGCCGGCATTTTGAACGAGGATATGTCGTCAAGATGGAATCAGGCTCACGAACGCAAATTTTAAGTTCAGATTTTTGTATTCCAGCATGCAATCACGTGGACTCACACAAGAGTACCTCCGGTAAAACCGGGGTGGTTCAGTTGGGCGAAGTTTTTATCTCCTGTCCCAAAGTTCATTTCCCAGATACATATGTTTAGTCAATAGATGCTCATAAATTTTGTCCACGTTGTCTCCGTTCAAAAATATTACATACCCATTTTTAGACTTTGGGAACAAAATTGCCAAGGTGCTTACTCCAGGGTCTTTTCCTGTATGCAATAAGGCATAATCCCCTGTACTGAAATTAGTTAGCTTTTCCCACCCAAGTCCAAAATAGTCATTTTCTTTAAGCTTAATTTGACTCTTTGTCATTTCGCTATATACGCTTTCAGATAAGCCACCACCATTTAAAACATAGGCAATAAAATTCCCATAATCTTCAATTGTCGTGAGTAAATTTGCTGCCGCATTGGCTTCATAATATTTATGGGTTTCTATTTGTATTCCGCTATTATCGTGATTTTCAGCATACCGGTTTTCCTCCATTGATTTGTCCCACCAATAACGGGTATCACTCATTTTTGCAGGTTTAAAAATTAAAGAGTCCGTAAGCTCTTCTAAACTTTTGCCGAACTTCGCTTCTAATGATTTTCTTAAATATTCAAATCCTTCGCCTGAGTATTGATATTTTGTTCCAGGCTCAAATTCAAAGGATAATTTTTTGTTGTCAGTCATCCAGCGCCAATTTGGAAAGCCTGTTTGGTGGGTAAGTATAATTCTTGGAGTTAATTTTTTGCGTCTCTTATCTTTTTTAATATCTGGGTCAGTCCAATATCTGTACAATGGTTCGTCCAAATCCAGCTGTCCTGAACTTACTAATTTTAATGTTAATAAAGCGACAACAGGTTTGCTGAGTGAAGCCACCTTAAATATTGAATTGTAGGGGGCAGAAACTCCTTCTTTTAAATCCCCGAAAACTTGAATTCGTGACAATTGTCCATTTTTTATAGTCCCTAAACCCAAGGCCGGTACTTTTTCTTGAACTAGAAGTGTCTCAATTTCTTTTTCAAATGTGTTTTTCGTATCGGATTTTGTCGGGTCATGATGGTTGAAGCTTAAAACTTCTTTTAATAACCAGTTCTCATTTTCTAATAGGTACAAATGAATGAATTTTGCGCTACTTGTTTGAACGTCTTCTTTATTCGGCTTTCTGATAAAAAAATTATGTACGCCACTTTGAATGGCTCCGTACAAAGCTCCATTATTATAAAGTGGAAAGACTTCTAAACTTTGCCCTTCAACTTTTCTTATGGGCTTTTTATCAGGGTTTGAACAAATATATTTCTTTGTGTTTTCAAAAAAGTCATCTCTGTCTTGAATCCCACTTTGGTCGTGATAAAACTTCAGGTTTTTATGAATTGCTTTATCAAGATATTCAAGGTCACATTGATTGAATCCACGTTCAAAAAATGTACTGTCTATTTCCCTTAATGTTTTAAATAATTCTGATGTTTCTTCAGCTTGTGAATACGAATTTTGAATTGATAGCACGACTATCAATATTAAAATAAATGGCTTGGATAAGGACATAGTAACCCCTGATGAAAACGTTTGGTTTTCCTAACTGTTTGATTTAGTGATGAATGAAATGTTTTTAGTTAAACGGTGAGTGCTACTTTTTATATTTTTGTTCGATAAAAAAATTAAGGATAAGACTGAGACCTCCAAATAGAAATGTCATAGATAGATAGGAAGCTATATTACTTAAATCATATGTCGTATATAGAATATTGCCCACGATAATTCCGATTGCGAAACCTGTAATAAACATTCCATATTTTAAGGTTACCCACTTTGTATCTTTATTAAATAACTCCGTTAATTCTATTCCTCTATCTAACATCGACATTTTTTCTCGATGGCGCGTCATATAATGGACATAAATCACACCGAATATAGCTGATACTATGGTAAATGTGACTAAAAAATCTCTAAAAATTTCGTCCATAATAATTTCGATTTATTGAATGTTCATCCATACGATGCTTAAATTTGGATTTGGTTACACTTTTTTATCAGAACCAATTTTTGAACAAAAAAAGACCAATGTGTAACCATTCAGAAAAATGTGCATCTCATTGTTAGATGGTAGACACCGAAGATAGTATTTACATTGAACGCATCATAAATGGCGATAATAATGCTTATGCCTTTCTTGTAAATAAATACGGGAAAATGGCTTATACCGTTGCATTAAGAGTAATGCGAAATAAAGAAGATGCTGAAGATACAGCGCAAGAAAGTTTTATTAAAGCATTTCAGAAAATACGTTCTTTTAAAAACAATTCAAAATTTTCTACCTGGCTATATACCATTGTATATAGAACTGCTGTTTATAATTTGAGAAAAAACAAAATCACTACACAACAAATAGATGACGATATAACTGGAAGCCATACTATTGAAGGCATAAATGCATCTGAACTTGAATTGAATGATAAGTTATTGTCAAAAACCGTAAAAGAAGCGATAGACAAGCTGCCAAGAACAGAATCATTATTAATAACTCTATTTTATATAAATGGAAATAGTGTTGCTGAAATTAGAAAGATTACTGATTTAACTGAATCCAATATTAAAGTACAGCTTTACAGAGCGAGAAAGAAGTTAAAAAAAATATTGAAAACAACTATTAATCATCAACTAAACATTGAGTTTTAGAATGTCTAGAAAAAATGACCACACATTAATTGAGCTCTTAGAAAAAGTAGTTCCTGATAATCCAAGCTCTGAATTTACAGCAGATGTGATGGAACAGCTAAGTTTATACTTTGAGAAAAAATTAAGGAGTGATGCTTCTTTTCAAAACTTATTAAATCAAGACGACAATAATCTCTCTTGTTATTTTACAGAAAATGTTTTATCAACAATTAACTCTAAACACTCCAGTCGGTTTAGACCAATTATTAACAAAAAAATTGGTTGGATATTTACAATAGCGATTTTGGCATTAACAGGTTTATCATTTTTTATTGGTGATGGGTCACAAGTTGTTGAGAATTCAACTCACTATAACCTGAGTTCATTTATTGAAGTATTAAACATTTCATCACAAAGCGTTTCAGTCTTGTTTGCCTGCAGCATTTCATTAAGTTGCCTTTTACTAGTGGACTATTTTTTTAAAAATAGGGTTTCACATTAGTGTTTCAGTCAGGATGCTGCTTTTTAATGATGATCTTAAGAATCTTCGATAAAATTGAATTGATTATTTTGGTGTTGGATTTGTTCAGGTGCAATACCATAACTGTATCGGTTGTTTTAACATAGAACACGGCAGTGGAATACCCATCGGCTCCGCCGGTGTGACCCATAATTTTTACCCCGTTACCCGATTGCAGAATTTCAACACCCAGGCCCTGAAGTGTTCTCTCCCGATTTGTAACCGGGTTCTCTGACATATCCAAACCAATGTTAGAGTAAATACACTAGTTAATCAGAATTTTCAGGCGGCCAAGGCTCTCTCTAGTTGCCTGGCACGGCCACCCAGAACCTGTCCTGAAGGGGTCAATTCGTAGCGTGGACGGGGTGGGTAGGCTTCGACAATTTTCCTTTCCACGAGTCCTGCGACTTCGAGCTCTTTAAGTGCGAGTGCGAGTGCGCGGGGCGTGATCCCCGGAAGATTTTTCTGGATTTCGCCGAAGTGGGCCTTGGATGTACCCAGGGCCAGGGTTACCGGAAGCGACCACTTACGCAAGGCGGCTTTACTGACATCCATCTCCAATAACACGGCCATCACGCCTTCGGCCGCCCTGGCCAGGCTCATACCACGAGGCGTAAGCACGTACTCAGGCCGCATTGGGTGGCCGTATCCGGGGTTGCGCCGAACCCATCCCTGCTTGATCAGGGCATCCAGGGTTCGTTTAAGGGACCCTGGGCTGATGTTCGCCCGTTGCACCAGGGTTACAAATTTTCCACCACCTCCATGCTTTCCCGAAACCCCCGTTGTGCCTTGCACCAGCAGAGCGAGAACCGGAATGGACCAATGAAACCGGACGAGGTCGAGCAATAGTTGAGTATTAATAGATTTCATTCTTGATTACTAAAAGTATAGTACCTATACTAATAGTTATTAGATCATAAAGCTAACGAATTGGAGACAAATCATGATCCGTGATAAAGATTTCGATGGAGGCCTCACCTGTTCACTCCCCTGCAGTGATCTGAGCGCTTCCATTCGCTGGTACGAAAATATCCTCAATTTCAAACTCCTCTTTCGGCTCGACGATATGGGCTGGTGCGAATTGTCCACCCCGGTTGCAGGTGTAACCCTCGGATTCAGCCAGGTTGAACGGCCGGAAGTACGCGGCGGCGCCACACTGACATGGGGCGTCAACGACATTGACTCTGCCCGCATTGCACTGGAGGCACAGGGTGTGCCGTTCGATGGAGAGACGATCACCATCCCCGAAACCGTCCGTCTCGCGACATTCTTCGATCCGGACGGAAACAAGCATATGTTTTACCAGGATCTGGGTGAGCACTGAAGGCAGTATTGAATGCGAAACTGTACCCTGTTCGCCCTCGTAGTTGCGTGTATTTGCGTACCAGCATCGCCAGCTACCGCCCAGACAGAGGGCTTCAGCATCGAGGATATATCATTTTTTAATGCTGATGGATTTTTTTCAGTCGGAACACAATCGAATAGAACTGCATCAATAACCTTATCCGATATCGACAAGGACGGAGATTTAGATGCGCTTGTTGCAAACGGCAGACATTGGGCGGAACAAAATTATATTTACTACAATGACGGAAAGGGAGGTTTCAAATTAGCCCAACCTATTGGAAAATTCCTTGACGCTTCCTATTCTGTTAAAAGTGCAGATTTCAACAATGATGGATTTATGGACATAGCCGTAGCCAATGACAATATCGAGAATAAACTATATTTTGGTTCTGCAAATAATCAATTTGACAACGTAATTTCTTTTGGCTCAAGATCGCCTTCAAGAAATCTTGAAATAGCAGATATCGATAATGATGGAGATTTTGACCTAATACTTTCAAATAGAAAAGCCAAAAACGAAATCTGCCTAAATAATGGACAAGGCAATTTTGAAAAAATTATCACTTTTGGAAATCAATCTGACCAAACAATTCAAACTAAAATAGTAGATATAAACAAGGATGGGTTTTTGGACTTGATTACAGCAGAAAGACAGACTAAAAATAAAGTTTATCTAAATGATGGAAAGCAGAATTTTTCAAAAGCAATAGAATTTGGTAAAGAAGAAGATGAAACTCGTTCTATTGACCTTGGCGATTTTGACAACGATGGTTTTTTGGATATTGTTGCGGGAAATTTAGGTTCAAAAAACAGCATCTATTTTGGCAACAGGAATTTGACTTTTAACCGGGTTTTTGATTTCAAAACAAAACGTATGACTTTATCCATAAAAGGTGCTGACCTGAATCAAGATGGATATTCTGACATTGTAGAGGGAAATTCAGAAGAAAGAAATTATGTCTATTTTGGACAGAAGAATGGAGAGTTTAAAGAAATTGGTTTGAGAGAGAATTTAAAGGACGACACCTATAACATAGAAATAGGAGATTTAAATAACGATGGATTTCTCGATATTGTAGAGTCGAATTCTGGAACTTGGAATTTATATTACAAGACTCGGAAGAAATAGCTGTGGACAACAACTGACATCACCACCGCAACCAGCCTGGAGATAAAATCCAGTGGTTCGAATATCATATGGGTCGTGCCGTAACGCCAGGGTGTTTTTAACTCATAGCGAACCCTACCGTTAGTTTGGTGAGTTCATCACTGGTTGGCGCCTTGACTTCGCGAAAGCGTACAAAGCCTACCATGCACGGGATCAATGACACTTATCTAAATATAGTTCTGACCGGTGTTCAAGCGTCTGAACGCAATGGCCTCGGCAACATGTTCGGAGCCGATGGCCGGGGCCTGGTCGAGGTCGGCAATGGTGCGTGACACCTTGAGAATGCGGTGGCAGGCCCGCGGTGACAGGTAGAGTTGTTCGGCTGCGTGTTCCAGCAGTTGCAGTGTTTCGTTTTTGAGGTAGCAGAATTGCTTCAGATCGCCGTTGCTCATCAGAGCATTGGTTTTGCTGGCCCGCGCGAATTGGATATCACGTGCCTGGATGACGCGTTCACGAACGCTTGCCGAGTTTTCTATTCCGTCAGTCGATGCACTCAGAATGGAAGCCTTGGGGCGCAATACTTCGATCTGGATATCAATGCGATCGAGTAACGGGCCTGAAACCCGGTTACGATAGCGCTGAATCTGTTCGCCACTGCACTGACAGCGACCACTGTCGTCGCCCGAGAAGCCACAAGGACAGGGGTTCATTGCCTTTTTGCCATTTGCTTATGTTTCACTTAAGACATTGATTCCTAGGGAATATGATTTTGAGCCGGTTTCTATTGGGGATCATATTCGGAAAAAGAGGCTGCAACTTGGGTTATTTCAGAGAGAAGTCGCTAAGCAGCTTGAAGTCAATCCGTGGACCGTTTTGAACTGGGAAAAGGGCAAAACAGAGGTGCCGATTGGGTCTATTCCTGCCGTTCTACAGTTCCTGGGTTACGATCCATTTCCAGAGCCCGAGACTGTATCCCAGCACCTGCTTTCGAAACGTCGAGCCATGGGCTGGACGATCAGAGAAGCTGCTCAAGTGGTTGGTGTTGACCCTGGTACCTGGGGTAGATGGGAGCGCGGCCAGCCTGTTCTGTATCGAAAACACCAAGACCTTGTGACTCAGTTTCTTGGCCTCTCAGTGGAAGCATTCAATAACAACGAAGCATCGTCTGAAAGTTGAAAGTCGTGGGTGTCCGCTGTTTTTTTGATGATTCATGGTGCCAGAGCTGCGATCACCCGTGGAATGAAGAATAGTCCAGAGTTGGCGCAATGGGTGCAGCCGATCATTGATCGGCAGGGTTTCAACAAGGCCGTGGTGGCAAGGGCCAACAAAATGACCCGAATATCCTGGGTCATCGTCACTACAGGCGAAGCTTTTGATATGAAACAGGCTTTTAAACCTGTCGCATAAGTCTGCCACACCGATGAGGCAATAAGTTTAACTGCCTTGGGAGAGCCTGAACTGGGACATGGTTTTCAAAACCGCGTGGGTGTAAAGGCCCCGGGGCATCTCGAAACTCATCCAGGGTCGGCGTGTAAAAACACGCCATCAAGAACCCGAATATATGTCAGCAGACTATTTCTTTATTGGGTTTGGCAGCAACAATTTAAATGGCAAGGCCTTCAATGGGAGGAGGCGTTTATTCACCCTGAAAACACCGATCTGAGCCTAAAAAGCCCGAAATAACACTTGATTCAGGAGAGGCGTCCATATATGTCCCGACTTTTCTGCAACGCAATATACCAAAATTTTATCAGTCTCATCACACCCTTCGCTTACAAACAGCCATTAAAGTAACTGGCTTTTTTTTGTCCACTTAGATCACCGCAGCCACTTTTGCAGCAGCCCTCCCGCTTAGCTATACGAACAATGTTAGTCGTATTGCAACCGAAAACCCTGAACCATCGTCCCATCTGCTGCTTCTCCAAATATGCGTGAGTCGGTGAAGTTTCCGATTGGTATTTTGAATTCAATTGGGTTGATTCCAAAAAGTTGAAGAATACAGCCAGGCTCACCAAGCGCCTCATCAAGGCTACAAGAAATATTTCCGAGACTCAATAACACTTCAGGTGGGTGGACTGGTTGGACTACACTGTAACTAAGCAGGCCTTTGGACGGCCCGTTGGTAACCAAAACGCCATCGCCAATCATGACGATGCCCGAGGACCAGGTCCAGGGTGCGAACTCCTCCTCGCTGAACTCTTTGAACACCAGTGTCCATAGGCTGAAAACTGGATCGGCTACCAGCTTCGGAAAAAGCCAAGGTGTTTGCTCATTAAAATAAGCAATACCAGCTTCGCCATACATGATCGGTACCATAAATTGAACGGAGCCATCGTTGAGGGTCACACGGGCATAGGCTCGCTGAAGAAACTCAATACGGATTGGGGGTAGCACTTCAGGCGCATTGGGGGCCTGATAGGGACAACCCAGACAGTTACCACCGGTAAACCGATTCGGCTCGACTTCCAGTTCCCACATGACATCAGGTTGTTCACTGCGTGTAAGACGACTGGTGACCACTGTCCACTCAGGCTCACCTGTGACATCATAGCCAAAGTAGTAACCGGCCATGATCCCATTCTGAAACTCCAGGCTGAAACCCGTTCCAGACTGGTCAGGGTTATACCATGCACCAGGTTCTGGAAAGGGCACCTGAGTCAGGTCTTCACAGCCTACACAGGGAACAAAGGGGCCTTCCTGTGCGATAAGGGCTGTCGCTGGGAAAACCAGCGACAGCAAGGCGATATACCAAAATTTTATTAGTCCTTTCAACTTCTTTTCTCACAAACAGCCATTAAAGTAATGGGCTTCTTTTTGTCCACTTAGAACACCACAGCCACTGCCATTACAGGCTCTGACCTTCAGGTATAATATATTGTTCTGAGTCGTTGTAACTTCAACTGCCCTGGCTGATCCAAAGTATATCACTGAAGGGTTGGAGAAGTTGCTGGACGTAGACTGTAGTAACTGGTAGTTCTCGGCGGTCGATACTGAATTCCAACGAGCAGTGCTAAGGCCATAACAATTATCGGAGACCACTCTGAAGTTGCCTGGCACAGCAGCAGGTGCAGGCGAGGGGAAGGTTTTATACGCAGCCACTATTGGAATGTGTACTGCCAGTGCAGCGTCCATGTCCGCCGAAAAAGGCACCTGCGTATCAGATGTGTAAGTTACGCCTCTTGTTTCACCAGAATAACTCCAGCCGGGATTTGACCAGCGTAATATCCTGACGCAATCAGGGTTCGGCAATGTCGAGGAAAATGGACAGAGAGTCGCGTTGTAGGCCCCCATCATAGTTTGCCAATTCCCTGTGCCTGACATATAGCCTCGAGCATAGTGTTCAGAACTAGGCGATTGTTTCAGCAAGAATGGAACGTCCCAGTTTTCATGTCCACCACCCAAAACGTGCCCAAGCTCGTGAACGGCCGTTAAATCGCCAATCGCATAGGTATCCATGGACACAGCGTGGGTATCGTTTGGGTTGAGCATGGTTGCAATTCCGCCAACCCGACCATAACTACGTGACGGGCAGCTGGTTACGTTTAGATCGGTAGTTGCAATCGTGAGAACCACATCAGCATTTTCATTATTTTGCCAAAGGTCTATGTTTGTAAACGGAGCAGATGCCAAACGCATTCTATCTAGAATGTGGGACTTGCAAACCCCAGCAAGGTTGTCGTTAAGATTACGTATGCCCGCTAAGGTTACGTGAAAATCTGGATCCATGCTGTCTGTAAAAAATGACTCATTCATTTGAGCAATAATGCTTGATGCCAGTAGGTTGATATTGTTTACATCAGAGGCGTAAAGAATGAGTACTCGGACAGTGCCGTTGACTGAACCACTCATCATTGAGCTGCTCATTGCAGTTGAACTAATCGCACCCTGAATCGTCTGACCAGATGTTGTCTTGTTGGTAATTGGGTCAGGTGTGTGTTTTGGTACCTTTGTTTGATCAATCTCGGTCAGCACATGTGACTTGGAAGCATTGTCATATTGTAAATCGTATGCCATATACTCAATGTTGATTTGGCCAAAAACCTGATTTTTTTCTATCGAAAGCGTGAAGAACCCAGAATCGATGTCTTTGACCCGGCCGGTGAATGTTTCGACGCCTTTCACAAACGACTGAACTCTGTTTGTTATTAACGTTACAAAAGTCCCATCCGGTAACTGTATAAGCGTGCCTTCACTGGCGCTTTTCAGGGCCATCTTGTTACTGGTCCGAATTTTATTGCCAGCGCGAAGCAACTGAACATTCACGTCAACATGGTTCCTGCTCATTATGCCTCTTGCCCACTCTGGAGCAGATACTGACACTTTGTCTTGATTGACAAATTTTATAAATGAATCAGTAGGATTTTGGGATAAGGCGATTTGCGGGACAAAAAATAGAAATAAACTGATTGCGGTAAATGTGAGTTTGATTTTTATGCTTCTTCTCCTTATTGATTATTAGCCTGGTCTAACTTATATAGTGATGTGAGCAACGGTGTTCTCTCACCTTGCTAAACACTACTCGGTAAAAATGGAAAATCGAATTTGGGGCCCGCTGAAAACGGTTTGTGTATGTGCTGTTGTGAGTGGTGTGCTTGAGAATATAAACGGACGTGATACTGCATCTATGGGCAGAGCAGTATTGAAGGATTGGAAAAAATCAAAAGCCGTAGAACTTAAAAGCATCACAAGTCCTCTATTCAAGCCGGTGTCCGAGGTACACCAGAACATCCACCGTTTACAAACGGTCCATCTTGAAAAACTTATTTCCCTGCTGCTTAACAGAGTGCGACACTCTTCTAAATCTGACTATTTTTATGAGCGTACTGGAGACGCTTGTAATTTTAGAACTATTGTTATCCCGGTTACGTTTATTTGTCAATATCATAACTATATGATTATATTCATAAACCACGAATAATAAGCACTATAGTGATTAAGTCATTCTCCGTGAAACTGACTTTTGAGAGGATGTTTTCTAGAGTTTAGTTTGGATGGAAACAGTAATTGTTTGAATTCGCATAATAAGATTAAAACTTGCATCTTATAGATGGTCAAAACATAAATCACTATAGTGCTGAAATTCGGTACCAAAAATTGGTGAATTTATTTTGTCTTTTTCTTGATTGACCTCGTTTTTTGAACTTTTCTCTAAGTTCGACACGTTATTAATTGGAAACAGGCTCTGTCCAGAGCAGTTGTAGCCACCAACCCTTAGAAGTTGTCCAGCTGTGCACTCAAACGCCTGAAAGCAATTGCTTCGGCGAGATGTACGGTACGGATTTCAGTGGCCTGGTCTAAATCTGCGATGGTGCGTGACACCTTCAGGATACGGTGGCAGGCGCGCGGTGACAGGTAAAGCTGCTCAACGGCATGTTCAAGCAGTCTCAGTGATTTTCCGTGGATACGGCAAAACTGCTCTATCTCACCGTTGTCGAGTAAAGCATTTGCTTTGCCGGCACGATCCGATTGCACTCGCCGCGCTTCGATCACCCGCTCCCTGACGATGTCAGAGCGTTCTGAGTTGCCCCTGGGAGTATTCAATATCGACGTCTTGGGCCGTAACACCTCAACTTGAATATCGATACGGTCGAGTAGCGGGCCTGAGACCCTGTTTTTGTAACGCTGAATTTGTTCACTACTACAGTGGCAACGCCCGCTGCCGTCACCAGCCATTCCACACATGCAGGGGTTCATTGCCTTTTTACAATTTACCCATATATCGCTTAAGTCATTGATTCCACAGCTATGCGATTTTGAGCCGGCAACTTTGGGTGACCATGTCAGGCGGCAACGTCTGGTTTTGGAACTAACCCAGAAGGAAGTCGCCGACCAACTCGGGGTCGTTCCCTGGACCATATTGAACTGGGAAAAGGGCCGTACGGAGCCACCAATTGCTTCCATTCCGGCGATTGTACAGTTCCTGAAGTACGATCCGTTTCCAGAGCCAAAGACCTTACCCGAAAAACTGCTCGCCAAACGTCGCGTTACGGGCTGGTCGATCAAGGAAGCCGCCGAAGCTGCTGGTGTTGATCCAGGAACTTGGGGAAATTGGGAACGTGGTCAGACGATCCTTTATCGTCACCATCGCATGATCGTGGCTCAGCTCCTTGACTTGTCAGCCGGTGCTCTAAACCAAGAAATGGCATCAAGTTGGAATCGGTCGCACGAACGTGTCCGTTAAGTGGTGATTTAAGGAATCCTCACTGGATTTCCGAACGACTCACACAAAAGAGTCTCAGGAATACCTGGGGGGATTCAGGATGTGCTTTAGCAATAGTAATAGTAGTAAATAGTAGTTAGTAAAAGCCCCTCCGCTCTCCAAAGCAGAGGGGCATATCCCTAAAGAAAGAACAGATGTAATCTAGTGAATTGGTTCATACCGCCAGAATAGAATAAGTCCGTCCAATTATCAGATATCATGCGCATATGAGTTCAACTTTCTACCTTCCACGTCGCCTCTCAAGTAGTGGAGAGACATACACTGAACAGGGGTTGCTCGCCGCTTCTAGTTACCTAGTTGTATTGGCCGAACCCGGCGGCGGGAAGACTGAACTTATGGGGAGTCTTGCCGCACAACTGGACACAACAGCAGTTACAGCGAGCAAATTCGTACACATGGGAGCAAAGGCGAAAAATGCTCCATTGGTGATTGATGCATTTGATGAGTTGGCAAAAGTGGACGCCTCCGGCATTTATAGACTTCTTAGCGAAGCAAAAGCGGTCAACCCAACCCACGTTTACTTATCCAGTCGATCCAGCGAGTGGGACAACGCTGCAACAAACGCTTTCAGCGAGTTTTTCGGACACTTGCCTCTGGTGGTTAAACTTTGCGAGTTTGATGAGGCGGAACAGCGAGCGATCTTTGATCACCATGTACAAGGAGAGGATTTCGAGGCGTTCCAGATCGAGGTTGCTCGATTTGATTTGGAAACGCTTCTCCCAAACCCTCAGTTTCTGAAACTATTTTCTGATGCATATATCGAGAGTAAAAGGTGCTTCACCGACAAACGATCAATCTTTGCACAAGCGGTCGAACGTCTGGCAAAGGAAGCAAACCCCAATATAGCGAGAAACAATCCGCCGCTTTCAACCACTCAAAAAGTTGACCTATCATCGGAAATTTTCACCAAGCTCTTGTTGTCGGGCGCAGAAGGCCTCTGCTCAAGCGAAGCCACTGAAAATCGGATGTATCCATTGCTGGCGTCACTATTTGACGGTAATACTGCGGCCGACTGTATCCTGGCAACTCGTCTTTTCAAACCGGACGATAGTGCGGACCAGCATCGCCCAGTCCACAAGATTGTCGCTGAATACTGTGCGGCAGGCTATCTTACTAAGCGGATAGCAGACCCAGCGGACCCACTAACGCTATCCAAGTGCCTGCCTATTATTGCCCCAAACTCCACAGTGCGAGATGAATTGCGGGGGCTGTTGGGCTGGATGGCTGCACTTGGCAACAAACCTATAGAAGAATCCGCAATCGAACTTGACCCGTACGCTGTGCTTGCAAATGGCGACCCTTCCCAGCTTGACGACTCATCAAAGCGTCTGCTTGTAAAGCGGCTGAAAGATATTGAAGCCAAAGACCCCTACTTTCGGAGAGGGGATTTCTGGCGCAGGTTCAGTGTTGCAGGTTTCTTCACACAAGACGTTATTGAAGAGATCAAACCTCTCTTGGCGGCGACAAGTGGGGGGCACTTGCGTGGTCTGATTCTTGAACTTCTGGACGGGTCACCGGCCATCGAGCAGTTAACGGATGAGTTGCACCAACTTTTAGTTGCACCGGACGAAATTGAAATCACTCGGGTGTTAGCAAGCAAGCATTTACTCAATGCTGTAGGCCATGATCATCTAGCTGACTTGGCCGTTCTCATTTCTGAGGCCAGTAATACTTCACTCAAGATTGCGGCTGAGATTATCGAAGCCCTAAATCCGCAATCATTCAGGCAGGCATATCTGGCAGATTTCTTTCGGGTCTGTGCGAATCTTTACCCAAATCACCAAGAGCGGTATGAACACTCAATAGGTGGGCGCCACTTCGTGAAGCGTTTTATAGGCGGTCTGGACTTGGCAACCATCGAGTGGCTCTTGGATGAATTGACTAAGGACCTAACATGCTCGTGTGGCAAGAAGGCTTATGAATGTGACTGCCGAACCGGCATTAGTAAGATCATAGGGTCAATGTTGGACCATTACTTTGGGTTGGCAGAGCATCCCTTTGATCCAATACGGGTTTGGCGATGGGTAGGAAACTTGAACTTCCATGAGCGTACTAGCACAAAGGAGAGCAAGGCGGTTCATGTACTTCAAGAAGACGGTGACCTGCGCCAGGGCATTATCAGTCATGTGTTCGGGAAACTAACGGACCGTGACAAGATTTTCGAGACCCGTCTTGATAAGTTCGACATGAATTCCCACTCAGGCCTTGGTTTACGTCCGGATGACTACAAATTCATAGTCGATTTGGCGTTTGAGACTGACAACCCGAACTTGTGGGTAAGTTTTATGGCTACGCATCAATTCTACCGAAATAAGGGAGAGCGAGGCCCGGATGACATGCGGCGTCACATGCGTGAACAAGCGCTAGAAAAACTCTTATTCATGCGAGAGTGGACCAAAACAAACAGGGTGACAAAGCAGCGATTCAAACGAGAACATCGTAAGTGGCATGCCAAGCTTGCACGGCAGACGGGACGCCGCTGCAGGAAACAACTTGAAACCCGTGCTGCAAACATCAAGTATGTTCAGGATAACCGGGAACTTGTCGAAGGTGGTCGCCATTGGAGTTTCTTGGTTCGCTTCGCAGAGCTTGTGCTCATGGCCCCGGAAGACATTGAGCAGGAATTTGGTGATGAAGCGCTCGCTCGGAATGCGCTCAGAAACTGCCTTGATTTTATAGCGCCGAACGTCCCCAATCTGCGCGGGCTCGCTAAACTACGGTGTGAGTCAAAGGGCTTGCACTCTGAAACGATCCTATATGCAGCTTGCTTGGAGATCATGCGTGTTAGGGGTAGCCTGAAAGACGTTGACCTTCACCTACTACGTGCACTGCGTACTAATATTCAAATGGGCTTCAAGGCGGTATCAAAAGAAGATCGTGACGCACTCGAGGCCGAAATTGACCGCCTCATCTTTCCCGATAGTGCGAGTGCCGAGAGTTTTCTCCGGCAGTACCTTGAACCGCAACTGGCACAGCCGGGGTGCAATCATCCAAAGGTTTGGTTACTGCAAAGTGAAGAGGCTTTCAGCCATTGGCGCGCCGCACTATCCATTGAATGGCTTAACCATTTTGGTGAATTGGCACTTGGGCCACTAGATACTCTTTTCGAGATTGCTGCTCAGTATGGTAACCGGGATAACTTGAAAGAAATCATCGCGGAGCGTTGTGCAGAGTTTATGTCAAACTGGCCTAATGTGACTGAAAATGAAGATATCGAACAAAAGCGCACTTTCTGGTTGGTGCGCGCTTGGTACTTTCTGGACGACGCACCTGAAGCATACTGGGACTGGCTCAAAGCAGACAAAGGCACTGTGCTTGTACTTTACGATCGATCTGGGCGATGGAGTCATGATGATCATCACTATTGGCCCAAACTCACATCAAGAAAAGTGGAAGCCATTCTAGATGCCTTCATCGCCAAGTGGCCTAAGGTAGACCTGCCGGATCACTGGGGGACGGGAAGTCCCAAAAAAGAGAACGCATACCGCTTCTTAACCGAGGTTATTTGGTCCATAAACTCAGATGATCCCGATCATGCAATTCCCGTCCTTGGCCGGCTTCTCGCCGACCCACGGTTTGTTGACCTGCACAAGAACTTGAAGAGCATATATGCCGGTCAAGTGAAGAAGAGAGCACTGAGGGACTTCGAGCCCCCGACACCACAGGAAATAAAAGACCAACTGGACCGCGACGCAGTAGTTACTGTAGAAGGTTTACGTCAACTCGTGATCCAAGAACTCCAAGACTTCCAAGGGGCTATTGATGGTGGAGAGTTTAACTCTGCGAATCGCTTTTATCAGAACCTTCAGAGGCTAGGCGAAGTACAGTCTACTGAGATTATTGCCGAGCGCCTCAACTTGAGGCTCGAACCGAAAGGTATCTCAGTAACACCAGAGCATCAGCTAAAGGGTGCAAAGCGGAGTGATTTTACAGCAACCAAGATGATTGGCGGCAAAAGAAGATTGTTAGTTACAGAGGTCAAAGGGCAATGGTATGCAGGGTTATACACAGCCGCTTCCACTCAACTGCATGAGCGCTACTCCATCCACCCAGACGCAGAGCAACAGGGTATTTATCTCGTACTCTGGTTTGGCCGAGACGAAAAGGTTGCTGGGCGTATTAGACACGACATCGAAAATGCTCAGGAGCTAAAAAGCAGAATCGAGTTAGCGTTACCGCGTGAACTCACTGGGCTAATTGATGTGTTCGTTCTGGATGTGTCCAAGCCCAAATAGAACTATATGCCACAAGTTGCAAACGACATGGCCGCTCCTGTGTCAGGGATGTTCACGATTACAATAATCAGGAACTAGAATAGAGAGTGGCACAGCTTGGTAACCGGTTAACAAACCACACTACTGTTTTCCTCAGGGTTCAACGCACATACTGACTACTAGTGTGCGGCCATGGCCAGTACACCGGAACAATCGGATTACACATCCATACAAGAACGCATACTGCGGCCAGAAGACTCCACCCTGCGACCCTTTGCTGCACAGGACGAGGATGGTATTCCATTCGATCTAAAAGACTACCTGGAACTGGTGGATTGGGGTGGCAGAGAAGTCAAACGCCACAAGCGGGGTTATATCCCGGCCCATGCTCCACCCATCCTGACCCGACTAAAGATGAATGCTGCGCCGGTGCTGGATTACCTTGCAAAAGATGAGCTTCCGTCGTTCGGTGCGCTGGGACCGGTGAGTAGGCTTAAAACCTTTGCCAAGTCGGTTGGACGAAAATTTATAAAGGGTCGCGCCATTGGGAACAGGCTCT
>JAJFLA010000015.1 GCA_021772935.1 Gammaproteobacteria bacterium
GCGGTGGGCTGACGATGATCCTGGGAAATCCGGCACCAATACTGCTTATCGTGATTGGTCTGAAGATCTTTTTCGATGTAAAGGCACACCTGAAACAACACACAGAGCCCTGACAGGCTGTTACTGCTGAGGTCGGATCAGATATTTCTCTCCGGTCGCCTGTTTGCCGTATTCGGCCATCACCTGCAGGGACAATGCCTCAGTCAGGGATATCTCCCGGGTATAGTGGCTGGCGAAAGTGGTCTTGAGTCCGGCGGCAACCCGTGCACGTAATTGCATGACTTTTTCAATACCGGCTTTTTGCAGAAATGGCATCAACAGCCAACCACCCAAGCCCCAACAAAACCCGAAATTACGCGTCAGTGTAGTTGGCCCCCTGTCCAGACCACCATAAATATAAACCTGTTTGTAAACATCCGAACCGTACCGGCTGTACTCTTTCATTGTTTGTGCTGCAGCGGCTTCCATGCAGGTCAGGATCTGGCCAGCGAGCTTGCCACCACCCGTGGCGTCAAATGCCAATGTAGCACCTGTTTTCAACAGGGCTTCGGTCAAGTCTTTAAAAAAACTACTCTCGCTCGAATTACAGATATAACGGGCGCCAATGTCGCTCAGTATGGTTTCCTGCTCCGGTTTACGCACAATATTAACCACCTCGATACCTTCATCAAGGCAGACACGATTAAGCATTTGTCCGAGATTTGAAGCTGCCGCGGTGTGTACCAATGCCGTATGTCCCTCTGCACGCATGGTCTCAACCATCGCCAGAGCGGTCATAGGGTTCACAAAGCAGGATGCACCTTCTGCTGCAGTTGTACCCGTTGGAAACTCCATACACATATAGGCCTTCATAGTCCGATACTGAGCGAACATTTCACCGCCAGCGATACCAACCGTCTTACCCATCAATGCCTGCGCAGCATCGGCAGAGCCGGCGGCGACAACAACACCCGCACCCTCGTTGCCAACCGCTAGTGATTGCCCCAACCGTGCAGTCACCAATCTCATTAAGTTAGCTGGAATTTCCGCACTCACAACAGGCCGTTCTGCTGTACCGCTCACCTGGGCAGTACTCATATCTGCTGGGCCGAATAACAGTGCCAAATCCGACGGGTTCAATGGTGCTGCTTCAATCTTGACGATCACTTCATCCTGAGCGGGCTCCGGTAGCGTCACTTCAAGCAGAGATATCTCGAGGGTATTATCATCTTTAATCTTAGAACGTAGTTGTAAACCATTGATCGTCATATATTATCCTTTTAAATTTTCCTGGTATTAAGATCAATGGGATGAACGGTTGAGCTGGACCCGTGTAGGTAACACGAGTCCAGGGGTGGTCAACCGATAGCACCTACAATTGACTTGTTTACAATGCATCGTGGTTGGAAAAACCGCTAGCTGAGCACGCAAACGCTTCAGGGCAGATGAATAGTCATACCTTTTGCCACGGCCGACGCACTGCCTGAAGTGACGCTGGCAATAGACAGCTTCTCTTTAACCTTGTTGACCGACAGACGTGCCACCTCGGTCATGTCCTCATCGAGGATTTCACCCGTGTCCGGATCACGTATCACTTCAACTTTACCAACAGTGAAAACCTGACCGACTGTGATACCTTCTCTCGCACCACGATTGAGATAAACCTTATCGCCTTTCACCATTACCACTGAACCGGTCCAGGTAAAATTTGGTATTTGTTCGAGTAAAAACGCAACCGCTTCTGCACTAGCATTTTGTACCGCGATGCCAACGTTATCTTTCTTGTTGCCACCAAATGCACCGCCCCAGCTTCCGGTTGAATAGCCAGCATTCAGCTTTGATTTCTTATGTGTGCCCACGACACTCTTGGAGGCGACTACCTGACCCGTTGTTGAGTCTACGATATAGATTGTTGCATTGACTTCACCGGTGCCGCCACCGCCACCAATTTTGAAACCCTTGATACGAATTCCACCGCCCTTACCACCAGTGTCACCCTGGACATGGGTAATTGCACCCTTGACAAGTAACTGGGCCGGTGTCATTTGCCCGGTTACGGGAGCTTTTTTACCGCCGGCAGTGCGCCCGGATGCTGCAAAGTCCTGCTCACCCAGGGCCGCAGACCGCATATCAGTCTCACCCAGCACGATAAACCTTCCGGTCTGGTTAAGCATGTCGGTCAATACCGTACCCCAGGCATCACCGATATCCCACTGGCCATGCCAACCGGCTTTGTTCTCAAATTTTGTCACAGTAATGGAGTAGCGAAGACCGCCTTCAGCATCTTTTGCCATCACCGGTAACGCCATAGCAAAAGCAATTAGCACCAAAAATAATTTCAGAACTCTTCTCATGATCATTCTCCGTCGTACAAAATGCACCAACTGCAAAACTGGGTAATTGAATTCTCCAGCCTGAAAAAAATAAGCGTCTCGGACCAATGTAACTGATTATAACCATTTACTACATTGACTTGCCTGCAAGAAGTGAATTAAGCCAAGCCAGGTTGCCAGCACTGTTGTGATTCAGAACTGCTCTACCTCAAGGGCCATCATACTTCCGCTACCTGACTTGACCGTTGCAAGATAACTGACCGTGCGTGGTAACAGGTGGTCAAAATAGAACTGTGCCGTCACCTGCTTGGCTTCCAAAAATGCCACATCACCCCCACCTGCCTGCAACAATTGCACCGCCTTGAGTGCCGATCGCCCCATGATCCACCCACCGCACAAATAACCCATCAGCATCATGAAATTAACACTGACTCCACCAGCAACGTTCCGATCCTGCGTTGCATGCTCCAGCAACCACGCCCTCGCCTCGCCAGCGGAACCTACCGCTTTCATCAACGAGGAAGCCATCCCGGCAAGACTGTCTACAGCGGACATATTTTCTGCAGTGACCTGCATTTCATCCAGTAATTCCTGCAAGGCCGCACCATCGTCACCGAGTGTTTTACGACCGACCAGGTCTAATCCCTGGATACCTGTTGTTCCCTCATAAATAGTCATGATGCGCGCATCGCGGTAGTGCTGGGCACTGCCTGTTTCCTCGACATAACCCATACCGCCGTGGACCTGGGTACCCAGGTAGGTAACTTCCTGAGATAATTCCGAGATCCAGCCTTTAACAATGGGTGTGTATACGCCGGTTCGCGCTGCGTATCGTTGAGCATCTTCCGGACTTTTTGCCGAGTGTTCCCGATCACCCTCCGCCGCCGCGACATAGATCAACCCACGCATAGCTTCGGTTGCCGACTTCATCACCATTAACATACGTCGTACATCCGGGAATTCGATGATCGGGTAACGGGAGCCATCACTGCGCGTACCCTGTAAACGTTCTTTGGCGTAGGCCAGCGCCTGCTGATAGGAACGCTCGGAAACACCAAGACTCTGCAGGCCAACACCCTGGCGGGCTTCATTCATCATTGTAAACATGGCCAACAAACCATTATGCGGTTGACCAACCAGGTAACCGACCGCACCGCCATTGTCGCCAAAACTCATGGTGCAGGTCGGACTGCCGTGAATTCCCAGTTTGTGTTCAATACCCACACAATACACATCATTGCGCTTACCGGGGCGACCATTTTCATCAAGCAGAAATTTTGGTACCAGAAACAGCGAAATCCCCCTGACACCTGCGGGAGCGTCCGGCAATCGGGCCAGCACCAGGTGAATGACGTTTTCCGTCATTTGGTGATCACCCCAGGTGATAAATATTTTCTGTCCAGTAATCAGAAAATGGTCTTCTTCCGGTACCGCTTTGGTGGTCACCGCTGCAAGGTCGGAACCCGCAGCGGGCTCGGTGAGACACATCGAACCGGTCCACTCACCACTGATCATGTCGGGCAGGTAGCTGTGTTTCATTTCATCGGAGCCATGCGCTGCAATGGCCGCGACCGCACCAGTCGTGAGCAAAGGACACAAAGAAAAAGCGACACAGGCGGAATCCCAGACTTCTACCACGGCAGCCCCCAACGCCTTCGGCATGCCCTGACCACCGAATTCTTCATCGCCATAGAGTGAAGCCCAGCCATTGTCAACGTATTGACGGTATGCTTCGGCGAAGCCTGGAGTCTCCTGCACGCCGTTTTCTTCAAGTTTGGCGCCCAACTCGTCACCAATGGCATTCAACGGAGCCAGGACTTCGCTGCCCAGACGACCCGCCTCCTCCAAAATGGCAAGAGCCAGCTCGGCGTTCACCTCTTCCAAACCCGCATCCAGACACATCTGGTCAAAATCGAGCAGGTCATTGAGTAAAAACGTAGCATCTTTATAGGGGAAACGGTATTCGCTCATGAGATACAATTCCTGCATGTAAAATAGTGTGTTTTAACGCGCTTATATTATGAACAATTCTTGTCTTCGAGGAAACTGCCAGTGCATAAAAAAATACAATATGACGTTGCCATTGTCGGGGCTGGACTGGCAGGTATAAGTGCGGCACTCGAACTACTCGAGCAGAATTTAAAAATCGCCATCATTGACCGGGATTCCGAAGAAAATTTTGGAGGTCTCGCGATGAACTCCCTCGGTGGCATGACCCTGGTCAATACCCCCATACAACGCCTCAACGGTATTCACGACAGTCCCGAAACAGCCCTGAGGGACTGGCAATCTTTTGCTCAGTTCCCGGATAGTGACAGCTGGCCAAAGCAATGGGCTGAACTATACGTAAACCGTAGCGTCGATGACATTTACAACTGGCTCAGGCCCAAGGGGATTAAATTTTTCCCCATCCCCCACTGGGTAGAACGAGGTGAGTCTGGTGATGGCAACTCGCTGCCCCGTTACCATATTATTTGGGGTACCGGGCAACATCTTATGCGGACCCTGATTAATGAACTCAAGCAACATGCGAAGGCTGCCAATCTGACCTGTCTCTTCAATCACAAAGTAGAATCACTACTTTTACAAAACCAGAGCATTTCAGGGGTACGGGGATGTCTGGAAGAAAGCGGGCAGGAATTTGAGATTGACGCCCCCATCGTCGTATTGGCAAGTGGTGGTATCAATGGTGATATCAATCGAGTTAAACAGGAATGGGATAAATCCTGGGGTAAAGCACCTGAACACATCCTTAATGGCGCACACAAATATGCGGATGGTACAGTCCACGATGCGGTCGAAAAAATCAACGGCAAAGTCACCAATCTACATCAAATGTGGAACTATGCTGCGGGTATCCATCACCCAGACCCGCATATCCCTAAAGAAGGTTTGAGCCTGATCCCCCCGAAATCAGCACTCTGGTTGGACGCAACAGGAAAACGTTTTGGCCCCACGCCGCTGGTAACCGGCTTCGATACCCATCTCATATGCAAACGCATCGCCCAGGACCCGTATGGTTACAGTTGGCAGGTAATGAATTGGAAAATCGCCTTGAAGGAGATCGCCGTGTCAGGTGCCGAAAGCAATCCAGCATTTCGTGACCGGAAAATATTCCAGCTGGTACGGGAGATATCCATGGGTAACCACAGACTGCTGCAGTCCCTCGTCGACACATGCGAAGATGTTGTTATTGCTAACAATCTTGAAGAGCTGGTGGATAAAATGAACCACCTGAATGCCAATAGTCAAAGCGTGGGAAGGGGTTGTGTTGATCTTGCTACTATCAGACAATCCATTCAACGCTACGATGAACAGATTGAGCTTGGTAAAGAATTTCACAACGATGAGCAACTAAGACGTTTAAGCCAGGTCAGAAACTGGCGTGGTGATAGGTCACGTACTTGTAAATTTGAGAAAATCTTAAACAATAAATCCATGCCACTGGTTGCATTTCGGGAGTTTATCGTCAGCCGCAAAAGCATGGGTGGCATTCAAACGGATCTGGAAAGCCGTGTACTTTCGTCTGCTGGAGAGCCGATACCCGGTCTGTATGCAGCTGGTGAGGCTGCCGGCTTCGGCGGAGGCGGCATCAATGGGCTAAAATCGCTGGAGGGTACTTTTATTTCCAATTGTATTTTAAATGCCCGGATGGCGACACGCTCTATCACTAGCCAGCCATTGACCCCATAATCATATAATGACAAAGCCAAGAGGTTCCGGATGAAAAAGACAGGCGCATGGTTGGTACGCTACGCCCTTGAACAAATAGGAGTCAAACACACTTTTGGTATTCCGGGGGTTCACAATACCGAAATATATGATGAACTCAATACATCCGAACTGATCCGTCCCATTCTCGTCACTCATGAAGGTGGTGCAGCTTTTATGGCCGATGCCTTTAGCCGGACATCAGATGACATTGGCACCCTGCTCATCGTTCCGGCAGCGGGGGTTACTCAGGCGGCCAGCGGCATTGGTGAGGCATTCCTGGATGGCATTCCGATGTTGATTATTTGTGGTGGTATCCGGACAGATAGTGACAAAAAATATCAATTACACGAAGTAGACCAGCATGCCCTGTTAGCCCCCATTACCAAAAAAACTTATAAAATTGAAGCTCACGAACAGATAATCCCCGCCATTTACGAGGCTTATCAAATCGCCACTTCAGGTGAGCCGGGCCCGGTTTTTATAGAAGTGCCAGTCAATTTACAACTATTCCCGGCAGAGGTGCCAGAGCCCCAGCCATTTGTTGCTATGGCGAAAGAAGTTGATCTTGATCACGACGCAATTCAACAGGCTGCACAAAAACTATATGCGGCCAAAAGCCCGGGTTTGTTTTTGGGTTGGGGTTGCGTTGATGCCACTGGACAATCGGTTAACATCGCTGAATTTCTCAATGCACCAGTATCAACCACATTACAGGGATTAAGCAGTTTCCCCGCCAACAACCCACTGCATACTGGAATGAGCTTTGGCCAGGCCGCTGTTCCAGCCGCTGAGAACGCATTCAAGAACTGTGATTGCATGCTGGCCGTCGGTACCCGCTTTGGTGAGATCGCAACCGGTAGTTTTGGCGTTAAGCCACCAAAAGACCTGATCCATATCGATATAAACCCCGAAGTCTTCAGTGCCAACTACCCTGCCGCCATCAGTATCGAAGGTGATGCCGGCGAGGTATTAGCTGAACTTCTTAAATCACTGCAAAGTCTCGGCAAACCCAAGGCCGACGATAGCAAATTAAAATCTGCCATTAAAAAAGACAAAATGGCGTATTTGCAAGAGTGGCTCAGGCATGACAGCAAGGGTCGTGTAAATCCAGCCAATTTCTTCATTGAACTGCGCAGACAGTTGGAAGATGATGCCATCGTGGTTGCCGACGACGGCAACCACACTTTCTTGACGGCCGAGCTGATGCCTATCCATACACCACGGGGTTTCATCTCTCCGACCGATTTCAACTGTATGGGGTACTGCACACCCGGGGTGACTGCCGCCAAGCTGGCCAACCCGGACAAACAGGTTGTCGGTATTATAGGCGACGGTGCATTTTTAATGACCTGTATGGAGACACTGACCGCGTCTTCCCTCGGTACCGGCGCGGTATATTTTGTATTTAACGATGGTGAATTATCTCAAATTTCCCAGGCCCAGGAGATCCCCTATAACCGCAAGACCTGTTCTGTCTTGCCCGAAATGAAGATTAGCGGTGTTGCTGATGCAACAGGCTGCGAATTCATTTGTATCAGCGATGACAGTGACTGTGCAAAAGGCATCCACCAGGCTCTGGCCTACGCTGCACAAAACAAACCGGTTATCGTCGATGTGAAAATTGATTATTCCAAACGCACACGCTTCACCAAGGGTATCGTAAAAACGAATCTGGAACGCTTCACCCTGGGCAACAAGGCTCGCTTTGTGGGCCGTGCACTTCTGAGGAAAGTGACGGGTTAACCCGCAGGCATAATCGGAACCGGGGTCAGACTCAAATGCATTTAATGTCCCGTGTAGAACCGGGGTCAGACTCAAATGCATTTAATGTTCCGTGTAATTACAACTAATGGTTGGTGCATTTGAATCTGACCCCTGATTTGTTTGACCCCTGCTTTTCCCAGATCAAGGTTTCCATGGCGGCGCAGTGAGTCGTCGCCTTCCATCCCGACTCAACTTGACCCCAGGCTGATCCAGACCGATCCGGTCCCACAGTTTGCAAGTCACTTGCTTGTGTTTCTGGTCAAGACCTTCGCAGGAATTAGTATATTCACACAGATTAACCTCGTCACCACGACCCATGCGCAGTTTAAGAAACCAGTCGGGGTCTGCGAGGCTTTGCCTTGCTGCGCCGATGATGTCGGCCGTTCCTTCACTCAAAGCAGCTTCGGCTTGCTCAAAACTATGGATACCACCCGCAACCACAACCGGTGTCTCAAACCCAGCCTGACGGATAGCTTCACGAATGGCAGCAACCGGGCCAAAATTACGGCCAAACGGCCCCTTTTCATCAGACACATACGATGGCATGCATTCGTAGCCACTTAAGCCCGTGTATGGGTAAACCGCCCAACCTGGCTTTGGCTGGGCAGCATCTTCGAATTTGCCACCACGGGAAATTGAGACAAAGTCCATCCCGGCACGTGCAAACTCAATACCAAAATATTTTGCATCCTCGACATCACTGCCGGCATCGATGCATTCATCACTCAGATAACGACAACCAACAGCATAATCATCACCAACCCTTTCTCTGACCCGTGTGTAGACTTCCAGTGGCAAACGTAAACGATTCTCCCTGGAGCCTCCGTAGCCATCATCACGATGGTTGCGTGCGGACAGAAATGAAGCCATTGTGTAAGCATGTGCATAATGCAGTTCAACCCCGTCCATACCGGCCTGCTGCGCACGTCCAGCCGCGGCCGCAAACAGATTCGGCAGCACCTCGGGCAATTCACGGATGTGTGGTAAATGAAGGTCGGTGACACGCTCACGAAACCCCCGACTCAGGCTTTCGTACTCCCGTGCTGTCAATATTGCTTTCAACGCCTCATCTGTCAGCGCAAGCAGTTTTTTCCGGATTTCTGTCTCACAATCATCTTCAGCATTGAGTCGCTGACGATGATTATCGGTGATTTCAAGAAAACGGCTGATAAACTTTTCACGCTCAGGCCGGCGCCTGATAGACAGGAAATCAATGACCTGAATATACAAGCGGGTATGGCCATCACTGGCATTACGCACCACGTCGCTTAGCTCTGATAAACCGGGGATAAAACGGTCATCCCCCATACGCAGCAATGGTCCGCTAGGAATATCCCGGATGCCGGTCGCCTCAACAACCAAAGCACCCGGCTTGCCGAGTGCCATGCGTTCATACCAATCCAGAATATCATCAGTTACGAAGCCCTCCTCGCTGGCGCGCCAGGGAACCATTGCCGGCACCCAGGTACGTTGCTCGAGTTGCAGGTTTTTGTAACTGATTGGGCTAAAGAGTTGTGCTTGCTGTGCCTCAGTGCCAGTGGGTGGCTGCCCAGCATTGGCTTTATATTTTATTCGTTGGGGCGGTCGATACATACTAGCGAGGAACCACAGCCGTGGTTTCAATTTCGACCTTAGCGGTGCTCTCAATTAATGCGGATACTTCAACCACTGCCATGGCGGGATAATGTTTACCAATGACTTCCCGCCAGATACTGCCAATTTCCTTGATTTCATTGATATATTCAGTCCGGCTGGTGATGTACCAGGTCATACGGACAATATGCTGGGGCTCTGCCTCTGCCTCTGCCAATACCGCCACTGTGTTTTTCAGTGTTTGCTCAACCTGACCAGCGATGCTGCCAGCCGGAAAATGATGTGTCTCGTCCCAACCAATCTGCCCGGCGACAAAAACCATACGACCGTCTGCTGATACGCCGTTTGAATAACCATGCGGGCGCGACCAACCGGGTGGCAACAGGATTTTATTCGTCATTATTTATTTTCCTTGATTCGGTGTATTTTTATTGAACCGTTTATATTCATTACGGGCTATAACGACCTTCTGTACTTCACTCGCACCCTCATAGATTCGCAGCGAACGTATTTCGCGATACAAGCGTTCAACCACCTGTCCTGATGTCACACCCAGGCCACCGAACAATTGAACAGCACGGTCAACTACCTGTTGCGCTTGCTCGGTCGAATACAATTTAGCCATCGCAGCCTCTCGCGTAACACGTTCCTGGCCACCATCCTTGGCCCACGCCGAACGGTAGACCAACAGTGCACTGGTATCGATATCCAGCGCCATTTGCGCCACCGATGCCTGGGTCATTTGTAACTCGGCAAGTGGCGCACCAAACAACTCCCTGCTCAGTACATGTGTCAGTGTCTCATCGTAGGCGCGACGAGCAAAACCCAATGCTGCAGCGGCGACCGTGGTGCGAAATACATCCAAGGTAGCCATCGCCACTTTAAAACCCTGCCCGGGCACACCCAATAACTGATCGATGGGTATTCTGCAGTTGTCGAATTCCAATGTTCCCAATGGATGCGGCGCGATAATATCAATCCGCTCACTTACACTGAGGCCAGGCGTGTCCGCCGCCACCACAAATGCACTCAAGCCCCTGGCACCTGGGGCTTCTCCGGTGCGTGCAAATACGGTGTAAAAATCTGCGGTCCCGGCGTTGGAAATCCAGGTTTTTTCACCGTTGAGAATGTAATGATTACCCACTCGATCTGCGCGTGTTGTCAACGCACTGACATCGGAACCCGCTTGCTTTTCAGACAAAGCAAAGGCCGCAATACTGTCACCTGACGCGACCGACGGTAACCAGGTTCTTTTTAATTCCTGACTGCCGAAAAGGCTGACAGGCCCACTACCAAGCCCCTGCATCGCAAAACAGAAATCTGCCAATCCCGATTGGTAAGCGAGTGTTTCCCGAAGCAAGCACAGACTGCGCACATCCAGCGTTGGACCAACATCAGCATGCATCCTGGGCACGCTGTAGTTTAGCCAACCAGCATCACCGAGTAGCTTTACCAGTCCACGGCATGCCATATCAAGGTTGCCTGTACCCGGATCAAGCAAATTGGAATTTTCAGCGCACCACTGATCGAGCCCCGCTTTGAGTTGACGGTGCTCAGGCTCCAGAAATGGCCAATCCAAATAACTGGTATCCGGCATCAGTTACCCTCAAATCTTGGTTTTTCTTTAGCAACAAATGCCTGGTATGCACGTTTGAAATCTTCGGTCTGCATGCAAATCGCCTGAGCCTGTGCTTCGGCCTCAATGGCGCTATCGAGTGACATATCCCACTCGACATTTAACTGGTTTTTGGTCATTGCATGGGCAAAATTGGGGCCATTTGCCAACCGCTTTGCCATTTCGACAGCTTCCGAAAAGACCACTTCCGGCTCACACAAACTATTGAAAAAACCCCAGTTAAATGCCTCAGTTCCAGACATCGATCGGCCTGTAAATAGTAGTTCCGATGCCCTGCCCTGACCGATTATCCGCGGTAACATCGAGCACGCACCCATGTCACAACCTGCCAGACCAACACGGGTAAAAAGGAATGCTGTTTTGCTCTGTACTGTGCCAAACCGAATGTCTGCAGCCATCGCAACAGCGGCGCCTGCGCCCACGCAAACTCCGTCAACTGCAACAATAACCGGTTGCGGACAACTCCGGATAGCCTTGATTAAATCACCAGTCATACGGGTAAAGTCCAGCAGACCAGTCATGTCCATTTTTGTCAGCGGCCCGATGATTTCATGTACATCACCACCGGAACAAAAGTTTCCACCCTGACCTGAGATAACAACTGCTTTGACCGACTCATCATCCACCAGTGCACGAAAGGTATCGCGTAGCTCGGCATAGGAATCAAACGTGAGCGGGTTCTTTCTTTCAGGCCGGTTAAGAGTAACAAAACCAATAGCGCCTTCTTGCTGCCATTGAAAGTGTTTTACCTGGATGGTCATGAAGACTCCTCATTGATGAGAGAAATTTTGACTTTTCTCAACAGATCATCAAGTGTTGTCATCTCTTGCCTCGTCATTCCGGAAAACATATCTCTCACCCATTTCTCATGGGTGGTCGACATACGGTCAAATTCCTTCCTGCCCTTGCCGCTGAGTTTAACCAGGTGTGAACGTCGGTCACCCGTGGAGCGGTGGCGTGTGACCATACCATCTGCGACCAGGCGAGAAATAATACCGGTGATGTTGCCACTGGAAACCAGTAGCCAGCGCGAAACATCACCCATGGTTTGCCCTTTGGGCTCTCGGGCTAATGCTGCCATGACATCAAAACGGGGCAAGGTGGTTTCAAACTCGGTACGAAAACGCCCACGCACCTGTTTCTCGATTAACTGTGATGACGTCAGCAAGCGTAACCATATGCGCAGCGCCATTTTTCGACGTGGTGTCTGCTCCATTTTTTCAAGCGCTGTTTGCGTTTTGCTTGTCTTCACACTATACCTCCCTGACTTAAGCGTTGATGACCATCTCGGCCGCCCGGGCGAGATTCCGTTCATACTGATTTCGTCCTGAAACGTATTGTATCGGCCACGTTTGGCCTTGATATCCAAGTTGTGCGGCTGCGTGCAGGGTCCAGTAAGGATCTGCGAGATGGGGCCTCGCCAAACAACACAGGTCCGCGCGTCCCGCTGCAATGATGCTGTTGACATGATCAGTCTCATAAATATTGCCCACCGCCATGGTTGGGATGCCTACCTCCTGTCTGATCTGATCACTCAGTGGTGTCTGGAACATACGCCCATACACAGGTCTGGCCTGGGTGCTGGTTCCACCCGCAGAAACATCCATAATGTCGACGCCTGCGTGCGCAAAGACGCGCGCTACCTGCACAGCATCATCACCAGCAAATGCACCCTCGACCCAGTCTGTTGCAGATATGCGTATAGACATGGGTTTGTTCTCGGGCCATCGCTCACGTACGGCATTAAATACTTCTAATGGAAAACGTAACCTGTTTTCCAAGCTGCCGCCGTATTCATCCTCTCGCTGATTACTGAGTGGCGAGAGAAATGCCGACATCAGGTAACCATGTGCAAAATGCATTTCAAGCATGTCAAAGCCACAGACTTCTGCCCGCTCTGCTGCGCTTACAAACTCATCCCGTACCCGATCCATATCCTGTCGTGTCATCTGCCGCGGCACCTGGTTTTCGGGTGACCAGGCGATCGGTGACGGGGCCATGACCTGCCAGGCACCCTGATCCAGTGGTTTGTCCGCACCTTCTGAAAGTGTTTTAGTCGCACCCTTTGGTCCTGAGTGACCGAGTTGCAAGCAAATTTTTGTACCTTCGTTGCTGTGAACAAAATCAACAATTCTTTTCCAGGGCTCGATATGATCATCACGGTAAAGGCCAGCACAACCCGGCGTGATACGGGCATCCGCTGATACACCGGTCATTTCGGTAATGATCAACCCAACACCGCCTTGCGCTCGTGCGCCAAGGTGGACCAGGTGAAAATCATTCGGTGTTCCGTCCACCGCGCTGTACATCGCCATGGGTGAAACGGCAACACGATTCTTCAATACCATGTCTCGTAGCTTAAACGGGGTAAACATTGGCGGCACGGTCTCTCCGCCAGCCTGTGACTTACCGGTAGACTTGTGTAAAAACCACTGCTCCATACTTTGCAGCCAAACCGGATCACGCAAACGCAGGTTTTCGTGACTGACACGCTGGCTGCGAGTCAACAAGGCATAGTTAAACTGCATCGGTTCAAGCTGGGTGTAACGTGGCAAATTCTCGAACCATCCCATTGAATTGCGTGCCGCACTTTGTAACCGCAAAACCTCGATCGTACGTGTCTCACGGTAGCCTTCCAATGCCTGATCCATATCTGTAGTTGAGTTCAGAGCATCCGCAAGATGAATCGCATCTTCAAACCCAAGCCGGGTACCTGAACCAATTGAAAAATGAGCGGTATGCGCGGCATCGCCGATCAAAACCAGATTTTTGTAGCGCCACTGACCACACAGTACCCGTGGGAAACTGATCCATGCCGAACCACGTATATGCCCGGCATTACTCATCAGGGCATTACCATCCAGATACTCGCTGAATAGGTCTTCAAGGTAATCTGAACAGGCTTGCTGGCTCATTTCGCCAAGGCCTAGCTGTTCCCATGTTGACTGCTGACATTCAACAATAAAGGTAGAGGTTTGCTGATCAAATTTGTAGGCATGAACCCAGACCCAACCCGCTGGTGTTTGTTTGAATATGAAAGTGAACGCATCAAACAACTTGTTGGTTCCCAGCCATAAAAATTTATTCGGTCGCACGTCAATATCAACATCCAGGTGCTCTTTATAAGCATCCCGGAAGCGACTGTTGATGCCATCGGAAGCGATGACCAGGTCATACTCGGAGAATGCGTCCAGATCAGGTTCTACTTCAGTTTCAAATACCAGTTTTACACCCAGTTCCGCAGCCCGTTTGTAGAGGATCTTCAGCAGGTGCAAGCGCCCGATACCACAAAAACCATGCCCACCGGAGCAAATGAGCTCACCCTTGTAATGGACATCAATGTCATCCCAGTGAATGAAGCCGTCAGTGACCATCGCGGCTGAAGCTGGATCATTCCTTTCGAGGTCCGCCAATACACTGTCGGAAAAAACCACACCCCAACCGAAAGTATCATCACAGCGATTACGTTCAAAAACTGTTATCTCGTGCTTTGTAGAGCGCAACTTCATGGAAATGGCAAAATACAGACCGGCAGGTCCACCCCCAACACAGGCAATTTTCATTTATATTAATCCTACAAGCGACATTTAGTTTAAGTTTAAACTATTCCGGTGTAGCTGTGAACCTAATTTCAGGACAGTGTCAGTGACTAACACTGGAAAGAAAAAAGGCCGGATACATTATCCGGCCTCATTCTGCGAATACTTGAGCGTAGATTTATTGCGCTGCAATCATATCCTCCAGCGCATCTTCAATTGCGCCCGGTGATGACATCATTTTCATAAACCCATGCTTACCCATCATGCTCAGGTTGGGAAAATGCATCGCCATACGGAAACGCATATGAAGTGCCTCGACGTTGTTGCCGTCAACCAGCACTTCGTAAGGGAAGTAGGCGCGTTTTTTACAACCTTCAAAATCGACCACATTCATTTGGAACGCAGAATCCATATTTTTCTCATCCTCAATACTCATTTTCATGCCCACTCCGAACACGGTTTGTTGTTTGCCGGGGATGTCAATGCGGTAAACCTGGCTCAATGCATCACCGGACCGCGCCAAGCCGTTTTCAACAGCCTCAATGGCTGCTTCATAAGAATCAAAAGAACCCAACTCCGATGGGTCATCAAAGTACTGCATACCCATCATGTAATGGTATTTCCTGAGCTTCCTGGCAGTCATCTTTTTGCCAACCGCGCCGCAGAAATGATCTTTTCCAAGGCTGGCAACCAGGGCATCATAAACAGACTGCATGTCACCTTCTAGGTGGTAGCCATATTGTATATAGACCGGATTCATGAACGTTACTTCAATGTTGTCATCAGCCTCAGAAACGCTGACTCGCTGACCTGCAGCATAACCACCGCGATCTGACAGGGCAGCGATTTTCTTCAATTCATCATTGCTTACCACAATGATATTGGTGCCATCGACTGGCGTGTACTGACCTGCAACTTCAAAACCCGCGTTTTCCAAAGCAGCCAGCGTTAATTGCGTCTGCTCCGCCAGGCTACCCGGAGTGACTGAAGCAACAACAAAAGGTTTGTAATGAGAATCTTCTGCCACTACAGCAACAGTGAATAGTGCGGTCAACATAAACAGTGACAGGTGAAAGAAAATCTTCATTTGCGTTACTCCATTTTCACGACAAGGTACCGATTTTGAGCCTGTCCCAAGGTTGAACAATGAGCCAGCAAGCGCACCGGTAATTCTATTAGGAAATTGTAATATACACCTTTTTCAAGCTGTAAATAGCTGAATGTTGTTCAGAATTATGGAAACTTTCTTGAAATCCAGTCGATTACACAGGCCCGGACCTTGTTTTTTTCGGGCTCGTTGAACATCTCATGGTAAAGACCGTCCCACACACGCAATTCAAGAAGCTCCGCTGGCGCTTGTCCAGCCCAACGTCGGACAACTTGCGGATCAACCAGTCGGTCAGCACCAGACTGCATCAACAGTGTTGGGATTTGCAGTTCAGGTGCTCTGTCCTGAATATCTGCAATGGCTTTGGTAATTGCCACGTACCAACGCGCCGACACTTTTTCTGAAACCAGCGCATCATCAATGTAGGTCCTGACCACGTCTGGGTCGCGGGAGATGGCGTCTGTATCAAGATCACTGGGAAAAAACAAACGAGGTCGCAGATGAACCAGAACACGAACCAGCAAATTCAGTAATCGTGGTGGCCTGGCGTCCGGGTGTGTCCCCAGCGCTGGTGATGAAAGCACAGCGCCATCAAGTTTATGCGGGTTGTCGATGGCATAGTTGAGTGCGATAAGACCTCCCATGGAGTGACCAAGGATGATATGCGGCAAGCCCGGGTGACGTTGTTTTGACAATGCCAGCACGGCCTCAACATCATAGGCATAGTCACTAAAATCATCGACGTGAACCCGACCGGGTTGATGCCCGTCAGGACTCAAACCATGACCACGCAAATCACAGGCATAGACCGCCAAACCGTGCCGGACAAGATGTTGAGCGGTTTCGGTATAACGAGAGCTATGATCGGCCAGACCATGGATTAAAACGATCACAGCCGAAACCTCATTGCCAAGCCAGCATTGCCAAAACAGATCAAGGCCATCGGTAGTTCTGACTTTACCGCTGTTTTGCGTCATTGACTGTTGTTCCGCATTCATATCATCTTCACCTGTCAATCCCATCTGATTTTACCGCCCCGACCCGCTTGAGGTACTGATTCGGGCCACGCACGCCAACCACTCGTTGTACAAGGCGTCGCTGTACAGTGGTTCCATTTCAGGTTCGAAACAACGCTCATTCTTGCGCACACCCTTTAACTCATCCGGACTGCTCCAAAAACCAACCGCCAGGCCCGCCAGAAAGGCACTACCGGCCGCTGTGGTTTCAACCAAGATCGGGCGGTCTACCGATACGCCGAGAACATCAGCCTGGAATTGCATCAGAAAATTATTACGTGCCGCACCGCCATCCACTTTGAGTTCCGTGAGTTCAATCCCGGAATCCTTGTTCATTGCCTCAACAATATCGCGTGTTTGGAAGGCAATCGATTCGAGTGCTGCCCTGACGATGTGCGCGCGCCCGGTTCCCCGCGTCAACCCAAGGATGGCACCACGTGCATCCATGTCCCAGTGTGGTGCGCCAAGACCAGCAAAAGCGGGTACCAGGTAAACACCATCGTTACCGTCGAGTTGAAGCGCCAGCGCCTCACTTTCGCCGGCATCACTGATGAGACCCAGTTCATCACGTAGCCACTGAATAGCGGCACCCGCAATAAATACTGAACCTTCCAGTGCATAGGCTGGCTGACCATTGGCGTCACAACAAATGGTTGTGATCAAGCCATGCTCGCTAAACGGACGTTTGCGACCCATATTCATCAGCAGGAAACAACCGGTACCATAAGTATTCTTGGCCTGCCCAGCGTGCCAGCAACCCTGACCATACAGGGCTGCCTGTTGATCTCCCGCCATACCTGCAATCGGTACACCTGCAGGTATGCCATCAAGTGAAACGGTTTCACCAAACACCCCCGAACTGGGCTGAACCGCGGGCAGCATGCACACAGGAACATTCAGTAATCGGCACAGATCCGGGTCCCAGTCATGCTCGTCGATGTTATACAACAAGGTTCGTGATGCGTTGGTGGGCTCGGTCAAGTGCACGGCACCTGCGGCAGTGCTGCCACCGGTGAGGTTCCACAATAACCAGCTGTCGATGGTGCCAAATGCCAGTTCACCACACTCGGCACGCCGTTGTAGCGCCGGATTTTGATCGAGAATCCAGCGAATCTTGGTGCCCGAAAAATAGGCATCCAGCACCAACCCGGTGCGTTCACGAAAAAAAGGCTCTTGGCCTTGCGCACGCAATTCCTCGCACACAGAGGCACTCTGGCGACTCTGCCACACAATCGCGCGATACACCGGTTTGCCCGTTTGCCTATCCCAGATAACCGTGGTCTCCCGCTGGTTGGTTATCCCAATCGCAACCAGTTCGCCCATGCCCAGACCGGAGTCGGCCAACGCTTCCACCATGACGCGCAGACTGACCTGCCAGATTTCTTCCGCATCGTGTTCGACCCAACCGGGTTGCGGATAATGCTGGGTAAACTCGGAATAAGCACGCCCAAGGACCTCGCCTTGTTTTGAAATGATAAGCGCGGTAGAACCCGTGGTTCCCTGATCAATGGCGAGTACGGCAGACATTTACCAAGTATATCCCCTGCTGTCATGCTGCGTAATTATTGGTATTTTTAGTGTCCTCAACAATTCATTTTATGCGAAACTGGAAAACCTATGTCTCAAATCAATAAACAGATCAAAGTTGACGCCATTTTGTGGGACTTCGATGGCACTTTGGCCGATTCGGCAGCCAAAAATATTGCCATCACCAAACAAATTCTGGCTAAGGTTGCACCACGATTGACGGGCAGTAAGCTGCCACTTTCGTTGCAAAACGAAACCGACTACCACGCTGCGAACCATGGGGCCGATCACTGGCGGGACCTGTATCGTGATTTTTTTGGTATGAATGACCATGAAGTTGAAACTGCCGGGCCGTTGTGGGAAACCTATCAAATGCTCGACCATACCGCTGTGACCCTATTTGATGGCGTTGTAGATAGCGTTAATCAGCTGTCCCATTTACCCCAGGGCATCTGTTCGGCCAACGCGTCAGCTAACATCAGGCAGGTATTGAAAGAGCATGGCATTACAGCCGCTTTTCAATCAGTCATCGGCTACGAAGACCTGCCCCACCATGAGCAGAAACCCGCACCGGATGGTGGCCTGAAGTGCTTGCAAGAAATTTTTGGTCAGACCCAGGACAAAACGATCATCTATGTCGGTGACCATATTGCCGACGTGATGTTTGCCCGTGGCCTCGATCAGCGGCTGGGGCCATCCAATCGTGTTATCTCAGTGGTTGTCACCCATAGCGGTGCTCAGCCGGAACGCTGGTCCGAGCAACCGGATGAGGTGATCGCAAGCCCGTCGGAGTTAACAGATTGGATTAAGCAATAAAACCACAGCTTTTTGTAGGGTCGACAATGCTTACCGATGACATCAGCCTAAGCTCGAGGTCTGTCTATTGATCACCCTCCACCAAGTATTTTTGCAGAAACATGATCGCAGCCTGCTGATAAACATCACGATTTTCCTTTTTACGATAACCATGGCCTTCATTCAAAGCATTCATATACCATACCGGTTGACCCTGTACCCGCAAGGCTTCCACCACCTGGATCGCTTCTGTGACCGGCACCCTGGGATCGTTCTGTCCCTGAACCACTAACATCGGTATTTTGATCCGATCAACATGGTTTAACGGGCTGATACTTTGCAAGTGCTTGCGCATAGCAGGGTCACGTTCATCGCCATATTCAGCACGTCTGAGATCGCGACGGTAATCCTGCGTATTTTCAAGAAAGGTTACAAAATTGCTGATGCCCACAACGTCCACTGCAGCTTTGATGCGGTCGCTGTAATGCACAGAACTCGCCAGCACCATGTAACCCCCATAACTGCCGCCATAAACTGCCACACGATTCTTATCCAGATCCGGCTGGGTGGCTATCCAATCCAGCAAGGCACCGATGTCCTTGACTGAATCTTCACGTTTAAAACCATTATCCATGGACATGTAGTGCTTACCATAACCAGCTGAACCGCGTACATTGGGTCGAATCACGGCTGCTCCAAGTTTATTGATCCACATCTGGTAGGTACTGCTGAAAGATGGACGCGACTGACTCTCCGGGCCACCGTGGATTGCAATAATAACTGGGTGTGGGCCCTTACCTGTGGGTTTGTAAACCCAGGCAGGTATGTTTTCAGGACCACCGCTGGCACTGTCAAACGTGGGGTAATGAACCAGGTCCGGCTCGATAAAACTGTCGGTATCCAGCCCACCCACCTCACTATAGGTCCAACGTTGCATATCTCCGTATTCCAATGCCCCCTCACCCAGTTCCAGTACAAAGCTGTCACTGGGTGTTTTGGATGTATTCAGCGTCAGGCCCAACTTGCGGCCGTCAGGACTAAAACCCATACCACCGGCCAGACCGGTAGGAATTGCAGTTATCGCAGCAAATTGACGACTGGCCATATCCAGCAGATAAATCTGTGACATACCATCTACGTTCACAGAAAAAACAGCGCGGCTACGATCATTGCTGACCGCACCACCTTCAACATTCCAGGGGATGTCAGCGGTCAGGATGACCGGTGCAGCGCCTTCTTCAAGAGATTGCCAGGCCAACTGCTGAAAATCACCCTTCACATCAGTGATGTACCAAAATCCTGTGCCCTCGCTATCAAAGGCAAACGGAAAATTCGAACTTGGGTTTTCCGGATCTCCCGCGAGTAAACGCAAATCTCCAGTTTCGATATCCAGCAGATGAATCCTTGAATCCGCGTTGCCGACATAATTAAGAATCAGCAATTTACGATTATCCGGAGAAAAGTCGGATGCCGCCCAATAGGTTCCATCCGGGGATTCCAGCGCCATACGTGCGGTTTCTGAATTGGACACGTCCATCAGCCAGACGTCATTGGATGCTCCATTACGTCGTGTACTCTGATAAGCAATCCGACTGCCGCTGCGATCCCAGACCACTGAGCCATTGCGTGATTCACCATCGGTCAACATGATAGCGTCATCATTACCGGCCGGATCGAGTAAAAATATCTGCGAGAACTCACTACCACCAGCGTCCATGGTAAAGACCATTTTTGACCCGCCTGGCTGGCGTTGAAGCCCCCCTACCGGTTCATCAAAAAAAGTCACCTGCTGACGTGCGCCACCCGCATGACTAACTCGGTGTATCTGACCCACGTCACCAAAACGGGTTGAAATAAAGATACCGTTCCCATCCTCAGTCCAGTCCTGAAACCCGGCTGAACGCACATTCTGGTAACGCTTAAGACTGCTCACAACAGAAGCCGGTATTTCCGGGATATCCTGCATCACCAAATTGCCATTATTGGTTTGGGTCGTGCTTACTTCAGCCAGCGCAATTGTGCTGAATATCATCAGCGTCAGACCGTTTACAAGAATAAGATTGTGTTTCACAGCTGTCTCCGGAACATGATCAAATACCAACGAGGGAGCGTAACTCAAAAAAGTGTAACTGGCACATGAAGAAAGTAATTAGTACCGAACGGGCTCAATGGCGAATTTGTGTCGTGCAGGGTGTCGCACTAATTTTCGATTGTGATTTCGCAAAACGCGTCTTACTGCTAAAGTTGCGGACAAGCTGAGCAGGAACCGATTCTCACAAAACACCAATCAAGCATGCAATTGGACCGAAAAAATTCAACCGTGAAACGCCTTGCACTGGTCATCGCACCACTGATCGGCCTGTCACTCATCCTGTTTGGTAATCTGGCACCCGAAAACCCAAAGATTACATACACACTGGCCATCGCGATTTTGATGGCCATCTGGTGGATCACCGAGGCCATACCACTTGCTGTAACCGCATTATTACCCGTTGTACTTTTTCCGGTATTCGGCGTGGTCGATGGGAAAACCATCTCAGCGATGTATTTCAACCACCTGATATTTCTTTTTATAGGTGGGTTTCTGATGGCATTGGCGATGCAGCGCTGGGATCTGCACCGGCGTATCGCGATCAAGGTCTTAATGTTTTTTGGCATCAGTCCCGGAAGAATACTGATGGGTTTTATGGTTGCAACCGCCTTTCTTTCGATGTGGATGTCGAATACTGCAACCACCATGATGATGATCCCTATTGCCTTGTCAATCATTTATAAACTTGAAGAAATATTGGGCAAGGTAAAACTGGGAACTTATTCGATCGGCTTGCTGTTGGGTATTGCATACTCGGCGTCCATCGGTGGCATAGCAACATTGGTAGGTACACCGCCCAACCTGTCTTTTGCACGAATCGTAAGTATCATTTTTCCGGCAATGCCGGAGATATCATTTGCAGACTGGCTTATATTTGCTATCTGGATCACGGTTCTCGTGTTCATTGCAGCATGGTTGTTATTGCTTGTTATGTACAGGCCAAAACAAGCATGGGATGGCATCAATAAGGAGGAGTTTAAAAAAGAATACCAACTGCTGGGCAAGGCAAAACCGGAGGAGAAAATCATACTTGTCCTGTTTGTTTTGATGGCCCTGCTGTGGGTGTTCAGATCCGGCTTTCATATTGGTTTTGTTGAGATTCCAGGCTGGTCACAATTATTTGATCATCCGGAATATATCAACGATGGTACCGTCGCCATCACGATTGCCGTCTTACTGTTTATTATCCCCTCAAGCTCAAACAAGGGTGAAAGACTGATGAACTGGGAAACAGCCAACCGCCTGCCCTGGCACATCGTGATTTTATTTGGCGGTGGTTTTGCTTTGGCTAAAGGCTTTGTGGATTCCGGTTTATCGATCTGGTTTGGTGAACAACTATCCGGTCTGGCGGGAACTCACCCCATGGTTCTTACCTCGGTCATTGTGACCATGATGTCATTTTTAACCGAACTGACATCCAATACTGCCAGCACCGAGATGATTTTGCCGATCCTCGCAGGCCTGGCAGTCAGCATCCAAATCAACCCGCTATTGCTGATGATACCAGCGACATTGGCTGCATCTCTTGCATTTATGTTACCGGTTGCTACCCCGCCCAACGCGATTGTTTTTGGAACCGGTAAATTGCAAATCAAGGATATGGTTAAAACCGGCTTACTGCTGAACCTGGTAAGCATTGTCATTACAACGCTGGTGACTTATTTTTGGGGAACACTCGTGTTCAAAATTGATGTTAACAGCTTTCCTGATTGGGCCATGACAATAAGTGGTGGCGGATAAAGATTGCGTCTGAAAATGCGTTTTGTTTTTTATCTGCTAATATTCTAGAGAGCCTCTGAACAAGTCTGTAGCCTCTGGCGAGACTTGTTCAGAGGCTTTCTAGGTGCAATACAATTAACCAACCAACTAAAATCGAGGGAGAGTTAGATGAACGCCATTAAGATTATTCGCCTGCTAGGACTGGTGGTCGCGATCGTTGCCGCATTTGTAGCAATTCCATATGTCACATTAGTTATGATAGTTCTTGGTCTTGCTGTTGGCTTTATGGGTGTCGCCGAAGAACGGCGCCTGATGTTCCTGGTCACTGCAGCCACACTGACCATCGTTGCCGATTCACTTGGACCGATCCCAGTCGTCGGAGACTACCTCACAGCGATTCTGAACAACATCAGCACCATCCTTAACGCAGGTGCTGTAGCCGTCATTCTGATGAGCATCAAGGATCGTGTTACTGAATAAGAGCAATTTCAGCAATAAAATAAGGCCTGCCTCGCGCAGGCCTTATTTTATAAGCAGTCGGCCAAGGTAATAGCATAACCGCTAAAACAGGCAACAAAACTCCGTTTATTAAAACCCCACCAGGGGAATCCTGAGCTATCATACGCCTCATTATTGACCCAATCACCATAACTGCCAGAGAGAACTCCATGAAGTTACGTGTCCTGTTTAGTCTTTTGTTTTTCACCAATCTGCAGGTTCTGGCAGATGACCCTGCAGCTGAAGATGAAGAGAAAGCCAAGTGGGAGGTCAGCTCTGATCAGTATCACACACAGGAAATCAACATCGACACCACCTCGACGACCTGGTCAAATGTTAGCGTCAACCAGGATGGAAAAACCCTGATCTTCGATATGCTGGGTGATATTTATTCGATTCCCATCCGTGGTGGCGATGCCACCGCATTGACCCATGGCATCGAATGGAATTATCAACCACGTTTCAGTCCCGATGGAAGTCGAATCGCTTTTGTCAGCGACCGCGCAGGCGGTGATAACCTGTGGATCATGAATGCCGATGGAAGTGATGCACATGCGGTAACGGATGAAGCCGAACACCTGGTGCATAACCCGGCCTGGAGTCCGGATGGCAATTACCTGGTTGGCCGCAAGGGCTATTATTCCACCCGCTCGATCCCAGCGGGTGAAATTTGGATGTTCCATCATGGTGGTGGCAATGGTGTAAACCTGGTCAAACGACCCCACGCTGAAAGTGACCAGAAAAACCGCTCAGAGCCGGTTTTCTCTGTTGATGGCAAGTATGTTTACTACAGTGCAGATGTCACGGCCGGCAAGACCTGGGCCTATAACAAGAATTCGGTTGATTCCCTGTTTGCAATCAAACGTCTGGAATTAGCCACAGGTGAAACCAGCACCGTGGTCAGCGGTCCTGGTGGTGCAATTCGCCCGACCCCTTCACCCGACGGTAAATCACTGGCCTATCTAAAACGGCGTCTAGGGCTGGTGACTCAGATCATGGTCAAAAACCTGGAATCCGGTCTGGAAAAACTGGTCTTTGACGGCTTTGAGCGCGACCTGCAGGAATCCAGTGGATCAGAAGGTAACGCACCGGCTATAGCCTGGTTGCCGGATGGTCAATCGATTGCTTTCTGGAGCGCCGGCAAGTTTCAACGGGTGAATGTAGCCGATAGCAGCGTCAGCGAGATTCCTGTACATATTAATACCAGCAAAAAGATTCGGTCGGCGTTGCGCAACAAGGTTAAAGTGGCAACTGACACATTTGAAGTCAACGGAATCCGTTGGGCCAGTTTTACCGCAGATAAAAAACAAGTCATATTCCAGGCACTGGGTTATATCTGGATCAAAGACATCGCCAGTGGCAAGCAGCACCGTCTGACACGGCAAACAGGTCACAATGAATTTTATCCAGTCATCGCGCCCGATGGCCGCTCAGTGCTTTATACCACCTGGAATGATCAGGACTTTGGCTCGGTGCGTATCAGCAAGCTAAAAGGCCACAAAACCTCGGTATTGACAACTCAAGCTGGTCATTATGTAGAACCGGCATTCTCCACCGACGGCAAGCAAGTGGTGTTTCGCAAGATTGAGGGTGGCTACCTGTTATCACCGCTATGGTCGCAAAACCCGGGTATCTACCGTGTGCCTGTGAGTGGCAATCAAGCACCCGTGTTGGTTAGTAAAAAAGGTTCTAACCCGCACTTCAATGCCGATGCCGACCGTGTTTTCTTTACTGCCGCTACGGGCAAATTGAATAATGAATTACTGTTACACAGCGTCAATCTGGATGGCAAAGACCAACGTGATCATTTACATGGCACCAAGGCCACACAATTCCGCGTATCACCGGACCAACGCTGGGTGGCGTTCAGTGAAAACTTCAAGACATATGTGGCACCTTTCTTCAGCAATGGTAAAACCATCAAGTTGAGTGGCAAAACTACCGATTTCAGTGTCCGGCAGGTATCTGCCCGCAGCGGGGAGTTTCTCAACTGGGCCGCAGATAGCAAGGCAATTGACTGGTCACACGGTCGCTATCTTTATCGGCGCGATTTAAATCGGGCTTTTGCTTTCCTCGAAGGTGCGCCGGAAACCCTGCCCGATCCAGCTGAGACAGGTCTGGATCTCGCCTTCACACAGGCAGGTGATCAACCACAAGGGACCATTGCACTGATGGGCGGGCGCGTAATCACCATGCGTGATGCCAATCAGCAACATGAAGTCATCGAAGACGGCATCGTTATCATTGAAAACAACCGCATCACAGTGGTCGGGCCACGTGGAGACGTTGATATTCCAGCAACTGCCTTTCAACTGGATGTTGCAGGTAAAACAGTGTTGCCCGGACTTGTAGACGCACACGCACACGGTGGCATGGGCAGCAATGAAATCATTCCACAACAGAACTGGATGCAGCTGGCCAACCTGGCATTTGGTGTTACCACCATTCACGACCCATCGAATGATACCAGCGAATTTTTTGCGGCCTCAGAGCTGCAAAAAACCGGTCAGCTTCTCGCACCGAGAGTGTTTGGCACTGGCACGATTCTCTATGGCGCCTACGTACCCGGCTATAGTGCCGAAATTAACAATCTGGAAGATGCACAATTCCACCTGCAACGTTTGAAAGACGCAGGTGCGATCTCGGTGAAAAGTTATAACCAGCCACGCCGCGAGCAACGCCAACAGATCATCCAGGCTGCTTCTGAATTGGACATGATGGTAGTGCCGGAAGGTGGCATGAGATTTCAACACAATATGACCATGCTGGTCGATGGTCACACAACACTTGAACACTCTGTACCCGTTCAAAATGTCTATGACGATGTAAAACAATTGTGGTCACAGATCGAAACGGCCTACACACCCACTTTCATTGTCTCCTATGGCGGCTTAATGGGCGAAGAATACTGGTATGACCGCACCAACGTATGGGAAAACCCACGTCTGTTGCGCTATACCCCGAAAAGTATCGTCTACCCGCGCTCGATCCGTCGTCCCAAGGCACCGGATTCTGAGTACAACCACATTTATGTGGCACGCACGGCCAAAGCACTGCGCGATATGGGTGTCAGGGTGAATATCGGTGCCCACGGTCAACGCGCAGGTCTCGCCGCGCACTGGGAGATGTGGTCGATGGTGCAAGGTGGTTTCAGCCCCTTTGAAGCTCTGCGTGGTGCAACCATTGATGGCGCCTACAGCCTTGGCATGGATCACCAGATCGGTTCACTGGAAGTAGGTAAACTAGCGGACATCATGATTGTTGACGGCAATCCATTGGAAGATATTTACCGTTCTGAGTACGTCAGTCACACCGTGATAAACGGGCGTCTATACGAGGTGGCCGATATGAATCAAATTGCACCCAAGAAAGTGGCCCGACAGCCCTTGTTCTTTGAGCTCGAAGGCGGCGACGCCTGGAGCAATAGCGCACAACATTCGCTAGAGCAAAAAGCCAAAGCTTTGCATTGGCAACACTAATAACAGTAAAACCGGGATCAACGACAGGACTGGGGTCAGGTTAAAGCACAGGGGTCAGGTTCATTTGAGTCTTTGATTCAAATGAGCCTGACCCCACCCCTATTTAAACCCGATCATTTTCAGAGCAACTGTTGTGTATACTTAGAAAGGTCACAAACATAACTGAAGGGGATTGGTATGTTTAAATTTGTACATTTGGTCTGGTTGCTGGGATCTGTTACGGCACTCGCCATCGATAAGCCGCCAGAAGCTGATCTCGATGAAGACGCGGAAGATGCCCTTGTACTGGAGGTGGTCACCGTTACGGGGCAAGCCAGGAAACTGAGCTTAAAACACGAAACACGCTTACGTATCATTCGTCAGGCCTGGGACCAGCCACGAAGTCGACTCAAAAAAGACAGAGATAAGATGGTTTGCTGGCTGGCGACGCCCACAGGAACGCATTTTCAACATGTAACCTGCGCCCGCAATGGTGATTTGGAATCGATGCGAACCCATAACAGTCTTGCCGGATATGGCAGACGTCACTTCAGGCGAAGCATACTCGCTGATAATTCGGCAACGATACGTGCAACCTTAGCCCACCTTTCTGACACTGGGTATTTTGACAAAGAATTTGTAGCTATCGCTTCATCTGGCGGCCAACCGCCGAAAGATGTTCCAGATGTACCCGAGCTGAAAAAGTTCGCAAAAGCCTGGTTGGAGACCGAAAATCTGAAAAAAACCGGTCAGACCGAAGCAAAACAAATTGAGGCGATAACGACACAAGGTCTCACACTGAAGCGCTATAACCGGCTGGTCGAGTTGACCGCCAGCCATCAGAGCATCAAAAACAAAGTGACAGAGTTAGTGGTGGAGCTACGACAGTCATAATCGAAAAGCTGGTTCAAGAATCAGTGCTCCAAACCAGCCAAACCAACCAGAAACGCGAATTCTTGTGCGGTTTCCTTATAGCGACGATAACGCCCTGATGCACCGCCGTGACCTGCGTCCATATTGGTGTGCATGATCAGACTATTGCTGTCCGTACGCCGATCACGCAAACGAGCGACCCACTTGGCGGGTTCAAAGTATTGAACCTGCGAATCGTGTAGACCCGTGGTCACCATCATATTCGGGTAAGCCTGTTCACTGACCTGGTCATAAGGTGAATATGACAACATATATTCGTAGGCATCTTTATTTTTTGGGTTACCCCATTCGTTGAACTCACCGGTTGTTAACGGTATGGATTCATCCAGCATTGTAGTCACCACATCTACAAACGGAACCGCAGCGACGATGCCGTGATACAGTTCCGGCGCCATATTGGCAACAGCACCCATCAGCAAACCACCGGCACTACCACCCATAGCATAGGTTCTGGCTGGATCAATGATCGACTTTTGTTGCAGGACTTTGCTTACATCAATGAAATCCGTAAAGGTGTTTTTCTTATTCATCAAGCGGCCATCTTCATACCATGCACGGCCCATTTCCTGACCACCGCGGATGTGTGCGATTACATAAACAAAACCCCGGTCAAGCAGGCTGATGATGGAGTTCCGAAACCATGGATCGGATGAGCTGCCATATGATCCATAGGCATAAACTAATGCAGGCGCCGCGCCATTCAACTTGACATCCTTGTGGTAAGCCAGTGATACCGGCACCTGGCTGCCGTCACGTGCAGTGATCATCATCCACCCGGTACGGTATTGATCACTGCTAAAGCCGCCCAACACACGATCGGCTTTCAACAATTGGCTTGCACCGGAATTGAGATCGATTTCCCAGATCTGGTTGGGTGTTATCAGACTGGAAAAGCCGTAACGAATCGTGTCGGAATCGGTACTGACATTGCTGGATGGCCACATCACAGACGCCTCTTCATCGGCGTCAAGATAGCGATCCATACTGCCATCATGTGCCATCACGCGGACCTTACGCAAACCATCTCTGCGCTCGCCGACAACCAGCCATTTATCGAAGGCCTGTAAATTGCGCACCATCGCATCTTCACGGTGTGGTATGACTTCTTTCCAGTTGGCCTTATCGGCAGAATCCGCCAGCTTAACCGTCATCACGCGGAAATTCTCTGCGTTCCAGTTGGTACGGACAAAAAACCTGCCGTCGGCGTGGTCAATGTCATATTCATGACCGGTCTCACGTGGTAAAAATGGTTTGAAGATTCCGAGCGGATCACCAGCGTCAAGCAACTGAACCTCAGTAGTATCAGTGTTCTCGTGAATCAGCATGATGAATTCACCCGAACGGCTACGTACAACCGCGTTGTAGTAGGTGTTATCAGACTCCTCATACACCAGCACGTCTCCAGAGCCATCGCTGCCCAGTTGGTGACGCATCAACTGGTAAGCCAGTAATGTTTCAAGGTTCTTTCTCAGGTAAAACAAATACTGGCCATCTGCAGACCAGGCCAATGAACCGGATGCAGCGCCAATAACCGCTGGCAAAAACTCACCACTTTGACTATCGAATATCCGAATCTCGTTAATTCGTCTTCCAGTTGTGTCCTCGGCAATTGCCACATAGCGATGATCATCACTAACTTCCAGACCGCTGAGTTGGTAATACTCGTGCCCTTGTGCACGCTGGTTACCATCAAGTAAAATTTCTTCTTTTGCCTCCATGTTGCCCTTGCGACGGGCGTGGATGGCGTATTCGTGGCCTGGTTCATAGCGTGAGAAATACCAATACCCACTCTTGAGATACGGCACACTGGACTCATCGGGGTCAAGACGCGCTGTCATCTCCTCAAACAGTGTCTCCTGCAAGCTCGCCACAGGTTCCATGATCTTCTTGAAATAGGCATTCTCTTCCTCGAGATAAGCGAGTACCTGCGGGTCTTTACGCGTGTCGTCTCTCAGCCAGAAATACTCATCTATACGGGTATGACCATGCAAGGTCATTTCATGGGGGCGCTTTTCAGGCATGGGTTGTTCCAAAAGGTTTGATGCAATATTCAGAGGATTATGACCGGTCAACTTCGGTTCCCATTGCGCAACCGGATCGGACACAGGTTCACAGGCCAGCAGAAACACGCTACTGACCAGGAGTAATAATTGGATTCTCATAGATTGTCTCTCGATAAACATGTCATTTCTTAGGCTCTTGGCGTCAATATCATAGTGGCCAAACGACATGCTGCCAAGCAGGTAATCTGTTTTAAAAAAAGACATACCCCGCAATTATGCAAGGAACTCTACCGTGGCTGGACTTATTATCTTATGATCCCGCTTCATCATTAAACAACAGGCGTTCTTGAAAGTTGAAAAAGCTGATTGTTATCCTCGTTTCAATTGTAGTGGTCACATTATTGATAAGTGCAAACTATATTTCCGCCAGTTTGACTGCTGGCAGCGGTTTTGCGGCCAAGAACATCTGCTCCGGTCACTTCCTCAGCGGCATGTCTGACCGGGAAATCGTTGACGAAGCATTAACATCAGCATCTCCGGTTTTGGCAAATATCAGTTTTGATATTGATAGCACTCAACGCCTGGTGGATACGCGGCTATTCGGATTTTTCAAGCGCCGCGCGGTTTACACCAAAGGCACGGGGTGTACCTTGCTAAGCGCTGGCCAATGGCAATTACAAAGACAGGTTGATGTCACTGTAGTGAATAAATCGAATAGTGAACTGGCCTGGCCCCTTGGTTCTGCACCCGCATCACAGAACTCACGGCTGGAACCACTGCTGCTGCAGGCGTTTGCAGAAACCAATCCAGAGCAGGCGCGAAATACCAAGGCCGTTGTAGTTATTCATAAAGGTCAGCTGGTCGCGGAAAAATATGCGCATGGAATAGAAGCCGACACACCTTTATTGGGCTGGTCCATGACCAAAAGCATCACCAATATGCTGATTGGCATATTGGTGCAGGATGGTCGATTAAGTCTCGAACAGGCCGCACCGGAACCACAGTGGCATGTGAGTGCAGATGACCCACGCGCCACTATTACCATCGATCAACTATTACGCATGAGCAGTGGACTGGTCTTTGACGAAAACTACGGCTTATACAGTGATGTTACCCGCATGCTGTCTGTAGAAGCGGACGTGGCTGGTTTTGCGGCCTCGAAACCGTTGCTTAAAGAACCCGGTAGCCTGTGGTCCTATTCTTCCGGTACCAGTAACATATTGTCCGGTATTATCAGACGGACGGTAGGCGGTAACTTTCAAGACTATTACGACTTCACACAACAGCGTCTCTTTTCGCCGCTCGGTATACACAGCGCGTCACTTGAGACCGACAACAATGGTACGTTTATCGGTTCCTCCTATCTGTACGCCAGTGCAAGAGATTGGGCCAGGTTAGGTCAGTTCTGTTTGCAGGGTGGCAATTGGCAAGGTGAACAACTGCTGCCCGAGGGTTGGCTGAGTTACAGCACGACCCCAACACCTAATAACCCACGAAACAACTATGGTGCACATTTTTGGTTAAATGCCGACCCCGAATACCCCCAACAACAGAGAACCTGGCCAAGTTTACCGGTAGACACTTTTTCTATGAACGGCTATCAGGGTCAGCGTGTGATCATCATTCCTTCAAAAGACCTGGTTGTCGTTCGCCTGGGATTCAGTGCAGGTTCAAAACGTGGTATCGAAGAATTGGTCGCCGGGCTTGTTGCAGCTTTAGCGCCTTAATGACACGACGGGTCATAAGCCTTTAAACCCTGGCCCAGTATCCATTGCGATTGGCGTTTATATACCTACTCCGGGACTGATGTCAAAGAATGTGAAAACCATCTTGAGTTTCTGGCAATTCGCTTTTACTCGGGCAAACCAGAGAGCGCATCGCTCAATATGTTTCGATACTTATCAAAAGCACGACGCCCCTTCGCTGTCAGACGAAACATGGTTTGTGGCCGCTTGCCGACAAACCTTTTTTTTACCATGACGTAACCGGCATTCTCGAGCTTTGTCATGTGCGAAGAAATATTCCCGGCCGTCAAGTTTGTCTGGGTTTTCAGGAACACAAAATCAGCACTCTCCACGACAAACAGGAGACTAATAAGTGTCAACCTTGTCGGGTCATGAATGAGCCGATCCAGAACAGCAAACTCAAGCGGTATGTTAATTGCCTTGACACCCATGACTTGTGACTACCTACCGATTGGGTGCTTACGAACAAAACGCATGAGCAGACCGCCCCCCACCGCCATGCACCAAACCCCTCCCGGTATGAACGCCCATCCTGGATTCAAGTCAAAAACAATAACGGGCACGGCTGCCATTAACATTACTGCTGCATAAACAAAAAATCGTTTCGCTGAAAATGTCAAAGCAACAATGACCGAAGGAATAGCGAGCAGAGCTGCTGGTAGCCCTGCGACAAGATTTGTATGTTGAGGTGTCGCCAAGGAACTAATGTGTGAACCGAAAAAATACCAAGCAACGCCGATCACAAGTGTCAATACGCCCAACAAAACCAAGCCCAGAAGTTTTTTGTTTTCCTTGTTTATCCGTTCTGCACTGAAATTTACGACCCCCACTCGCGGCTCAGAAATTCGCTTTCTCGCCACAACCCAGAATGGTACGAAAATGGGTGCTATTACCGAGCCGTAAACCGAACCCTGACTAACCCAGAACACGCCAATCAGAAAAACTGAAAGCCCAACAAAGATATCAATCAAGCCATCTTCCCAAATTGTCTGATAGGCCTGTTTCTCAATCTGCTCCAAACCCGATGTGCTGACTCTGTTCATTGCAACAACTCCCGTAATACAAACTAGTTTGCACTACAAACTATATATACGACAACACACATTGTCAATAAACGCACCAACCGATTTCTCCAGTACCTGATTTCTAAACCGTTAGGTTTTTTCAATTTACCTCATATAACGTTTATCGTTATATCGTTTGACGTTATATCGCTAATCGGTATAATGAAGTACACCAACCACTTCAGGTATAGCCGATGTCACGTGAAGCTCTGTCCGAGCCTAGTTTTTACATACTCCTGTCTCTGAGTGGGCCCCTGCACGGCTACGGCATCATTAAGAATGCCGCAGAGTTAAGTTCGGGCCGGATCAGGCTGGGTGCCGGCACACTCTATGGGGCGCTGGATAAAATGATGAAAAAAAAATGGATATCCCAAATGAAGCAGAATGCCAACAATAGTCGCAGAAAGGTGTATGAGATTACCGATCTGGGTGGGGATATACTCGAGAATGAGGTCGCACGCCTGCGCCAACTCGTCAAGCACGGACAACAGGCACTTGCGGCATTGCAGGAGGTGAGAGATGCCAACGTCTAGAACAAAAACAATGTGGAAGCTGCGCTTCTTTGCCATATGGCGAGAGGGCGAAGAGGCACGCTGGCTAAAGTCAATGTCCGCCGATGGTTGGCACCTGAAAAATGTCGGCTTCCTTATCTACGAGTTCGAAAAAGGGGAGCCACACGATTACGAGTATGCGCTCGATTTCAGGATCGAGGTGCGCACAGATATGCAGGAATATCGTGGCCTGATTGAAGACTCAGGCTGGCACTACCTCACACACATGGGGGGCTGGCAATATTTCCGCATTGACGCTAACAAGACAGCGGGAGCTGAAATTTACAGCGATACCAAGTCGCTGATGGGTAAATATTGGAGGGTTCTGGGGATACTCGGTCTGAGCGCTTTGCCCTTATTAGTCATATTCTTGAATTATGTCCTGAGCCAACCGACAGTGACCCATACATTTCCTATCTATGTGTTTTCCATATTGCTGGCAATAATAGTCTATTCGGTCTTTCGCATACTGTTATTGATTCTTCGCAAACATGAAAAAAGTGAATAAGGTCTGACCCGACTCTGTCGACAATAGGTCAGCATACATACCTTAGCTGACTGTCTTTATCCGCTCTGGTTATGGTCGCCATAATTGATTCCTGTAGATACAAGCTGAAGTCTTTTCTATGCACTAAAGCAAGCAAAACGGGGGATAAAAGGCCTATCCATCCACACTGGCTAACCAGATCGTATGCCTTGCACCCTTGTTTCCGTGCGCATAAACCCTGACCTCCTCGACCATAAAACCACTACACCTGAGCCGGTCATGAAAAGCCTGATCCGGGTCTGCAGACCAGTACGCCAGGATACCCGTAGATTTAAGTGCAGTCTGGGCAGCAGCGATGCCGGGCATGGAATAAAGCCAGTCATTGGCCTTTTTGGTCAATCCTTCAGGCCCGTTATCGACATCCAGTGCGATAACATCAAAGCAGGCACAACTTTGCCGCAACAGTTTCGCCACATCTCCCAGGTGAATCCGGGTACGTGGATCCTCGAGTGGCTTGCCACTATGCTCACCCAGCGGACCACGATTCCAGTCCACCACTTCGGGAATCAATTCAGCAACGGTCACTTCTGCCCTCGACCCCACGACCGCCAGCACCGCAGCCAGGGTGAAACCCATACCCAGACCACCGATCAATACCTGTGCTGTCTCAGGCTGTTTAAGACGTTTACAAGGCAAACTGCCCAGTGCGTCCTCGGAGGCGTGCTTGCGGGTACTCATAAGCTCGTACCCACCGGAGACTTTAATAAAAAAGTCATCCTTACCTTGAAACAGATAAAGCGTCTGGTCAGTATCCGGAATCGGCGCTTCGCCGACCTGAGTCCAATGTCTCATATAGCGTCTATCGTGTTGGGATGCTCATTTATAAGCTGTGCCTTGGTCTCTGTCCATCAAAAACAGACCGCCTTTCTACAATTTATCAAAGAACAGGCGGAGTACTTGCACGACCTCCTTGTAAAAATGCGCTACCCTACGTCGATGCAAGCAATAAAATCCAAAACCAAGCAGCCCATTACCTCCCCCAACACGACAAAAGCACGGGTTGGAGAATGCGCCTTTCTAAAAACCATAACGGTTACCAAAACTGGTGCTTTCATGGATTGTGGCTTGGAAAGGGACCTGCTTGTGCCGGTGAGTCAACAACTCACTCCGATGGTCGAAGGACAATCCTATGTAGTCTATTTGTTTCTGGACCCGCAACAACAAATCATCGGCAGCACAAAATTGCATAAATTCCTCGATGAGCGTGCTAAGAACATGACGGCAGGCGAACAAGTCGAACTGTTGATCGTCAATGCCACCGAACTGGGTTACAAAGCTGTGGTCAATGGCACTCACCTGGGGTTGTTGTACAAGGGCGAGGTTTTCAGAACACTGCAACCCGGCGACAAGACCAGGGGTTTCATCAAGTCGGTCCGCGAAGACCGGAAAATTGACCTTTGTCTGCAAAGACAAACCCAGGCATCCAAGGATGAATTGGGCGAGCGTATTCTGGCCTTTCTGGAAGCCAATGGCGGCACTTCCACACTGACCGATTACAGTCCACCGGATGAGATATACCAACACTATGGTGTCAGCAAGGGCAATTACAAAAAAGCGCTGGGCAAGCTCTACAAGCAGCGCCAGATTAGTCTGACAAAGGACAAGATATCACTGTTGAAACGGTAGACGATGACATCGTTAAAACGCATGAGCTTTACACTGGCGACCGGACTGGCCGTTGCCCATGATGCGAGCAAGCCCATACACTATTTACACCTGCCATAGCTGTACCAATTTACCTGACGGGTCAGAAACACATCGCTTTGATCTTCGTCTGAACACCTCCTCTCGCCTGAGGGCACCTATCTATTCTCTTACCGTTAGTCACAATGGGCTCTACGGTAAGGTTGGCACTTTTTCAGATGATTTCGACGGCACTTACTACGAAGCTGGTTACGGCCGCACTTTGACCGTCAGTGACACTGATTTATTTGATTATGCCATCGCGCTTATTCACAGCGAATCAACACTGCTTGGCGGCAAATCTGATACCAACCTGGTATTTAGTTTAAGCAAGACCTTCCAAATACACTGACAAGTACCGCTCGTGTTTCAGCCGGATCGATCACGGCATCAATCTCCAGGTGCGCAGCTGCTTCTGTAGCTTTGCCGGCTTCGTACATACGTGCCACCAACTTTTTAAACAAAACTTCGCGTTCTGCTGGTTCTTCAATAGCTTCCAGTTCCTTTTTGAAACCCAGCCGAACCGCACCTTCGAGACCCATACCTCCGAATTCTCCCGTCGGCCAGGAAGCAGTGTAAACAGGGTTTGCAAAACTGCCACCCGTCATTGCCATGGCACCCAGGCCATAGCCCCTGCGGAGGATGATGGCAACCAAGGGCACAGTGAGACTTGCGCCTGCCAAAAACAAGGTGGACATACGTCGCACCGCAGCATCACGCTCACTATCCGGGCCCACCATAAAGCCGGGGGTATCAGTCAGCGATATAAGCGGCATGCCAAAAGTGTTACAAAGCTGCAGGAATCTCGCTGCTTTTTCCGCAGAGGACGAGTCAACCGCACCGCCCAATTGTTGACAATCGTTGGCAATCAGGCCCACTGCCCGACCCTCAAGGCGTATAAAACCGGTGATAATACTACGGCCAAAGCCGCGACGCAGCTCCAGGAAGGAGGCCTCGTCAGCAATCGTCTTAATGACCTCGCGCACCGGATAAGCCCATTTCCTGTCTTGCGGAATCACCTCTCGAAGCAGTGTTTGATCCACACTACTCCAGTCGCTGAAAGAACCTTGAAAATACGCCAGTAGTTGCTGTGCAAGCGCGGTCGCATGAGCTTCATCCTCAGCAACGATATCCACCACACCATTTTTTTCCTGCACCTCGATGGGACCAATCTCTGTTGGCGCAAAACTGCCCAGGCCTCCGCCTTCAATCATCGCCGGGCCAGCCATACCAATCCAGGAGGTACGGGTTGCGATAGTGAAATCCGCACAGCCAAACAAGGCCGCATTTCCAGCAAAACAATAACCGTTATTAACCGCTATTCGCGGTACTTTTCCTGAAAGCGCCGCCCAGCTAGTGAAAGACTTGATGTCAAGCCCGGCAATCTGGGTGGTAACGTCAGTGTCACCAGGTCGTCCTCCCCCACCTTCGGTATACATGACAATCGGCAGCTTCAGCTCACCAGCCAACTCACAAATACGATCCAGTTTCTTGTGGTGAAAGAAGCCCTGGGTTCCCGCGAGTACCGAATAATCGTTGATGATAACTACTGCCTGACTGGCTGTGCTGCTGAAGTGCTGCGCATTAATCGTACAAGTGCCGGTGATAATGCCATCCGCAGCGGTGTTAACTTGCAGATCTTCATAGTCCCTGCGGTTACGCTGGGCTGCCACTGCAAGCTGACCGTACTCAAGAAAAGAAGCATCATCTACCAGGTCATGCAGGTTCTCCCGGGCGGTACGATAGCTTTTTCTATGACGCGCCATCTTTGCCTCATCCCTGTGTACATCAAGGGTTTTATCCAGACGTTCCCGCAGGGCTTCTAAGCCGGAAGTGATTTCAGCAGTCATATACGATTCTCAAAAAGCCTGACAGGGCTTTATATTAGAAGAAAAGCAAGGAGGTTCGCCAGTCCATAATAGATGCCACTGGCGCATATCTTTGTTACCCTTTTATTTGACCCCAGTCAGCTTGGCGTCAGCTTGAGCGTGCTAGAGTCAAGGCATGGATAAATTGACCGGCAGACTTGAGCGTGAGCACGGTACCCTGGTCTGCATGACCAACATATATTGTCAAGACCACCACGCACAACACAGCAGTGGTTTGTGTGCTAACTGCACCGAACTGATGAGTTACGCGGAAGTGCGTCTTTTAAAGTGCCCCTACGGCCAGTCCAAGCCGACCTGTGCCAGGTGCCCCATTCATTGCTACAAGAAGCAACAACGTGAACAGGTTCGTCAGGTGATGCGTTATGCAGGCCCACGCATGCCCTTGCACCATCCCTGGCGGGCACTTGTTCACATATTCGACAAACTACGGCGCGTTATGCACCCGATGCAACTGCGCCGCGTTCGCAAACGCTACTGAGAATTCGTTAAAGCGTACAGGTCATGTCCTGTCCGCAACAAAGCGGTGACTTAATCTTGCCATGACCATTGGGGCATTCAGAAATCTGAACCTCTGTGTTTTCGTCAATCTTAAGCACACCATTAACCAGCGGTGCATCACATTTTCCACAGCTTGCATTGACGCTCATGTCACAGATTTTACATTCGTAAGTAGCCATAATTTTCCTCATTAATGGTGCTGTATAGGGTCTGTCCAGTATACCCGAAACCACCGCGGGCAGGATGTAGATTCCGCTGAAAAGAAGCATAAAAGTGCGGCTGGCCAACTATCTTTAATGCGGGTGAAAAATGCATGCCCCATCAATCGGTTCTGGTCTATAATCCCCGGCCACCTTCCTTCGGTCAGGACTTCAGCAATGTTTCGAAACCTACGTTTTTATCATGTCACCAGTGCCTGGCCAGGGAGCGAGCAGGATTTATCCGAAAGCCTCTCTGCAAACGCATTCTCCCCGTGTTCTTCTTTCTCAGAGCGCAGTGCCGGTTGGGAAGCACCAGGCAACAATGAGGATGACCTGCTGTGCCGGCGGCTCAACGGTGCTGACCTGTTTCAACTTCGTACCCAAAGCCGGGTATTACCAGCCGCCGCGATCAAGGATGCCGTGGAAGAAAGACTTGTCGAGTTTCGCTCGCGTATGGAAATGGAGCCTACACGTGGTGAACTCCGGCGACTAAAAGAAGAAACCCGGGACAAGCTGTTACCAAAAGCATTGGTAAAATCAGAACGTAATCACGCTTGCTTCATCCACTCAGAGTCACTGCTGGTAATCGATGCGGGTACGATTAGCAAAGCCGAATGGCTGATTGATCAGTTACGCGCCTGTTTTGATGAGTTTTATTGCACACCATTGACCTTCAATAACTCACCGGCTGATCTGTTGACCGGCATTTTCATGGGCGATTCACCACTGGGCTTTTCATTAGGCCGTGAATGTCGTATGCAGGATATGATGGACAGCAGCTCTGTTGTCAGCTGGCGGGATTTTGAACTCAGTGACCACTCAATTCGTCAACATGTTGTTGAAGGTATGCGACTGACTCATTTGGGTGTTGGTTTTGATGAGGTGATGAACTGTGTCATTGATCAGGAAGGCGTCGTCAGCAAGGTCAAATTCATCGAGGGTGAAGCGGTGGATAACTGGGGTAGTGAAAGTGCGATGGCAAAACTGGATGCAGATTTTGTCCTGTTAACCGGGGCGGTACGACGTCTGATCGAAGATTTGAAAAAATTACTCGGTGGTTTCGCACATAGCTAAGAGCCTCGTAAAACGACACAACCCCGGTTCTTTTTACTCCAGAGTTACTGCGGGCTAGCCCACAGCACGCTGAAGATTAAGATCTTCAATACCCTGGCTACGCAGATATTCATCGTAACTGCCCTTGAAATTAATCACTCCGTCAGCACGGATATCGATGATACGCGTTGCCAGGGATGAGATAAACTCACGGTCGTGGCTGACAAAAAACAAAGTTCCGGGATAGTTCTCCAACGCCAGATTCAGCGCCTCGATCGACTCCATATCCAGATGATTGGTGGGCTCATCCATCAGCATGATATTGGGTCTTTGCAACATCAACTTCCCAAACAGCATACGACCCTGTTCTCCACCGGAAATCACTTTGACCGATTTATCAATTTCGTGCCGTGAAAACAATAATCGTCCCAGGGTGCCACGAATGACCTGCTCATCATCATCCGCCTGCGCCCAATGTGCCATCCATGTGTACAAGTCCTGTTTCTCTTCAAAATCAGCAGAGTGATCCTGGGCGTAATATCCGATGTTGGCATTTTCTGACCACTTGTGGCTTCCACTGTCCGCTTCCAGGTCACCCAAAAGTGTACGTAGCAGGGTCGTTTTGCCAATGCCACTGGCACCGATAATGGCCACTCTTTCGCCCACTTCGATCTGCATATCCAGGGCTTTAAATAATGGTGCCGCATCATAGCCCTTGCTTAAGCCCTCGACCTCAAGCGCCTGGCGATAAAGCTTTTTGTCCTGATTGAAACGCAGGAATGGGCTTACCCTGCTGGAAGGTTTTACCTCTTCCAACTGGATTTTATCGATTTGCCGCGCACGTGACGTGGCCTGTTTGGCCTTTGATGCATTGGCACTAAAGCGGCTCACAAACCCCTGTAACTCGGTAATTTGCGCCTTCTTTTTGGCATTGTCAGACATCAGACGTTCACGCACCTGTGTCGAAGCCGTCATGTACGCATCGTAACTGCCCGGATAGATGCGTAATTCGCCATAATCCAGATCCGCCATGTGTGTGCAAACACTGTTCAGGAAATGACGGTCATGCGAAATAATGATCATGGTGCTGTTGCGCTGGTTAAGTATTTCTTCCAACCAGCGGATGGTATTTATATCCAGGTTATTGGTCGGCTCGTCGAGCAACAGGATATCGGGATCGGCAAACAGGGCCTGGGCCAGCAAAACACGTAGCTTCCAGCCAGGTGCTACCTCGGACATGGGTCCAAAGTGCTGGGATTCAGGAATATCCAGGCCAAGCAGTAATTCACCAGCCCGTGCTTCGGCGCTGTAGCCGTCAAGCTCGGCAAACTCCACTTCAAGTTCGGCCACCTTCATGCCATCCGCTTCACTCATTTCGAGCAGCGAGTAGATACGGTCACGCTCTTGCTTCACCGCCCACAACTGCTCATAACCCATAATCACAGTATCTATGACCGAATGTTTCTCAAACGCAAACTGGTCCTGACGTAACTTGCCCAGGCGTTCATCAGCATCCACTTTTACGTGTCCAGCCGTGGCTTCAAGCTCACCACCGAGGATTTTCATCAAAGTTGATTTACCACTGCCATTGGCGCCTATGAGGCCATAACGGTTGCCATTACCAAACTTGGCAGAGATATTTTCAAATAAAGGCTTGGCGCCAAATTGCATGGTGATGTTAGCAGTAGTTATCACAGTGATATTCCGATCAATAGGCATCTGGCGGCCAATAGCCGCACAAACTGGGCAAAATATGGGGATCGCCAGGGCCATCGATAAGGCACTGGCCATCAGGCAAAATTTAGAATAAAAAACCACAGACAGACCGTCCGGGTCACTTAGGGCTCAAACTGCCTTCAGATAATCACGCGCATTCTAGAGAAAAGGCCAGCATTGTTCAAGCCCCCGCGGTCTTAAGGCCTTTAAGTTTTTTCATGACCCGGGTCATAGTGTGGTGATGGGATGTCAATTTGCCGCCGTAGATACTCAAAACGTTGGGCAATTTTTTGTCACTGTGTAGCACCGTCTCCCGGCTTCGGCTAAACGGGTTGCTGTTGCCAGCTGGCAAAACCCGTAAGCCGGCAAAGCTCTCAATAACATCTTCACGTTTGGCCTGCGCTTCAAAGTAGTGGTTCCTGGTCTCAAGCAGGTACTCTATCTCCGCCTCCAGTGGTCTGACCTTTGCCGGATCGCCCTGGTACGGCGTTTCGGTGGTACCAACCATGGTGTTGCTGTGCCAGGGCATGACAAACACAGCACGTTGGTCCCGAGGGGCTTCCATGTAATAAATACCGCGTTTGAGTTTTCCCGGCACAACAATATGACTGCCCTGAACAAGTTCGATTTGCAATGGTGTTATTGGCGGGCTCATTTTTTTCAGCACGGTGTTGACCCAGGGACCGCTGGCGTTGACGATCGCCCTGGCCTTCACGTTCTGCACTTCACCCGCCATTTCAAAACGGATATCACAATGATCTGCACTGCATTGGGCACCATAAAATGTCGCACCATAATGCACCTGTGCCCCCAGGTGTTCAGCCTCTTCGATGATGCGTCTGGTCAGCTGTAGATCGTCGGTCTGTGCATCCCAGTATCGGAATACATGCTTCAAGCCTAGCGTCTTCAGGCCATCCAGCTTGGCCCAGTCCTGCCGTGCAATGTGTTTGAAATCTTTACCGCCGAGCAGTCTGTAAATATTAAGACCAATCGCAATCATCCAGGTTTTACGGCAGGTATGACGGTAAACGGGAATATGGAATGGGATGAGTTTGACCAGATCGGGTTGTGTTTTGAGTAACCGCCGGCGCTCACTGAGGCATTCACGCACCAGCCGGAATTGACCACTCTCCAAATAACGCAGTCCACCGTGTATCAGTTTGGAGGACTTACTGGAGGTACCTTGTGCTGGCCCACTATATTGTTCCAGTACCAACACCCGGCATCCCCGCTGTGCGGCCGCTTTGGCAATAGTGACGCCGTGAATACCGGCACCGATTACTAGCAGATCATAGTCCATGGTCGAGCGCCTCTCACGCGAGTCTTTACCCATTGACATTGTGATGGTGGTTGCCGTTTCAACCAGATCCAATCTATAAAACGGTTATAGAAGTAACTGTTTTAGATAAATAATATCATATAACAGCCCCTTGCAACCGCTGTTGCCAAGCGGTTTATCCAAGCCTGGTTTTCAGGCAGTTTTGAATTTCCCAGAGCGATGTGCGGTAATTCTGATAATCGTGCGCTATGTCTATTTGCTCCGAACCCTGTTGTAAAACCAGTGAGGGAAAGCTATTGACATGCAACTTAGCACGTAAAGCCAACTGACGACGTAATTCGGTTTCAGTCTGCGTAGACTTAAGTTGCTGCAAAAAAGCAGAGCGATCCAGGCCCAGTTCAGCGGCCAGGTCAGCCAGAATGTCCGGATCGGACGGATTCATCGCCCGCAGATAATAGGCTTTCTGAATGGCTTCTATCATGGCCTCCTCTGCATCGTGTTGTGATGCAACAATCACAGCACGACTAGCCTTGTAGGTATCACGGCGCGGTTGGCATTGATCCCAGAAATCAAAATTGAATTCAGTACCGACAGTGACCTGGATCTGTCGCCATTGTGCTTGCACCATACGCCGTGTTTTCTCAGGCATTGCTTGATCGTTATCAGGTGCAAGACCACCAAGCAGATTTTGCCAGCGAACGGCTTCGGGCAAATTTTCACGCAGTTGCAGCCAACACGGCCAATAGGCCCAGCACCAACTGCACATGGGATCATGGACGTAATACAGAATGGCTGAAGGTGCAGACAAAGGTAAGCCTAAAGTGTCATCTCGTATTGGACCGCATCAACATCAAATATGTGAAGGGATGGCCCTTTCTTCATGCCCAGTTTTTCAACGAGCTTAATCGATGCGATGTTCTCCGGCATAATCAGGGCAACCAGTTTTTTGATCTTCAGATCATCCCTGGCAAAGTCGACACAGACTTTGGCGGCTTCGGTGCCAATACCCTGCCCCCAGTATTGAGTCAAATAACGATAGCCAACTTCGGGTAAATTGATCTCCGGCAGATACTTTATGCCACAAAACCCAATCACCTTACCCGTTTCTTTTAACTCAACGGCAAAACGCCCATAGCCATATTTTTCATAGTCGGATAAAGGCCCTTCTTCGAGCCGTTGTTGAGCTTCTTGCAAATCTTTGGCCGGCGTATCCGCATACTTGATGATGTCCGGATCAGAATTTAGCCTAAACATGATTTGCACATCATCATGGGTAAATAATCGTAACCTTAGCCTTGATGTTTCGAGTTGGGTGCGGATCATTCTATGGCCTTTCGATTGAAGCAGAAATCATTGAACCGGGTATGGACCGTCCTGGAATATTTGATCGTGGTAGCCTTTCGAGCCCACGCTTGCTGAAATTGAACTTTGGGGGAAACCACCATTTTTTAAGCCCTTCAGCATGTAAGCAAAATCATATTTCGGTTGCCAACCAAGCTCCAGCCTGGCAGCAGCATTAACATAAACCCGATCTATTTTATCGAACATTGTCCAACCAAGCTGTTGGTAGGTTTCAAGGTATTCGGGCATTTTTCTACGCATGACAGCGACTGCATCAGTGTTCAATTCAAGCAAATCTTGAGCTGAAAACGGTGTGGTGGCACTGATGATATACCTGCCAAAACCCAAGTCTGGCGCCCGCCGGGCGGCACAAATATGGGCGCTGACCACATCTTCCAGTTCAACCCGTCGAAACAAATATTCATTGGCCTTTGCGTTCTCGTCAGCGTAGGTCTCACGTTTCAGCTTGTCGTCATCCTCCTCCGGGAAAAACCGGGATGTCCGTAACACGATACAGTTGAGACCGTGTTTGCGGTGGAACAGGAGACAAAGATCTTCTGCGGCTGTTTTTGTAACACCGTAGATGTTCTTTGGAATGGGTTTTATGTCTTCTGTAACCCATGCTGCAGGTGTACCAGGCGGGGGTCTCAGGGCATCACCAAACACACTGGTGGTGCTGGTAAATACAAATGCACCGACGTCATTCGCCTTTGCCTGTTCCAACAGCACCAGCGTACCGGACACGTTGGTCTCAACAAAAGCCTGCATTGAGTGGGTTGCAACATGGGGTTTATGCAGCGTTGCCGTATGGTATACAGCCTCAACCCCGGACATACACGCTGCGACACATTCGCTATCGGCAACCGAACCCACAACCGTTGTGAAATTGGATGGTTTTACATCAAGCCCGACAACCTCGTGACCCATGTCACGAAATGTACGAACCAATGCCTCACCAAGGTGCCCAGAACTGCCAGTGATCAGAATCTTCATAAGCGGAGCAATGTAGTTGTGTTCAGATAAGAAAACAACCCCTGAAACCAAAATCATGGCAGGATGTCATTCATCAATTTCTTGAAAGCCAATTATGAACAAGTCCGGGTCAAATGCTTTAGAACAAAATACGATGAAAGCCATCGCTATGATGAGTCTGGCTGTTTGTCTTTTATCCGCCATGGACCTTGGACTCAAGCAACTTGTGCAACACTACTCGAGTATGCAGGTGGTCTTTTTGCGTTGTCTAAGTTCTGCGCCTTTATTGGCACTGTGGATGTTGGCACGCAACCGTCAGGCTTTTCGGGTCAAGTATCCTGCCGACCATCTGCTGCGTGCATTGATTGGCCTTTTCATGCTATTTGGCGTCGGCGAATGTTTTCGGGAACTGCAACTGGCCGACGCCTACGCTATTTTCTTCGCTGCACCTTTGCTGATAACGCTGTTGTCGGGCCCGATTCTGGGTGAAAAGGCAGGACCGTACCGCATCGCTGCTGCCGCGGTGGGATTTGTGGGCGTATTAATTGTTTTGCAGCCAGGTATGGGTAGCCAACTGATTTCTTATGGCTCGGCAATGGGCTTGCTTGCAATGGTGGCCTACGCATTCCTGGCCCTGTTGCTGCGACGTATGGGCCACCATGACAGCACCGTGGCCATCGCATTCTGGTTTATGGCCCTGGTGGGGCTGGGTGCCGGACTGTTTTCGATCTTTGATTGGCAACCATTTCAGTGGCGGCACTGGCCCTGGATAGCCCTGCTTGCCGTGACCGGCACTTTTGGCCAGCTCATGTTGACGGGTGCATTCAAGCGGGCATCGGTCGCGGTGGTTGCACCAATTGATTACACCCACATGATTTGGGCCGTGATTTATGGTTATGTGTTTTGGGGGCATCTACCTGGCTTCAACACCTGGATCGGTACCACTGTTATTGTAAGTTCCGGCCTCTACATCATCTTCCGTGAGCACCGTGTCAAACAACGCCAACTGGCGGCTGCAGCGGTTAGCTCATTTTCACCTACCTATCCGACGCAGGAAAACAGCGGTACGCAGGATTCAACGGACAGGTAAGAATATTTGCAACTGGAACATTGTATTTGACCGTCCCGACCGATAGTCTTGCCAAAGCTATTCATTATCATTTAAGCCGGGATATAAGCTGATGAATCTATCTGTCATCATCCCTTGTTACAATGAAGTCAACACCATTGAAAAGCTTGTTGACTCGGTCATCAAAGCAACCAATTCTGAAAGTGAAATCATTATCGTTGATGACGGTTCAACCGATGGAACTCGACAACTTCTGCAAGAAACTATCGAAGGCAAACTTGCGCGGGTAATTTATCAGCCAGACAACCAGGGCAAAGGTTCAGCATTACGCAGTGGTTTTGCCGCAGCGACAAAAGATATCGTGATCATACAGGACGCAGATTTTGAGTATGACCCTCGTGATTACCCGATCATGATAGAACCCATACTCAATGACCAGGCTGATATTGTTTATGGCTCCCGATTCAAGGGAAACAGGCCTCAACGCGTGCTTTATTTCTGGCACCGGGTAGGTAATGGCCTGCTTACTTTAATGTCCAATATTTTCACCAATCTTAACCTCACCGATATGGAAACCGGTTACAAAGCGTTCAAGCGCGAGGTGATACAGTCGATCAAGATTGAAGAAAACCAGTTTGGTTTTGAACCGGAAATTACCGCAAAAATTGCACATGGTAACTATCGGATTTGCGAGGTAGGCATAGCTTACTTCGGTCGCACCTATGCAGAAGGCAAGAAAATTGGTTGGAAAGATGGCTTTTGGGCCATCTGGTGCATCCTGAAATATAATCTGCGGCGATAGGCTTCACACACTGGTGTCATGTCAAGCCTGTAGTGTAGGGTTCAGAGCTACCCAGATGGTCCAAGACAAGACGCAGTCCGCAGAGAATGGCTTGTCCTTTTCAAGGGCTGCAACACCGTATTGGAGCATCTGGGTAGCTCCCTTCGGGCAAGCCGTGAAGCGGTCGTTCGCGGTGTTACGCCTCTGGACAAGGACCAGGCCATTGCCGGCGAGACGTGCCTCGCCTCAAGCGCCTACTCTTGGTGCGCCCAACCGCTTCACGGCTCGCTGAACCCCACACTACAGGCTTGACATGACACTAGCTTGAATTTGCCCTAATGTTGATCCTTTGTCTTGCGTCTGGCATCGATCAACATCGCATGGCGGAAGGTCAAACCCTGAAATTGTTTGGTTTCAATCTGCCTAAACCGGTGTGCGTAGGCGAAAATTGGGTAATTGAAATACTTGTAACGTGTTGAAGCATAACGCTGCTGGTTGTAATCAAGTACTGAGCCGCTGGGTGGACCATGTATTACAGATGCCGTTTCAAGTGAAAACTCCGGCTGTTGTGTCTGTAGCATCAAATAGAAATAACTGCTAACGGTAAGCAGGGAAAACAATATCACCGGCCAGACCAAAATTCGAACCAACGGTCGTATGATCACACCACCCAGCATGAATGCCATCAGCAGCAAAGGCGTAAGCACCCGTCCACCTGAATTGATCACTCCAAAAAAATGGTAAGGCGCGAGTAAATAAAAGAGGACAATTAAAAGCATAGAAATCGCCCAGGTTGCACGCAATAGCGGCACCTCACTACTGACATACTGATCATCTTTCAGGTATTTCCAGCAAACACCGAGCACTATCGCTGCAAGCATCGCCACCACGGCAATATTACCGATAACACCCAACCAGTAAATCCACGCATGGTTCTCCAACAGGCTGGTACCACCGGGCAAAACAAAATTTTTGAAAGGGCCCAGCATTACCGGGTAAGCTGCCTTGTAACTTAGGGCCTCGCGCAATCCACTCCAGATCGCATCAATCCGCTGCGGCTCGACCTGTGCAAGATGACGACCCACAAGGAACCACAGGGAACACAGTGTGGCTGGTAGCAAACCAGCCACAATCGTTTTATCCCAACGTAGCAACAGTCTGATACCCAGCACCAATCCGTAAACCAGAAAAATAATGGCATGCGAGAAAAAAATCGCCAAACCGAATACCGCGACCACCACACCTGAGGTCTGTTGCCGGTAAATCGCAAAAAACCAGGTAAGGAAAAACAAGGCCAATTGATAACTGACAAAACCATGCCAGAAAAAAGTCGTCAAGCCAGTTGACGCATACAGAACCAGGGATGCCGCTCCACGCCATTGAGGGTCCACAAAACGGGCGCTAAAAAGTCTGATAACCCAGAACCAAGCCAGCAACATCAAAATCAGAAAAGCCTTACCGGCCCAAAAAGGTGCGAAAACAAAACTCAAACCAGTCAACAACATCGTTGCCAGCGAGTTAGGAACGGGGTAGCTGGCCATTGTGAAGTGAGAAACAGCCGCGGGATTCAACAAAATTTGCTTAACAATCTGACCCTGATACAACCATTCTGCAAAATCATGCAGGTAGGGGGCTCTGGCTATGATAATTGCCAGCACCATCAGTACGATCAGTATGCCCAGCAATATATCGTAAAGCCCTGGCTGAAAACGTATTGACTTCATTAATTTAGTCATACCCTTGTGAGTTGGCCTTCTGAGGGGTGTTAAAAGCCCATGAAATGACCGGTCACATTAACCGGCATATGTCATCTGCCGCATCAAAGTGTCTATAATGCGCCCGGTGGGAGTTGGCGTCCATCGCCTGCCAACAGCAGATTTGTCTATACGACCCTATCCATGAAGTGAGGTAAAAAATGACAGCGTCAACGCCTGAACGATACTTTGAAGACTACGTCTCGGGGCTCAGGGTTGAGGTGGGTAGCGTAAGTCTGAGCGAGGCTGAAATGATCGAATTTGCAAGCAAGTACGATCCGCAGGATTTTCATATTGATCCGCAAAAGGCAGCCAACGGCACTTTTAGTGGCCTGATCGCCAGTGGTTGGCATACAGCGTCTGCGGTCATGCGTCTGTTGGTCGATCGCTATTTAAGTGATGCTTCCAGTCTGGGCTCACCCGGGCTCGACGAACTGCGTTGGCTGGCGCCAGTACGACCTGCAGACACCCTCACCGTACATGCCACAATCATCGAGGCGCGACGTTCAAACAGTAAACCCGATCGTGGGTTGGTGCGCACCAAAGCTGAGGTTTTCAACCAGGATGGGGTCCTGGTCATGACCATGAAAGCGATGAATCTGATTGCCTGTCGTGAAGTAAATAGACCTTGATCGTATTGCTACCCGGTCCTGCTTGGACTGGTTCATATAAAAAACACTAAGGCCTACCGTGTTCTTTAATTGTTTTCTTCTATTCTTCCCAAAATTATTTCGAAAGAGTTGCCAACTGCAAAGCACCTATTTCACCGGGACGTTCCAGTTTTGGCGGAACAATGTACTCGTCCACATTATCTTGATTGAGCGAAGACATGTAGCCATTCATCAAACGTAAGAATTCTGTTCTAATGCGCGGAAAAAGATGCAACTGCGTCATCACGCCTCCACCAAGAATGATCCTTTGTGGCGCAAAGCTACAGACCGTGTTGACACACATTTTTGCAAGGTAGTCAGTTTGTAATGTCCACGCATAATGCTCAGGCGGTAAATTTTCTGCATTGATTCCCCATCTATGTTCAATGGCAGGGCCACTGGCAAGACCTTCAAGACAGTTTTTATGGTAAGGACAACAGCCTGCGTAATCGTCCGCCTCGTGTAAGGGCAGGCGCATATGTCCTAATTCCGGCGGGTGGGTTGGGCTCATTAACTGTCGGTTGGTGATGATGCCCGCACCTATTCCTGTGCCAACAGTGTAGTAAACCAAATTGGCCAAACCCTTGCCTGCACCCGAGCGATGTTCTGCCAGTGCGGCGGCATTCACATCGGTATCCACATAAACAGGAATATGTAGTTTTTCTTTAAAATAACCAACGATGTCGGTGTTTTGCCAGCCAGGTTTCGGCGTTGAAGTAATATGGCCGAATTGTGCTGAATTAGAATCGAGATCAATCGGGCCAAAACTGCTGATACCCAATGCCCCGATAACCCCGTGTTGTTTGGCAACCGAAGCAAAGAATCCTAACGATCTGGATAAAGTTTCTTCGGGTGAGGTGGTAGGGACAGTGAGCCGGGCCAATATTTTATCGGGCGAATAAGCCACCGCGCAATTGAACTTAGTGCCACCAGCCTCGATACCACCCATAAGTAGTTTTGACATTAATATCTGCTATAAAATTGAAGGTCACAAACCTTGGCACCAGTATTGAACCGATCACAAAACCCTGATCGCTAAAAATAGCCTATGCCGCAAAGAACAGATTCTTTGCACGACAATTAAACCGTGCAAAGAATCTAACCGATCTCGTTCAGAACAAATCATACCTCAAAGTGATCGAAGTAGTACGACCATTGATTGGCCGTATTCTTACAAAATCGCCAACCGAAGGTGCACCTTCTTCACCTTCGGTAAAGCCTACTGCGTCAAACAGGTTATTGGCGTTAATAGATACACTCCACTCGTCAGTAAAGTAATAACTGAAGAACGCGTTAACCGTTGTGTAGGCGGCAAATTTCGCCTGATTAACATTTTGTACGAACACTTCGTCAGTGCCAGCGATAGTCGCGCCTAGTACCCATTTATCAGTAGCGTATTGAGGCGTGATGTTGAAAATGTAATCAGCCTGACGGCGTGGTGTGTTGCCAATAGTCGAGGCGTCCGATGAGGCGACTATTTCAGAATCGGTGAAAGTAACGCTACCGTTAACTGAAAACGCATCATTGAAAAAGTATGCCGCTTCGATTTCGATACCCTTCGATTCAAAATCGTTTTGAGTGTTTAATTGGGTAGTTACACCAAACTGGGGTGCTTCATCAGTTTCGGCGTTGAACAAAGTCACATAGACAGAAGCATTATCACCAAGATATTTAATGCCCAGTTCTTGCTGCCTGACCTCATTAAGCACAAATTCTTCACCACGAATACTACCGTTTGCAAGCACATTGCTCGTGGTTCTATCCGGCGCGGTTAATGATCCACCCTCGGAAACGTTAAAGAATAATGCTGTGGTATCGCTGAACGCCCAGTTAACACCACCTGAGAACGAGTTATAACTTGCATCGTAATCTGCAGACCGTGAGGCACCGAATGTGTTCACTGCTTGCTCATTTTGTGCGATCGTTCCATCACCATTAACATCAAGTGGCACCTGGACCGCGCTTTCGGCAAATGTTCCTTTAACTGAATAATCGTCTCGACGATAGCTCACATCCCAACTAATAGAATCACCAATATCGCCGGATAAAGTCAGGGACGGCGCCACATTTTCGATGTTGAAATCATATTCGCGCTGACAACAGTTACCAAAAGCCGGGTTGCTAAACAGCACACCACCAACCGAGTCACCCTGGTCAAACGGCGTGCGATTGGCGTCTAACTGGCGGTAATATTGATTAAATGACCATTGCATTTTTTCATCTTGATCTGAATAAAACAGACCAGCAGTGATTTGCACTGAATCAAGGTCTGCAGTCAATTTAAAGTCATTCAAAGTGTTACCGAAGTCATCAAGTTGCGTATCAAAAACGACCAGTTCCGTAGCTGGCCCATTTCCGTTATTAAACACATTGGCAGGGAACGGCGATGCAAAATTACCGTCAACGGATGCTATTCTGAAGTTGTTGGAAATAGTAAACACATCCGATAAAGTAAACTCGAATTGGACACCAAATGAATTGACACTTGCTTCAAAGCCGTCTGTAAGGTCGCTTTCCTGTGGCCCATTGCGACGTACGACGTGGTTGATGTCGTTGATTAACAAAGTACCGTCACCGAAGTCTACGCCGACTTCTTCATACGTGGTGCCACCCGCAAATCTCGCAGGAATGGGTAGGAAAGTCGGAACGTTGTCTTCTAAAACCTTGAGGTTAAATCGTACAAAACCATTGTCAAATTCTTTGGTAACGTTTGCTTTTAACTGTCCACCCTTTTCAAAGTTACCATCAGCATCACGCGGACCTTCACCAGAACGCAAGTAACCGGCAGCGTGAAAGCGCCAACCGTCAGCTAAAGGCTGACCATAAGAAAAATCCAGACGGTTTGCGTCATATTCCAGCCCGGTTGTGAACGCGAGTGAACCACCTTTTTGTTTGCCTGTATTGGACAAAAAGTTAATGATGCCACCAGGGCTGTTAGATGCCTGAGTTGATGCAGAACCACCGCGAATTGACTGTACACTTTGGACTGAATAGTCAAAACGAACAAAACTATCTGCTGTTGCAAATGCAAAGTCACCAATTGTTAAAGCCGGTAAACCATCTTCCTGAATAGACAAGTACCGCGCACCACCCTCACTAATGGGCAAACCACGAATTTTGATATTGGCGTTGGCATCGCCGCCCGTGGACTCAGACTGAATGCCAGGTATCGTGCGAAAGATTTCCGCTGTTGATCTTGCCGCAAACTTTTGCACTTCTGCGGCTGGTATCGCGGTAACCGACATCGTCGATTCAAATTTTGTCGTTGGTCTGGAAGTACCCGTGATGATTACTTCTTCGAGAACCGATTCAAAGTTTTCATCGGATGCATCGTTTTCAGCTGTTTGTGCATAAATTGGTGAACCAAATATCAGGGCTGCCGAGATTATTGACGCCTGGACGATCAGGCTGTTTTTAATGGTTTTCATAAAACACTCCTCCGATTACTCATACCATTAATTAAACCACTGTTATTTAATTAAATCAATACCGCTTTACTTTTTTAGACTTTTTAGTCTGTCTGTAAGGTTCCTTCAATGCATAATTTTCCATCTTGTTTTATTTCGATGGCAATGGGATCACTCACCCCACCGACGAAATCACCATTTTGATCACGGTCATAAAACCCCATAACCGACCACTGTTGATTAAAACCCTGGATCACTCTCGCTGCATACATGCTACCGGCTTCATCCGCCAGCAGGAATCCATCACCGATGACCTCGTAAGGGCCGTCAAAATTGTCTGATACGTAGTAACGTAAACCTGTCTTCGGGCGACCTTGTAATGTTGTTTGTTGTTTTTCTGAGGTATACCTGATTGATACGGTACAAAACAAATAGTACCGGCCATTGATTTCTTCAATTTGAGGTACTTCCATTTCGCCATATTCACCAGGCGCAAAAAAAGGTGGTTTTACCGTCCACTTTATAAGATCCGTAGAAACAGCCTGACCAATCGCACCCCGACCATCATTGCTGCCCGTATTGGCACGACAGGTCACCAACATTCGATAGCCTTTGCCGTTAACTTCAGGCATCACCCATGGATCTCTCCAGGAAGCATCTTTCCACCGATCAAAATTCAGGCCGTCGTACCACCGCGAATCCAGTTGAACAAGCGGGTTGTTAACGTGCTTATCCCATGTCACTAAATCTTTTGAAGTTGCCAGGCAAACTCTTTGGATTTTTCCGTCTTCAGACCGTCGGGTGCCGGTGTAAAACATGTACCAGAGCTTGCCTTTGTGGATAATCGAACCGGTCCAGGTGGTGTAGGAATCTGCAAAATCATCATCGCCATTATTCTTGGATGGTGCTAGTGCGTCTTGCAGTACTGTCCAATTTCTCAAGTCTGTTGATATCGCATGCCCAACTGAAACATTCCAATGCCGTAATTCCGGGTCACCGAGTGACTTATCTGCCTGCAAAAAGAATATATGGTATTTCCCGTTCTCTTTAACGAGCCAGAAATCCCATACCCACTTATTTTCTAGTGATAAGGCCATTACCTGATGACTCCTGTTCCCAAAAAGAGATTGTTCATCGGGCCGTGCGTTTTAATAAAACAGTTTTGTCTGGGGCAAAATTTGAATAAAAAGGTAACATTGCGCCACCCAACGCTACGGCGTCATAGCCCTTGGAACCCAGGACGATATTCGGAACGAAAACCTCTATTGGCGCGATCTCAGGAAATTTTCGAATAACCAGGTTAACCAATTCGTTCACCAAAAACCTTGGCAGAAGTGCATCGATAATAACGATTTCCAAATCCAGTACACTGACAGAGGACAAAATGGCGTAGGCCAGCGCGTCAGCGCAATCATTCAACCACTCTTTGATCAGTGGTTTTGCCTGTTTATGATTCGCGATGTGTTCGATTTGATGCAGATTGTTTACGACAACACCATGCGCGTTCAAGTGTTCCATTAACACGAATATCGATGCTCGATTAAGCAACAGATCGTATTCATGAAAAGATCGATTACGCCCTTGCAACTTACCCTTTGGCACTGGCATTGAAGCCAGCGCGCCAGCGTTGCCGTGTATGCCACTTTCCAGAGAGCCATTCAATACCAAGCCACCGCCAACAAAATTCCCCACAAGTATGTAAAGGAAATTGTTAGCCAATTGACCGTTACCAAGTTGTAGTTCAGCAATTGCCGCGGCAGAACAATCATTCTCAAAAAAAACCGGCAGATCGGTCAGTTTCTTTACTTCTTCGGCGAAACTCATTTCTTCCCAGCGTTTAACATCTTTTTGGCTCATCCCGGTTTTTTCCTGCCAGGCACCGATAAACCAAGGCATGGCAATGCCAAGCCCCGTGATTCTTTCGCGCATATTGCCAGGCAATTTTTCTTTCAGCGCAGTAATTCCAGTGGCCAATTTAGACAACAAAAAAAGTGGCTCGGGGTAATCAAACTCGTGTGTGATCCGGTCTAACACTGAACCACCAAAATCCATTAGCAAAAGCTGCATACTATGCCGGCCTACCTTGATTCCGATCGAATACGCGCCCTTTGGATCAATTGAATAAAGAGTGGATGGCTGCCCGTGACCGCCTAAACGGCGACCGCTGCGAATGACCAGGTTTGACCGCTCAAGCTCATCAACGATTCTTGTCACCGCTTGAGGTGTAAGGTTTGAAGAACGTGCCAACTCTGCTTTTGACGAGGCGCCTGCACGCCGTAAGGCGGTCAACAACACCCGTACATTATAGTTTCTCAAACCGCTGGAGTTACTGCCTTTTGCCATCACTTACCGCCTTATAGAGAATTGAATGAATATCGATTAAGCGATTTTTTTAGCAACGGGTCAGATACACAAACAGGAACTAAGCCGTTGCAAAACTTTACATAGTTAAATCCCTGTGATTTAATTATCTTCTGTTTATCCTACCATTAAGCATGGTGTCGGCTCCAATATTTTATGCGTTAACCATGAGGGCCCTACTCTTCTGACACCCATTCTCTAGCGATAGACGGCTCGAACTCTCTTGCTCTCAAACAAAGGTAGATTTATGTTAAATTCGGCCAAAAACAACAAACTTATTCGTTGGTTGACATACATGATGTTTTTGATGTTTGCGATGACCACCGACGCTGTTGGCGTGATCATTCCAGAAATCATCAAAGAATATAACCTAAGCCTTAGCCAAGCCGGCCTCTTTCATTACGGTCCGATGACGGCAATTGCATTTGCAGGAATATTTTTGGGCTTTCTAGCCGACCGACTGGGACGAAAGAAGGCCATCGTATTGGGCTTGGGTATTTTTTCAGTCACCTCTTATCTATTCGCAATTGGCAGCAGTTTTGCCTATTTTATGGTATTGATGGTTGCCACCGGTATTGCGATTGGAATATTTAAAACAGCCGCCCTAGCCCTGATCGGCGACATTTCCAGATCTACTCGAGAACACACATCCACCGTCAACGGCGTGGAGGCTTTTTTTGGGGTTGGTGCCATCATCGGCCCGCTGTTCGTCACCTATCTTATACATCAAGGTGTCGCATGGAAGTGGCTGTACGTGGCGGCCGGTGTACTGTGCACAATCCTGGTCATCACTGCATTTTTCGTGAACTATCCAAAAACCACCGTGGCCGAAGACAAACCGGCCGATTTTAAGAGCGCGATTAAGATGTTGAATAATCCCTATGCTCTATTATTCTCATTTGGTGCGTTTTTATATGTGTCGGCTGAAGCGGCCATATATGTGTGGATGCCAACTTATCTGATGGGCTATTCCGGTAGCGCCGTCCTGCTCTTCACCTACTCACTCACGATATTCTTTGTGCTTCGCGCCGCCGGTCGATTTCTTGGTATGTGGATGATGGGACATTTTAGCTGGTCGAAGATAATGGTGCTTTTCAGTGGGGCCATTATGGTGTGTTTTTACTGCTCAATTACCTTTGGCAAAGAGGTTGCCGTCTACCTATTACCATTAACAGGTTTGTTTATGTCAGTGATCTACCCAACAATCAACTCCAAAGGTATTAGTTGCTTTCCCAAAAACCAACACGGAACGATCGCAGGAGTCATTTTGTTTTTCACCGCCGGTGGTGCCGCAGTTGGGCCGCTAGTCATGGCTTTGGTCAGTGACCACTATGGTGGTGATGCGAAATACGGATTTATCGTCGCCACTGTATTTGCCGGGATTCTATTTCTTGGGTTCCTCTACAATTTAATTGCTGCCCCTGTCGAACATCGATTAAGAGAGATTGAGGCCAGCGAATACAAGCCGGCTTGAGAAAACCCATATAGCCCTATCGAAACGTAATGGTTATGGGGTTGGTGAAATATCCGGGCTATGAGCCTGTCTGCCTGTAGACAGCTTTTGGCCGAATCAGTCTGCTGTCTTTGCTGAACTCCAGAAAGTGGGCGATATAGCCGTAGACCCTGGCCATGGAAAACATAGCGGTGAAATAGTGGCTAGGAATGCCCATACTGTGGAATACAGCGCCCTTGTAGAACTCGACATTGGCCCAAATTTCTTTGCCCTTGTCCGCGAAGGCGCGCTGACAGGCATCTTCGACAGCAACCAGAGTTGCCAATAGCGACTTGCTTTCTTCATCCTGACACAACTCGACGGCCATGGGTTTCAGGATGCGTGCACGGGGATCGACGGTGCGGTATTCCCTGTGACCCATTCCCATAATTTTGACTTTATTGTTCAGGGATTTCTGTACATAGTCATCGGCATTGTCAGCCCCACCAATGGCAATAGCCATTTCTAATGCAGCCTGATCGGCTCCGCCATGTAGTTTGCCAAACAAAGTGCCAATAGCGGCTGAGATAGAAGACTGGATCGGGGCCAGGGTGCTGGCACAGACGCGGCCGGCAAAAGTTCCCGCATTAAAACTGTGCTCCATTTGCAAGATTTGTGCAGCATCCAGCATACGAACCTGATCTGGGTTCGGCGTGTCGCCATGGAACATGTGAAGAAAGTTTTCGTGGAATCCCATCTCTGCGCAAGATGCCATCAGGCTTTTCCCTTCGCCCAAGCGGTAATGACCGGCAATCAGTGCGGGGATTTTTGCGGCCAGAATCAAGCCGTGTTCGGCATTCAGCTCCAAGGTCGTACTGCCCTCGGTCGGCAGAGGTATCAGAGGCAATACCCCTTGTAGCAGCAGCATGGGGTGTAGTTCACGGGACACCTGCTGTAGTAAACCTGTTTCGTGTTCATTCAGTTGGCTGTGCTGGGACATGAAGTCAGCCAGTTCGCTTTCCTGCTCTACGTTTGGCCAGGCTCCGAATAAAATCAGTGAGACAATCTGGAGAAACGGCTTGTCCACCAACTCGTTAATATCAATACCGCGATAACTGAGCAGTCCCACATCGCCCTGAACATCAGAAATAGCAGTCTCTCCAACGACAACTCCCGCCAGGTCACTTGAATAAAAGGCTTTTTCTTCGCTCATGTTTGTTCTCCGATTATGTGTATTTTTACTAGCGCTCCTTCAATGTGATAATTACGGATGCAGTTAGCTTGTCAGTGTTCATGGCGAGGCGCACCTCGCAGGTAATGGCCTTAGTCCTTGGCAAGAGGTGCACCAAGAGTAGGCGCCTTCAGGCGACGATGTCCATGGGCACTGACAAGCCAACCCGCAGGGCGCTCCTGTGGGATTCCGCAACTGCGTTGCAGCGCTTGTAAAGGACTAGCCATTCACTGCGCACCGCGCCTTGCTGCGAAACCCCACAGGAGCGCTGCATCCGCAATTATCACATTGAAGGAACACTAGTATACGGACAGCAAATTAATTAGTAGAATTAATTTTGCTTATCTATATATAAGGAATACCGATGTCTAGACTTGAAAACAGTGAGTTGCGGGCTTTTCGAGCGGTTGTGGAAGAAAGCGGTTTTAAGCGAGCAGCACAATCCCTGCACATTAGCCAGTCAGCGGTGAGCCAGTCGGTCGCCAAACTGGAGGCTAAGCTGAATACCCCACTGATAAGGCGCGGTAAAGAACCCAAATTAACTGATGCAGGCAAACGTTTGTTTGACCATGCGGTGGAGGTATTGCGAGATGAGCAACAGGTGCTGGAAGATATTGCCGAGTTGAAACTGGGTAGGACTGAAACGCTGAATATTGCGATGGGTGCCTCTATTAACCGCTTTCATGGCGCTAAATTAATAAGTGCTTACTACCTTGAAAACCCCCATACCAGAATGAAGGTGTCGGAAATGCCCAGCAGAAATATCATATATGCCGTGTTGTCCGGCAATGTGGAATTGGGGTTTGGGCCATTCCAAAAACACATGCCCGCCTTTGACACAGTGCCTCTTTATGACGATTCCAGACACCTTGTAGTAAGCCCCAAACACCCCCGCTATACCGAGATGATCAAGGGTGACGTGAAGGCTTTAAAGCGCACCCCGCTCATTACGTCAGCTCTGGATAACCCGGATATGCGCCCCTCTATCCAGCGCTTGCGGGATCAATTCAGTACCGTCTGGGAGGTCAGTAGCTTGTCTCTGCGCATTCATATGTTAGAACAAGGTATGGGTGTCACTTTCATTGACTATAAACTTCTGCAGGAGCATCCGCAGTGCAGAAGTTTTCGAATCATGGATGATGTCTCCTTCGGACGGATCGACCGCCAGGTGGGTCTGTATTTCCGATCGGGGAAAACCCTCAGCAACAGTGGTAGAAATTTCATCGCGCTTTGCCAGCGCCACTGGAAACTGTAGGGTGCATTTCACTGCTTTACAGCCTCTAACCCAATAAGTCCGTTTGACGCGACAATGATTTCTCTGGTCAGAACCAACGATTTTACTAAGTTTCAATATTCTAACGGAATCAATCAATACACCCTAATTGCTTCACCGTAACCAAACGCACCAGTCGAACCTGTCCATTGCCGAACTCTGGTAAATCACTGTGAAACGCCAATGCTCCCTCATTGCAGGCAACCATTCAGATGGGTGTCTCCGTTCTCTTTTGTCTGTTCTCTTCCTTCCGTTCATGCACCCTCAAACCAGGTATAAACAGCTTGCGTTCATCATGATCCGCGTCTCAGGCATGACTTTAGTTGGGTTGTATCGCCAATAAGCACCTGTTCTAATATGACCACGGTCATTTATTGACCACGGTCATATAAACCCTTAACAAGGAAGCGTAATGACATGAGTTGGCGAGAGGAAAAGAAAATAGAGATCAGACAACGGTTGTTTGAAATTTCACTGGACCTTTTTCGGGAACAGGGCTACGCCGCGACCACTGTTCACCAAATCACCGAACGGGCACGCGTGGGAAAAGGGACTTTTTTCAACTACTTTCCAAGTAAAGAACAGGTCTTGACCCAGTGGTACCGTGGGCTGCACGAGGAAGCCATCGCCGCGTGCAAAAACCGGGACTTCGCCAGTGCAAGGGACGCGATATTCAGTTTTCTTATACCGGAAGCCAGGAAGGCCATGCAAGAAAAGCATTTAGTGGTCGCAAAAAACCAACTCTCCCAACAGCAAAGCCCGATCGGGGGTATTGAACAGAGCCAGGACGAGGAAACATACGACTATTGTGTCCAATACCTGCGTCAGGACAAGCAAGCTGGCCGTATCAATTCAGCCCTCGACATTGGGCATTTTGCAAACCTGATATTGACAGTCATGACGGGTAACGCACGACGTTGGGTCTATCAACATGGCGATTACGATCTCGCTGAATCGATCGAGAAAGATCTTGATTATTTGTTTGATGGAATAGAACTGGAGCAATAGAAGATGTGGCGGGAATATTTTCTATTTGAGCTCAAGTTCCGGCTCAAACAACCTCTCTTCTGGATCAGTTGTCTGGTCCTTCTGGCTTCAGGCGTCATATTGGTTTCGACCGATCTTGCTGTCCTGATGACGACCCAGAAAAAACTCATCTTTCGCAATGCACCCTACGTGCTGATCAATATCCAGATCATCATGAGTGCGCTGGGCCTGTTTGTATTGACCGCATTTGTGGCCGACTCGGTGTTGCGTGATTTTCGCCTGAACACAGACATGTTTTTCTTTAGCAAACCCGCGAAAAAGATCCACTATTTTGCCGGACGGTTTCTGGGTTCAAGCTTGATGTCGGTCATGCTTTTTGTCTTTCTTCTTATCGGTTTCCTGATCGCGGCTTACGTACCCTGGCAAGACCCGTCCCGCCTGGGGCCACTGCAATGGAGGCCCTTGTTGTTTGGCTTTACCGTCATGGTGTTACCAACGATGATGGCTCTCGGTGCGCTGTTGTTTGCGGTTGCAGTAATGAGCAGACGTCTGCTGGTGATCTACCTGTTCGTGCTTGCGATAATCATCGCCCAGGACGTTGCGGAAATTGTGGCTCGGGGTCTCGACAACCAGTTACTCGGTGGCCTGATGGAGCCCTTTGGGCTCGTCGCACTGGATGAAGTGACACGCTATTGGACCGTCGCAGAATTCAACACAAAGTTACCCGGCCTGTCTACAGGCCTATTTCTCAATCGCCTGGCATGGCTTGCAATTGGCGGGCTGGCGCTGATACTTGCTTACTTTCGTTTCCAGCCCGGCGGCTCGGCGTACAAACACACGCAGAAAAAGAAAAAAGCTGGCAAGGCGCCGTGCAAACCCGAAGCAGTATTGCCGGACGTGACCTGCAATTTCACTCCAGCTGCAACCTGGTACCGCTTGTTATGGCAAATTCGCCTGGAAACCACCATTGTGCTTAAATCGGTTCCCTTCCTGGTTTTGATCCTGACAGGAATGATGTTCAGCCTGTTTTTTGCATCGGTGGTGGGCTCCCAAAATGAGATCCCGAGTTACCCGTTGAGCTCGCAGATGCTGATCGCCGTCAATTCCACCTTCAAGCTCATCCTGCCCCTGATTATCATCATCTATAGTGGCGAATTGATCTGGCGGGAACCGAGAACCGCCACGATCGAGGATGTGCTGCCGTTGCCGAACCTGGTATTTATGAGTAGCAAACTACTGACCATTGCGCTGGTAATTTGTATCACGCTCGCCAGTGCAATGTTAAGCATGGTCATTTACCAGCTTGCACAAGGGTTCAGCCACATAGAAGCACTGGTATACATCAAAGGTTTCCTGGTGATGGCCTACCCCATGTTGTTGCTCGCGGTGGCGGCAGTATTCGCGCATACCATTGCCAGTTCCAAGTATCTGGGGCACCTTTTAGTCTTGCTGTTACTGATTTCATGGCAGGTACTGCCAAAGCTTGGTTTCGAAAACCTGATGTTCCAGTACGGCAAATTCCCGCCCATGATCTATTCAGACTTCAACTCGTATGGCCACTACCTACGCCCGTTTTTTGCTTTTGCACTTTATTGGACCCTGGCAGGTTTGCTGCTGTTCACGCTGACTTCTTTAATCTGGACACGGGGGCCGGAGACAGGGCTTGGCAAACGCCTGAGACTGGCCAGCCAACGTCTCAATGGCAGAACTGCATCGTTACTGGGCGCCACGTTGACTGCTTTTGTGGTTTGTTTCATTTATATGCAAAGCACCGACCATAGCCTTTCGCGCGAACAGGGCCGGCTGCAGTTGGCCGAGTATGAAAAAAACTACGCCCGCTATGCAGATTTACCCCTGCCCCGCATCAAGGCTGTGAAAGTGGAACTGGACCTGTTCCCGAAACAACGCAGCGCGACAATCAAGGGTAAATACAAACTGGTGAATGAGAGCCAGCAGATTATTGAAACGATTCCTGTCACCATGTCACCGCGCTTCCTTGAAGGCCTGAGTCCGGTTGAGAGCGGCGTCAAACTCATCTCACTGGGCGGTCTGGACGCTGAACTTGCAGATGAAAGGCTTGGGTTTTTCCTATACCGGCTTAAACAGCCTCTTGAGCCAGGCGCTGTCATGGATCTCGATTTCGAGGTCGACGTGCAGCAATCGGGCTACCGGAAACTCCCAGTCGACCATCAAATCGTGGCCAATGGCAGTCACCTGCTCAGCCGAGGCTTTTTCCCGAGCCTGGGTTATTCTGTGCAACACCAGTTGCTCGACCCACAAAAACGGGCCGATCTGGGCCTTGCGCCAGTCGAACGGGTAGCCTCTGCACTCGATAGCTCAGCACGTGAGAAAAATTACATCACATCTGATTGGGTGAGTTTTGAGGCCATCGTGTCCACCGAACCGGACCAGGTCGCCATCACTTCGGGCAAACTCGAACGCGAATGGTTATCTGCAGGTCGGCGTTACTTTCATTACAAGAGCCAGGCCCCAATCCTGAATCTGCAGGCATTTGTCTCCGCTAAATATGAGGTCCGGCGTGAGTCCCATCACGGGCTCGCCATCGAAATCTATTACCTCAATGACCACGCCTTCAATATTGACCGCATGATGAGCGTTGCCAAAACCACGTTGGATTATGCGACCGAGGCGTTTGGCCCCTACCCTCACCAGGTATTGCGCATTGTGGAAGTTCCGAATTACAACGGTCAACTCGCGATCAGCCTGGGCAGCATGATTACGATTTCCGAGTCCATGGGCTTCAACAGCCGTAACCGTGGTATCGATCCGGTCAAGTATGTCACCGCGCATGAAATCGCCCACCATTGGTGGAACCACCAAGTGGTCAGCGCGAATGTCCAGGGCGCCAGCATGATTGGCGAAACCCTGTCGGAATACACCACACTCCTGGTCCTGGAAAAGGCGTTTGGAAAACAGGCCACACTCGAGTGGATAGCTTATAAAGCAGACACTTACCTGCGCAGTCGCCGAACTGAGGAACGCGCCGAAATGCCATTGATCAGGGTAGAAAACCAGGCCTACATCCACTATCACAAAGGTCTGGTGGTATTCAACGCGCTCAGAGACCTCATGGGCGAAGACCGTTTGAACGCGACCCTGCGGGATTTCCTGACCGATTTCCGTTTTCAGGGGCCGCCCTACCCTACTGCGCAGGACTTACTGGAGCGATTTCGTGATGAACTGCCGGTTGAGAAACACCACACATTGGCTGAATTGTTCGAAACCGTGACGCTCTACGATAACCGGACCATCGATGCCACTTACCTCGCTGAGCACGATGGCCGCTTTCGCGTTGACCTCGCTTTCGATTCTCGAAAAACAAGCCTGGATCAGGCCGGCGCCGAAACGGAACTCGAAGCAGGCGGGCAGATCGAGATCGGCATATATACCGATGACAGCGACATGCCCACGGTGTTGCGCTCGCACACGATCACCAGCACACGTTCAGCACTCAGCATATGGGTGGAACAGGAGCCCGTTCGCGTCGGTCTCGATCCCTTATTCAAAATGCTCGACCGTGACCGCAAAGACAATTTTCAAAACATCCAATTTTCCGAGGGTTCAACTAATGCTGCAAATTAAGCACGTTTCCAAAACTTATGATAACGGTGTTCAGGCCTTGCAGGATGTAAACCTGGATATCCCCACCGGCATGCTCGGGCTGCTCGGACCCAATGGCGCCGGTAAATCCAGCCTGATGAGAACTATCGCAACGCTACAGCAATGCGATTCCGGCAGTATCGTTCTGGACAACCTGGACGTCTTATCCGAACCGCATGAAGCACGAAAACTATTGGGTTATCTTCCGCAGGATTTTGGGGTCTACCCGCAATTCAGCGCGCAAACCATGCTGAACCACTTCGCTGCACTCAAGGGCATCACCCGGACCGGCGAACGCAAAGAAACCGTGCAGGGCTTACTGGCGATGGTCAATCTGTGGGAGGTGCGCAAACAAAAATTGGGCACTTATTCCGGCGGTATGCGTCAACGCTTTGGTGTCGCCCAGGCCCTGTTGGGAAATCCGCGCCTGGTGGTGGTCGATGAACCCACCGCGGGGCTGGACCCCGAGGAACGCCAGCGCCTGCTCAATTTGCTCAGCGAAATCAGCGAAAAAGTGGTGATCGTACTCTCCACGCACCTGGTGAAAGATGTACGCGATCTTTGTCGTCACATGGCAATTCTGAACAAGGGCCGGATATTGAGCTTTGGTGATCCGCAACAGCTGGTCGCAAAGATGGAAGGCAAAGTCTGGACGGCCATCGTCAGCAAACACGAAGTCGATCGATACCGGGAAACGCACCAGGTATTATCAACCAGGTTATACGCCGGGAACATTGCAATACGTGTCGTCAGCGATACCGACCCCGGGCCCAACTTCAGTGCGGCGACAGCTGACCTCGAAGATGGCTACTTTTTTGTACTCAAGAATCCACCTGCCTCTGAATCTTTGAACTGAGGTTTGAATATGCGCCTGTTGTGCGCAAGGAGTAGAGACAGGGAGTAGAGACGAGAGTAGAGACACCCAGGGGGAGTAGAGACGAGAGTAGAGACACCCAGGGGGAGTAGAGACACCCATTCAAATGGGTGTCTCATTCTTTAATTTCTCATTCTTTAATTACCTATTCTTTGGTCTCAAGAAACATGGGGGTCTCATTATTTTCTTTTCCTTTCCTTGGCTAATGGGCGACCCCATAACTTCGATCTCATGTCTTTTTTGGCAATAAGATATACTGTAAAACTAAGGATAATTCACTAAGGGCCAATAATTTACCTGATGTCGAAACTCCGCATCCAATCACTGGCGTTCTTAATCGCCATGGTACTGCCTGTATTCGGTATTTTCTCCGATTCGGCAAAAGCCGCAGAGGTCTGCACAGGTGTCTCGGGAGCATGGTTTGACCCAACCTATGACGGTGAGGGCTTTTTTTTACTGGAAACAAGCACAGGACTGGCTGTCACCTTTTTTGGCTATGTCAATTCAGGTCATCGGCTCTGGCTGGTCAGTGAAGTGTTGCCGGACCCGATAGCGTTCGACACTGATTTTAGTATCAATATGCTGGTCGGCGAAGCGGGCAACTTCCAGCAGCCATCACCCCCATCGGAGTTGAGCGTCTGGGGTAGTCTTTCACTGAATTTTACAAACAGCAACCAAGGTTTTTTCAGGCTTTCCGGGATCGATGGCGACAAGCTTTCGACCGTGGTCAAAATCGCTGGCGTAAAAGGCCAGGTTTGTGATGTCACACAATGTGTCATCGATACAGAGGGTTCCAACCGCCTGAGTTTCACCAATGACGCGTTGCATGGTATTTTTGACCCATCACTGGATGCCGAACCAAGTAGCGATGGAACCTGGTTGAGTTATTCTACGGTATCCCCTTCGTCGCTGTGGCCAGAGCAAAACCCTACGGTGATCAACACCCGCCTTGCACACAGCACGGATGGTGGTCTCAATTTCAATTTCATCAATGAGATTAATCCGGCACTGGATGTAACCCTGGATCTTGCCCCACCCAAGAATGCAGGCACCTGGGTCAACGAAGTTTCCTCGATTGCCTATGATGAAAAGGCTGACCCGGGTAAACGCTGGAAGTTGATCTGGCATCATTACCTTCAGATCGACGGCAACCGTCATTTCGAACACGGCTGGCTGGGCTACCGTGAAGCAGCACAGGCCGACCAACTGAAAGACGCAACTGAAATCAAACTGTTTGGAGCAGGGCTATATGACCCGATCAACAACCTGGCAGATAGTGCCACCCACCCACCGGTGGTGGGCGCACCGCTGATAGATATTCGTGATTTAAATGACGAACTGTCCAAGTGTTCCGTACTTAGTGAACCGGGTTGGCTGAGCGATGATGATGCGCTTTATCTGGCTGTCGGTTGTTTCCAGATTGATCCCTTTGAGAACCAGATAATCCTGTTGAGCTGCGCGCAACCTTGCACCGTTACCAACCCCCTGGCCTGGCGCTATGTCAACACACTGTTGCGGAATAACGATGCGCAGGCGCTGGGCTTTGAGAAGTTTTCGGCCCCGGATATTTTCAGCATCAATGGCGCCTACTATCTGTGGGTATCACCGGTCACTGACAGTCCGTTTGCCGACAGCTATAACGGTTGCCGGGCATTCCAGTTCAAAAGTATCACCGATGGAACATTACACACCAATACAAAAAACCAACCCATACCGGCCATAATTTTGGACGGCATACCGGGTACTTTCAACGGCGCTTGCGCGCTACACACCACCGCTGGCAACAAGGCTTTTTATTCACAGCTAATGCAATCTTCCCAAGATATTTTCCAAGTATTCCGTGCGCCGACCGAGGCCTGTTTTTCGGTGATATCCTCGAACTAATATTTGAGCACCTGTGATCAAAAAATGCGGGAAGTACGGGGAGTAGAGACACCCATTCAAATGGGTGTCTCATTCTTTATATCTAACTTGCAAAAGTGTTAATAGACGCAGGGTTACTCTGGAAACTATATTTGTCAACCGGGCTCTCAGTGGCTACCATGGCCGCTGCTTTACATTATCGGGAGAGATATAATCAAGAATTCAGGGCAAAAAATTTGTATAGCCGTGGCGGGTTTAGTGGCCTCTGTCAGTACGCATGCAGGTCCGGCATTGGCTACTGTTTCCTACGCGCGAACCAGCGTCGACTTGCCAACATTAAGTAATTCTACCCTCATACTTTTGGGTGTTTTGATGGCGGTGATTGCCGTCCGTGTGATCCGCTCGGGCAAGGGTACGATGAACCGGATGGCAGGCATTTTGTTGGTCACCGGCGGCCTGTTATCAAGCGGCCATGGGATAGAAAGTACACTCGCAGGAGCCGCTAATGTCACCATATCCGGTGCGAACTGCTCTACCGGCGGGACATCCCAGTTTCCCCCGTTCAGCATTTTCACATTCAATAATCAGTGCCTGACTGCATTACTTATCACTGACATTAGCCTGGACTGTACTGTAATAATTCCTGGGACTTGCACAGTGGGTGAGGTTGTGGAACCCGGCCAGGAGTGTCAGTTACCAAGTTGCGGCCCGCCGTAATAGACGAGCTTTGCAATAGATTCAAAAGAGCCGACTGGTTTCGGCTGTTTTTTTTCAGCATGGTTTACCGGAAATAATGGAACAAACGGTGACAGTCACCGATACCAGTCAGTTGGTAATGGGTTTTACCATTGTAGTGATGGCGGTGTTAATGACCATCGAGACAATCATCCCCCGGCGTAAACTCAAGGCCGCCATTGGCTCGCGATGGTTCAATAATTTGTCTCTGAGCCTGGTGACTTACTTTGTCAGCACGCTCACCAACAATGCCCTGCTGTTGGGCCTTATCTGGTGGGCAGATCTTAAAAATTACGGGTTGCTGCAACACCTTGATACCGGCCTCGCGGGCTCATTTGTAGTAACACTCGTGGCCACCCAGTTTATTAGCTACTGGATACACCGGATTTTTCACCGGGTGCCCGTCCTGTGGCGTATTCACGCGGTGCACCACAACGATACCGAGGTGGATGTAACGACCTCCTACCGGCATCACCCACTGGAACCGATCATACCGCTGCCACTGCTGACCCCGTTCTACATATTGTTGGGTTCACCGGTGGAAGTCGCTCTGCTTTATCATTTATTGCTGATTGCAGTCAGCCTGGTCAGCCACAGTAATATCTGCATTCCTCATACACTCGACCGTTGGCTAAGACGGGTGTTGATAACCCCGGACTTTCACCGCAACCACCATTGCAGCGAACAACATTTTACCGACAGTAATTACGGCAACCTGGTGCCGTGGTTTGATTACCTGTTCAAGACAGCAACTGACAGACCGTTTGCCGAACAGGAGGAAATGCAGCTGGGTTTGTCGTACCTGCGTGAAGCCCGGGATTCTCGCATTGATCAACTCCTGTTGCTACCGTTCAGGAAGTGGTTACGATGAAGGAAAAGCGGCGATGGCAAGCCAGCGACAGCCACATCTAATCTATTCTTTGGTTTCTCAAGAAACATGGGGAGTTCATTCTTTTCTGTCTCTGTATTCTGTCTGTTCTGCCTCCATTCTGCGTTCATGCAGCTTGTTTACGAGGCTTCACTGTTTTTTCAATTACTTTTCCGGTTTCCACTTCCGCTACACGTAGTTCATACGACTTTTGCAAATTTAGCCAAAACTCTGCCGTTGTACCAAGATACCGTGAGAGCCTCAATGCAGTATCAGCCGTAATGCCACGTTGACCGTTCAAAATTGCCGTAATGCGATTACCCGGAACATCCAGCGCTGTGGCAAAAAAATTCGCTGAAAGCTCCAATGCCTCCAACTCGTCACGCAGAATCTCACCTGGATGTACTGGCCGCATACCATTCACAAAAGTCATTTCATTTACTCGCTTAATGATAATCCACTATTTCAACATCGTAGGGGCCTTCTTCTGCCCAACGAAAACAAATCCGCCACTGTCTATTGATTCGAATGCTGTACTGGTTTTTGCGATCTCCAGACAGCGCTTCAAATCGGTTGCTTCGCAGACACACCAGATCTTCCAGTGTTTCTGCGTTATTCAGTAGGGTCAAACGTCGAACCGCCTGATCAGTGAACCCCTGAAACTGTCGAACCCGGTGTCCTTCAAAAAGATATTGAGTCCTCCTGTCCTTGAATCCTCGAATCATGGGAACAGCATATCATGCTGATACGTGATACGTACAGCATACACTGAATGGTAATGCTCACAGTCAAAAAAAATCCAGGTTGTTAGATTCTTTTCTCACCGTTTTACGGTTTAGGGATGTGAGTTGGTGTAATCCGGGGTACCTGCTGGTGTGCTCTTTAGATAAATTGAGTAGCACGCAACCTCCCAAGGTTGCCTATGGCAAGATCAGTAGAAGTTTCTCCGGCCAGAATTAATTCTAATGTATCCGGCCGCATTGTCGCTGAAAGTACTGTCTTAAACACTACCCACCTCTTTGGTGGTTATACAAATACATGAAAATATCGGTGACAGTGTCAAAATCTATCGGCGATAAAGTATTTACGTATACATCGACCAGCGTCCAGTCGCGCTCGCATTGCGGCAAAAAAACACACATTTGTCGCACCTGATGACTATTTGAATCACAGCCGCCGAGCCGATAGCAACTATACAACTTCAATGCTACGAATTTCGTCCTAAGGGTTTGATTGGCTGGTGAGTATTGATTCACATCTTGACCCATTGAAAGCGGAATACCGCTGTTGTACATCAATTGCAGCACATCACTACCAATTTGAAAATCAAGGGCTGACGAGGCATTGGCCATGCGATCTATAAAATCACTCTCGACTTCTGCATGATCAGTCTTAAGGTATTCTTGAAAAAGATTGCTTGCTCTACCCATTTTGGATCCCAAAATGCCAGCAGATCGTTTTTCCAAACTCTCGAAAGACATCAATGGACGATAGGTACTGCAGTACTTGATGATATCGTCATATGCCCACTTTGATTCAGCAAACGGTGGCTCAAAATCAGTGTCTACGCGTTCGCAACGATTATGAAGCTCAACTTCTAATTGTTGAGCCAATGTTGACTCGCCCATGTCATAGGCTTGATCAATGACTGCCATCGCATCCTCAGCACTAACCGTGGCCTCAAACTCTGACATAATATTTCTGGCAGATGACGCTGGTGCGCCACTTCCTTCCGATATCAAGTGAGTGATAGAAGGTGCTTCCGAGCCCTCCTTCCCATTTGGGCTGGTCTCGTCAGTTGCCGAGACACTTTCCGCAACCAGGTCGATATCTGATTCGTTGGTCAGATAGTAAATAGCGATCACCGCTGCCAATGATGCAGCGGTGATTGCTACCATTTTCTTATAATTATTCATTGCTAGTGACAAGTGCCTGGAACTGGTGTTGCCGCCACACTTGAGAAAAAGCTAACAAACACAAAAGTTCAGTTTGACCAGTATCATAACAATCCCTGGCATCACATAAACCCCGCTTTGTTTTCCTGCCAATATATGTTTGGGATACCCTGTGACATTCGTTGTTCTTGCCCCTCTAAACTGCAATTCTTTCCATCATTGCAGTTGAATAGTATTCAATTTGGGCTTCAGGAATTTCACCTCGCATCATTAACAAAATATCAATTCCCTCAGCATCCAGCCTTTCAGGCTCTTCTTTTTTTGGACGCACTGGATACGCCTGTGTATTTTCATGTTTTGGGTCATTCTCAACCCAGGTGTTTTGACTGTCAACAGCCTAACATGTTGATTATATTATAATACTACGAAGTATCAGCACTATAGTGATAAGTCTAGTCGTTGCAATTGTTACTCTTGAAAGGATATTTCTTTGAATTTAGTTTAGATAGGAAAGCTATTTATTTGATTCTTCACAAAAAGTTCAAACCCAAGTATTTCAGACAGTCAAAAGCCTAACCACTATAGTGCTGAACATAAACACTATGGTAGTTGAAGTTATTTTGGCTTTATTTCGGGTATCAACGCACAACTGTTGTGTAAATGTGACTGGAAAACCGCAGAATACCGCGCGGAATACCGCAACACCCAGATTTAATCCCTGCTCCCATTTGCTAACTTTCCACCAAACGGGGTCTTTAACCAGTTCTCCAGAATTCTGCCCCAGTTGATTGTTATCTGGAACCTTTGCGCATCTCCAGCACAACCAAGGTCTCAAAATGCGAAGTAGCCGGGAACATATCCAGCAACTGAACCGACTTAAAGCGAAAACGTTGGCTTAAGTTGCTCAGATCGCGGGTCAGACTCGCTGGGTTACAACTAATGTAAATAATATGCCGGGGTTTGATTCTTTTAATCCAGCTATCCAGCCCGGGAAAGCCCCGGCGCGGTGGGTCGAGCATTAAAGTATCGAAGTTCGAATTACCCGCTTTTCGGATGAAGTTTGACAGGGTTTGCTCGTTGTACAAATCCATGCTGTGAAAATTATCCGGTCTGGTATCACCTGCGGCACCGACGTAATTATCTATCAACACTCTGCGTCCCGCAGCCGAGGCAAATGTATCGGATAAATTACCACTACCCGAGAACAGATCTAACAGACCAGACACTTCCAGCTCTTCCAGTTGGGTCTGAACCCGGTTTTGCAGTTCCCGGTTCATCTCCTCAAATACTTGCGAAAAACCGCCATGGGCATAGCTTTCATCCCAACATGTACTGACTTTTCCTGAGCGTAGATAAAGCTCACAGTGACCATGGCCTGAATGCGCCTGGGTCCACTCATGCTGATAAATCTGGTCGAAGACCGGTTGAAGCTCTGGCCGCATAATCTTGCATTGCGGCACCTCTAAAACCTGGTTATTAACGGCATCCAACATGCCAATATATCGATGCCGATAGTGTAGTTGTACACGATTGCGATAAAAAAGACGGCGTGGTGCCGGTACCACATCAATGCTCTGCTCGGAAACGCCTAAAGCACCGAGTTGACGCAGCAAAGTTGCCTTTTTATAGCCCAACTCACTGGCATAATCGGTGTGTAGGTATTGGCAGCCGGGACACTGGCTAAAATGCGGACACGTCGGCTCTATGCGATTTGCAGCCGAGTGCTGCAACTGTTGCAGACGGGCAAACTGCACTCCCTTGGCCCGTTTATAAACAATGGCAGTACCGGTTTCACCCGGTAGCGTACCAGCCACAAAGGTAATACCCCCGCCCGTTTTAGACACGCCTTGTCCCAGTGGGTCCAGGTGATCGATTTCAAATTCAATACTGCGAAGTTTGCCCTGCGGTGGTTGAGGTCGATGCTTCATTATCGTTAATTCCCGGTATATAAAGAGTGCAGGCCAATTCTGTCACTATCAGTAAACTACATTTTATAATGCTTGCCAGTTGAATTGATGTATCTTTACTCTCTCGTTGCCACCCACACTACAGAACACTGGAAAATGAGCCCAAGAACAAGCCCTGCTTTTGACAACAGTTATGCACGCCTTCCTGGGCGATTCTACACACGTCAACAGCCAGTGCCAGTCTCTGCACCCGGTCTGATTCGTGTTAACCACGCGCTGGCAGCTCAACTTGGTTTTGACGCTGGTTTTCTGGAAACCGAAGCGGGTGTTGAACTCATCGCCGGCAATTTGATGCCTGAAGGTGCCGACCCTATCGCCACGGTCTATGCCGGACACCAGTTTGGTGGCTGGAATCCGCAATTAGGTGACGGACGGGCAATCTTGATAGGAGAAATAATCGACAACAACGGGCTACGTCACGATATCCAACTAAAAGGGTCCGGGCGCACACCCTACTCCCGTGGCGGCGATGGCCGTGCACCGCTCGGCCCGGTGTTGCGTGAGTACATCGTCAGTGAAGCCATGGCCGTTCTTGGTGTGCCGACAAGCCGTGCACTTGCCGCTGCCACAACCGGTGAGATGGTGATGCGTGAAGACCGTCTACCCGGTGCGATACTGACGCGAGTCGCTCAAAGTCATATTCGTATTGGCAGTCTGCAGTTTTTTGCTGCAAAAAAAGACACAAAGGCTCTCGCTGTGCTCGCCGATCACGTCATACAGCGACACTTTCCGCAAGCAGCTCAGGTAGATCACCCGGTACGTGCAATGCTCGATGGCGTGATAGCGCGCCAGGCTGATCTGATAGCGCAATGGCAGTCACTGGGTTTTATTCACGGTGTCATGAATACGGATAATATGCTGCTATCGGGCGAGACTATCGACTATGGACCCTGTGCCTTTATGGATGAATATGACCCCGCTACGGTGTTCAGTTCTATTGATCAGGGTGGACGTTACGCCTACCGCAATCAACCACACATCGCACACTGGAATCTAAGCATGCTTGCACAGGCCTTGTTGCCACTACTGGCCGACGATCCAGACAAGGCCCTGGCGTCGGGCCAGGCTGCGATCGATGCCTACCCGGATCTGTTTCAGGCTGCATACCAACGCCGCATGCACGAGAAACTCGGACTCAGCAATGAGACTGGCGAGGCACAACTCGTCCAGGATTTACTGGAGTTGATGCAACAGGAAAAAACCGACTTCACCTTAACCTTCCGACGTCTTTCGGATCTTGTCGCTCCACGCACTGCAGCAGATAACGATATCGGTAGCGTATTTGAGTTACCTGACAGCTTCACACCCTGGTTGCAACGATGGCGAAAGGAACTGCTCAAAAGCCCGCAGGATGAGAGTGCACGCCAAGCGGCTATGGATGCCGTCAACCCGGTTTATATTGCACGCAACCATCTTGTTGCCGAGGCCATTGATGCTGCCATCATCCAACAGAATTTCGAGCCTTTTCACAGGCTTGTTGATATTCTTTTACAACCTTTTAAATTCAAGCACGAACATGGCCGCTACGCTACGCCACCACTGCCTGAGCAAATTGTCAGACAAACTTTTTGTGGTACTTGAGTACACACCGCAAAACAGACATCGGGCGAGCTCAGCGGCTTTTCAAGGTTTGCACGCCTGGTGATACTCTTATCCATTCATTAGCCAAGTGGCACTCAAAGACCAAAGTGCAACCACACTTACCCGCTTGTGACACGCTACTGACAGTTTTAAAACAGTGCTAGAATGGCAGGTATCCTAGCCTTGGGCGTGATTGCCGCAAAGCCTCCACAAGCACTCGTGTTATGCCAGCACGATGACGCTTGTCTCTGACAGTGAACTTAATACAATGACACTAAAACAGATCTCGATTTTTCTTGAAAACGCACCCGGCCGACTGCTCGAAATCACCACGGCATTTGGAGATGCTGGTATTAACCTGAAAGCACTGAGCCTTGCTGGCACCTCCGGTTTTGGGGCTCTGCGGCTGATTGTTTCAGATCTGCACAAGGCGCGTAATATCGCCATGGAACATGGTTGGCCAGCACGGGTTGATGAGGTTCTGGCAGTACGTATTTCCGACAGCCCCGGCAGTCTTGCAGCGATACTCACACCCCTTAGTGAGAAGCGCATTGATGTTGAATATATGTACGCTTTCACGGGGTTTTCCCCGACAGAAGCCGTAATGATTTTTGGCTTTAAAGAGATTGAAGAAGCCACAAGCGTACTCAAGGACTGTAATGCTATCCTGATCGGTACTGATGAATTCAAAACGCTTGAGAGCAAGGGGTACTGAGCAGATGACGAGCAGTACTGGTGAAGGGTTTCGTCCCAATAAAATAGCCATCATCGGCGCCGGACCAGTAGGCTGTGTACTCGCGGCAGCCCTTTCAAACAACGGGCACGAAGTGGTGCTCTGTGACCTGGTTAAAGACCTTCTCTCACCCGCCATGGATCCTGGAATCCGGATTGAAGGTGCCCTGCAAATTAGTGGCCGTGTTGCCCAGACGGTGACCACGCTGGATGCGCTGGCCGATGATACACCGGAGCTGATTTTTATTACCTCAAAGGCAACTGCGCTGCCCCTGATAGCATCGGCGATGCAATCATTTCACCAGCCAGGGATACATGTCGTAAGTTGGCAAAACGGTCTGGACACCGAACGTGTACTCGCCGATCACCTGGGCGCCGAGTGGGTAATGCGCGCCGCCGTGAATTTTGGCGTAAGCTTGCTGGCACCCGCACATGTGACCGTGAGTTTTCATCACCCGCCACACTGGCTGCAGGAATCACACGAGAGCGGCAAGCAGGTTGCTGCTTCGGTCTGCAAACTACTTAGCGAGGCTGGTCTTCCCACCAACCATGCTGACCGCCTGATTGATCAGGTCTGGCAGAAGACCATTCTCAATGCTGCTTTGGGCCCCGTCTGTGCCGTCACTGGCAAAACCATGTCGCAGGCAATGCGCGATCCCTTCCTATATGATCTGGTAGAGAAGCTGCTCAAGGAAGGCATCACCATTGCACGCGCCAATGAAGTCCATCTCGGCTGGGACTATTATCGCTATGCTATCAATTACTTAAAAGGTGCTGGTGATCACAAGCCTTCGATGTTGATAGATATAGAAAACGGGCGGATCACCGAGGCGGAGTTTATCAATGGCCAAATTGCGCTCTACGCTGAAATGGCCGGATTGGAGGCCCCTTATAACATTATGATGCGGGCTCTGGTCAAAGCGCTGGAGTCCTGATCCCGATCAGATCAGCAAGGGGTCAGATTCAAATGCAACAACCACAGGTGATAATGAGAAAGGTCATAAGCGCATTTGAGTCTGACCCCGGTTCTAAGAAGATGACCAGCAGCAAGGGGTCAGATTCAAATGCATCAACCACAGGTGATAATGACAAAGGACATAAGCGCATTTGAGTCTGACCCCGGTTCTGCTAAGGATATAAGTGCATTTGAGTCTGACCCCGGTTCTGCTAAGGATATAAGTGCATTTGAGTCTGACCCCGATTCTGAGAAAATAACCAGTGGGTTTTGCCTGGCCCTAGAAACAATCCCACACCGGAACGACATTATCTGGCAGTGCTGCAAATTGACCCAGTTCGGCCCACGACTTACCCGGCAGATGAAAATCAGAGCCGCAGGATGCCAGCAGATTTTTTTGTTCACATAACTGCGCCATATCCCTGGTCTGTTGTGGCAATTGCCGTCCAGAAACCACTTCCATACCCTGCCCGCCTGCTTCTATGAAGCCATCCAGCAATCTTTTCAGTTTTGTGCCTGTCAATTTATATTTCAATGGGTGGGCGAGCACGGCAATACCGTTTGCATCACGTATCCATTGAATGATTTGTGGCAGATCTGCCCAGTGTTTTTTGACATCACCCGCCTTGCCTGCACCAAGATACTTTCTGAATGCGGCCCGCATAGAGTTTGCTTTACCAATGTTAATAATGTGTTGAGCAAAATGTGGGCGACCAATGTAGCCACCGCTGGAAAGTTTCTGTGCCCCGGTAAACGCATCCTCAATACCATGTTTTTTGAGCTTCTCACCAATTTGGCAGGCACGCTCCAGACGGGCACCGGTTTGAAACTGCGTGGCCGCTTTAATTGCATCACTGTCAAGATCAATATTCAAACCCAGCACATGGATACCTGTCGTTTGCCACTGTGTAGAAAGCTCAATACCCGGAACCAGTTTGATCTCGTCAGTATCCAGCGGCAGTTGCTTGTAGGCGTCGAGTGTGTCGTGGTCGGTTATTGCAAGAACATCCACACCTTTTTCTTTAGCACGGGAAATGAGCGCTGCTGGCACCAAGGCGCCGTCAGACAGTGTCGTGTGTGAATGCAAATCAAAAATCATTGAGTGTCCCTAGCTCTTATCGTGTTACAACCAGTGTCACAAACATTCAGAGTCATATCAATCCGGGTCGAGATCGGGACGAAATGGTTTCTTCAAATCGCAGCTTTCAATGAAAAACCTGAATATTTCCTGATCTGCCACCGGTAATGAAAAGGTGACCGTTTTACCATACTTTCTGGTAAAGGTAATTTGCGCACCTGCTTTCGCAGCGTCAAAGATTTGCAAGATCGATGAAATCTTACGCGCCATATAAATCTGACCGTTAAACATCTGCACCCAGGTCTCACTTTTTTCAATGCCACCATTGATACTAAAACGGACTTCCCGATCACGTGGGTTTCGTGTGCGTTGAAAAAGTTTTTCCCTGATATCTGTTGGCTTAACTGCCAAAAATGCGAACAGTTTTCCTGCATCACATCGAAACGCTGCACCCGTCTTGTCTGGATTATCCGTAAACAGCAGCAGCCCACGGCCATGCGTTTCCTTGTGCTTGATTTGCATGATTTTGGTGACCTGCCATGCTGAGCTCTGTTCTGCCTGAACAATCAAGCTGCCACCTATGGTCAGATACAGCACACTTACAACAAAAATAACGGGAAACATTATGGCGTGTTTGTGACGCAAATTATTTTTCATTACCATTCCCCTGAACCGGCGAACCTGGCCGTTTGCTAAAAAAATAATCTATCAATAACAATTAGAGCACAGTTACTTTAAGTCCTGTAGGATAATCGAAAAATTCTGGGCAATTCGCCGAGAAATTGTACAGCTTATGCTTGTCTTAACTTCTTTGGAGAAAAGATGTCAATCTTCAGCCGCTACACACTTTTATTAATCCTCCTGTCCACCACCTCTTTTGCCATAGCAATAGAAAAAGACAAAAAGCCTACACCCGGTCTTAACGAAACAACCCTGAAGGGGCTTGAATGGCGCAGCATCGGTCCGGCAATGACTGCCGGACGGATCGCAGATATCGCCGTCAACCAGCAAGACCGCAGCACCTGGTATGTCGGCGCAGGCAGTGGTGGGGTGTGGAAAACAAATAACCGTGGCACGACCTGGCAGCCCGTTTTTGATTCGGAGGGTTCCTACTCCATCGGCTGCATCACCATTGATCCCAATCATCCTGAAACGGTGTGGGTTGGTACCGGTGAAAACGTTGGCGGACGCCATGTTGCTTACGGCGATGGTGTTTATAAAAGCCTGGACGGTGGCAAAACCTGGACTAATATGGGTTTGAAAGAGTCACAACATATCGGCATGATCAAGGTCGACCCACGTGATTCCAATATTGTTTACGTGGCGGCACAAGGGCCACTTTGGTCAGCTGGTGGCGAACGCGGCTTATACAAGACCACCGATGGTGGTATCACCTGGAAACTCATCCTGTCGGCTGGCGAATATACCGGCGCCAATGAAGTTCACCTCGACCCACGTGACCCGGACACCCTCTACGCGTCCACCCACCAGCGCTTCAGAAATGTCGCGGCCCTGATGGACGGTGGCCCCGAATCTGGTATCCACAAATCCACCGATGGTGGCCAGACCTGGCGCGAACTGACCAATGGTATCCCGCCGGAAGACAAAGGCAAGATAGGCTTGAGCATCTCACCGGTGGACCCCAATGTTGTTTACGCAACCATTGAGCTGGCACAACGGACGGGGGGACTTTGGCGTTCCACCGATGCCGGCGAGAGCTGGGACAAGCGTAGCGATGAAATGTACAGTGGCACTGGGCCACATTATTACCAGGAAATTTTTGCCAGCCCACATGATGTAGACACGCTCTACCAGGTCGCACCGACGCTGTATAAAACAGTGGACGGTGGCAAAACCATGAAGCCGGTAGACAATGGTCCCGTACACGGCGATTACCACGCCATCGTATTCGACCCAAGCGACCCAAACTACCTGATGGCAGGCACCGATGGGGGTGTTTACGAGTCTTTCGATGATACCGAAAACTGGAAATTTTTCGCCAATATGCCGATTACCCAGTTCTACAAAGTAACAGTCGACTATGACGAGCCCTTCTACAATATCTATGGCGGCACCCAGGACAACAATTCTCAGGGCGGTCCCTCGCGCACTGACAATATCCACGGCATTCGCAACAGCGACTGGTTCGTAACCGTATTTGCCGATGGTCACCAGTCTGCAGCCGACCCCAGTAACCCGGACATCATCTATTCTGAATGGCAGCAAGGCAACCTGGTGCGTTATGACCGCAGTACCGGTGAAATCATCTATATTCAACCACAACCCGAGGCGGATGAAGAATCGGATCGCTTCAATTGGGATTCACCTATCGTCATCAGCCCACACGACCCGGCACGTCTGTATTTTGCCAGCCAAAGAGTATGGCGCAGCGATAACCGTGGCGACAGTTGGCGCGCACTTAGTGGCGACCTCAGCCATGGGCGTGATCGCATGACACTTCCGCTGATGGGGCGGGTCTGGAGTTATGATTCGGCCTGGGACCTGATGGCCATGTCCCAGTACGGCACCATTACCTCCTTGTCAGAATCACCGCTGGTGGAAGGCTTGCTCTACGCGGGAACCGATGACGGTCGTATTCAGGTCAGTGAAAACGGCGGCGAAAGCTGGCGTGCTGTTGACCGTTTACCAGATGTACCTAAAGGTTTTTTTGTCAACGATATCAAGGCCGACCTGCATGATGCTGATACGGTTTACGTAGTGGTGGATGACCATAAATCCGGAGATTTTTCACCATATATTCTCAAAAGCAACAACCGTGGTCGCAGCTGGCGCAGTATCAGCAAAGGTCTGCCCGAACGCCATGTAACATGGCGCCTGGTGCAGGATCACGTCAATCCTGATCTGTTGTTCGCGGCGACTGAATTCGGTGTCTTTTTCACTATCGATAGTGAGGTCTGGACCAAATTATCCGGTGGAACACCGAATATGTCGTTCCGTGATCTTGCCATCCAGAAACGTGAGAACGACCTGGTGGGTGCCACTTTTGGCCGCAGTTTCTATGTTCTGGATAACTACACACCATTGCGTAATCTGACAGCCGAAAACCTTAAATCCGATATCATGTTGTTTCCGATACGTGATGCCCTGTGGTACTTGCAACGCATGCCATTGGGTGACTTCGAAGCCGGTGGCAAATCCTCACAAGGTGACGCTTATTATGTGGCTGATAATCCCCCGTTTGGTGCGGTGATCACTTACTACCTACCCGAATCAATCCTGACCGCCAAGGAACAGCGGCGGGAAGCTGAAAAAAAGATCGAAAAACAAGCTGGCGACACACCCTACCCTGGCTGGAATGCTTTGCATTTGGAAAAGACCGAAGAAGACCCCGCAGTTGTGCTGAGCGTGCGTGACAGCAATGGTCAACTGGTACGAAAAATAGAAGGCCCCGCCCAGGCGGGTTTCCATCGAGTGGCCTGGGACCTGCGTTATCCGGAATCCAGTCCATGGACGGAAAAGCCACGGAAGAACTACATCGTATTCCCCGGTCCGCTTGCCGCACCGGGTGACTACACCGTCAGTATGGCGACCCGGACCAATGGTGTACTCAAAGACACCGGTCAGCAATCTGCAATACACGTCAAGTTAATGCGTCAGAACGCTTTGGCAACCGCGACTGCCGAAGAAGTTGTCGCCTTCAGTCAACGTCTGGATAAGCTCATGCGTCAGGGCAATGGCGCTGAATCTGCCATGAAAGGTCTACTGATCGAACTGGGTGCCATCAAACAGACCCTGATGCGTTCCACTACCGATGGTGAACTGCGTGACAAGGCCAGAGCACTTGAACTTGAAGTAAGGCAACTGCAATTACAGTTATCCGGCGATGAAGCCCGAGGAATGGCGGGTGCTCCAGGCCCGGTATCTGTACAGCAGCGGGTTAGCGTTGCGCAGCTCGGTACCGCCTTCTCGACCTATGGTGCGACCCCTATGCATCAACGCAGCCTGGAAATTGGAGAGCAGGGGTTTGTCGGTATCAAAACCGCGCTGGAGCGCATTTTCAATACCGATATGCCTGCACTTAGAATAGCACTGGATGATGCTGGCGTGCCGTGGACACCGGGACGCGGTGTGCCTGCGGGGAACTGACGGGGAACAAGAAAGTCAGCCCTGTCAGCTTCTGTCTTAGATATAGAATCAATCGGGCCAAGACTTAGGAAACCTCTGATTTATTCTGAACGAATTAGATTGTGATTCAAAATGTTCAGGTTCAAGGCGCGAATCGCACGTAATAGCTAGCTATTGCGAAGATTTGCACCAAGAGTAGGCGCTTGAAGCGACGCAGAAACTGGGCATTTTGGACGCAAGATACGATTTCATGAATAGATCAGAGGGCCCTCAGTGTAATGTGACCGTAATGTTTTGACCCTCGACTTGTGCCGTCGCATCGGAAAAGTGGAGCTTCAGCCCCTGCGCTGAAAGTTTGACACCACCGCCTTCAGTATTCAGGTCGGGTGTTGACAGTCCGACCACCATGACCCAGCGAACACCATTGAATAAAGCGTGCTCACCAGCACGGCGTGTGAGTACCGAAATATCGGTTTCTCCTACATCAATGGCAACCAGTTGGCCACTTTCATTCCCAAGTCGCAGCCAACGTTTGTGCAGCAGGCCATCCTCTAATATGTCTATGTTCAACGGGTCAAAGCCCTGTGGCCAGAGCGGCTTTGCCACATTAACCAGAATGACAACACGCCAGCCCTTCATTTTGTCCAAAGCGTCGCGCTGTCGTTTTCGATTTGAAGCAATTTGCTCTGTATCAACCTGGGCTAACCGTTTCGTTTCAGCCATCTCAGCGGGAGAAAACCCACAAGACCCGGTCGTAGGCTCATACTTTTTTGCCAACGCTGCGCCCAACAATTCGTCCAGTATGCCATCGTCCTGTTGCTCAAGCGTGCGAGCCCATCCGGGACTGAATTGATCAAGCAACAACGCCAAAGCTGTCCCAACAACATATAACCGTTGCCTTACTTCTGTCGCCTTGAAAACTTTGTCGGGAAAATCAATACTGGGCTGTCCGTTGGCCTTGTGCTGAATGTAGGCAGCGAGCCCTTCATTCAATTCTGTACCACGCTCATAGGCACTGAAACTGATGTCCATCTCTTCAAAGCGTTGTCGACGATACTGCAAAGCCCGCTCAGCCCAGCAACCGGATTGCCCTGGCTGCGTCAAAGCCCGCCGTAACGCCTCTGTTTCCAGCCTGCGCAATACCAACAGGGCCGAGTCATCAACAGGATAAGAAAACAGTACTCCTTCATCACCAGTCCAGCCGGGGTGATGATCTCTCTGATAAACGTGAAAGGCCTCGTGCAGCGAGATAGCAGCCAACCGCTGGGCAGGCAAATCAGCATTCTGACCGTCAGCAAGCAATGTAGCGCTTACCTGTCCAGCGATATCTGCACTGGAGTTGGCGATTACAGATGAGTGACGTCCAGGATAAATATAAATTTCATGTCCGGCCTTATTGAAGGGGGTGAATCCATCAGGAGGTGTCGGGTGGCGTAATAGATAAGTGTTTTCGCCGCCAAAAATGGCCAGCGGGATGGACAGGGGATCAAAACCGGGCCAGAACTCCTGCGAAGCCGCCAGCACCTCAACAGCTTGCGCGATTTCGAGCACTCTCTCTTCCTCAGTCATCACGCCATCAGATCGCTGACTAAACAAAAGCAAAGCCACGACTATTAATAAGCCACTCAAAACTGAGCTCCACTTCCAGCGCCGTTTTTGTGTGCACAATGGGTCATGCTTGAGTTGCATTATGTATACATTCGTTGCAAATTTTATTCAGTCCCAACAACAACGGACGCAGCCGGTTACCAAAACGTCGCACCGCAAAGCAATTTGATTCCGACAGCGAGCTAGCAACGGATCAATTGCTATGCCCAAAACCTGCCTCATGACACACTTTTACGGTAGAAGGGGTGATCATTGCATGCGACTTTCACACGATCGCTTTACGATACAACTATAGTAATAAACTTGTTGTACTTGTATGCTCAGCACGCCGATTTATTACCCATCCAACTACTTAATCAATGAAAATATGATCTCTGCAAAACTCAAAATCGCACTCTTGCCAATTGCCGTCATCATCGCAGGCATATTTTGGTTGGGAGCTAATAAAGAACCCGCCACTTCCACCCGTCAAATTGAAACTACGACCATAGATTCTGGCGACATCAAACGAACAGTTGCGACATCTGGTTCGGTTCGACCGTTGATTACCGTTGAAGTCGGCTCCCAGGTGTCCGGACAAATTGAGGAAATTTACGTTGATTTCAATTCTCCGGTCCGTAAAGATCAACTACTTGCATTGATCGATGCACAGTCATTTGAATCACGGCTATTGCAAAACCGGGCGGACCTCAGAGTCGCAAGCTCAAACGTCGTCGTCCAGCAAGCCGGCATTGACCGCGCCAGGGCCAATCTGCGTCAGGCACGGCTGGATTATGAACGCGCAGAACCGTTAAGCAAAAAGGGTACGCTGTCCGTTTCTGAACTGGATATTGCACTCGCCAAGTTTGAATCTGCCAAAGCGGATTTAACCATGGCTGAGGCACAGTTGGAGAATGCACTCGCAAGCAAAGATCAACGCCAGGCCTTACTCGAATCGGCCGAAATTGATCTTGAACGGACCAAAATACGCTCACCGATTAATGGTGTTGTGATTGAGAGGGCCGTTGATCAGGGCCAGACAGTGGCTGCCAGCCTGTCCTCACCGGTACTGTTCAATATTGCACAGGACCTGACCAGGATCCAGATAGAAGCCAATGTCGACGAAGCCGATATTGGCAATGTGAACGAAGCTAATGACGTTACGTTTTCGGTCGACGCCTATCCTGAAACAGAATTCTCCGGACAGGTGAAACAGGTCCGACTGGCGCCTAATGAAGCAAATAATGTGGTGACCTACACCGTGATTATTACGGCCAAAAACCCAGATAGGAAATTATTGCCCGGAATGACCGCAATTGTAGAAATCGTGACAGGCAAGAGTGAAAATGTCCTTAGAGTTTCAAACGAAGCGGTTCGATTCAAACCCGCAACAGGTACTGAGTTAGCTAAAAAGGTGACTGCAGCTCAGAACGGCAGTAAGGCGATGCATGGCGGCAGATCAGGACGGGGCCCAGGAGCGGGGCTCAGAGACATCGCACGATTAAAGACCTCGTTGGGTCTTGATGAAACCCAGACCCGGCTTATTGAGACTGAAATCCAGGCTGTGTTTTCTGCGATGCAAGGGCAGTTTCAAACCAGACGACCTGATGAGGAAAACCCAGGTGGGGACATGAGCGCCATACGTGAGCGGACGACCCAGGCTGTTGCTTCGATATTCAACAAACACCTGACACCCGAGCAATACAGGCAGTACCAGCAAATTCGTCGCCAGACAACTGAAACCCGGGCGGGACATATCTGGATACAAACAGCAGATGGTGAAATTAAGCCAGTCGCCGTCAGGTTCGGAATCAGTGATGATAACTATACCCAGTTATTTAGCCGTGACGTAAAACGGGGCGCCATAGCAGTAACCCGTATCCGTAATCGCAAAAAATAAGCAATGCTTCACGCAACAAGTTCAGAACCGATGAAAAATGTACTGATCGAATGCCAGTCGGTTTGCAAAGATTATGCTATGGGCGGAGAAGTCATTCACGCCTTGAGTAATGTCAGCCTGACGATTTGCAAAGGTGAATACGTCGCCATCATGGGGCCTTCCGGGTCTGGTAAATCCACCTTGATGAATCTGATCGGTGCGCTGGATGTACCCACCCGGGGCGACCTGGTGGTCGATGGTTTGAATCTCTCCATTCAAGCACCTGATACCCTGGCGGAGTTTAGAAACCATATGGTGGGTTTTGTCTTCCAGCAATTTAATCTGTTGCCCAGAACCAGTGCATTGGAAAATGTGAAATTACCTTTGTTTTATTCACGTAAACCCGGTGGTGATGCCGATGATCAGGCTAAAGCGTGTTTGCAACGGGTGGGTCTTGCTGACCGTATGCATCACGACCCGACCCAGTTATCAGGTGGGCAACAACAACGAGTTGCGATTGCACGGGCGTTGGTCAATCAACCATCGGTGATACTGGCGGATGAACCCACCGGTGCACTGGATAGCAAAACATCGCTCGAGCTACTCGATCTGTTTCAGGAGTTAAACCAATCGGGAATTACAATTATCGTCGTCACACATGATCAGGAGGTTGCTGACAAATCCAGACGCAACCTGGTCTTCAGAGACGGACGTATCGTCACCGATACCGTGATCAACGCCGACAGGGCGGTTTGAATGGGGCTCTGGAAAACTATCAATATTGCCCTGATCGCACTTAAAGTGAATGCGTTACGCAGCTTTCTGACCATGCTGGGTATCATCATCGGTATCGCATCTGTGATTGTGATGGTGTCGGTATCCAGCGGCTCAAAGCAGGAAATCGAACGCGCCATCGATCAACTTGGCAGCAATATGCTGAGTATCAGACCGGGAGCATCTGTATCTGGGGGGCGGCATTCTGCGGCAGGGTCCGCAACACCGCTGACTGAAAAAGACATCACAAAACTCAAACACCGCTTTGACTTTTTAGAAGGGGTTTCAGGCAGCCTCAGTACAACTGCACCGGTAATTTATGGTAATAGTAACTGGACCACCAGCATCAGGGGGGTTCACACAGATTACATCGATGTACGGCAATGGGTTATTGATGAAGGACGTAATTTCAGCGAGCGTGAAACCCGCTCCGGTGGCAAAGTTGCCTTATTGGGACAGGATCTGATTGAAAAACTTTTTGGCGGAGAGACACCATTGGGTGCCCGTATAAGGATTAAGAACGTGCCCTTTACGGTGATCGGCACCTTACAGGCAAAAGGCGAGTCCAGCTTTGGCAGGAGTCAGGACGACGTGATTTTTATACCAATTTCAACCGCACGCATGCGCGTTAGCGGTCGCAATGACCGGTCGGTACCTGATATGGTCGGAAATATTTATCTAACCGTCAGCCTCGATTCAAACATACAAATCGCGCAACAGGAATTGACTGAATTTATGCGCGAGCTTAGGAAAATAGCGCCCGGTGCGCAGGATGATTTTTCCGTCAGAAATTTTTCCGAATTCATCCGTGCCAGAAATGAGACATCCAGCACCCTTGGCTTGCTATTGGCTGCTACTGCCGCCATCGCCCTGCTGGTTGGCGGTATCGGTATTATGAACATTATGCTGGTCTCAGTGACGGAGCGAACCCGGGAAATTGGTTTAAGACTAGCGGTGGGTGCCCGCCGCAATGACATCCTGATGCAGTTTCTGGTTGAGGCTGTAACACTTTGTCTGATCGGCAGTTTTTTTGGTGTCGCCATTGGAGTAAGCACCGGTGAACTAATACGTCAGACCAGCGAAATACCCGTCCTGCTCAACGTACCGATTATTTTTGTGGCAATTGCATCAGCAACATTTGTCGGAATATTTTTTGGTTTTTATCCGGCTCAAAAAGCCTCTCAAATGAACCCGATCGATGCCCTGCGCTACGAATGAATTGCACAGCGACGATGAAGCTTTCATTATCCGTACGTTTGGTGAGCGGGTCAGAAGTTAAGCATCAATTCTGGGTTTTGATCGCGGTCAGTTTCGGGCATCTTAAAACGTTCGGTTGCTATGATGGTGGTTGCCATAAAATGTCGACAATTGGACATACCGGCACATCCTCTCCGGAACAACGACTGGAAATTGTTTTCAGTGTGTTTTCTATTTTTTTGAGATCTTTGATCTTGTTCCTGATCCGTTCAAGGTGTGCTTTGGTACTTTCCAGGACTTCCGCACAGGAATAGTCCTCACCATCCACCAGTTCAAGCAGTTCACGAGTCTCATCAATACTGAATCCAAGTTCGCGACAACGTCGGATGAAGGTCAGACGGTTGATCAACAACTGGTCATAGCTGCGATGTCCAGCCAAGGTACGTGGAGGGTCTGGCATCAGCCCGATTTTTTCATAATATCTTACCGTTTCACTATTGACCCCGGTCTTTTTGGCCAACGAACCACGCGATAATTGAATCATCTGGATTAGGTTTCCGTAAAAAGCACTTGCACTTGTAGTAACTACAGGGCTCAGACTCAGGCAATCAAGATAGGTTCACTGGGTAAGACGACAAATGAAAGCAAAGCTCAAAACCATCGCTACTGCCCGGATTTCATTCCTGGCTTTTGATGGCTGTCCATTGGCACCAAGGGCACACAGTAACCTGCTGGCAGCGATGGGCTCATTGGATTCTGAAATGCCGGTTATTTTTGAGGAAGTCGATTTGCTCAGTGAGTCGACCCCGGATGAGGTCAAATGCTGGGGCTCACCCACCATTCTGATCAATGGTGCAGATGTGATGGGCTCCAGCAAGGCTGACGCTTGTGGCTGCAGAATTTACAGCAACGAATCTGGTGTGCCATCAACCAGCGATATTGTGGATGCGATCAAGAGGGAAGCCAGCCATGACGCGTAATGAGAACCGAACCACCGCAACATCGACCGGTGGCGCTATCAGCCTCAGTGCCCTGGCCTCGTTTATAGGGATTTGCTGTATCGGCCCGTGGACAGTCGCCCTGTTTGGTGTGCCTGGCGCCGTGGCTCTGGCACGCTGGCAACCCATCCGTCCATATATTCTTGTTGTTGCAGCCATGTTGATGGTCTGGGCATTTTGGCGGGTTTACCGACCCGTTAAAGTCTGTAGCGATGGAACTTGCCCGGCCGGTCCATCGAAATGGTTAAAACTATTTCTGTGGCTAGGAGCCGTCCTGCTGGTCATGGCTTTTTTCGCGGAACAATTGCAATGGATAATCGTTGACCCCACACCGGTAGGACTCAGACAATGAATCGACACTACACGCTGTATTCAGTTATTTTCATGATGATTTGGCTGGTCGCCTGTGAGCAACCATCATCACCCACTGAGCTTGCCACGGACCCTGGCATGGTTGATGCCAGATCCTACATAGTCCTGAATGAATCGCTTGAACAGTTGAAATCTGACTTCAATAGCAACAAAGGCAAAACCCGGTTGATGTTTATTGTCGGCGATACCTGTGGCATTTGCCTGCGGGGCATGGCCGATTTGAACGACCAGTTTATTGCTCGCGCTCAAAATGACCAACGCCTGATTACCTTCGTAGTGCATGTGCCAACTCTGGGCGCCCAGGAAAAGCATATCCCTGATGCTATACCGTTATTGTATGGTCCCCGTGTATTCCATTACTGGGATGGGGCAGGAAAATCTGGTATTCATTTTGGCGATACGCTTAAAACAGATGGTGTTTACGCCTGGGACGTCTGGTTAGCTTACTCACCTGATGCCGAATGGCTGGCAACTATTCCACCCAAACCCGACTTCTGGATGCACCAATTACCATCACTTGAAAAAAGTCTGCGGCTCAATGAAGAGCTTTTCGAAGAAAAAACACTGGCGTTGATGAAAACCATTGAAGCGGGTGATTTTGCCAGGCCAAACCAAAATGAAAGTGCGCTAATCGCTGACGCTACGACCATACCAACCGTGGCTCAGCCCCGTGGAGTGGCTATCCAGGCTCACCTTATGGGCAAGGGTGGTTTTCATAATATCAAGGGCATCAAGACCATCACTCAATCCGGTATGCTTACCTGGAAAACAGGCACCACGACGCTGAAAGTCACACAAGACTCGCTTGCTGGCATGAAACGAAGCTATGGCGATATAAACCATCCACTTGCCAGCAGTGTGGAAAATATCCTGTCTGAATCATGGCAAATGCATGGACCCTTGTTCAGATGGAAACACCGGGGCAACGAGGTTCAAATTGATGGAATGCTAAAGCTGCGTGAATCATTAGCCTGGAAGCTGCTGGTAAGCCAGCGCAATGGCTTACGTCAGGTGTTGTATATCGATAGTCACACCGGTGATAAGGTGCTGGAACAATACCTGAATGCGCAAGGCGAAATATTGATCTCCGTTAGGTCTGGTGATTTCAGAGCAGTTAAGGGTTTTCGCTTCCCATTCAAAACTGAATATCTGAACACGGCTGAAACCATCATTGCGTCAGAAATTTTTACTGATATTGAAATAGTAAATGCCGATCCATCTGATACCCAACCCGATGTGTCTCTTTGAAACAGGCAGCAGGCTTGAACAATTTCCGCGGTTTAATCGTCATTATCATCCACTTCGAACTGACCGCTCAGACGTCGCCAGATATGGGCCCATGAAAGTCCGATGGCGAGCAGGATTGCCAGCGCGATAAGTACCAACCAGATAATGGTGTTAGCCGAATCAGCATGAATGATCCCAATATCAGTCAATAGCCATATTCCTGTACCTATCAAGGCTGCGCTAAGTACGGTACCCAGGGTTCCCAGGCTACGTGCGGTAGCGACTATAAATATGGTCCACCCAACCAGCAAGATAACACCCACGAAAAAATGTACGGCGGCAAGACCATCTGCCTGAAAAGCCTCTTTTACCCAATGAACATAAGAGTAACCAGCAGGATTGAAGGTCACCAACACGAGTACAAGTGCTGCCAAAACGCGCCACAAAAAATCAATCGCAGCGAAAGACTTATGTGGCTTTTGAGTGTTGGGTGTCGACATAAAAAATCTCCAGCTGACAAAAAAAAGTACATGCTGTTCGCCTCAAACCAGTCTGAGACAGCCATGACTTAGAGTAACAAAAAGAACGGGCCAATATTTACAAAAAACCGGGTCTACATACCTAAATCGTTAACTTCAAAGCGCTTGTTTTGTATTCTAACCCTAAGTATTCAGACAATATTATTTTCCGATAATCGGCCGTTTAAGAAAAAATCACAGATCCCTCCTATACTAATTCTTAACAACCCGACCCTTTTGTCCTAGGGTCAAAAATAGTCATTTGCGTGGGAGAGGCAAGTTGAATATACACAAACTCAAACATTTCATACGTAATTCACCTGGACATCACAGCGTAAAGAGACATTCAAAGCTTAGGACGTTGATGATATTTATTTTCAGCCTGTTTTTTGTACTGACAAGCCAGGCCGATGACGTTGCTGCTCCAACGCAGCTGGTCGGCGACCATTCTACGGTGGCAACAACCGATGGCAGTATCCGTGACGATGAATTGATCGATTTCATCTGCGCTCAAATCCTGCAAAACGGAGGCAAGGTCAAGGATGTCAAGCTGATGGTGAATTCCTGTTATGGCGGTGGCTTATTGGATGATATGGAGCGTGCCTTTGGTCCCAATGGTCTGTGTGAAGGTATACCGTGGGTGGGTGGTTCAGCCAGTGCTCCAGACACAACAGCCCGTGGCTGGTCTGACGAGACTGTAGACATGTTTCCGGCTCTGAACCTGGGTTCTATCTGGACCAATGGTCTGACTGCAGCCCCTGGTTCGAATGTGGGTAACGCTGCTGGTTCCATGCATGGTGGCAGCTCAAGCAATAACGTTATATTGGACCTGGAAAATGCCGGAAAACTTGATCTGGCAGGACCCAATGGAAGCGGTAAGGAAGTACCACAGATTGCATCCGGCAACGGTGGTGACGGGATCATGTGGAGGATGGCCAACGCCAAACATGAAGCGGTGGTATTTGGTGGCCTACAAACCGACAAACGTCATACTAACAATATTGAAAATGTTAAAAAGGCCCTGGAAGACACCTGGGGGGATGCGCCAACCAACATCCAGGATATTGATGGTGGATCGAGCCAGGATTTAAAAGATGCTATCGCGACCGCCGCTGGTCGTCTTGATGAAAACACCCAACTGGCGATCTATATCGATGACCATGGCGGTAGCAGCTTCGATTTCGATGAAGCTATTGGTGGGATTTTAGACACCTTGATCGAAGACAATATAGCGCATGAATTCAGTATCCCTGATGGCTGGTTTATGGGCATGTTTGGTAATTACTTTGCGCGTCCCGCTGAATTCCCGAATCCTTACCTCGGTCTAAACATCACCGAGTGTATATATTGCTCTTCCTGGGCTTATTATCTGAACGGCTACCCCCTCACCTTTCCCCAGGCAGGCAGTGACAGGACAGGGCTAGTGCGCATCCCAATTCCATTTCATGGCATCCGCCCCGGCATGAATCGTTTCGAGATGTTTCCACGACAACCTATGAATCTCCAGACCAGTGGATCAAAAACGCAAACCCACAATGGGTCCCTGCGGGTTTCCAACATGGAAATAAGTACGGGCCCGATCAACGAGCTCTTACATGATCAGCTATTGTTACCCGGACAGAGCGCGGCTTTTTTTGATTCAGGCCGCGATGGTGAAGGCATATTTGTCGAACTGCTCGATAACGGCTTTGCGGTCGTTTATCTGTTTACCTATAACCTGGATGGTAGTGGGCAGGCCTGGATGGTGGGTCTGGGCGAGCAGGTTGGTGAAGGAATTATCGTCAGGGAAGTGCAGCAACCTAGCGGTGCAACTTTTGGGCCGGGCTTTGACCCAGCCGATGTGGTGCGTAACGATTTTGGCGCACTTGCTGTTCGACTGCCGACCTGTGGCACGAACCCTGAGCCCGGTAGCCTGTTCGTAAGCCCGAACCTGGACAATGGTTACGAAACCCTGGAAAGTTTTAACTATACCCAGCTATCTTCGATCGTGGATTGTGTGACAGAACAGGGGTCAGTCAACAGCCCATTATCCGGTTCCTGGTTTGACTCATCACACGATGGTGAAGGCATTGTGCTTGAAGTACTGGACAATGGTGTTGCCGTAGTGCAATGGTTTACGTTTGACAGCACTGGTAAGCAGATGTGGGTACAGGGTACCGGCACTTTTGTTGGCAACACACTGACAGTTACCAACTTGTTTACAACCCAGGGTACGCAATGGGGGTCCGGTTTCAATGCAGCTAACGTCACCCAGGTACCCTGGGGGTCAGTGACCATGGTATTCAATGGTTGCGGCGAGGCAACATTCACTTACCAGTCCACAGCTGGCTTTGGCAATGGCACCCTTAACATGGTGCGCTTAACCAGTTTGATGGGTATTACCTGTACAGAATAAAGCAAGAATGGTAGGAGGAATCTCATGTATTCCTCCTACCGCCTTCTCTCTGAGCAGTTCAATGAACGCGCTCGGCTAAAGGCCGCGAGCCCAAGATGGGTATGCCTATTTTTGGTCTATTATTCCCAAATTCTCTTGAATTGACGTCTAATGAAGCAGGTGGTGAATATTTAATGCGGAAATCGTCTTCTCAAGCAAAATTGAGCAATGTACCAGACACGGCTGATAGCCGGCCCCTGTCGAATAAGTCCAGGCACTCGTCACCTGGTTCATCGACACATGTTGTTATTGAGCATGCATTTGAACAATACAATGAGTCCCTGGTACGTTATCTCAGCGTTCGGCTGCGTTCTATCAAGGATGCCGAGGAGGTGGCACAAGAAGCCTATGTTCGCCTGCTGAAGCTGGACGAACCGGATACCATCAGCCATTTACAGGCTTACCTTTTCAAGATTGCATCCAACATAGCCGTTGACCGCATGCGCAGTCAGAGCAGAAAACCACAGCACATACCATTCGACGGTGTCACTGAAAAGATAGCAGCACCCGAATCACCGTTGGATCAAAGACTGGATGCACAACGACAACTCCTGTTGATAAGAGAAATCGTAAACGAATTACCACCCAAGTGCCGCAAGGCATTTTTGTTGTACAAGTTCAGAGGCCGGTCATACCTCGAGATCGCAGAAACCATGCACCTGACACAAAGCATGATCCGGAAGTACGTTTTACGCGCGATTGTCTATTGTCGTACACGTCTTGATGAAGAACACAAAGATGTCCGATGATCGTCTGAAACCAGTAGATGAGGAAACATTTGATGGATCAAAATAAATCAGCCCTACCTGATTCCCGGATGACAGAGGACGCTGTTTCCTGGTATCTGCGTATTCAGGAAGGGATTTCGCAGACCGATTTCAGAGCGTGGCGTCAATGGCTGGCTGAAAATGATGACAATGCACGGGCCTTTGATGCGGTTACCGAGTTTTGGCAACAATCCGAACAGCTTGAAAACCTACCCTGGCCGACAGACCTGGAATTAGTGGCTGATACCTATGATGGTTCTGTTGCATTATCAGTACCAGAGAAATCAATTCCAAGTCTACGGACCCATAAAACAGGCCGACGTGTTTGGCTGGCGATTGCTGCATCGATCGCAGTGGTCAGCGTGGTCAGCGTGATCCTGTTGCAACGACCCGAGCAGATGAACGCCAACTACCGTACTGCTATTGCTGAGCATCGCGTCATATCTCTTGAGGATGGATCCAGCATTACATTAGGTGCCCAATCGGATGTATCCGTCGTTTTTGATAAAGAAATCCGTCATGTAACACTTAAACATGGTGAAGCATATTTCAAGGTTGCGAAGGATATCTCGCGGCCTTTTGTTGTTGCCGCTGGCACTCGCACCGTACGTGCTTTAGGCACCGAATTTAACGTCAATATCGGGGTGCGTGATATCAAAGTTTCCGTGGTGGAGGGTCGGGTTCGGGTCGAAGGGCCTGCACCTGAACCTACCGATAAACGTTCCGGCCAGGAGTCGTCCACCATCTCAAATCTTGAACCTGGTGATGTGCTGGATTTCAATGACATCGGTGATATCGGGATTGTAAGTGAGGTCGATCCTATACTTACCGCATCCTGGATGGATCGACGTCTCGCTTATGTCGGTGCGTCCCTGGAATCGGTGATTGCTGATGTTAACCGCTATTCAACCACCGAACTCATTATTGGGGATCAAGCAACCTCGACATTGATATTCACCGGCACAATCTTTTCAGACGATATCGGTGATTGGCTGGTGGGCCTGGAAAAAGCATTCCCGCTACGCATCGTTGAGGTCGAGGGTCACGGGATTTTACTTATCCAGAAAAACATCTGATCTCGGTCGACAGATACACGTTGTTCCCAAATATCCTTACATGTTCGTCTTAGCTACTAGGAATCGTTTTTATCACGACCTGGAACCACTGCAAAAGGACCAGCCAAGATGACTGAATTTTTATCTGAAATGAACATATTTGCTGAACATAAGAAGCGTTGTTTACGCATACTCCACGCACTGATAGCCACGATGGTGTTTGCCGCGACGGCCACTGCAAGTGCACAACCGTCAAACGAACCGGTTGATTTCGAAATCCCACAGCAGGCGATATCTTCGGCCATGATCAGTTTCTCAGAACAAGCCAACATGCAGATCATCGTCGATGCGACACTGGTAGCAGGTTTGCAGACAGCGGGTATTCGCGGATCCATGCGACCGGAGGCAGCACTGGAAGCAATACTCGATCAGACCGATTTGAAATACGAGTTTTCAAGCCCTCGCACGATTACGATATTGCCAATGGTCAGCGCCATAACTGCAGACCGTGATACTGGTTCTGAGGAGTCCCGAGGTGTTGGCATCCAGCAAAGTGATGACGATGACACAAATTCCGATACCGACACCGGTGGTGAATCATCGTCACAAAATGATATATCCAACGGTACCATCGGGGTTCTGGAGGAAGTCTTTGTAACTGCACAAAAGCGTAAAGAAAGCCTGCAAAAAACTGCTCTGTCGATCGTTGCTTTCAGTTCTGAACAACTGGAAAGGTCATCGATAGTGGATATCTACGACCTTGGAATCCAGACACCCGGCATGATCGTAAACAGTGAGATTGTTGGCAAGATCTATATTCGTGGTATCGGTGCCGAAAATCTGACAATTGGTGGTGACCCAGGCGTGGCGGTCCATACCGACGGTGCTTATATTGCACGTACATCTGCCGCAATTTTTGACTTGTATGATGTTGAACGTGTTGAAGTCTTGCGTGGTCCGCAGGGCACATTATATGGCCGAAATGCAACCGGCGGGTCGATCAACATTCTTTCCAAGGCGCCCACCGAAGAATTTGAAGGTAGTTTTTCGGCTGAATTTGGCAATTATGAAAAAACAAGGATAGGTGGGATGCTGAGTGGTCCGTTGGCCGAAGACAGGGTTTTGGCGCGTGCAGCATTTGTAAAAAGTGATCGTGATGGCTTTACCCCAAACCTGTTCACTGGTGAAGATCTTGATGATGAAGACCTGTTCATGGGCCGTGTTCGATTTCGTTTTTTGGTCAACGATGATGTCACCATCGATTTGATTGCTGATGTTGTAAATGACGACAGCAGTCCGGCCCCATTCAAACAACTGGAATTCTCACCTTTATTTGAAGGTGCATTGGGAGCCAACGACCCACCTGACCTGCGAGAGGTAGCGCAGGAATCACCGGTAACACAATCGCAGGATCAATGGGGAATTACAGGTATCTTTAATTGGGCCATGGAGGATTATACCTTCACCTCTGTTAGTTCCTATCGGGACACTCAGTTTGAAGCTGTGTTTGACGGTGATGCTGTTGATATTACCTTTCAGAATTTTGAAAACTTTGATGACACACACCAATTTTCACAGGAGTTCCGCCTCGCATCCACCACAGCGACGAAATGGGACTGGATTGTCGGGGCTTATTATTTTAACGATAAAGGTGATACGAGAATATTTATCCCGATTCCTGGTTTCGGTTTTGATATTCTGCATCTTGCCACTCTCTCAACAGACGCTTTTGCCCTGTTTGGACAAGCGACCTACCATGTTTCTGATCAACTGGCACTTACGGTTGGTTTGCGCTACAACTCCGAGGACAAGGAAGCACAACAGTTCACGCATTTCATTGGTTTATTCCCCCCATTTAACCAGGACCTGAATGAAAACTCCGATGAGTTAACACCCAAGTTCGGTCTTGAGTACATCGTCAATGAGGATATTTTGGTGTATGCAAATATGACACGTGGTTTTAAGAGTGGTGGTTTTACCTTCAATGGCTTTCAATCAAATTTTGATCCTGAATTCGTCTGGGCATACGAAACAGGTTTGAAGTCCAGGTTGGCGAACGGCGCAGTCATTTTTAATGTATCAGCCTTTTACTACGACTACACAGACCTACAGGTATCCAAGCTCGAGAACAATGCCGGTGTGATCACCAATGCAGCAGATGCAACCATTTATGGTGGCGAAATTGAATTGATCGCACTGCCAACAGATAACTTGCGGCTCAATGTTGGACTGTCGTTTTTGAACGCTGAATTTGACGAGTTTTTGACCGAAGATCCAAGTAACCCACAACTGGGAACCATCAACCTCAGTGGCAACAGCCTACCCCGCTCACCGGACTTTTCTGCAAACGTGGGAGCCGAGTACTATGTTCCACTCAACCTGGACGGTGGTCTGACCTTCCGGGTTGATTACCAGTACCAGGATAAGAGTTTTTTCACCACTTTTAACCGTGACTTATCCGCACAGGAATCCTTCAGCTTGCTCAATGCCCGTCTCGGTTATGAGACTGCCGACAAGAGCTGGCGGGTCGCTCTCTATGCCAAAAACCTGCTTGACGAAGATTATTTTCTGAACATTCTGGAATCTGGTGTCGAAGCCGGTAAACCCGAGGGGTTTCTCGCGGCGCCCAGGACCTATGGTTTGCAGTTCAGTTATAACTTCTAAAAGCCCTGCCATCAGTTTTAACCAAAAACAGGTGAAGCCCAGGTGTGCTCGTGAAAACCATTAAAGCGGCGGTGCTGACCGAAACCGGTCTGAAACAACCCTACGCGACCAGTCAACCACTCCGGATTGAGTCATTTGAACTGGAAGCGCCAGGCCCCGACGAAGTCCTTGTCAGGATTCGTGCGGCCGGTTTATGTCATTCAGACCTGTCTGTCATCAATGGCTCACGCCCACGGCCGACACCGATGGTTCTCGGTCATGAGGCAGCCGGTATTGTGGAAGAAATCGGATCTGGTGTTGATGAATTTGCGCCGGGCGATCATGTGGTGCTGGTATTCGTGCCCAGTTGTGGTCGTTGTGTACCGTGTGCTGAAGGACGCCCGGCATTATGTGAGCCGGGTGCAATTGCAAACAATGACGGCTCCCTGATCTCTGGTTCACGCCGCCTTTACCGCGATGGTATGGCGGTCAACCACCATCTGGGTGTGTCTGCGTTCGCAGAATATGCTGTCGTCAGCAAAAATTCAGTGATCAGGATCGACCCTGGACTTTCCTTTGCAGAAGCAGCGTTGTTTGGCTGTGCCGTGATCACCGGTGCTGGTGCGGTTTTGAATACGGCCAAAGTAAAAGCTGGCTTGAGTGTTGCGGTGATCGGTCTTGGTGGTGTTGGCCTTAATTCCATACTCGCAGCCCGACTCGCCGGTGCAGGTCAAATTGTGGCGATAGATATAAAAGATGAAAAACTTGAATTAGCAAGGCAGTTGGGGGCTACGGATACTTTCAGGGCCGATGATGCGTACTGTGCAGATGCTGTGCGTGAATGCACGGCTGGCGGCGTCGACTATGCGTTCGAGATGGCGGGTTCTACGATCGCATTGGAGCTTGCCTGGAAAATTACCCGCCGCGGTGGCCAAACAATTACCGCAGGACTACCACATCCAGAACACAAACTCAGTTTGCCCGCTGTGCAAATAGTAGGCGAAGAACGCACACTCAAGGGTAGTTACCTGGGTAGTTGTGTACCTGTCAGAGATGTTCCGACTTACATCAGACTGTACCAACGCGGTATGCTACCCGTCGATAAATTAAAGGTTAAAACGATTTCTCTCGAAGATATCAACGGTGCCTTTGATCGTCTGGCGGCCGGTGAGTCGAGCCGTGAAATCATTATTTTTGAGGATAGTTGAATCATTGCATGAGTACAGCTGATAACGCAGATCTTGACCCCCAGCTGGCGGCGTTGTTACAGAGTCTGAATGATTCCGGTGCTCCCGCCCTGCAAACGCTCAGCCCAAAAGAGGCCCGTGCAAGCTACCTGAAGGGTGTGCAATTACTGACCAGGTCGGCAGCCGAAATCGGGCGAAGTATCACAACACATATCGAAACCTCCAACGGGCCACTCGCTTGCCGGCTTTATTACCCTAAAGGTGAAAAGCACGAATCTTTAGCGATGGTGGTCTATTTTCATGGTGGTGGCTGGAGCTTTGGTGACCTGGATACCCATGACAACGCCTGCCGCAGCTTATGCGCCAGCGCCCAATGTCTGGTCGCTTCTGTAGACTACAGTCTGGCACCTGAACATAAATTTCCAGCCGCAGTCAATGATGCGATTGCTGCAGGCTTGTGGGCAACTGAAAATGCGCTTGTCCTGGGTGCGGACCCGGCAAAAATTGTGCTCGCCGGTGATAGCGCTGGTGCCAATCTGGCGACCGTCACTGCGCTGGCTTTGCGTGATCTTGGAGAGACCGACATTCTGTGTCAATTATTGCTCTATCCCGCGACCGACCAATCCATGTCGATGCCTTCGCACACGACCTTTGGCGAAGGGTATCGTTTGACGCGACCGATGATGATCTGGTCGAGTCTCAATTACCTACGAGATGGCAGGGACATTCTTGACCCTCGCGCATCGCCACTGTTTGCGGAGGATCACTCCGGCTTGCCACCGGCAATAATAGTGACAGCCGGTTTTGATCCTCTAAGGGATGAAGGCGCGGCTTACGCCGAAAAGTTGCGCGAATCCGGGGTTGACACTGAGTACCGTTGCTTTGAGCACCTGATACATGGTTTTGTCAACCTGACCGGAGCCGTTGATGCGGCGGCGTTGGCGATGGACGAAATCGCGTTGATGTTGAAAAATAGGCTGTAACGAACGAATGACCACCATGTTCGTTAAACCAGGAAACACACCATCGTGTCATTTATAGATCTGGAAACCGGAATACGCCTGCATTACCGGGATACGGGCAGTGGCAAGCCGATACTTTTCGTTCCGGGGCTCGCCGCGACCCTGGACAGTTGGAATTACCAGGTTGCTGCGCTGCACGATCGGTTCCGTTGTCTCAGTGTTGATCTACGTGGCCATGGGGATTCGGATAAGCCATGCTCCGAATATAGCTTCGATGAAATATGTACTGATCTTCAAGCCATGATCAAGCTGCTTGACCTGCAGGACCTTACGCTTGTCTGCTGGTCGGCAGGCGCTGGAGTCGGACTAAACTACGTCACCGGCTTCAACAACGATTGCCGAGTGAGCAGCCTTGTCATGGTCGGTCCGGCTACACCTAGGTTTTTGTGCACACAAACAGAACCTTTTGGAACCGATCCGGAGACTGCCCTGGCTACACTGGAAGCGATGCGGGTAGCATTACCCGAAGTCTTGACAGCTTTTGCTGAGGCCAACTTTCATCGCAGCGATATGAAGGCCACCGCCAACTGGTTTTTATCGCTGTGGCTCAAAACACCGGTGCATGTGGCTTGTCAATTTTTCAAATCCCTTATGTATGAAGACCTCAGGGACAGACTTCACAAGGTCAAACTACCCACCCTGATTTGTCATGGCCGGCATGACCAGGTCTGCGACCCCAGATGGTCAGAATACATGGCGACACGTATTGAAGACTCCAGTCTGGTCTGGTTTGAGAACAGCGGTCACGCACTGATGGTGGAAGAACCGGACAAACTATCATACGAATTGGCTACCTTTCTGGAGAAATAACCTGGTGTTTTAACCGCGCTTTATCACTTCCAACTTCGCTGTAAGTGATAAAGCGCGGTTACAAATATCTGCATGGGTAAACCAGGATTGCTCGCCGGGACCAGCCACTCAAGTGGGTTTCCAGATATCCCGTTCTCCGCTACAATGATCGCTGCACTTTGTACCGCCAGTTTGCACAAGCGAGTCTTGCAAACAACCATGTGCATGGCTAACTAAGTGAAGAAATTCCGACAATGTTTGTCCTGTCAGGCGATTATGATGGGCATATCACAATTGTATTTGGTCGCCCAGCCTGATTGCCTATGATCAAGAGGTGAGATATGGCATCAACAAAAGAACGGCTGATTTCGAAACACACAAAAAATCTGATTCGTGCGTTAAAGGCGCTCAAAAGACGTTTTGATGGCATCTCCGAGGTTCTTCGGATTATATCTGAGGCTACCGGTGGCGATGCGCTCGAAAACCCTGCGCTTGGTGGTTTGACACAACTGCTGGGAAATAATATGACAGCCGCTGACATCATGCTTCTCAAAGCACCCGCGGTAATAACGGTGATACAACACTCAGGTCTCAACAGCCGCTACACCCACCTGATCAATAGCCGCATTATCCGGGATGAGATCAATACAACCAAAAAATATGTCAAAAACCAGTATCGGTTAATGCGCACAGCCCCAAACAAAAAGGTAAAGACTGATCGAAGAATACGTTGGTATATTGCTACAGTTTATCTTGGTGTATTAACAGAGATCATCTGGCCAGCACATCTGGACCATTATCAAAGTCTGCGTCTCAGTGAAAAGAAAATACGCTCTGAGAACAGCAAAAATTTCAAATCAGAATTAAAAGATGCACTTCAGGAGATGTTGGATGCGTACAAGGCGTATTCGATAGTCTATGCCAACAAACAAGCTGCCAGCTACAAAGCTGTACAAAAAAGAACCCGTGACAGCAACAGATATCTACATACACTTCTGGATTACAATGATTCTCCGATCAATCCAAAAGAACACCACCAGTTGATTTCCCCTCTTCTGACTCAATACCGACATAAAGGTGTTCAATTCTATGACCAATGCAAACAAACATGGAAAAAAGACCGGCCGAAGGGTAACCGGCTGAAAAAGGTTGCGCGTCGTTATAAACAGAAACTAAATCTATTCCGTCGTGAATTCAGTGATCGCTGGAAGTGGGAGCAGGAACACATTAGTCCCTGCGCGGAAAGAAATTCCGATGGAACGCTTTGCAGCAACCCAACGTTCGGCGCCTGGACTTGTCATGTACATGGAAAGTTTCGAAAAAAGGATGTCAGCCCGTTCACCCTGCAGTACTAACACCGACATTTGGCGGGTAAAGTCAGTAGTGTAGTGTCCCGAATACAGGGCCTGGCATGCTCAGGTCATAAAGTCCTGCTACGCTTATAAGATTGTGCGTGTTGAATTGAGGGTTTACGTCTGGAAACACTCATCGACGCAATCAAGAAGCTCTTCGTTGCTAAAGGGTTTGTGAAGAGTTTTGTCTGCGCCAAGAGTCTTCGCATCCTCAAGATAATCCACATCAGGCTGGCCCCCACCTCCTGAGATAGCAACGATCTTAATATCTTCAAAGTCCCGTTTTAAGTCTAAAATAGTCTCTATCCCCTCTTTCACCGGCATAAAAATATCCGTGATAACCAAATCAAAGGAATGTTTCTTTTGAAGATCAATTCCGACTGCGCCATTCTCAGCCTCGAGGACCTGGTGCCCTTTCCATTCAAGGGTTGCACGTATGGAGGCCCTGACCAGCTCTTGATCATCAATTACCAAAATTCTTACCACAAGGGTATCTCCTCCAACTTGAATCTCAAAAGAATAATGCTATTTGACGTTAACAAGTTCATCTTTTGGTCTCCTCCCCAACCAAGGGGAGATAAACGTCTACTATAGTACCTTCTCCAAGAACACTTTGTATGTCCACCGAGCCATCGTGGTTTAAAACAATTCCATAAACCATGGCAGCTCCCATGCCGGTCCCTGCACCGATTCCTTTGGTAGTGAAAAAAGGGTCGTATACTCTCTGCAACGTTGCATCATCCATACCAGTTCCCGTATCGGTAACGGATAGCCTGGCATAGTGACCAACCTTGAGAAATGCTATCTTTTTAGCATATTCCGTATTGATCTTGACCATCGATAAAGAAATTTTCAGCTCCCCTGTTTTACCCTGCATGGCATCGAAGGAATTGCTGGTCAAATTGATCAATACCGATAATATCTGTGACCTGTCTACATTAACCATACACGCACCACAATCCAGTTCCAGCTTGACTGAGATGGTGGATGACACGGTTAAATTGATCAACGCCAGGCTCTCTCGAATAACGTCACGGAGATCCAGGTTCTCATAATGAGCCGGTTCTTGTCTGCTGAACGCCAGTATTTTATCAACCAGGGACTTAATTTGCTCTGCAGCCTTTTGCACCAGCCCAAGTTGATTTCGCTCCGGCCTTTCTTTGGGAAGCGTTGCTATTACCAGGGAGGTCGTATTCATGATCGGTATCAACATGTTATTGATGTCATGTGCCATACCACCTGCCAAACTACCCATGCTTTCCATTTTTTGGGTCTGTATCAGGATGAGTTCCGATTTCTTTCGTGCCGTCAGGTCTTCGTGAATGGCAATGAAGTTGGTTAAAGCACCCTTTTCGTCCTTTACAGGCGATATGCTCATATTCAACCAAACCGTACTACCGTCTTGGTGTTTGTTTTTTATTTCACCACTCCAGTCATTGCCGGACAGAATGGTCTCCCAAATATCCTTGTAAGTCGCAATAGGTGTTTCCCCGGATCGGAACATTTGCGGATTCTTACCCACAATCTCCTCAAGTTTATAGCCCATGAAATCCAGGAACCTGGGATTAGCGTACTCAATCTGGCCACTGACATCAGTGATCATTATCATATTTGAGCTTTGTTCTACCGCACGGGATAAATTGCGTTGTGACGATATAATGTCGTGAAGTTTCTCGGCCATGGTATTAAATGCCGTGGCGAGATTACCGAGTTCGTCTTTTCTGTCTACGGATAACCGGTGCGAAAGGTTTCCGCTCGCAAAAACATGGGCTCCCTCCTGTAGCCGACGAATAGGACGGCTGATATTTCCAGCCAAAAACCAGGTCGCAAGAGTAACCAGCAAGATTATCAGTCCTCCACCCAACAAATAGAATTTGGTTAGTTCCATAACGCTGGAAAAGGCGATATCTTGCTCAACCTCCATGAGCGTGTACCAGGTTGCCTTGTGCCACTCCTCGCCTATGGCACCTTTTATAGCACCGGCAGGAAGCATACGCGTGTAAATAGACGCGTCTATGGGTGAGTAACCAAAGACCGTCTTGGTCCCCTGATCATTGTCAAGCCGCCACCCGGACAGGTTTTGGGAAAGATCTCTGCGCTTTTGCGCGGAAACTGTGTGTACTTCTGTGGGTTTGGAGCTGACAATGGGGTCACCACCACTGCGGAAAAGTAAAACCTCAACACCTTTCTTGTGATGGTCATCCACAACCACATCAAAAACGTGTGTGACCTTGTAGTTGATCTTGAGAATGCCAAGAAACTCACCATCGTCGATAATCGGCGCGACAACACCCGCGACGATGGCGCCGACGCTTTCGTCAAAACCCCGGTCATCAATGAAAGTTCCGCCCTTACCTTCGTTGTAAGCACCTTTCCACCAGGCCTCATCGGCCTGATAGTAATCAGATAAAGTCTTTGTCATGGCAACGTTGGCGCCATTGACATCGGTGAGGAATATTTCTCCGTATTTCTTGTTATTGCGACCCTGGTATTGCATAAAAAAAGAACTCAGTTGGGTACTCATAATTTCCTGAGCTTTGGGCGTTTTCCCGTTTTGATTAATCCATTCCCGATCCAACGATAATATTTTCATGAGCGCTTCATCACTACTGGTAATCCTCCCTTTTTTAACCGACTTCAAAAGTAGAGGTCAGGCCACCATGGCCAGTTTCTGAATCGGGGTAATACCACCCAGACCCATGTTAGGTCGCTCATGATTGTACGTCCACAGCCACCGGGTTGCATATTCCTGAACTTCTTCAATCGAATCGAACAGGAACTGAGCCAGCCAGTCGTATCGAACCGTGCGGTTGTAGCGCTCGATATAAGCATTCTGTTGCGGCTTACCAGGCT
>JAJFLA010000016.1 GCA_021772935.1 Gammaproteobacteria bacterium
CTCACCTTGTCCTTGTGCTCTATCGCGATATACCGCACATCTTTGTTGCCGTGCAACACCTTATCAATCGCGCCGCACATGGCCCAGGCCACCCTCTCGACCGGTACCCGGTGGCCCAGGCCAGCCTCTCGACCAGTTCCTGGTCTCACCTTCTCTCACCTTGTCCTTGTGCTCTATCGCGATATACCGCACTTTTTTATTGCCGTGCGACACCCCATCAATCGCGCCGCACATGGCCCAGGCCACCCTCTCAACCGGTACTCGGTCTCACCTTGTCCCTGTGCTCTATCGCGATATACCGCACATCTTTGTTGCCGTGCAACACCTTATCAATCGCGCCGCACATGGCCCAGGCCACCCTCTCGACCGGTACTCGGTCTCACCTTGTCCCTGTGCTCTATCGCGATATACCGCACATCCTGTGCATAAAAAAACCCCGGCCAAAAGGTCGGGGTCTGAAATGGTGCGTCGCATAAGGCATAGAAGTGTGGGGACTGCCCGTCATGAGTAGCGACACACCAGGCACAGTCAACTTGCACTTGAAGCATACCTTTTACGGGTTAAAAATTTGTAAATCTATCGTTGCTTATTTGTGATCACAGGAATTTTTTTTAGGCAACCCAACGGTTCCCACGTTGGCGCTTCAAAAATACCAGCAATAAGGAAATGGCTGCAGGTGTCATACCAGGTATCCTTGCAGCTTGAGCAATGCTTTCTGGCAAGGTTTTCTGTAGTTTATCACGAAGTTCAGTCGACAGACCCTGCACTTTGTTATAGTCAAACCCGGAAGGGATCAAGGTGCGTTCATTACGCTGGTTTCTTTCAACTTCAACTGCCTGACGTGTCAGGTAGCCTGCATAACGCGCCTGTACGTCAACCTGCTCCGCAACTTTCACATCACTGCTGCCAGGACCAAGACCTGCCACTTTCATCAGATCTGAATAGTTTACTTCAGGCCGTTTAAGCAAATCCAAAGCCTTTGCCTCTTTACTCAAGCTTACTCCGAGCGTCTTTTCTAAAGACTTGCCAATGTCGTTAGCAGGCGTCACCCAAATAGACCCCAACCTTTGTTGCTCTGCCTCAATGGCTGTTTTTTTGTCTTCAAACGCTTTCCAACGCGTGTCTTCGATCAATCCGAGCCTGCGACCAGGTTCTGTCAGACGCAAATCTGCATTATCTTCACGCAACTTCAGGCGATATTCAGCCCGACTGGTAAACATACGATAGGGTTCAAGTGTGCCCTGCGTTATGAGGTCATCAATCAATACACCGATATAAGCTTCGTCCCTTCGCGGTGTCCAGGCTTCCTCACCACGCACACTGCGTACTGCATTCGTGCCCGCGATCAGCCCTTGCGCAGCCGCTTCTTCATAACCTGTTGTGCCATTGATTTGCCCAGCAAAAAATAGCCCCTGAACCGCTTTGGTCTCAAGGCTGAGCTTTAACCCACGCGGATCAAAGTAATCGTATTCAATGGCATAACCCGGCCGTGTAATATGTGCGCTTTCAAAGCCAGGGATACTGCGCACAAAATCTACTTGCACATCGTAGGGCAGACTGGTCGATATGCCGTTCGGGTACAGCTCCCGGGTATTAAGTCCTTCCGGTTCAATGAATATCTGATGACTGTTGCGGTCAGCGAAACGAACAATTTTGTCTTCTATGGACGGGCAATAACGCGGACCTACTCCGTCGATTTGTCCTGAATACATCGGTGAACGGTGTAGTGCCGAGCGAATAATCTCGTGCGTTTTTTCAGTGGTGTGGGTGATCCAGCAGTTCACTTGCTCCGGCTGGTCATCCACAGAACCCATAAAAGAAAACACTGGCCGTGGCGTGTCACCAGGCTGCTCTTGTAAATGGGTAAAATCCACGCTCTTGCCGTCAATACGCGGCGGTGTGCCGGTCTTCAGCCGACCCACATCGAACGGCAACTCACGTAAGCGTTTGGCCAGCGAGACAGATGGTGGATCACCGGCACGTCCACCCGCGCTCTGGTTTTCACCCATGTGAATCCTGCCACCAAGAAATGTACCTGTTGTAAGAACTATGGCGTCTGCATAGAAAACCTGTCCCAGGCTGGTACGGCAACCGCTTATTCTGCCATTGTCCAATAACAGGTCATCAACCGCCTGCTGGAAAATACTCAGCCTGGATTGATTCTCAACTGTTTGGCGTATGTGGGCGCGGTAAAGGTTACGGTCACATTGCGCACGTGTAGCGCGTACTGCCGGTCCTTTACTCGCGTTCAGTGTGCGTAACTGGATACCTGCAGCATCAGCCGCTGAAGCCATCACACCGCCCAATGCATCAATTTCTTTTACCAGATGGCCTTTACCGATTCCACCAATAGCCGGATTGCAGCTCATCTGACCAATCGTTTCAATGCTGTGTGTTAACAATAAGGTATCTGCACCGCTACGAGCCGATGCCAGCGCAGCCTCCGTGCCGGCATGTCCACCACCAATCACAATGACATCAAATGTGTTAGCTTGCTTCACTAGTGTTCCTTCAATATGATAATTGCGAATCCAGCGATCCTGTGGGGTTTCGCCGCAAGGCGCAGTGTGCAGTGAATGGCCGGTCCTTTACAAACACTGCAACGCAGCGACGGAAGCTCACAGGATCGCCCGTAGGGTTGGCTTGTCAGCGCCCATGGCCAGCGTCGCCTGAAGGCGCCTACTCTTGGTGCACCTCTTGGCAAGGACTAAGGCCATTACCTGCGAGGTGCGCCTCGCCTCAAGCGCCTACTCTCGGTGCCATGAACACTGACAAGCCAACTGTATCCGTAATTATCATGTTGAAGGAGCACCAAGCCTTTTTATCCAATCATTCAGGAACCGCGCATTGTACTGAAAATCAAGGAAAAGTGTAATTTATCGCGTGACACTTTGCAGTTGTGTAGCCAATGCTTTTGCTTTTTTTACCATCACATAATCTTCATCTGCATCTTTCCAGATCGCCAAAGCGTAATTGACTGAGGCCAATGCCAGTTGGGGCATAGCTTGAGCTTGCTGCAAGCGCGCTCTTGCAACCCATAACATGGGTTGTGCCGGATCCAGGCGTGTACCGGCGTCAATTGATTGGTCTGCTGCACGCAGATCTCCGATTTCTACCTGTGCTATCGACAGTTCTGAATATATCTCCGGCACAGCTATTTGCAATTCACTGGCCAGAACCGAGTGTTCTATCATGTCCAAAGCCTGCAGGTAGTGCTCGGTCACCGCAACATAATCACCCTGCGCTTCACTGATCCTGGCCCGTACCATGTGAATTTGTAATTCCAGAATTTTTATTTGGAACTGATCGATGACCTCCCTGGCGCGTTCAAGAGAAGCATTCGCCGCTTCAAGGTCATTTTCTTTTACCTGGATCAGGGCTTCAGCGAAAGCGAGAAACTTATCCAACGGTGGTTGTAACATACCCATTGCAGTGGTTAGTGCGCCACGCGCTGAGCCGGTATCAGCCAACATGATGTAATAACCAATCAACGGCGAGTACACACTCAAAGTAACCTCAAGAGGGCTTTGTGACTGGCGAAGAAACTCTTCCTGCTTCAACGTTTGCCTGATGGCTTCATGAATTCTGCCCAGACGTGACTCCAACAGAACAGCAACCTGCCTGACCCTGGTCTTTTCCATGGGTGTCTGCGCATATGCTTCCGCTTCTGACAAATAATCCCTTGCCGCATTGATATCACCCTTTCGTGCGGCGATTAGTGAAAGCCTCAGCGTGGGTGCTACTGGTGCGTTCTGTAATATCTGCGCCTGCTTGTAATGTTCTTCGGCAGCCTTCAGTTCGCCACTGTCGCGCAGTAGATCCCCTAACTGGATGTTGGCGTCGATGTCTTCAGGTTTCAATTGTTGATATTTGCGGGCATAGTCAATCGACGCTTCCATATCGCCAGTAGCACGCTCGAGTGCGGACATTCTTAAATAAATGCCCACGTTCAGAGCATCTCTTTCCAGCGCCAGAAGAGACTCCTTCTTGGCTTGCTCCAACTCCCCTGTCATCATAAACATCGCTGCAAGATGGTCGTGAGAGCTCGCATCATCGCGTATTTGCGCCTGTAAACGCAGAAAAGACATCAACTTTTCATGCTCCCCATCAAGACGATAGAGGATAGACTTAAGTTGAGCGCGGTCACGTGACGGTAAGCGGTAGTCCAGTTGTTGAGCCTTCGACAAAAACTCCTGTGCGCCTGGTAAATCCCCGCTTTCCACCATGTTTACCGCTTTTAAGAACCAACCCAGAACAAAATTTGGGTCAATCCTGATGGCTTCGTCAAAGAACGCACTCGATTGCACAAAATCATTCTCAAACAAGCGTGCGTTCAGTCCCTTAATATATGCTTTAAGCGCGTCTTCTGATTCCCCATAGGTCTCTGCCAATGGCAGGTCTTCTGCGATCCGGTTGCCGCTTTCCGGTACATCCAATGCTTTTTTGATAGCTTTCGATAACAGATCAACGGCGGTATAAATATCCCAGTTGCGACCCGTCAACTCCGCTACCTGAGTCAGTGTTTGTGTATCCCATATCCGTGCCGTCACCAGGTATTCATCAGCCACCTTATCAAGTGAGCCTTCAACAAAGTACTGACGGTTTGCCTCTTCGGCAATTTTTCGCATCAACGACCTTGGTACCGCCAGGCCATCATTAAACCCAGCTTGCCTTATTCTTGAATAAAAGCCATTACCAAAATTGGTCCACGGTGAGTTTGCGAGGACAAAAGGGTCCTGTTGTAAGTCCTGAACCAGCAATTCGGTGACACCGTACTGAAGCCAGTCCAGATCCGGGTTGCCGGACTCGTTTTTCCAGAAAAACACGGCCATCCTGCTACGAAATGTTTCGCTGGGAATGTAGTGTGTCTCTTGCTGACCCAATTCATTGTTGACCGTGATCTGCGTTGCGGCCAGATTCAGGTCCTTGCCACCAAACACTGTGATCAACAGACCAAGCGTCGCAATGAGGTTTATCGGAACCCCAACCTTCTCCACTCTGGTTGCCCTGTCTTTGCCTCGCCGGCCATGTGTCCATGCGATTAGCATCACGGCGGGAATCAGCGAATAAAGCCCCCAGAAAACAATATCCGTCAGATAAGGCGACAACAGGTAGCGTTCAACCAGGCGATCGAGAATTTCGATCAGCACCCAGGAACTGGCTACATACACACCCACGGCAGGTAATATGCGGCGATCACGCAACTCTGTGATGAAATCAGCCATCGGACCAGAACTCTTAATTTAACGAGTTGGCACTCTAGCATATTGGCAGGAAGTTTCGACTCCCAATCGTAATGTTTGGCTTTACAAATAAGCTGTTTGTCAGTTGTGCTTCTCGCGATTTGATAACTTTCTATTCTTGGAGTTCCGATGGCTGGCAACGGAAGCGGTCGAACGTGAGCGTTTGTTGTTCCCGGTGGGTTTATTTGATTTTGATTCAGCAGTTGAGCTGGCAGCAGCCTTGGAAGGTGGACGCATGGATACCTGATGTGTGGTTCTTGTCCGGCCTTGCTGCCCGCGTCTACTGCTATTTCCTGGAACCACTACGGGTTGGGACGGCGGTATGGCAACTGCAACACCATTTGAAGACGAACCAGATTCAACCGGACCGGTGCTTGATCTGGTCTGCTTGGCATCCGAACGGTAACGCACGACATTATTCGCCCGCGTGCTACGGGAAACTGGTCGTGCAGCTCGGGAAACTGGTCGTGCAGCTCGGGAGCTTGAAGGTGTCACCCTGACAGTGGGTGCCGGAATTGAATTCACAGGCTGTAATCGGCTTTTACCAATTTTTGTCGTTTCACGACTTCTAATCACCATGCCCCGGTTGCCAGAATACCCAGCTGGCGTTGTCGATACGTAGCGCCTGACTGGCGATGCGTCGCTGCTGCTATTACTACGTTCTCTGCGACGATCGACCGGGTTTTCCTTATCACTTGCATCTTCACCGCCGCGGTAACGGCGATCGTCATGGCGGTTCCTGGTATAGCGATCATCCGCGCGGTTACGCCGGTTGTCATAGCGGTTTCTGGTATCGCGATCATCCGCGCGGTTACGCCGATTGTCATGGCGGTTTCTGGCATAGCCATTATGTCCATCACCGCGATGGTTATTTCTGCCCCTGTGATTACAACCATAATGACCGTCGCAGTACCCTCTCCAAGGTCGACTGGCTGGATAATATGGATAGTTATAATACGAGGCATACCGTGGAGAGTCGTAGCCATGATAACTGTAAGGGTAATACCAAGGTGAGTAGCCGTAGTTGATTCCGAAAGAAAACCCACTTCCATAGCCACCATAACCGTAGCCAAAACCATAGCTGGCGTAAGGGTTATAACCGAGGTAAAAATAATCAAGTGATGACCAGGGGTAGTAAGCCGTACCGGTATACTCATCTGAGTAGACCACATAGGATGGATCATCCTCGGCATAATAGACGCCATCTTCAAGCGCTGTCTCCGGATAATAATAAGTCACACAACCCGTCATTAAAGCGAGCAATGGTAGGATCAACAGCTTTTTCATACATTCTCCATTGCCGGAACAGCCGGCACAACGGCATCTTGGTACAAACACTAACAGCAGTCAGGTGAACCTGTGCTGAACAAGAGCCGTAATCAATTTCGCATTCGGCCGGTCAATCGTCAAGGTACAATTAACTCAAACTGAGTATAAGGTGGACATTGATAGCCACCAAAATACAGGTATTAGGAGAGCGAATCATGAGCAGGGTAATTTATGAACTACAAGGATTTGCGATAGTCCTGGATAAAGTGGCGCTGGTTAGTCGAGTTTTTACAGCGGATAACAAGGAAGGTTTCCAGTTTAATATCGCGTTCAGCAACAAACTGCGCCTACCGGTAAAATTCCCGACACGTACCGATGCCGACCTGGAACGTCAGCTGTTTCTGAAAGCCCTTAAGAATGATTAATAGATGAATTGTTCCCACTGCTCTTCTTGAGAAACCATGCTCGGGGTTTTCTGGAATGGGTGCTTAGCATTTAGATAGCCCACTAACGCAGTGCATTGCTGACGATCTCAGACACATCACCCGACAAATTAACAAGCGATGCAATACGTTGTAACTCCGCTTCCATCAGCACTTTTCTACCTCCATCATAGCGTTTCCAACGGTTGAATGCCGAAGCCATCCTGGCGGCTACTTGCGGGTTTAGCCCATCCAACTCAATCACACAATCCGCCTGAAATGTATAACCTGATCCATCGGGCGCATGAAACCCGGTCGGGTTCAACATTGAAAACACACCAATCAGAGCACGTACCTTGTTGGGGTTGTGGATACTGAATGAAGGATGTTCCATCAATCTCTTTACGGTATTTACCGTGTTGCCACCCGGTTTGATGGCCTGCATGATGAACCATTTATCCATCACCAGGGCATCAGATTTCCATTCAGCTTCAAACTCGGAAAGTGCTACTCCAGCCAAGGTTGAATCAATCAAAATCAGACCTTGTATGGCGGCCAGCGTATCGGTCATATTATCGCTTAATTCGAGTTGGGCGTACGCCAGTGACTCGCCTGCATCGGTCTCAAGCAAATAAGACAGACAGATGTTTTTAAGACTTCGCCGGGCCATGGCTTCAGCCGACTTCTGATAAGCGCTACCGTCATTCAAGTCTGTATAACGCGCAGTGAAAAGCGTGTTCAATTCACAGGCCAGTCCCTTCTTGATGAAATTCCGGGCTAAATGGATAGCATCAACATCAACCACGTCTAGCTGGTCGGCGAGGTAATCTTCGACTGGCAGTGTCAAAGCTTCAGCCAATAACGCCGGGGCTGCCTGGTGATCTGACAATATGCCCCGGAACGCTTTTACCAGGCATGAATCCAAGTCCATTTCTGCGCCTTGCGTATGCTGCCGGTATTGCCTAAGGATGGCATTCTCGGCCATCCGTTGCGCCGCATCCCAACGCCCGTACGCATCAGTGTCATGTGCAATCAAGGTCGCCAATTGCTCTGCTGAATAATCAAAATGGATTTTCACTGGTGCTGAATAATCTCTGAACAGAGAAGGCACTGGCGCTTCCGGAACATCGACAAAAGTGAATTCCTGTTGTGTTTCTTCCATTACGAGTAAGCGTGTACCAGTCACAACCTCCGTCTCAGCTTCAAGTCGCAGAGGCAATTCGGCACCATTGTAAGACAGCAAACCAACAGCAAACGGCAACACCAGGGGCTGTTTGTCCTTTTGCTCATGCGTTGGGGGCGTGTGTTGTTGCAGTGTTAGCGTATACTTTTGAGTTGCCGCATCATAATGGTCTGATACGTGTACTCGTGGTGTACCAGACTGGCTGTACCAACGCCCGAAACGGTCCAGGTTGACGCCATTGGCATCTGCCATAGCGGCAAGAAAATCATCACAGGTCACAGCTTCGCCGTCGTGCCGGTCAAAATATAACTTCAAGCCTTTCTGAAAACCGACTTCACCCAACAGAGTGTGATACATGCGGATGATAGTCGAACCTTTTTGATAGACCGTCGCAGTATAGAAATTATTGATCTCGACATACTGATCCGGACGTATTGGGTGCGACATCGGACCATCATCTTCAGGAAACTGGCGATTTCTCAGGTCACGAATAACCCTTATACGTTTAACCGCCCGCGATTGCATATCGGCCGAAAACTCTTCATCCCGGAATACAGTGAGGCCTTCCTTCAAGGTCAACTGGAACCAATCCTGGCAGGTGACACGATTACCGGTCCAGTTGTGGAAATATTCATGACCGATAACACCTTCAATACCCTGGTAGTCAGCATCTGTTGCTGTATCCGGTCGCGCAAGAACATATTTTGAATTGAAAATGTTCAGCGACTTGTTTTCCATTGCCCCCATGTTGAAATCATTGGTGGCTACGATGTGATAGATATCAAGGTCGTATTCAAGATCGAACCTTTCCTCATCCCAACGCATGGCATTAATTAACGATTCCATAGCATGTTCGCAGCGATCGAGGTTTTCTTCCTCTACATAAATCTTCAAACTAACCTTACGTCCACTACGGGTGACGAAATGGTCTTTAACTAGCGCCAAATCACCTGCGACAAGGGCAAAAAGGTAAGAGGGTTTTGGAAATGGGTCTTCCCAACATACCCAATGACGACCATCCGGCAAACCCCCAGCACCCACCTGGTTCCCATTTGACAGCAATACCGGAAAATCCGATTGATTGGCCTCCAGGGTAACCCTGTAGGTAGTCATCACATCAGGACGGTCCGGAAACCAGGTGATTTTCCGAAACCCCTGTGCCTCGCACTGAGTCAGCAGAAACCCACCGGAAAGGTATAAGCCTTCAAGTGCAGAATTACTCGCCGGGTGAATCCGGACTTCGGTTTTCAGCAGGCTGTGTTGCGGTGCATCCGCAATCGTCAGCGTCTCACCTTCAATCGTATAATCACCCTCATTCAAAACACGGCCATTGAGCGTCATCGAGAGCAGTTGCAGATCACTGCCATTCAGAACGAGGTCCTGTGTGGCACTGGTTTCATCCCGCAACTGAAATGCCATCTCCGCACGAACAATAGTGGAATCCGTATCTACATCAAAATGCAAATCCAGTTGCTTAACAACCCAGGGGTAGGCCATATAATCTTTGCGATAAATAGCCGTGCCGGTTACGCCTTCTTTCATAAAACCTGTTCCTTAATGCAAATTCTGCTGGTGAAGTAGATAAAAGGGCCAGTATTATATGCCGATGAAGGACATAGCTGCAGAACAAATACCTGACATTGCAGACATTCTCGCGGCCGAGCAACGTATCAGGCCAATGATTCGCACCACACCCATTCTTGCTGACACACAATTCAATAAAATTCTGGGCTGCGAACTTTGGCTTAAATGTGAAAATTTACAACGTACCGGTTCATTCAAATTCCGTGGTGCCAGTAATGCAATAGCCCTGCTGGATGAAAATGGCATTAATGGTGATGTAGCAACGCATTCTTCTGGCAATCATGGTGCCGCTTTGGCGTTAGCCGCATCCAATCACAACCGTGGCTCGTGGATAGTCATGCCCGATAACTCAGTTAAAGCCAAGGTAGAGGCTGTACGGCGCAACGGTGGTGAAATTGTGTTCTGTCAGCCTTTCCAGCAAGACAGAGAGAAAGGTCTGGCTGGTCTGGTCGCAAAAGGCTGTGTACCTATCCCACCTTATGATCATGCTGACATCATATGTGGTCAAGGCACGGCCGTCATTGAACTATCCAAGCAATGCCGTGGCCTGGATATTATCCTCACACCAGTAGGTGGTGGTGGTTTGATCAGCGGCTCTGCAATCGGCGCAAAGGCACTGATACCTGGTGTCACCGTGATAGGCGCTGAACCAGAAGGTGCAGCAGATACAGCAATGAGCCTGAGGTGGGGTAAACGAGTAGACCAGTTCCCGGTTGATACCATTGCGGATGGCCTGCGTGCAATGGTTGGAGTGCTGAATTTCAAAATCATACGCGACAAGGTAAATAAGGTGATCACGGTCAGCGACGTGGAAATTGTCGATGCCATGGCATTGGTCTGGCAGCACTTCCGAATGCTGATTGAGCCATCATCGGCCACCGTAATTGCCGCAATCCTGGCATCCCCTGAAGATTTTTCCGGCTCGCGTGTTGGTGCGATCATTAGCGGCGGCAATGTCGATCTTGAACGATTACCATTCTAAGGATTGATGAGAACGTTATGACACACCAGCTTTACCTGTTACGCCATGCCAAAGCTGAGCCCTGGAGCCCGCTGGGTAATGATTTCTCCAGACCATTAAGCTCAAAAGGTAACTGCCATGCACAGCGTGCTGCAGAATGGGCGAAGGAAGTATTGCCACCACCCGATACCATTTTGTGCTCACCAGCGAAGCGTACCCGGGAAACACTTGGCCCATTTCTCTCCCATTGGCCACAATTGCTGGCAACCACTGATTACATCGATTCGATGTATGGCGCATCCTTGAACATGCTATTGACGCTGGCCACAGACGCATTTAGCTACAGCGAACGGCTTTTGATGGTCGGGCACAATCCTGGGTTTGAGAATATGCTGATGGATGTACTACAGCAGGATCAGGCTGTCAGTATTCATAAAATGGCAACAGGAACGTTGGCAGTCATCGAGTTTCCTGGCAATTTCCAACGGGATGCACGTAAAGGCAAGCTGCTGCACCTGATCCGGCGAAAACAGTTTTCAGACAACTGAAGATAGGTATACGCGCGCCAGAGCTGTAAGACCCGCTTCATCATCTGGACCGAAACGATCAAGGCGGGTACTGTCAACATCCAGCACACCGAGCAGTTGTTCCTTTTTGAATAAAGGCACTACGACCTCGGAGCGTGCTTCGGCATCACAGACGATATGTCCATCGAACGTTTCAACATCGGCTACGCGTATGGTTTCCCCGGTAACTGCCGCAGTACCGCAAACCCCTTCACCCAACTTGATACTGACACAAGCTGGTTTGCCCTGAAAAGGGCCAACCATGAGGGTTTCACCATCCAGAAAATAAAACCCAACCCAACTGACATCAGCTAGCTCCTGGTACAGCAACGCACTGAGATTGGCAGCGTTAGAAATACGATTTGAAGTCACACTAAGTAAGCCTTCAGCCTGTTGAATAAGTCGCTGCCAGGAAAAATTGTTGGAAACCATCATGATCTTTTTAACACCAGGATAAAATTATTAGCCGGCATGGCAAGTTTATGTTCAAGCTGCATGTGATGGAGATTGGCTAGAGATTCAATCATTGCCATATTGCGAATACCCATGTGTGAACCCTCAGCGCGCAGGTGAGCATCAAATTGTGCGTTGCTTTCTGAGGTAAAACGGTTATCGACATTAAACGGCCCATAAAGACAAAACCTTGCACCAGTGACCAGATGTGCCGCAACCCCGGTAAACATCGCAATCACCGCTTCCCAAGGCATGATATGAGCCGTATTAGCAGAGTATGCCGCGTCATAGGAACGCCCCGGCCAAGGGTCACAAAGTACATCCAATTTCAACACGGACAGAATATTTTCATTACCTTCATCTGAAAAACAGGTTTCAAGCCCTGCCAGATTTTCTTCCCTGTCGCTCGGTTGCCATACCAAGCCAGGCAAATTTCGTGTAAAAAAAGTAGCGTGCTGTCCCGTTCCAGAGCCAATCTCAAGCACTGTGCCCTCTAAGGGTAGCAACACCTTCAATTGATCAAGAATAGCTTGTCGATTTCTTTCTGCAGCGCTGGAAAAAGGGTTGGTATTCATCCGCTTTTTAGCTCCGACAAAACTTGTGCAAAAGCGCTCCTGAGTGAGGTATCAGCGACATGGTGTCCCTGATTAACCACGCGCTGACCTGCTACCCAGACTGATTTCAACATCGATTTGTCTCCAGCGAATATCCAACTGTCTAAAGCCACATCAGGTTCCCGGCCATTTAATAGTTCATGGTCGGCATCCAATTCCAGTAAGTCAGCCCGGCACCCCGGTGCCAGACGACCAGCAGGCTGACCAAGGACAGCGGCTCCCGTGCGAGCCGCATGTTGGTAAAGAAACCTGCCACAGCTTGTGCCAGTCCCAGTCAACACATTACGCTGACCGCTTCTTAACCTTTCGTTGTACTCAAGCAAACGCAATTCTTCAGCAACTGAAATCCGGACATTGCTGTCAGTACCAATAGCAAAACAGCCACCGGCTTTTAACCAGTCTGCGGTTCTGAACACACCGTCACCCAAATCTGCTTCAGTGGTGGGGCACAAACCTACCGTCGCCCTACTGGCTGCAGCGAGCTGCAATTCACTATCTGACATATGTGTCGCATGCACCAGACACCAACGTTGGTCAACAGAAAACTGATCAAGCAACCATTCTACCGGTCGTACACCAAGATGGTGTCTGCAATCTTCGATTTCAGCCGGTTGCTCAGCAATATGCAGGTGTACTGGACACTGCTTGTCAGGCCAGGATTGCAGCACTTCATGTAGGGAATTTGCTGGCACTGCTCGCAAGGAATGCGGAGCGATCCCCAATTCAATCAAAGACTTGTCGGAGATAATTTTTTTACAACTTTCCAGTAATCGTAAATATTGGCTTGGTGAATGTGCAAATCTTTGTTGTTCATGAGCCACACTTTCTTTGCCAAAACCCGCGCTGCAATACAGCACCGGCAACAAGGTCATCGCAATACCACTCTGTGTAGCCGCCCCAATAAGACGCTCACTCATTTCAGCGGGATTAGCATAAACCACCCCGTTGGGCTGGTGGTGTAAATAGTGAAATTCGGCACAGCTTGTAAAACCGGCCTTTAACATTTCAACAAATACCCATTGCGCAACTGCGCCAAACTGCTCCGGTGAAACCAGGTTGGCTGTTCGGTACATGACTTCGCGCCAACTCCAGAAGCTATCATTGTGACTACCCCTTGGCCCGGTCAGACCAGCAATCAGGCGTTGAAAGCAGTGACTGTGCGCATTGGGCATACCCGGCACAACGATGCCACTAATACAGGTATCTGCGGCTTGAGGGGAACCTTCTTCAATCTTGGCGATAATACCATCTGCAGCAAGGTCTATTACCACGTCATTACGCCACTGATCCTCTTGCAGGAGCATTTTACAATAAATTTTCAAACTGGCGTCCATTGTAATAACGTCGTTATAAGGCCGCGCAAAACGGGTGATATTTCCTTGACCAGAGCCTGATCGTACACCGGGGGCTGTTCGCACATATAAACTGATTGTGCCATTTCAAGTTGCAAGGCATGAACATTATCACCTGGCCGACCATAGTTTCTTGTAATGTATCCACCCTGGAATCGACCATCAAGAACCGTTGAATAAACAGCGTTTTTATTTAGTGCGGCAAAACTCGATGAAACCAGGCTCGGGTCTGCGCTTGCACCCTGATAACTTCCAAGATTTAGATCCGGCAACCTGCCTTCAAATAACATCGGGACCTCGCTGCGGATGGAATGTACATCGAGCAAGATGGCGTAACCAAAACGGAGCTTGAGTTCCTGAAGCTCAGTGGCGAGCTTTTTGTGATAAGGGTACCAAAATTGCTGCAGGCGTTGGACTGACTCGACTTTATCCGGTCTCATGCCGCTGTGGTATAACGGGGCACCGTCAAATGATTGTTCCGGCAGCAACCCGGTACCTCCGCCAGAATAAAGTGCCGTATTATCGGGTGGGCGGTTCAGGTCGATAACATAACGGGAGTAATTGGCAACCAGCATAGCAACACCTTGATCTGCAACCCATTGATAAAGACGGTCGACAAACCAATCGGTATCCGGTAATTGACTTGCCTGATCTGTGAGGCGCTCGTTGATGATCGTCGGCACATGGGTACCGGAGTGTGGAACACTCACCAACAGTGGGGTTTGACCAGGTTGGAATGAGAAGACAGGCTTCATGTTTTCTGTATTCAAGGAACCTCAATCCAAAAAGCCCGGGTTATGCCCGGGCTTTTGAGTAATCTATGCAAACAATTAAGGGACCCTTAATTCACTATCGGGCGTTCATCCACAATGGTCGGCGTCACAAATATTAACAACTCTCGTTTTTTAGTCTCATTGGAGCGCCGTCTAAACAGGTTGCCAATACCCGGTATGCTGCTCAGGTAGGGAATCCTATCTTCATTTCGTTTACGTTCATCCTGGAAGATTCCGCCTAATACAACCGTCTCACCATTATTCACCAGGACCGATGTCTTCAGTTCTCGTGTATCGATTGAAGGCACCGATCCGCCTCGACCGGTTTGAAAAATCTCACCGACTGTATCTTGCTTGATTTCAAGTTCAAGTTGGACACGGTTGTCTGGCGTGATCAAAGGAGTGGCCCGTAGTTCAAGTACGGCTTCCTTGAACTGAACAGTCGTCGCACCGGATGATGCGGCTTCTTCAAAAGGAATTTCCACACCCTGTTGAATGAATGCTTCAGACTGGTTGGCTGTAACAATTCTTGGTGTGGAGATAACCTCGCCATCACCCTCTGCTTCGAGTGCGGAGAGTTCCAGGTCCAGCAAAATGTTTCCAGCAAGAAATGAAACGCCAATGGTCCCAGCAGCGCTATCTGCGACCGGGAGATTGACATTATATCGACCGGGAATACCCGGTAAATCAAGTAAACCATCATCCCTTGGATCGGTTGCCGGATTCAACAAGTCAGCACCTACACCATCACCGGCAACTGCCAGAATATTTCTCTGATTATGCCAGGCTGAAACACCAAAACGAACACCGATTGCGTGAGAAAAATCACTGTTCGCAATCACAATACGCGACTCAATCTGAACCTGTCGAACCGGCCGGTCAAGATTCTGTATCAACTTTTGAATCGCTTCAATTCTGTCTGCGGTGTCCGTAACCATCAGTGTGTTGGTTCTGGAATCAATGGCTACAGAGCCACGATCAGACAATAACCCGGCATCACTTCCATCACTGACCGCTGCTTCATTAATCAAAGTCTGCAGGTTCTCGACGGTAGCATAACTAACGCTGATCAAAGCGGTCGTTAACGGCTCCAGTTCCTTACGATCCTGCAAAGCCTGTAGCAATTGCTGCTCACGGGCAGCGATATCCGCAGTGGGTGCAATCCAAATAACATTGCCGTTCTCACGCATATCAAGATTACGGGCATCAAGCACGATATCCAGTGCCTGGTCCCAGGGTACATTGGTAAGTCTCAGGGTCAGGTTTCCACTAACATTGTCAGCAACCACAATATTAAGTTCTGACACATCCGCAATTAACTGCAATACAGAACGTACCGGGATGTCCTGAAAGTTAAAGGTTACCCGGGCGCCCTCGTATTCTTTATCCTGATAAAACTCAACTATTTCCTCGTCAGCTTCGATTGAAGTAGCCGTGAGCTCCGAAACTTCAATAACCCAGTCATTACCGGATTGATAGGCCATGTGCTCATAAAGTCCGGCTATTTCGAGCTCTATTCGCACAGCACTGCCCCTATCATCAGAGTCAATAATTTGTACCGGTGTTGCAAAGTCCACAACATCCAGGCGCTGATTCAGTGCTTCGAGTAGGCTCGCATCAAAAATATCTATTGATAAACCGCGTTCTCGTGAACTCACCGAAATATTTGCACCCGCTTGGTCAAGACCGATAATAACCTTGCTCTGGCCATTCTCACCACGTCGGAAATCTACGTTATCGATGGTATATCTTGTCGAACCGCTATGACTTGGGGTGCTAGGACCTGCACCATTCCCGGCAATCGACAGTACAACCTGACCATGTCCAGACTGGTAGTCATAGGTGACCGACTTGGAGAGATCAACCAGAACCCGTGTCCTGCCACCAGCTGATAGTGTGGTGAATCTCTGTACCGATCCGATACCAACGGAGACTGGACTTGTATCAACCTGGCTGTTGGTATCTGCCAAATCCAGTATGATTCGCGCCGGGCTTTCCGTCGCAAACACACTGACATTTGGGTCGTCACCACCGGTTGACAGTGTGATAGTCACATCACCTGCGGCATTGCTTCTATAATTTGCAGCGGTTACTTCACTTGATGCCCAGGCGGATAATGCCGGCAACATCAACAATACCAACCCAAGGCCCAAATGAGCTCCAGTCTTTCTGCTACCCATAAACTGTCCCCATTTGCCCGCCAGTATCCATTTCAATTCAGAATCATTCTTGCTGTACATGGCTGTACCCTCATGGTTGCGCTTTTTCACGCTAACCGCATTATCCTTCACCCATGGCAATGGAAGCCTCCCTGGCAAGCCAGCCTCCGTCACCATCAGAAATTAGTTCAGTTAAACCTATTTGTGTATTGCCTACATTGACTACATGCCCATGGTTCTTGCCAATGTAGTTACCAACCAGCACACGATGTATGATTCCTTCGGGGTCACGCACTAACGCCCAGAAGGATTCATCTTTGCTAAAGGTCCCTACCATCGACAGGGTATCAAGCTCATAACGTTCCAGGTATTCTTGAGCCCGGTCAAAATCTGGTCTTGGTCCGGCACCTTTCGCGGATTGTGTGGTTTCACTGCCTTCAGTTATTGACTGACGGAATGGATCACGGCCCGTCAACCCATCATACTTATAAGCCGTGTAGGTTTTAACCGGTGGAATCGGTGGAATCGGATCTGCCGGCCGTACCTTAACTGCAACAATGTACTTGTCCAGATCATCCATGTTCTTATTGCAGCCCGCTAACATTACAGCGATTAACATAGCGCCAGCAACATGGCTTACCTGTCTGCCAATGCGTTTCATGGTGCCTGCTCCGCCACTCTCTGAGCAACCTCTTCTTCATCAACATAGCGATACGTTTTTACCTGACCTTCCAGAACCAGACGAGATTCTTGAATTCCAGAACGGCTTTGGGTCGTCGTTGCGCGTTTTAAAGAAATGTCGTGCATTGTCAGAATTACCACCCGTGGCAATCCCGCTACACCACTGACAAACTCTCCGAATTCGTGATAATCCCCCAGCATTCGAATACTGATCGGACGTTCCGCATAAAAATCCTTAAAAGATTCCGCCTGTGGCTCGAATAGCTGCACCTCAATACCCGCGGCCAGCGCTGTCTGCGAAACATCTACCAACAACGTATCCATTTCGGTCTTATTTGGCAGTTGTCTGAACATGGTTTGCAACAAGTCCTGCATATCTGCCAGCTGCTTCTCATAAGCCTCCATATTCGCGGCTTTTTGTTGTTTGCTCTCAAAATCAGCCATCAACGTCAGTTCCTGCTGACGCGACCGCTCCAGATCACTCTTCTTGTTTTTGATAAACAGGGAGTAACCTGCCACCAGGATCAGGATCAGCACGAAAGTTAGCAAGGTATATCTAACTTGTGAAGTTGCATTGCCAAGATCTGAAAAGTCAGCATTTCTGAGGTCTTCAATAATCATTAAAAACCTCCCTGATCTTCGAATTCATCAAAGCTATCTTCTTCTGCTGTTTTTGGCGGACGCAGCATTACGCTAATACTGAACTGGTACGGTTCAATGGTGTTGTTAGCAACCGGTGCTGACCGAACAAATTCCAGCTGAGGGTTACGAAACAATTCGTTCTGCTCAAGCTCCCTTAAATAGGCTGATACCCGGGCATTAGACTGACTGCTCCCGGTCATCATCAAGGAAGAGCCTTGCTGTTCTATCGTAATAAGGGTCACGCCTACCGGAATTGATTTGGCCAGGTTATCCAGCAACTCTACGGTTATTGAGCGGCTGGCCTGCAGTCGTTCAATAACCTGTTTGCGTGATATCAAACGGCCCCGGGTGCGCTCTAACTCGTCAATTCTTGTTATTCGTAATACCAGTTTACGGACTTCCGACTTAATCAGGTCATTTCTGACCTGTTGGTGTGTGATTCTCTGATCGTAAACAGTACCTACCATATAAACCAGTACAGCACCCAGCATTGTTGTCGCAAGCAGTGTCAACATAAATTGGCGTTGTCGTTCCCGACGTTGTTCGTCCCGCCAAGGTAGTAAGTTAATTCTGGCCATCAGTCAAACCCTCTTAAAGCCAGTCCCATGGCTATCATCAGATTATTAGCATTGCGTTTTAACACAGTGACTGCCACGTTTTGAGCGATGTCCATACCGGTAACCGGGTCTGCAACCCGCGTCGTCATCCCAAGTTCCTGTTGAATCATTGACGCCAGGCCTTTCAGAGATGCGACACCACCGGACAGGTATATTGTGCCAATATTTGAGTATTCATTACTGGAGGCATAAAACTGCAACGCGCGGCTAATTTGATGAACAATGTTCAGCTGGAAAGGTTCCAACACTTCTTCGTCAAAGTCATCCGGTGCAGCCTGATTGCGTTCAAAAAAGCTGGCCTGTTCAGCGGTCATATCATAGCGACGCTGGGTTTCTTCCAGTAGCTGATGACCACCAAAAGGATGATCACGGGTATATATCACCTGACCTCCCTTGATGACCAATAAGGTGGTTACGTCATGACCGATGTCGAAGAACCCAACCGCTTCGCTACCGCTTACGCCATCGCGTTTACGGATCACTTCGAACGCGTTTGCGATCGCGAAAGCTTCAACATCCACAACTTTTGCTTTTAGCCCAGCAGAATCGATAGCATCCTGTCGACTTTCAACATTTTCACTTTTACTCGCCGCCAACAAGATATCCAACATATCCGCGTTGCGCGGTGATGGGCCCAAGACTTCAAAATCCAGACTTACCTCGTCAAGCGGATAAGGGACATACTGATTAGCCTCGATTTGCACCTGACTTTCAATATCAGCAACGGCAAGGTTGGCCGGCAAACTAATTGTTTTGGTGAAAACGGCCGAGCCAGAAACTGCTATTACACAGGATTTAGCACGTGTGCCCGACGCCTTAACCGCCTTTGAGATGGCGTCCGATATTGCCTCAACATCCTGCACGGCTTTATCAACCACCACGCCCTCACTGAGCGGCTCTATGGCAAAGTGATCGATACGATACCCGGACCCATGACTGGACAATTGTAGCAACCGTACGCTTGTCGAGCCTATATCCAGCCCAATCACTGGATCTGTTTTCTTTGTAAACAGTTTCAAGACTCTCCCATTCCTTTTCCGTGTCAATGGTTTAGTGAAACCTCTTATAGCTGTTTGTAACAGAAAACTCTGCAATACTCAAATACCATTTTGGCTTTGACTTACAGAGTTGATTTACACATGAGCGGATTGCTGCTTGATAAATACAGTGGGAAACTACTGGTATGTTGAGATGTCAATACTCAATAACTCGACATTACCGGCCACTTCCCTGTCCGATGCGGTCTATCTCTCTGTCACCTCTCCGACTATCAGAAGAAGGCTATATCAACTAAAATTCCATTTTCTGTCAGTAAGCATAGCAGGATAAAGATTTGAAAAAAATATTTCGTTTAATTATTCGCTTTCTACTGGTCTCGTTTGTGCTTGGAATAGCCACGATATTAGTAAGCTATCTTATTGTTTCTAAAGATCTTCCTGACGTTGAAACACTACGCGACATACAACTTCAAGTACCATTGCGCGTTTACACACAAGATGGCAAATTAATCAGTGTTTTCGGAGAAAAGCGACGGATTCCAATCCGGATTGAGAAAATTCCGACAAATTTGAAGAACGCTTTTATCGCTGGCGAGGACAAGAGATTTTACGAACACTTGGGAATTGACTATGAGGGTATAACCCGCGCAGCCTGGACCCTGGCAACTACCGGGGAAAAATCGATTGGCGGAAGCACCATTACTCAACTTCTGGCTCGAAACTTTTTTCTCACACCGGAAAAAACCTTTACGCGAAAAATTAAGGAAATATTCCTCGCGCTGAAAATAGAGCGCGAGTTATCAAAAGATGAAATCCTTGAGTTGTTTCTGAATAAGATTCTTCTCGGCCACCGGGCTTACGGCGTTGGCGCTGCGGCCGATGTGTATTATGGCAAATCCGTGGGTGAGCTGAGCCTGGCTCAGTGCGCCATGCTTGCGGCACTTCCCAAGGCACCGTCCAGAATTAACCCGATAACTTCCCCCGAACGAGCGATGACTCGCAGGGACTACGTACTGGGTCGTATGTTGGCACTGAATTTTATCAATGACAACGAATACCAAAAAGCTAAGAACGAAAAGAATACGGCCTTTTATCATGGTGCGACTACCGAAGTTTCAGCACCATACCTTGCCGAAATGGTTCGAAAGGAAATGTTGGCTAGATTTGGCCAATCAGCCTATACCGGCGCTTACCAGGTATACACTACTATTAACTCCCGCTTTCAGACTACCGCGAACCAGGCGGTCACAGACGGTCTTGAGGAATACGATCAAAGACACGGGTACCGTGGCGCTGAAGCACATTTCAACTTGGAAGAGAACAACACAACTAACAACTGGGATGAGATTCTAAGACCCTATAAACCTGTAGCCGGACTGGCACCCGGACTGGTGACTGAGGTCGACGAAGACATCGCCCTGGTCTATCAGGCAGACGGCCAGACTATCGCACTCACACTTACTGACATGCAATGGGCGAGAAAATTCATTAACCGCGAACGAGTAGGCTTCGAACCCAAAACTGTCGTAGAGGTGCTGAAAGCCGGAGATATTATCCGTACCCGCTTGCGTAACGAGGGCAAACGCGAATTGGCCCAACTACCTGAAACGGAAGCCTTACTGATTTCACTAAGCCCACACGATGGTTCAATCAAAGCGCTGGTTGGTGGTTATGACTACACACGCAGCAAGTTTAACCGCGCGGTTCAGAGCCGCCGCCAACCAGGTTCTGGCTTTAAACCATTTATTTACTCAGCCGCCTTGGCAAAGGGCAAAACCACGGCTAGCATTGTCAATGATGCACCCATTGTTTTCAGTGACGCTGAATTGGAAAGAGACTGGAAACCACAAAACTTCAGCGAGAAATTCTTCGGTCCTACACGGTTGCGTGAAGCCATGGTCAATTCTCGCAATCTTGTTTCCATCAGGTTACTAAGAGAGATCGGTATCCAATACGCGAGTGAATACATCAGTTCTTTCGGTTTTGACCCTGCTGAATTACCGAATAATTTATCGATGGCTCTTGGCAGCGCTTCACTTAAACCCATCAGTATCGCAAGAGGGTATGCGGTATTCGCCAATGGCGGTTACCTGGTTGACCCCTATTTTATTGAGCGAATAGTCGATGCCAAAGGTAGCGTACTATTCGCCACGAGTCCTCGTGTGGTCTGCAAAAACTGTGTCGTCGAGAATGGCTCGGAAACAGAGCGAGTTCAGGCCATGGAAAAAGTTGAACCCAGTTTCAGACCTTTACAGCTTGAAGCTGAGGAAGACCTTCAGATCATTGAACAAGAAACGCCTGAGGCACGGGTCGTCACGGCAAGGTCATCACCGGCTCCGCGTGTCATCAGCGAGCAAAATGCCTTTCTGGTGCGCTCCATGATGATGGACGTTATACGGCGAGGAACCGGCAAAAAGGCCATGATACTGGGACGCAACGATCTGGCAGGTAAAACTGGAACGACCAATGAACAGCGTGATGCATGGTTTTCCGGTTATAACAACGAAATTGTAACCTCTGTATGGGTGGGGTTTGACAATCATGACCCCCTGGGGCGCTACGAGGTTGGCGGAAAAGCCGCGTTACCAATCTGGATAGACTATATGAGAGTAGCCTTGACCGACGTGCCCGATCTGGTGCCTGAAATACCCGAAGACATTACCCAGGCACGTATTGATCCGGATACAGGATTGCTAGCAAGACTTGAAAATTATGACGCTATTATGGAAGTATTCAACACGGGAAGTCTTCCACCAATGGAAGATGTAGTAGAAGGAGATCATTCTGATGCCGGTACGGAAGAGGACCCATACGACAGTTTCTGACAGGTTTCCCACGCACAATAACAAGCAGCCCGGCCAGATCCGTCGGAAAATAGCCGCTGAAGCAGCACGAATCATGGTCACTCAGGCACAGTACAACTACAGGATCGCCAAGCAAAAAGCAGCGGAACGGTTGGGCGTCAATGTACGAACAGCCCTGCCCAGCAATGTCGAAGTAGAAAATGCATTACGTGCCTACCAGGAGTTTTACGGTGGCCGGCAACATGTACTCCATTTACAAAAAATGCGGGAAATTGCATTGCGTGTGATGCGCTCGCTTGAATCCTTTTGCCCTCGGCTGGTGGGTCCTGTGCTTGAAGGCACAGCGGACGAACACTCACGTGTGTCATTACAGGTTTTTAACGACCCGCCCGACGCAGTAGCTATTCATTTGCTGGATAAGGGGTTGGTTTTCCGCAACGAGCAACGGAAAATTCGATGGCATAATGGCAGCTATCGCCAAGTACCGTTACTGGTCACAGATACCAACGACATAGAGGTCGAACTGGCCTTGTTCAGTTACGTGGATTTACGCCAGGCACCACCCAGTCCGGTCGACGGGCGCCCGCAAAAACGAGCGCCCTTGACCGAAGTGGAATGTTTACTGGCCGGTGATTAACAAAGCTCAGCGAGATTCAACGGAAACATAATCACGTGCAGGCTGACCGTCATAAACCTGTCTCGGGCGACCGATTGGTGTCGGTGTTTCCTCTTGCTCCAGCCATTGGGAAACCCAACCAACTGTCCTGGCAATAGCAAACATGACTGTAAACATACTTCTCGGGATACCGAGTGCTTTGTAAATAATACCGGAATAAAAATCTACATTCGGATATAACTTTTTAGTGACAAAGTACTCATCTTCCAAAGCAATACGCTCCAGCTCCATAGCAAGGTCCATCAACGGATCACTGGCGCCCAGCTCCTCCAGCACCTCGTACGCCGCTGCACGGATAATGGATGCCCTCGGATCATAATTTTTGTAAACCCTGTGACCGAACCCCATCAACCGGAACGGATCATTTTTGTCTTTGGCCTTGTCGACAAACAGCCCAACACGTGAAATATCGCCAATTTCATCGAGCATATTCAATACGGCCTCATTGGCGCCCCCGTGTGCTGGACCCCACAATGCTGAGATACCTGCAGCAACACTGGCGTAAGGATTTGCCCCGGTTGAACCCACAAGTCTCACAGTAGATGTGCTGGCATTTTGTTCATGATCAGCATGCAATATGAATAATAGATCGAATGCCTTGGCGGCAACCGGGCTGACTTCATATTTTTCGGCTGGTACCGAAAACATCATATCCAGAAAGCGTTCAGTGTAATTCAATGAATTCTTCGGATAAGCGGTTGGCCACCCCATGTGGTGCCGATAACAAGCTGCAGCAATGGTTGGCATCTTGGCAATCATGCGTTTGGCCGCCAGCAGCCGGTGCGCGGGGTTTTCCATGTCCAGTTTGTCATGATAAAACGCGGCTAAGGAACCCACGACCCCGGCCATCATTGCCATCGGATGTGCATCATAATGAAAGCCTGAAATAAAGGTATTCAACTTTTCATGGATCATCGTGTGGTAGGTAATGTCTTCCTCAAAGTCTTCTGTCTCAGCGCTGGTAGGCAACTCACCGGTCAACAACAGGAAAGCGACTTCGAGGAAATTGCTTTTTTCTGACAGTTGTTCGATCGGGTATCCACGGTAGCGTAAAATACCCTTCCCACCGTCGATGAATGTAATCTTACTTGTACAGCTGGCCGTAGCGGTAAATCCAGGATCATAGGTAAAGTAACCCAGTGTTGAAGGCAGCGCCTTGATCTGCAGAGTCGGCTCGCCTTCTGTGCCCTTAATAACAGGCAATTCAAGGCTTTTGCCACTACTCTCGTCTGTAATAACTACGCGTTGATCGGACATTAGTACACTCCTTGTGAATTAACGGTTTGTACGATTAAGAATCACTTCAATTCTTTGACTTTTTTCGACCTGTTATTATCTCACAAATTATGATTTTTTTCCCATAGCACAACGCTAAAACGCAGACAAACAAAAGCCCGCAATGGCTACGCCATCGTGGGCTTCTATTTAGTGTCCCGAAATTACTTTTGGTAACGGCGTTTAAAGCGATCTACGCGACCGCCCGTATCCATCAACTTATGTTTTCCAGTATAAAACGGGTGGGATGCGCTGGAGACTTCCACTTTGATCAGCGGGTACTCGTTGCCATCTTCCCATTTGATGCTTTCTTTACTTTTCACGGTGGAGCGGGTCAGGAATGCAAAGTCAGAAGACAGATCCTGAAAAACCACTTCACGATATTCTGGGTGAATGTCAGCTTTCATGACAATTTCCGGTATTCAATAGGCCTAAAGAGCCGGCTAGTCTAACGGCGCGTGAGATGCAATGCAAGAGCCGCGCTTGAAACACTTTATGGCAGAAACATCTGCTGGATATCGTTCACAAATCTCCAGCCCAATCCAGTTGGTATAACACGCTTGTGCCCCATCACCAACAAGCCCTTGTCAACGGCTTGCTGGACACGGGACTCAACCATTTCCCAAGGCAAACCGGTGCGTGCACTAAAGTCATCAATGTATACGCCATCTTTTAGTCTCAACTGATTAAGAAAGAACTCAAACACACGCTCCTCACTACTCAACAAGCGCTTTTCAGCCAACCAATCCCCATTATCCAGAGCCCGCAAATAACGCTTGGGGTGCCTGTGTTTGACATAGCGCTGAACCTGACCTTCCGCTGGTAGTGAGACTTTACCGTGAGCCCCGGCTCCAACCGCCAGGAAATCACCATATCTCCAGTAGTTTATATTGTGGCGGCTTTGCATGTCTGATCGCGCAAAGGCCGAAATTTCGTATTGCCCGTAAGCGGCCGCTTCCAACCGTTCCAAACCTGCTTGTTGCATATCCCAGGCCACGTCATCCACGGGCAACTGTGGTGGCTGTGCTGCAAACGCCGTATTCGCTTCAATCGTTAACTGGTAGAAGGAAATATGCGCAGGATTGGCATCAATCGCCAATTCAATATCGTGCCTAGATTGAGCAGGGCTTTGACCGGGTAATGCATACATCAGGTCTATATTAAAATTTGAAATTCCAGCCGTTTTCAATGACTGTAAACTGTGTTGAATTTCATGCTGGCCGTGAATTCGGCCGATGCGCTTAAGCACATCGTCGTCAAAACTCTGCACACCAAGTGAAACCCGGTTGATACCAGCTTCCGCATAGGCAGAAAAACTATCACTCTCAATGGTTCCCGGGTTTGCCTCCAGCGTTATTTCTATATCGGGTCTTAAATCCAACCGTGCCCTCACTGCTGACAGGAACACCCCTATCTGTTCAGCTGAAAACAGGCTGGGTGTGCCGCCACCAAAATAAATACTGCCTACCGAACGTCCCCAGACCAGCGGTAAATCCTGCTCGAGATCAGCAACCAAGGCCCGAATATACGCATCCGCTGGCAGGTCTTCCGGCGCGGCATGTGAATTGAAATCGCAGTACGGGCATTTACGCACACACCAAGGCATGTGTACATACAAGCTCAATGGTGGATTATGTAGTAAACCCACCATCACGCTCACCCAACTTTCTTACCAGTTCCTTCAATGCCTGGCCTCGATGGCTAATACGACTTTTGTCCGCGGCAGCCAATTCAGCCGCAGAGCACTGTTGCTCAGGATCTGAAGATGTGGAAACCCCAAACAACGGATCATAACCAAACCCGCCATCACCTTTTGGTGTGTCCAGTATTAGCCCACACCATCGGCCAGTCGCGATCAGTGGGGCCGGATCATCAACCGAATTCAGTAAAACCACGGCACAATAAAAATAGCCACAACGATCATCTCCAGACCTGCCCTTTAACTCAGCAAGCAGTTTACGCATATTAGCCTGGTCATCCGCATCCTCCCCGGCGTAACGAGCAGAATAAATACCCGGCTCACCATTGAGTACCGGAACAACCAATCCTGAATCATCCGCTATCGCAGGCAAGCCGGTATAGTGGGTAGCCTGACGTGCCTTGATTAATGCGTTCTCAACAAATGTGCTGCCGCTCTCCTCTGCCTCTGGAATCTGCCAGTCACTTTGTGGGTGTACAACAAAACCCAACGGTTTAAGCACACCGGCTATTTCGCGCAACTTACCCGGGTTGCTGCTGGCGACGACGTATTCCCGCTCCATGATGGAATGATATCCGATAAATCAGCCTGCCAACGCGGCGGACTGCGCATCCATCAACGACTTGATCCCCTTATCTGCCAATACAAGTAACTGGTCCAGTTCATCTTTACGGAACGCATGACCCTCTGCGGTACCTTGCAACTCGATAAACGCACCACCATCATTCATCACTACGTTCATATCCGTTTCCGCTCGGGAATCTTCGGGATAATCAAGATCGAGTACCGGTGTGTTTTTAAAAATCCCGACAGAAACAGCAGCGACCTGTCCATGTACCGGGTCTTTCTTTATTTTTTTATTGGCTAGCAACCATCTGCAAGCATCGACCAACGCGACATACGCGCCGGTAACAGCCGCAGTTCGGGTGCCGCCATCAGCTTGCAAAACATCACAATCGAGAGTAATGGTGTGCTCCTGCAATGCGGCCCGGTCTACTACTGCACGCAAAGACCGGCCTATCAGCCGTTGAATTTCCATCGTACGCCCACCCTGCTTACCTGATGAGGCCTCTCGTCGCATTCTTGAGCCGGTAGATCTTGGCAGCATGCCATACTCTGCGGTTACCCAACCTTCACCACTACCACGCAAAAAGGAGGGAACCCGGCTTTCGACCGATGCGGTGCACAAAACTTTGGTATTGCCGCAGGCGATCAATACTGAACCTTCTGCATGACAGGTGTAATTGCGTGTGATACTGATATGGCGTAACTCATCTGCTTGTCTGCCACTTGGTCTCATTGACTGATCCTGTTTGTGTAGTAATTAAGAACTGGAATGAATAATGGAACCCGCTATTTTAGTCCAGCAGGCGATCCGTTAACATTGTGCCATCACCAGCAATGTGGAAAAAGCAATGATTCGCAGTATGACCGGTTTCGCCCGGGTTGAGGGTCAATATGAATTTGGTCGCCTAAGCTGGGAAATGCGCTCGGTAAATCACCGCTACCTTGATTTTGGATTGCGTTTACCAGAAGAGCTTCGACCACTCGAAGCAGATATAAGAAAGTGTCTCGGACAGTATTTGAGCCGTGGCAAGATCGAAGCCACATTACGCTTCTTCGAAGCGCCAAGTGCCAGCGGTAGCAAGCTGGAACTCAACCTCGCGCTGGCCAGAGAGCTGCTCGACATCCACGGGGAAATGGCTCAGCTTGCATCCACTGAACAACAGGCTGATGTCAGCCAACTACTCAAATGGCCCGGACTCATTGAAGAAAAACGCCAAGACCCCGCACCTATGCGGGTTGCAGCAATGGAGCTATTAGTCACAACTGCACAAGATTTACAGGCTAGCCGAGGGCGCGAGGGTGAGCAAATGGCAAGTGCAATACGTGAAAGACTGGTCGGGGTTACAGCACTAACGGCCAACATCAGGTCATGGCTACCCGAAATCCGCGCGACCTTGAAGCAACGAATGCTGGGGCGTATTGCCGATCTGCAACAACCTCTTGATCCGGGCCGTATAGAGCAAGAAGTTGCGATACTTGCCCAGAAAATGGACGTTGATGAAGAACTCGACCGGCTGGACGCGCATGTTGAAGAAGTTTACCGGGTGCTGGGCCTGGCTGAACCTGTCGGGCGTCGACTGGACTTCCTGATGCAGGAATTCAACCGCGAATCGAATACGCTCAGCTCAAAATCCGTTGATCAGCGCACAACACAAGCAGCGGTGGACTTGAAAGTACTGATAGAGCAAATGCGTGAACAGGTACAAAATGTCGAATAGCCGTGCGACTCACGGCAGCCTTTTTGTCATTGCCGCACCATCTGGTGGCGGAAAAACCAGCCTGGTCAACGGTTTATTGAAACATGACTCCAACCTGGTGCTGTCAGTTTCTGACACAACACGCGCGGCGAGACCGGGCGAGGTTGACGGTCAACACTACCACTTTGTTTCCGAAACGGAATATGCGCAAAGGGTGAGCAACGGTGACTTCCTGGAACACGCCCGCGTATTTGATCACCTTTACGGAACCAACCGGCACTCTGTAGCCTTACAGCTTAAGCAGAACCGGGATGTGATACTTGAAATCGACTGGCAAGGAGCGCGCCAGGTGCGCTCCGCTTTTCCCGACTGCTGCCTCATATTCATCATCCCTCCTTCACTGGAAGTCTTACGCAAAAGATTAACCAGGCGTGGACAGGATAGTGCGGACGTAATACAACGCAGGATGCAGGACGCGCGGGCAGAAATATCTCATTGGGCTGAATTTGATCACCTGGTCGTCAATGAAGACTTCGACACAGCACTTGAAGAACTGCTTGCAATCATCAATGATTACCGAGAACACCGACCGCACAAGACAAATAAAGATTACCAGCTTCTGGCGCAGCGGCTCGGAAGAAGCTAAAATACGCGGTTCCGTCTAACACCTTACAGGATTTAATAATGGCACGTATTACCGTAGAAGACTGCCTTGAGAACATCGATAACCGTTTTGAACTGGTATTGACCGCGACCAAGCGCGCGCGCCAGATTGGTCATGGTGCTGAGCCATTGGTTAAAGAAGAAAACGATAAGCCTACTGTAATAGCGCTGCGCGAGATTGCCGAAGGTCTTATTGACCCGGAGCGTGTCGCTGTTCTGCAGGCTGAAATTGAAGCAGCCGAAGTATTTGACATGGGGTCTATGGAGGATGAATTAGCCCCCTGACGGATTTCATTTATGCTGGCGACCCCTATGACTTTACCGGAGCCGGTTCTTGATCTGAGGGACCTGCTCAACACCTACCTGGAACCGGAAAAGGTCGCCATTATCCTCCGCGCATTTGAGACTGGCGCAAACGCACACCAGGGCCAAACACGCAAAACCGGTGAGCCCTATATACTTCACCCCGTTGCCGTTGCACGTATATTGGCTAATATGCGTATGGATTACAGCAGTGTTGCTGCGGCCATCCTGCATGACACCATTGAAGACACACCATTAACCCGAGAGGATATTGAATCCCGCTTTGGCGATGAGATTGCTGAGCTCGTGGAAGGTGTGACCAAGCTGGACAAAATGAAATTCCGCACCCGGCACGAAGCGGATGCCGAAAGTTTTCGCAAGCTGATGTTAGCCATGTCGAGAGATTTAAGGGTTATTTTCATCAAGCTGGCTGACCGAATGCACAACATGCGTACACTGGGTTCAATGGACCCTCAGCCCCGACGCAGGATTGCACGCGAAACACTGGATATATATGCACCCATCGCCGATCGGCTGGGTATGAACAGCATCAAGTCGGAACTGCAAGACCTCGGCTTTGCCAACCTATACCCCTGGCGACATCGTACCATCGCAGAACATATCAGCACGGTCACTGGTGATCGGCGTGAGATCATCGCCGATATCCATAAAGCACTAAAAAGAAAAATGAATGAGGCAGGTATTCCCTGCGATATCAAGGGTAGGGAAAAAACTCCATACAGTATTTACCGGAAAATGCTGGCTAAAGACTTATCTTTTTCTGAAGTGAATGATGTCTACGCTTTTCGCATTATCACTCACTCTGAACCACATTGTTACCTGGCACTTGGCACCACCCACGGGCTTTACCGCCCCAAACCCGGTAGATTTAAAGACCACATTGCACTACCCAAAGCCAACGGTTATCAATCCCTTCACACCATACTCAACAGTCCTTTCAACCTGCCCGTTGAGATCCAGATTCGTACACAGGAAATGGATATTATGGCTGAGAAAGGCGCGGCAGCTCACTGGCAGTATAAAAGCGGTGAAAACACCGCGGGTACGGCACAGGTGCGTGCACGGGAGTGGTTAATGCAACTGGTCGAGGTGCAGCGTCACAGCACTGATTCAATGGAATTTCTTGACGGTGCAAAGTCGGACCTGTTCCCAGATCAAATTTTTGTCTTTACACCCAAGGGCAAAATTATTGACCTGCGTCGTAGCGCAACCGCACTTGATTTTGCATACGCCATCCACACCGGTGTCGGAAACCATGCCATCAGTGCATTGGTTGATAAGGTCGAAGTGTCATTATCAACCCGCCTCAGCAATGGTCAAACCGTTAAAGTCATTACCAACGACAACGCACACCCTATTCCAGAGTGGCTGGAGTTTGTAAGCACCGCAAGGGCAAGAACAGCCATTCGTCATTACATTAAGAGCCTAGAGCAAGCGGATGCCGTGGCGCTTGGTTTGCGGCTACTGGAAACAGCACTCAACGCCCGCGGCTCAGATCTCGATGCCGTGCCACTAAAACGTCTGAATCAATACCTGAAGGACAACAGGTTTAATCGTCAGGAAGACTTATTGACAGAGCTTGCTCTCGGTAACCTGTTATCCAGCGTGGTGGCCGCCAAACTGGCACCGGAGGTCAGTACACTCGAATCCGGGGATGAAGCCGAGGCACTGTCGATTGCTGGCTCTGAAGGTAGCGCAGTGACATTTGCCGCCTGCTGTCGCCCGGTACCAGGTGACACTATCATGGGGTTTCTTTCAGCGGGTAAAGGTGTCGTGATTCACCATGCCAAATGCCGCAACGTAAGGGAACTACGTAAACACGCTGATCACTGCCTTAATGTTATCTGGGCGCCCATCAGACGTGGCATGTTCGAAGTGGCGCTGAATATACTGGCTAAAAACATACCCGGTGTGCTGGCGAATATCTCAAGCAGTATTGGCGAGGCCGGCAGCAATATTGAAAAAATCGAACAACCAGAAGCCAATCCTGAAATAGCCACACTGTTATTCATCATCAGTGTAAAAGACCGAGACCATATGGCACGGGTAATGCGGCGACTGCGACGTAATCGCAATGTGACCCGTGTCAGTCGAATCATTGCCTAGGAAAACCCGATATGAGCAAAAACACTATTCATACCGATAAGGCGCCACAGGCCATCGGCACCTATTCACAAGCTGTCAATCATCAGGGTATGGTCTTTGTTTCCGGGCAAATTCCACTCGACCCCAAGAGTATGGAATTAATTACAGGCGGGATCGATCTTCAGATTCGGCGCGTATTAGAAAACCTGTCAGCCATTTGTAAAGCCGCTGGTGGATCCTTAGGCGACATCGTCAAACTGACGGTCTATTTAACCGACATGAACGATTTTCCACAGGTTAATGCAATTATGGAACAATATTTCATGGCCCCTTACCCGGCACGTGCCGCCGTCGGTGTGGCCGCGCTACCCAAAGGTGCCAAGGTTGAAATGGACGCTATACTCGGGCTTTGATACCTCCTAACCCGCATATTTCACCAAGGCGGACAATTAAATGACAGTTATCGTTTTAATTCAATGTTTTAAAGGGTATTTGAGCGATTTCTTAAAGTTACCGTTTGTCCTATCCGGTTTTGCACAGCAGCTGGCTTCACATTTCGATAAAGCCTTCTCAAACCATAGCTATTGCTATGATTTTTCGAACGCTTTACCAAACTGTTTCGCCAGCTACAGCGCAAACTCCGGAGGAGGTGAGAGCGGGAACCGGTCGAGAGGCTGGCCTGGGCCATCCTTGGTGAAATATGCGGGCTAAGCCCATGGCATTAACGGACCTGCATGGCGTAGGACCAAAACTTGCCGATAAAATGAAAGCACTTGGCGTTAGCCAGGTTACGGATTTGTTGTTTCACCTGCCAAGTCGTTATGAAGACCGTACCCGTATACACCCCATAGGTAGCTGCAGACCTGGTCAGCGCGTATTGATCGAGGGCCGGGTTGAGCACTCTACGATTGTGCGCGGACGTCGTTCCATGTTGGTGGTAATACTATTCGATGGAACCGGCCGTATCACGCTGAGGTTTTTTCACTTTCGTGTTTACCAGAAACAACAGCTGGCCCAAGGAACGCAACTGCGTTGCTTTGGTGAAATCCGGGCCGGGTTTAAGGGCCTGGAAATGGTGCACCCAAGCTATAGCCATCTTAGTAGATATGGTGATGAAGCAATCGCCGACCGCTTAACCCCTGTCTACCCTACCGCCGAGGGTCTGGGTCAAAAAAATTGGATCAAAATGACAGATCAGGCGTTGGCACTGATGCGTCGGGGCGAACTGGAACTTGAAGAATTACTACCTGCAACACTATTGGGTCAGCTCAAGTTGTTGCCGCTAGCGGACGCGCTTGATTATATTCACCGACCACCACCCAATGCCGATGTAGCTGCACTCGTCTTACGCGACCACCCAACACAAAAACGCCTGGCCCTTGAAGAATTGCTGGCTCACAACCTGAGCATGCAAAAGCTGCATCGTTTACAACGTGTACTAAAAGCCCCTACGATGCGGCCCGGAGGCGCACTCGAAATTGATTTTATGGAGCGTTTGCCATTTAGGCTGACAGGGGCCCAACAGCGGGTAGCTAAGGAAATTTGTCATGACCTGGAGCACAGCAAACCCATGTTGAGACTGGTTCACGGAGATGTCGGTTCAGGCAAAACTGTTATCGCCGCCTTGGCAGCACTGAGAACATCAGGCAATGGTTATCAGACTGCTGTTTCAGCTCCTACAGAATTACTGGCAGAACAACATTTTCGTGTGTTTAGCGAGTGGCTGGAACCCTTGGGGATCAAGCCTGTGTGGCTAAGTGGGAAAGTCACCGGTAAAAGACGGACCGAAGCACTGCAAAGAATAAACCAGGGTGCTGAAGTCGTTATCGGAACACATGCATTAATGCAAAAAGGAGTTGAATTCAGTCGTCTCGGACTGGTTATTGTCGACGAACAGCATCGTTTTGGCGTTGACCAGCGTATGGATTTGCTGAAAAAGGGCAGCAGGGGTGATCAGCAAGCACACCAATTGATCATGACAGCGACCCCCATTCCGCGCACATTGGCTATGACGGCGTATGCTGGAATGGATGTCTCTGTGATCGATGAGCTACCCCCGGGCAGAAAGCCTGTAACAACAGTGGTTATGTCCAATGAGCGCCGAGGAGAAGTAATTCAACGTGTGGCGAATGCTTGTGCTGACGGCCAGCAGGCCTACTGGGTATGTACGCTGATTGAAGAATCTGATGTGATTGCAGCCGAGGCAGCCGAGGATGTGGCCAGGGATTTGGGTAGTGCTTTGCACGGGCTCAATATCGGTTTGATCCACGGGCGCTTGAAACCAGCGGATAAACAGCGGGTCATGGATGAGTTCAAGACTGGTCAGATTCATTTGCTGGTCGCCACCACCGTGATAGAGGTTGGCGTGGATGTGCCAAACGCCTCGTTAATGATTATTGAAAACTCAGAACGGCTTGGATTGGCTCAGCTTCACCAATTGCGGGGCCGAGTCGGCCGCGGTTACAAGCAGGCCAGCTGTGTTTTGATGTATAACCCTCCACTGGGTGACCTTGCCAAACAACGTATGGAGATTATGCGGCAAACTGCCGACGGGTTTGTTATCGCCGAAAAAGATCTGCAGTTACGTGGACCGGGTGAAGTACTGGGAACACGACAAACCGGTATGTTGTTGTTCCGTGTAGCCGATTTGGCACGCGATGCCGATCTACTAAAAATGATTCCTGCTGTCGCTGATACGCTGTTAACACAACACCCGGAGCAAGCAGACAAGTTGATACGACGCTGGATCGGTGACGCCTCCCGTTTTGCGGGTGTGTAATCCTACCGGCTTGCTAGTTAACCAATCCCCAGGAGCCCGGTGACTAATCAAGTTTATTCAACACATCGAGTACAGCAACTCGTGCCTGTTTGATGGCGGACGTCAGTTCTTTCTCGGCCGTCTTCGCTGCAGCTGTATGTTTGCCATTGCTTTCCAGCCCTGGAAGCACGTTAACGTGCTCATTCCACAAACGAAACAAATTGTCACTGGCTACCGGCGCAGGTGCTGGCATCAGGTTCATCAGGTCACGTACCATCGTCACACTGCCATAACCCCGTAGACGAAGTTCACCCTCATTGCTGCGACCACTTTCAAACGGAAAATAATAATAGCGGTAGTCTGCCACTTCCTGCAGTTCACCAAGGCTTTCAATCACCCGGAAAGCAGCGAGACGAATATTGCGATGTGTTTCGCTGGTCTCATTGCGCCAGGTGTTATAGCTAAAGCCAATGAGAGCCACCGAAAGACTGATCAATGCGACTGAATTCACGCGGATTTGTTGCCAAAGAGTAGCCATCAAATAGTGCCATGATTTCCGGAATTTATCGGCTTTGAATATGTGCAACAATGCAAGGCCGATGGATTCCTACAGAGCTGCAATAGTGAGAGACTCCACTTCAGACCGTGCCCGTTCAATATCGCTTTCAATCTGTTGTTTGATGGCCACAAATTGAGGCTCCTGATGCAAGGACTCCAGACGCAGGTCAATATTAAGCATCCATACCCTTCTAAAGCCTCGCTCATAAGCGATTTGCAAGCTTTCGAGTGCTGCCTGCGATTCACCTCTTAGCGCATGAATACTGGATTCTGTGTAATAGATATCAGCATCATCCACACCGTTGATTCTGGCACGGCGTACTGCACGCTCCGCATCCGAAAGCCTTTGCTCTGCAATCTCTGCATTACCGGCGTCGCTTTGCAAAGCGGATGAAATCGTCATGAACAAAATCTGCTCACCATCCCAGGCTTGTTCAGAATCGTCACGAACCGCTCGTTCAATTAGATCCCTTGCCGTTTCTTTATCGCCCGCTACGAGGCTGATCATGCCTTTCTGAAAATAGTAAAACTGTTGCAGCTGCTCTGGCAAGCCCTCCACCGACAACCCATACTGCTCATGCAGCAATCGTCCGGCGTTCTCAAGCCGGCCTTGTGTGAGCAACAGAAAGAAATAGTTGGTTCTTAGACTGAAATTGTCATTCGCAATTTTCAGCCCATCGAGAAGTAAGCGTTCTGCTTTGTCCACTTCACCAATACTTTCCCAGGCACCTGCCAGGGCCTCGATGACTACAGGACTATCAGGTTCCAGCTCATAGGCCTGGCGGGCAAACCGCCATGCCGCGGCAAGCTCACCACCTGCAATGGCATGACCCGAAATAATCCTGAGTAAAGTTGCAGAATCCGGCCGCAAGGCAATCAGGCCCTGTAAGAGGTCTTTTCCGGCCTGGTATTCCCCTTGATTGGAAAGGTTACCGGCAAAATTGATTGCCAGTAATTCATTCAATGGGTCAAGTGCCATTGCCTGCTGCAAAATCAGGCGCTGTTCAGGCAACCTGCCAAGATCACCCAGCAAGCCCCCCAACCATAGATAAGCCGGAATGTAGTCATCGTTTAACTTGATCGCCTGACGTAATGCAGATTCACCAGCGTCCTTTTGCCCAATCTGCCAGCGTGCAAGCCCAAGAGCAGCAAATGCCTCTGCCGATTCCGGGTCGATCGCCAATGCTTTTTCTATCATTGGCATGGCACGCTCAGTGGCTTTCATATTGGTCAAATTGCCATACATCGCCAACAACAACCATGAATCCGCCATTGCAGCATAGGCAGGAGCAAATGAGGCATCGTGTTCCAGTGCCTTGGCAAATAATGTGATAGCCTTTTCCAGTTCCTCCGGTGAACGACGCCACCAGTGTAGCCGACCGGTTCTGTATGCTTCAAAAGCTGCAAGGTCGTGAGGTCTGGATGCTGGCTGTTGTTCCAGTCCGGCAAATGAATCCACCAGTGCGGTTGCAATCGCGCTGGCAATTTCATCCTGTATGGCAAAAACATCTTCCATTTTGCGTTCGTAGGTATGCGACCAGATATGATAACCGTCTTCAACATTGATTAACTGCGCGGTCATGCGTATTTGATCACCTGATTTTCTGATACTGCCTTCCAAAATCGTGCTGACATTCAGCAAGCGGCCGATCTCACGAATGTCCTTGTCAAGCCCGCGAAATGCAAATGATGAAGTACGGGCCGCCACGTGCAGCCCGTCTACCTTCGCCAACACGTTCAAAAGTTCTTCCGCAATGCCATCTGAAAAATAAGCCTGGTTGCCATCTGCGGACAGGTCTGCAAAAGGCAATACAGCGATCGAGTTCTCCGGTGCCACAAACTCACGTTGTTGCGTTACTGCGAGTGTATTGTCACCTGGGCTGCCGGTTTCAAAAACATTGGAATAATACCCATAAAAACCATAACCCAAGCCAACCATACCTAGCGTCATCATGCTGAAAAGCAGGGTGTTTTGCGCACCTGTCAGCAGACCCGCGGTACTGGTTTTTTTGATGCCATCAGGTGTGATTTCCAATTGCCAGGCGAGGATGAATACCAACGGAAAACCCAATATCAGCACGATCACGACCAGTGTCGGCAGCCAGTCTGGCAGGCGTAATGGTTCAACCGCTGCATCCATCAATTGCAGCACAACAAACACCGCCACCGCGTAGGCGCCAACCGTACGCAGGACCTTACGCCGGTTAAGCTCTGTCAGTACAGCAGATAAAAATGATTGATCCTGTTGCATATTCCTTCAAATCTTGTTCACGTTATCAGCCTGCATCGCGTTTCAAACGGATCAACCCGGAGATATCATGATCCCCATCACCCATCTCCACCAATGCACGGTAATCCCTGATTGCGGCTTCCACTGTCGGCATAGATATATCCAAATCTTGTGCCAATACCTGGCAAATCTGCAAATCCTTGAGCAATAGGGACAGTTTAAACCCAACATCAAAACGGTTTTTCAGCATAGTCTGACCACGATGGTCCAGAAACCAACTACCGGCAGCCCCCGCACCCACTACAGCTAATAGACGCTCCGAAGGCAGATTTAGTTTCTCCGCAAGCGCAAGTGCTTCACAAACCGCTTCTGCAATGCCAGCAATCATGACCTGGTTAACCGCCTTGGTCGCCTGTCCTGAACCCACTGGACCCATATGTGTGACAGATGCGGAAATAGCCTCAAGCACTGGTCTAATTCGCGAAATATTGGTGGAATCGCCACCAACCATGACTGACAATGTTCCTTTTCGTGCACCTTCAACCCCGCCCGAAACCGGCGCATCCACAAAACCAGCACCCACTTCGAGCAGACTGGCAGAAACCTGCCTGGCCGTCGCTGGGCTAACCGTAGAGGTATCAACTACCACGGAACCAGGTTTAACCCCTGGCAATAGCCGCCCGATAACATCCAGCAAATCCTGATCCGCCGATACACAGGTTAGAATGACATTACAAGTGGCCGCCAGTTGTGCCGGTTCATCAGCCACGGCCACACCAGTATCCGTCGCAAGTGCATCAGCTTTGGACCTGGTGCGATTCCAAACCGCCCTCAATAATCCGGCATCTGCAAGGTGCATGGCCATTGCTGCCCCCATCGCACCCAAACCAACGATACCTGCTTTGATTTGCTCAACCATCATGTTTTTTAAACCTCACACCTACGATATTCATCCACTATTTATCCTACAAGGCGTCGTCGCCTTCCTCGCCTGTCCTGATCCGCATGGCCTGCTCCAACGGCTGCACAAAAATTTTGCCATCACCAATACGCCCGGATGCTGCAGCTTCAGTGATGGCTTCAACCACGGCCTCGGTGCGCTCATCGGGCACGGCTATTTCCAGTCTCAGTTTGGGTAAAAAATCAACCACATACTCCGCACCGCGATAGAGCTCTGTATGGCCCTTCTGCCGCCCAAAACCACGAACTTCTGTAACAGTCATTCCCTGCACACCCACCTCTGCAAGTGCATCACGCACATCGTCGAGTTTGAACGGTTTTACGATCGCAATTATCATTTTCATAGTGGTTTTTCCCGGTCAATGTCCATACGACTTTATAACCCCTGATTGCAGGCCGCAAGCACCTCTTTTCAGCTTTGCCCAAGATACCGGTCTTTGTGACCCCAGATTTTATTGATTGATCGCATGACCGGACTACAAACCGACAAAGCGAGCGGAATCAGAGTCCAATTACCTACAGAAATTGCAGACAACTGCCAATGTATTACCTGCTCCCGAAATACAACATAAGCACTATTGAAATGAAAGCCAGTAGAAATACGGCCAGATCGGGAGGTGGTTTTGGGATTATCGCTGGTACACAGTCGTGGCTGTGCGGGTGTGGAGGCACCTCTGATCACGATCGAAGTTCACCTGTCCGGTGGATTGCCAAGCATGCATTTGGTCGGTTTGCCCGAGACTGCAGTCAGGGAATCCAAAGACCGGGTCCGCGCCGCGCTGATCAACTCAGGTTTTAAGTGGCCGCAAAGTCGTATCACTATTTCACTTGCACCGGCAGAACTACCCAAGGAGGGTGGTGGTTTCGACCTGCCGATCGCGCTGGGATTGCTGGCAGCTTCAAAACAGATTCCCGATACGGCCTTCGAGGGTTGTGAGTTTCTTGGTGAACTTTCTCTCAACGGTGAATTACGTTCGGTGCGAGGTGTACTGCCAGCAGCCATCCGTTCACGTGACAGCAAAAGAACCCTGGTTATTCCTACCGCTAATGCAGCCGAAGCAGCGCTGGTTAAAGGTGGTGAAAAATATGCCGGGGCGTCATTGCTACAAATTGCAAACTGGCTCAAGGGTAACCAACAACTCAGCAAATGCGAACCTTGCCCATCCAGCGAACCACCCAAGCTACCTGACCTTTGCGATGTTATCGGCTTGCCAGGACCAAAGCGTGCGCTGGAAGTTGCCGCAGCAGGCTTTCACCATCTTTTGATGACAGGTTCGCCAGGAACCGGTAAAACACTGCTGGCATCGAGACTACCGGGGATTCTGCCACCCATGACGGAACTTGAATCGTTGGAAGCCGCGGCTTTGGCTTCTGTCAGCCATGCCGGGCTGGACCATCGAAAATGGGGAATACGACCGTTTAGAACACCACACCACACATGTAGCAGTGTTGCATTGGCGGGGGGTGGTGCGCGGCCCAGACCTGGGGAAATATCGCTGGCACACAACGGTGTACTATTTCTGGACGAACTTCCTGAGTATGGTCGGCATACACTTGAAATACTTCGCGAACCCATCGAATCCGGTCGTATAGTTATTTCGAGAGCTGCCCGGCAGGCGACTTTTCCAGCCCGTTTTCAACTGGTCACAGCCATGAACCCCTGCATGTGTGGAATGGCGGGTGACGGCAGCGGGCGTTGCCATTGTAGTGGTGAACAAATTCAGCGTTACAAAAACAGGGTCTCAGGCCCCCTTCTCGACCGTATCGATATTCAAGTTGAGGTATTACGGCCCAAGACGTCGATATTGAATACTCCCAGGGGCAACTCAGAAAGCTCTGCCATCGTCAGGGAGCGGGTGATCGAAGCGCGGCGAGTACAGTCAGATCGTGCCGGCAAAGCAAATGCTTTACTCGACAACGGCGAGATAGAGCAGTTTTGCCGTATCCACGGAAAATCACTGAGCCTGCTTGAACATGCCGTTGAGCAGCTTTACCTGTCACCACGCGCATGCCACCGCATCCTGAAGGTGTCACGCACCATCGCAGATTTAGACCAGGCCACTGAAATCCGTACCGTACATCTCGCCGAAGCAATTGCTTTCAGGCGTTTGAGTGCACAGCTGGACAACTTCTAAGGGTTGGTGGCTACAACAGCTCTGGACAGAGCCTGTTCCCAATGGCGCGACCCTTTATAAATTTTCGTCCAACCGACTTGGCAAAGGTTTTAAGCCTACTCACCGGTCCCAGCGCACCGAACGACGGAAGCTCATCTTTTGCAAGGTAATCCAGCACCGGCGCAGCAT
>JAJFLA010000017.1 GCA_021772935.1 Gammaproteobacteria bacterium
AGAAGCTTGGCCACAAACCTGAGGCGTTCATCCATAGCGTTACACTCTTTCCAGGGCATTCGGAGTCCTCCTCCAAATACCTCAATTGTGTAACCTATGTGCCCGGAATAAAATGGAACCTATGTGTCGGGAAGCTCAAAATAAGCTACCCAAACCAATCAATTAAACAGATCTTTCACGCCACCTGCAAAATCCAACCACTTTTCTTTCATAGTGACACGAATTTTAATATCTATACTGCTAAGAATGCTCACCCCATGGATGACAATTGTTTGTGTGTTTTCATCGGCACTACCGGACACCCTGCTATTAACTGTGCTCAGATAGCTCGAGTTTTTGCAGACCACGCGTACGCCTTCCGGGACAAAAATTGTGTTTTGGGTGAGCAGACCGAACATCTTTATATGCACAACAGGAAATTTAAATATTGCATCAGTAAAATCAAGTTTAAAATCACTTAAAATGCTGGTAACACTAATCTTTTCACCCACAACCCACGGGCCATTTTGTGTGGTTGAAGAAAGCACCTTTATTATTTTTTCATGATTTTCAGAATCATCATCAAAAAAACGTTCATCTTTTGATAGTTTTTCAGCCTTCGTTTTTTGATATTTGCTGTCAGTGGTTAAATCGAGGTCTGCCACTTGTTCCAGCAAAACATTTCGTTCATCTGTATCAATCGCCAGATCAAGTCTTTTTTCAAAGGCTTCTAAAGTAATTTCCTGATGGGCATAGTTCATCACTAACTGGTCGATGACTTCTTCTCGAATATTTTTCAAAGGACGGTCTTCAGTTATAACTGGCATTGCGAACCCTATACTGGTTAATTATCAGGTGTATTCCATGCATGATATGCAAATAATAAGCCATTGTATAATCTTCTGTATTTACAAAAGGATAATCTATTGCTTATATTGTTTTTGTTTGGGTATGACCCAGTACTTGGTCATTTTGACCACTGGTGTTGGTCAACATCCATCGCCATGGACACTTTGCATTACGACAGGCGTTATTTTTTAACGGTGAAAATTGTTTAGCCTTTAGCAGTTATCTCTTCGCTGGGTACTGTCAAGTTAAGCCAAAACTAAGCAGCGACACCCACATCTCATTTTTTATAATCTTAAAAATGAGGTTCAGAAAATGAGCAGAAAACGTAGAACCCACCCACCCGACTTCAAAGCCAAAGTGGCACTGGCAGCAATCAAGAGTGATGAAACCTTCAGCGAGTTATCCAGACGATACCAGATCAATACAAATTTGATCGTCAAATGGGAATAGCTTTTGCTTGAAAACTCTGCGGCTGGTCTTTACCCAACCACCCAAGGGGGGTACTGTTGAGGCTATCGAAGCACGGCTGTGGGACAACATAGATCAGGTCGGTGCCGGTTGAGCAAGTCCGTTGTTCATTGAACGTTTACGTATTTATTAGCCAGGGAGTCGCATATGTCCAAATTAACCAGGATGCTAATGGTCTGCATGCTGTGCACATCCGTTGAGGTCAGCGCCGCATCCCTATTCGATTTTGAAGCCTCAACACCGGAAGGTGGCTGGGCCCTGAGCGAAGTTACAACGACTAACCACAAGGGTAAACGGAGTGTCGCGGTTATCAGGCAAAAATTTCTCGGTAGTGAACAACGCGGGGACCAGATTTATTACTGGCTGGAAACCGAAGTAGACAATTTCAAGATTAAAAAGGATAAACGCAAACCCGATGGTGAGCATATAGTGATGAAAGTGCTCGTGTCACAGAAGGCCATGGATTCCGACCCGGCCAACGTCGTTAACAACATACAGGGCTTTGGTAAAGAGATCATCATGCAGATGGGCGACAATCCACCAATGATGATTAGCGAAGGTGGGGCGCTGGCCGGTTCGTTGATGAAGTCCATGGGTATCGAAGTCAATTATCAATTCACCGAAAAGGGTACAGAAACTATCGATATCAGCGCCGGTCAATTCAAGGCAAAACGGGTGGAGGGTTCAGGTAGTACCAGCAGTAAAATCCTGTTCAAGAAGATCGAAGTCGAGAGTCAGTCGGTGATATGGATCTCAAAGAAGGTACCGTTTGGCATCGTCAAGAGTGAAAACACCGACATCATCAATGGCAAGGTACAACATTCACTAACGGTCTTGACCGAGTATGGCAATTCCGGCGCCGTCACCGCAATTACCGGCGAAGTGATAAAAATGCCATTTTAAGGAAGCTGTGTAAACGGGATGGAAGTGTCCTTTAAACCGGGGTTACCTCAGGGTGTCCTTGTTTTTCCGCTGCAAAACGCCGCGGCACGTCGATCGTAACCCCGGTGTACAGGCTGTCATCGCTGGCACGTATGATATAAACGTACCAGCCCTTGCCAGACTTGGGAGTATCAGGTGACTTTGACAAGGGCCTTTTTCCGGTAGAACCCTTGCTCAGGATCTGAAATCGAATCGCTCAAGATCTGATTTTAGTCGTTCGAGTTCTTGCCTGAGCTGTTTTTCGGGTAATGGCGCCTGTTCCGAAAATAATGCCAGCTTGTCTGTCAATGAGAATAGAGACGGCATTGCGGCATTATTTTGTGTCTGCGCCAGATCTTGTATTGGCAGAGGTAGCACCGGGGGTTGCACAAAGTAAAATACAGCAGCAGCCGTTGCCGCCAGACCTGTGCTCCAGGCGGGGATTTTCCAGTTGAACGTCGCTTTGCTTTCGGTCGATGCACTAAGCCTCACCGCACGCATAATATCCTGGTGCTGCGCTGCACTGACCTTCACTTGTGTTTCCGGTGTGTTGCACAGCGCTATTTTCAGATTTTCCTGGTTCATTGTGTCACTTCCCTGGCGGGGACAACCCCGTCGAAATGGTCTTCCTGAAGTTCCCGAGACAGGCGTCGACGGGCACGCAGCAGGTTAACTTTAACCCAGTTGAGCGAGCGTTTCATTGCCGAGCTGATTTCTGCGAGTGACATATCCTCAACGTAAAACAACCACAACGCGGTGCATTGGGCTTCACTCAGACAGGCCTTTGCCGTATCCCAAAGCGATTTCCGGTTCTGCATTTGCATCTCAATATTCTCGGGACCCGGTAGCGTACACACGATCGTTTCGGGCAGGTCCTGCCGTCCCGGTTGGCCCTGGCTCAATTTACCCAGCTTGCGCAGACCGATGGTGAACAGCCAGGTACTGAAACGGTAGTGGCTACGATAACCTGGCAAGTACTTGAACGCCGCAACAAAAGCTTCCTGGAGCGCGTCCTGGGCGTCCATTGGATTGCGTGCCCTGAGCAAAAGAAATCGATACAGCCTATCCTGGTAATGGATCACCAATTGCTCAAACGCATCGACCGAGCCACTGCGGGCCCGGTCGATCAAATCCATTTCACCTTGTAGTTCAGAGACGGGCATGCCGTTGTTCGCTACAGGTCCTTCAGCACTTCAATCTGGTCGGCAGCGACCGCCACTTCGACGCGCAAGTTTGAGCCATCGTTCTCAAAGCGTACGCTTCGTAAAACATCAGCGACTGCCGCATCAGAGGTATCCAGAGCCTTCAACGCGACCAAGCCCTCAACAATATTTCTTACCGACATGGCGACTTCCGGTGAATTGGCGGTTAGCTGGGCACTTATCTTCAAGTCGCCCATGTCTTCTGCGATGACCATAGCCGCTGCGTTTACGTTTTTCAATATCGAGGAATTCCAGTTGCCACCGATCGAAGCCGATGTATTTGCACCGCCCTGGAGCAATGCACGGTCTGCCTGTAATACCAACAGTGCTTCAGAATCGACGTTTTCAAAGCCGCCCAGGTAGCCACCGGCATCCAGAAAACTCTGCATCAATTCCATGTTTTGTGTGACCAGGGCCTGCTTGTTACCGAATGAAAAATGCAGCTCTTTGTCACGACGCCATGCATCGTGGTCGGGCTCATGATCGTCATCGGCCACCGTGTAGTAAGTTTGGCCGTTATCGGTGAGTGTCGCCACCTCAGCACCCTTGTCCTGCAAGGCAGAAAACAATGCAGCCTGCGTTTCAGCGCTGATTGGACCGTGCAGGATGACCGCACCCTCGTGCAATGGGCTGCCGTTGGTGGGAAGTGTTCCGCCAAACACCGTCACCCCTTCGAGTTCGTCACGAATGTTGAGATTCAATTTCTGCTGGATATCCTCCAGTACCTCGTCCACGAAATCGAGCATCAAGCGCTGGCCGACCTCAGAGTTCTGGATCAGCTCCAGGTTGACGTGTACATACCAGCTACTGCCTGGCGGTACATCCGAGTTGGTGAAACTGGCCGCCTGTGCCGCCACGCAAACCAGCAGTGTTAATAACACGACACTATAAATTTTTATCCGATTAAACTTCATTAATTACTTCCTTTTGCTATATTCCGGCTTATGCCATTGTTCGCTGACTTATAGTGCGAGAACGGCAAAAAAGTTACACCCGATCCAAATTTCTTTACAGCCTTCGATTTCTTATACTGGGAGCCTGGCGGAATTAACCAGGCAGCGTGCACTTCTTTGTCAAATAATGCGCATGGAAGAAGTACCAGGACAAAAATTTCAAAATGGAGTTTTCAGGGATGGGTATCACCTGAATTGGGGTCACCCCACCCATCACTTCCAAGTTTACCGACACAAATACGTGTTGTTTTCTGACTCCACGTGTTCACGGCAACCATTACGTTGACGGCTACGGTCATCGTATAGCGCTTTACGCAGATAAACTGGAAGTCAGGGTGTTTGGGGTGGTTTTGTTGGGGTTGGCCAGAGTCGATCACTACCTGAGAGCCTGGGGATCTAATAAAAAGTGACCGGTTAACAGACTGCAGGATTCAATTCGACCTATTATTGAACCTGCCCACACAAGTCGTTTGCGGTGATACGCTTCAGCTCGATCACTCCGCTCAGATTCTCTTCGAAGAGTTCGTAAACCAGGGTCGCCTCGGTACAGGAATGAAACTCTATCGACACGCTTCCAACGCTACCAGCCGGACTGTTCTCGACCGGTGTCTCGAGGTCGAACTCACCTCCGGTCGTCAGGGTCAGGTCGATGGTCGCAACGTTGTCAACATAAGACCCTGCGCCTGTGAACCAGCGATGATTGGGTACACCGGGTTCGGCGCTCATGTTTTCGGGAATGAAGGTAAACCAGGCTACTGCCAGCACCTGGCTCGTTGGAATGGCTTCCATGAAAAACCCCTGGCCGGTCGTGGCCGGTTCAAACCAGGCACCACTGACCCCAAAATCAATTTTGAAATCACTCGGCAAGCCCAGCGTCGTCTGCGCGACATACAGGTTGGAGCGGGTAGAAGAATCCCTAAAGTCAGCCCAGGCTGTATAGATGCGTTCCGACGTCACACTCAGCCCCTGGTAATCGCCGTATTGGAATGAGCTATCGCTTCTCGCTGATGCCGACGATACACGAACGTCCGGCTGCCAAGCCACACCACCATCAGTTGAATAACTCAGGTAAGTATGGGTTTTCAGGCGTACCGGGTCATCGCGGGTGTCTTTATAAGCTACCAGCACGGTGCCTCGGTCGTCTACGTCGAGCCAGGCGTGATATTGATCACCTGCCTGGGCCGTTTGCCCCACAGTAACAGGCGCAGACCAGGTTAGTCCACGATCATCAGAACTCGAAAGAAATACGTCCGATTCGCAGGTACAAACATTATCACAACTTTGCGGTGAGCCAGCCGCGTAGTCGTTCCAGGTCACGTGGAGTCGCCCGTTTTCGGCAGGGCCGATATTGTTAAATGCAATACTTGAATGAATAAGTGCCTTGCGCGTACACACCGAAGGTGTGCGTGTATACGCATTGCCACGGGTCGGCGCTACACGCCTTGGGGAACCAAAGCTCTTGCCGCCGTTGGTAGAACGCCACACGGTAATACCACTTTGGGTACCGTTGGCTGCGCTCAGGTAAACCGTGCCGTCCCCACCAACGGCCAGGTCGAGGCCAGAGATCGCATCGGTAGAAAATACAGCCGGTGCGGAAAACCCACTCGCTGCTGCGCTACGTGTGGAAACCCGTATCCCGCCCCGGACCAATTTCCACGCCAGATATACATTACCAAAATACGGGCTATCCGGGTGGCGGTCGGCCGCAATGGCCGTCTTGTCATCCTGACGGTTACTCGAAATACGTTGCGCCGTTTCCCAGCTATCACCGCCATCGTTTGAGGTGGTGGCCTCAATGCCAATGACCTGGTTTCCGTTCTTCACTGGAATGAAGGTCAGATAGACGTCTCCATCCGCAGCGAAGGTCAACATAGGGTCAGCGTGATTGGTCGCGCCACCCAGCAGAGGTAGTCGTACCTGACGCCAATTAAGCCCACCGTCACGAGTCACCAGGATCATCAACGGGCCATCCAGGGACATCGTCGCAGCAACCACGTGTTGCGGGTCATCGGGGTTTGCAGCGATGCTTACTTCAGCCTGCGAGTTAAAGTGATTGCTGGCATTGGTTTCGAAACTGATGATCTGGCTTTCGGCCTGACCCATGCTCAGCGCTGAGATGTGATGCGGCGGGCCGGAACTTGTGTGTACTGCGGGTACAGGTAGTTCCCAGTCCAGCACATCTGCTCTGCTCGTGGTTTGAGCAGGTTTGACCGATGGCACGACGACACAGCCTGCGAATAAAGAACATAGCAATAGTGGCACCATCAGCCGAATCCATAGCGTCTCACGACCACCACAAGCGGAAACCGTAAAACGTCTGTTAATGGTGGTTTTTCTTGTGACCCTGACGTTTCTTGGTGCATACATGATGACTTTCCTACCCGCGCGAATTCAAGTTTGTCTGTTGGTTTTATAACACCAATCCAACTTCACTTAGGTCAGGGAATTGTCAGAGTTTTCTGCAACCTGGGGAGATTCGAGCAAGCTCGCTTGATCGAAGCGGTCTGGACTTACCTTAGTTAAAGGACAGTAGCTGAAGGATGTTATCGAAACAAAACTATAGGGCCGATTGGGAAACGTGAAGTGGTTATTCCTGGTCTATGCGCTTTACTATCCAAGCCACTTTTGAGGAGTCAACCCAATGAAACACTTTAGCAAATGGTATTCTTGCTTTGGTGCCTCGGACGGCAAACAAGCCCTTAAGGAACCTCTGTACTTTACTGAGATGAAACCTGTCGTGCTAAGATTCTGGATATCAACAGTTATTTGGGGAGAGTGATGAACAACCGGGAAGTTCTGGCCAGCAACATCAAGTCACTGATGAAACAAGCTGGTATTGAGTCACAAGCACAACTTGCCAAGACCACGGGTATCTCACAAACTCAAATCGGTAATATTCTCCGTCAGGAGAAGGCGGCTTCAATCGACTTGCTTGAACGTATGGCTAATGGTCTTGGTTGCGAGCCATGGCTGTTACTTGGACCTGTGGATTTTTTGAAGGAGTTTAAACATGCAGATTTTGCAGCATTGTTGTATTGCTACATGAAATTGCCTGCAAACGATCAGAACGACGTTTGGGAAATGACACACAATCTCTATGAGTCAACCAATGGCTACTACTCACCCTAGCCCGCATATTTAAACTTGTGCAGCACACGAGTGTGCTGTTCACCCCCAAAAAACCCAAATCCGTTTTATACTTAGCCCAAGGAGTTTCAAGCACTATAGTTTCATAATTTTGCGCCATAGCTGACGCAAGTTCTCTGGGTAAAACAAGCCGGCCCTCAGATATACTTAACAAAATCAAATAAATAGTGTTTTGATATAGCTCACAGCCCTTCAAAAAGCCGCTCCAAAATTAAACAACAAAATTGCACAACACAAACACTATCGTGCTCAAATATTAATATTATTCAATATAATCAGCAAATTACACAGTTGACAATAAGCAGCACACAATGCTCAAATACGACGCAACCAGACTGACCGACGCGATCTTGGGGTAGCTTACGCTGACGCACAAATGCCTGGTTTATTACCCGGTTCAATATCGGCACTATTAGCAGTTACCTGCTCAGCTTGCGTGAGCGCATCCAGAGTTTTATGTAACCAGATAGCAACGAGCACATGAGACATTTGATCTTCAATGTTATTCCCTGTTTGGACTGCAATACCATCCAACAAAAATGCTCTTGGGTACACTTATCACATATTTGCCAATGATTATTGCAGGAACATCACCACCGATCTGGATAGACCTTGGCAGTGAGCGTGAGGGTATGCTGCTGCAGAGCAAGGAGTATGAGGGTTACGAGTTTATTTGGTGTGACTATATGATGAATAAAAAGCCAGTGAAGTCTCCTGTCAATATTGAAGGGTTACCACCGGGAGAGTATCGGCTGGTGGACTGAATGAATACAGCTCAAACCCTGCTCAGCTAAAATTTCACCGCCAGCTTCCGTTGGAAGCAGGCTGACAATCATGTACCCTAATTCCACCAAAAACTGAATCAACGGTAACCCTGCCACCATGACCCAACTGCTTGACCACGCCGCCTATCGACGTGACTATCGGCGCGGACTGACCGGTCTACGCGGAATCGCGGCACTATGGGTGCTGCTATACCACGCCTGGGTTTATTCCGTGCCCAAGCAGATGCAGTTTGGGCTGTTGGGTATGCAGTTTGATGTCACGCCCTTGTTTTCTGCCGGTTTTGTTGGGGTTGACCTGTTCTTTGTGCTATCCGCCTATCTGCTGGGCGCGCGCTACTTTCGCTGGATCGAAGGTCGGGACAGCCGCCCTGTTCTCAGCCAATACTTGCTACGCAGAGCACGACGCATTTTTCCAGCCTACCTGTTCCAGTTGCTCTTGATATTGTTGCTGGCGGCCACGACGACACTTTATGTATTTCCGAGTGCTGCGGCACTGTTCGCCCATCTTTTCTTTTATTTCAGCCTGCCACCGCTGTGGGTCACACAGCTCAACGGTGTCTGGTGGACGCTGCCTACAGAGTTCTACTTCTACCTGCTGCTACCATTATTGGTATTGCTGCTACGTGGGCGCAGCAGCCGCTGGCTGATCGTATTGGTTATCGTATCAGCGATTGTGTACCGCTACTGGGTGTTCCTGCATTTTCACCAGCGTGGCGCCGAATTGATGAGTGTATTGATGGGCAACACACTTGGTTATCTTGATGGTTTTTCACTCGGCTTGCTGGCATCGTGGCTGAGTGTGCGGATAGAGAACCGTACACTACCGGCACGCTGGATGGACCTGTTGTTTGTGCTTGGCTGGCTCGGTTTGCTTGCCTCGATAGGGATACTGGCTTCGATATTCACTGAGTATTGGCGGGGACACCCTTTATTGTTCGTACGTAACCTGATCATCGCAGGGCCCACCTGTCTGATTGTTATGGCGACCCGACATGGTTCACCGCTGGCTCATGCCCTGTTATCCAACCCCGTGATATTTTTCTGCGGAATCGTCAGTTACAGCCTTTATCTTTGGCACCTGCCGGTTATTCTCATACTGAGCAAAAGCAGCTTTTTTATGAACTATTCCGGCTATCCACTGATTTGGTATTTACTGGCCGCAGTGCCATTGTCATTGCTATGCGCATGGCTCTCCTACCGCTATATCGAAGCGCCATTTTTAATCAACAAAACCACTGGAAAACATCACCCGAAAATGGTGACCTGAAGTTTTGAAACCCACCGTGAGCACGCAATTGAAAATTCCTGTTCTTACCTATCACAGCATTCAAGTTATAAAAAACACCTACGCGGAAAATGACCACCTTGTGTCGATATCCCATTTGAAAACGATCAGTGAGCTTGGGCTCAAAGTCAAACTATTGAGCCGGAATGAAAGAGATGCCTTTAACACGTTTTGTTTCTGTCAGAATGACGCATTGTTTTAACTCATAAAAAAAATCAGGCACCATGGATGATTACTCTGAAATCCAAAATTCGCAGCTTTATCTCTCTTCCTTGGGAATTGCATGGATTGGTGCTGATTCTGCTCGTGGCCAGCCAGTTCGCCCCGGCAGGAGTGGATACTGTAAGAGACATCTACCAAGCTCATACAATTGCCAGTGGTGCCGGGTTTCCGTGGCAAGGGCCAAAACTCGCTAACACCGTTCACCTCGGACCCCTCTGGTTTTATCTTCTGTCTATCCCAGCCTTTTTCTTTAAATCCTGGGCAGCAATGGCATTTTTGGTCTTTGCGCTGTCCGGTCTGAAAATTTACTTGGCCTATTATTTTGGCACGCAAGTGCACTCAAAAAAATTGGGCTTGTTATTTGCCGTTTTTATGGCACTACCAGGCTGGTCTAGCTCACAACTGATATTTTGGACACACACCAGTATTCTGGAAACCAGCTTGTTGCTTTACCTAATTTGTCTTAGACAGGCCATTATCAAACCAACGTCCCTAAGTTGGTTGCTTTCCGGCTTGTCTTTCGCCCTTGCCCTGCATGCCCATCCCACGGCACTACCTTTTGCTTTTTTACTGGTTCTGGCCAGACAGGTCTTCAGGACTCGGTGGACTTTATTGCTGTGGTGGGGAACTGGTGCTGCTCTTCTTTTTGTGCCGTATATCCTGCACCAGATTGATACCGGAATACCCGATCTTGCGGCCTTACAACTGTACAAAGTACGAGAGTTTTCACCAGGGGGTCCTTTAGCACTGATAAAGCTGATGTACAGTGTGGCATTGGTTGGACCGAACCTGTTTTACCGAACGGCCCTTCCATCCGGGCTGGCATACATTGCTATTGCGCTTCATTGGCTGTTGATTTCAGGTCTACTTGCGGGTACATGGTTTCGCTTCCATGACGCAGACAAGAACCTGCTAAAAATGTTAGCTGGCAGCCTGCTCATGTTCCTGCTGGTATCAACCGTGGTGGTGTTGATGCGCGGACGCACCCCTTGGCACCTCACCTATGCACCCAGTTTTGTGCTGGCTTTTTGCTATGGTACGCTGGCTGCTATTGTATTCAAACCGGATGGAAACCTATCTGCCCGTGTACTTATTTCCCCAATTGTCGTTCTGCTGTCAGCAGCTGTAGCCGCTGGTAGTGCTTATAAAATATTCTCGACAACCATCCGTTTTCAGGAATCAGTTTATTACGATGTTAAGAATTTACACGGGGCATGGGGTCCAAGTGGTCTCGAAACACCTGCATTCTGGTCGGGTGCACACGGTGAATTTTTATGTTCACAAACCCCATTGGTGTTGCACGGACCTTATGCAACCATGATCGACTCTCACGCGGGAATGGAACCAGAAATGAACTGCGGTCGTAAGCATGAAGTATGGGTCGGTGGACAGGCTCCCGCCTCTGGATACCGTCACTGGGTAGGCATTTCAGGGCCAATGAAAAATGCGTTGCAACAGCCTCCCGTCAGAACGATCGGAAATATTCATTTGTACCAACCATTGGCCATTGCAGATACGGGTCATGCCATCAAAGTGGCCGAAGGTGATAAAAATCCGTTACGTCAAGTCTTTCCAGCAGGAATTTCTGATGTACAACAATTTAGAATTGGATCAAAAAGCGATAGCGCCTTACTTATCAGCACCCCGATCGGTGAATTTCTGAAGCTTAATATTCACCAAGTTGTCTGTAACGGACATTCGGCAAAATTACTTTCCAACAGTAATTATTCCTGGTTGTACGGCTGTAGCGAGCACAATGAAACCGGTGGTGATAAATGGCATGTCCAATATCAGTCAAACGCAGACGACCTCCTGGATGCGGTGTTGCTACCCGGGGCTAAATTCCCTCATTGAAGGACGCAGGGCTGCTCCTGTTGGTTTGTAATTCTTCGTGAACGATAAAATTTGGTCGTTGCTGTACTTGGCGGAATATTTCCATCATGTAACCACCGACAATAGACAGGCCCATCATCAGAAAACCGCCAATAATCACCACCGTCAGGATGACGGTGGTGAAACCTTCGTCTGCCTGACCATTAAATTTATTGAACAGGGTTTGAACACCCAAAATAAAACCAAACAAAAATGTCCCTGCCCCTAACCAACCCAGCAACCGGATGGGTAAAGAACTGTAGGCGATCAAGCTACCAAGAGCATAGCGAAACAGACCCCGGTTGTTCCAACGTGAAAACTGGGCTTGTTTGCGGGTGGGTGGATCAAAACAAACTGTTTGTTCCGGAAATCCGAACCAGCGAGTCATTCCACGAAAAAAGCGATACCGTTCCGGGATAGAAAGATAAAGCTCTCTGACCCGCGAGCTGATCATTTTAAAATCCGTTGACAAGGCCAGGTCAATACCGGTCGAGCGTTTAAACAGCCAATAGAATATACGTGCACCAACACCACGGCTAAGCGATTCCGCTTGCCGTCTTTGCTTCACTCCACTAACGATGTCAGCACCGGTCTCGTTCTGCAGTTCCCACATTTCTTTTATCAACTGGGGAGGGTGTTGCAAATCCGCATCCATCACGACAATTGAATCGCCGCGTGAATACATCAAACCCGCATAGATGGCCGCTTCCTTACCGAAGTTACGGGTAAACCTGATCCCCGACAAGCGCGCCCACTGATTCGCCAATGTGCATATCTCCTGCCAACTCTCATCGCCGGATCCGTCATCCACAAACACCAACTCCCAATCGAGACGCAGCGCGTCGCATACAGGACTGATTGCTTCACAGAAAGCAGCAAGATTTCCAGCTTCGTTGAAAACCGGAATAACAACGGATAACTGTGGGTTTAAATGATTATCAGTCACAACCTTCCTTGCTCAATGGGTCGTCGTTCATCAACACCTCGTGGGAATATCCAAAATTTCATGACAAAGTAATTGCAAGGCACAACGATAACATCAGTCATGACCTTCGCAAACAGTGGTTTGATCCCAAAACCTCGATAGAAAATATAAATAAAGGCCACTGTCACAATCCAGTTCAACGCCAGCAACAAACCATATTTAAGCCCCTGAACAACAACCCTATCAGATCGCGGATCAACGGTAAAAGTGTGTTTCTTATTCAGACCAAAAGCCGTTACCGCACCGGCAATTCGAGCCAATGCCTGCCCTGCTGCGATACCCAAAACAGGCCATAACAGTTGATAGATCACAACATCCACCAGCCAAGCGACTAGGCCAACAACGATGTATTTCAAAAAGCTCATGATGCCATGGTAACAGTGATTGAATACCACCACCAAGCTTAACCCCAGTGCACTGGAGGAGCTTTTTAGATTGATAATATCACGGGCTTTCGTTAGGGAAAGCACGAAATTCATGTCCCTTCTTGCGAACAAACCCGGAACCAACGGAACCCTTTGCATCATGACCTAATTGCCTAATCAAGCCACTTATCACTGTGGTATCGTGGTGGACTGACTGGTATATGAGAAACCGTCAGCTACAACCCCTCATCTGGCACTTACCAATTGTTTTCTAGCTGAGTAAAGGAGACCTTTTTCATGACGGGTTCCGGTTATCCACTAAACACCGTTGAGCAATAGAAAACTCCGATATGGATGTAACTAACGTAACAGGCAATGGCCTTGTCACGGTTGTCAGTAGTGCTCCTAACTTCCACTGGCCAGCAAAATCTTTCTTTATGGCTAACTAGTATTCTTGATAGACCACGAGTGGCATAATATTAACTGAGCGTCGAAACCCCGGACTTCCTTTGAAAATACCTGTTCTAACCTACCACAGCATCAACGTCATCAGGAACACTTACGCGGAAAATGACCATCTTGCGCTGGCGTCTGATCTGGAAACCATCAATGATCTTGGCTTTCGGGTCATCCCATTGAGCCAGGTGGTGGATTGGCACCAGGGCTCACTTGCTGATCAGGATGTGTCGCGTACGGTAGCCATCACGTTGGATGATGGTTCGTGGTTTGATTACTACGACCTGGACCACCCCACCTGTGGTGTTCAACGCAGCATGATTAATATACTCAGGGATTTTCAGCTACGGTCATCCCGGCCTGTGCATGCCACCAGCTTTGTGATTAGCTCACCGGCGGCAAGGTTTTCACTGGACAAGAGTTGCATGATCGGTAAGGACTGGTGGGGCGACCAATGGTGGCCGGAGGCCGCTTCCTCGGGGTTAATGGATATTGAATGCCATAGTTGGGATCATGTGCACCCCGAGTTGGACCACGTGCTCCAGCAAGATCAGATTAAAGGTGATTTCGGTCAGATTAAAAGCCTGGGCGATGCCGGAGCTCAGTTCGCCCGCGCTGGAGAATATATTGGTCACGTTCTGGCTGGCAAAAGACCTGTGTTATTCGCCTACCCTTATGGCTTAGCGAGTGATTATGTCATCAACGAATACCTACCTGAATATCAATCCACCCACCAGTTCAGGGCCGCTTTTACGACTGAACCGAAAGCACTCACAAAAGCAGACAACGTCTGGTCGTTGCCGCGATTTGTGTTTGGCCAGGACTGGAAATCACCGCAAGGGTTAGCGGCTATTTTGAACCGCCATTAAAACGGTCCGATCGCATTGATTTTTTCGATCAGATAATTCTTGCGCTCCAGCGTAACCGGTTTATGAAAGTGTCCAATCAGGTACTGGTACCTTGTCGGTTCAAAGCCCGCATTCATATCCACCTGATACGCACGTTGATCCCCGGCGTGACCAAAAAAAGCCTCACACTGATCTTTGAAATGATCAAAGGCAAATTTCAGCACATGGTAATAAATGCCACCTGAAGCCCTGATGATTTCTGCCAGATCACCTGTCATTTGTGTGAATGCCTTACCGTCGGTCATGGCTCCACCCACCAGTATCACTTCATCGTGTTGCAGGAAGCTCGTGTAACAAACAGGTATGTAATTAGCGCTGTTTTTACGGTAAAAACAGATCACAGGATGACCAAAATCGGGGGCTGGGTGAGCAAATTTTCTTTGAAACAACTCGTCTATGAAAAATGGCCCATCATTAACCGTCGTTATCAAAATATTTTCAAAGGGACGTGAAAGTAGATTCATTAGCTAAATTCGGTAAGTTTTCAGAGTATTCATGCAATTTTAGTCGAAATCACTATTTGGCACACGACAAACCAGGTCTTATTCCGGTGTTGTTTCAACCCGTGTAAATTTCGTCGCAACATCACCAAAATAGAGTGTTTTATTCGACGAAGCCACCACGTGCAGACGGTCGTTTTCTGGGTCTGGGTGCGCAATATCCAAAGACCAATCCAAACCGCTAGTACTCACTGGTCGCATTTCCGTGGGCTGGTTTTCATCGACACCATTTTTAACCAGCGCCATCACGACACCATCGAGCGGGTTTTCAGATATCACCTTCAACAACATCCGATCGTTTTCAAGCCATTCATAACTGAGTGTTAATTCGAAATCAACATTCTTTAAACCGCAAACACCGCTACTGTAACGGCAGTTGGGTTTTTCGATCAATAGATAGCTTTGCCCGGCTTCAGCTACTTGGGGTTCCTCGCTCACGATGGCATTAATACCAAAATAGCCGATCAACCCAAGAACCGGCGCCATCACACCGGCAGTAAGAACGTGTTTGTTTTTGAAAATACTCATGTCTTCACCTGTGCTTTACCGGGGTCAGAGTCAGAACTCTGACCCCATCCACTGTAGACCATGACAAGGGTCAGAGTCACGCCTTTCAAGTCGTGACTCTGACCCTTTCATTGAGATAAATCCTTGCCAACCTGATACCGGTATCGTCTGGATCGTTTTTTATCTGGAAATCAAGCGAAATCATCAATGCAAGCATCCTGGCGTTGTTGGCGAGCACCTGGCCTTCCATTATTTCCAGACCCCGGTTGCAGGCAATTTCTATCAGTTTCTGCATTAACAAACGAGCGATCCCTTTTTTCTGCCACCGGTCTGAAATCACCAGCGCAAATTCACAGCTTTTTTTGTCCGGATTTGTCATGTACCGGGCTACACCAAGCTCTTCCTCACCATCACCGTTGGGTTTAACCGCAACCAGGGCCATTTCATTGTGGTAATCAATCTGGGTGAGCCGCACAAGCATTTCCAGGCTCAGTTCTCGAATAGAATACATGAATCGAAAATATCTCGATTCGCTGGATAAACCACGCACAAATTGCTGCTCTATCTCGGCATCCTCCGGCCGGATCGGCCGAATGATAATATCCGTGCCATCATTCAATTGTACCGGCACAACGAGGTGTGCCGGGTAAGGGTGAATGGCGAGGTGGTGGTATGGGTCGGTGGACGGTTTCGGCTTATCTACCCAGATACGAGCAGCCAACGCAACGACCCCGTTTTCATCCACCAACAGGGGGTTGATATTCAACTCCTGAAGCCAGGGCAGCTCACATACAAGGTTGGAAACCCGCAGCAAAATATCTATCAGTAACTCCATCTTTGCAGCTGGCTGATGCTGGAAGCCGGTCAACATTTTGGCTGCTTTGGTGCGACCAATGAGATCCTGGGCCAATCTTCGGTTAAGTGGCGGTAACGAAACAGCCAAATCTGCCATGATTTCGCAATGGGCACCACCGCTGCCAAAGCGGATAACCGGGCCAAAACCCGGGTCCCGTACGATGCCAAGCGTCAGCTCCAGAGTGTTTGCATAACCGCTCGTGCTCTGATCGGCTATATGCGTAAACTGGTTTTGTGCGCACGGGATTCGAAATGCCTTTAACACGGCCATCGACTCCAGTTCCGTCAGTGCTTTACGGTGCTGACTCAGAACCTGTTCTATAAGCTGACGTGCTGCCTCTATATCCGGTGGCTCTTGTCCGGAGGTCAGTTTTGCCGGTGTCTGCAATAACAACTTTTGGTTTCTGTTGTAAGCACCAATAAACGAAAATGCGTCTACAGCATTTTCCAACATGTTGAAATCTGCGATACGAGCCTTTTTCAGTGCTTGCCGCGCATCTTCGAGCTGCTCACCACCCATCCAACTGGTTAATATGGGCTTTTTACTCTTTGCTGCTGATTCAATCACCGCTTCCGCCACCTGGGTCGCTTGTGTCATGGCCCGTGGGGTGAGGATGACAACAGCACCATCCACACCGGGGTCCCCAAGACAGATATCAAGTGCTGCCTGATACCGCGCCGGTGGTGCATCACCGAGGATGTCCACCGGATTTTTATGCGACCAGGCTTGCGGCAATACGCTGTTCAATGCGGCGATGGTTTCCGGGCTCAGTTTACTCAGCTCAATTCCCCGGTCGGTCGCTCGGTCTGCCGCCAACACACCGGGGCCTCTGCCATTGGTGATGATCACCAGGTGTTCAGACGCTGCACGATAGTGTGAGGCGGAAAGCGCCTTGGCAGCAGCAAAAAGTTGACTGACACTTTCTACCCGCAACACCCCTGAACGTGAAAGCGCGGCAGAAAATGTAGCGTCGCTGTCCACCAGCGCACCACCGTGTGACCTGGATGCTTCCATACTGGCTGCGTGATGACCGACCTTTAGAGCAATAACAGGTTTGATACGTGCGGCTGCGCGTAAACTGCTCATCAAGCGCCGTGAATCCGTTATATCTTCAATATAAAGCAGGATGCTTTTGGTCAGGGGATCAGCAACCAGGTAGTCAAGATAGTCACCAATATCGAGATCTGCACAAAAGCCAGTGGCAACCACTGCTGAAAACCCGATATCGTTCATTTCCGCCCAATCAAGAATGGCTGTACAGATCGCCCCTGATTGAGAAACGAAGGCCAGGTTTCCCGCCTTGGCAACGCTGTGACCAATCGTAATATTGAGATGTTGGTCCGGTCGCGTTATGCCAACACAGTTGGGGCCCATCATACGAGCGCCATAGCGCCTGACCAGGTTGCTTACGCGATCTTCGAGTCGCTGACCAGCCTCCCCCGCCTCACGAAAACCGGCCGACAGAATCAACATCATCTTGATGCCCTTTTCACCACAGGCTTTCACGATATCGGGAATGGTGGCTGCGGCTGTCATAATGACTGCCAAATCGACTATTTCGTTGATCTCATCCAGGGAAGTAAAAGTCTTGTTTCCCTGCACCGTGTCGACATCGGGATCGACGACAAAAATTCGACCCTGATAGTTTGATGAAAACAAATTACGCAATACCACACCAGCAATAGAACCTTCGCTGTCGCTTGCACCGAACAACACAATACTTTTTGGTGTAAATAGTGTTGTTAAATAGTGTGTACTCATGGGTGGCAATGATGCCACAAATAGCGGCTTGCGCGACTGATTCCAGAGACGGCGCCAGGCGTGGGTAAGCTGAAGACCGGCCGAGCGCTCGGCCGGTTTAGTTGTTTTCACGCTTGAGCTTTAGAAGAACATCCACCTGAAAGCTGTATTTCACGGGCTAGCAGCCTGTCGGACTTGACCGATCGTAGCGAGAGAAAGTCGATTTGAGTCAGATTTTTCATTCTTTTAAGGAGAATAGCACCGCTATTTGACGCAAAAGAGTGGGAAATCTGGCCAAACTCGTGTTTTTCGCAGTAGATCATGTTAAGCCCGACAGACTGCTAGAACACCAAAAACTGCGCTTGATAACAACGGTGGTTTAAGCCATTTGCTGTAGAGACGCATCAAATACACATACGAACGTAACCATGTTGCTTGAACAAGCGTCTGTTAGTTGAATGAATCGGGGATAATATATTGAAAATTGCTGACACTTCGGGGCAAGACATAGCAGTACCGGCGAGATCACGAACGCGGAAGCGGGTCGTGGTTGGTACTGGCATACTGGGTTTGCTTCTCATCGCCTGGCTGCTGACGCCATCACTGCAACGCTGGGCAAGCTCCAGCATATCCGTGCCAAGGGATCGCTTGAGACTCGCCGTGGTGGCGCGAACAGACCTGGTGCGGGATGTCTCGGTCCAGGGACGTGTCGTGGCTGCTGTCAATCCGTCACTTTTTGCACCGGTGGATGGCACTATCACCCTACTGGTGGAGGCAGGCTCAAAAGTCAGCAAGGGCCAATCCCTGGCGCTGCTGGATAGCCCAGAGCTGCAAAACCAGTTTCAGCAGGAACAATCTACGCTCGACAGCCTGAGTGTAGAACTTGACCGACAACGCATTGAAACCAAGCAAAAAGCCCTGGATAACCAAAAGAACATTGATCTCGCCAGTGTCACGCTGGTTGCGGCTGAACGCGAGCGTCGTCGGGCTGAGTCGGGTTACAAAATTGAAGCTATTTCTGAATTGGACTTCGAAAAAACCAAGGATGACCTTAAGACCGCAACATTGGCACACAATCACGCGGTGGCCGACGCCCAACTGGATGCAGAGCGTCTTGCCTTTGAACTGAAAACACGCGAGCTGCAAGTCGAGCGTCAGTCACTACTGGTGAAAGATTTGTTGCGTCAGGTCGATGAACTGGACATGCGTTCTCCAGTTAACGGGATTGTTGGCAATCTGATGGTGGACCAAAAGTCTGCAGTCAACCGAAACCAGGTGATGATGTCGGTTGTTGACCTGTCTGCATTCGAAATCGAGGCGCAAGTTCCTGAAAGTTATGCCGACGACCTGGGTCTTGGAATGGATGCGGAAGTACTGGTTGGCAATCAAAAATACCCCGCATCACTGGTTTCAGTCTCACCTGAAATTATCCAGAACCAGGTCAGTACACGGATTCGATTTACCACGGGCATGCCGCCCGGTTTGAGGCAAAACCAACGACTCACGACCCGCATCCTGATGGAAGAAAAGAAAAACGTGCTTACGCTTCAACGGGGTCAGTTCCTGGACAGCGGCGGAAGTCGTATTGCCTATGTCCTCGACGACGACAGCGTCGCCCATCGCCGGTCTATCGAGATCGGCGCGCGCAGCCTTGCAGCAGTAGAGGTCAGCAAAGGCCTGAAAGAGGGTGAAACGGTTGTGATATCAAGTATCGATCAATTTCGCAGCGCGGATTCCGTGTTGGTAACCAATTAATCAGAGAATGCAGGAAAAAAATATGCTCAGTATGCAAAACATATCCATGGTCTATCGCGCCGGCATGGTTGAGACCCACGCTTTGAGGGAGTTTTCACTTGAGGTCGCTGAAGGTGATTTTGTTTCTGTGACCGGCCCTTCCGGCTCAGGTAAAACAACATTTCTGAATATCGCTGGCTTGCTGGAGCAGTTTACAGACGGACGATATGAATTGGATGGCCGCGATGTTTCCGGCTTGTCCGATACCGAATCTTCTGCGGTACGTAATGAAAAAATCGGTTTTGTGTTCCAGAGCTTCAACCTGATCCCAGACCTTAACCTGTTCGACAATGTCGACGTACCTTTACGTTATCGTGGATTTAATGCAGCAGAACGTAAGCGCCGCATCGAGAAAGTTCTGGAAACGGTCGGTCTGGCTTCACGCATGAAACATTTGCCATCGCAACTTTCTGGCGGTCAACAACAACGTGTTGCGATTGCGCGTGCATTAGCAGGAGAACCCCGCTTTTTGTTGGCTGATGAACCGACTGGAAATCTTGATTCGCACATGGCCATGAGCGTCATGGAACTGATATCTGAAATTAATAGCAACGGCACCACCATCATTATGGTGACCCACGACCCCGTGCTGGCAGAGATGGCCAGCCGTAACGTACACATACTCGACGGACGTGTCAGTGATGACCACCCGGACATTCAGATAGCCCAGGCGGCCACAGCTTAAGGAGCAACTCATGTTTTCCTATTACCTCAAGCTTGGCTGGCTCAGTATTCGACGCAATCCACTACTGAGCACACTGATGGTCGCTGCCATCGCCGTCGGCATCGGTTCCTGTATGACCATCATCACCGTCAACTACATCATGTCCAGCAACCCGATACCACAAAAATCAGACCAGTTGTTTTATGTGCAGCTCGATAGCTGGGACCCCAACAACGAGGATGATGACGGTTTCGAACCACCGGAACAGGTCACCTACCTTGACGCCATGGCATTGATGAAAGCCGACAAAGCCTATCGACAAATTGCCAGCAACCGTTCCGGCCTGGTACTTGAACCCCAGGGTGAAGGTGAAAGACCATTTGCTGTCGACACCCGCAACACCTGGGCTGATTTTTTCCCCATGTTTGACCTGCGCTTTATCTATGGCAGTGGCTGGGATGATTCAGCGGATCGTAATCTGGAAAGGGTTGTTGTGCTCAGCAAAGAAATTAACGAACGGGTGTTCGGCGGTGAGGACTCAGTTGGCCGCAGCGTACGCTTGAATGGCATGGATTTCCAGGTCGTGGGGGTGATAGATGAATTCCTGCCCGTTCCAAAATTTTATGATGTCACCAACGGAGCTTTCAATGAGCCGGAGGAAATATTTATTCCTTTCAATATCTCCGTGGAGTATGAATTTCCTCGAAATGGCAATACAAACTGCTGGAAAACCCCGGACGGTGATGGTTTCGAAGCATTTCTGAACTCTGAATGTGCCTGGATACAATTCTGGGCTGAACTCAGAAATGAAACAGAAAAACAGGACTACATGACTTTTCTCAACGCCTACGCTGAACAGCAGAAAGAACTTGGCAGGTTCCCAAGACCACTTAACAACCAGCTCAGCAACGTCATGGAATGGATGGAAAAACAGGAAGTCGTGGATGACGATGCCCAGGTAATGCTTGGCCTGTCACTATTGTTTCTACTGGTTTGCCTGCTTAACACTATTGGCTTGTTATTGGCGAAATTTCTCGGCAAGTCGGGTGATATCTCATTGCGCAGAGCGCTTGGCGCCTCGCGATCCAGCCTGTTCATTCAACACATGATTGAGTCCGGCCTGATTGGTCTCGGTGGCGGTGTTCTCGGTCTCGGCCTTACCTGGCTGGGTTTGCGTGGCATCGAGATGTTATTTGGTGATTTTGTTAAAAACCTGGTTGGCCTGGACTGGGTCATGGTCTTGACGGCTATCGGCCTGGCCATACTGTCCGCGCTATTGGCTGGCCTTTACCCCACCTGGCGAGCGTGCAGAATCGCACCCGCCAGCCAACTAAAAATTCAATAAGGGACAGCTCATGGAAATAGGACCCATCTGGCGCGCCATGATGCGCAACAAGACCGGTGCGATTCTGATTGCGCTGCAGATAGCGGTAACCATGGCCATCATGGTCAACGCCATCTCCATCATGCAGGAGCGTGGCCGTGTGATGTCGCGATCCAGTGGCATTGATGAGCACAACATCTTTGTCATTACCAGTGTCGGCTTTGCTGAGGATTTCAACGAACGTATAACCATCGAAGAAGATCTCGCCATGCTACGCGTGATGCCCGGTGTGGTTAATGCCATTCAGTCAAATTCGGTACCATTATCCGGGGGTGGCTGGTCAATGGGTCTGCAAACCGAACCCGGTGCGGAAATCGAAGGCACCGGCGTAGCTATCTATTTTGTCGATGAACATGGAATAGATACTTTCGGACTCAATTTGGTGGCCGGGGAAAATTTTGATGCCACTGACATTACGTGGCGTGAACGCTCTGACACCGACTGGCCTGACAAGACCATTATCACGCGCGCCATGGCAGAAACCTTGTATCCGGATGACCCGGATGGCGCCTTGGGCAAGACGGTATACATCAGTGACACAGAACCGCTTACCATCACCGGTATTATCGAGCAGATGCAAGCGCCATGGAATTCATGGGACGGTGTCGAGCGTGTCATGCTGGCACCAACACATACACTGTTTGGAGCCACACGCTATATCATCCGCACCGAACCTGGTATGCGTGACAGCCTGATGCCGCAAGTTGAAGAATTATTGGCTGAACGTAACAAGAATCGCATCGTGCGTTCCATGCGCTCCATGGATGAGATCAGGGAAAGAAGTTACCGTGGTGACTCCTCGATGATAACGATATTGACTTTTACTATCGTACTGCTGATTGCGGTGACATCACTGGGCATTGTTGGCCTGGCCAGTTTCAGCGTCAACCGCCGGACCAAACAAATTGGTACCCGACGTGCGCTGGGCGCAAGTAAAGTGGCCATCCTGCGTTATTTCATGACGGAGAATTTCATCATCAGCTTTCTTGGCGTTCTGCTTGGGGCGGGTCTGACCATCGGCCTGAATATACTCATGATTGAAGCCTTCAGTCTCACACGGATCGCCTGGTACCTGGTGCCGGTAGCGATGTTAATGCTGCTGATGGTCGGGCAGGTCGCAGTATTCGGACCGGCAAGAAGAGCGTCATCGGTACCGCCGGCAGTGGCGACCAGAACTGTTTAGAAAAACACCCGTTAACATAACCGTAAGGGTCCCAACCGGGGCCCTTTGCTGTTAAAGCCCGCGCAGATACTCCGGGCGTAAGTGTACCGAGCTGGGATTGTCCAGTGCCGCGCGTACGGTCTGAAGCAGACGGGGTTTGTCCCTGCCAAGGTTTCCTTTAAGGATCAGGTAATTGGAGGCGTGATCGCTGCGGAAAATAGTGTTTTCAAGTTCCAGATTATCTAAAAGCCAATACATTTCCAGGAACAGACCCGCTTGATCCAAAGCCTCAAACTCGCCGCCGAAACCTTGCTGATAACGTCCCACTCCGGCGGGAAAACTGACAACCAGCGTAGACAGGTATTCCGGTTGTGCTGCCGTCATCAATCGACCGGAGTTAACCGCGTGTTGCTCACTGTATCGCTTGCCACCCATGCCATTGAGAATCATCACGGAGCTTTTTGCACCTGCTGCTTTTATTTTTTTCAATGCGGCCAGTGAAGTATCAAAATTCTCACCCTTGTTGACGCGCTCCAGCACCAGGTTGTCGCCGGACTCGCAACCGACATAAAAAAGGCTCAGACCCATGCTGTTGAGTTCGGCCAGCTCATCGACCGTCTTGTTTTTCAGGTTTCGTGGCAAACAATAAGAAGAAACACGCTGCACATCAGGCAGGTACGCATTGATTGCCTGCATGATCATCTTCAAACGCCGAAACGAAAGCGTCATGGCATCACCATCAGCCAAAAAAATGCGTCGAACAGGCTCAGCTGACGCTACGACTGCAGCCAGCTCCTGCTCAATTTCCTGTTGTGGTTTGAAACGAAAACGCTTCTGTGGCTGTGTGTACATCTCGCAAAATGTGCAGTTGTTCCAGCTACAGCCGTTGGTCACCTGCAAAATCAGGCTGTAGGCCTCTGAAGGTGGCCGGAATACGGGTTCAACGTAGGGAATCTGCATCATGTGTTGAACATGAGGCCTGCGACATGGGTTTTAAACTCAGGCGTAAACCCGACAATACTCAGGTGCCAGGGGTCAGAGCCCAATTTCTTCGCACCAGGGGTCAGAGCCCTGGCTCTGACCCTGACTTCTTCTAACCTTCAGTGATGGTCACAACCTGCCCAGGCTGAAGACGTTCACCACCACGTGTAATGATACGGTCACCTTGTTCTACCTTACCAATAACCTCAACAAAACCACCTAAGCCAATGCCAGTTTCTACCGATACCTTTTCCACCGTGTTACTGTCATTGACACGCATCACAAAAATATTGGAACCACGCAATACCAACCCGTCACGTGGAATGGCGACCAGTTCCCTGGGCTCACTATTGGGCAACGCAACCCGTACCGGACTGCCTATAATCCACGCAGGGTCAGTGGCGACAATACGGACTTCGAACATACGGGAACGTTGGTCCCCCACAGGAATGACGTAGCTGACCGGACTCAATGACTCCAGTTGTTCATGCTGCACAGTTACCTGCATTCCCTCGCGTATCCAACCCGCAACAGAGAGTGGTGCTTGCGCCCTGATTTCACGATGTTGAGTATCAACCAGCCGTGCTACCTGTGCTCCGCGGCCAACAAACTCACCTATCTGGACCAGTCTTTCCACCACGATACCGGGGAAGGGAGCCAGCACCTCTGCCTGCTTGATTCGACGTTTGATCTGGGCGATGGCAACCTCGGCTCGTTTGATGTCCTGACGGGTCATATCTAACTGGGATTGTGCCTCATCCAATTGCGTTGCTGCTGCGTTGTTGCTGGCAGCAAGCTTTTGGTATCGCTGCAGACTGCTGTCCCGATACTTTAGTTGTGCTTTCAAGCTACCCAGTTGCGCCTCACTATCAGCCAGGTCCAGACGCAGGTCAGCAGCATCGATACGAGCGATAGCTTCACCTTTTTTAATCCGTGAGCCGACATTTGCTACCCAGGTAATGCGTCCATCAGTCTCTGCTGCAATTCGTGCATCATTCTGGCTAATAACAGTTCCGGATACCCAAAGTGTTGCCGAAAAAGTATCGCGTTGTGCCGATTCGACCCTGACCGGTGATGCGGGCGCCTGTTGCTCTGCATCCTGAGCCCAGCTTAAAACAGGGAACAAACATGTGAAGAGTACAATTCGTGTGGTTTGTTTCATTCTATTCTCCTTGATCAGGCCACGGATTCCAGCGTGGACCTGACAGCCGTTTCCGGCGTAATATTTTCGACCTGCCTGGCCTTGCCGAGACGTAACATGCAAGGTAAAAGCAATAATGTGAAAATCAGACTGCAGGCCATGCCACCGACGATGGAGGCGGCTAATCCCCGGTAGATAACGCTGCCCTCACCCGGTAGTAACAATAGCGGCATCATGCCAAAAATACTGGTCAGCGTACTCATGAAAATTGGCCGTAAACGAATCCGCAATGCATTTTCAACAGCATCATGCCGGTCCATACCTTTGCGCTCTGCCTGACGGGTCTGATCGACCAGCAATATCGCATTGTTAACCACCAGTCCCAGCAAAATGATGAAGCCAATCATGGTTAATAAATCCATCGGCTGAAAAGTGAACAGATTTAAAGTCCGGATGGCGATTACGCCGCCAACCCCGGCAAGAGGAATGGTCATGACCACCAGCGCACTGTCTTTAAGGGAGCGAAACAGACCTGCCATCAGCATAAACAGGATAAACAGGGCCATGATGAAATTACGACTCATGGTTTCAATGGCCTCGCTGAGGCTATCCGCACTGCCACCGTACTGAATAGAACCATCCGCAGGTAATGCAGCACGCAAACCAGGCTCGACGTCTGCCTTGATTTGTGAAATGGCAGTTTCCAGGGAAACGTTGTCAGGGGGGCTCAAGTTGACACTTACTGTTCGTCTGCCGTTAACCCTGCGGACCTGGCCCGGTCCGGTTGCGCGACTGATAGTCACCAGTTCTCCAAGGGGTACCACTTCCCCACTCGGTGTCATGATGGGTGTTGTTGCCAGTTGTTCCGGGGTTTGCCAGCCTTCAGCCCGCATGATGATGTCCATACGGTTTTCACCATTGAAGTATTCACCCAGCCACAGGCCGTTGCCCAAGGCGCGAACCAGTGATGCAACACCACGTCGATCCATGCCAACCTCATTGATACGGGCATCATCCGGAATGATGCGCAATTCAGGTTCGGCTAGTTCAATGCCTGGAAAGGTCTGGACATTGGCACCCGGGAAAATCTCGATCAACTTTGTCTGGGCTTCACCAGCCGCGGCGTATAGCCCGGCCTGGTCAGCCGACTGCACATGCATTGAAATATCACGACCGCCGCCAAAGCCACCGAACAGATTGCCCTGCATGGCAAAGCCCTGGAAATCAGGAATATCCACCAGCACTTCATTTCTGACAATTTCCAACAACTCCCCGACCCGGCTCTGATCCAGTACCCGGGCACCGATGGTGCCACCACCCGGCCAGGTCAGAATGTAATAATTCTTTAAGGCCGGTTCTTTGGCGCCATCCATATAAGGTTTAAGACGCTGCACCAGTTTGCTGATAATTTCTTTTTCGTTGGTTTCAACATTTGAACCGGGCGGAAACTGCAGGAACGCATCGACGGCATCCCGCTTCACTGGTGGCAGGTAATCCAGTTGCGGGAAAAGCAACCAGGTAATAAGCAAAGGTACAGTAACCAGGCTGGCAATCAGGATCGTGCGACGTTTCCCAGTGGCGCTTACCTTCATCAACGAATGGGCTAACTTTGACCAACCTTGTGCCTTGCCTTTAGTTAACTTTTTCGGTTTCAGCCAACTGCCAGCCAGCGTCGGAAGTATGGTTAGCGCAACGACCAGTGAGATCACCACCGCGATAGAAATGGTCAAGGCAAGATCTGAAAACAATTGTCCTTCGACATCCTGCAAAAACAATACCGGCAAGAAAATGGCCACGGTAGTCGCGGTGGATGCGAGTAAAGCGCCCCGGACCTGACTGGTACCTGCTAAAGCGGCCACCGAGGGTATCTCACCGCGCTCACGCAGTCGTACAATGTTTTCTGACACGACAATCGCAGCATCCAGAACCATGCCAACGGCGAAGGCCAGGCCCGCCAGTGAGATAACATTCAGGCTGCGCCCGGTCAGTCCCAGTACAATAAATGTTGATAACAGGGAAACCGGAATGGCCGTGGCAATCAGGATCGTCGCGCGGGCGTCACGCAGGAACAACCACAACACGGCTATCGCAAGTAATACTCCCAGCAACAGATTAGTGGTGACCATGCTGACGGCGCGATTAATAAACACCGAGGCATCGAATGATTGTTGGATATCCAAACCAGCGGCAACTAATGGCCCATCGCGCAATTCCGCAACGGCCTGTTTGACCAGTTTCAGTGTGCCCAGCACATTTGCGCCGTTGGCACGGTCAACCCTGAGGCTCATTGCCGGATTGCCATTCTGGATCGCTATCTGGGTTTTCTTGCCGCGCGCGACCTGCACGTCAGCTATATCACCCAGACGAATCGGCCGCCCTTCCCGCCACTCCAGAATCAGATCCTTGAACTGAACGGGGTCGTAACGGCCTTCGAAACGGAGCGTATACTGGCGTCGCCCAACGTCTACAAAACCACCCGAGACATTTGTGGAGCGATTGGTCCGCGCGGCTACTGAACCCAGTTCGATACCATATTGGGCAGCCCTGTACGGATCGATCGTGATCTGCAGTTCTTCGGCAGCGCCCGCGTTGACTTCAACACCTGCAACACCATCAATGGATTCCAGTTTTGGTTTCACTGTATCCATGATGAATTGACTGTATTCTTCGATGGTGCCTTCGGTCCCGGGTAACAACTGCACAAAGAACCAGCTCAAGGACTGGTTGGCACCTCCGCCACCGCCGAGGGAAACAACGGGAGGATCTGAATCGGCCGGCATCGATGGCAAACGGTTAAGCCGACCAATCACTTCCATCAACGTGGCTTGCATGTCGGTGTCCAAGCCAAACTCCATGTTGATCCGGGCTCCGCCATTGAACGCGTTAGACGACATGACCTCCATGCCCGCAAGCCCCTGCAGCACCTCTTCCATGGGTTCCAGAATTTCCGACTCAACTTCTTTGGGTGAAGCTGCACGCCAATTGGCATTGACACTGATTTGCGGCAGTTCGATATCCGGGAATAACTGAACGGGTAGTCCATTCAGACTAAACAATCCGAACAAAACGATAATGGCCACGGCCACGGCTACACCGGCTGGGTTTTTAACCGCGTGTTCAGTCATGCTCATTGCTTTTCCACCATTCCCTGCCATTTATTACTTATTTCCAGATTGGACGCATTAATTATCATGATCGTTACCAATCCACTTTTATGACTGGGGAGATTAGAGCCTAAACTGAGCATTTAGTTGTGACAAAAGTCATGTATTGCGATGACCTGTTGTATGCTAACGGCAAACCGAAGCGACCGGCTGGTAATTGATCCAGAACAGAAACGGTTCAACCGCTGAATCTGCTTAATTTAGAAAACTCGTAACGACGGGATTACACTAAAAGCGCAATGAAAATTATTTTGTACGCCATTCCGGGTTTTATTTTTCTTATCCTCGCGGAGTGGTTTTATGGTCTGGTCCGGGGCCGTAATACTTATCGTGTTGCCGATACCATCACCAGCATTTCACTGGGCAGCATCAGTCGGTTGCGTGGTTTGTTATTCCTTGGCTTTGGTGCCTGGTTTTACACCAGAGCGACGAATGGAAAACACTTAATAGATTTTCCTGTTGAGGGCCTGGGTATCTGGCTGTTCGCCCTGATTGCCTATGATTTTTCCTACTACTGGTTTCATCGTGTCAGTCACCAGGTGAACCTGTTTTGGGCAGCGCATGTCGTTCACCACCAAAGTGAAGACTACAACCTTGGCACCGCCTTGCGTCAATCAGGTAGCGGACTTTTCGGTTTTATTTTCTACCTGCCCTGGTTATATATCGGCATTCCAGCAGAAATCCTATTTGCGAGTGGTGCCCTCAACCTGATTTACCAATTTTGGGTTCACACGCAACATGTACACAGAATCGGTGTGTTGGAATACATCCTGGTAACACCTTCAAACCACCGTGTACATCACGCGCAAAACAAAATATATATTGACCGTAACTATGGTGGCATTTTGTGTATTTGGGATCGGATATTTGGTAGCTTCCAGGATGAGCTAGCTGACGAACCTTGTATTTATGGCATCAGGAAACCATTAAAAAGCTACAACCCATTCTGGGCTAACGTACATGTCTATTGCTCGACTTTTCTCGATTCATGGCATGCGGTACGCTGGCAGGACAAGTTAAAAGTATGGTTCAAAGGTCCCGGTTGGCGACCGCCCGGTCTTGAAGCGGCTTACCCGGTTGAGCGGGCTAGTCTTGAGCACTTCAGGAAATTTGCTCCGTCAGTGTCAAGCGCGGTAAACACTTACGCATTCTTCCAGTTTATTTCGACGACCCTCGCCGGTACCGGCATGCTAATAGTGGCGAACACTTGGAGTTCCGGTGCAGTATTGCTCTCACTCGGCCTGATATTTTTTAGCTTTTATCTGCAAAGCGCGTGGACTCAAGGCCAAAGGTTTGCACTCTGGTTGGAATGGTTGAAGCTTGGCTTGGTATTTTGGCTGTCGAGCTATTTACCATTGAGCTCAACCATGCTGTTGACACTACAAATTTACCTGGCAACCAGTGGTCTGTCATTGCTCTGGTTGACGTTGCCCACTAACGCCAATACAGCGGTTGCAGAACCAGGCTCACACATTGACAAAGGATAACCATGTCTAAGGAACCTCTGAATAAGTCTATAGCCTCTCTGCGAAACCTTAAGCATACAGTTGCAAGACGTACCGTGCAGCTAATGACTGTAGTCCTTGGCAAGCAGTGCACTGCCGCAAATCTGCGCTTAAGGCCCCGCCCTGGCAACCTCTCCCGCAGAAACGCACTCAAGCTCTCTTCTACCGTGGGTATTGCGGCACTGCTGCCACGTGCGACCTGGGCCTTATGCGGTAAAACCACCGATGCGTTTTTTCAGCTGGATTCGATCGCGCAAGCAGCTTTGCTCAAGCAGGGTGAGGTTTCTCCAGTGGATCTCACACAGGCTGCGATTAAACGCATTAAGTTACTGAACGATCAACTCAATGCAGTCATCACGCCTATTTTTGAGCCCGCGCTTGAACGTGCACAAAATGGACTACCATCCGGGCCATTCAGTGGTGTTCCATATTTATTCAAAGACCTAATGGAATACAAAGGCTACCGGACCGCATTTGGCTCGCGCGCAAGCATCAATCATATCTCCGATCATACCCACGTTTTTGGAAACCGTGTTTTGGAAGCTGGCATGAATGTCCTTGGTAAAACCAACACGCCGGAACTCGGTCTACTTGGAACAACGGAGCCCCTGGCCTTTGGGCCAACACCTAACCCCTGGGATTTAAGTCGTTCTTCCGGTGGCTCCAGCGGTGGTGCAGCAGCAGCTGTTGCGGCTGGTATGGTCGCGTCTGCACAGGGTAGCGACGGTGGTGGCTCCTTGCGGGTACCCGCGTCTTGCTGTGGTGTTTTTGCCCTGAAGCCCAGTCGTGGACGAGAAGTAAGAACCGAACCACCGATGCCATGGGAGCTTTCCGTCAAAGGACACATCACCCGTACAGTGCGTGATAGCGCTGCCCTGTTTGCAGTGACTGAAAATAAGGGTAGCAATGCACACTTTCCGGCCATTGGCTTCACCAAAAATACACTCAACAGAAAGCTCAAAATTGGTCTCGTCATGCACGGCATCAATGGTAAAAAACCATCTTGCGATGTTGAGGCTCAAATACTTGCCACGGCAAAACTATGTCAAGATTTGGGACATGACATCAGCGAAACATCTTTCCAGTTTGACAGCGGGCGTTTGATAGACGCCTTTCTGGCGATGTGGTCATCTCATGCTGCCAACTTTAAGGCCCATCTGGAAAAACAGACAGGCGCCTCTGTCGGAGAAGATTTGCTGGAACCCTGGACGCTTTATATGGCCGAGTATTTTCATACACGTGGCCAGGCTCATATGCAAACTGCACAATCATATTTTGCCGAAGTTACAGAAAACCTTGATGACATGATGCAAAAACACGATGTCCTGTTATCACCCGTGCTCTCAACTGCGGCACCGAAGCTGGGTGAGCAGGGCCCACTGGTGGCGGGAGACCAACTCATTCAGGATGCGCTTAATTATGTGAATTACACACCGGTCTACAATATATCCGGCCAACCCGCGATGTCTGTCCCACTTGGGTGGAATGCGAAGGGTTTGCCTGTAGGCAGCCAGTTTGCTGCTAGAAAAGGTAACGAAAAGACACTGTTTGAATTTGCTTATCAACTGGAAGAAGCCCGTTCATGGCATCAACGCTGGGCACCCCATTCCGCAGCTCAGATGGGATAGCAATCAATGCTTCGAAAACTACTTATCGTCGTTTTAATCGTTGTTGTGGTTCTCGCAGTCGTTATTGTCACCAGGACTCTACTATTCATACCACCGGTGTTGACAGCGCAAAAACCCCAATCATTTCTAATCGACGAAGCAAGCATTGTCAGGCATATGTCCGAGGCGATCACCTTCCCGACCATATCCTTCGGTAACGCCGAAAATACCACTCGGGAACCATTCGAGAACTTTATCGCTTGGCTTGCTGAAACCTACCCATTGGTGTATTCGCGACTGTCAACTCAACGGATAGGACAATACAGCCTGCTCTATCAATGGCAGGGCACTGGCGTTGGTGGCAAACCCATTTTGCTGACTGCTCATTACGATGTGGTCCCGGTGCCACAGTCTTCGCGCGACCAGTGGCAACACCCACCATTTGCAGGCGAGATCAAAGAGGGCGCGGTCTGGGGGCGTGGTGCACTTGATGATAAAAGTGCCGTTGTCGCCATTATGGAGGCTTTGACCCTGCTGCTGGAAAGCGGATATGAACCACAGCGAGATATCTATGTGGCGTTCGGACACGATGAAGAGGTGGGTGGTAGCGAGGGTGCGGCCAGCATCGCCTCAGAATTGAAGGCCCGTGGCGTGCAAATTGAATGGAGCCTGGACGAGGGCTCATTCGTACTGGATGGGATCATCCCTGGATTGGCATCACCACTGGCCGGTATCAACCTTTCTGAGAAAGGCTTTCTCACCCTGCAGATTACGGCCAAATCGGACGGTGGCCATTCATCAATGCCACCACACGATATGGCAATTTACACACTTGCCGAGACCCTAAACGATCTTCAAAACTTCTCTTTTGACAACCACCTGAGCTCGGGACCCAGCGCAGAAATGTACCTGGAGATTGCACGTCATATGCCATTCACAAAGCGAATGTTATTTGCCAACCAATGGCTATTTAGGCCCTTACTTGAAAATGCACTGACAGCGAGCCCTGTGGGTGCAGCGATGTTGCGAACAACAATCGCACCCACCATGCTGCAGGCCGGGATTAAGGAAAACGTACTGGCACCGGTTGCCAGAGCCACTGTGAATCTACGTATACACCCCCAGGATGATATCGATGATGTGATCACGAGGCTGAAACAGATCATCGTGCGAGATGGCGTAAGCGTAGATATTTTGAACGCGACACCGGCATCACCGATCTCCAGCAGCAACAGTGCTGGCTTCGCAGCACTCGCCGAGGTAAGCAGAAGAATTTTTGGTGATGTGGTGGTGGCACCCGGATTAACTATCGCCGGCACCGACTCCAAGCACTACCAAACCGTGTCACAAGACGCCTATCGTTTTAACCCCATGATGATAGATTCCGAAGACCTGGCGACGTTTCACGGTGTCAACGAGAGAATATCAATCGACAACCTGACAAAGGCAACCTCTTTTTATGCTGCTCTCATTATGGAATCAAGTCAGTAAGCGAGTAAAAATATGTCACTGAGACGCATTCGCATTTAAACAGTGGTCCATCAACCGTAAATGCATACCGCCATTGAGATTTCTGATTGACAGTCATTAGCCTATAACGTAATTTTAACCTTTAAAATAATCAGCTCCCGGCTGATCATTTTTTTATACTCATTCTAATAAGAGACATATTCCGTAAATAAGCAGGGTGGACAATGATGAGAATTAAAGCTAATGGCTTGGTGATTTCTGCGGTAGTCAGTTCCGCACTTTTGGGCTCCGCGTTCTTCAGCACGGCGGCTTTTGCACAGGAGGGTGAAGATCTGGCCATAGAGGAGATCCTGGTAACCGCCCAGAAACGTTCTGAGAGCCTCAGTGAAGTGCCTATTTCAATATCGGTGTTCAGTGCCGATTCCATTGAACAAACGGGTGTTCAGGAACTACGGGATCTGACCGAATATATCCCCAACGTCACGATTACCCAAGGTACTGACTTTGGTGCCCAGATCAATATCCGTGGTGTTGGTGCAAACTCACGTAACATTGGCTTTGACTCCCGTGTGGGTGTTTATCTTGATGGCGTTTATCTCGGTCAGGGTCCGGCACTCAATCAGGATCTTGTAGACCTTGATCATATCGAGGTTTTGCGTGGTCCACAGGGCACCTTGTTTGGTAAAAATACCGTCGCCGGCGCGATCAGCATGATTTCCACCAAACCCGGTCGGGAATTCGAAGGCTCCGTGACAGCCAACGCTTTTAATTTTGATGGCCTTGAATTGAAGGGTGTCTTTAACATCCCCTTGGGTGACATCGTCAGCGCCCGAATCTCCTATTCAGATCGACGCCGTGATGGCTTCATCAAGAATGTTTATGAATCCAGCCATGTACCCCAGACATTCTTTTTCCCGCATCCACTACTAGGTATTATTCCCACGAGCCTGCCACTTGCTGAACCTTTTTGTAGTGGTATTCTGGGTGCACCTGTAACACCACCTGGTCTGTGTGCAGCGGTTGGTCCGGATACCGACCCGCAAACCACTAAACGGTCAAATGACGTGGATACCGAATCCTACCGCGCGCAGTTACGAATCACACCCAATGAGAAACTTGATATCAACATTGCTATTGATGGATTGGAATCAGACCGCGTTATGGTCAATGGCGAACCGTTCACAGATACCTTTGGCTCAACGATTGACCGCTTTGCACCTGAGCGTAACGAAGTTAGCTTCAGCGAAGACAGCTTCGAGACGAGGGATATGTTCGGTGCCAATCTTAATATCGACTATGCATTCGAAAATGGCTATAGCTTTCGCTCTATCACCGCCTTTCGTGATTCCGAGATAGTTCATCACAATGACACCGATGCCTCGGCCATCGATTTCCTTTATATTGATTATACCGACAAATATGAGCAGACAACCCAGGAGATCCAGTTGATCTCGCCGGATGATGCCAAATTTAAATATGTAGCCGGGCTCTACTATTACAACCAGGATTCAACCACCATTCGTGATGCTGTGACCGGCAATGCCGGCTGGCTGTTTGGAGCGTTCAAAGGCGGCGGCGCCTTTAATCACGGTACCGTCGAAACTGATAGCTGGGCATTGTTCGTTAACGGTAGCTATGACTTCAATGAGCAGTTGCGTTTAGGTTTTGGTTTCCGTTATTCAGACGAAACCAAGGATGTTGTTTATCATCTTGATGGCACACGCTCCGGCGCCTTCGGAATTGGTACTACACCAGCAGGCGGTTTGATTGATTCAGACACATACACCAACTTTGCACCCCTGATAACCCTTGGTTACGCATTGGGTGATAACACCAACATTTATGGTAAATTTTCAACCGGCTTCAAATCCGGCGGCTTCAATCTTGATTATGTAACACAAGCCGATCTGGATGCTGGCATTACTTTTGATGAAGAGACGGTAGATTCATACGAGCTGGGTTTGAAATCCACTTTTCTGGATGGCAGGCTACAGTTGAACGCCGCGGCATTTATTGCCGACTACGAGGACTACCAGGTTAACCAGTTTTTTGATCTCGGTTTTGATGAGGCAACCGGTGCACAGTTAACATCAATCAGGATCACCAATGCTGCCGCGGTGGATACCAAGGGTCTTGAACTGGAAGTCACATTCAATGCAACGGCCAACCTGACACTCAATGGTTCACTGGGTTTACTCGATGCTACATTTGCTGATTTTCCCGGCGGTACCTCGGAAGAAGTACCCGATGCAAGTGGAAACCCTGTCAAGGTGTCCATTAATGCCAAGGGCAACGATCTGCCACTGGCGCCATCAATCAATGCCACCTTCGGGTTCCAGCACCACACCCATTTCAGTGCTGCGGATTTGCTAATCCGTCTGGATGTTAATTACACCGGTGACTATTTCACGACCATTGAGAATGAAACAACTAGAAACCTGACAGGTTTCGCACCCACCACCTTGTTGTTCGATTTGCCTTCATTCGGTGTACCCCACACCATCAATTATGGACACGTGGAATCATTCACTACACTCAACGGCCGGATTGGCCTGATAGACAATGATGGGGCCTGGGAGGTGTTTCTCTGGGGACGCAACATTACCGATAAATTCACCTATGTTGACTATTTCCGTGATTTCTTCGGTTCGCTTTCAGGCGTTCCTTTGATGCCGCGTACTTACGGTATAGAAGCGACCTATCATTTCTAATTGAAATTGCCGTTGCGAAAAAGACCAGAAAAAGGAGGGCACACCCCACTGCTGTCCCACAGTTGGGATAAATAAGAAAGCCCGAATCTCTATTGTTACAATAGGTCTGCGAAGAAACTATTGAGCAACAAGGGATTCAGGCTTTGTCACATAATAACACCGCATTTCATCAGTTACTAAAACCTCTATCAAGACATGAATTTGAGAGGCAGGCAAAAGAGCACCATAAAGGTCAAAAACTCCGTTCGGCCACTCGTTGGGATCAATTCGTTGGCATGGCCATGTCGCAGTTTTCTGGTCGCCAAAGTCTGAGAGATATAGAATCCAACTTAGAGGCTCAACAAGCTAAGCTCTATCATCTTGGCGCTAAACCCATTGCTCGTTCCACCCTGGCTCGTCTCAATGAGAAACAACCAGCTGAACTCTACCAATCTGTTTTTTATCGACTTCTGAACCGCTGTAAGCAGCAGCCGTCTCAGCATAAGTTTCGTTTCAAAAACCCACTCTATTCACTAGATGCTAGTGCCATAGATTTATCCTTGAAGTTATTCCCTTGGGCTGCGCATCGAACCGACGCCGCAAACGTAAAATTAAGTGTGGGACTTAATCACGGGAACATGCTGCCGGAGTTTGTCGCACTGAGTGATGGTAATGAAAACGACATGGTTCAGGGTCGAAAATTCAAGTTCCCCAGGGATAGTATTGTAGCGTTTGATAAAGGTTATGTTGACTACCAATGGTTCGGAAGCCTTACGGAACAAGGAGTAAGCTTCGTTACCCGACTTAGACCCAAAGCGGTTTACAAAGTAATAGAGCGCAAGCCGGTGAATAAATCACAAGGGGTTCTCAGTGACCAGATCATCCAGTTAAACAGTGCGCATGCACTAAAGCGTGGCGCGCCCAGGTTACGTCGTGTTGGGTTTAGAGATAAAGATAGCGGCAAGTTCTATATGTTTCTGACGAACAATTTTTCGCTATCGGCTGCGACGATTGCGGCTATTTATAAAGACCGTTGGCAGGTGGAGTTGTTCTTCAAAGCCATCAAGCAAAACCTAAAGATCAAGGCCTTTGTGGGGTTGTCCAGGAACGCCATGTTGACTCAGATTTGGATCGCCATGATCACCTATTTACTGGTGGCTTTTGCTCGACACAGTGCTAAAGCAGGCTGGACAGTACAGCGAA
>JAJFLA010000018.1 GCA_021772935.1 Gammaproteobacteria bacterium
TCGAGAAGCTTGGCCACAAACCTGAGGCGTTCATCCATAGCGTTACACTCTTTCCAGGGCATTCGGAGTCCTCCTCCAAATACCTCAATTGTGTAACCTATGTGCCCGGAATAAAATGGAACCTATGTGTCGGGAAGCTCAGTCGCGGAGGCCATGGATGCCGGGAGCGACCACCTCTGGCCACCAATATTTTCAACGACTTACAACCAACCTCAACCTTCCAGCACTTACTGATTGTGTCAATTTTGTGTACTCGATCCGCCTGGATGCACTGAATGGTAAAACGCCTTATGAACGTCTGCGCGAGAAACTGGTAGCATAGCTGTTTGCCGTCCTGTGAGGTTGTTACCAACACAGTGCCACTGTCAGAATTAGAATACAGATTGCAAATAATGATTTTGATTTACACATTTGGAACAGCCTTATAACGTCACCAATAACCAGCCGTTCAAAGCGCTGTTTGTTTTGCGTTAATTGGCCTTGTATGTGTTCTTTTCTTAATTCGACTCAATCCAACGGGCGTAATCCCTAAATAGCGAGCTAAATCATTCTGGGTTACTTTTTCCAAAAGAGATGGGGAAGTTTTTACTAGCATACAAAATCGTTCTTCAGCACTCAAACATAGAAATTCATATTCTCGTTTTTCTTTCTTAATTGCCAGATGAAGTATCAGGTCAATCATATTGTTCGCCAACTCCAAATCCCCCTTGGTGTACTCATAAAGCCTCCTAAAAGGCATTTTGACCAGAGTAGTAGGCTCCAGACAAAGAAGGCTGAATGAACTACATTCTTCTAAATAACTTGAAGACAGGCTTCCAATTATATCGTTAGGCAAAAGAAATGATTTTATATATTCCTTGCCATCCTCTGTTGTGTAGTATGCCTTCAGCAAACCTGATTGAACGAAGTAGAGTGATTTGTCTGAATCAGACTGCATAAAAACATGCTCCCCCTTGTCCTTTTCTACCGAGACTCCTTCAAGTCGCAGAAGCTTATGAAATTTCATAGATTTTAACCACGGTTAATGATTCCTCTAAATCATGGGCCTAACATACCGGACAGTAACCTGAAAAAAGTAAGCAAACAACATCACCCATGAAACTCGATAAAAAATGCATTGTAATTACTGGTGGCACATCCGGTATCGGCTACGAGCTGGCGAAATATCTTAATCTGGATAATGAGGTGATCGTAATTTCCAGAAGCACAAGCAAGCTCAATAAACTTGCTCATGAGCTTGAGGGATTGGTTACCTTTCAGGCCGATCTGTCCAAACTTGAAGATATAGAAGACGTAACAGATGCCATAGTCAAGCGCTTCGAATCAATTGATGTGCTTGTTAATAATGCGGCTGTTCAATACACACCGACATTCCTGGATGATGAGTTTCGATATGAAAATATAGCTCATGAAATAACTTTAAACTTCACCAGCGTATGCAATTTGACCTACCTGCTATTACCCGCCTTATTACATAATCACAAAGCAGCAATTTTGAACATTAATTCCGGGCTTGCTTTAGCACCGAAAACATCATCATCGGTTTATTGTGCAACAAAAGGGGCTTTAAATATTTTCTCCCAATCACTCCGCCATCAGCTTGAAAAAACAAATATCAGCGTACAACAAGTATTTTTGGAACTGGTTGATACATCAATGACGACAGGTAGAGGAAAAAACAAGATGTCTCCCGAGACTGCGGCAAAACATATTATTCATGGAATTGAACACGATATCCCAGACCATGATATTGGTAAGGTCAAATTGCTCAGGCTGTTGCTCCGTTTGGCACCATCGATCGCGCAAAACATTATGAAGAAATTTTGAATTGTAACAATGAAATCGTTAATAAAAGTTTTTCTAATTATCGCCACATTTTTTGCTACAACTTTCTTGATAATTAAGTTCACTGGGGTATTGACGGTAGAGCAAATTGAAAGTTGGCTTATGCAGGCTAAAGAGTTATCACCAATCTATGTTGGGACGCTTGTTGCATTGCTTCTGTTTGCAGATCTATTTATTGCCATACCAACATTGACAGTCACAATTCTCTCGGGCTATTTCCTGGGTCATACTTACGGCGCTCTTGCAGCATTATTGGGCGTTTTATTAGCAGGAATTTGTGGGTACGCATTAAGCCGTTACTTTGGTGAGACAATTTTTGATTATTTAGTGAAGGATGAAGGCAAGCGAAATGATGCAATTTACACATTTAAAAAACATGGGATTATGATGATACTTTTGTCGAGAGCCATGCCTATTCTGCCAGAAATTACAGCCTGCCTTTCTGGAATGACACGCATGAATTTTAGTAAATTTTTGCTTGCATGGCTGATTAGCTCAGTACCATACGTGCTAATTGCCTCTTACGCAGGCTCTATCAGTTCCGTTGATAACCCTAAACCAGCAATATTCACCGCCATTGGTATTTCGACGTTGCTCTGGATTTCCTGGTTTATTTACCATCGGGTACATATCAAATCTAGGCCATAGTCTTTTCTACTAACTTCGAATCGTATGTCTGAAAGGTTAGTTTGTCAGGTTAATGTGTAAACAATGTCTCCGGAATAATCTGTAAGCTATGTCTCGCTAAGCACATGTCGCAGAGGCCATGGATGGCCGGGAGCGACCACCTCTGGCCACCATTTTTATCTAGGATCCCGCCCCACTATTTACCCAACAGTTCGCTGATACCTGTTAATTTACTCTGGCACTTGACTCTTACCCCATCCTTTGCGGTTTCTCGATCCCTAAGGGTTTGTGTTCGAACATATAATATCGTATTGTTTTGTCCTAGATGGGAATACTACTCTAACAATACGAAAGTTACTTAGGGCAGATTATTGAATTAATTGAACTACGACTGACTGACGTGCGCCAGAACGGCGCGCTGATCTGAGGCCTGTTCGTGGATTCTCAAGAGCGCAGCAGGCGCACCCAAGAGGTGTGTACGGGTTTGCATTAGTGGAGAAGAACTATGTTTAGATCAATTCTAGTAGCATTATTCTTGGTAATTTCAGCAGGACTTAGTGGCGATGCCTTAGCGGCCTGTGAGATCGACGTCTCAACATTATCCGCAAATTCAACCACGGTCTATTGGGACGCCGATAACTGCAAAGGCAAGAAGAGCACAACGGCCAGAGTCAAAATTTGTATAAAGCGGGAGAATAGTGGCGGTGGAACCGATGTGTGTGCGGGCGATTATCAGTTGCTTTATTTTGGCACTTATGTCGGTTCTCATCATTTTGTGGGCTTAGATTCAAATGAGGATTATCATGTAAAAGCCTGGTATAGGCGAAATATAGGTGTCAACAAATGGAAGCCATTTGACTCCAAACAGGTTATCAAAACCATTTCTGGTTTGAATTGATCATTTGAATCCTTTTATTCACCTCCAACTGATCCAAAAGACTTCTCAGCCGAATTAGCGAAGGGGTGGGGAGCTACTGGGGCCAGATTATTTCTGGGTAAGGGGCCGGATACATTTTGCTAGAGAAGGACTCAAAGGACAGGTTATGGCCGTCATTAGCTTGGCGACAGCTGCGGGGTCCAGATTGGGTCCCTTCCCTTGCTCATGTTATGCCTGTGAACCGTCATATGAATCACCCACGCCTCCCACCGAAGACTCTAGTCCAACTTCGGCTACTTCTTTGGAGGCTTCTTCTGTAACAGTATTTTGAGGCTGTACCACCCTTCTGCTGTCATGCTTTTCAGTTGCTTGACTCCCTCGACGAACATGTCATGGTCCGCGTCAGGGACTCTGCTGAATATTGCGCGCGCACCTATAAGTTGGTCACTCAATGGATCGTACTGCAGCATGTGCTCAAATGATGCTCGCGGCTCGCCCTGGCAAAGATAAGTAACGGTGCCGGTAATCGTATTACACTGAACCTTATAACTCTTGGCAAATCCGACAAGAACAGCCCCGTCAACCTGACCACAGGCACTCGGGGCATTTGAATCGACGACCACATAGTCTTTTTCAGTGAAGGCCAACCAAGCCTCACTATTATCAATTGAGTCAATGCCAAACCACACGCCAACCGGTGCTGCCAAAGCTGATCCATCAGTGATATTTTCAGCTATCCCAACAGAGCTCCACAGGAAAAGCACAAGAACACTGTAAGAAATTATCGTCCTGATCTTCATATTGTCGTGCATCAGTCAGTCCGGTTTGCCGAGCGGGCTATACGAAAACCGGTGTTATTACATCGATCATTGCGTGGGTACGAATCACGATGCGATGCACGCGCTTCAAAAGCGTCACCGCCCCAACGCCCTCCCCGAGCAGCATGTTTGCGTCCGGATACAACATATGGATCTGTCTGAGCCTCACTGCTGTAGCTGCTGTAATTGTCACTCGCCCATTCCCAGGCGTTGCCACTCATGTCATAAAGCCCCAGTTTATTTGGAGAGAAACTCCCAACGGGCGTTGTCCTGGCGGTATAGGCACTTGGCTCCAGATACTCGTAGTCACCATCGTCGCCCCGGAAATTAATTTCGGACGACCGGGCGATGAGCTGCCCGTTGCCAAATCGCACTTTATGTCCACCCTCTCGAGCCGCGTATTCCCACTCTGCCTCAGTTGGCAATCGGTAGCCAACAACAGTAGTTATATTGGTCGTCGAGCGACCATGCCCGTCGAGGATGCCGCCAGTTTCAAGGTCGTAGGCCACCGGCAGGCCATTCTGCACACTCAACCAGTTGCAGTACCGCATCGCGTCAATGGGCGAGATACCAAGCACGGGATCGGTGTCCCCTTGTTCGATGCCCGGACTTCTCCAACTGGTACTCGAATTGTAGCCTGACCACTTCCGGTTTTTTGCGTCCCAGAAACCCGCTCCTCCATAGTAGAGAAACTCCTCGTGTATGCTAAGCCGTTCTTGGGCTGTGAGATCAGGTGATTGGAAACGCTTCAAGAGTTGTTTCCGAGCCTGGTCGTTTATCGGACCTTCGGCAGAGGTCTTGTAGCCAGTTGCCTCCACGAAGGCACGAAACTCGGCAACCGTGATTTCATATCTGTTTAGATAGAAATTGCTTAGTGTAACTTTGTGGAGTGGCCGCTCATCTTCGGCGCCTTCACCGAAGGTATCGCCCATCTGGAACGTACCACCTTGAATCAAGACCATATTGCCAAGGCCTTGATTAGACATAACTGGGTCTCTTACCGAACCTGCGAAGCAAGGGTAGACAAACAGCAAACAAATACCCAGAAATCCTGAAACCTGCATTCTTGAAAATCGCATTGTCTCTTCCTCCTGAATCAAACATATAGGAATTCACAAAATCGATCAGTCGCTTTCCAACAGCATTTTATGTGCTGCAGTGGTACTGGCGGTCAGGTTATGGAAATAGGTCTCTCCAGATACCGCGGATGTAGTGTCAGCGCCATCGAGATGGAAATCGGCCGCAATAACGGCTCCCGATCCAAGCACAAGCAAGGTAACAGCTAAGATAAATTCATGAAGGATGCTGCAAAGGTTTCTTTGCGTGCGCGGGTTGGTGCTTCCAGAAAGATGATCTGCTTTCATCTGCCCTCCCCGTGAAAAGATTGACGTACACATTCCAGACGGAATACCAACAATCGGATACTACCCCCTCCAGAGGAAAGCAGCTTGATCTATATCAAGTATTGCAGTGGATTGTCATGCTTCTTGTTTTGGGGTCCGCTTTTGGACGGTTTCGGTTATAGGCATTGCCGTAAATTACATCTGGTGTGTAGCCGCTTACTGACTAAAAAGCGGACACTTAGAAAATCACGGCCATGAATCGCATTGTGTACTTGTGTGTACTACCACCTGTTGTTTACTGGCGTTTACCGGCACTTTGTTAATGGACAAACACCACAGGTAGCTGTTTTATATAACATTAAAAATTGGTAATTGGTTCTGAAAATCCGCGTGTAGGTGGTTCGATTCCAATACCGCGCACTATTAAATCAATGAATTACGACTAACCCCGAATCACCTTTATGGCTGAGTGTGCCAAATTTGTGTACCACTTGAATGGCAGCTTTCAGGGCGGAACTGGTTAGTCACCTTGATACAGTGGCCTATAGCAGCCAACGGCTAATAACAGACATTTGGATAATCAGACCCAACGTCCTAAGATAGTTTTTACTCTGACCCCAATTCTTATTACGAAACCTGCGGTTAGTAGGCTAAACTGGAACAAGTGTGGGCAGTAGCGTTTGTCTTGCAGGTTGGCTCGATTGGGCCATGTGCCCGAACAACAGTCAACCACCATTGAATGTCATGGCGTTTGGGAGAATTTGTGCTGCAAACCCAACAACTGCCCCGCAACGGCCACCCGGCACCCAAGCGTGCTCCCGATAGCTGGATCCGGATGCAAGACATCATGGCCTGGATTTACCTGTATCCAGTGCGTGGTCTATGCTACCTGATACCTGTCAATATTTTGACCTGGTTGACGCAACGTCTGGCACCATTTTACGCTCGCTTGCGTCGTGACATTTCGGTACCGGTCAGCCAACATATGGCAAAGTCCTTTAAGGGTCACGACCTGTCGACTTCGCCCGAGGTCATGGCACGATCCTTTCTGGCCAAGAATTTGCGCAAGTCTATTGATGATCTGGTGATACGTCGATTGAGCACCGAAACGCTCGGCAACTGTGCAACAGTGCGCGGCATTGAATTCCTCGACGAAGCCCTGGCAGATGAAAAAGGCGTGATCGTGATAAGCGGTCACTTTAACGCTAACCGGTTGGCCAAGTACTATCTCAGGCGCATTGGCTACACGTTCATGAGCGTTCGTATCCCCGTGCCCATAAGCACGGCAATGGGGCGTTTTGGCAATCGATACGTAGCACCAGCCTATGGACGCTTCCTCACTACCATTATTGAAGACGAGATTCATACTCAGGATGCCGGGCTTGGCGCTGGGTTGCTGCGGCGCCTGCGCGATAACGGCATGATAAATGTAAACATTGATGCCAGCGTCGCCAGGGAAAAGTTCCGGGTGAAGTGTCTGAACGAAAAACGACAGTTTGCTGGCGGTTTTCTCAGGCTTGCCGAACTCACAGGTGCACCACTCGTACCCATGCAGTGTTTGGGTAATAGCAGTGGTTTTGAGGTCGTTTTCGGAAAACCTATCCGTTTCATTGAGGGATCCTCAACGGAGGAGTTTATGGGCCGCATTGAGCTAATGGCCGGGCTGCTTGAATCGTGGGTGCTGGCTCATCCCACCGAATGGGTCATGTGGAGCGGGAAACACAGGTGACGGATAAAATGACGGTATTGGACGATATTCACGAGGTGATTCTCGGCATCATTGCCAAGCGCCTCTCGCTGGAGAAGGAACCCCTTGAACAGTTGAGAGTCGGAGGTCGCCTGGATAGGGTTACAGCGGTGGATTCCCTTCTGATGGTCGAATTGGTGCTGCTGCTGGAAGAGCATTTCGAAATCCGTTTCGACCCTGAGCACATTGACGCAGAAATGATCAGCGATCTGGATAGATTGGCTGAGTTCATTGCGGATGCGCGGTCAGTTTCCTGACTGGAGTTTCTTGATGTTGGATCCTGTGCTGCAATCCATTTTCAATCAAGACGACCGGCTGGCTGTCATTGACCGTGATCAGAGCTTCAGTTTTTTCAGCCTTCAAAGGTCCTCGCGAATGCTGGCCAAAAGGCTCAAACACCTGAAACTCCGGCATGGGGAGCGGATTGCCGTATTGCTTCCCAATTCAATGCATGCTGTCGTCGCTTTTTTAGCGGTGGCCCATACAGGCTACAGCTACCTGCCCCTGAGTATTGATCTGAAGTTTGCAGAGCTGCAAAGCATTTTTCGCAAATGCGGGGTTCGGGCGGTTATTTGTTGTGCTTCAACAAGTGCACTCGTACCTGAAACCGTCCAGGTAGTGGAATTGGACAAAGTCCTCGACGATGCAAAGGGCGATCTGCCGGAGTGCTTGCAGAAACCGGATCCGGAACGGGAGTTCGTTTGTCTGAGCACGTCCGGTAGCAGTGGGGATCCACGTATAGTTGCGCGAACCGCAGCTGCCATTTATGCCAACCTGAGACAGGTTACCGCGGGCTTGCAGGTCACTGCCGAAGACCGTTTTCTCAGTGTGGTGCCATTCTGGCATGCCAACGGATTCTCCAACTGCTTACTACTACCGCTGTTTTGCGGGGCCAGCATCGTAACCATGGACAGGTTCCTACCCCACCCAATGTTAGATTTGATACTGGACAAAAAGCCAACGATGGTGATTGGTTCACCTTTCGTGTTCCGTGCGCTGGCACAAGTGGTCGAGCCACATTATCGTTTGGACCATGTGCGTACGTGGATTTCTTCCGGGGCAGCGCTACCCGTGGAACTGGATAAAAAGCTGCGTAGTCTGAATATCCGGGTGCGGCAACTTTATGGTTCCTCGGAAACCGGCACCATCAGCATCTCTTTCGGTGATCAACTGCAGGCCGGAAGTGTGGGCAAACCGCTTCAAGGCGTGCGGGTACGACTAGTGGACGGTAATAATAAGGAGGTAGCACAAGGGCACGCGGGAAAGATACAGGTGTCCAGTCCGGCCCTGTTTAGTGGTTATGTTGGTGAATTAGGTAACGAGATTCCCATGACCGAAGACGGTTTTTACTGCATGGAAGATCTGGGCACGCAGGATATAGAAGGCAACCTCGCTCTCACGGGCCGTAACGATGCAATGATCAATGTCTCCGGTGTTAAGGTGGACCCGGTGGAGATTCAGCAGGTGCTCATGTCGATGCCTGGCATCGCACAGGCCTTGGCGTTCGGGACCAAGGATGCGAACGGGCTGGAAATGATCAAAGTGCTGCTGGTGGCAGAAAGCAAGATTAGTACAGAAGATGTACTGCATTATTGCCGCAATCGGCTGGCCGAATATAAACTACCGCGCAGCATAGAGATGGTGAAGGATATCCCCCAGGAATTAATGGGCAAGAGTCCGCGTAAACTATTGGAGAACGAATATGGCATTTCCTAACCAGCGACTGCGCCGACTGCGTACCACTGCGCAGATGCGCAGCCTGGTTCGCGAAACCTCTCTCTCACCGAGTGATTTTATCCTGCCATTGTTTGTTAGCTCAGAAACAGATACGGATCGTCCCATCGGTGCTTTGCCCGGCTGTAATTTGCTGTCTGGCAAGCCCTTGACGAAATTCGCAAAGACTATCCGGGACTTCGGCGTGCCAGCGGTGCTTCTATTCGCAATCACGACGCCGGAAGAAAAGGACCAGACAGCCTCTGTCGCCAGCGGCGTCGACGGCCCGATCCAGAAAGCGCTTGCCCAGCTTAAGGACGAGGTGCCGGACCTGGTTCTGATTGCAGACCTGTGTCTATGTGGGTACAAATCAGATGGGCATTGCGGAATTCTCAATGATGATGGCGTGATCGACAATGACACTACGCTGGAGCGCATCGGTGAAATTGCCACGGCCTTTGCACAATCCGGAGCCGACGTGATTGCACCTTCGGGAATGATGGACGGAACGGTCCAGTCGATTCGCAGTTCGCTGGATTCCAGCGGCTTTATAAATACCGCTAACATGCCATATTCGGCGAAGTATTCCACAGTCCTTTATGGCCCCTTCAAAACGGGTACCGATTCGAGTCCGGAAAAGAGCCTGCACGATACCCATCAAATGGACATCGCCAATGGCCGCGAAGCCATGCGGGAAATCGCACTGGATATGGAAGAAGGCGCAGACATGATCATCATTAAGCCGGCCATGCCTTGCCTGGATATAATCCATGCTGCGCGCGAGAATTTCTCGGTCCCCATCGCTGCCTATCAAGTGTCTGGTGAAACTGCGTTGATCCGCGCAGCTGGGGAACAAGGTTATTTGGACGCGGAGAAATTAATGATGGAGAGCCTGATATGTATAAAGCGTGCCGGCGCCAACATGATCATTACCTACTCAGCGCTGGACGCTATCGCCCGGCTGTAAAAGTCAGTCCACGTTAGCCCGGACATTTCACCAAGTATCCGGGAATTGCTCTGTAGCTGGCGAAACAGTTTGGTTTATCGTTCGAAGAAGCATAGCGCCTTGGGCGTAGTTTGACGTGTGTCAACGAGCCTGGCTTGGTAATGTGCATAATTATCGGACTGCGCTGGGGTAACAGATCGGCATGGATCGCTTTTGTCTCCAGATGAGTGAGAATCTTTCTGATCACCAGTAGGTCTTCGGTTGTCGATTCCAAGATCGGATAGGTTTTGAGGAGGGACAGGTAACTCTCAGACCTTCGCCTCTCAAAGAACCAATCATTGCCCGCCACGAACTGGCCAGACGCCGTAGGTGGTGACGGTCTTGTCGTCCGCGGTGACAACGCCAAAGCTGAGGTTCATCCCCGCGGCCTTCGTGGTGTCAATCGGGTAGGTAGTAGACGACCAGTAGTGTGCGTCCTCCACGCTGGAAAAGCTGCTTCCAAGTCCCTCTGCCCAACATGAGTCGCCACTGTCATCCGTGATTGACGGTGCGTTCACGTCTTTGCAGTCCGGATCGCCATCGATCCCCAATGCATCTGCAACCATCACCTCAAACTCATCGACCTTTGGCAGCCGCCATTCGCCGGGGGACGAGCCGTCGCTCAGACCACAGTCGGAATCCGTGACAACCGAATAAGGAGATATGTCCCCGAGGCCGGCCACAAACTCCATAGCCACATGCCAATCCACTCCCACTCCCACTCCACCAACGCAGTTCGCATTCTTCAGCCACACCAGTGAGGTTCGGTTGTCCGTCACCGTACCGTTCCCACAGTCCACGTATATGTCGCTGCTGTCGTCGCCACAAGACGAATCAGCCGTTTGAAGCGCTACGAAACCTTCTCCTCCCGTTTCACTCACGACGGGATACAGAACAAACAGACCCCCCAGTGCCAGTATTCTCATCCACTTCATCTCGATCTCCCAAGTAAGTGAGTATAGGTAGCATAAAGACCATATTATCAGAAATTGGCGGGCATTCGGGTATTGGTAAGCTAGTAAACTCATGCTCTCTCCCCGCAGAATCTTGAAATCGAGCAATGCATAAATTTTATTGGGCGGGAAAGTTGGAATGATGCACAGCCGGAGTTTCGACGACAGAATAAACGCCAACCCCTGAGCTGAACATCAACTACATAAAACACCAGATAATTTGAATTAGCAATCCGGTGTACTCGATGTCAGGTCAAAACCCGCCCCTAGATCACCTCGGCCCCGGCATCTTGGAAGATGCTGATAGCTGTTTCTGCATCGTTGGTGCTATCGAAACCGATATAGGCGACGAATCGCGTCCCGATCACGGCCACAGAAAGGCCCCGGATGTTGATTCCCGCATCGGCAATCAGTCCCGTCAGTTTAGCAGTAGCGCCGGGTTTGTTGTCTGCCTCGAAGCACACGGCATCCACGCTTCTTGTGAGGCTGAAGCCTAAGGTATTGGCCGCTTTGACCTCCCTGTCCCCTCGTATCGGTGTGACAAAAACAACTCCCGAGCCGGGATTCTCAGGTGTACGCCTTGCGATGATGAAATTGAAGTCAGCACTAGCCTCGTCCATAGTTCATATCGTTGAAATTGGCAACTAATGAACATCCGCTTTGTCGGTGCGACCTCAACCGGTTAGTCGCCTTATGCAGTGGCCTATAGCAGCCAGCCAACGAGAGAGCTATTGTTGGAGATTCTGAGGCTCGCGGCGTGATAACGCATTCGCGACCTCATCCTCATCTATTCTAATGTCTTTCACTAGGCTAACCAAAAGCGTTTGTTCCATAGGATAAAGTTGTTCTTCCTCTTCACTTCGTTGAGTGTGAATGACTAAAACAGGAAAGATTTGATAGTCTGACTGATACCAGGCCAATTGGACTTCTGCAATTTTGTAATCCTCCATTTCATCAACAAAAAATGAATCGACCTGAGCGATGACTTCCTCAATTGGCAAATAAGGAAAATACTTTCCAGAGGATTCATCAATAGGCGTCCACATAATGCTCTTGTAGGATATGATTTCCAGGGAAGCGGGATGAAAATCAACTATTTGTTTAGAATTGATGACCTCTAGATCATGAAACCTCCTGAAGTATTTTGCTCTGTGCAATATCGTATAGGTGTCGCCCGCTCTGGGTTCCTCCCTAATAATTCTGGATTTCCATGAAAGGACGAAAAAATCAAAAATATCGTCATTATTGGTTACTGCAACAAATCGATTTCGTTGTATGAACTTCTTTCCGAGATCAGCGATAAAATTTTTGTCTTGCGTCTTCTGAGTAGGAACCCAAAGGGCCTTATGAAAAGACCGGCTTCTAGGCTGCTTGTCAAAATAAATATTAAAAGGGCTTGGTGATACCACTCCATCTACATCAGCGTCAGCGTATGGAATTGAGATGTTCTCTCTTACTTCCAGCTTGCATTGCACGCTCTCCCTGTGGTCGAGTGATCTACAAGATGCTTTTTGCAAATCGATATGTCTCTTAACCCATTTTTCTATGTTTTCAAAAACCAGTTTATTTTCGACCAGATCCAGGTCATAGACTTTCACCGGATCATTGACGATTTTATCGATATCCGATCTAAAGGAAGCATCCAGCGCAAGGGCTTCGCAAAATGAAGAAAAGTACATTAATGGTAAAAAAATAGAACCAAGTATGATTGAGCGAACTCTCATTCGATTTATCTCCGCAAATAGTACCTATTCAAGGAAAGAGACTATCTTGAGTACATAGTTGCTATTCGCATGAATGTAGTCATCCTTTTCAGAGAAAACGGTATCATTCTCATACACCTGCGGGTAGAAAACCGTTGCCATGTTTTTCCCATTCCGTTGCTTCAGCTCGTCCGAAGCAGCATCAAGCCAAGCGTCAACAACGCCCCATCCGCCATCCAGTTTATTTGCGAACTGCTTGACAAACTTCTTACCGTTTATGGTCCGCCAATACCCCCAGTGAACAGAATTAACCGCAAAATTGGTTCTGAAACCTAAAACCATGTGGAGTCCGGTAAAAGGCCTGTTGTCTAGTTGACTATCAGGGTAATTAAACCAATATTCCCAGTATGTCATTGGCGTCGACTCATCCTCCAGTGACAATGTATTACAATTCATAAACACCAAATACTCAGCATCTCCTGATGACCCACAGGGTGCAAAATTCCCATACTCTGTGTCCGGCAAATAGACATCCCCTCCATAACGAGGCCCGTATGAATACTTGCTACCATGCCCAAAAGAGACCACTAGGTCGGCGCCGTTGGCGAACGTCATTGACTGAGTGTTGTAGAATCGGTTCTCTGACCAATAGTATTGGGAGTTCGCGTAGGCGTCGTAGGAGTCGATAAACTTGTTCGCCATATCAATTTGAACCGATCTTTCCTTTTTATTACCTCCTCCAACGTAAACGGCAAAATCCAGATCATTGTCTTCGCGCCCATTGTCTCCTGACGTTAAGTCATATTGTTGTGAATATGTTTTGATCTCGCCATCACCATATATCGCTTCACCATCTAACTGGAGATCAATGTTATATATGCCCCTACCTTTGCAGCTATCGTAGGCCACATCATAAGTAACATTGACTCCAGAGCCATTCACTTCGTTGATCGAGTAATTCAGTTGCGATAATTCGTCTTTTTTTGTGGCTCCGACTCTTACTTGAATGACATCTCCCTGTTTCGGGTTCGGGGGAATCGGAGTCATCACCATGGCGCGGTGGCAAGCAGAAATTGTCACGAGCAAGATGACGACAGCAATTAACTTTGTTGCGCTCATAAAGTTCAAGTCAGAGACCAATAGCTCTCATAGAAGGAATCTCAACGGCCTTCACCATTAAGAACCTATGTTACGCCACAGTATTTGGCCTGTCATTCAGGCATTGTGCAGCTTGAGTAGAACATTATTTCCTAACCCAACGTTGTCGTAACTGAAATGCTAAGGTTTGTCAGCTGAGAGGACTATTTCTGTGGTTTCAGGATAACTGGCAATCCGATCCAATGCGCCCTCAAGGGTGGCACCATTAGACGAAAATACACTTCCCCAACCAGAAATCTTCTTGTTTAACTGAGTTCGATTAAGCTCCAGGTTATAGTCGGAAAACGAATCTGGCCCGACCTCCCCGGGTGTATGAATATCCAGCATTAGGGTCGGAGTGTCCGCGTCAAAATTAAAGTCCGAAAAGTTCAGGGTCTTTAAGCGGGGAGAATCTTTGGTCCGAAACCGTATTGTTTTATTGGTCAGGTCACACACATAGGACCACTGGGTACCTTCCCAAGCCATTTCGTCGAGAATCTTCATTCCATAATCGAGTGGAAGCAAAGGTGAATCTGGACCCCTGCTGATTAGTGTGGCGGCGTTTACGAACCGATCGTCTTCTGCGGGCTCCTCAGGATCACGTTGACGTTCATCCCCTTTAAGTAATACGAGCCTGTCACCACCGAAACCTTCATATTTAAGCAGTCGATCCATTTCGGTTGCATATGTTTCATTGGCGAGAACTGTGTATGGCATGGCCTTTCCGTAGGTCAGAACCGGCTTGCCATCTATGAACTCTATGGCTGCGGTATTGCCATCCGCGTCAGCTGAAAAAAAGTGCCAGTTCCAACCGTCGATGATCACTTCGTTCGCACTTTTAACCACCTGGTCTACAGACTCGAAATTATCAAGCACATACTGCATCCATAACATCATGAAGAAGCGAGGTTTTGCAGAATCTTCGGGGTACTTGTTTTCCACAAGCGACATTTCCTGTATGAACAGGCCAACCTCATTCATTCCCCCATCAACGAAATCCCGACCGAATGTGTTGAAGGCAATGGATCCATACTTTGAAATCCAGGTAATGTGTGGATTGGCAACTTTCTGGCCATAAGCCAGTTCGTTCCAAGATCGACTTTCCTTGCGGATACCGCGTTTGTTAATGACGACAGCACCAGATGTAAACTTTTGACTATCCAGATTTCGCCCTGCAATAAATGCCCCATCTTTTTCTACCAAAAAACTGGCGCAGGCTAGAGCCTCCTGGATTGCCACTGGCGTCAGGCAAAGCCCAACCAACAACATCAGACCATAAACTCGGACCTTTAAGATCGTGGGCAGGATGAAATCTTGATGGTGCATTCTTTGAAACCCCATGTGAATAGATTATGCCAGTTGATTCGCGTGCGAATCACTTTGGTTAAGACGCCTCTGGTTAGAGATTGGTTTAAACTTATGTCATTCCGCTTGGCATGTTCACGCCAAAGGGCGACACGTTTGTTTCAGACGATATGATAAGTTACGATTAGATCAATAATATTAAAAAAAATAATAGGAAACCATTATGCCATCACTACTAAAGTTACTCTCATTTGCATTATTTACGGTAACAATTACCAGCCAAGCAACAGAGCTTACCTTAACGACAGAGCAAGGTTTTGAACTTAAAACTAACTATTATCAACCTGAAAACGCTGAAGAAAGAGCAGTGCTTTTATTACATCAATGCAACTATAACCGCACTATGTATGACGATATAGGCAGAGATTTCAGTCTACGCGGTATACATGCACTAAGCTTAGATTTTCGTGGGTTTGGTGAAAGTATTGACGAAGAGACTGATATGAAGAAATTCGGAAGAAATGCTTCGTTAGCTTATATGAAACATTGGCCAAAAGATGTGCAATTGGCTTATGACTTTTTACGCGAGAAAGTAGGCACCAATGGCATCATTGGTGTGACAGGATCAAGTTGTGGTGGCCGTCAAGCAAAAATCTTGGCCGAAAATAATCCTATCAATGCGATTAGTTTTTTTTCATCAAACATTGTACATAATGACGATGACGATACGATTGCTAGTTACAAAGCAATAGCTAATAAACCAACTTTATTCATTTCGGCAGAAGAAGACGGCACCTTTGCCGGCACTCAGAGGGGTTTTACCTTAAATGAAAACATAAATTCTAAATTTCTTTCTTATAAAGGTAAAGGTCATGGTTACCCCCTGTTGGAACAAGATAAACACCTAGCTAAAACGCTGGTTGATTGGTTTGATAGCAACTTAATTAAATAATCACTCGATTAGTAACCATTGGTCACCATTCAAAATAGCAGGCGTTTAGCGCCTGCTTAAGGGTGGGAAAGGGGCCGGATACATTTGAACTAATTTTGAAGGGCAGTCATTCACTGGCAGCCCTTTGTTTACACTTGTGAACGGCAGGTTATATAAAGCCCAGTTATTTTAGTTTCTCTTCTAACGATATGCTAAGCTTCCAAACCAAGCTTATTGGTATCGATAGCACCGGTCTACAAATCATTCAATAAGAGATAAACAAATGCAATATATGATGAAAAAGCTAGCTAATATCATATTTTTCCTCGCCATCTGTATCATGACATCTTCTGCATCAGCGGCGTTTACCTACCAGCTAGACGATGGAAGTGGTGAATCCAGTTTGGGATGTGGCAATTGTGGCACTATTTGGCTTAACGCGTTTCAGACTGTTCCTTCTGGCACTTTGATAACTGATATTGATATTGCCTTTGGTCACAACGGGAATTCTGATGGCCCACCCGATGGCACGCCCATTTCTGTTTTTTTGTGGGAGGACCCCACGAATGACGGTGACCCAACTGATGCGATTGTTGTGGCTACCGTGAGCGGTACGGTGCAATCAAGTCATACAGACACGTTCATAAATTTTGTTTTACCGACTGCAATTTCCTTGACAGAAAACGAATGGTTTTTCGTCGGTTTCCAATCCACTGATTTTGCTGTTTCGCGCGACACCACATCAAACGCTGGACAAAGTTGGATTGCGGCTTGGAACGCCGGAGAGGTTCCTGATCCCGATAATCTTCTAAGCGCTAGCGCTGCCTTAGGTGAGGCCGGTTCTTTAGGATTTTCAGGGAATTTTCTTATTCGTGCAAATGCTACGACTGCCCTTGTTCTAGCGCCGGTTCCTGCTCTTTCGGAATGGAGCCTATTATTGTTGGTACTATTATTGGGGTTTATTGGGGTACGACGCAACGGGATTAGGATTAAGGATTAAGGGGCCGGATACGAATGGCACTTACTTAGCAACGGGAAGTGTTCAATTTCAACGACTTAGAAAACTATCGGTTCATGTAGTAATTATTACTTACTAGTGGGTAGTCAACAAGTTGAATTCAATAAAATCAAAAAGTTGGAATTGTTTGGCGTTTTGCTAAGCGATTGATTCATCAATTATATTGCGCCTTAAGTAAGTGCCATTCGGGCCGGATACATTTTGCTAGAGAAGGACGTTATGGCCGAACGCTGCTGTTGATAACACCGATATTTGACCTCCACGAGTATCCGCTTACTGACTAAAAAGCGGACACTCAGAAAATCACGATCATGAATAGTACTGTGTCAAAATTGTGTACCACTTAAATGACAACTTTCGGGGCAAAACCGGTTAGTCACCTGATGCAGTGGCCTACAGCAGTTAAAATCCAGAAGCCACCCATCAGCCAACTGCCAAAACACGAGGCTCAATTGTTTTGTTCCAGACACCCATGAATTTTTGCAGGGAAATTAATGCTCAGGTATCCATGTTCATCTGGATTTACAACCATAAAGCGATAAATGTGGCGAATGTCTTGAAGATTAGAAGTGTTTTAAGATCGCTACTCCAAAACCGACGGAATTTGGCCACTCTCAGGTGTGCCAGTTGCACTGGAAAAACACTGACCCACTAAAGCTGAACTACTACATGATTGCAGTCAATTGAAATACATATCCCGCCAGCATTGAACCAAACAGGCCGAAGAGGATGTACAGTGCAAAGACTGGTTTTCGAACCAGTGCATAAACAGCAAGGGCGGCTGGAATAGACGACACTGCTCCTGAGGTGATGAAGGACATGGCCGCTCCCGGAGTCATCCCCATATCCATGAGACCTGCAATAAGGGGAATGGCCGCATAACCATTCATATATGCCGGTATGCCCACAACAGAGGCCAGCGGAATTGCAAAATTACTCTGGCTTCCGACCATATTTACAATCCATTCCGCCGGTATGTAAGTGACCATGATGCTCTCCAGGAAGAAAGCAAAAACCATCCATTTACCTAGAAAAAAGCCATTGTTATAGATTTCTAACTGAAATATGTTCCGACGTTCCGGGTTTTCCCAAAAACGCCAGAACACCCTGATTTCTGCATTTGCGTCAAATGATTGCTGGCAACCGCCACTGCCCTGACTTCCCTTTAAGGGTTGGTGCAGGAGGCCGATTTTTTGCAACCCAAATACCGAAAACCCTGCCGCCAGTCCCATTCCGATAGCAGCAACCGTCTTGGCCATTGCGAAATCCAAACTGATACCGGATGCGGTAATAATAAACATCTCCGGGTCCATAATCGGCGAGGATATACAAAAGGCCATTACGGGTGCTAGGGGGACCCCGGAAGCCAGCATAGCGGCGATCAGCGGGATAACACCACATGAACAAAAAGGCGAAAGCGCCCCTGCAAGTGAGGCCGCCACGATGGTTAACCAGGATTTTCCTGAAAATACCCGTGCTATGTGAGCATCGAACCCGGTTGCCTTCGCAAGGCCGGCAAATGAGATGGCAAGAAAGAAAAACGGTGCGATTCCTGCCATGGCCCGCAGTGTAAAAAGCAGGCTCTGGGGCGCCTGTGCCCGATCAAGAATGGCCAGCCCCGAGAATGCCAGGACCAGCGTGATAAACACACGGTCAGTGATAAGGCCGTGGAAACGCCGGGCGGGCTTTGAGAGCTGAATGGACTTGGCAAATAGTTCCAAGATAATTCTCCTGTTCTATATTTTTGTATTACCAGTTACATAGAAATATAGTTCTAAAAAAACGCTCGCTTTAGCTGAATTCAAAATTGGGGCTCTGCGGCACAGCAATGTTCTGTTAAAAAAGAAACGATCCCCGCAATATGATCGTAATTGACAAAACAGCGTAGCACGGTCCCTTCCCGCTCCTGGCGAACCAGTCCAACGCCTCTCAGATGACTCAAGTGGTGCGAAAGTGTTGAATTCGGGATATCGAGAATTTTGCGGATTTCGCCGACTGGCATACCGCCCTCACCCACCTGAACAAGCTCACGCACAATTCTGAGTCGTGTCGTGTTTCCAAGTTGGCTCAACAGTGAGGCAGTGGTAGCGTAATCAAGCTTCATGGCAACACTTTAAAGAAGAATAATAGTAATGTCAACTATATTTCCGGTAATACGGTAATACGGTAATTTACTTAAAATCGAAGACGGTATCTGTGCTCCAAAATCCGGTATAACCAAAGTTTATAAGCTAGTTATAAATCCCTCTTCCGGGAAATCCTCAACTATTGGGGCCGTTAGGACAATTGTGTTGCAGTCGGGCTATCAACTCGAATTGCCCAGGCGGTTGTAGCTTGCCATGACACGTTTCAATGCATCATGGTCAATGGCTTCAAGCAGGTATCCGGGTGGTTTAATGGTCGGTAGCGACCTGGCTGCGATCATCGCGTTGATGACAGCCTCTTCCACGGCATCTACCACCGCCGCATTAAGGCGGTCGCAATGAGCATCATTTATCCAGTCCATGGTGAATGTGCCGGGCTGTGGCTCCCCTATCGCCGGCATATAGATCGGGTTCGCCGTCGAAAACGCGAGCATCAGGTCACCAGAGTAATGGCCACCGGAAGTGCCGCTACGGCCAATCCCTAATGCCCCGCGTTTCGCGAGTCGCTGCAACTGGATCGGCAGCAGCGGTGCATCGGTGCCTATGATCACTATGATCGACCCTTGTTCGCCCGAACCGAGCTCGGTCAGTATCGCATTTTTGTTCAGGTGGTGGCCGACCGGTACACCGAGGATATTGAGTTCGTGCCTTGTACCGAAGTTTGACTGCACCAGTACACCAACTGTATAGGGCTTTTCGTCGATCTCAAGCAACCTCGAACTGGTTCCGGTGCCCCCTTTAAACTCGTAGGTCTGCATCCCTGCGCCACCACCCACATTGCCCTCCGCGACTGGGCCGGGGCCCGCTGACTCAATCGCCTTGAGGACATGTTCTTCACCTACATGACGCCCACAGATATCGTTAACCAGCCCGTCATAAGTTTCGGCAATTACCGGCATCGCCCATGCATGGTTGTTTTGAAAGTATTGCTGGTAGTGTTCTATCATCCAACCTGTTGTTGCGTGGTGGACGACACCTACCGAGTGTGTGTTGGTGAGGCAGATTGGCCCGAAAAAATACCCTGCATCCCTGATCCAATGGCTGCCGGTCATCTCGCCATTACCGTTGAGATCGAATTGCCCTGCCCAAACGGGATGAGCTTTTGCCTCCTTACCCCTGGGCAGTATCGCGGAAACCCCTGTATGAATACCTTTTTCGTCATCATGCAGGGTGCAGAAACCAACCTCGACACCCGTTACGTCAGTGATCGCGTTATTCGCTCCCGGGCTGCCGTGAAACGGCAGACCCAGGTCCCTGGCTCGGGGTTTGGTTTTCTCATGCATGTTGGGTGTACCTGCTCTGCGAGTTGAAGATATAGGCCAGTACAAACAAGACCAGGCTAACAAGCACACTGCCTGCAACCAGGTAGTTGACGGCAATGAAACTTTCACTGGTCACCATGTAAGCGGCGACAGCCGGACCCGCGGCGCCCCCTGCGCTGTGAAATGCCGGCGCGGCGGCCACACCACGGCCACTGCGATCAATTTCATTGACAGCCGCATACTGAAACGCCAATGAGTAGTTCCAGACAAAATTATACAGGGCTGAAGAAACAAACAATGTCGTAGCAGTGAGACCGCTGCCGAGAAAAGCCACAGCGACGACCGTAACAACGGCGGCAACACCCAGTGGGCGAAGTCGCCCGAAACGATCTCCACACCAGGAAGCGAACAACGCGCCTGCGATGCCGAATGAGACACCGCCGGCGAGGCTCAAACCAATCTGTTGCTTGTCGATACCCGCCGTTTCGCCGATCAGTTCGATATACGTCCAATAGCAGCCGACATTGAAGAAAAAGAAAAAGCAACCGCCGAGTGCGAACAATGGCGCGGGCCTCAACAAGCTGGCACGATCACGATAGTTTGCCGCAGCCTTGCTGTTAGCAGGGAACCAGCGCAACAGGGATAGTGCTACCAGATCAAGGATTACCAAGGACACCAGCAAGGCATCAATGCCGCCGAGCGCTGCGAGATACGGCCCCGCGACCAGCCCGATCACCTGGAACAATACCTGGGCCGCGATAGAAAAGCCGAAATTTCTATCGGGTTTATCACCATCGGACAGTGCGGTCAGCGCCAGCGAGTAAGCTGCGCCGCCACAAAAACCCACCATAAGCTGCGCTATCAGGAACGGTAAGAACTGGTCAACAAAGATAGAAATGGTGTTGCCGGCTATCAGCCCGGTCAGCGTCAGTAAAAGTGCCTTATGCCAATCGATACGCCGTACCCAGATTGCCGCCAGTGCGGCACTTAATGTCGAGCCCAGCATTACTACCGACGCGAACAGACCAACCTGCTTTTCACTAAACCCGAGGCTGTGGACCACCTCGCCGACCAGCAGTGGCAGAATCAGAAATGAAGCAACCGCGATGAAACTGACACCGATCGCTGCTGCCAGCTTAGCCCGCATATTGCACCTTCATCCAGAAATCCGGGGCAATATGCGGGCTGATGGGTCTCATTGGGCCGCGGGCACTTCACCCTCGCGGGATTCTAAGAGACGGCCTTCGAAAAAGGTCATTGTGACCTCCGTTTCCCCAACATCATCGATTGGTACTTCGAACAGGTTTCTGTCCAGCACAATGAAATCGGCTGATTTACCCACTTCGACCGAACCTGTCACCTCGCCCAGCCTGAGTGCCAGGGCCCCATTAAGCGTGTAGATACGGAGTGCTTCTTCCAACGTCACCGCCTGTTCCGCCCATAACTGACCTTCCGTCACACCGGTTGGGTCACGACGGGACACCAGGGCCTCGATACCGCCCCAGGGGTTCGCGCTCGGCGTGACGGCCGGCCAGTCGGTACCGGCCACGACCAGGGCGTTGGAATCCAGCAAATCCCGTACCGGAAAATACAGTTCACCACGACGCCCTAACGCAGAAACGATCGCCCCAATAATCGGCGACGGGTGCCAGAGTATCGGTGAAATATCAGCGACTGCATCAAGCGCCGCGAATCTCGGCACATCATCGGGGTGAATGTAACCTGCGTGTGCCAATTCATGCCGCAAGCCACTGAACCCGTTCGCTTCACGCGCGGCTTCTATCGCATCGAGTCCGACGCGCACGGACCTGTCGCCCGCTGCGTGCATCTTGACGGTGAACCCATTTGCATCGAGCGCGATCAGGTCCTTTGCCAGCGTTTCCAGCGGGACATGCAGGTTGCCGGTGAACTGGTCCCCATGAACATCATCATGTAGATAGGGATCCAGCATCGCGGCGGTCCTGGCAGGCGTCGGCACGCCATCGAGGAAAATTTTTACGAAATTGGTAGCCAAATGGTTTGATGCGTAACGATCGCGAATACGCTCTAATTCGCTCACGTCCAATGGTTCGGTCCTGTGTCCATACTGTGTTCTGATGCTGGCTGCTAAATGCACGCTCAACCCACCATGATTATTATCGACATCATGATAGGCGACCATCGCCGCCGACTCGTAGGCGCCCGCATCCTTGATCCCGGTAATGCCAAAAGCGGCAGCCATCCGCAGAACTTCTTTAACTGCCGCGACATATTGCTCCGCTGACCAGTCCGGGACTGCCTTTCCGCCCATGCGCGATGCAGTTTCAAACAGCAGGCCATTCGGTACACCATCGGCATCACGACCGATAGATCCACCTTCTGGGTCAAGTGTGGAGTGTGAGATGCCCGCGAGTTCCAGCGCCTTCGAGTTAAACCAGGTGTTGTGATAGGAATCATCGTTCAGCACTACAGCGATGTCACCGGTGATCGCATCCAGCCACGCGCGTGGGGATTCAATCTCGTATTGTTCGAAAAATGCACTCCCCCACTGACCGCCGATAATCCATTGGCTGTCTGGGTTTTTCTCAACGCATCCACGCAGCGCATGCGCAACTTCATCCGGGTTTGACTGAATCGGGAACTGGCAATGGTAAAGAGAGCGGACCGCGCCCATGACGGGGTGAACATGGGCATCGTTGATGCCCGGCATGGCCATTTTGCCCTGCAGATCGACTATCTGAGTACCTTCACCAACATAAGTAGCTGCGCCGACACTATCGCCCACATAACTGTATTTTCCATCCTTGATCGCGACCGCCTCGGTCCAGGGCTGTTGTGGATTTACGGTATAGATTTTTCCATTGGTCAACAGAGTATCTGCAACCTCCACTTGCTTTGTGGTTTCCTGAGAGTCGGGGCCACAAGCGGCCAGGAATACAGGGATCAACACCAGTAAAATTATTTTCCTCATCATCACTACCTCAATTTTCGCGTTTGATTTGTGGGATTTATGCTCTACTCAATGGTCGCTGGTTGTTTCTCACTCAATGCAGCTTGTTGTATCAGCCTTTCATATACAGAAATTGCCTGTCCAATGCGTCGATCCAACTCCTTTTTACTGGCGTTCCAACTAGAGATCAGGACATCTTCGGTGTCGAATCTCTCCCAGTCTTCATCCATGTCCGGTGTGGAAGTTCTAAAAGCACCCAACACACCGATATATTTTGAGGCAATGTCTTGAACGAGCTCTGGATTCCAAAAACGTTGATTACCATCGACATACAGATAGACCGGAGCTGTATGTGCTACGCGGTTTTCTTTTCCATAAGCACGTACGGCCAACCACAGAGAATCCTTAGCTTGAAAGTCATAGTTAAGCTCCAATGATTCCGACCCAGGTTTAGACTTCACCGTTTTGACAACTTTCCCATGAACCACAAGTTCAAGCTTTGATAAATTATCGATGTCGGGATTAACAGACGCTGTTGCTGAAATATTTACCAAGTCTCCCCGCTCCAGATCGAACTCGACCTGGTCAGAATCACCATTAACCTTGAACTCGATAACAGGTCCGTCGGAGACAAATGAACGCTTGCTGCTCCAGGCATCAAACCAGGCTTGCGGAGTGAACGATTCGCCCACTTTGACATAGATACGTTCACTGCCTGCAATATGTATGTAAGGATAGTCGGACCCCGCTGCTGGAAGCACTTTGAAACCAAGGTTGAGGAAATCATAAAAGTAGCCGGTATTCAGAACACCCATTTGCAATATTTCGAAAAAGTCCACAGCCTCTAACGGAACATCCAACGCAAGGCCAAATTTGACATTAAACGCATCAATCGCCACATGGGCATAACCCCATAGTCCGCCGTCCTGGTGAATAAGTTTTGCAATATTATCGTAGAGGAAATAATCTTTTTCTGTCCAAACGAGCCTGGTGGTATTCAGGCCTATGGTGTGACCACGATGTGACGTGCGCGGCGACTCCTGTCCTGACACTAAAGCATGATCTGTGTCGACAAAGTGTCCAGCGCGACCAAAGGCATATTGAGGGTAGCTTTCATTTGATCCAATATTGGTTACCTGCAGTAAATTGGCAACATGAATATCTTCGGCCTCGGTGTATGCAAGAATACGCTTGTTCCTGGAGGGGTCCGGCCGGGCAATATGGATATGATCGTCCCCCGAATACCAACCCTTCGCTGGCATATTTATCCAGCGCTTCAATTTGATATTGATGCGGCTGACTTCACCGGCCTTGATCTTGATTTTCTGGTGGACGATGCGGTATTCCGGACCCTTGTAAACCAGCAGGTCGTAACTTCCCTCAGGCGCCCTGGCCAAATAGTTACCGTCCACATAGAACACGTAGCGGCCTTCGCTCGACCAGGCCTTTGCTGTAGTGAGCAAGGGCCACTGCCTGAACTGCTCTCCAAAAGGCTCCAACACAACGGCATCATTACCCGGCAGTGGGCTACGACCCTGATTATCATACAAACCCACGCGCACGGAATCCGAAAAATTGTCTTCGTTGTGAATGCTTAGCTCGAGAAACCCCTGTTGAGCAGCTTCGGGCTGCTGTCGTTGTTCACGGGTGATTTTTATGTCACAAAGTGCCAACTCCCCATTGACCTCTTTATTCTGTGGGTGTTTTGCGCCCAGAGCACCGATGGCAAAGTCAGTCTTTTCATATTTTCTGTTAGCGAAGCGCGCGCGCTCCAACTGCACCGTGACCCGTTCCCATCGTTCCTTATAGTCGGGGTTGAAACGAAGCTGTTTTGCCCTGGGGTTGATCGCATAGTCGTAGGAAATATTAAAGCCATCCGTTTTGCTGCGGTCGAACAGCAATTCAAGCGAAACAGTTTCATCGATATCAAAGGCAAATTGGTCATCAACATCAAAGAAAAAATATGGTCCTACCAGGCATTGATGACCATCACGTTCCTCAACCCGTCCGGCTCGCCGCCAGGTCACAAAGCTGTCTCCGCCATGAAAATCAATATTCATCGTCAGGGTGCGCGAGATATTGACATCTGATTGCCAGTCGAGCTGTTGTTTTCCAAGCGGATGTTTGCTGTGTGCGAGACTGGTTTCTACTGGAATACACATATATATAAGTAGCACTATTAAGCACTTAAAACAGACGGCTTTCATAAATCTCTCTCTTTCCAGAGTTATATTGATAGTGACGGCCTGTGGTCAAACCACGGCGCCGCCCGTTCCAGTTGGGCGCAAACACTCAATAACAATGCATCTTCACCATTGCGTGCACTGAGCATCGCGGCCAGTGGCAGGCCACCGGTCGAGAGCCCCATTGGCACTGAAGCTGAGGGCTGGCCGGTCAGGTTGAACAGATGGGTATAGGCCGAATATTTCTTGAATCGTGTAACAAAGCTGTCAACCGTGTCATCAGGCTGTGCATTGATGACGCCGAGCCTGGGCGGGGGCGTCGTCGTAACCGCCTGCAGCACAATGTCATACCTCTCTTGAAATCGTGCCATGCGTGCAGCCGCTGCATAGGCCACGTGACAGGCCGATATATACGCCTGCGCGCTTTGCTCCAGCCCGACACGGGTGAATGCCTGCGACAACGACTCCAGGCCTATTGAACCAATCGGCTTGCCGATGGCTCTGGCCAGATTGTCCATGCCCTGGGAAAACTCTGAGAGCATCAGAATATTCTGCGTATGGTTGAGTTCATCGTGATTGATTCCGGGTGTCGCTTCCTCAACTGAGTGGCCCAAATCTTCGAGTAAGTGCGCCGTGGCCAACACAGCTTTGCTAATCTCCGAATCCATTTTGACATCCGGTTCAGTCAGGTTGAGAGCAATCCGCAATTTCCGCGGCTCGGTCTGTGTCGCCTCGAAGTATCCCTTCCCGATGCCCGGTGCTGCGGCCGGTGCACCGGGCTCGTAACACGCGGTTAGATCCAGCAGGAACGCGCTATCTCTTACTGTTCTGGATAGTGCATGTCCGACACTCATCACAGAAGGACCCAATTCGGTACCTGGCCCGCGTGGCGTCAACATCCTTGTCGGCTTGAAGCCGAAAACGCCGCAGGCCGAAGCCGGTACCCTTATTGAGCCACCGCCGTCGGTGCCGTGAGCGATCGGAACGATCCCGGCGGCAACCGCTGCGGCCGAGCCACCGCTCGAGCCACCGGTCGAATAATCAAGGTTCCATGGATTGTGACAGGCACCATATGCGGTGGACTCCGTCGTCAGTGCCATGCCGAATTCAGGAGTGTTGGTTTTTCCAAAAATCACCAGACCGGCGCGTTTGTGCTTTTCTACCAGTGTCGAATCACGCTTTGAATCGAAGCCGAACAGGGAGCGTGAACCTCCGGTCGTCGGCGTCCCGGCCAGTTGTACACCAAGATCCTTGAGCAGAAACGGCACACCTGCCAGCGGACCACGCGGCAAGCCCTTGGCGATCGTAGCGTACGCCAGTTCATAGTGTTTGAGGGTTACCGCATTGAGCTTTGGGTTCAATGCCTCAACACGGCGTATGGCTTCGTCCAGCAACTCCTTTGGTGTTACTTTACCCCTTCGAACCAATGTCGCCAGGTCAATCGCATCGGATTGATCATAAAGGTTGGATATGTTGTTTTGAGCTATACTTTCACCCCTGCTCAGCGCCAACGCAGGTGCTGCAACTGCTAAACCCGCAACCGAGGTCGTGAATTGCCTGCGGCTAAGTTTGGACACTGATTCTTCTCCTCAATATTTTATAATCAGAGACCACAAACGGGTGGTCGCTGTTTCCAGAACTGAGTGGCTTTCTCGAATGCATGGGCGAGCTGCAGCACACCAAAATCATCGTGATAACGTCCGACAATCTGAACCCCAACCGGCAAACCTTCATCGGTGAATCCGCACGGCACCGATATCGACGGGTGGCCCGTGACAGTAACGAAGCAACAGGACCTCATCCAGTCGAGATAGGTGTTCATTTTTTCACCCTCGATCTCCTTTACATACGCGTGGTTGATATCGAATGGCGGAACCTGCGAGACCGGCAGAACCAAAAAATCATAAACTTGCATGAACTCGCGCATACGATGGTATAAGGCCGTGCGCTTACTCTCGGCATCAGACAAATCCGACCCGGAGACAGTGAGCCCGCGCTCTATATTCCAAACCAGGTTTTCATTCATCACCTCGCGGTGCTGCTCAAGCAGGCCGCCACACAAGTGCGCATACATCCAGGCCCGCCAAACCCTGAAAACATGGTCGGCATCAGTAAAATCAGGCAATGTTTCGTCAATATGGCACCCAAGTGCTTCAAAAACACCACGCTGCGCATCAATGGTCGCCGTTACTCTCGGGTCCAAAGGTAAGATGCCACCAAAATCACTGGCCCATGCGATACGGACACCACTGAAGTCACAGTCAAGCGGCCGTCGAAACCGGCTGCCTGGTACATCCAGGGAAATCGGAGACCTGGGGTCAGGCCCGGCCATCGCGCTCAACAACAGGGCGGCATCCTCAACAGTTCGTGCCATCGGCCCTTCCACAGGCAGAGTCATCCAGCCAAGGTCATTCGGCCAGGAGGGCACCCGACCCGCCGAAGGTCTGAAACCAACGACATTGCAAAAACTGGCTGGGTTACGCAAAGACCCTCCTAGATCACTGCCGTCGGCGATTGGCACCATGCCGCTCGCCAACGCAGCCGCCGCGCCACCACTGCTGCCGCCGCAGGTCTTGGAGTGGTCATAAGGGTTGTGGGTGGCACCGAATACCTTGTTGAAGGTCTGCGAACCGGCTCCGAATTCCGGTGTATTGGTCTTGCCGATCATGATCGCACCGGCCTCTCGGATTCGTTCAACAAACAAGGTGTCACGGTCCGGAATGAAATCCTTGTGCACCAGTGATCCAAAGGTCGTTCGCACGCCTTTGGTCAGTGCCAAATCTTTGTGTGCTACCGGCAAACCATGCAATGGCCCGGTGGGTTTCCCCGAAGCAAGCTCGTTATCAGCGCGCCGCGCGGCTTCCATCGCCTGTTCCGGCAACAGGGTCACAATCGCATTGATGCGTGGATTGAGTCTTTCAACCTGGTCTAGATGTGCCTGCATGACCGTTTCGCAGGTAAGCTCACGCGACCGAATCTTCCTGGCCAGTTCCGTGGCAGTCTCAAAACAAAGCGGTTCGAAAGACAAGGCTTTTATCCTATTAAACCCTCCCGGGCGCTTTAATTTACGCCCCGGTGGGGAAGTCAATATTGAGCCAGGGCGCCTCTTATCTATTCATGAACTCGTATTTTACATCCAAAATGCCCAGCTTCTGCGGTGTAAATCTTGCCAATAGCGAACTATTACCTGCGATTCACATCTTGAATCCGGACATTCTGAGTTGTAATCTCCTTCGCTCAGAATAAACCAGAGGCTCTCTAGAAGTTATAAAATAGTGTGGCACCATATGTCAGTGGCATACCCACACTTCGAACATACGGACCGTTGCCACCGACGTACGCGGATGGGAAGTAATATTCGTCTGTGAGGTTTCTGCTCCAGAGTAACACGCGCCATTTGTTATCGTCCGACCCAATAGAAACACGTGCATTGAAAACCGCATACGAATCGGTTGCATCGCTTTGTTGTGCACCGCCAGTGGTGTCATCCTGGAAACTAAAATCTCCTGCAATCTGCATTACCAGGTTATTACCTACCGACCAGTCATACGACACAAGACCTTGTGTTTGCAATTTGGGTGCCTGCGCTAACTCAATGCCCGACGCATCGCGCGTGACAGTGTTCGGCCAACTACTGAGATCTGGATCCACTGCGTTCCATTCCTTAACCTCAGTATCGAGATACGCGAGCCCAAAATGAACATTCCAGCCATCAGCCGGTACCCAGTTCATATCCAACTCGGCACCCATGATTTCAGACTTGGGAACGTTGGTCAGACCGGAAATGTTGCCTACAAACGTAACCGAGACATCCTGTTCCTGTTTGTCTTTGTAGTCATAAAAGAATGCCGCAGCATTAAACTGCATCCGACCGTCAAGCAACGTTGCCTTGATACCTGCTTCGAATGATGTGAGTACTTCTTCCTTATAGGGTTTCAGCTGCTGAGTGGTATTGGAATTGGCGCCGTTAAACCCACCGGATTTGAACCCCCTGGAAAGAGTTGAATACATTAGTACATCTTCTGATACTTTGTAGTCCAACCCCACCTTTCCCATCCACCGGTTTGTCGTAATAGTGTCCTCGACAACATGGAAGGCATCATTAATGTTCGGCCCACCTATCAACGCAAAAATGAACGTGGGCGACGTGGGGTCATCATCAATGGTGCCACAATCACCCGGTACGAGCGTCGAGCCAAACTGCGCATTCAGGAATCCACCAAGACTGCCATCGGCCGCGTTAAAAGTACATCCCGACCAGTCTCTGTCTTCTTCCGTATAACGCGCACCCACTGTTAACCGCCAGTCATCCGCAAAGTCCCATTCCACGTGCCCAAAGACGGCTTTCGATTCTGTCTTTTGCTGATACTTGGTGTCCAGTTCCAGGATTGGTGTCGGTGCGAACAGACCAACCCCCCATGGAATAGAACCGAGTCCAAATACAGAGTCGGACATAAAGTAGTGGTAATACTCGTCCATGTCATCGTGGGAATAATAAAGACCGGCAATCCAAAGCAGGTCGTCAGATTGAGCGGAAAAGCGCAGTTCCTGTGAAAATGCCTCGATGTCAGTTGTGTTGATATTGCTTGAATCGTTAAAGAAACCCCCATCCCAGTCGTTGGCTTCCTCACGGTTAAATTCGTCGTAGCCGGTGATAGAAGTCAGGTTTACCTCACCCATTTCCCATTCCAGATTTACCGAAATGCCCTTGAGTTCATTATCCCGGCGAGGTCTTAGATTGAAGGTACTGCCAGTGATAGGGCTGGTATAACTGTTGGTCCAGTCAGCGAGACGATTATCACCGGTGGAATACCAGGGCGGTGTTTCACCAAAGTGAGCACCTGATGGCAAAAAGTATTCATCCAACGGCGTGTAGGGATTGCTGAATGGTGGTAGTCCGACATCTCTGCCATCGTACGGTGTATTGGCCCGGTTATCGGACTGATCTTTTACATAATGGAAGTTAACCAAAACGGCACCACTGTCACCAAGGTCAAAGTTGAACAGCGCCCTGACCGCATTGGAATCCAGTTCGCCGAGCTTGTCATCACGTGTAGTACTTTTCTGCCACCCCTTGTTGGATTGGGTTGTTCTGAAGGCCAAGCGAGCCTGCACACCGTCACTAAGTCCACCACTCACAAAACCCTCAAGGTCAAAAACACCAAACCGTCCATAACTGGCACTAAATCCTGCCTCGTGTTCTTCAGTTGGCTTATTGCTGACGAAATTGATCTGTCCGGCAGTGGTGTTCCGACCGTAAAGATCGCCTTGCGGACCCTTCAATACCTCGACCCGCTGGACATCGAACATCACACCCCGACTCATCACCGTGTACGGAATTGCAACCTCGTCAAAATAGAGGCCGACCGTAGACGATGCACCAGTTGAGTAATCCTGAAAACCAACACCTCTGATTGTGTACAGCGGGACACCCGTAGCCGACGTATCATTGACCGTCAAACCGGGTGTGAACTGGGCAATCTGTTCGGCAGTAAAAATGCCCAGATCCTTAAGTTGTTCGCCGGTGAAGGCATTGACCGTTATACCGATATCATTGACGCCCTGTTCGCGTTTTTGTGCGGTGACGATGATCTCCTCGATCCCGATCGAGGCTTCAGCTTCTTCGTCGGCCAGCGCCTGTCCTGCAGTAGCGAGGCCCACGATAACAAGGGTCAGCCCCGACACAAAACTAATTGGTCTGCTCAAAATCGAATCTGTAGAATTTTGGATTTTCTGACCTGAAAAAAAATGTCTCATATAATTTGCCCTCGGCAGTTCATGCTGCTCATTTAATTCGCTGGATGTCCCAAATGTATCCCAGTAACACGTATGCATTCCTTAAGCAGTGCTTATGTATACATACTTATTGTTTATGTATACATATTTGTTGTTTATGTATACACATTATTTCTACCAACTGCAAGAAATTACTTGTGCTGCTTGTCTCCTGATCCGGTAAACCTAACTGTTCGAATCCGCGCCCATGTTTTATAAATTTGCCAACAGACTTTCAGCTCTCTGGATTGCTTCGTCCTGGTGTGGCTGGAGCTCCTGCCCACCCAAACCGGCCATCAAATCGAGAAATGGATCGTCAACGCCGCTTAGCTCACCGGCTAATTCTTCCATTACGGCAAGCGCGAAAAACGGAACTGTCGGTGCGTTGTACCCGCCTTCGTGGCACATAACGATGTGCCCCTTACACAGCTCTTCGGCCGCTACCATCAGTTTTTGGGTTAAGGACCGATACCCTCCACTGTGCATCTGCATTCGCCCGAGCGGATCGTGCGCACCGGCATCAAACCCTGACGGCACCATGATTAATTGCGGCCGGTAAGCCTTTAACGCTGGAACTACGACACGATCAAACACCGCGTCATAAGCGCCTGTACCCGAGCCGGGTGGTAGCGGGATATTGATATTGAAACCCTCGCCCGGCCCGGCGCCATTGTCTTCAATCGGCCCTGAATCAGGTGGAAAGCAGTTTTCCTGGTGCACAGAAATAGTCAGCGCGCGCGGATCTTCCCAGAATGCAGCCTGCGTACCATTGCCATGATGTACATCCCAGTCCACGAAAGCGATGCGCTCAAGACCACGGGCTTCCAGCGCGTGCAAGCCTGCTACAGCACCATTACAGAACAGGCAAAAGCCCATCCCCATATCGGCAAGCGCATGGTGGCCGGGGGGACGCACCAGTGCATATGCGTTATTCACTTTGGCGTCCAGAACAGCATCCACTGCGGCGATAACGCCGCCCGCTGATAACCTCGCGATCTCATAGCTGTCCTTACCAAACGGGGTGAACGCACCTGCATCACCGCCCGTCTCGTCACTCATAGTGCAAAGCCGTTGCAGGTATTCCCTGGTGTGCACACGAAGTAATTGTTCCTCTGTCGCCTTGGACGCTACAACAGGGACCAGCTTATCCAGCAAACCACTGACCTCCAGCAGGTTCCTGATACGTCGCTTGGTATCGGGGTTCTCGGCGTGCTCATAGGGCTGAACCGGCCCGCCCGGCGGCATGATGCCCGCATGGGTGCCGGTGTCGTGCCACATATAGATCTCATGCCAGACAAAACCAGTGCTCACAACTATTACCTCGCACACAAAGTGTTTTTTGAGATATATAGGCTAACAAGTGTGTGATTGGCTGTCCCGACCCGGAAGTAGGGTTCTGTAAAGAGGCCGCCCCCCCTAAAGTAGGGCTAATTGATAAGCCGAAGTTGCTGCGCGACCAACGCAGCAGACGTACGGTTTTTAACGTTAAGTTTCCCGAAGATATTTTTAACGTGCCACTTGACCGTGCTCTCAGCGATCGCCAGTTGCTCACCGATCTGCCCATTCGAGCGACCTGACACGATGAGCTTGAGCACGTCTATTTCACGCACGCTAAGCTCTTCAGCCAGCCCGTGCCCGACTTTGACCCGATCATCCCGTTGCCCGGTTGTACGACTGGACTTATCGATAGCTACCCGGATTGACTGGTATGAATGGTGGGCCGATGCTGACAGCTCTTTATACGCACAGCCCTGAACTTGTTTGAGCATCAACCCAAGCTTCTTACCTTCATCCAGGAATATCCGTAGAAAGCCAGACAATGGCGACAGGCTCAAGGCTGCAACAATATGCTTCGCCATCGAGTCCTTCGCGCCGCAATCGAACTCCGCAACAGCCATCAGGATCAGTATCTCAATCGACTGCTGGATACGCCCTGCCTTGATCGCCAGGTGGCGCAAGCGCCGAAGGTCATGCAATGCATCGTCTGATTGCCCGCGTGCGAGCAGTAAACGTGCCCGGATCAAGCCTCTCATGCAAGCAGCCGGTTCCCAACGGTTGGTGAGATCGGCACATTTCCCACTCATGCCAATATCGAGCCTGCTTGCGATGCGCTCCGCAGCAGCTACTTCATGCTGGTTGATCAACATGCGAATAAAATCGTTTTCGACCAACAGTAACAGGCGACGGAGATTTCTACGCTCGCAGATCAGGCGTATTTTCGTGTAACAGTGTTGCGCATCATTCCGGCGATGTTGCGCAAGCCTGATCCGGGCAAGCGTGATATATCCGAGCACCAGCGCTTCTGCGATCGTGCACTCCTCGACCAGGCCGATATTCGCCGCTATCAGGCGTTCTGCCTCCTCCAGCCGGTTCCACTCATAGAGCACAACACCCTGCATCAGCCGCGCCACTGCCGCGCCCGAGGATCGTTCACCGCAATCCAGAATCGAGACATCTTCGGATTGCCGAAATTCTGCGGCCGCACTGTGCATCTTTCCCTGGATGAGATTCAGCATACCTGAGAAGATACTGCTATAGGCGACGCCGAATGAGGAGCCCGCCTGTTCGTGGTAGCGGCGAGACTTGGCAAGTGCTTCGCGTGCGAGCTCGAACTCACCTTTCACGAGGCGCGAGTATCCGAGCATGTTGTACATCACCCCCAGGTGAAAAGGCAGGGCAAGCCTTTCCCGCAGCGGTTCGCTTGCAAGTTGTTCCAGCATCTCGACGTCGTCTTGCACGCAAGCAACGCCTGCACGCAGAACCTTCATCTCTTCCTGCAATGCCGCCAATACTTCGCCTCCTTCCTTTTTCAACTTTTCTTTCCGGCGTTCGATGATGTGCCCGGCCTGATGCAAAGCCTGTGCAGCCTCTTCCGGCCGATTCATGTGAAACAGCGCCCAGCACCGCAACATGGGTAACTGTGGCCGTCGCTCGGTTACAGCATCCGGGAGTTTGCTGAGCCAGTTGTGCAGGCGTGGCATCTGGCCTCTTTGTAAAAGGCGTGTTGCATGTTGTTCGACGAGCAATGCCGCTCGGTCAAAGTCACCGGACTCCAACGCATAATTGACCGCTTCGTTATCAAAATGTTGCTCTGCAAACCACAAGCTCGCTCGCTTGTACAAGTCTTCAACGACTGTGGAGTAGCGTCTCTCGAGTTGGCTCAAAAGGAACTCGCGAAATAGGTGATGGTAACGGTACCAGGTACGTCCCTCGTCCAAAGGCAACAGAAAAGTGTTACCTTCGAGCTTGTCGAGCACGTCCTGGCAGTCGTCGCGTCCCACAAGGCACTGGCAGGATTCCGAACTCATGCGTTCCAGTATAGATGTGTAGAGCAGGAATTCCTGGATATCCTGCGGTAAACCGTTCAGTACATCCAACGCAAGATACTCTGCGACATCCTTTGCCTTACCTGAGAACGCATGGATAAATTCATCACGGCGCCCACTCTGGCGCAATGAAAGGGAAGCGAGTTGCAATCCGGCCACCCAGCCTTCTGTCCGTTCCAACAGGGTATTGACCTGGTCATCGCTCAGGTCAAGTCCGCGGGTATCACGCAGAAACTGTGCTGCTTCTGTGCCATTAAAACGTAAATCCGCCGTGGAAATGTCCACTACCTCCGCATGCGCACGCAGGCTCGCAACGGGCAAACCGGGTAATGAACGACTTGCCAACAGGAAATACAGATTCGACGGCCCGTGGGCAATAAATGTCCCGATGATCTCCGTAACAGCATCTGACTCGACGTTATGAAAATCATCGAGAAAAATGACGATTTCCTGGCCGGTCGCCGCAATCTCGTTAATCAGGCTAATAACAATCTCACCAGGATCGACCTGCGACCGGCTTTCCAGCGTACGCAGACTCTCCTCACCCAGGTCTGCAATCTCGTTCTGCAGCGCACTGATGAGATAACGTAGAAACTCTGCCAGTTCAGAGTCACTCCGGGCAACAGAAAACCAGGCACACTGGTAATCCTCGCCACGTAAAAGATCAAAGCACTGTGCCAGCAAGGTAGTTTTGCCATAACCCGCCGGTGCGGTCACAAGGACCAACTTTGGCAAATTGCCAGGGCTCAGCAGTCCGCCGAGGCGTCCCCGTGGAATCAAGCCGGATCGCGCCACCGGCGGATACAATTTGGTGACTATGATGTCATGTTGTAGTTGCATGTCGCACCCACGCGGAAACAGATAGGTTAAATTTACCATGTATTGATGAAGTTCGGGGTTCAGACATGGCTGCTCTGTCCTTATCTGATATACAATGTGACCCGTTTATGTATGCACAGGTCTGAATTATGCGTCAATCTGCAAATCTGAAAGAAATGCTGGAAAGAGAAATCGTGACTGGAAAAATCCGTGCCGGTGAACGACTTGAAGAACTTGAAATTGCAAATCGCTTCGGCGTATCGAGGACGCCCGTGCGCGAAGCGCTGATGATGCTGGAGGCCATTAATCTGGTCGAGCGTCGCCCGCGAAAAGGCGCTATCGTCAAGGGGGTGACCCTCAAGCGCCTGTTGCAGATGCTGGAGGCACTGGCTGAGCTGGAAGCGGTGGCAGGGAAACTCGCGGCCCGCCGTGGCAGGACACCGGAACTCGCCGAGATCCGTGCTGCACTCGAGGCATTGGACGAGGCCGAGATTGATAGCGAGCCGGATACCTACTACACCGCCAACATCCGATTCCACAGGGCGATCTATACCGCTTCAGGCAATGACGAGCTAATGCGTATAACCGAAGAATTCGCGGAGCGGATGGAACCTTTCCTGAGAACACAGCACCATTCCTCCGGGTGGATCGAAAAGAGTCGAAGGGAGCACAGAGAAATCCTGGAGGCGATCGAGTCACACGACTCAGAGACAGCCTACAACCTGCTTCTTGAGCACGTACACGTTGATACCAAATTGTTTGCTGAATTTGCGGCTGGCCTGAACGAATGAACCCACCAACCCGCATACTACACCAGTCGGTCCCAGCCTTGGCTTGTCCAGCGGCAACACCCAGGATATTGGTGCAATGTACGGGTTAACGCGAGTGAGTCATGTCATCGTACGGGTCGTTGATCGCTATTTACCCGAACCCTTCGTTTTCGCGATCGTGATGACAGCAGCCACCATCGTGCTTGTGCTACTGGTGACGCCAGCGGGCCCAACCGAAGTCTTTGCTGCCTGGGGTGGCGGGCTCTCGATGCTGCTCGCATTTACCACCCAGATGTGCCTGATGGTACTTTTCGCCTACACAGTGGCCCACATCGGGCCGGTGCCACGGTTGCTGGCGCGGCTCGCAAGTATTCCCGGTTCCGCGAAGAGTGCATATATTTTTGCAGCCGTATTTGCCGGGCTGGTCGCGCTGGTCGCGTGGCCGCTGGGGGTCATACTTGGTGGGCTGATGGCACGTGCTATCGGCAACAGTCTGCGAGAACGTGGCGTCCGGGTTCACTACCCCCTGCTGGGCGGTGCCGCTTTTGGCGGTTTCGTCATCTGGCACATGGGTTATTCAGGATCAGCGCCGCTATTAACAGCCACACCGGGGAACCCGCTGGAAGCACAGTTAGGAGGGCTCATCCCGGTAACCGAAACAATATTCACAAGCTGGAATCTTTCCATAGCTGTTCTAACCCTTGCCACAGTTGCAGTCGTCGCGGCACTGATGCACCCAGCAGATGAGAGTGAAATCATGGAGTGCCCTGCAGACAACCCGGCAAGCGCCGGTACGGTCACGGAGCGTTCCGCAGGTGACAGACCTGCAGGCCCCGCCCGGACCATCGAGAACAGCCGCTTACCAACCCTGCTCCTAGGGCTGGCATTGAGCGGTTATGTCGTTTACTGGTTACTTACCCGTGGCCTGCTATTGGACCTGAACATTGTAAACTGGACTTTTCTTGCTGCCGGCTTGTTATTGACCCGCTCCAGCTCAGAATACGGCTCAGTCATGCTCGAGGGCGGACGGGCGGTTGTGCCGATTCTGCTTCAATACCCGATGTATGCGGGCATCATGGGCATCATGCTCAAGACCGGCTTCGTTTCTGTGCTGGCGGAAGGGTTTGTGACGATCGCTTCGGCCGACACCCTTCCGTTTTTGGCTTTCTTATCTGGTGGGTTTATCAATTTCTTCATTCCTTCTGGCGGGGCGCAATGGGCTGTACAGGGGCCGGCATTCATAGAAGCTGCAAAGGTGCTGGGTACCGACCTGCCATTGGTCGTGATGGGTGTTGCCTATGGTGACCAGTGGACCAATATCATTCACCCCTTCGTGGTGATACCGCTGCTCATCATGACCGGCCTCAAGGCCCGCCAGGTACTCGCATATTCATTCATTTTGTTTCTTGCAGCCGGTGTGACACTCGGCGGCGGTTTGCTACTGCTCGGCGGCACCTTGCCGTAGCAAGACTCTCACCACGCGCGCGGCGGCCACTCGGTTCTCTTTCACATAGGCTTCGTGATTACTTTCAATGTGTCTGAGGTCATAGAGGTAGTTGACCGTGATGCCGGCCGATTGCGCGAACCCCTTGTTTGAGCGGTCTCCGAGCCAGTTGACCCGCTCCAGCCGTGCGCCATTACCAAGATGGAAGCGCGCAACAGGATCCAGAGGTTTGCCCTCGCTATTCTTTATCTCAAGAAGATATTCAGCCATTAGCGGTAAAAGCACCTGGCGCGCGTGTTCAGACTTTGCTGAGTCAGTCCAACTCGTATCAGCGAGCAGTTTGGCGGCACCCTCTCCTGCGTTATCACACTGGGTGATCCAGCGCGCAAACCCCGGAACCGGAGACAAGGTCACAAAGGTCTTGAGACTACTTAGATCACGCTTCAGGTCTTCCACCACCTGCTTGATGAGGAAATTGCCGAACGAAATACCACGCAACCCGTCCTGGCAGTTGGAGATAGAATAGAAGACTGCCGTGGTCGCCCGACTGGCATCAACAATCTCGCGGTGTTCATCGAGCAGGGACTGGATAGAGCCCGGCATTTCCCCAGTCAGGGCAAGCTGGACAAAGATCAAGGGCTCATCAGCCAGTGAGGGATGAAAGAAGGCTGCGCAGCACCGATCCGGTGGCTCCAGCCGCCTGCGTAACTCATCCCAACCGTGGATTTCATGCACGGCCTCATAGTCGATGATCTTCTCCAGGATGTGGGCCGGTGTCGTCCAGTCGATCGGACGCAGTACCAGGAACCCCCGGTTGAACCAGGATGAGAGCAGGTGCACGAAGTCGGCATCAACCACTGACAAGGCAGGCTCCGCGCCGAGATGGCCGATAAGTTGCCGACGCATTTCAACAAGAGATGAAGTTCCCCCCGGTGCGAGATTGAGCCGGCGGAGTAATTCATGGCGGGGGGGTTCGGTTTCGCTGGCCAGCTGTGCCTGGGTTTGCGGCGACTGATCGATCGCAAAGGCTTTGGCGGCTGCAAGCACCCGCCCAGGATCAGGCCCGAAGTCCCTTGCCAGCAGGCGGAAAAATTCAAGCTTCTCGTTCTCGCTGGCAATCGCAAAGGCGCTATGCATCTCGTGTGCGATGGCAACACCCGATGCCTCACCACGGCTCGACAGAAGCTGCCGGCAAAGTTCTTCCATGTTGCCAACGTTCTTAGCCAGACCCCTTCCGGGAGTCAGAAAGCTGCGCCCCCGATCGCCGATCGATGTGAGAAGATCATGGAAGAATGTTGTTCGATTCATGGTACGGGACTCATTCACGTATCCAAAAACACTGTATCATGTATACATTAAATACGAGTATTGTATAATATAGTCAATGACAAGAACAGACGGTGATTAACCGGGTGAACCTTTACAAAATCTTCCGTGACCAATTCGACGCCCACTTCAACCAGCCGTTTCTGATATCAACCGGAGGTTCACACTGCAGTTACGGTGATATCGACCGCCTATCTGCATGTTTTGCTGCCACACTGAAAAAGCTTGATGTTGACGCCGGAGACCGTGTGGTCGTGCAGGTGAACAAGTCACCCGATGCGGTGGCTTTGTATCTCGCCTGCCTGCGAATTGGCGCTGTGTACGTACCTCTCAACACCGCCTACACCGCTGCTGAGATGTTCTATTTTCTCGGCGACGCAGCACCGGCACTGTTTGTCTGTGGTCCCGACTCCGTTGTCCAGCTTTCCGGGGTTGCCATGCAAGCGGGAGTTCCCGTGACTCTCACGCTCGGTCATTCTCAGGATGGAAGTTTTGCCGACAAGGCTCAAAAACTCCTGCCACTTGACGAGTTGACAGACCGTGACCCCAACGATGTCGCTGCCATGCTCTATACCTCGGGTACAACCGGGCGCTCCAAGGGCGCGATGCTGACACTGAATAATCTTGCCTCGAATGCGGTGACGCTGCACCAATACTGGGGTTTCAGACCCGGGGACGTATTGCTGCACGCGCTACCCATATTCCACGTGCACGGCCTGTTCGTCGCCCTGCACTGCGCGATGCTGAATGCATCCAGCATAATATTTCTACCGAAGTTCGATGCTGTCGAGGTAAGAAAACTGTTACCCGACGCGACAGTGATGATGGGCGTACCGACCTTTTACACACGCCTGCTGGATTGTGAGGATTTCGGACGCGAGCAGTGCAAGCACGTACGTTTGTTTGTATCCGGCTCTGCGCCGCTGACAGAGCAGACTTTCGCAGAGTTCGAACAACGCACAGGTCAAAAGATCCTTGAGCGTTATGGTATGACCGAGACCAACATGATCACGTCAAACCCGCTGGAAGGGGAACGGGTCGCTGGCACAGTGGGTTACGCCCTGCCGGGTATCCAAGTTCGTGTCGCCGACGAAACCGGTAAACCACTCCCCCCCAACACGGTCGGATCAGTTGAGCTCAAAGGACCAAACGTGTTCACAGGCTATTGGCAAATGCCGGAAAAAACCAAACAGGAATTCCATGGCGACGGCTTTTTCATGACCGGTGACCTCGGAACGCTCGCCGAAGACGGACGGCTGTCCCTGGTTGGTCGTTCCAAGGACCTGATTATCTCGGGTGGTTACAATATTTACCCAAAGGAGATCGAAGCTATTATCGACGAGGTGTCCGGTGTTGTAGAGTCTGCGGTCATCGGCATCCCTCACAGCGATTTTGGCGAAAGCGTGATTGCGATTGTAGTCCCAGGCAAGGACAATCCAGCCAGCGTAGCTTCGATTGTCAAAGCAACAGAGTCACAACTTGCCCGATTCAAACAACCTCGCAGAGTGGTTATGGTCGATGAACTACCCCGCAACACCATGGGTAAGGTACAGAAGAACATCCTGCGTGATCAATACACCTGATGGGGTGGGCATTTATGACCGTCAATAAAAACCGTAATTACCAAGGGGGTATCGACAAGTTAACTGGTCGAAATTGATAGAATCAGTAGATGAATACTTATAAACGCCACGATTCCCGCCAGATATCATTTCCTATGCTGTCTGGCTCTACTACAGATTCAACCTGAGCCAACGCGATATAGAGAATCTCTTGACTGAACGGGGTATCACTGTCAGTTACGACCCCATCCGCCTCTGGTGCATCAAGTTCGGAGCCATGTATGCCAGGCGATTCAAATCGATGGGGCAGGCGCAGAGGTTCCCACTGTGCACAATTTCTTCAATCTGGGTAGACATCTGGTCAGGGCTCAGCGTTACCGGAACCTTAGGGCAGCAGCATTTAACGAGTGGAGCAAAGTAGTTGTCTAACCCGGGCTCTCTGATTTTCCGGGTTTTGAGAAGTTAATTTGTCAGTACTACTATTACTGCTTTCAGCAGGAAACGGCCAGGCGCGGTCCTTAAGCGTTAGCTAAAGAAAAGGGCCGCCAGTGTGTGACGGCCCACTTCCAGCTTCTTCAATTAGAAATCTAACTCTACCCAGGCAGGGTCATGATCACTGCCGTCGCCGGTCTTGTTCTTCCGTCGAGCAATAAATCCTCCTTTGTAAGCTGGTACAAGAGCCTGGCTTAACCATATTTGGTCATAAAGATGATGTTCAGGTGGAGCACCCTTGCGGTAACGATGCGTCCAGGCAGTAGATGTTGGTTCTTCACCTGGCTTCTCAGTGCTCATCTCTCCTATTTCGGTTGGATTTTGCAGTCCGTCAAACAGAGAATTCCCATCAATCGTGAGCATGGCACTCAAAGAAACAGCATCAGGAGTGTCGTTCATATCCCCAGTAATAATAAAACGGGAATCTGACCGCATCTCAGTGGTGACAATGTTCTGGATACCCTCAGTTTGCTTGATTCGCCTGGCGATATTTTTTGCCTGTCCATTACCATCATCATTCCATGGAACATAGTTGCTCTTGAGATGATTATTAAACAGTGTGAACAGTCGCACCGTGCGGGATTGATTCCACACGTCGATCTGGAGTAAATCACGGCCAAAGAGCAAGCTGTTAGGCGATGTGGGGTGTGTGGCTCGCTGATGAGATGTAACCGCGCCTAAGGGTAGTTTGGACATGACTGCTACATCTATCAGACGCTTATCATTACCCTCGATCAGAATGATATGGGGATAAAGGCCTGACAGGTCTTCCCTGTTGAACTCCTTGAGAATATCTATATTTTCGACCTCCTGGACTGCCAGTACATCCAGATCCATATCCAGTACACGTGCGGCTACTTTTGCCCGGTCCTTGGCATCTTTCCCTTTAACCAGTTTGCCCTTGTATTTCCTGATGCGAAATTGTGTTTCATCCGTGAACTCATACCGAACTGTGAGCGCCGCATCATGATCCTTCATCTTGGCAATATTGGCTGCGAAATTAAAGCGTGAGAAAAGGTTGTTGAGATTAAACGTACCTACTTTGATCTTCATGGTATTTCCCCATCAAATTGCAATTAACTTGACCTTGCGATGCAAGTCACTATGGGATCGGGAGACTATTGGATTTTTTTTGCAGACTTATTATGAATAATCTGACGATGAAACAGCGCCTAGCGACGCCGTGTATGAGTATAACAATTCCCGTTGAAATTTCCAGATGGTATCTAGCCCGTCAGAGAAAGACCTTTTGTGATGTCTGCTAAATGTGTTCACACAGCAGTTTGAACCTAAAACCACCCATCAGCCGGATTTCAGGTCTGAACAACGTTGCTGGAATTCACAGTTCGTTAGCGGTCACCACGCTGGCAGTGCCACTCCCTCGGATCAATACGGTAGTAGCTCATGAGCACTTCGAATAACTCCGAATGGTGGTTGGCCATCTGTGCTGGTTTTTCAAAAAAAGTCTCGGTGGACACGGCAAAAAACTCGGCTGGGTTGGTAGCACCATAATGATCGATCAAGGATCGTTTTCCCTTCCAGGCATCCTTCTGAAGTTCGTCAAACTCCTCAGAAAGCGTAGCAGCCCAGGTGCGTAAACTGTTCCTGCCCGCCAGGATTGGTGCGCCATTAACGCTACCGGATTCACTATCCAGTTGATGGGCAAATTCGTGTAAGACCACGTTTTGACCGTCGAAGAAATTGCTCGATCCGTGCAGAACGCTATCCCAGGCCAGGATCACCTTGCCGTTGCTCCATGACTCGCCCAGCAAGCCCTTGCGCTCTTCACTGACAACGCCATCTACCCCACCCTGTGGACGGTCAACCACGAATGCGGCGGGGTACACGATAATATAACGCAACGAGGGATAGACATTGGTTTTACGATTCACCAGCAACAAACAGGCCTCTGCTGCGATGGTTACCCGTATTTCATCGGTGATTTCCAGGCCGCCGGCACCCGTGAAATGCTTCTGATGCAGGAACTGCTTGATCAGCTTGCGCAATTGCAGACGCAATGGCATCGGCAGTTTCGGGTAAATAGCAATGTTGTGCTCAACAATGGATACCCACTCTTCCGGAAAAGGCGCCGCAATAGCACTGCTGTCCCACAGTTGGGATAAATAAGAAAGCCCGAATCTCTATTGTTACAATAGGTCTGCGAAGAAACTATTGAGCAACAAGGGATTCAGGCTTTGTCACATAATAACACCGCATTTCATCAGTTACTAAAACCTC
>JAJFLA010000019.1 GCA_021772935.1 Gammaproteobacteria bacterium
AATTTCAATCTTGAGTTGATCACCTTTGCTCTTGAGCATTGAGTTCTCGCTCATTACTTCACTCATAGCAAAGCCTTCACGCAATTGTTTTCGTGCCTTTAACAAGTGGCTGGACACCTTGCGAAGATCGGTATTTTTGCCGAACAGGTTTTGTTTACTCAATTGCTGGGCCGGTACCTGGAAACAGGTCAACAAGGCCAGCAAACCGAGAAAAATAATTCGACCGCTAATACTTTGCCTCCGGTGAATCTGGCGGTTTCGACTATACGTTGAAAGTGTGAGTAAGTGGTTCTTTTTCATAGTCGTAAATATTACCCATCAAGTTCCCGCACGGTGTGGATTCGTCTTAATTTTAGCGAGTATAGACGTAGCGCCCGAAAAAAGCTTCTGGCTAAGAAGCACAGGTGGTTGAACACTCCCGGTTTGATTGATAGCACCAGACCCTGTGGAGTCTTTAAGGGAGTATAGAAACTATTGAAAAGTCAACACAGGTTTTTTGCCGTAGTCAGAGGTCGAATTAGCTTTGGATGGTGCAATTGGAACTTGATAAGGAAGGCAGTTGGGTTTGTTTATTGATTGACGGGCCAGGTGCTGGCCGGGAACCATTTCCTCTCTGATTCCCGACCAAAAATTCCCGATCCGACAACCTAATTCAGGCTGGTCAACAAACGCTTTGATTGCGTCTGCACTTGTAAGTCGATGACCATGGCTTTCAGGTTATCATATGCTGCAGACTGCTGTTGTTGGTTGCTTAATAATTGAGCCTGGCCTGTCAATAGCGCCTTGTTCTCACGCTGGAGTTGTTCGATAGAACCCTGGAGAGATTGGTTCTTCAACTCAAGCAATCCGTTCTTCTCAGCCAATGCCTGAATGGCTACCAGCGCTACACCTGCGGTATCAATGGTTGAAATACCGGTCTCGGTACCACCTAAGCCAAAAGCAGCATAAAAATCCTGTGCCATCGGACCAATGTGGGGCTCGCCACGGGCATCCTTGTATTCCCATTTGCTCACCGGTAAACGCGTCACAAGATTCAGAACCTCATCGATATCAACATCTGTAATTGCGGTCTTGGCATTGACGTCAGAATTCTGTGTCAAACTACCCGCAATAGTCATATTGCCATTATTAAGAACTTCCAATTCTACTACCCCGGAACCCTGGCGAGAGAATCGTAGCCCGGTACCTGGATTAGCAAAAGACCACTCAACATCAGCAGACGTGTTCATAATACTGAATAATGTATTGCCAGCACTCCTGAGACGAAACAAAATATGTTTTCCCAAATCTCCATTTAACTCTTCAACCAGAATTTGTGCAGTACTATCACTGCGTTGTATGTGTAGACTTGCAGCAGGACTGATCGTGCCAATCCCAACTTCCCCAGACGGAGCCACATGCATCGCCTGGGCATTTAGACCCATTGAAAAGGCTAGTGCTACACCAGCCACTATTACACTGATCACGTTCTTGTCAGTCATGTTCTGTCTCCTGATTGTCTCTCAAATATGTTCACTTCAATTTATCCGGTTCATCAGTTGAGTAGTATCGTAAACGTACTACCCTGCTCAATAGTGAATCCTGGCCCGAGGGTCGTGATGGGGGAGTTAAATTGTACGGTTGTACCAGTTTTTACAGTAACGGCAGTACCTGCTTCCAACGAAGAACTCGCCGTACACGTCGTATCACCCGTAAAGTCGTGGTTCTCAAGTGTGACGTCAACACCCGAACAAGTTGGTGCTTGCGGAGATGATTCTACTTCGGGCGTGCCGCAACTATAAATCTGTACATCGTCCACTACCCATCCTAAAGGCCCAGCCATTGATTCGTCACTGCCCAACCGAAAACGCACCTGGAAGTTCTGACCCGTCAGTGTACCAAGGTCAAAGCGACTGGATACATAACCATGGCTTTCGTTGACATACCCTGAGCGAGTGGCCAGTGGATTGCCATAATCCGCGTGGATAGTGCCATGATAGTCGTGACCGGCATCAAATAGGGCGCCAAGATCCTGCCAGGTTGAACCATTCGTGCTGTACTCGACAACGCCTCCGTCATAATAAAATTGTCCAAGCCATGTCTCAAAACTGTAGCTGTGCCGGAAATGCAGATAAGTATCTCCGGCGAGAGCAACCGGCGCGGTATTGTAGATCACTGAATCGCTTCTGAAATTCGGATCAGGCCTCCACAGGCTAGTTGTCCCGGAAGTTGCATATGCATTCGTCAGGGCCCAGAAATTGGGTGCGCCGGTTAAATCTTCAGTTGACCAGTTACCGCTCCCCGATTCCAAGTTATCTGAAAACAAAACCGTACCTTGCTGTTCACCAGTTGGACACAGAGCCGCAGCAGGTGAGAAGCCTGGCGGATTCACATTCATCGCGACGGCATCGGTGGCCGCACGCACTTCCAGGCAATCATCGGCAGTGATATCGAAAGTACCCACCAGGTTAAGACAGGCCTGGTAAAGAGCATCATAAAGATCGGCATAGTTCGAGCCGGAGGTCAACAAATTGGCCTGAGCTTCATAATAAATCTTTGCCGTCTTGGTGACACCCAAACCGGTAACCGTGACACCATTGAAGGTATCACCGTCAGTCATCAAGTAGGCCGCTTTGTTACCGACACCACTATTGCTGTGTACTCCACCATTGTCGGAGGCCGCTGTCCAGTAGAGATTACTGGTCATGCTTTCAGGGTCACCAAAATCACTGGGGAACTGCAGGTCACGAATCGCACCAGTTGGCATATCCTCGCCCAGCAACCAACGCGCTGAAGCCGAATCGTTACCGGTTGCGTTACTCAGGTCGATGAATTCACCCCATATATCTGAAAGCGACTCGTTGATGGCTCCTGACTCGTAATAGTATAAAAGACTGGACTCGTTGCTGGTTACACCGTGGGTCAACTCGTGACCAACAACATCATCCGCATCCGCGTAACCGTCGCAATAAACCATTTGTGTACCGTCCCAGAATGCATTTGGGCAGGTTCCCGAAGAATCGTCATAATGCACCGTCGAAGAAATAACACTACCTGCGTTATCAATACCGTCACGACCATGGGTTGTCCAATAGAAATTATAAGCATCACCCGCATGGGCATGTGCGTTCATAACATCGGCATCGTTCATTGCGCAACCAGGAAATGCATCTGATTCCGAGCACACCAGTGTTCCGGGTAGTGCGGGCATGCCACTTGCATCGTGAGTCTTCCGGTTCTTGGCCGTATCTATTTGATTAAAATGCAGGTTGATTCCGCCGTTATGCGCATCCACCAGCAGCAACTCCCGAATAGGTGTCACTTCATTTGAAGTCACATCCATCTGCCAGACGAGGCTCGGTTGCATAACACTCTGTTTGAGTAAGCGGGCATCGTAGACCATTAGTGACGGCTTGCTGGCGTGCAATTTCGCCGGATCGATGTTGTACCATTTGGCAACTGCCTGCAGAGCGGTACCGATTGCGTCGACTGAGGCCACAGTTGGTGTAACCGACACCGTCAATCCTGAAGCTATCTCACCATTCATAGAGAGCAGTGCATTGTTCTGATCCAGATTGACAACAAGTTCGCCAGCAAATACAGGTACATTATTATGTAGTTGTCGATAGCGTAAGCTGCTGCCACCCACTGTGCGGGGCGCGGAACTCTGTACCCTTGATGAGTGGGACTGAGTACTCATCTGTCCCAAAGGGGTCTTGGTATTAAGCAGCCCCGATCGAGGCGTATTATCAAGTGGCGTTAATTGTGTACTCGGATTATCTATGCCGAAGGCGGAACCGTATTCTTTGACAAAAGCCAGACCAAGATCCTCAAGGGCTTCGGTTCGTGGTGATTGCTTAAGCCGGACGGGATAACCCGGCTCGGTGCCAATAAAACGAAGTAAACCAGTTTGCTCGTGGGTTGATATACGTGTATCCGTCAATGTCATATCAACTGTTGAAGTTGCGCCCCAAGCGGTTGTGAACCAAGGTAGCAACGCCAACAAACTGATCCGGAAAACTTTCGCGAATAAGCTCTGGTTAATCGAGCACCGGCAAATAGCCGTACTCTCATGAGCACCGCATTGGCGCGTATTAGATGTGTGCATTCTGTCCATGATTGCATTTGCTATGTAACTTCGATTCAGACCATTCATCTAAGGGCAGATGAATTAAGGAAAAATTAAAATACTTTTCCTAAATCCAGAACCAAAGCAACAGTAGACCTCCTTGTCTGCCTGTATATTAGCATTTTCTGCTGGATAATGAAGCTAATCAGCTTCTTCATAAGCAAAAAGTGCAAATTTGTATGACATAATCCTGTAAATCACTGCATTAAACTAAAGTACCGGCCCTGTCTTTGGGTGTAGAGCCTCACCCCCCGAGATTTCCTTTAGCTTCGGTACCGAGCCAATACTTTCTTGCCTCTTTTGTCCGTGAGTCTTTTGAATCTCGATTACAGAATGCCACTAATGCAAGTGTGGCGATACTGTTGAAAATGACAGCTCTTTGGCGGGAAAAGCACAGTGTTATATAGTGTTAGCCGCCGAATAACAAACTCAGCATATCGGCCTGTTCAGGAGCTAATGGGCGTGCTGGTCACTTTATCAAACCTTATATAACCCATATTTATTACACATTTAACATCGATACGAGTGAAGGTGTGTCACTCAGGGACCTTTGAGGCTGGGTAGGAAGGCCTGATAACGTAACTTATCTAAAATGGTCTTTAGGTGTATTATTGGCAAAGCTTTACAGCATCATTCAGTGAATGTTGGGTCAATGAAGCACATATCCAGTTTTTTTGTTTACCAGGTAAGCCTGTTATTTATGACAGGTAAAGCTTGTTATTTATGACAGTCCCTCCTATAATTGTTGATAAGGGAAATAGCCGCGTTATTTAAGGGGGCTCCCGGTATGTATAAAGTCTGTCATTTATTGGTGGGCTGCAAGGATTTATTTAAGGGGTAACAAACCAACCTCCAGCATGGACGCTAAACCATTTTTATTGGTTTTTAATGTAGCAGGAGGAAACGATGAAAAGTTTCAATGTTAGCGGCGGCAGTGCCAACAGGGCGGTCAGCCATTTTAAATTTGTGCCAGTTTTTCTACTGGTTTTACTTACTTTGTCATTTACTACAAGCGCTTCGGCAGCTGAGCTAGTCATTAACGGTGGCTTTGAAGAACCTAATTTGGCTAATTTCGCAACCACTGCAAGGGCCTTTGATCAGGGCTGGACGACTTTTTATGGTCAGAACAAATCCGATTTGGATCCCTGTAGTAGCCACGTAGGCGCGCCTGGCGATCCTTTTAACCCTGTTACTAACTGGGAAGTGGAATGCAATGGCGACCTTAAAATACCTGGTTGGTCAGTATACTGGACCGATAGTGTATTATTAGGTAGTCCTGAAGCAGGCAGAGTTGAACTCCAAAACAACATACTGCCCTTATGGGTCAATCCAGTATTTGCTCAATTGAACCTTGATAATGGTTGGGGACCACTGGACCCAGAATACCGGTCATTGATATCATTAGCCAAGTTCGGTGAACAAAAGGCGGAGTTAGACTCGCACGACCGTATAAATCTTCTGACGGGTAAACCATTCTCGGATTCCAATATAACCCTGGGTCAGACCTTAGAAACCTGCCCGAATCAAGCTTATGTCTTGACTTATCACTGGAAGTCTCGCACCACGAAGGTCGGTGACAACGACGTTCGTGTGTTAGTAGGGCCCACCATAGTGCGTACACACTCACTGACTGGTGACTGGGTACAGGAAACCGTCCATTTTACTTCTGATGGCTCAGGTGCAACTGATCTTGCATTTATGTCCATTGGTACCGGCTCAACGCTTGGTATGTCGCTGGATGGTGTCAGTGTTATTGGCCCAGCGCCAGATCTTCTGGGTAATTGCCCACCTCCTCCTTCATGTGAGGACGACGAAAGCTCAGACGACCCCTCGTGCACCGATGACGGATACGCCGATGTTAATGAAGACGGTTTGCATAACGACGACGATCACCATGTAGACGGTCAGCCCATTGGCTGTGCCTGTGAAGACGATGGTTCATCCTCTGATGACTCATCCTCTGATGGTTCATCCTCTGATGGTTCATCCTCTGATGGTTCATCCTCTGATGGTTCATCCTCTGATGGCTCATCCTCTGATGGCTCATCCTCTGATGGCTCATCCTCTGATGGCTCATCCTCTGATGGCTCATCCTCTGATGGCTCATCCTCTGATGACGGATCTTCTGATGACGGATCTTCTGATGACGGCACTTGTGGGATTTGCTCGGGTAAAGGCAAGTTTGACACACTGACAATTCTGTATGATGGCGATAATCTCACTTCGCACAATCAGGATGCTGACAAAGCCAGTGTTGTACCCGAAACAGTACCTGCCGGCTTACCTGTAGCGGCTTACATCAGAGTTATCGGCAAGGCTAGGAAAAACCAGCCTGCACCGATAACATCCATCGGTACCGTACTGAAAGGTCAAACCTTTGTTATCGTCGATCCGGAAAATGCAGTGACGATCGAGATATTTGATGGAGATACACTTGTACAAACCGTGGAATTCCATGCATCTTGCTCACAACCATTGGAGCAGCTGGATTCATTCGGTGGGATTACAATCTGGGACGGCAGCAAAGACGACTAATGGTCTAATTGCTTAATCTCAGTACTATAAAAAAACCCCGGCAAATGCCGGGGTTTTTTTTGCTTGCAGAAAACACATACACAATATGCATTTCAAAGATCACTTACGACACCTCTACCCTGACGAGTAACCCTAAGCCAATCTCAAATTGTAGACCTTGCTAATGGCCACGTTGCAACATTGGATTACCTGAAGAATAATCGCAAAATGATAACCGTCAACCTGAACACAGGCCAGGGTGTCTCTGTGCCTTAATTGATTAACCCCTTCAATACCACCGAATTAGTGTAAAGTTCCCTATCGTATTGCCAAACGCAGAACGGGTGATGTTGCAAGCTGTCGGATCGATGCCGGTCTTGCCAAGCAACTCCCTGGATGAAGCACTACGCAAACGCTGGAAGATATGTGCCCTACTGCCTAGTGGCGCCAAATTCATAAGGGAAGTAGCGTATCATTATTGATAAATGATTTACCTGATCACGAAGAGGAGTCAGATGTGAATGCAAATAGCAGCAAAACAGGACCGCAAGACAGCGTAAGCATTGGCAACATCACCGTCAATGGACGACATCTACCCATGCAAATTTTCATTTTTTGCTTGCTTGCAGAGCTACTCTTTGTGTTGCTTGATGCGACCGTGAATTACGCCAAATTCACCAGCTATGACACGATCCGTCGCTTATTCAATATAACCCGTGAGGACAGTCTCGCGACCTGGTTCATGGTCACTCAGACTTTTGTCGCCGCCCAGGTTCTGTGGTTGACGTTCCTGTTACAGCGCAGCCACGGTGCGGCCTGGAGACGCATAGCTGGCTGGGGCTTCCTGGCCAGCTTTTTCACCTATATGGCTGCTGATGATGGTGCAAAAATCCACGAACGGTTTGGCACCATGTTTTCAATAGCATACGGAGACGGCAAATCTGACGATGCAAACAGCCTATTGGGACAAATACAGACTCTGTTTCCCAGTTATGAGTGGCAACTTGTCGCCTTACCGTTATTGGTGGGGGCGGGTCTGTTCATGCTGTTTTTTCTATGGCGAGAGTTTCATGCCCGCGCAGAGCGCCAGTTACTGCTATTAGCAACGGCATGCATGGCCCTCGCTGTGGGACTTGATTTTGTCGAGGGATTAGAGGTCGACCATGCTTTGAATATGCAGGTTTGGATCAGAGATGTCTTTGAACTCAGGTTGTCCATGATCAGGCATTATGCCAAGTCACTTGAAGAATTTCTTGAAATGTTAGGGATATCGTTGCTATTGATGCTGTTTCTGCGTCACTTGATCAGGATATCAGGATCTGGTCTGACTTTTAGTTTTTCCAAAGCAAAACACTGACCCAATAGCCGGTAAGGCCAGCAGGCCTCCGACAACATCACTCATGAATGAGTTTGATGAATTACCTCATATTCTATTGTATACAGAACTATGGCCAGGTATTTACAAACTCACAGCATAGAGAAGGGTGGGAATTGATATGCTAGTATCCAGATAATAGACCAACAAGAAATCAACCTAAATGCTTTTCAACTCCCCAGTCTATATCTTCCTTTTCCTGCCGTTTGTGCTTGTTGTTTATTTTTTCCTCAATCGACACCGACTTGTCTACCTGTCCAAGGCATGGTTGGTTCTTTCTTCATTATTTTTTTATGGGTATTGGAATCCGATTTATCTGATATTGATAGTTTCTTCGATGCTTTTTAATTTTGCCGTGGGCACTAAATTACATCGATCCAAAATAGATACTCAGCTCATTAACCAAGGGGGTTTGAAACGAAAATCGGTCCTGACCCTAGGCATTTTCTTTAATTTAGGCTTATTAGCATATTTTAAATATGCTGATTTTTTTATTGATAATATCAATTTGGTTTTTGCTACAGGCGTTCCTGTTCTGGAGTTAGCACTACCATTGGCAATCAGTTTTTTTACTTTCCAGCAAATTGCATATCTTGTCGACAGCTACCAGATGGATACTCTGGAATATGACTTTCTGAATTATTGTCTTTTTGTTTCATTCTTTCCGCAATTAATTGCCGGGCCCATCGTTCACCATAAACAAATGATGCCGCAGTTTATGCGGCTGAAAAACAGCGTGGTCAACTGGCGCAATATTGCTTCAGGTTTATTTATATTTTCACTGGGTTTATTCAAAAAAGTTGTAATAGCTGATTCATTCGCTGTTTGGGCCAACGCTGGTTTTGATACGGTTCAACCATTAAGTTTTTTTGAAGCTTGGGGAACCAGTCTCAGTTATACATTTCAACTCTATTATGATTTTTCAGGCTATTCCGATATGGCAATTGGCGCAGCCCTGTTCTTTAATATCCGACTACCGGTTAACTTCAACTCTCCCTATAAAGCGGTCAACATTCAGGACTTTTGGCGTCGCTGGCATATATCTCTTTCCACCTGGCTTCGTGACTATGTTTATATTCCATTGGGGGGTAACCGTACTGGAAGAAGCCGGACCTATATCAATATCATGATAACGTTTTTGTTGGGTGGGCTTTGGCATGGGGCTGGCTGGACCTTTGTTGTTTGGGGAGCAATGCATGGCTTAGCCATTGCGGTACATCGTTTTTGGAATCAGCTAGGCTTAAAGATGCCCGTTTTCATGGGGTGGTTAGTCACATTCATGTTTGTAAACACCACCTGGGTGTTCTTCAGAGCAAAAAGTTTTGCGTCGGCGACCCGTATTTTGAATGGCATGACTGATGTGGGTAGCATTAAGGTGACTGAGGGCTTGGCAAATATTTTTAATCATTTTACTAACTGGCAGTTTCTGCAACTGGCTGATCCCAAGGAAACAATCAGCATTCCAGTTGGCATGATCGAGTATATAGTGGTTTTCGCATTGATTGCCTTTGTACTACCCAACACTGTGCAAATGATCCGTTTTGTATCATATAACGGCAGGTTGGTGTTCAAACCGACAGTGGGAACTGCGATTGTTACTGGCCTTATTTTCTTTCTCGCAATAATGACATTTGTTGGTAACTCGTCACCAAGCGAATTTCTGTATTTTAATTTCTAGTGATGACAATAATTACACCCAGAAAATTTTTATTTCACACCGCTACGGTGATACTTCTGCTTATCACCATCTATTTGATTGCTTTCAAATTAAGCATTTCGAGTTATACAAAATCGGAATGGTGGATAAAAAATGTTTATCAGTATAAAGAGTATGTTGCTTCGAATATTGATAAACCAAAGATCATTATTGCCGGTGGGTCTAACGCTCTATTTGGAATCAATGGAGGTGTTATCGAGGAATTAACCGGCTTCCCGGTAGTGAACCTGGCAACACATGCAGGCCTGGACATCGATTTTCTATACTACAAAATCAGTGACAACTTAAATGAAGGTGACGTTGTAGTTCTGCCGCTAGAGTTTGGTGCCTATAAAGGCACGATAGATAAAGCCTGGTTTTATAACAATATGCTTTCCTGGGGATATGAAGACTACATCGAGAGACTCACTTTATCAGACAAGCTACTCTTTATTGCCCGTACCCCAAAAAGCAGAATTTATCGGGGTCTATCTGGCATCGACCGACAAAGACCTCTTCTAAATCAGGAAAAAGTAGTAGATATAGTCACAAATCAACTCTCTTCCTCTGAAGCAGGCAAGTGGAATGGTTTTAGTATAAAAAGCCTGAACAAGTATGGAGATATAAATGTTGACGAGGAACCAAAGAAAATACTCATCGCTTCGCACAACAATGGTATTCGCTATATTGGTTTTACGATAAACGAGCACTTTATTACGGTATTTCGGAAATTAGAGCGACTTATTGATGCCAGGGGGGGGCAATTAATTCTTACCTGGCCTGTTACGATAAAAAACAAGCTATTTGATTTAAGCACTGATGTCTCACAGTGGAGAGCCGAACATTTCAGGAAGTTACTGCGTGATCGTTCTATCGATATTCGTTGCAACCCAGCCTTATTTAATTTGGATTTGAGGTTTTTCTTCAACACTTTGTATCACCCGAATACGAAAGGCGCTCTTATAAGATCCAGGAATCTTGCATTTTGCTTAAACACAATACTTAATCAAGAAGACAATCAGGAAATGAAATATTCTGATGCCACCATGATGGTTGATAAGTTACAAACTGAATTTGACAGCCATAAGGAAAACACCACTTCCTTAAAACCATGACCTCCTTATTGAACCCATCGCGCAAAACTGACGTTCGTTTGCCGGTTTCTTCATGTTTCGTCGGTAACGATTATGGAGCAGGTTTAAACTGGATTGAATAAAATGCAAGAGCAAGTGCTCGCTTACCCTTTCCTTGCCCCAGGGATAATGGGGACTGAGCATCCGGTAACTCAAAACGAATATCGGTATTTCCTGATTGACTAAACAGCTTTTGTGGAATGTTCAATTCAACATCATGAAACTTGTTGGTTGATATTACCCATTCACCCGCTTTCTCAGCCCCAACCAGAATGGTTACACGTTGGCGGTCCAACTTCCCAGGCGCAAGCAATGGCTTGAGTCTTACACGCATGTTCACTGAGGTCTTGGTTTCCGGAAAATTGATAGACAGGCCAGCGTTTGTCCCCTCAGTCCATGTTATATCTCTTGCGGCGCTAATCACCCAGCCCCCTGCCTGAAATTGTCGAAAGTTGCCACTGGCACCAAAAGCAATTTCAGTACCCCAGACGTACTTGCCTGAATCGTTGGTTAACGGTGCCTGGTATGATTCAGTTTCCTGCCAGGATGCAAGCTCATAAATGCTCCCGGTAATATGATAGCCGGTGAATTCATCAAAATAGTCTTTGGCTGCTGCTTCATTACGCTTGATTTTACTGCTGTAAAAAACGCGATCTACATCTGCATTATTATTTTCAGCAAACATGGATGTGCCTGGAAAATTATTGTCAAGCCCAAATTGCTCGGCAACGGTAGTCGGTATATCCAACAACTGTACTTGTTTGTTGGATATTTGAAGACTGCCTTGGGCACCGGGTTTTTTGATCAGTACAAGTGGAAGTGGGTTTCCCCACATACGGTACAACACGTCGGTACTCGTGGTTTTATCACCATTTTCCAGCAACATGTCAAAAGGCACACCGCCACCATGGTCACCATGTATCAAAATCATGGAGTTGTCATAAACCCCCAAAACTTTTAGTTGATTCAAAAAAGCAATAATGGTCTTAAGCGTGCAAAAAGATTGTTGAGTAAAAGCCTTTTTGCTGTATTTAAGGGTTGATCCTGTAAATTCACAGTCTGACGACGAAACAAATGGAGCATGTGGGGTTACCAGGTGAATGAATTTGTATCGTTGATTTGTCGTAGTAACTGACATTCTATTTTGCAAATCGGTCAAGAATGTATTGTGTGCAAAATGTTGAAACTGTTGTTCCGGGTTCGAGACCAGGGTACCGGACAGCAGCCATGTTCCTGACCTGTAGACGAGGGGTTTGAGAAAGTGCGGCACCTGTCGAAATAAAGATATGTCAGCCAGTAGCAACACGGTACTGAGCAAAGTCTCCTGTTGGTCGGCATAAGGTGTCGGGATCGAATAATAGCTGGAAAATAGTGCGTTTGATCGATTCCACCAAACAGGTGTAGCCACATCCAGATCAAAGTCATTTGAAGCAAGAAAACTATATAAGTTGTAACCATTCAGAGTTTGATCGTGGTATTCGGAAATAGTCAGTTGGTTTTTGAATGCCTTACCACTCAACATCGCCGGTACGCTCAGGTAGGTTACATCAGAAGAGGTTGTAGCATCCCTGAAAAAAGTGAAACCGGACAAAGTATCCACAAGCGGTGGGGTTTCGGTCAACATTTCTTCGAAAATGCTGGCCTGGAAACCATCCAGAACGATATGCACAATATTAGTGTCTGTGGAAAACGTTTCCAGTTCTGTAGGGAACGCCGTTAGGTTCGGAGTGGAGTCCCCTTGCTTGTCATACAAAATTGAGAACACGCCGATTGTCTGGAACAGGATCAGGACTGCGCAAATTTTCCAACCATGAGCAGCCAACCAGCTACGGTAGCGAAATGCTGCCCCGGCAAGCATTACCCACAAAGTTGCATCGATAAGGCTCCGCCATGTTTTTGAAAAATCCAGACGAGTGCCGTCTAAAATCCCGGTATTCCACAGCAACAAATTGCCATGGATATACGTCAACACGCCCAAAAGTATAATAACCGTGTTAAACATCTGTCTTGCCCGCTGGCCGAGCACCATAGACAGAAGCCCCAACACAACAAAAACCACTAAACCAGGCAGGTAATAAAAATGTAGGGCGCTGGAATAAGAAACCAGAAATTCCCCATGGTTTCCATTAAAAGCCACAAATGTTCCAAAAACCAGTAAATTGAGACCAAGTAGCAGACTGGGTGTGAGGGCAATAATAAATTTATGAGCGGTGTTTTGACCGGGTTTCTGGTCTTTGGACATACTATTGATCTCTAGGCCTGTATCAGTTCAGAAGTTGTCCGAGAGCCGGTATTCTGATTTTAAAAGTGCGTTGTAAAATGAATAACAAAGGTGGCGATTTGACAGTCCATAAATTGCCAGATCAAGATCATACTGTTCCAGGTCACTGCGGTCAAAACTCATTTTTTAACCCAAAGTGCCGTACAAACAACATTGTTACTGATCATCCAGTTGAAGTAACCCAGGAGCCTCCGGGAACTTCTACACAAAAAGTTGACAGCATAGCTTTAATCTCTCGCCCAAGTTGTCACCAACGACTCACAGTAGTCATCGAAAAATTTTCGATGTGTCCTGTACTCCAAACAAGCGATAAGGTATGTTTTAAGAAAATAATTATCATATAAATATACGTAACCACCATATAAGTTAAAACCAAACTAGGAGATTTACAACAAAACTGCTTTTCATAGGCTTCATTTCTTCAGGTGAAAAGCACAAAAAACCAGGTAGAGGAGAAACAGATGAGAAATATATTGATCGGGCTAATACTTTTATTATTGTCCACTTCATTACAAGCACAGACAATTGTTAACGGCCGACAGAGGCTCAATGTCGACATTAACGACCCGCAAGCATTCGCAGCAGCCTGGGCTCAGGTAAATGACAACCCCACTCAGCCCGCCACCTTGGTTTTAACTGCCACTGAACCCGGCTCGGATATTGATGAACTCCTGAATTTTGATAAAAACCCACTTGGCCCACTCTCTGCTGATGTTTTGATTCTGCCTGGAGATGGTTTGGGAGAGGATCCCAGTTTTTCCGCTACAGGAAATACCGATCCGGTATTTGCTGTAGCAGCCACCGGCACGCTCGGAATTCATGGCATTGGAGTCGGCCCGTCAGATGCTGGTGGTGTCGTATTGGCAAATGGCGGTCAATTCCACGGTCACGATGTAAATTTTCATGACAATACAACCCCAGGTAGTGGCGGCGGTATTTTTTGTGGCGTCAATAGCGAGTGTCAGTGTGATGGATGTCAATTTGAAAACAACCTTGCCGGTCAAAATGGTGGTGCTTTCAGTTGCCAGCAAGGGGCCACGTGTGATTTCAGTAGTACCACTTTCAGAAATAATGGTGCCGGTGTCTTTGGTTGCGATATGGATGTTAATGGCGGAAATGTCACAGTGCGCAACGGCGCAGCCACACAAGATCGACCTGCGTGTACAAATACAAGGGTTGAGGTTCCGTCTGGCAATGTGCTCTGGGGGGACTACTACCTTATGACAGTTAATGGAAACCACGACGCCATTGACTGTACGGGTTTTTGTGAGCTTCACAATACGCTAGTTCATGTTGAACCTGGAAATTCAACTCCGCGTAGTTTTTTGAACAATACGTCAGGAAATATGCCTGAGCTGGAAAAAGGCGGCTCACTGCAAGGCCAATGTAATGATTTTGGATCTGGCGCGATAACTTCACTTGGCTTTAATGTCGATAGCGACAGCAGTTGCTTTTTGAACAAGCCTACTGACCTGCCCAATACCAACCCAATGATTGTTGTTGATGCCAACGGTATCCCCCAACCTCAAGCTGGCAGCCCAGTGATCGAGTCTGGCCCAGTTAACTTCGTGAATAATGAACTACCCTGTATCTACAAGGACCTGAACGGTCTTGGACGCCCACAGGATTTTGATCTCGACGGTGTGTTTACCTGCGACCGTGGCCCCGTTGAAATCCAGGGTGGACCAGATATTGGAGCACCACAAAGTGCGGCCTTTTATGATCTCGACCGCAATGGCGAAGGTGCCTATGTTGAGGTCCTGGAAGACGGCCGTGCAGTGGTTTCTTTTTATAGCTATACCATGGATGGCACCGGTCTCGTCTGGATTATCGGTCTGGGCCAGGTGGTGGGAAATTCCGTGGTCATCGATGACATGCAAAGGGTCACAGGCGGTGTCTTTGGGGCCGGCTTTGATCCAAATACTATCGTCAGGACCACGGTCGGTGGCCTGTCACTGGTATTTCCCGACTGTGATGCCGTTACCAATCCTGGCAGGCTCAATTTCACTGCTCGCGACGATTCCGGTCTTGAGAACTTGCTACAAAAAGCCAGCCGTCTGACTTCCATTGTTGATTGCGATGGCTCCGCGCCCGCTGCCAACGCCCATCGAAGCGGTGCATTTTATGCGCCTGACCGCTCAGGTGAAGGTATTTTTGTGCAATGGCTCAGTGATGGCAGGATGGTGTTCGTATTTTATACCTTCGATACCGAAGGCAATGCCTTCTGGGTAATCAGCGACGATACCGTTATCAACGGCAACACGGTGACCGCAACCATGGTCTACGCCGCGGGGAAATCCAAATTTGGGGCCAATTTTAACCCTGCCGAGGTCACCCTCGCACCCTGGGGTACTATTACCCTGACCTACACAGATGACAACAACCTGACCTTTGCCTACGACTCAGTCTTGGCCGGTTTTGGTACCGGCAGCTATGCTTATACCCGTTTGACAAGCCTGGCAGGTACTTAGTGCTCTATCAACCTCATAAATTAGGGTCAGCGAGTTCAAAAGCTGTTAGCTGCAAGGCAGCGATTCGAAGACATAGTGGTGCTAAGTCGAGAAGAGCTGACGCAGCAGATGACAGCTTGTGGGCTCGCCCTGCGGGTGGTCACCAGAATGTCCATCACGGCGTTACACCCGCTTGACGTAGCACCACTATGCCTGCGCGAATGTGCCTTGTGCTGATCATTCTGGTGACCACTGATCCTAATTTATGAGGTTGATAGAGCAATAGGTTGTGGCACAAGGGAATTGATCTGATACGAGTACCATCTGCAGTGTCACCGTTAACGGTGACACTGCGTTCATCAGCGGTGTGCACAAGCAAGCAATCAAATTACCCGCTTATACGCTCGTGAGTGTCCCAGCAAGATCAACAAGGAATGCACGGTACTCATCCATCATGGTCAACGGTATATTTTCATTGGCTTGATGGGCTTGCTCAAGATGGCCCGGCCCACAAACGACGGCTGGAATATTGGCTTGTTGATACAAGCCGGCCTCGGTGACAAAAGGCACCGTCGCCAGCCTTGAGTGCTGTAGATGGATCTGTAATTGAGTCGCGATCTCACGGTTCTTCCCTTCCTGCAAGCCAGGAACGTTAGCGTCAACCCGATGTTCAACACAAATCCCCGGCATCTCCTGTTGAAGCTTCTGCACAAGCTCAGAAAATTTGTTCTGTACCACTTGCGCGTCCTGCGATGGAAGGGAGCGAAACTCCCAGACAAAGCTGCAGTCTTGCGGAATAATATTGCTGGCATTGCCGCCGCGCACGGTGCCGATGTTGAATGTTGCGCCAGGGGGATTAAACATTGCATCTTGTTCAGTTGGCAAAATGGTCTCTATCTGCTTGATGAGCTTTACCGCCGCCATAATGGCACTGGCACCCAAAGCGGGACAACTTGAATGGGCGGATTTACCACGGATGTGCGTTGATGAAAGACTGATTCCTTTATGCGCGGTGGCCAGGTCCATATTGGTGGGTTCCCCAATCAATACAAACCCTGGTCGCGCCTCCATGCCCCTTAAAACCTCAACAAGACGCTTTGCACCGCCACAGCCAATCTCTTCGTCATAGGTAAACACGAGGTATAAAGGTCTTTGTAAGCTTTCCGGATCAAGCGATACCGCAAGCTCCATAGCCAGCGCCAGAAAGCCTTTCATATCCGAGCAGCCACGACCGTAGAGCCTGCCATCTTTTTGTACCAGGCGAAATGGATCAGTGTGCCAGTCCTGTCCGTCTACTGGCACCACATCACTGTGACCGGCCAGCATGATACCGCCCTCAATTTCCGGGCCGATACGCGCGATCAGATTTGCCTTGTTTTGCTCGCGATTATAGATACGTTGGGTGTGAAAATGTCTCTCGGACAAAAATGATTCAATGTAGTCGATACACTCCAGATTGGAGCTCGATGAGACCGTAGGAAAGCTGATAAGCTTTTCAAGAATACCGAGGTAGTTAGCGATTACTTCTCTCCTTTGGTATCACTGGCCAAGCTCATCACTTCCTTAACTGGGTAACCGTCTTGGTTTCGGTATAGGCATCCAATGCCTGTTCACCCAGTTCACGCCCGAGACCAGACATTTTGTAGCCACCAAAGGGCGCTGCCGGGTCCACAATATTGTAACAATTGATCCACACAGTTCCGGCCTTGAGTGCTTCGGTTACGGTATACGCCTTGTCAATATCCTGTGTCCAAACTGCCGAACTGAGACCAAACTGGCTATCATTGGCGCGGCTGATGACCTCATCGGTACCGCTGAACCTGAGGATACTGAGCACCGGCCCAAAAATCTCATCAGTGGCAATCGCCATATCATCTTTAACCTCACTGAAGACAGTGGGCGCAACAAAATAACCACGATCAAAAACACGTTCACCACCACTGACACATTCGGCACCCTGCTCCTTGCCGAGATTAATGTAATGCATGATCTTGTCAAACTGGGCCTGGTCGATCTGTGGTCCATGTTCGGTTTCAGGATCGAAGGGGTCGCCGATGATTCTATTGCAGGCTTTATCCGCCAGTTTCTGTACAAACTCATCATAAATTGCCTCATGCACAAAGGCACGGCTACCGGCACAGCAATTCTGTCCTTGATTGAGAAAAATGGCCCCGAACGCTCCGTCAACAGCCTCATCAAGATTGGCATCATCAAAAACAATATTTGGACTTTTCCCACCCAACTCAAAAGTCATACGTTTCATGCTATCGATGGTAGCGGCCTTTATGATCCTGCCAGTTGTATGTTCACCGGTAAAGGCGATTTTATCGACATCAGGATGCTTAACCAAAGCTGCTCCAGCGGTTTCACCATATCCCGGCACAATGTTAATGACACCCGGCGGAATGCCAGCCTCCAGTGCAAGCTCTCCCGCCCACAAAGCTGTTAACGGTGTTTGTTCTGCGGGTTTAAGAATCGTGGTACACCCTGCTGCCAATGCCGGCCCCAGTTTCCAGGCCGCCATAGCCAGTGGAAAATTCCACGGAATGATCAGGCCACAGACGCCGACTGGCTCACGCCGGGTATGAGTGAAATAGGGACCTGATATGGGAATGGTCTTACCTTCAACCTTATCCGCCCAGCCAGCAAAATAGCGAATGGTCGCCGCCGCACTTGGAATATCATAACCCAGGGCCTCTACGATCGGTTTGCCATTATCAAGTACTTCAAGCCGTGCAAACGCTTCCTGATTCAAGTCAATCAAATCAGCCCACTTCATCATCAGTCGACCACGTTCACGCGCATCCATCTTGCCCCATGGTCCTTCGTGTAATGCTTTGTTGGCAGCGGCAACAGCGAGGTCAATGTCCGCCATATCACCTTCTGCGATAGTGGCGATGACCTCTTCGGTCACCGGATTGATACTGTCAAACGTTTTACCACTTTGACTGTCCTGAAACTTTCCATCAATCAAAAGACGTGTTTGTGGAACCCTGATCAGGTTTTTATAGCTTTCAGGGAGCGTTGCTGCTTCAGTCATATGAGAATCTCCATTATCAAAGGGCTAGTCTTGAATTAAATCACAAATTTAATTCAAGCTGATCTCTTTTTCTCTTTTTGCTCTAAATGACAGACAATGATTGCCTGGATCATCCATCTGTACGAGACAAAAAGAGGTTATAAGAACCGGATGGTCTGATATCGGGGCCGTCCTGCCAGGGCGAAGCTCCACTAGCTGGGTAAAGATCACGTGCAGCACAGCCAACACCAGTCAAGAGCACGGTGCCTGTAACGGCAGTAAAAAACAATACTGGAACGACCTGCATGAAGCGTTCTAACTGGTCCATTTTGAGTTTGCCAAAACCACGGATGTTTCAATTTGCCGAGCAGATATTGTCCAATACTTTTTCAGAAGCCTGGTTTTTTCTTTTGCAGAGACGAGTTGATAGCCGTTCTTCTGGTAGAAAGACACTGCCCATGTTGCATCTGCCCAAGTTCCAATCAGTATGGGCTTTGTGGTAAACCGTTCAAAGTGACGTAAAAAAAGAGTTCCAATTCCTTGTTTTTGAATACCAGTACGGACATAGGCGTGACGTATCAATGTGACGACTCCCTTATCCTGAATACCCATTACACCATCAAGTTGCGCATTGCGTTCAACGCCCCAAAAAATGACACCCTGCTTGATCTCATCTGCTAGCTCGGCCCTGTTCATATAAGGCTCGTGCCAGCAGTCATCAGGGATCACATCACGATATGCCTGTGCAGCGTCATTAATAATGTCATAGATGACTTCAAAGTCAGCATCATTACATTGCCTGATCATAAAGATATCTTACTTTTTTTGGCCCAACGTCTCGAGCTCAACTTCTCCGGAGAAATCCCCTTGACCGGAGAGTTCGGCAAGACCAGGATAAAATCTGGAAAAATCTTGCATCATACGATCGAAAGGAAGGTCCGCGAACTCACCGTGATAGTTCAGGTACTCCATGTGTTTCTGTCCATCGAGGTCGAATGGGTGATAGATGGAGTCTTCAAGGCCATCGAACTCGAGAGGCCTTAAACGAAACCTGGCGCAAAGCCCGATATTGAATGCGGGTGTCGCCTTAACCCATGTCCGGTTCAGATACACGTCGGTATAGCCGTGCCAATAAAAAATATCTGTGTGCATGAGACGACGCAAATTTGCGGTAGACAGGTGATTCCTGACATCGGCATAACCAAGCCTGGCTGGGATTCCGACTGCCCGGCAACAGGCTGCATACAATATCGCTTTGGTCACACACCAACCCCGCCCTGTCTTTAGCGTATGGCTAGCTGAATAATCGTTCAGCGCAGGGCTGAAGCTGTACGGATCATAACGAATCTGGTCGCGGACTGCGTAATAGAGAGATTTTGCCCGTTCCAGATCAGTCGAATTCGTCAAACTGTTTTCTGTTACAAACTCTCTTAAAGACTCGCTTTCAAAATCCATCGTCTGCGTGGGGCGAAGAAAGATATCCATAGCCTTGTCAGTCGACTGCATTAAAAACTACCGTACGAGGACATAGGTAGGTTTTGCCAGTCTGTTGACACTGATGCTTTTGCGTTAACACACTGTTGATCACTTATTGGCATCAAAACCTGTTCCTTATTCGGCCTGTTAGCCATGCGACCTGACTTTTAAATAGTTTCCATCGGTCAGCAAAACTCTTACCGGCCTCGTTTTGCATAAGCCCGGCCAGCTCAGGCACCAAACATATTAAAGACTCGTCACGCACTTGGTCAAACACACTGGTGATACGTCGGAATTCATTCATTATGTACGGCGAATGATTTGATAGTTGCATGAAGGCGAGGATACCATCTAACGGATTGGGATCATTGCTCATCTCGTTCAATTTAAGACGCTGACTTAAATCTCCCAGTTGCTTAACCACAAGATTTTTAAGGTCGTCAGGTAAAAATTGAATGTTGAAATAATCCGGTACGGAAAGATGTACCAGATTGGGCATGGGATGGATAAAGGAAAACCGTTGCTGTGTATACTCGATCAGGTCTGCCAGTTTGAATACATTATAAATTTGTACCGTAATACTAATGCTCACCCAACCCAGATTAAGCTCATTATGTTCGCGGTCAATCGTGTCTAGATTATGTGCAATAGTCTTCCATTTTGATGGATAACGGATATAGTCATTAAGCGCACCAAATGCATCGACACTACACAACAAATTAACCGCTTTGAATTGTGGCCACAGATCCCGGTGTTTTTGAGGGATCTTGGTGACATTGGTATTGAAAGTCAGTTCAATTCGGCTGGCCACACCACTTTTGACACAAATCTCCAGCGCCTTTAAAACTTCCGGAATAATCAGTGGTTCACCACCAGCGAAGTGAAGGTGTTCCAGATCGTGGATGTGTTCGGCAAAATCATCCCACAACTGTTCATTCTGAAACCAGTCCATATGTGTAAGCTGGTATGCATTTTCACCTTTGAGTCGAAGTCTTCGACGACTGATCTGATTCCATTCTTCAAGCATCAGTTTACTGGCGCGGGGATGGCACATTCGACACCGCAGGTTACACAGGTTACCGAGCCGGTAATCACGTGAGCAGATGCGAACAGGTGCCCTGCCCTGCGCATCAGTATTATCCAATATCCATGGAATATGATGCTTGAAGTGATGGTTTTCGTGGCTTCTCCGACTACTACCCCCACATTGTTCGGTTATTCTGCAGCGCTCACAGGCTGGGGGCCATGTACCCTTGAGCATTAATTTACGAATTTCACGAATATGAGCTGTGTCACTAATTTGCTGGTCGGTGAAGCCATCGGCTACGTTGATCAATTTACCCGAATCACTCTTGATGTAACTGTGTGAATGTTCCTCTGCGGTGCAACACAACTGAACCTCTCCACCCAGGTTTACAAAGCGGTGCACCCACGGCAGCACACAAAACGAGTGCTTTGAAATATCATTAAAATTAGCCGGAAGAGTCATTGGCAAATGGAGCGTCTGTTGATAAGAATCTTAAGTTGTAACATGTATTCTGATTGTAGAGGAAAACCAGACAGAGGAGATGTAAAAAAAAGACAGCCTTAAGTGAGATTAATATCGATTTTAAGCTCCGGTTAAGGTTTGTAGGCGCATAGTCTAATCATGGAGTGGGGGGGCATGATCTCCTCGTGTACAGTGATCGACACCCGTCTGAAAACTGTAAACGATTCGGCGCCGTACTTAGTGCGGCGCCTTTTTTAATGGTATGTCAATCTTACTGTTACAAACTTTCAACCCAGAACAACAAATATATGTAATGAATGGTTTTGCCAATGCTCAAAGTTGTATCTGCGTTTACATTGGCAATGCCAACTCATGTAAACTGATCCTGTCATAAAGCTGTGCTCAAGGGTTGGGAATGCGAATTCTCGTTGTTGAAGACAATCAGCAAGTTGCGCGACAAATTCAAGTTTCGCTTGAACAGGAGCTCTTTATTGTTGATGTTGCGTATGATGGTGAAGAGGGTTGGTTTTTAGGAGACACAGAACCTTACGATGCAGTAATACTGGATCTTGGCCTACCCAAACTGGATGGCTTGAGTCTGCTTAAGACTTGGCGGCAGTCATCCAACCGGGTACCTGTGCTGATCCTGACGAGCCGAGATACCTGGCGTGAAAAAGTTGTCGGATTAAGGGCGGGGGCCGACGATTATTTGGCAAAACCATTCGAACTCGAAGAGTTACTAGCGCGTGTGGAAGCCTTGATTCGTCGCGCATCCGGCCATGCTTCTCCTGTGCTGAAATGTGGCCCAGTTGAACTCGAACCAGTATCAGCCCAGGTTAGCATGCGGGGAGTGCCGATCAACATGACGGCACTTGAATACCGCGCCCTACAATATCTGATGCAAAAAAAGGGCAAGGTTGTTTCCAAGTCTGAATTGAGTGAACACATTTACGGGCAAAATCTGGAACGTGACTCGAATGTCATTGAAGTGCTGATTAACCGTTTACGCGGCAAGCTCGATTCCAGCCTGATTGAAACTCGCCGGGGCCTTGGATACCAACTACAGGAGACCAATGATGGTGCATAGATCACTGACCTTCCGGATCATCGCCTTGTCGGGTGTCTGGATCGTCATGGCACTGGTTATCACCGCCTTACTGCTGGTGCACTCTTTTCGTAACTATAGTACTCAACATTATGATAATCACGTCAACATGCACCTTGAAGAGTTACTCGAAGCAAGCCGGTTTTTGCCGGATGGTACCTTCGAATTAGCGTTCACCCCAAGTGATCACCGTTATCGGAATATGCGCTCCGGATGGTATTGGGAAATCAAACAGTCCATATTATCTTTAAGGCATTCCCCATCGCTGGGCGAAAACAGTCTGGATATTGGAAACGTGCAACCAACTGAGCAGATGGTTATTCATGAAATCGTTGGCCCGATGGGAGAAAAACTGCGCGTTCAGGTGTTAAGGAAGACGCTAGACCCTAACCATGAACCGCTGACCTTTCTGGCATCAGCGCCAACGGCGGGCATCAAGGATGATGTCATGTATCACTCCAGTCAAATCATCAGCAGTTTCCTGGTACTGGGTGTTGGCTTGATCATGGCGGTGGTGTTGCAAGTGCGTGTTGCTCTAAAGCCTTTGCAAGCAATTAGTAAAGGCATCGGCCACATCCGTGAAGGCACTGCCAACAAGCTACCCCAGAATCATATCGAAGAGGTTCAACCTTTAGTGGATGAATTGAACAATCTGCTTGAACACAATGCGGTTTTACTTAAACGCGCCAGAAATCGACTGGCGGATCTGGCACATTCGGTTAAAAACCCACTTACCGTAATCAACAATGAAACACGCCATATGCAAGCTGCGCAAAAAGAGTTGATTATTCATCAGACTGGCGAGATCACCAGAAACGTCGATCATTATCTCTCACGGGCAAGAGCCTCTGGCACTGGCAACGTACTTGGCTCCAGGTCAAATGTCAAAGCCGCAGCTGACGACCTGGTTTACGCGATGCAACGGATTTACCAGCAACGAAACCTCGATTTTGACATTTCTCATTTGGAAGACTGCTGGTTCAGAGGCGAGAGCCAGGACCTGGAAGAGATGTTGGGTAACTTGGCGGATAATGCCTGTAAATGGGCAACAAAACGGGTGCTTATTCACTTTAAAACTTGCAATGATCGCTTGATCCTAACGGTTGAAGATGATGGCCCGGGTATTCCCGAAGAACGATTCAAAGATGTCATGCAAAGAGGTCACAAGCTGGATGACTCCAGTCCGGGTCATGGTCAGGGCCTTGGGATCGTGGTTGACATTGCTGAGCTTTACGAGGGCTCACTGAAGCTGGGAGTAAGCGAATTGGGAGGACTGCAGGCTGAACTAAACCTACCCCTGGCCTGACGACCCATCCACTGTGACATTCACATTTATACCGATTGCTCAATGTTTTTTCTATCAGGTTTGTCTCCCGTTATCCTACTGACTGAAACCGTTAGAAACAGGCCAATCAAGAAACCGGGAATAATCTCCGACAGTTCGTAGAACCGGGCCTTAAAAAACAGCACCCACACAACAGTAGTGAAAAACCCTGCCAACATACCAACGATGGCGCCTTTAAGGTTGGTTTTTGAATACCACAGACCACATAAAAGTGGTGGGCCGAAAGCAGCACCCAGGCCGTTCCAGGCAAAAATCACAAACCAGAAAATCATCGGGGATTGTTGCAGTGCAAAACCCACACCAATCAGGCCAATCAGCAGCGTCAGCAGTTTGCCGCGATTGGCCAGAGCTTTTTCACCCAAACTGGACCCGCGTATTTTCTGTACGTAATCACGCACCACGGCGCTGGATGCCAGGATCAACAGGCTATCCACGGTGGACATGATAGCCGCAAGTACAACCACCATCATGATGCCGGCCATCCACTCTGGCAACATCGCATTGGACATGACCGGCAAGATGGCCTCCGGATCTTCCAGACCAGGAAACAACGCGCGCCCCGCCATCCCGGTCAACACGGCACCTACATCAAACAGGAAAATCACAATGACCGACAAAGTCATCGCTGGCACCAGGCTCTTTTCCGAACGCGCAGACATAAAGCGCACCATCAACTGTGGCACACCCATAAAAGCTACACCAATTGACATAAAACTGATCACACCCACCATAGCCAGCGTACTCTTGCCTTCAAGTCCCCAGGGGCTGAGCAGTCCAGGATCCTGAGCCCTCAAATTAGATGTAATGGCATCCCAGCCTCCGCCTGTGTAAATCGCGATAATGGGCAAGGTGATCAGGCCTAGCAGCATCAAAACGCCCTGTATCAGGTCGGTCCAGGCCACTGCCTTGAAACCACCCACAAGTGTGTAAGCAATAATAATGGTGGCGCCCACAACCACACCCCAGGTGTAATCAAGATCGGTAAAACCATCAAAGGCCTTACCGGTGGCGACCATTTGCGCAGCCACATAAATCATGACCATAGTCAGGATGATCAACACACTGAGGCTTCTTAAAACGTGGTTCTTGTCGCCAAACCGTGCTGCCAACACATCGGGCACGGTGATGGAATCCGTTTTATCTGCGTAGCGTTTTAAGCGCCGCGACAGCAGTATCCAGGCCAGGCTGATACCGAGCACTTCACCCAGCACCACCCAAAAGGCATGTGCGCCAACCGCGTAACCCATACCGGTCAGACCCAGCAACAGCCAACCACTCTCACCTGTGGCATTGGTGCTGAATGCCACCACCCACGGTGGTAGTTTCTTTCCCGCTATGAAATAGCCTTCAAGCGTCGTACTTTCTTTTCTGCTCCAGGCAGCAACCACGCCAAGGATGATGAGATAGCCAAGAAAGACGATGGTGATCACTGACATTCTTATTATTCCTTAAATTTTTACCTGCGCCTGAAAAACACTGGGACCAACTCGCTAAAATCAACGGGGGCACACATTAACCCTGGCTTAAAGCAAAATAACTGACTCGGAAACTCCATATTTACATACTTTTACGTAGTCATTAACACAAGGTTAACATGCAAATTATCCAACCCGGCTAGATTGAATTCTATTCCCTGAATTGAGTGGCACCCCATGCACCATAAGATAAACACCATCATACTATTGACCATCTTGCTCGCTGCGTGCGCCAGCAAACAACGGGGACCGGAATTTTCAGAATACCTTGCTACAAATATCCGTAGCGACGGTAGTAAAGAGTTTCAGTACACCGTAGAGATTACCCATTCAGACAGTCATCGAAACAAGAAAATTGGCAGGCGCATGGGTGTGACCGGCGGCAGTGGCGGGCAGGCGCGTGGGTATGGAGGCATAACAGTTGGCGGTAACAGCGGTGGTGGTAAACATCGAGGCGGTCCTGGGAAAAATGGTCAAGGCGGCCCGGATACGCAAATGATTGAGCAAGTTGATCAACAACTAGAAAAGGCATTATCGCGTAGCGGATACTGCCGCGAAGGATGGATGGAGGTTGAGCGTGACTACCAACCACCCAAGATTGTAGTTAAAGGTGAATGTAACGAATCAGCGACAGAAAAAGACCGGCGCCACTTTCCAAACTCAGAAGATACGTGATTAGTATAGTGTATCGAACTGTCTGCCTATACTCTATTCCCCAATCCATGTTCTAGAAAAAGGTCACTTGGAAAGGTCAATCATCTTGATGTTCAGCTCCGCCCTGTCCGTACGGGCTATGAAAAGTACTTTGCCATCGGCACTGACATCAATGGAACCGCCCACGGTGTTGGGGCTGAATGTCGTAACAATTTCCGGGGTATTGTTTTCAAGTTGGGTTCGCACGACCTCATAAACACCACCGGCACCACGGCGTATATGCACAAGCCAGGGTGCCTTGAGTGCCCAGTCCTTCCACCTTTCCACTGCCAGGTCAGGTACAACCTTCGTTTCTTCACCGCTGGCAGGGTTCCATACAAAAATACCGACCCTGGCTGGCTTGGTGTAATAAACAAAGCCATTTGCACCCGCCAGTACACGATTTGCACCGATATCAAGTATTTCTGCCGGCCCCTGGCCAAACCCCCGAATCCTGGCGAGACGTGGACCCGGATCGCCCTGGTCAATAAAATAAATCCACTTGTCCGCAAAGCGCGCACCATAAGCATGTTCGCCGGCTCCGGTGAGCACCCTGGTCTGAGCTGACTCAAGAAAGTATTGCAGGATCTGGCCATTGGCTTGTGTAAACCGGGTAACAAGCAGGCTCTTTCCATCGGCAGACCAGGAAGGGTCAGCGAACCGGCTACCCGGTTCGTTCAATATCATTAATGCCTGCTCACCGTTGTCAGAGGCAAGCCAGATACTGTCTATACCGCTGCGGTTTGAGTTGTACGCCAGCAGATCCCCTGCTGGAGACAGGGCGGGGTAATTGTCATAGTCACGGGACGAGATAACCCTTTCGGCTTCAAGACCGGGCTCGTCAAGGTTTAAACGGTATATATTGGCAGTGTAGTGAGCACTTTCAAACGCCAGTTTCGTACCGTCGTGTGACGTTGACACCAAGCTCGCACCTCGCATTCCCAGTGAAGTGATGTGCTCGCTGCTGGTATTCAGGTGCCACAGTTGCCGTCTACCCATTCTGTCGGAACTGAAGACAACGTCAGGTCCGAGCCATGCGTGGCCAGACACGTAGCGACCATCTGTAGTGAGGTTTACAGCATCTCCACCGGACACCGGGATACGGTATAACTCTCTTTGGGCACTGGTGCCACGGACAAAATTGATCCATCGACCATCCGATGAGTATTTCGGGTGTTGATCGGTGCTGCCCCCCGAATTGTTGGTGGTCACGATACGGGTAGATCTATCGGTCAGGTTCAAACGGGTGATCGCTACACCGCTTTCGGTTTGAGTAAGAAAAACCATTTCTTTGCCGTCACTACTCCAGTCCAGACCGGTGAGACCCGGATGGCAAGCAGCAATACGGTGGCTTGAACTGTCAAACAGGGAGTACAGGACAACCGAACAGCTACCCTCGTCGTGTTGCAGATAAGCGACCTGCTTGGCGTCTGCAGAAAACACCGGGCTGGTCTCGAAGTGGGGATCATCAGTGAGCTGGCGACGCATCAGGTTAAGGGTATCCACCAGCCACAGATCCGATTGCCCGTCGACCACGGCTTGCGAATAAACTATCAGCTGACCATCGTTCGAAATGGCGGGGTCCATCTCCCTGCCTTCATCACTGGTGATGGGTTTTGCTCGCATCTCATCAAAACTCAATTCCATCGTATTTTTAAACCACCACCCGTCCTTCAAAATAATTACCAGTAAGGTGATCAGCAAGCCAACCAGGCCGATTAAGACGGGCCATTTTGATGACCAGTTTGTCCCCGACACCGGTTCAACTGCCTGCATCAAGCGATAACCACGTTTGGGAATGGTCTCGATGAAGCGCGGCTGTCTCGCGTCATCGCCAAGCGCCTGGCGCAATTCCGCGATCGCACGGGAAACGGCCTCTTCATTGACGGCCACCCCATCCCAAACAGTCTCGAGCAGCGTTCCCCGGCTAACCAGTTCACCAGGTGATCGGGCGAGTTCCTGTAACAAGCCCATCAATTTCGGTGGCAGTCGTTTTCGCGAGTGCTCCGAGCTCAGCGTGCCGAGCTGGCAATCGACCTGCCAGTGGCCTAAACGAAAACGTGTCAGATTGGTGTTCATGAAATTGCATGATACTCAATTCGTATCGCAAAATCACAGCACGGAAACCAAACAGTGTCCTTCGCAAAAATGCGAACAAAAAAAAGAGGGATGCAAAAGACACAGCAAAGGGTATTTCGTTATATTTGGATTTCGTTCAATCAACCCGAAATTGTGAATAATGAAATCAAAGTTCATATTATTTGTTCTGGCGTACAGTTTGCTGGTCACCACCAAGTTGACCGCGTTGGAACTTACGGCCTGTGATCAGCTGATGCTGATCAGCGCTTATACCTCGAATAACGTTTACGTGTTCAATGCTTGCGACGGTGAATTTATTCAGGTGCTGGACACCGAAGGAAGGATAAGCGGGGCTCAGGCCACGCGAATCGGGCCTGACGGCCAGCTTTATATTGCCAGTGAAATAAACGGAAAAATTCTACGTTACGATAGCAAAACACTGACTTTTATTGACGAATTTTCCGCAGGCGTTTCAATCAATGAACCAACCGGGCTGGCATTTGGACCGGACGGAGACCTCTATGTCGCCAGCTTCGCTGACGACAAAATTATCAAGCTTGACGGGACCACCGGCCAGTATTTGGGTGATTTTGCGAGCGGTATTGATGGGCCAGATGCCGGCATGGTGTTTGGTCCTGCTGGAAAACTGTACGTTCCCTCCTTTTTCGGTAATAGAATCCATGTGCTGGACGGTGAGTCCGGGGTGCTAGTACATACCATCACGGGGCAACTGAGAAATCCACGGGTGGTGACCTTCGAACCGGGCAACGGCAGTTTTGTGGTATCGGTATCAGGTTCGGGCAGTATTTCCAGGTACAGCGGAGCCGGTGTTTTCGAAAACTTTGTCACCCAGAGTTTCAACTCGGTTTCGGGATTGGCGTACAGAAAAGACGGTGCCCTTTTTGCCATTTCCGACACCAATGGCCGGGCTCGACCGGTTGACCCTGCAAGCGGGGAGATTGGGGATTTCCTCACCGGGCCGGAAGGTATTTTAGGTGCTACATTTATCACCTTTATGGATTTTGTCAGCGCAGAGCCTGTCAATACCAATCAGTTCTGGGTGGTGGGAGTCGGGAACATCACCGGTCTGACCATTTCCGTGGACGCCGATGCTTTTGTTTTTGCTAACGGTGGCGTGTTTGGGGACGCGTTTGATCCCACCAGCGTGGACCTCAGTCCGTTTGGAACATTGGAAATCACACTGATAGCTTGTTCGCAAGCCACTTTGACTTATAACAGCATAGGCAACGCCGGAATGGGGAGTGGTGGCTACGACCTTGAAAAAATTGGTGGAAACGTATCCCTGGCACAATGCCTGGAGCAGGGCTATGACGAGAACGGCACTTCGATAAACGCGTTAACGGGTGCCTGGTTTGGCGGGCCGGACAGAAACGGCGAAGGGTTCTTTGTTGATGTACTGGAGAACGGAACTGCTATCGTCGCCTGGTTTACATTCGGGGCGGCAAATGGATGAGATAATGAAAACACCGCGTTAGAACGCTCTCGTCACCCATGAATTCTTGAATCGAAACACGTGGCTGTCTTCACTGTCAGTCGTCTTCGTCTTCACTTTCATTAACCAGAGGTGTCACTCCTTGTTTGACTGCAGCCCGACTCGTCATTCTGTCTCGCCAGGCCATCAGTCGTGGGGTGGCTTCGGTCATCAGAGCGGATTTGCGCTCGGTAAAAACCCGTGCCATGTAAAATGCGATGTCAGTAGAGGATACACACAAACGTGAAAAACGATTGGCTCCTTGTGTTCTTAATTATTTCAATTTCTTCCGCCTTCACCGGAGGAACGATTTGTGTCGCTAGTGCCAATTCAGACGAAAGCCCCCATTCCTCCGAATCAATTAATACCTACCAATTACTGTTCGTTGGCAACAGTCATAGTAGCGCGAATGGACTACCTGATCTCGTGACGGCTATGATTGAAGCTGGCTCACCCGGTAGCTCAGCACATTCTGAATTAGCCCCTGGATCAGGTTTCCTGTCAGACAGGCTGGAAACTGTTGAGACTCAGCAAAGTTTGGAAAGTCGGGCCTGGACCCATGTCATTTTGCAAGCGCAAAAGTACTCGTCTTCAGGCCTTTACTTCTATCCAACTGATGCCGCAGAAGAATGGATTCGTCGGGTGAAGGCAAGAAACGCTCATCCCATTTTATTCCCCGAGTGGCCGCGCAAAGGGAACACTGAGGAAGGCCCCAGAATCCATGATTTGCATCTTGGCATCGCTTCCCGTGAACCGGCCTGTGTTGCACCGGTGGGATTGGCATGGGAGGAATCAATCAGGTCCTATCCAGCACTGGATTTACATTTCGCTGACGGCAATCACTCAAATATCAATGGCGCAACGTTAACGGCTTTTGTTTTTTATCAGCTGATCACCGGGCAGTCCGCTGCTGAGTTGCCTCCAATTCCAGGGATTGATGTGAGTGAATTTACCCAACGGAAACTACGGGAAATCGCTACTGAGATTGTAAATGAAAACTCGGCTACTTGCGCCGATATGGGTAGTGAAGTTTTTCAAATTAACGCCGGCCTGAACGATGCTTGGTATTACCCTGATACCGATGGACAAGGGTTCTTCATCACAGTATTTCCTGATCTGGGTAAAGTGTCGTTGGCGTGGTTCACCTATGACACAGAATTGCCACCTGAAGGTGCAACCTCCAACCTGGGTAGTCCCGGTCATCGTTGGATCACGGCTGGGGGTACGTATATCGGTAACCAGGCAGTGATGGAAATAGTACTTACTTCTGGTGGTCTCTTTGACACTCCTGGCGAGGTGCGGCGCACTGACCCGGCTGGTTCAGATGGCACAATAATATTGACATTTGATAGTTGTAATTCGGCCACTATTGAGTACGACATTCCCTCAATCAACCGCCAGGGAACTGTGCCCATACAACGTGTTGCCGGCGATAATGTCGCGATTTGCGAAGCACTCGGCGCAGATTAAAAAACAGCTCTAATTTGATTTCTCAAAGGGCTCCTTCTAGCCGAATGTTGCTACAGGCCACCCTTCCCTATTTCCTTCCAAGTAAGTCGAGGCTCGTGCAGCAGAATTCGTAAGAATACGTACAGCTGACAAGTCATTTGAGCCACTAGATTTTATCTCCAAGCTGGTTTCCCTTATTCCCAAGCCCTGTGTTTAATTGCAAATAGCCCGGTCTATTCCGGTTCGATCACCACGGCTGTACCCACTGCCAGCAGTTCAGCCGCACCACCCAAAATGACCGAGGTGGTAAAGCGTGTAGTAACGACCGCATTAGCGCCCAGTCGCTCGGCGTCCGCAACCATGCGATCAAGGGTATGTTCACGACTCTCGGCCATCAACTTTGTATATTCGTGAATCTCACCGCCAACGATCGTGCGTAAGCCGGCCAGGATATCCTTGCCGACATGGCGCGCTCGCACGGTGTTTCCACGTGCTAGTCCCAGGGTCTTTACGATACGGTGATTTGCGATTGTTTCGCTGGTTACTATTATCATTTCATATCTCCACGTCTTTGTATTTGTCTGTCTTGCGCTCGATGAGCCGTTGTCTTAATACGGAAAAAAACAAGCTTGCCAGACCACCATAAACTGCGATCATGAGCAGCTTTTCCCCGATGGATAAATCACTACCAAAGATAAATGCGAACAAGCCAATGCCAGCGATAACCAGCATACCTGCGATAATTAACAACCAGCCGATACTGCGACTACTCTGTACGATAGGGTCATTCATATTCTCTCTCCATTGATCTTCGCCCACTTCGCTGAGCCTGGCATTGCCGATACGTTCCCGCAGAGCCTGTAGCCTGGCAAGGTCTTGCCGGCACTCATCACACTCATCACAATGCAGTGTGACCCACTGGCGTTGTTGTTGTGTCAATTCGCCATCGATAAAACCCGATAACAGTTCACCCACATGCTTTTCCAAAGGTCGCTTCTCGTTAACCATGACGGTCAAGTTCCTCTTTCAATGCCATTCGTGCCCTGTGTAAGCGGGACATTACGGTTCCCTGGGCTATATTCAGGACGGAGGCTATTTCTGCATAACTCAGGTCCATGTAGTCACGCAAAACGATGATCTGGCGTTGCAAATCTGGCAATTTCGTTAATGCCAGCTGTAAGGCCTGATCACGCTGTGCAATTTCCAGAGAAGTTTGCGGCCCCGGTCCAGGGTCACTCAATGTCTCTACATCGACACCACCAGGGTGCCGACGTCTGATCAGATCAATACAGTGATTGCGCACCACCCTCAAAAACCAAGGCGTGAACGGACCTTTGTCTGCGTTGTACACGTGTGGCTTCCTGAGCACTTTTGCGAACACATCATGTACCGCGTCTGCCGCATCATCTGTATTACCCAATATTTGTGTTGCCATTGCGTGTGCCCCGTTTCCAAGTTGTACTAACTGCTGTCGCATATCGTTATTTTTCATTGGTTTCGGTCTATATACGCACTAGCATTCAGTTTATTCCCAAATATTGTGGCATGACCTATCGTGGTGGATACGATTGCTGCAATTGTTGATGAGAAGCCATCAAATCCGGGTCTGTTACCAGTAGCTGACAAAAAATCTGATTTGCTACCAGTTCTGCGAACTTGACTGACGACAGGTGGTGATCACGCAGGTGATGGATCAATTTGAGCGTGCGGAAGGCATCAAACCAAGTGTGCATTTGCCGTGTGAATTGCTCCAGATTTTTGCTTTGTTTGAACGCATGCGCAAGTGCCTGCTCCGTTCCAATTGTGTTTAGACCAGCCAGGAGTGACCGTTGACCTGCCGTTTGGTCATATCCACCAGACGCGTCATTAAAAACACTTGCGCCGAGATCATTGGACCGCGACTGCCAAATCGCAGGCAAGCTCAGCAGCCAATGCTGTAACAGATCAAATACCGCGGGATGGTAGAAACGATAATCGCTTACCGGCTCAGCCAGATCAGTGATTTTATTGACAGCAGCACCGGTACCAAACGGTACTCGATCAGAACGGCGTGCCGCAATCTCGATGGGCTCGCAATCCAGTCCTTCCAGCACAAGTCCAACCTTGGCCAGTTTATTAAGCAAGTAGAAATCTTCTGCCGCCTCCCGTTTGGGGAAACCCCGCACCTTTGCATAGTGAATGGCGCTAACTGCGATGGTGCTGCCGATGGTGTTGAAGGCATAAGGTGAGCGGGCGAATTTCATGCCAGCCACGTAATAACGCAATGAAAACTCGTACAGTTGTGTCGCCAATATGACTTCTTTTGCTACCGCTCTTTCTTGATCATCACAATGTTGGAACGGATAAATCAGGGCCGCGTATTTCGAACTTGTTTTGTGCATAGTGTTTTGCACTGCATCGCTGCAGGTGAAGTAGCTTTTTGGCAGCTTAACGTCTGCATCACTGCAATGTATCCATGGCGAAGATATACGTTGGCGATGGATGAGGCTGAGCGCCAGATCAGCGCCGATTTTACGGGCATGCCCTACACCACCTTTAGCGCTTAATTGGCATGCTTCGCTGAAACGATCCACTAACAGCACATCGCGTGGTGCAAATGGGTCCTTCAACAGACTTAATTCAAAGCCCGGAAATTCTTTGGACGATTGCCATAAAGATTCAAATCGTGCCCGCACGGTTGCCGCCAACGCCTGGTTGTTCAACGATACCTGCGGCGGTGCAGTTACAGTTTCATTGATCACCAGAATCATCAGGCTGCGTCCATCACAAGGCGGGGGTGGACGAAGAAACTCCGGTGACTCATTACTGGCAGGAATAACCAGAACATTAGCCCATTGGCCCTGGTCAGGCAACCCGTCGAGCGCAGCTATCTCGGGCTCTGCGTAATGACGCAAGTACTTTTCCATTTCAGCCCGTGTTAGTGCAGCGCAAGCCGCAAAGGTAGTTCACTTACAATGGCTGCTTCTGCTGTGAGCAGCTCATCAAGACGTGTTCGCACCTCGGCCAGGTCAAAATATTTTTCTGCGAGCTGCACAAACAAACCCTCATGCATCAATTCTGAGCGCGTTATCGACTGATAAAACCGCTTCATCTCGCCGGCTGGCAAGGCTTCAGCTATCAAGCCAAAACGTTCTGCACCGCGTGCCTCGACGATACCCGCTATAAGCAATCGATCCATGAAATAATGTAGTTTCCCGTTTCGAATATTGCGGCGCAAGGCATTGACATATTGATCTTTTTCATCGGGGAGCAAGCTAAGGCCACGCTCATGCATCAATTTGACGACGGACCGAAAGTGACTGAGCTCTTCCAATGCGAGATCAATCATGGCGCTCACAAGCTCTGGTTTATCCGGGTAATGGGCCACCATACCCAGTGCCATGCTCGAAGCTTTTCTCTCTGCCGCGGCGTGATCGGGTAAAAAAACACCGATGGCGTTGGCAATGTTTTCAGCCCATACGGCCGGTGTTTTGAACTTCAACTCAATCATGTATGTGATACCTGTTTCCAAATAGAGATATGTACCACCCTGAATCGGGGTGATCAAAATCCTGACTGCTTAGCAGGAGACTTAAGTGGCAGTAGCAACTGTCCGTCTATTTTAAATAAACAAAGCCTTCAGCTGAATCTTCGGCACGACAAATATCACATTTTGCATTGACACGAAATTTGTAAATGCCGGTTTTTAAGCCCGGTGGTAATTTGGTATACAACGACCAGGAATCACCCAGAGGCTGAATTAATGTGCCCGCATCGATATTCCAGGTGACATCTGCTGAAATCAAATCGAGACTGAGTGCAATAGTGCCAGAAAATGTTGAGGCTACCTTGATGGGACCACGCAGGTTCAAATGTGAACTCGCGAGCGCTGTCACCTCGACATTATCAGGGCTTAAACCTATTTCGATCCATGGTCGTGTGATGTCGAACGCAGCCATTGAATTGACGGGAATGGTTTCTTTGCTCTTTAGCGCCGGTAATTGAACAGAAACTTGCCATCCAATATCGCTAAACTCCGTGAGACCGGTGCGCGGAACTTGTATTGAAACCCCCCTTGCCAATGGTATTAACGGGTTTGTTCGTTCCGCTGATGCTATACCCAGATGCTGCACACTGGCAGTTTTTCCAATTGGATGAGTGCTTTGGTTAAGCCATTCCCCATCGCTGTACTTGAACGAAACGCCTGCATTAACCAGGCCATCATTGTTCAGGTCAAGTTGTACCGCTAATTCAATTGGCTGCTTAAACGTAATCGGGTATGTAAATTCCGCCTGAAACTCTACCGTATCGGGCCGGCTAATAACGTAGGCATACTTTAAGTCACCCTGTTCATTGGGTGGTACATAACCTTGACCAGATTCGCTTTTAACCCCTTTTTCACAGGTGGGTGCGTTACGATTCATATACTTGGCCAATACCTGCGCAAGCTCCACTTCTCTTTTACGCATTTCTTTGCCGGGGTTTTCGTGCTTCATCAAACGTTTATCCGCTCCCGTGGCATCTTTGATTTCTTTATCCCAGTCATCAACCTCCCGGTGATCTTTCGGTGTATCACCAACCCCTAAACCCAACGCATGGCCCAATTCGTGCGCAAGTGTACGACCATTGGCACCGGCTTTCCCTGCCAATGAAACTGAAATGCGGTCTCCTGTTCGTAGCTTCTTGCCGTATTTTGTGCCTTTGATCCAGGCTGGCAGATCGGGCACCTTATTGGCAGCAAGACTTGAGGTTCTGGTATCACCACTGCCTTCGGTTTTCGCGGCATCAAAATATAAATCCAGACAATGCACATCCATGGAATCTCCAACTTTATCGACCAGTGTGATTGGCTTTTTGCGTTTAAACTGGATGCCACTGTGGTTTGCAGCCCAAATAGCGTTCGCTTCAGCAATGGCTGCGTTAACCTGTTTTTCACGTGTTTCACGCACCTGTTTTTGTTGCTCTTTATTCATTTTGTCCCAATCTTCAGGTTTGACCAGGTGTGCTGCAATACAAACTTCGATCACTTTTTTGGGTAGAGCTAATGCTTTTCCAGCACCAATGGCGATCTTGGGGTTGGTAGCCAGATCAAGAAACCCGGATTCGGTTGCCGTAGCAGCCGGACAGGGCGTGCCATCCCCCACTAATGGGATGGTAACGGTCGCTCTGCTACCAGACTTGTATTTGGCAGTAATCAGCAACTGGGCTTCAGACAAACGTGGTTCTGCAGGATTAAATGTAATCGTAAATTCTGCCGGGGCAGATTTGTTCACGTCTGTGCCTTCAATCTGCTCATCCAGAGTCCAATCCGCCTCCAGCGAGCTTTGCAGCTTTATACTCTCTATAGTCGTAACGCTTTTCTTGCGTGAAATGAGTTTTAACTCGCGTTCATCGGTTTCATCCAGTGGTGCACAGGCTTTGAATTCCAAGTCGCTGGGTGAAAGCAATTTATGCTTACTCGATGGCGGCACGGGTGGCAGGTAGAGCTTTAGCTTTGCGGTCGCACCAAGTTTCGTTTTAGCCTTCTTAAAATCTTTTTTTAGTTTTTTTTGATGGTCTTTGGTAATTAATCCATCGGCGACTGATGGGTTCATAATACTAAAACAAAAAACGCTGACTAACGAAATAAGCACTAGCCTAAAAACTTTCATTTTTCCTTCCCCAAGCAAGAAGTTAGCAACAGATTAATTTACAGCCGTCCATAAGAAAAGAGCCACGTACATTAATAGCGCTGCTATGCTGACAGCCGATGACCTGACTAATACTCAAGAATATCAACATGAAAGCCCCATATCCATTACTGCTAATGGCATGTTAGCTTTAAAGGCGTTGGTACGGATTTTTCAAATGCAGAAACTCGCTTGTACCCATGGTTCCCTACTGGTGGCGTACCTTTTTTAAAATCAGAGGTTCATTAAGTTTCTTTTGGATGTTCTACCAACAAAAAAGTGGTTCCATCCGTCCCAGAAACCCTTACTTCACACGTTCCCCAGTCCTGATTGATGCTCCAGGCGATTTCAGGTTCGTACACCAACGACACCGAGTGGACTCCGCAAATCACTTCGACTTCATTCACCTCTCCTTCTACCTGGTGGATGGAAAGGCGGTTTCGATTCAATGTATGACGCCAATAAGTAACTATTGGGCGGCAATATTCACATTTGGAAATTACAGCCTGAGTTACGATATTGTTTTCTCCTTCCAATATTTGTTTGACCTGCGTAATTACACCATGCAACAGATCACCATCACCTGGAACAAGGGCTTCATCTTCTTTCAAAAGAGTTTCGTAATGACTCAAAGCGGCACCATAATTGTTGGCTACCGCGTTATCGACAATGGCCTGACGAAGCAGGCTCATAAGGATAGGTTTAGATGCCACATCCTTGGCCAACACCAGCGCTCTTTCCACATGTTTTAACGTTGCCTGTTTGTCTCCCATACCCTGCCAGTACCATGACTCGACCAGGTCAAGGTAGAAAACTTCGGCGATTAGTCTCTTTTTGTAAGCTTTCAGTTCATCGATGAGTATTCTCGCGGCGGGTAAATTATTTTCTTCAATGGCTTGACGTGCTTTCTTGTATTTGGAAAGGAACGGTCTCGTTACTCCTCCATCTTGGTTCTTGATGATAAATATGCTGCGGGCTGTGTAATTGCCCTCCCTGACCGGCCTGCCATTCAGTGTGGCGGGTTCGTAAACCCACGATTTGACCGCGTTCATCGCATACCTTTCAAAGTAATTCTTAATACTTGCATCCATCACTACGATGTCGTCGGTGGTGCCATCCTCCTGGACAACAAAATTCAGGATCACCCAACCCTCAACACCCTGTTTTAGGGCTTTTAGCGGATATCTGGGTGGTTTCTTCACAAGCACTACGGCTCGGGTAGAGCTTGAAACAACATCTGGAATGGCTTCATCCTGGGCTTTTAAATCGGCCATTGAGAAAATAAGGAGACTAAGCGTAAACATTGATGGTAATTTCATTTTCTATTTTCCCCAACCATATTATTTTTTATTGTTGATTCAGTATGGTAGGCGAATTAGGGTTTGTCCATGGTACCAATGTCGCAGGAGAAGGAGAAGGAGAAGGAGAAGGTGAAACCAGCACCCGGCCAGCCGTGCTGGATCATGTACGGCAGCAACCCAAATGTGGTTTCTAAATGGAGCCTGTGGCGTCTGGATCTAACCTTTTAGGGTGATGAAACAGCAGGGAGTTTCGACACAATCTGGGGGCATTATGCGGTTTACCACTCGATCAGAGTGGTTTTGCTAAATCACCTGGGGTCAGAACCACGCAAAAGCGCGTGGTACAGACTTAACGATCAGGATCCGCATTTTTTGGAAAACGAGTATTTTTTAGTTCGTCCATGTATTCCTGTGAATTTTTCAGAAAAGCTTCACGTTGTGATCTGGTCATACATGACTTGACTACACGGTGGCTACCTACTGCTTTCCTTTTTGTACAAATCAGTTCTTCGCCTTCGGTGTTTACCAGATTTCCAGTGAGATCTATTTTCCCAGATGGTTCTGTCTTCTCAGAGTCCAGTTTCGTTGATTCAGGTTCTGGTGTGGTACTAGCGCAATTACTGACAATAAATACTACAGATATCATGAGAAGTTTTTTAAGCATTTTATTTGACCCTAATATTTGTGGTAAAAAATGAAATGTAAGAAAAGATAGACCTGACTATGGTGATATTAATTACATAACATATTAATTGGAACCCTAACACAGGATACTAAAGATACATAAATGTTAATAAAAGACAATCGTAATTATAGAGGTAAAGTTTGAGACCTGCAAAATAATTAACTACAGTGTGGAGAACAAACGACAGGAAGATTTCAACATCAAAAACGAAAATAGGCAGACGCTACTTGTTTCACTACAGGCTCATACCATCGGCAAGTTATTATTGTGGATGGCCTTTGGTCTTACCATCACACATGCGGTCTGCATGGTTACATGGTACATGGATATGTTGCCATTTGATGATCGGCTGTATATCTCTTTTTTCGATCTCGATGAGGAAGAATCATTGGGAACGTGGTTCAGCACACTTATCCTCTTCTTAGCGGGTATTTTGTCGTTGTTTCAAGCCCGGTATGCCGGCAAACCACGGCAGCGCATGCATGTTTTCTGGTGGTTACTTGGTATTGGTTTCTGTTTGCTTTCACTTGATGAAATCGCCGGATTTCACGAATTTGTGAACACCGTCTCAAGCGACACGCACTGGACCACTTACGGCGTGATGTTGGTATTCGTAACAGGGTTTGTACTTCTGCCTTTTTTGCGATCCCTACCCACACGAACGCAACTACAGTTTCTGATTGCCGGTGCGGTTTACGTGGGCGGCGCTATCGGGGTCGAATGGGCAACAATCTGGTACGAAGAAAATGATCAACTGGACACCTTGGCTTACAACTTGTGGAACGCGCTGGAGGAGTTTATGGAGATGACCGGCGTTATCTTGTACATCTATGCTGTGCTGACCCATATCACGGACAATCGGCAAGGAGTGCATATCCATATCCAACATTCGTGAACATACGTGCAACCTGGGGAGCGATCTCACAGAGCAAATGGCTTAATCAAAGGTGTCCACCATATGAGCCAATCACTTTATAAGCGATGCGCATTGTGGCAGACTGACTTGAACATATTGGTACAGATAAGAAACCGGTCATACATTTCTCTGAGGGAAACAAAATGAAAACTCTATTTTTTGGGATAGCTCTTGCTGTCTCGCTGTTACATTCACCCATGTTGGCGGCACAATTCAACTTGGTGACCAATGGTAGTTTTGAGACAGGAGATCTCACCGGCTGGACAGAGGTGAATTCCGGAGACGGGCAGTTTAGCGTCGAGAGCGGCACAGTAACACCGAGCTCAGGTGGCCCCATACCCGCGCCACCTGACGGGACGTTTGCCAGTGTTTCGGACCAGGGAGGGGCCGGATCTCACATTCTGTACCAGGACGTGAGTATTCCCACTCATGGGGACATAACACTGTCATTATTGCTGTACTACAACAACCGGGCAAACGTGTGGGTGGACAACGGTACGCTGTCCGAGTCAGGCGGCGCCAATCAACAACTCAGGGTCGATATTATGGACCCCAGCGCTGCTGTGGATGATGTTGGCACCGGTGTATTGATGAATATTATCAAACCTTCAGGTAGCGACCCTTTCACCTTTGGTTACAACACACTTTCGGCAGACCTGAATCAGTTTGCCGGGCAGACAATACGTCTACGATTTGCGGAAGTGGATAACCAGTTATTTCTCAACATGGCCATCGATGATGTAAGAATTTCGCAATTTATTGGTATACCTGTGGATCAACCGCTTGCCCTGCTCTTGTTAATCCTGGGGATCATGATCCTGGCGACCATCGGAATACGAAGGTCACAGCACGCGGCCTAAAATAAGGGGCCGGATACATCTATTCAGTACAATTGAATGTAGCCGGCCCTTCTTTGTAATATCAACCTTGATTCAGCTTCATACCAAAAAGTGGTCGGATATATTTCAACCGCCTGAGAACAAGCTCATAGAGCAAAAAACTGATGCCAAAGGTGCTCGCCAGCAACAAAGTCAACTTCAAAACAGCTGCCAGTGGTAGAGGAAAGAGAAAGTAAGCCATTATAAATTGCACTGGCAGGTGAACAATGTAAACCGGATAGACTGCCTTGCTTAGATAGGACAAGCTTTGCGATGGTTTGTTGAGGTACAAGGAACTGAAACCAAAAACAGCCAACATCCAACTCATGGATTCAAAAGCAGTCAGCCAATTAAAAGGTGTCACCAACTCAAAGACCAATAACCGTACAAGGTAGAGCGAAAAAGCAAGAACCAGGGCGAGCCAGCGAATTTTCACGACGGCAGGCCAGAACACATGCCGAAGAGAAACAAAAATAAAACCCAGGAAAAAGCAGATCAGACCCATCACCCAGCCATGTAGGGAATCGACATAACTGGAAAAATATTGAGGATTAACCAACCACGCCTCGAGCATCAGCGGCAAAGCGAACAGGAAAAGTCCCAGGGGCCATTGCATCAGTTTGGACAGAAAGCGGAAGAATCCATTTCCTGGGTTATTTTGCAGGTAAATCATGATCCCGATGAGCCACGAAAAATATAGAAAGATATTAAGCAGAAACCATAGGTGTCCAAAAGTGATTATGTATTCGGCCTGCCAGCCCAGGTAGGGCAACGCGATAGTCACAATAGATTGAAGAACGACAATACCGAAAAGATAGGGTACGAGAATCCGTTTAGTTCGATCTTTAAGTAGTTGCTTCCAGTCACGGCGCTCCATGGCGAAGCACACGCCCATACCGGAAATCAGGAAGAGAATGGGAATGCGCCAAATATTGAGCGCCGCCATGAAAGGCCATATGCCTTCCAGGGCCGAGTTGTTCTGGGGAAATCCAATGTGTACGGCCCACGGCTGGAAACACAAAACCACGTGATAGATAATGAGCAGAGTCAGGGCCAGGGTACGCAGCCAGTCCACATCATAACGACGTCTTTGGGCAACGGTATCATCTAAATTTACCGCAAACTTATGTTTTCTCAGTTTCATCGAGTTATCCCATCGCTTACGTCGAGCTCACCCAACTATGTATCGATTACTATCGACATTCCTCCGACACGAGCAAACTTGATATCACAACAAAAATAAATCTCACTAAACTGTTCCTTGTAAAATAGGTTGAAGTTTCGGAAACCAAGCCCCCCAGTATTTCTGTTTGGGTCGGAAGCGAATTTTTAAGCAAGTGTAAATCAAACCGGGGAGTCAGGTCAGCCCAGGTTCCACCATCAAGTAAAAAGCACAGATAACAGCTCAACGGGGCGGTTTACAACGGTAGTAGCGCCAGCCTGAAGTAATTCCTGGCGGGAACCATAACCATAGGTGACTCCGATGGCATGCATTCCGTTGGCCAGCGCACCGATGATGTCATGTTTTCTGTCGCCAACCATCGTCGTGTTTTCTTCCACTTGCGTGTCGGAAAGTGCAAATCGGAGCAAAACGGATTTGTCGGTTCTTGTGCCATCAAGTTCGGCGCCGTATATAGCACCAAAATATTGGCTCATCTGAAAATGCTCGATGATTTTTTTTGCAAAGACATGAGGCTTGCTGGTCGCGATGTGTAGATGAAACCCTGCTTCACACAAACGGACAAGCGTGTACTCGATGCCGGGATATGGCGTATTCTCTTTCCAGCCAATGTCTGAAAATCGCTCACGAAAGAAAACAAGGGCTTGCTCAGAGTGCTGTTTTCCAACCAGCACGCTAAAACTCTCCAGCAATGGCGGTCCGATACACCAGGTTAATTCATTTTTCGCAAGAACTTCAACATTGAGTTTTTCCAATGCGAATTGAATGCAGGTGGTGATACCAACTTTCGGATCGGTCAATGTACCGTCGAGATCAAAGAAAACAGTTTTTCCTATGCCATTGGTCAAAACAGCATCGGAAGAGTAAGCCTTAGTCAAACTTTCACCTTCAATGATGAACATTCATCGCATTTAGAAATGATCCAGAAGTAATCATTCCAGTTTCCGAATCTGTAAATCCGGCAACCTTCAAGCCGTGTACGATCTTTCGGTATGAATAGACCTGATCTAACCCATCGGCTACATATTTCCCCATGGCTTGATAGTCTGACCCGCTGCCTCAATAGCCTACACTCTAGCGGCTCAAGAAAAGGACCTTGATGTGTTAAACAGGCGCTCAACCGTCTCTTAGCGCTTCGATAAGCTTTGCATCAACCCAAAAAATGTCTCCTTCTCCTTCTCGTTTACTGGAAAAGAAGAGGTACTTCCCGTCGGCAGTGACCATCGGACAAAAATCACGTTTATCTGAATTGATTGCACCACCCATATTCTTCAAGGGCGACCACGAGCCATCGAGGCTTTGGAAACTGATATATAAATCAGCCCCACCAAACCCATCTTTGCGGCCGTAAACGGAGACAATCAGGTAACGCTCATCATGGGCGATAAAGACGTCGCCCTCGTAGTTTTCAGAGTTGATTACAGGGCCAAGATTCTCTGGAGTCTGATAGAGGCCATCAATCAAACCAGAGCGGTATATATCGGCTTTGCCATACCCCTCTGCCCTCACGGCCTGGAAGTAAAGCGTGCCATTGCGAGTAACAGTTGGATAGACCTGGCTTTCACCAGAATTCACCACTGCTCCAAGATAGAACTCTTTGCCCCAGCCCGATTCAGTGCGCTCAACAAACCACATGTCAAAGCCATCTTTTCTGGTTTCAGACTCCCCAGGGCGAGGACGGCGGGTAGCAAAGAAAATTCTCTTGCCATCGTAGCTGATAGCGGGGTCAACATCGCTAATGTGATTGGAAAACGACGCCGCTACCGGTGCTCCCCAACGACCGTCAACCTGGCTGGTGACCATAATTTTGGTGCCGGTTTCCCGGGTCCAGATCGTGAAGTAGAACTCGTCACCGTTGGGAGCAAATACCGAATTAATTTCACTTTGCTCAGTGGAAATAATTCCCGCTGCAAAAATTTCGGCCGTCATACCGGGAGGTTCCTGTCCAAGATAAGGTCCGGTGACATCGGGCCAGTGATCATAAGAAGGTGTTGCAAAAGCGTGGGTTGAAAATACGGAAACAACGGTGATCAGCAGTAGGATCACCATCAGAACCTCCGCTGTGAACAATCGTCGATACCACATTTTGTCCTCCTTCATACCCGGGAGCGTTGTTTAATGCCGATTCCCCTGTGCCAACCATTTCAGGATAATCGCAAACAGGTCGTCCGGCCGGAATGGCTTTGAAATGAAGTCGTTCATGCCGGCGTCCAGGCAGAGTTTTCGGTCGTCGGCAAATGCGTTGGCCGTTGTGGCGACAATCGGGGTCTTTTCCCGTCCGGGTAGCATACGAATTGACTTTGTGGCATCGACCCCGTTTAACCTCGGCATCCGCATGTCCATCAGGATCAGGGCATAGTCAGTTTGCTTCGACATCTCGACAGCCTGAACACCGTCCTCGGCAAGGTCGATGACAAGTCCGATATCCTCCAGCATCGTCTTAACGAATTCCTGACCGACCGGCTCATCCTCGACAAGCAGGATGCGCACACCTGAGTAATGGGCTTTTAGCTGCTCTTTTACCAAGGGCCCGACAACTACCGGGGCCGCGTCCATATCCCTGGCATGCTTGTCCAGTCGCGCCGAGAACCAGAAGGTGCTGCCGGCCCTGCTTTGGCTATCCACTCCGATGTCGCCTTCCATCGCCCGTACCAGATGCTTGCTGATGACCAGTCCAAGACCCGTGCCACCATACTTACGGGTCGTCGAGCTATCGGCTTGCTCGAAGGCGGTGAAGAGGCGTTTCTGGTCTTCAGCGGAGATGCCAATGCCGGTGTCGGTGACCTCGACGCGCAGGCGGATGGCCTCGGGGGTCTCCTCGGCCATGGCAACCATCAACGTCACGGAACCAGCGGCGGTGAACTTGATCGCATTACTGGTCAGGTTGAGCAGAATTTGGCCCAGTCGCAAGGGATCACCTTGCAGCGGTAGCTGGGCAAGTTCGGGCGCGATCTCGATGCAGAGCCTCAGGCCCTTTTTCTGCGCATCCGGCTGAGTCAGACCGGAGATACTGTCTATAACGCTGCCCAGGGTGAATTCAACCCGATCCAGAGTAAGCTGTTCGGACTCAATCTTGGAGATGTCAAGAAGGCTATTGATGATGGCCAGGAGCTTGTTGGAGGCTTGGCTGACCTTGTTGAGATGGTCGATTTGCTTCGGATCCGTGGCTTCCAACCTGGCCAGTTCTGTCATGCCCATGATGTGATTCATAGGTGTACGCAGTTCGTGGCCCATGTTGGCCAGGAAGGTGCTCTTGGCGCGGCTGGCGGCTTCGGCTGCTTCCTTGGCGATGGACAGGGCGGTGGTGCGTTCTTCGACCAAGTGTTCGAGGTGGTGGCGGTATTGGTCCAGTTCGGCTGCAACCGCCACGCGTTCGGTGATGTCATGGCTGATGCCCAATACCCCGATCAGCTCACCACTGGCATCGCGCATCGGAACCTTCGTGGTTTCAAGCAGTTCGTGATGACCATCTGAGGCATATGACACCTCCTCTTCGTTGATCGAGGGGCCGCCTTTTTCCATGGCCACACGGTCATTTTGTCGAAAGGAATCGGCTAACTCCTTGCTGACAAAGTCGTAATCTGTCTTGCCGACAATATCTGCTTCCGGAGCACCGAGTAAATGTTCGACGCGTTGGTTGCAGCTGAGAAAGACACCTTGAGAGTCCTTGAGCCAGATCAGGTTGGGCAACGTGTCGATCAGGGTACGCAGTACATTGCGTTCATGCGCCAATGTCAATTCTGCTTGCTTGCGCTCGGTGATGTCCGCATGAATGCCGATCATCCTGACCGGCTTCCCTTCTGAATCCCATTCGACGACCTTGCCAACCGAGTTTATCCATATCCAGTCACCGGCCTTTGTTTGACGACGATATGACATTTCAGCGACTTCACTTGACGCTAACGCAAGCTGAAATGCAGCCGAAACAGCAGGGCGATCATCCTGGTGAATGTTGTCCAGCCAGTTCTTGAAATCAGATTGAAACTCGCCTGGATCGTATCCCAGCAGTTGCGCGTATTCAGGACTGACGCCAATTTCCCCGGTTCGAATATCAAGATCGAAGCAGCCTTGCCGCGCGGTGAGGAGTGCAAGTCGCAGGTGTTCCTCGCTAGCGGTCGATGCCTCGGTGCGAGACGCCACCCTGGTTTCAAACTCCTTGTTGAGGAGCGTCAGATCTTCACTCGCTCGCAGATGCTTGAATTTATCGAAGCTGTTCATCGCCAGCATGGCCGCGAATTGGGAAAAGAGGCAGGTGATAGCCTCGACTCGCTCTGGCGGGAGCACAGGGACTTGCCCGATGGCCTCCAGGTAGTCTTCTTCGTCGAAGCCGAACTGGTGGGCCTGACTACGGAAAAACTCCACATCAGGCGGTGCAGTCAGGTATTGACCGGTGAAGACGTTGGCGATGTGCTGCCCGTCCACCACGATAGGTGCGGCGTTATCGACAAGACCGTTGAGACATTTGTAGACAACGAAGGTGTCTCCCTTTATCAAGCCATTCGCAATTGATGAGTCGCTCTCTGTGCAGCGCTGGCAAGTTTGAGCGTTAGTGCGATGAAAATCGGTACAGACAGACTGCCAACCGGCGTGGGCAAGCACCTTACCTTCAAGATCGCCCACAGCATTTGCGACACCAATTACCTGATAGAAGCTTTCCATAAGCTCTTGCAGTTTGGAGAGATCGACCAGCCCTTCATACTTGAGTTTTTTGGATGAAATCACGCAGTCATTCATTGCCTCAACCCGCGGGTACATCAAATAGCCCACCAGAGACAGTCAGCGGCAGAACCCGCCACCTGTTGGCAGCCATGTTGCTATGTGGCAATTCTGCGCCGAACGGACAGCGATGTCCACGGTGGACACCTGTTTTTGTGATGCAGATCAGTTTCTTTTTGATGCCATTGCATTAGATTGGCCTCAACAATTTTTGCTACAAAAATATTCAGAGTCAGACTTAAGTGTAATCAGGTCTGCGTGCTGATTGATCGCTGTACGCTGCATTTGAACCTGGCCTCTTCATAGGTAAAAAAGGCATAGTGATGAAAAAGAATGTGATTGTTATTGGTGCCGCCGGGCGAGATTTTCATAACTTCAATACCTGTTTTCGTGGCAATGATGGCTTCAATGTCATTGCTTTCACAGCCGCTCAAATCCCCGATATTGATGGAAGAAAATATCCAGCCGAACTCGCGGGAAATTTATACCCGGATGGTATTCCGATTTATGCGGAAGAAGGCCTGGTGGGGCTGATCAAGAAATATAATGTAGACGACTGTGTGTTTTCATACAGTGATATCACCTACCAGAAGGTGATGAGTATGAGCGCACTCGTGAATGCTGCTGGCGCCAACTTCATCCTGCTCGGGCCAAGCGACACCATGATCAAATCACACAAACCGGTCATTGCCGTTGGGGCCGCGCGCACGGGTTGTGGAAAGAGCCAGACATCCAGGAGAATCATTGAAAACCTGATGAATAGGGGTCTTAAAGTGGTCGCTATCCGTCACCCGATGCCCTATGGCGACCTTGTTGCCCAGAAGGTGCAACGTTTTGCCACGGTTGATGATCTTGCCAGGCATGAATGTACCATCGAAGAAATGGAAGAATACGAACCTCATGTTGTCCGTGGTAATGTCATTTACGCAGGCGTTGATTATGAGGCCATTGTCAGGGCGGCCGAACAGGATCCGGATGGTTGCGATATTATTGTCTGGGACGGTGGAAACAATGATTTCCCATTCTACAAACCCGATCTCAATATTACCGTTGTCGACCCACACCGCGCGGGCCACGAGTTAAGCTACTATCCGGGTGAAGTTACGCTGAGGCTTGCCGATGTCGTGGTCATTAACAAGATGGACACCGCTGCTCCGGAAGGTATACAGCTGGTCAGGGAAAACATCGCGAAAGTAAACCCGGAAGCCATCATTGTTGATGCCGTTTCACCCATCGCGGTGGATGACGCCAATGTCATAAAAGGTAAAAGAGTGCTGGTCATCGAAGATGGACCGACACTTACCCATGGTCAGATGACCATCGGGGCTGGTACCGTTGCCGCCATGAAGTTTGGTGCAACTGAATGTGTCGACCCGAGACCCTATACGGTCGGCAAACTATCTGAGACCTTCAATATTTACCCCAAAATTGGCGCACTCCTGCCCGCCATGGGTTATGGCGAACAACAGATCAAGGATTTAGAAACCACGATCAATAATACGGAATGTGACTCAGTGCTTATCGGCACACCCATCGACCTTAACCGGCTGATAAGTATCAATAAACCAAACACAAGAGTCTATTACGATCTACAGGAGATTGGATATCCAGATCTTGGAAATATTCTGGATGATTTTCTGAAATAAATTCAAATTTATTTTTGCCTGGTCTTCATGAATGCCACGAGAGTCGGTATCCAGGAAAGGCTTACGCGAGAGTAACATCCAGCACTTCATCGACCGTAACCGGAGGACTACCGTGGTGTGCAAGAACAATAACCCTTGATAAGGACCAATCGCCTATCCATTGACTGAGCTGAACTGCGCTGTGCTCATCCAGGTGAGCAAACGTCTCATCAAGCAAGAGCACTGCTGGATCGCCGGCGAGACCGCAAATGAGCTCCGCTTTACTGCGCTGTCCAGCGCTTGCATAGCCGAGATGCAAAGTCGGGTCTAGTTCTAATGCTTCACAATACGATTTACCATCCCAGTTCGGGGCTCCTCTAAGCGATGCCGAAAATTGGTAAGCTTCGGTAACCGTCAGAAATGCTGGCAGCTCTGGCACTGACGTGATCAAGGCCACATGACGACGTGCCTGTATCACCGAATGAACATCTTGCCCATGCACACAAACACTACCGCTCGAAGGTGTCAGCTCTCCACCCATCGCACGCAATAAGGTGGTCTTTCCACCACCATTTGGACCTTTGAGATGAATGACACCGCGATTAACAAGCAGATTCATTGGCCCGACTGAAAACGTCTTGCCGAAACTAACCACCAAGTCTCGAACTTCAAGCAAACTGGTCAAGATTCCCACGCTCCGTTTGTTGAGTGAACATCTGAAGTCCTTTCAGCATTAGTGAAAAACCAAGAGGCACAATTGCTACCGCGCTCAACGCATAAATCCAGCCTGGTAGTGTCATTGCAAGTATTGCATGTATGAATAGCAACCACAGGCTCCACCCCAACATTGGAGCAGCCACAACCAGTGTGCGGGAAAACAGGGCAGTCAGGACAACAATGGTGTTTGCGGCAAATAGCATAAACAAAAGCCCGTATGCCCGGCCCATGGTTGAGCCCAGCCCGGCCAGGGCAATGATGTTCGGTCCCGTCAGCACAAACATGGTACACAGTAATGCAACACCCCGGTCGTGATGATTCACTGGCCATCGTTGACGCATTAGTTCCGGGCCCAGTCTTGTTTTCAAGCGTGTAAGTATTTCGTAGACCGGCATAATGGCAAACGACAAGAACCCACATGAAAAGACAAAAGCTTCGCGACCGCTCACCTGAGCGTTCACGCGTAAAGCTAACATCATTAGTGCTACAACAACTGCCGGCAAAACCAGGCCAATAAGACTTTTCCGCTCCAGTCGCCATAAGCAAAGCAAATCACGCCGAACTACTGCGGCTATCGGCCAGTTGCTCACAAGACGACCGGGGCTGATTTTTCTTGATTGAACGAGCTGATCTCGTATTCCAGTGATACTAACTGGAAGTAACAAAATTGTCGCAATAATTGCGAGGTAAGCGACCCCGGGCTGAAGGGCGTAGCCGAATATGAGTGTCGCCATTGCAGCGGTGCCAATAGCGATCAATTTCACCGATGCAAGCCCACGAAAGGACGCACCAAGAATAATAGTCCACGAGAGCCCGACGAAGCCTGAATAGTGGGCAAGCGGATGCGCATAATGCGGTGCCAGCCACCAGATACTCACAACGGGCAGGAAAGCTATCGACAATGAGGGCAGCAAATACCGAACCCAAAACCAGTGACCTATGGGTTGTCGCAGAAGAAACGCGATCGTTGGCTGGCTCCAGACAGGCCGAAGTGCCCGACCAGCGCTAATGCTCCAAAATAAATTCAGCGTCGTGAATATAAGCGTGATTTGCCAGGGATCTTGTGTGGCCAACTGTTCTCTCAGAGCCGACCAATCGACACTCGGGTCGAGCGAGGACACAACCATCAAAAACACACCAAGGGGTAATATCAGCCGACGAAAAAACGGCCTTCCAATCACCGAGAAAAAGACACGTGTATTGAGATTCAAAACATTACTCTACCTTAAACATGTCAATTCCAGTCATTTCCTGGTCTTAGCCTTAGCTGCGCGCTGCCAGGGACAACTTTACACCAGCCCCCGAAAGCAGGACACCCTGATCATCGTTGACAAGAAATTCTGTTGTGCAATAAATACACATTCCGCAACCAGAGTACCCGTTACAGTTTGATCGCTTTGGAAGTCACCTGCGTACGTCGTTGCATATGATCGGCACAACATGCTTCGCTTCATACGATTACCACAGAATTGCGCTGCTCGTCCCCTTTGATGTGCCAGGACGTATCTGCTACCCGCGCAAGAAAACGTTGGTCGTGACTCACCAGGAGCAAGCCACAAGGGCAGTCAGCAAGTACTTTTTCTAATGCCTCAATGGACGGCAGATCGAGATGATTTGTCGGCTCATCCATCACAATGAAGTGGGGGCTGCGGGCCATGCCAAGTGCTAACAACAGCTTGCGAACTTCACCAGGACTTGGTTGCTTACTTTCAAGCAGACGCTGAGGTCGCGAGCCGAGGCGACTTACTACGTTCATTACCTGTCCCAGTTGTTCATTCGGCAGCGTGCGAGCTTGATCGAGAATATTTTGAGCGGTCACAGCAGATACCTCTTGTGGCATTTCGATAATTTTCTCAAGCGGTACATTGACTCTCGTCAGGATAAATCGAATTAACGTCGACTTACCCAAGCCGTTCAGCCCAGTTATCGCAACCTGATCTTCAGGTTTCATCGAAAGCTGGGGAAACCGTAAAACACGGCCGGCGCCGAGTGGGATTTTACCTGCTTTGAGCTCGAACAGCATGTCACGCCGTGATCGCGAACCGGGTAGCCAGATTCCAGTTTCGTGCTGCTTCGTCACCTGTGCCGCTTGAACACGATTACCGGCTTGCCCGACCCTGCCATCCAGTTGCCGCAATAATCGTCCAGCCTGTCCGTCTTTGCCGGACACACGGGCAAGGTTAATTTTATCCCGTGCATCGCTATCTCTTGATGACAGACCACGTTTAGACCGATCGGAATCGGCCCGGGCAGCCTTGTCGCTTCGTCGAACGGTCTCTCGTTTCAACCGCTTATACTCGTTAACGGCCTTGCGGCGCTCGCGGATGGCCGAGTCCCGGCCAAGTTCCTTTTGCTCAAGGGCGTGAGTAAAGCCTCCCGGATACACATAGCCGTTTGGGGGCTCAAGCCACAGGCATTGAACGCACAGCTCGTCCAGGAGGTCTCTGTCATGACTGACAATGAGGCCAACACCCTGAAAGCGCTTTAGGTTAGCCACCAGTAACTCACGAGCGTGTGAATCAATATGATTGGTCGGCTCGTCGATCGCGAGAATCGCAGGTTTGCACCATAGCGCGTGAGCAATCTGTGCCCGCTTACGCTCGCCATGGCTCAGCGTGTGCCAGCGTTCGAGATACTCGAATTCGATACCAAGCCGGCCCCGCAACTCGAAAGCTTCACTACCCCAATCTTCCAACATATCCGCAAAACCGACAGGAGGAACGTCGGTTCGCTGTTCACAGTAAATTGTATTTTCTGCACCATGGATAGTGCCGGCCACGGGCATGAGCGCACCCGTTACCAACTGCAGCAAGGTCGTTTTACCAGCCCCATTGGCACCGATAACACCGGTGAAGCCAGGAGGAAAATGCACAGACAGGTCTGAGATTAAAGGCTCTGGAGCATTTTCGTAGCAGAATGTAAGGTCACGAAGCGCGACCGATGATTCGGAAGACATGACATCTCTCCAAGACTGAATGGGTGTGTAACTGGGTAACGCGTCTTAGAAAAGGGTCTACTTCATGTGTCCGTCATTCCAAAGGGGGCGGGAAATCGCCTCAAGCAGAGAATAATAATGGCTGAGCCCCGTATTTACTATCGTTATCAATGTATTCAGGAAACGTGTGAGTTTCTTTTCAATAGATGAATGGAATCAGTTTTTTGGTGGTCTTTTTATATTTCTGAAAGGTTTCCTGAAATTCCTCAGTTAACAACTTTTCCTCTAGCCTGATCCTGTTAAGGATAATCGGGATCAGGACCAATGAGGCCCAAAAGCCATATAGACTTGCGGTATACACCGGTAAGCCTGTGACAACCATGATAAGCCCCAGATACATCGGGTTGCGGGTGAAGCGGTAGATGCCGTATGTAACGAGTTGGTGGCCTTCTCTTATGATTACCGTTCCAGAGTAATTTCTGAAGAGTGTTATCTGACCGACAGTCATAATTGTTAACCCAAGAATAAAAAGACCCAATCCAATGATGTTATGCAGCGGCAATGTGGAGATTGTCTGTGGTTGCCTGGCCAAGTCCCAGATGGTACCCCAAAGTCCTGACAAACCGTCGCTTACACAAAATAGCAACTCAATGAAAAAGACCGCCATTCCAGGGATAGCAAACTGGAATATATCTTCTTTTATGGCATTTCTTACAATTCTATGTTTTTTAAGAAACCCGGTTTTTGTCACTGTTTCAAACCTCCGTTTCTATTGATGTTCGAGGCCGCAGAAGATGAAGTTGATGGTAGGTTGGCTCGAACAAACACGACTGTGATGTTCACAATCACGAACACCGCCAATGCCGATTGTACTCTCTGCAGCTAACGTGTTGGTTACGCGGCGCATGCGCAGCACGCGTCTGGTGTAGCAAGCCTGCTGGCGGAACGTACCAGAACGGCTTGTATGGTGTCCTACCCCGAAGAGGTGGACTCAAACGCCTTGTCAGCTGCGGAAGTACAAACGTCCCTCAGCTTTTTGGCCTTTCTCTTATTGGATTTCCTTGTCCTGTTAATCTCAAAAGTGAATAGATTGGTTGTAAATACTACTTCTCTTTCAGGGTTTTGCTCAGATGGCTTGTACGAGAACTGCTTTGCAGCCTGGATCGCTGATTTGTTGAAGTTAGGCGAGCCTATGGTAACAATGGTTCGATGATTGCTGGTTGTCCCGTCAGACTCGATTTTGTAACCAACAACAACACAACCTTCTATATGTCTGCGAAGTGCTTTTGTGGGGTATTGAGGTGCGACTTTCTTTTCAACAATCCAGTGAGATACCAACTTACCATTAGTCAAAAATGGAATGAACTCCGAATCTTGTGCCCATACGCCAGTCGATACGAGGACCGATACGAAGACAGTCACGCTCAGGGTTATTCTTGAAAATATGTAATTGTTCATCAGTAGCTCCCGTTTGAGTTGGCCGACACCGTCATGCGTCCGTTGGAACCACTGTTATCCCAGTTACATTTATTTGTCAATAGAATAACTTTATGAATATATTAACAAACTACGGATTTTCAACACTATAGTGTTGTACGTAATCACTGAAGTTCTGTCTTTTGAAAGGAGGTTTCCTGGAATCTGGTTTAAGTAGAAAGACTATTTACTTGAACCTGCGCAATAAGATTGAAATCTGCATATTTAGGATGATCAAAGCACTAATCACTATAGTGCTGAGTATTGGCGCCGAAAAATTGTGAATTTATTTTTCCTTTCTCTAAGGTCGACATGTTGGAATAAGAGAGGTCGCTGATAAAATTTGGCTTGTCAGCTTTATGAATTGTGACCCAGGATTCTTTGATCAAAACGAGAAAAAGATCCTCCATTCTCTGAACTTCCACTGATTTAAAACATTTCTGATGCTGCTCTTGACCTGACTATAGGTTCATAGTTTACCGTTTGTATTCATCGGGACGACAAGGTCAATTAGCAAGCAATATGAGGCAGCCATGAAACAGCAAGACAAACTTGAAGGTATCAGCAAGCCACGACGAATTAAGCATAGCTTTTCACAGTCAATCAAAGGGACGCCTGAGCAGGTATTTCCGTTACTTTGTCCTGTACGCGAGACTGACTGGATTCCCGACTGGACAACCGATTGGGTGATTTCCAATTCGGGCGTAGCTGAAGTGAACTGCATATTTCAAACACCTCCCCGCCCGGGGGCGGGGGGAACTGCTTCCATATGGGTGATCACACACCATGATAGGGTAGCAAACGAGGTGGAAATGTTTAAGGTGACACCTGGGTTTACTGTCGGCAAACTACAAATTTCATTGTTTGCACAAGGCCAGACTGCAACCACCGCAACCATCGCCTATGAGTTCACATCACTGGGACCACTTGGTGATAAGTACTTGGAAACCTACACGGCGCAATGGTACGAAAAGTTCATGCAGGTCTGGGAAGGGCAGATGAACCATTATCTAGAAACGGGTGAAGTAAGTTCTGATCCTGACTTGCAATCGGGGTAATCACCAGCATGCCGCAAGAAAGAGGTACTAGTATGAAAATTAATTCAACAGTAATGCTGAGACTCATGTTTATCCTTGGAGCGATAGTCGATGGCGCGATTGCGGTATCGTGGTTCCTGATCGCATCCGGTGCAAGAGTCCCAAATATACTTAATGGCTATACAGGAAGTGGATCTGACTATGAATTGGCGATGTATGTAGGCGCGATGTTTATGACAGGCTGGACCATATTGCTAGCCTGGGGAGGAATAAAACCAGTTGAAAGAAGAGACCTGCTGCTCATTACTTCCACACTGCTTTTTCTTTCAGTGATTGGCGAACTCATGTTTTATGGTGACATGCTGGGGGGTGGTGGTTTTGTATTTGGTGCAACGAAACGTGTAGTGTTGAGTACGGCAGCTACAGCAGTATATTTCTATTCATTTAGAAACCAATAGAATCCATACAACGGATGACGAAGCCGTCAACATATCGAAAAAACTATGATTATGAAAGTAAAAACGACTGCAGTAGAAATGAGTCACCTAAAGTAGGCGCTTTAGGCGAATGGGGGCGCGGCGGTCTAAGCCGGAAAAGCGATGGGGGATTACCCAAACCACTCTATGATTCTGTTGAATTCAGCTTTAGTTTTGCCGTGAATGAAATTATTGCTGCTAACAGTAGTGTGTTTGATAAATTTTAGGCGCGTTTTTAATTAATTTTCGGGAATTTTTTGCATTTCATCATGCGGTTGTGGCACTTTATACCTAAGCTGATGTTCATTCAGCACAATCGCCTGCAACCCAAATTAAGGAAATAGAAAATGACAGACTCTCTTTACTCTCGACTCGGTGGCTATGACGGAATCGCAATGTTCGCAACAACCCTCGTGGGTCAGGCGCAAAAGGATGAACTCCTTGGGCGGTTCTGGACCAATCGTGGCGAGGACCGAATCGATCGCGAGGTCCAGCTCCTGATCGACTATCTCGTCAAAGAGACTGGCGGACAGATGTACTACACCGGTCGCGATATGGCACTTTCTCACCAGGGCATGGGGATCACTGAAGTGGACTGGAGTCGTTTCATTGAGATCGTGACGAGCGTTGCCGGTGAACTGGGTGTTGGCCCGACAGAAGGTGGTGAAGTTATGGATTTCCTGAACAGCCTCAAGGCCGATATCGTTACTGCGTAGCCTGGGTCGGGAACATGGGATGATTTTCCCGGCTGGCATCAAGTCACTCATCTCGTAATTCTTACCAGAAAGTACCCGCGCCATCAAACAAATTACAGATTTCATCTCCAGCCATACCGGCTGGTCGAAAGGGTCTGGGAGGTTGTAATACCTCCCAGACTGTTTGGTGATGGCAAAGCTTCCAGGCAGCCCTTCTGCCTAAGCTGAAAAAATAACCAGGGTCGTTCTCCTGGCCTTCTTATTTCTTGCCCTAATCCTGGCTGTCGTCATCGCTATCATCATCGTCAGCACTGTCATCGCTGTCATCGCTGTCATCGCTGTCATCATCGTCAGCACTGTATAACTCATTGTCTGAAAACTCGTTCACATCAGCCAGAGAGTCCGGCGTCAGGGCGATTGACTGCAAGGTACATTCCAGCTCGTTGTCTGTGATGATATTGTCAAATATATAAGGACCACCCGGTGGTGCTACCGCTTCTGTCAACTCGATTCCGACGATATCAACAACATCGGGCGTGTCACTCGACATGCAGACTTTATTGTCAACCACAAGGTTATTGATCATCATTTCAGTTCCAGCACTGCCCCAGCGCCAGTCCGCGAAAAGAACAATCCCCGATCCGGCGTAGCCTCCCCCATCACCTGCCCACACGTGAAGTGTGCCGCTTATTTTATTTTTCGACACCACATTGTTTTCGACAATGCCACCAAATCGATCAGCGATAAGAATGCCAATGCCGCCACCATTACGGGTACGCAAATCCAAAATGCTGTTTTTGTAGATCAGCCATCCACTTCCACCCCAGTTACTGATCGCCTGAATCGCGTTGAGGAACTTGTTCTTTTCAACAAGTACATCGCTGGGACCTCTGCTCATGATCGGGAATTCTACATTGTCGAACGTGAAGCCCTTGATCTTGGTTCCATCACCCCCGGCACTCAACTGGAAACCAATATACAGGCCGCAACATAGCTCTGGACCCGTTGTTATGGTGGCACCTTCCTTACCCTTGAGGCTGACATTCTTATCAATGTTCGCACCCGCATAGCTGCCCGCCCGAACAACGATGGTATCGCCATCAAAGGCCGCCACTACCGCAGACTGGATATCCGCGAAGTCCGCAGGATCGTCATCATCTACAGTAATGGTGTCTGCGAATACGGAACCCGCAAACAAGGCAAGTGTTGTCATGACCATTGCAGCGTAAGCGGCAATGTAGTCCAATTTCCAGTATTTCATGTTTGACTCCTCATGTAATTGATCACCCGGCTATCACACTTTTTATTAAGCGCCAGCGTGGCGAACGACCCGCAGCCAGACTGCGTTACGATTTTTCAATGGGGCAGTTAACGGAGAACACGTAACCTGTATGCATCTGCACCCAAAGCATCCGTGCTAAACACATTTCTTCCTGAACACTCGAGTATGCACTTATGTTGAAAGAAAAGCCAAAAATGCGATGGGGATCCCAGCTATTCGGCACATTTCGTTTAGCACCATGGATGTCATGGACATCCTATACGTTATATAATGTTTGGGATGTCTGACGCCTCCTTCAATGGTGACCATAGCCGGTTCAAACAGCTATTCGATTTGTCGCCGGACCCAACCTGGATCATCGACGGCAATCGGTTTGTCGAATGCAATGAAGCGGCCGTGCGCACCCTGGGCTACACCAACCGCGACGAATTTCTGAACGTCCATCCTTCGAAACTCTCGCCGCCCAACCAACCCAACGGGGAAGACTCCTTCGTCAAAGCGGAACGTATGATGGCCCTTGCAAAAGACAAGGGTCTGCATAGATTCGAATGGATACATACCAGGGCGGACGCCACGAATTTTGTCGCAGAGGTTACCCTATCGGCAATCGAACTTGGTGGTAGGCAAATCATCTACTGTGTTTGGCGCGATATCACCGAACGCAAACGGTCCGAGGACGCGCTGCGGCAAAGTGAGGCACACAAACGTACATTGCTCAACACATTACCTGATCTGGTCTGGTTAAAAGATACGCAGGGCATATACCTGAGCTGCAACTTCAGGTTCGCGCAATTTATGGGTCTGAAGGAAGACGAAATCGTGGGGAAGTCAGGTTATGAGCTGCTGGACCAGGAACTGGCAGATTTTAATCATAGCCAGGATCAGACAGCCATGACCAGTGGCAAGCCTGTCCATCACAAGGATGAAGTTGTTTTCGCTGATGACGGCCATACCGAGACACTCGAATTAACCAAGGTGCCCATGTTTGATGCCGACGACAAGATCGTGGGTATATTGGGTGTCGCCCACGATATTACTGAGCACAAACGGCGTAATGAAGAACTTGACCAGCACCGTCATCACCTCGAGGAACTGGTGAATGAGCGCACTTCGGAGCTAGCTGAAGCACAGCACCATGCGGAGGCTGCTAATTATGCAAAGAGTGCCTTTCTGGCCAATATGAGTCACGAGATCCGCACCCCCATGAACGCCATCCTCGGGCTTACCCACCTGCTACAGCAAGCCGGTGTGACACAGGAGCAGAAGCATCAGCTCACCAAGATCGACAACTCCGCTGCACACCTGCTGTCCATCCTCAATAACATCCTCGACCTGTCCAAGATTGAGGCGGGCAAGCTGACTCTGGAAAAGACGGATTTCCACCTGGGCGCGTTCTTCGATCAAATCCAATCAATGTACAGCGAGCAAGTCAAAGCCATGGGCGTGACCATGGAAACAGACCTGAACGATGTACCGGTATGGTTGCGGGGTGATCTGACCCGTCTGCACCAGGCCCTGCTTAACTACATTGGCAATGCGATCAAGTTCACCAAGCAAGGTACGATCTCACTACGCGCAAAAATACTGGAAGAGATGAATGACGAGATGCTGATACGTTTCGAGGTACAGGATAGCGGTATCGGTATTGAGCCAGACAAGCTGACCAACTTGTTCAAAGCCTTTGAACAGGCCGATGTCTCCACAACCCGCGTATATGGCGGTACCGGTCTTGGCTTGGTCATCACCAAGCGGCTGGCGCAACTGATGGGGGGCGAAGTGGGGGCGGAAAGCGAACCGGGTAAGGGCAGCACCTTCTGGCTCACCGTCCAACTTGGCCATGGCCATCCTGTCATGCAGGACGTACCATCTTCAACAGAAGCGGTCACCAGGACGACGCTGAGCTCCAATCATCACGGTTCACAGATCTTGCTGGCAGAAGATAACACCATCAACAGCGAAGTGGCGGTGGCACTACTCAGCAGTGCAGGTCTGGTGGTAGATACGGCGGAAAACGGCCGGGAGGCTGTAGATAAGGTTCGCACCACCGCTTATGACCTGGTCCTGATGGATATCCAGATGCCGGAGATGGATGGTCTGGAGGCAACCCGCATGATCCGTTCCATGGCTGGTTCCAGTGCCAGCCATAAAGACCTGCCGATCCTGGCGATGACCGCAAATGTCTTTGCAGAAGATCGTAAGGCCTGTCTGGAGGCCGGCATGAATGACTTCATCTCCAAGCCGATCGATCCCAAAAACCTGTTCACGACGCTCGCCAGATGGTTGCCCGAGCAAGTCACTGTTGAAGCGAATGACTGAAAACTGACTTGGTGACCTGACCTCTACTTTTGAAGGCGGTTAAAAAAGGGAGGATCACCCTATTGACACAAATTCACTCCTGTCAAACACTAGCGAAATAGCGCCAAAAAATCTGCCGGTGCGGGAGTTTCAAATACCAGTGGCTTATTCGTTCCCGGTTTGGTGATACTCAGCCGCAAGGCGTGGAGGCCCATTCGTATACCAGCCATGCCATATCGTTGGTCGCCTACGACCGAGTGTCCCAGCCATGCCAGGTGGGCTCGTATCTGATGCTGGCGGCCGGTTTCCAGTTCTACCCGTAACAGAGTTCGCTGACCAACGCTGCGTTCGGTGGTGAAATGGGTCACCGCGCGCTTGGCGTCTGGATGCGGCCCGACATGCATCTGGTAGATTTCCGGGTCGAGACGCAACGGCTGATCGATGATGCCCGCCGCAGGCTTTGGGCAACCCTCCACGATCGCAAGGTAGGTTTTTTCCGCGGCCTTCCACCCCTTCATCACCGCCTCCCGCATCTCCCGGGAGGTCGCGAAGAGCAGTACCCCGGAAGTATCGCGATCAATTCGGTGCACCGGCCACAGTCTGATCGTCTTGCTACGACGCGACAGCTGGTCACGGAGTATGCCCAGCGCATGGGGCTCCTTACTTTTTAGGGCACCAACCGACAACAAGCCGGCAGGTTTATTGATGGCGATCAGGTCCCGATCCTTATAGAGGATGTCGAGCTGCGGCCGCAAACTGAAAGCGCCTCGGGCGGAGGCTTCGACAACCACCTGGTCGCCCAGCAGCAGGTCGTGGTCATGTTGGGTAGTCTGCTCGCCGTTAACCCTGACGCAACCGCTTTTAAGGCGCTGCTTGATCGTGCTCCGCGACCAACCCTGAAGCTGGATGGCAAGGAACGGTAGTAGTGTGGTGTTCGCCTTGACCGTTAGTCTATCTGACATTGGCGATTGCCTTGTAAGAATGAATCACGACTTCATCGAGATCAACAACTACATCTTCAAGCAACACGGGGGACACTGAGTTTAGAGGCACCCAAGTTCCGCGGCCGAAAGACCATCAATCCCAAGCGTCTCCGGTGTACGTAACGCCTCGCCGGCATAGTCTCGATTCATCAGAACGGAAGTGAGCTGGATCATGGCGTCTATGGTAGGCGTCTCAACATTGATTTGGCGCGCAAGCCGGGACATAAACACCAGGCCGTAGCCAACATCCTCGTTCAAATAGCGGTGATCCAGTTGCGGTTGGGCACCAATACCGAGAAAACCCGGTGCATTGCGATAACCGGTGCCGTAGTTGTCTTCCAGCATGTAGCCCTGCCGCATTCCCATTATCGGATCGGGCAATACGATTATTCCCAGTTTCGCACCAATGTTGATCCGTTCCTGATCCAGAGCCTCGATCATACGTCCGGTTGAATCACTGACGCCTTCTTCGTAAAACAGAAAGTCCCCGCCGGTACCTTCAATACGAGCCGAATTGGCCAGGGTTACCGCCGGGTGAATAATCGGATTAGCGTTTTGCAGGCTGGTTTGAAGAACACTCTGCGCTGGCTCCATGCTTGGATATACATCAGATATGAGCCGCAAGATGTCGTTGGTATGCCTATTGGGTAGAGCGGCCAGCAGGTTACCCGCCTTGAGCTTCAAGAACACGCGAACATGGCCGGGCGTTACCAGACGAACGGCGTAGTGCAGCGTCGATGTCTCCGCAACCCGTATTGAGTCGTCTTCCAGTGCGATTCCCGCAGCTTGTTTAAAAGCCAACGCCCCGCCACAAGAACTGGGGCTGACGATTACAGTCTGCCCGGGGCGTAGTATTCCAGCCACGGCCTTGCCGAATGGCTCCGTGCTGTATGCAGGTCCAACCACATAGATTAGTTCCGCGTCTTTCAGTGCCTCGTCAATGTCATGACCCGCATAGGCTACATTTGCGGAGCCTGAGATATCACCTTCTGCGGTAATGCATTTCTTTTCGTTGATGGCCTCGATGTTTTCTGGAAATTGCGGGAAATCGAAAAGCCTAACCTCATGCCCGTGAAATGCACAATCAAACGCGATGGTTGTGCCACCCGCTCCCGCTCCCAATACCGCAATTTTCATTATTAGCCTCCGTAGCTATTCTTCAAAACTATACCACGCTAATGGCCGGGTGCTGCTATTTGGGGCATTGTTATTTGGGGCGCTAAAATATGTGCCTCACCACTATCTGCTTTATTACCAATATCAGACATTCAAGAGTAGTTGCTATCGACTATTTTTACCTTTCAAGGTTGACTTAATTAACTTGCCAAAAGCCTTGTCTTTCTTTCTTTTTTCGGAGTAAGACATTTCGTTAAATGCTGACTCTTTCCTCAGTTTTATATAGTTTTTCCAACGCTGTTCATCCAATTTTCCTTTTTCTATGGCCCCCAATATTGCACAACCCTTTTCGGTGGTATGGGAGCAATTACCAAACTTGCAGCGCTGGACCAGCTCTAGTATTTCTGAAAATGTTTCGTCAAGACCAGTATCAACAGACACGCTGCCAAGTTCTCTCATTCCAGGGGTGTCAATTAGCAGGGCTCCATTTTCTAGCTGTATAAGTTCTCGGCTTGTAGTGGTGTGCCTGCCTTTGCTGTCTTTTTGCCTCACAGATTGTGTTTCAAATTGTTCGGTGCCCAAGATACTATTAATTAGGGTCGTTTTCCCAACACCAGATGAACCGAGCAAACAGTAGGTATGCCCAGGTAATAAAAGGCTTTTGATTGTATTTATATTTTCTCCGCTCTTATTACTAAATGCCACTACAGTAGTTTGACGGGCAATACTCAAAATATTCCCTTTTATTTCCTCAAGCTCATCCTGAGAAATGAGATCGCACTTGCTCAGTAGTACTACCGGAGCAATTTGGCTTTCGCTAACCATTACAAGGTATCGCTCCAACCTTCTAAGACTTAGATCGTGATCTACAGATTGAATAATAAAGGCAAGATCAATATTTGCTGCAATTAACTGATAATCTATTATTTTTCCGGCCGTTTTTCTTTTTAACAACGATTTTCTGGGTACCACCCCATGGATTATGGCCTGAGAGTCATCGTCATAAAAATCAGCATATATCCAATCTCCAGTTGTTGGCAGGTCTGAAGAAGAGCTCGCCGTGTAGAACAAACTCCCCGATAACTCGGCAAATGCTTCCCCACGACCTTTTGTTACTACAAAGCTACCCTTGTGTACTGAAACCACACGCGCAACTTCATGAGCGGCTGATTTTTCAACATCAATCTGGCTACGAAACCAGTCGTTATACCCCACTCTTTCCAAGCTATTCATAATTCTGCTTACAACGCGTTCCGCACCAATTCAAGAATAAATCCAAATACTGCCATTATAAATTAAGGCAATCCGAATCAACGAGCACAATATCCACGTTCAACTGGGCTTGATGGAGTCCTTGATGCTGTCTTCAGAAATGCTTTCGATGGAAGATAACCTTTCGATGAGCGTTGAGGCGTCGTCCAGGGCGGTATCAAAATAAGCCAACACTTCCTTATCGAAAGCTTCACTTCTCAGGGCTTCCAATTTGAATAGCTGCATCTGGTTGAGCAGATTATTGAGTATGTGATGTGTGGCATATACAGTTGACCTGTATATGTCTTGAGCCTCCAGTTCTCTTTCTTTCTTAACAATCGACCGAACATGAAAATCAGCGAAAAATCCAAACAGGACAATCAGTAGGCAAATCACAATTCGCATCCATAACTCGTTAATATCGGTAGGTATCCATTCAAACCCCGGTTCTCCATACCCGAAGTGATGCAAGGATGAATCAAAAAACCAATAAATAAGGGCTACCAGGATGCCAATGATAAAATACAGGTATTTATTCATCAGCTCGAACCGGGAGACGGGTTGCCAAACACATCCCGTGCAGAAAGTAATTCCCAACAACTCTTGCCCAGTACCTGGGATTCAGTAAAGCCAAAGGTTCGCTCTGCTGCCTGATTCCAAACCACAATCCGCCCGTTACGATCCACTGCATAAGCGGTTTCGCTGGTACTGAACAGTTTGTCTGTTGCGATCATGGCTTAGTGACTGCCCCCCTCGCCTAAACAATTGTAGTTAAAGGGCGATTGCTATTAAAACATACTAACCACATAAAGCCGAATTGATTAAACGTTGCACGCCCATTAAAACGATGTGCGCAATCAAAATATATGAATGGCCGCTTGTGGCCGGTCCGCCCCCTTTTCGAACGCATAAATGTTAGCGGACTCAGGCACTTAACTCTGACCTCATATTTTCCAATCTGGACAACTGGATTTGATAAAGGGGTTGGATTCAGTTTACGATAAAGGAGTCGGAACCAATTGAGGCAGCTAAATTGGTTCCGACCGGTTTAGTGAACAAGACACATTTAACTAACAAACAAAAAACAGGCCTCAACAATGAAAACCAAATTTTTTGCAACAGCTCTGATATTAGCAGCGGGCTTAACAACGAGTGTCAATGCATTTGCGGTACTTTCGGAAGGTTGCGACACGTTTGCTGATCACTTTGGCACATTTATGTGGACGCAACTTGGTACCGGAGATCAAAGCTTCTTCGCGGGTGAGACCATAACAGTCTCAGCAGAGGTGCCATCGAGCGGTACACCTACACAAGTTACACTTAAAGTCGATGATGTTGATGGTGCGGTTGTTGACACAGCTGCGTATCCTGGAACAGTTTCCTACAAGTTTTCAGCAAGCGGGATCTATAGCGTTGTCGTGAGCGTTGATCAGGGTGAGTCAACCTTTTTAGGTAGTTGCACTGAAGATGCTGCAGCAACGGCCCCCGACGTAAGTGTTACATCGGTTGAGGTGCTTAATGGCGCCCATAACCCAGGTACAGAGATGACCGTCACGGTTGTACTGAAAAACAACGGGACTTCAGGCTCGGGCGCGTTCAACATCAAGATTTACGCCTCTACAAATAGCACGATTTCCGGCAGCGATACTCTGTTAGGTACGGTAGCGGTCAGCAGCATCGCAGCAGGTGCCAGCATGACGGTTGAAGCAGTGGTGGTGGTGCCAGCCGGGCTGGCTACGGGTGACTGGTTTATTGGCGTCATCATCGACATCAATGACGATAACGCAGGTAACAATGCCAAGGCCGACCCGGTATCTGTTTTTGTACCAGCCAGTAACCCACCTCCTTCACGGACTGCGTGCTTCGACCTGGCAGGGGCCAGCGTTTTCTCATCTGAAGATCGACCGGTCTTTCTGGGTTTCTTTGGCAACGCATCTGCTCCGGACTCGATTAACAACCCATCTAGTCCCTATGGCTCAAACTCTTCAGGTACCAGCGTAAGAAACAACTCCAGTATTTATGGGAATACCTCCGGGTCATTCAGTGTGGCAAATGGGTCTGCCTTAAAGCCGCCTAAAATAGTAATAAACGGAAGGCATATTGGGTATCTTTCAATCAATGGTTCCCTGGGTTGGCAGAGTTTTTCTTTAGCAACCATTGACGCGAGTTGTACCTTCACAAACACATCGCCGGGTGCTCTGTTTAAGCGGCATCAAGATGCCGCCGAAATGGGTTGGGGTGGTTTTGATATATCCATGGGTGGTAGTTGGTGGAATCCACTTCGCAGTGGTGAAGGCGTTGTATTTGACTTCTTCAGCCTTCCACCTGATGGAACAGCGTGGGTGGCAGTTTATTTTTACACCTACGACACACAAGGCAATGCACTTTATCTCGTGGGGGCGGCGCAAATAACCCCAGGGTCGACTGCACCTATAGAAGTCGACGTGTTTTCAACCAGCGGCACGCCGTTTGGAGCAGCATTTGAGCCCAACGATGTGATTCGCGTCAAATGGGGTACTTTAGTCATAGAGTTTTTCACTTGTGGGACCGGCAGGGTTATTTGGGAACCTCTGGCAGCAGGGTTTTTAAATGGATCGGTAGATATCGAGCGTCTGGTGCCACTTGGAGAAGGGATAACTTGCCCCTGAATGCAGACTGGCGCATATGAGCAAACGACTCATTATCATGCGCCACGCCATGAGCAGTCCTTCGAGCAAACCAATAAACGTAGCGAATGTGCCAGTATCGTCAAGGTAATTGCCAGTATCGCCTAAGGGCGCCTACTCTTGCCGGAGACCCGTTTGTGATCAGGAAGATACTCGCCCATCTGGATGACAATGCAAGTTTCTAGCAATATGGCTTTTATGCTACCTATATTCGGTTATAACTTTTGTGCTTACCCAATATATATCAGCGCCCCAACCATAAATGTGTCCTTTCTTTTTAGCAATTATTTCATCGTAGGTAACTGGTTTCTCAGAGTATGTTTCACCTTCAAACCGCCAACTTACAAAAAACAGATACTTTCCGTCTGGCGAGATGCGAGGCCACGAATCTGCGCCAGCTGAGTTGACACTATCATCCAAATGAATCGGTGTTCCCCAGGATCCATCTTCTTTATGGAAACTGACATACAGATCATCGCTTCCGAAATTGTCTTCCATATTTCTGATACTCACTATCATATATTTTTCATCTGGATCGACAATCCCACCAAATGTCATATACTTAGGATCTATTTTCAAATCTATCTTCTGAGGATTTACAAACTTTCCATCCTCCAGTTGGCAACTGTAAAGTTCAAAAGTTATGTTTCCATCAATTGTAACTCGGCGATTAATGTAAAAATTACCCTTATTTGATAGTGCTGCCATATATTCCGATTTGTCATTGCCGAGCATAGGATCCAATTTTCTGGGTATTTCATATCAGTTCCTCAATCTTATGTCACGTTGGCAACCACACCGATGAAATCACCATCTACCTTCAATGGCTCACCAGTCAGGTCTCCACACATTTTGTCAACAGAAAAGCCTGCTGAGCTCAACTCCGCTTCCAAACTCTCCGATGTGAAGTATTGGAACCAGTTGAAGATTTGCCATGTTTCAGTCGGCTCAATGATCATATAGCGGTCCAATGACAGATGCTCTTTTGGGTAGACGAAGGTACGGTGAATCCCGACATACTCACCCTTTGCCCAAAAGCTAAACATCAAGTTATCTTCAATGAGAGTGAACTCCTCCTTACCTGCAAAAGACCCCATGCCAGCAACATCCATCACAAAAAAACCGCCAGGATTCAGCATTTCACGGATCCGGCCCAGCAAACTTGCTCTCTGCGTGGGCGATAGAACACAAAAATCGGTGTAGATGAGCGTGACGACATCGAAGCCAACAGGCAGTTCGTCTGACAGGTAATCGGCCTTTAAATATGTGATTGCCTGTTCATTTTCACTGGCTTTGAGCCTGGCGTACTTCAAAGAGTGTGCAGAGAAATCCACCCCAGTTACATCTGCCCCGCAGGAGGCGAATCTCTTGGTGTAAAGCCCTGGTCCACAACCAAGGTCACAGACGCGCTTGTCAGAAAGAACCAGTTGGGAATCAATCCAACTGACTATCTGGTCGATAGCCTCAAATCGGTGTGATGCAAGGTCAGTTTCCTGGTTGAGGTGAAAATCCAACATCTGCCGGGCAAGGTGTGGTCGAGTCCATAACTCCATCGCTGTGTAGCGACTAAAAGGTTCTGGTCTCCGGGAAATGTCGTGCAGCAGTTCATACATAATAAAATCCTTTGAGCGTTAATCCGTCTTCGTGTTAACTACCCCGATTGTAAATCAGGATCAGGAATTATTTCCCCGGTTTCCAAGTAATGGTTCATCTGTCTTTCCCAGACCTTCATGAACTTTTCGTACCATTGCGCCGTATAGGTCTCCAGATAGGTATCACCAAGTGGTCCCAGTGATGTGAACTCGTAGGCGATGGTTGCGTTGGTACCGGTCTTGCCTTGGGCGGACAGTGAAATTTGCAGTTTGCCGACAGTAAACCCTGGGGTCACTTTGAACATTTCCACCTCATATGCTTCCCTATCATGGTGTGTAATCACCCATATGGAAGCAGTTCCCCCCGGTCGCGGTGGTGTTTGAAAGACACAGTTCTGCTCAGCCAAACCCGAATTGGAAATTACCCAATCGGTTGTCCAGCCTGGAATCCAGTCAGTCTCGCGCACTGGACACAGTAGCGGAAATACCTGCCCGGGCGTGCCTTTGATTGATTGTGTAAAGATATGCCTAATCCGCCGGGGCTTGCTGATACCTTCAAGTTTGTTTAGCTGTTTCATGGCAACCTCTATTATGCTTGCTAACGGACTTCGTTCGTCCTGATGAATACAAACGGTAAACTATGAACCTATAGTCAGGTCAAGAGCAGAGTCACAAACGATTTAAATCAGCAAAATTTGAAGTTCCGCGACTGGTCGTTTCTAGCTATTGGAGGTATTGAAAACTGTACTTAACCTATATCTGCTTTCTGGCTGTAAGCAGACCTCGGGGAGGGTGAGTCAATCCTCAAAACTCGACACGAACACGATACCGCGCTCAATTAGTTTCTCTTTACAGGCAGTTGAGCATTTGTGACTTCATGAAAATCATGTCACAGTTCCATGCCTATCATGATCATCAGATTCAAACACGAATTTTCTCTACCAATAGAAGAGGTGTACTCCTACTTCCAGACGCCGGCTGACTGGACCCGCCTGTACGGAATGGATGGCAATGCGAAGGATCTTGGTGGTGGCTGGTATGCAGTGCCTTTAAAGCGATTTCCTTTTCCGCTTGTGGCAAGGAATACGGAGCAGAGAGATAATGAGCTCGTCCGGTGGGTGTTCAGGGGATTCTGGCGTGGTCAAGGAGATGTGCATTTCACGAGAGGGCCCAATGGGGTCGTAATTGAAGGCTACGAGGAAATAGCAATTCGTTGGCTATTCTTCCTCTCTCCATTAGTTGAGCGCCTTTAGTTGAGCGCCTTTTCCTTGAGCGTAGTTTCCACTCAATATGGGAAATCGGCTGGCACCGATTGCGGAAGCGAGAGGCTGCAAGGTGGGCCGGAGTCGCAGCTTAACTGATTCTACAAAGGAGCCTAAGTTCCGCTTCACGCCCTGAGGTAGTCCGTCAAGTTTTTTATATGGTTTCACCAAGATGTTTGAGCGAGGGTGACCCGTTTATTCAAATATTCACAATTTCGTCGTTGTTATCCTCTTTATGATTATGGCTTGTGCGTCAACTGTAGTGGTCAAGTTATTTTGGCCCCGGAATAGTATTTGGTCCAGTAGTTTGCTTCAGCCACATTAGGCGTTTTATCTTCATTTTGCTCAGATACGAAAAATCTATCCGACCCCTTTAGTCTAGTCCACGCCAGGCTTTCTGTTTGTTCCTCTGATTTATGTCTTTCTCGCGTAATTTTGGACATCAAATAATCTGTGGTTGTGAGCGTAGTCTTCGCAAGCAGGTTCAGCAGAGATTCATTTGCATATTGTAAAGTCTCCAGAGTTGGGTGAATTGACGCGCTAATTTGCACTGAAATCGATTGAAAGATGCCCTGCACCTGAGCGTTGTCAAAATAGAAGCTCAAAGTAATTAATCATATAAGAAGCTTTTCAAGTGGTAGGACAGAACAATGGAAGTTGAAAAAAAAATAAAATTAATCGCAATGTATTTTACACAATTGCACACGATCCCTGAAAATGATGAGTGGTGGGGTGAAGGATTCACAGATTGGGTGAATGTAAGAAACGCCAGCCCTCAATATCGCGGGCACAATCAGCCTAGAACCCCGTTAAATAGCAACTATTATGATCAGTCACAGCTAGAAACTTTGCGCTGGCAGATTAATTTGGCAAAAAAAAATGGAGTGTACGGATTTTGTCACTACCACTATTGGTTTGATGGGAAACAACTGCTGGAAACACCAACTAATTTAATGTTGCAAGAAAAAGAATTGGATATGCCATTTTGTTTGTGTTGGGCCAATGAAACCTGGTCTAGATGTTGGGATGGGCGTAATCACCAAACACTTATCAAACAAACACATCCGCCGGATAAGCGGCGATGGAAGTTACATTTTGATTACCTAATCAAGGCATGGTCAGATGATCGAGCAATAAAAGTTGATGGTAAGCCTGTGTTTGTAATTTATCGGCCTCAATATATTTCAAATATTGGTGGTATGCTCGAATACTGGCGAGAACTGGCCCATGCGGCAGGCTTGAAAGGATTATATTTAATCGTGCAAAAGAATTGGGAATTTCCTCAGCGTGATTATTTGAAGGAGTTTGACGCTATTTTTCAGTTTCAGCCCTTTGAAGCAATGTACTCACCCTTTTTCGAAAAAAGCCCGATTAAACATCGTTTGTTATATAGCTTGTTTCATCAACTCCCAGATTCCATTCAGAGTCTAGTCAGGAGCTTTAGGGCACAGTTTAGCCAAAGGTTGGAATATTGGAACTATGTCGCGGTATGGAACCATATTGTTCAAATTCACAACGATCCAGATCTGACAACTTACCCAGGCGCTTTTACTGATTGGGATAATACTGCACGTTATGGAAGTAGAGCCCGACTTTTTAAAGACGCTAATCCGGCGTGTTTTGAGTATTGGTTCAATAAACTGGTTGAAACTATGGACGGGAGAAACTTGCCTGAGAAGTTTATTTTCTTAAATGCATGGAATGAATGGGCGGAAGGTGCTTATCTGGAACCAGATGAAAAGCATGAATATGACTATTTACTTGCGATTCAGCGACAATTAACTCGTAAAAAAAGTTCCGTTTGCGAGTATAGGTAGTGGAGTGCCCCCTGAACATTGAACCAATGGCATGTTAGGTTTTCTTCTGAAATGGGGACGGATACATTTAGTCGCTTGAAACCGCTATTGGCCGTTTGCTGCTACAGGCGACTACCTGGAGTGACTAACCGATTCTGCCCTGTGACCTCAACCGGTCAATGCAACGAATAAATCAAAGGAAGGAAAATGAATAAATTCTTCGTATTGTGTGTTGTCCTCTTTTTATTAAATTCAAATGCAATAGCTCAGGAAGGACCTCATGTACCTTGTGTGGGCTGTGACACCCTGGTGCACGCACCATTTCCTGAGCCTGGTTCATGGTACAACCCCGATCAATCCGGTTCGGGATTAAACATGGAAGTTCAAAATGGCATTCTTGTTGGCTATTACTATAGTTACGATATTGATGGTCACCCTGAATGGCAACTTTTTAGCGGTTTATTGGTGCGTTCAGAACAGCAGGGTATTCAGTGGGAACTGGAAACCCAACTCCAACATTTTCAGGATGGAAATTGTATCGGCTGCGAATATGTGCCACCGGCTGAACCCACCCTTGGACCCACTATAAAATTAGAGTTTAAACAACGTAACTATATGCGCCTCACCATTGGTGAAAACTCAAGTCAATTCTTTGTACCCATCATTTATGGCTCCAGTGGATTTGCGTATTTTAGTAAGCAAACCCCTTATGTCTTTCCGGAGTATGGTGGGAGAAGTAAAGATTGGGTCTTGGTTTTAAAACCAAATACCGACCCGCAATCGGACTGGTTATGGGAAAGCCATTTGATGCCAATTCTTAATGGTAGCATTAGTATGGGTGGACCAGATCAGGGTAGATTAACCTACCATTCGTGGCCTTATAGCCCCCCACCCGGACCGGATGTTGTCTTTAAGCTTATCACGTGTGAATTGACCCCTGAATCAAACCAGCCTGGCTGCATACTATCCTTCAAATCCAAGGAATACATTATCCCCATCGCTAACATGAGTGATAGCCGGTTTTTTGGTGAAGCTGAGGACGGTTCAACAGTGGAAGGCTTTCGTCTTGGTTACGACTAGGTGGAAACCTGAATTAACGCAATATTATCGTGCAAAAATGGGGTACGACCATCGGATTTTTTGTCCGGTAGTCTTTCAAGGACACGAACTAATATTCAGGAAAAGCCAAGACATCCACATCTCATCAAACATCCTACAACACTTTAAGAAATTTTCCATATTGCCCACCAAAAGTAGGCGCTTTAGGCGAATGGGGGGCGGGGCGGTCTAAGCCGGAAAAGCGATGGGCGTCCTGGCTCTTGTTTCCACTACTGAACGCATTTCACAAATACTTTGCTGTAGCCATTGTGTTATTCACCAATAGCCAATTTTCATCCCAACTGAAATATTGTCTGTGTTTTCACCATCTATATTAAGTGATCTATATTCTACGAACATGCCAGATGTGTCGGTAAAGTTGAAATTTACACCACCACCATAACCAAAATCGGTGCCATTAGCGTTCGCTAAAACAAAATGACCTAATTTTGTCGATGACTTCCAGTCATGTACCCCAGCTCTTGTATAGATATTGAACCTTTTAGATATAGGAAACATGGCAATTGCTGATACATTGAACGTGTCAACGCTTGTGGATGGATGAATACCTAATAAATATCTACCTTGGGTATTGCCATAATCACTATAGCCCCCTTCAATTGCGAGATACTTATTAAACTTGTAGCCAACGACCCCCCCAAAAGATGTTCCCTTACCACGGCTAAACTCTTGGTTTGTTTGCCCAACAGACGCACCTATATAAAACTCAGCAAATGAATATGATGATCCCAATAATAATGCCAAGGCTGTAAAACAAGTTATTCCTTTTTTCATGCTAGTGTCCCTGTATGGGTAATTAGTATTTGCATTGTTTTAGGTGTGAATTATGAGTCAGTATTCCTGAATATCACGTGAACGCATTGGTTCGAGTCTGTTCAGGAAGCGATGGTGGAGCCACATGTTAATTTTGATCTTTATGAAGCTTATATGGACCTTTCCCGGGACAATTTGCTGGGTTGGGTTATTGCTGATGGGATTGTCGAAAAACCGTTTCCACCACCTGAATATCAGATCAGATAAGGGGCCCAGATAGGGGGCCGGATACATTTATTCGGATTTGTTTTCATACGTAAAGTTAGACAAACGTATCCGGCCCCTTATTCCGCAATTTAGACACACTGAATTTATACAGCTTTAGCGTATATAAAAGCGCACGACCATCGTACATCTGCACAGGATCACTTTATGACATTAAAACCTATTATTTGTTAGACATTAAAACCTACAAATGATATAACAGTAAAACCTATGATTTGTAAGACACTAAAACCTATAGAAAGAGAGTGGCTCGAATGGCACGTCCACAAGAAAAACTGGCTGAATCCCTACAAGCCCTTAGAGAGCTGCAAGAGCGTGGCGTAATAGCGGTGAGGTCTGCTGACCTGAGCCGGACCCATCGGGAGCGCCTCGTCAAAAATGGCTTTCTTAAGGACGTCATGAGAGGGTGGTATATCCCGTCACGCCCGGATAAGACTCCCGGAGATAGTACCGCATGGTATGCCTCTTTTTGGGAGTTTTGTGCAAGCTATCTAAGAGAGCGATTTAATAGTGACTGGTGTTTATCTCCTGAGCAGTCGCTATTTCTACATACTGGAAATCGAACAGTACCAAAACAATTGCTGGTGCGCTCGCCAAAAGGGGGAAATAAGCCAACAATACTTCCTTTTGGGACGTCCCTGTTTGATGTTCGTTACACAATGCCCAAGAAAGATGAGATCGTTGAGAAAGATGGTCTACGTCTATATACAGTACCTGCTGCACTGGTCGCCTGCCCGGAACAATTTTTTCGCCATGCTTCAACAGAAGTGCGTGCTGCCATGGCAATGGTAAAAGATGCTTCGGACGTTTTGGCGCTTCTGCTCGAAGGGGGCCATAGCACGATTGCCGGGCGCTTGGCCGGTGCCTTTCGGAATGGGGGACATGATCGTATTGCCGATCAAATCATAGGCACAATGAAGACCGCCGGTTTCAAAATGCTTGAATCCGATCCGTTTGAAAATAGACCGCCGCAAATATTGGACACGCGGGAAGCTTCCCCCTATGTGAATCGTATCCGTCTAATGTGGCAGAAAATGCGGGGACCAATAATTGAACGATTTCCGGCAACCCCTGGACTGCCAAAGGACATTGATTCATATCTCAAGCATGTCGAGGAAATTTACGTCACTGATGCCTATCATTCATTATCGATTGAAGGTTATCGCGTTAGTGCGGAGTTAATTGAGTTAGTGCAGAGTGGTGCTTGGAATTCGGAAAATAATGAGAATGACCGGGAACATCGTAATGCTTTGGCCGCGCGCGGATATTGGCAAGCCTATCAATCTGTACAGGAAAGCCTAAGTAAAATTTTGCATGGTGATAATCCGGGAACGGTTGTTGGGGATGACCACAGCAAATGGTATGCAGAACTCTTTGGGCCGAGTGTAACAGCCGGCATTATTAGCGTCGTTGATCTGGCTGGTTATAGAAGCGGTCCCGTATATATACGCCGCTCTATGCATGTACCGCCACCAAGGGAAGCGGTCCGAGATTGTATGCCTGTATTGTTTGATCTTCTGAAAGAAGAGACCGAACCGGCAGTTCGAGTCGTGCTTGGGCATTTTATCTTCGTCTATATTCACCCTTATGTGGATGGTAACGGACGTATGGGGCGGTTTTTGATGAATACGATGCTGGCAAGCGGTGGCTATCCCTGGACTATAATTCCAGTGGAAGAAAGGGACGCCTATATGGCCGCACTGGAAGAAGCCAGCGTGGACCAAAATATTGGCCCATTTACAGATTTTCTTGCAGAGTTGGTTATTGCGGGACTGGAAGGAAAGGTCACAACCGAGCTTCCACCTTCAAACTAATATCGATGTGAGAGTACGATGAATGAGCAATTTAGACACACTGAATTAACGCAATATTATCGTGCAAAAATGGGTACGACCATCGGATTATTAGAGTTTGGTTTTGTTTTTATATGTTGCTTCAATCAATTGTATCCTGCCCCTTTCTTCTTCCGCTTACTCTGACACGAATGGCGTGTTGGTATCTGCAGCTCCATAGGTGAACCATGAGACCACCGCAGTATTGTTTTCAAGAACATCGATAAAAAAGCCTTCTCCATCTCTTGCCGGGCCACCGAACCAAGCGCCGGTCAGCGCGTCTATCGATGTTGTCGTTGCGTCAAATCCCAGGGCCTGGCATTCGGTCAGCGACCGGTTTATTCCTATTTTTTGAAGTGGGTAGCCACCGCTACCGATGGCGGCGTTGCCCTCGGTGTTGAAGGTCAGCGATGCTTCTGCACAGTCTGTAAGTTCAATCGCCAGGCTGCCAAACGAATGTAGCGTCACCTTCGCCGGATCAAACGCGTCACCAAACAGACCACCGGTGGCAAAAACAAAAGCGTCAGCGTCGAGCGAAATTGTCAGCCCGGTCATGTCTGCCAACCCTACGACCCAGAGTTGGTTCGTGTTAACAGCCGCCGGAGCCGCCATTCCTTCAAAATCCATGAAGGTGATAAATGTAGCGCCAGATATGCTGTTGTTTTCGCTGAAAGGACTGCCAATCACACCCGTTTCAAGATCGACTTCACGGGCGCGGCCAAATTCACTGGAAATAGCAAACAAGGCGCCATCATTTCTAAATGCCATGCCTGAGACGCGGGTAAAACTAGACGTGATATTGCTGCCGAAAACGCCAGCGCTGCTGTATTTTGAGATCCGTCCTGTCGCCGAGACCGAGACAAGGAAATTACCACCACCCGGCTCAAAGGCTACCACACGGGGGTTACGCAGTTGACCCGTGATTTCATTCAACAGAGCACCAGTCTGGCCCTCAAGTACGCTGATGTTGTTGCCAAAAAAAGCGGGCACATACAGCCTGCCGTCCGGACCGAATACCATGCCTGCGTCTGGCCCATCGATATTACTGGCAAACTCGCCCAAAGACTGGCCAGTATTGCCAGCGAGTTTGATGACCTTGTCATCTGCAAAGCTGGCGACGTAAAGATTGCCATCAGGCCCAAAGGCCAGTCCTGTCGGTTCATTAATCGAAGTGCCGGCAGCGAATTCGTCAATATATGCCAGCGTCTTGCCATCGTAGCGCAGTATTTTGCCGTTCGCTTCGCTGGCGACATAAAGGTTTCCATCCGGTCCGATGCGGGTGGCCTGGGCCCCGTCAATTCGACCCTCGGTATCCAGGTTCTGAAGAAATTTGCCATCACAGGCGTTGAAAACAGAAACGTTGTCCGAGGTATGACCGCTGATCAGCATCAGTTGATCACAGTCGATGAGTTCCAGCGCGCTTACATCTGCAGCAAACAGCAGTACCGACGCCAGCACAACCAACTTGGCTTGATTGTTCATTTTTATTGTTCACATTTAAATAATTGAATTAATAATTTTATACGAAGTATTTAAATCCCACCTTCTGCAAGCAGAGAAAAGGGGCCGATAAGAGAGAGAAAAGGGGCAGAGAGAAAAGGAGCAGTTATTCGCGTGATAGACTAATGGACGACTGCTGGTGACCCAAAGCAAACATTCGCAATATGACTACCCAATCGTGACGAAGTGAGTTGGGCATGCTTATTAGATTCCGCGAGAGAACCAATATGGCCAGAATTGCCTCCATCTTCCTAGTTACGATTGCGACGCTTGCTGCCTCTAGAGGCGTAGTAGCCGAAAGGGTCGAAGGGGTCGATCGCGAGACAGAAGTGCTAGCGGTCGTGAATGCGTTCGGGCGTGCTTATGTTGAGGCCGACGTTGAGACTCTAGAAACTCTACTTTTTGAAAAGTATGTTCATGTGAATGGTCGCTCCGGCAAAGTGCTTAATCGAGGCGAATGGCTTGAGTGGGTGACGTCTCGTCGTGCGGGGATAGAAAACGGGGAGCTAATAGTTAGCGATTACAGGATAGAGGATGTAGAGGTCGTGCTCGATGGAACAACAGCAATAGTGATTGGTGTGGTTTATTCGAGTCAGAGTAGGAACGGAAACACCAATACTTCCGGGTTCAGGTTTTCAAACCTCTGGCTGCACCGGAATGGAGCTTGGCGTAGAGCAGCGTTTCATGATTCTCCAATACCATGATGGTTTTGCCCGAACATACATTCTTCGCAGCTCTGATCCGACACTATCAGGAAAACTGAAAGATGCACACTATCAACTCAATTCAGCAAGTATTGGATAAATATCCGAACGCAAGGATTTCAATAACACCTACACCGATTTACAACTTGTCGCGACTATCCTCGCACTTGGGGTGCAGTGTATACATCATGCGAGAAGACTTAACAGGCTTCGCAATTGGCGGGAATAAGAACAGAAAGCTCGATTACCTCATCGGCGATGCTTTGCAAAAGAGAGCCGATACTTTGATAACAACGAAAGCGAGCAGTTTCAGCAGAAACGCCGCCGCCGCGGGAAAAGTATTTGGATTGGAAGTACACGTAATATTGGTTGGAGACGAATCTGAGCAAAATTCAAATAGCCAAGCCTTATTTCATCAGTTCGGGACTATTCTTCACTACGCTTCAGGAAACTCGGCTGAGGATATAACAGCAGAATACGACAGAATCATTGGTGACTTGCGTAATCAAGAAAAAGCAGTTTATGAATTGCATCCTGGTGGAAGCGACTCTATCGGTTCACTAGGGTACATAAACGCTTTTGATCAGATCATTCAGTATTCCAAGAACTCAGGTATTCACTTCAACAAGATTATTCATTCAACTGGATCGACGGCGACTCAGGTGGGGCTGCTGTTAGGCCAATGCATCAGTGAGTATGATACGACAATCATTGGGATGGCAGCTTCTCAGAAGGCCGATGTTCAAAAAGAAAGAATCCGCGAACTTGCGTTGGCCACTGCCCAAATGCTTGAGATTCCGTTTGATGATTCCAAAATAGTCGTTGACGACAGGTTTATCGGACCTGGCTATGCGATTCAATCAGAAGAAGGAGAGAACGCGACCAACCTGTTTGCACTGCAGGAGGGTGTTTTGCTGGACAGCGTTTATACAGGCAAAGCCGCTGCTGGTCTCATTCATTATGCAATGAATGAAATGTTCAGTGAGAATGAAAATGTGCTTTTTATTCATACCGGTGGAAATTCTGGACTGTTCTACTGACTGCAGTTGACGTCCTTCAACATCCGGATATCCAGGCTTTGCTCTGCAACGATCTTCTTCAATTCATTGTTCTCATGTTCAAGTTCACGAAGCCGTTTTACATCTGAAACCTCCATACTTCCGAACTTCGATTTCCAGCGATAAAATGACTGTTCTGAACAGTTGTGCTTGCGGCAAACCTCCGCCACCGTCAGGCCACCTTCTGCTTCTGAAGAATCCTGATAATCTGTTCTTCTTTAAATCTCTTGCCTTTCATGGATCTCTCCTTGGTAGAGAAACCCTAACATAGCAAGTGGGCTAATTATTACGGGGCAAGCCAATTCCATGTGTGTGAATAGCTCCGCACGTTCCAGTGAACAAACGGGACATTGTTCCGTGTAACCGCCTATTTGATCGAAAATGGAGCAGGATTTCTTCTCACCACTACTGAGTGGCAACTTCTGGCCGAGGGTGTGTGATAACTCGATATTCTCCTTCAGTTGCCTCACCAGGCTGTACCAGGTGCCCTGTGAACACGTTTGATCGGGATTGGTTTCGGTTGGGGTGACTTGGTCGGCGGGATATTTCGGGGCTCAGAAGGAACTGTGATTGCCTGTATACGTGCTATTTAGTCACTAAAAAGG
>JAJFLA010000020.1 GCA_021772935.1 Gammaproteobacteria bacterium
ACCGCAACAACGCTGTTGTTGCTATGTAGATCAATTCCGCAATAAAGTGTCATTATCGTCTCCTATTTTTTGTGGTTTCGTTTCGGTTTGCACTTTAACGAGTACCACAATATTTAGGAGGCGGCTAGAGGATTATCAGAGTCAAGTGCCAGAGTGCAATGGCTTTAATGTCAGCAGACTCTGGCACTTGACTCTGATCCCATTTGTTTTGTGGCTTGGTGCTAAGGGATTAAATAGTCCGTGTAAATTTCTGTGACACCGTATTTAGTTAAAAACATATTCATTTCCTCGCGCTGATTAATCGTATGTACATAGGTTGGTATCCCACGTGAACCCAGCGCTCCCGGGAGAGCGGATGCCGCCCTTTCCCGTGGCATCGTAACGGCCACCGCAGCTTGCCATCGCTGTACCCAACTAATCACTTCGTAACCACTGCCCGAGTAGCGGTAAAGCGTCCAGATAATCTGTTGAAAACCCATCTTGTTTACGGCACTAAAATTTTTTGGCTGGTAAATCTGGGGAATAACCCTGTGATCAGCATCCGGTAGCACATCATGTATTCGTTTTAGTGCCTTGAGGTTGTCATCTTTGACGTCAGTGACAATATAGGCCAATGGGTTTTCCTGCATCCACAGCGCCAGGCCCTCCAGTGTACAGTTGGTAAACCTTTTGTTTTTCTTACTCAGTTGCTCGAATTCCTGAAGCGAGAGCCGGTGGTCTGTCTCAAAGCCGAAGGTTCGTTTGAAGTTATCAGACCAATCGTGCAGGCATACCAGTCGATCATCATTGGTAAAGGTAAAATCAATCTCAAAATACTTAAAACCGTGATTGATATTGGCGGTTAGCGCCTGGTATGAATTGGTATAGGTGGCCTCTCCCAGGCCCCCGCCCGCGTGTGCAATCCTGAGGGCTTGAAAGCTGGTGCCATCGGCATCGGCCCTGGCAATAAAGGTCAACGCCATGATTAAAATACCAACAATATAAAACCGTTTCATTTTAAACACCTTTTTAACCACCCCGATTTATCTTTTCTCATGATAGCATTGACTAAAAAGAGGGCCCCCAAATGTTCAGCAAGAATTTTCTGGCACTTGCCGTATTACAGCTATCTGTACCTGTAATCAGTGTTTTGTTTTTCGGCGCAAGCTTTGTTTGGTTGTTGGGTGGCTTGATTTTTGCCATCGCCATGATCAGAGCCTTACATGAAACGGGTTCTGTCTATATTGTCACCTTTTTATGTTTGTTATCCGGTGTTGCTTTCGCCTTTAACCTGATGCTGGGCAGCAGCTATTACATGCTGGGTGAAGGATTTAATGATTCTTTTTTCTACCACCTCAACAGTGGTAGCCTGGTGATCGCTGCCCGGACCTATGGCAGTGTCTTTTACCCATCCTTACTGGGCCTGCTGTTATCTCTTTTGACACCTGCAATCATCTACAAACGGCAATCACAAACAATCTGGCCTGCTGTGCCGGTAGTACTTTTATGGGTTTTGGCTTTGACGGCTAATTACCCCATTTATTCATTGGCGAGCTATCAATTCAGTAGTGCTGTTGAAGTTGATGCGCCTGGTCTTGAAGGCATAGATTATCCTGAGCTAAGCAATAAGCAGGCCCCGATAGATGTCTCCGAAACAAAATCTGGCAGTGAAAAAACGGATGTTTCAGAACAAGTCGATAAGCAAGCAAAGGTACAAGAAAACCACCCCAAAGTTATAGACAAACCTATCGAAAGCCTCACTGTCGTGCCGGTACCCAACAGTGAAGAACCGGTTGTCCCTGCTGAAGTTGAAGTTAATGTACAACCGGAAACAACAGCTAACCCCTTGGTAAAACCCAATATCAGAAAAAACATAATCCTGATCTATGCGGAGTCACTCGAAGCGATATATTTTGATAAAGAAATTTTTGGTGAGTTGCTGCCGAATTTAAGGCATTTGTCTGAAAAGGCACATCGTTTCACAAACCTTAAGCAGGTGGGTGGTACTGGTTGGACGGTTGCAGGTATTGTTGCCAGCCAGTGCGGGTTTGGAGTAAAAGTCAGCAGCCATCTTGCCTCTAACAGTACGATGGCCTCGGTTGAAAAGCCTTATCCAAATGAAACCTGTCTGGCCGACATTTTATCCGCTGACGGCTACGCGACAGTCTATATGGGCGGTGCGCCTTTGTGGTTCGCAGGCAAAAAAAACTTCCTTCACACACATGGATACCAGCGAATATCGGGTGATGAAGAACTGGCAGCACTGCTGGCAGACAAAAAATATCAATCAGGTTGGGGCCTTTATGATGACAGTCTTTTTGACCTGGCTTTGAATGAACTGCAATCGCTGGAACAACTGACACAACCCTATTTGCTGACGCTGCTCACGCTTGACACCCATCACCCCGGCGGTATTCCATCCAAAAGCTGTAAGAAATTGTCGGATAATCAGGATTCCATGAGCAATGCAATTTTTTGTAGCGACCAACTGATCAGCAAGTTTATTGACAAGGCGATGCAAGTTGTTGACATGAACAATACGGTCATCGTGTTGTTTTCAGACCACCTGTCCCTGCGTAACACCTTGTGGGATAAACTTCGGGACAACCGTGAAAATCGCAAGCTGACCTTGATGGTTTTTGATGATGCAGCCGCTACGGTATCTGACATTCCCGGTACTCATTTTGATGTCGCTCCGACATTATTGGAGGCAGCAGGATTTACCGACCAGCCTGAAATTGGTGCAGGTGTATCGTTGTTTTCCGCTGCGCTAAAAGAACCCGGTGGTAAGCAGGTGGTACAAAAAGCCGCCGTTACGCCAGCACTTCTCAGTTCCAGCACATCGGTTAAAGAAAGTGGTGTTGCGCTCTCCCGTAGAAACCTGTCCCTGAGTATGGGGGGCATAATGCTTAAAGCGAATAATAGTGGACAAAAATTTGAGTCGGGTATGTATATGGCGGTACTCGATGATGAAAGAAATGTCGTCGACGCAATTTACGCGGATGATTATGAGTATTTAGCCAAAACTCTTAATGGCACCTTTGTTATTGGTGTTTCATTAATGGCTGGGCCTCCATACTCTGCAGTGTATTTTTATGGAAATATAAGCCCGGATAGAAAGGGCATTACGCAGCGAGATTTCAACCACGATGTTTATCTGAGTGCGATCGATTTATTCGGTTCCGAGGATTGAGAAATTAACTTGTCAATACCGTCGACGACGCTGCGCTACTTCTCCGTAGGGTTACATTTAATTTGAGTCAATGCGTTCCAAGAAAATGCACAGTCATCCCTGTTACAGTTTCTTAGACTTATTCAGCATTCGCGTTAGCGTTGGATCTTTGTCTAAGAAATGATGTTTCAGCATACCGGCGACATGTAGGGCAATGGCCGCAAGCATGGCGTAACCTATCCAATGATGGAGGCTTTGCCCTAACATAGAGATTGTTTCGTTGATAGGGACCGCCTTTTCGGGGTCTAAGGGATCCACCTTTCTTGCGACTAACTCTACACCCCAAAGATAGACACCATATCCACCCAATGCAGACATCAAAAAACCAGACAGTGGCATTAAGATTGTTCCCGCCAGTAGCACTACATGGGTGATTTTGGTGGCATATTTTGCCCATGTTGCTTGCGGCGAGACAGGGTGCGGAAAGCCTTCATAAATCCGCCAGGTGATGCGCGATAATATGGGAAGAAGGATGACAACACCTATGGCTTTATGCCAAAGGTACAACTCGCTTCCCCCGAATGCCAACATATACAGTCCTGTGATCAGCATGCCAATAATCAGCACGCCGACTAACCAATGTAACCAAATTGTTTTGCGACTCAGCGTCTGGATTAATTTTGACATAATTACCCCCCTCGTTTGGTTATCCGAAAGCAAAAGAGCGAAGCTCAGTTTATGAGCGAAATGCTACATTTTAGCGAGGCAAACAAAAAGGATAAATTAGTCACCATATCGTGAATTATTCTCACGATTAGTGATTGTTTGGGATGCTTGACGTTACGTTACGTCAAAAAATAACGGTTGACGCAGTTTAGTAAGTTAATATTACTGGCATTGGCTCAAGATCCACTGGTAAAACGTATTAACCACTGTAGTTTGACGTTTTTCATTAGAGGTCACCAGCCAAAAATAGTCCCCTAGTTCCACTGTCTGAGGAAGGACTCGTACCAACCTCTGCTCTGCAATATCTTTTGCCGCCAGTAATTCACTCACCAGTGCAACACCTTGTCCACTCATGGCACTAGTGATCACGATATCACCACTGGTATAACGAGGGCCTTTACTGGCACCGGAAAATTCTAAAGCACTGGCTTCAAACCAGTGTTGCCATTGGGTCTCTGGATCTTGGTCATGTAGCAAGATGTGTTGTTTAAGATCTTCAACATTGCTTATCCCGATGCCATTCGCCAGTAATTGTGGACTGCAAACAGGTACTAGCCTATCTTGCATGAGCGGCATGCAGGCCAGGTCTGGCCACGGACCTTTGCCCATCCGAATGCCAACGTCTACGGCTGAATTTTCAAAATTATCTAATCGTTGATCTAACGACAGCCAAACTTCTATTTCAGGATGACTTTCATAAAAATGGGGTAGTTTATCCATTAGCCACTTATTGGCAATAGAATGCGTGGTCGCGATGCCTAAAGTATTGCTCGACTTGATGTGTTGAATATTCTGACTGGCCTCGTGAACCAGATCTAATGCCGCAGAGATAGCGCTTAGGTAGGCTTTTCCCGCCGAGTTTAACTTAACACTGCGCTGGCTTCGATCAAACAGTATCACTCCAAGCCAGGACTCCAGTATTTTTATCTGCCGACTGATAGCGCCATGCGTCACAAAAAGCTCTTCGCTTGCTTTTTGTACTGTACCCAAGCGAGCCGTTGCTTCGAACGCCTTAACTGCATTGAGTGAAGGGAGTCTTCTCATAAGTTAAATAAACTCACGTATTGGTGAAAGATTTTGCCTTTTAAATCTCTCCCGAAACGATACCATAGTTTTACTGGTTTGCAACGCAAATTAGTACCGCTGCTGTATGTCTTTACTTTCACGAGCGGGACAGTGACATCATTTTTATTAACAGACAGGAGCATGTCATGGGCATGTTAATCGATGGAAAATGGACTCATCATGAGTCAACCACAATTAAGGGTGCTTATGAGCGCTCTATCAGTGTTCACAACACTGATATTAGTGGTGAGGTTATTACGGCTATAGCAAAGCAACCTGGCAGGTTTGTTTTGATTGGTTCGTGGACCTGCCCCTGGTCGCACAGAACACTACTAATAAGAAAAATCAAAAACCTGCAAACATATATCCCTTTGCATATGACGGGCGGAAACAGAATCGAAGGTTACCCTGCAAATTATGGTGCGCCTTGGTTAGTGCCTGGCACTGGCACAGAAATAATCCATCTACACCAACTCTATTCCTTAGATACGCCCACTTATACGGGGCGCTCTACCGTACCTGTTTTATGGGACAGTCAAACGCAAACGGTCATCAGCAATGAGTCGGCAAAAATTGCCCGTGCCTTTGACAAAGTACAAGTCGATAGCAAACAAGATACCGCTAGCACTCATTTTACTTTAGTGCCCGATGCGCTAGCGGCCGACATTGAGCAGCTCAATGCCGACATTTACCAGCAACTCAGCAATGGTGTCTATCGCGCCAATTTTGCCGAAACACAAGTGGCTTATGATGAAGCGGTTGAGCAAGTATTTAATATGATGGAGCAACTTGACAAAAGGTTGGAAAGCAGTCGCTTTTTGTTTGGTGAAACACTCACCGAGTCCGACTGGCGCTTGTTTCCGACGCTAGTTCGCTTTGACCTGGAATACTTTATACATAGTCGCTGCTCGTGCAAGAGACTCACCGAGTTTTCGAATTTATGGGCCTATGCCAGAGAGCTTTATTCCTCCTTTAACATCAACGAGACAGTCAATTTTGATGAGATTCATAAAAGCAACTATGAGGCCAACGAAATTTTGCCTGTTCCTTTGCATTCAGACTGGAGTCAGGACCATCACAGGGAGGTGCTCGGACAAATAAAAGTCGCGTTAACCAATGGCGAAAAAGTGATTTTTAGCCGCTAAAGAAAAGAACAGGTAATTAACTTTTTTTGTTAATTCGTCCCTAAAATTAACAACGAAATAAGGTCTTATCATGGAGTCTGTTCTAGCGGTTATCAGCATAGCGACATTTGCAGCACTCACCCCGGGGCCTAATAACTTTATTGTTATGCAGGCGGCCTCAAAACAGGGGTTATCAACAGCTCTGACTATGGTTGTGGGCGTAGTAACAGGAAGCATGGTGTTGAGTTTTTTAGCCTGGCTTGGGCTAAGTTCTATCGTTAAGTCACTACCCCAGTTTCTCAATTTAACCACCCTCGTTGGCGCGAGCTATCTGATTTATATTGGCAGTCAAATGATAGCAGAAGCGCTAACACAACCATCGTTACATCAAACGACAAATGGCGTAGAGGTAGAAGATCACGCTATGTCAGCTCGTTTGCATTTTTCGTTTAAGGGGGTGTTTTTATTCCAGTTCGTCAATCCCAAAGCACTATTGCTCGTGTCAACCTTAAGCGCCGAACTGGGGCGTGCATACCAGCCCCAATTGGCGCTGGTTATTTTACTAACCACTATTGCGTGTGTGTCTTTTGCCTCTTTATGTATTTGGGCATGGTTTGGTAACGCTTTGTCTCACCACCTGGAGCAAAAAAATGTACGCCTGATGTTTAATATTGTCATGGGCTTAATGCTCATGTTGCCAGCCTCATTTCTACTGTTCAAGACGGTGCTATTGCTCTAAGGGTACTGTCAACTTACCGATTTTCAACGAAATTAAAGAAATTAAGGGGTCACCCATTTGTTGCTTTTCAATTCCCATTCCTGATGAACTGATAGCTTTATTGTGACAGCAAATCTTTTATTTGACTGTCGTCGCCGGTTAGTTGCCAGTGGAGCAAAGCGACAGGGATGACACCCTGTTCATCGACCTGGCTGAAAAAGTCTGACAAGCTTAGACCGCCACTCGCCTGGCTACCCATTTCGCCCAGCATGCGTTCGATCAGGTACTTTCCGGTGACATAACTGCTGCCGTAACCGGGCTGGCGCATGTAGAGCAGTTGCTCAAAACCGAGCAGATCGAGGTCGTCACGCATCCAGCCCCGAGGGGTGCGGGCGACGTGAAAGTTACGCGCCTGTTTCATCGTGAATATATTGGCGTGTGCATATAATGAGCCCAGCCCGCGTGCTGCGCGTTGCGCCAGCATGATCCACACGACTTCCCGTGCGCGTGGGTTGTTGTCGAACAGACCCGCGTGCATCATCATCTCTTCAAATCCGGTCGCCATACCTTCCGAGCGGCTGTCGAAAATGTTGTAGAGCAGGGGGCCGCGCCGGACTGGACTCGCGTGGGGCTGCTTTGCCATCCGAGCCAGATCGAACCAGTGGTACCAATGGGTCCACAGCGCCAGGGGTTCATAATGTGAGACCGTCAGAAAGAAATTGCGCGATTCCTGAGGCACAAATGCACCCATATGCGCGAGCAGGGCCGGCTCGATATAGTCGTAGGCTGGCAGGATGTCCTCATTTTCAAGAAAGTCGGTAAATTTGATCACCGACTGGGCGGCACGCAGTTGGTATTCTTCGGGACTGGCAATGGCCTTTAGTGGCGGCAGCTTCCGATTATGGTGCTCTTCCAGCGCCAGCATCGACAACGCACGGTCCAGTTCGCGCTGCAGCAATGCGACTTCTTCGTCCCAGCTAAGCGGCACCAGATGCACATTGCGTAGCTGCCATGTGTAATTCTCTTTGCCAATTCCCGAGGGGCCGGTCCTGGACGGGGCTTGTTGTTCCAGCCAGCTAACAAACGTTGTGGTTGCCGTTTTGGCGCTGTTCAAAGCAGATTGAAAAGCGGTGCCTGCGCCGCTGGTCTTTTTGCCCAGTTCATCGAGCGCCTCTGCCTGGTCGCGCAGGTTCGTAATACCGGCGACCCAGAGTTCTCGTGCATTGCCAATCAGGTTGCCGCGCGCCTGTTGCAAAAGCGGTGCGATACTTGCCAGCGCTGCGCCGAGTCGGGCCTCAGCTTGCGCGTCGAGTGGGAAATTATAAGTCCATAGTTCAACCAGCGCGTGGTGCGTCGGGCCTTCGTGGGCCGGTGTATCGCTTTGCTGGGCCCACACGGAGGTGTAATAAGCCGGGTCGCGCTGCCAGGGTTTGAGCACCCGGATATTAAAATCCATGCCGTTCATTTCGGCCCGCACCAGGTGCCAGTCCACCTTTTGTGCGACCGACCAGGCCTCGGTATCAAAGGCCATCAGCCGCGCCTGGTAGGTTTTCAGTTCCCGGTGGCGCCGCGCCGTGGTTTCCACCGTATAGTCCGGTGCACCATCGAAGAGAGGTGGTCGTTCAAACGCGCGCCAGTCTTCAAATAACGCCAGCAGGTCGCTATAACCTGGATTGTTCACCGCCGCTTGCGTGGTAGTCGTGTATCCGGGTCCGAGCAGCACGGTAATTGCCAGTGCAGTGATGGAACCACGAAGTCTTGAATGTTTGAATAGAAACAAAGTACAGGCCTTTTTTCGCGCCAAAAGGACGTCCAGATTACTCAGTCGCCCCCCAAAAAGAAAGCGGGGCCGAGGGTCAGAATAAAGTGCCAGGGTAAAACAGGCCTGACCCTCGACCGACAGGATAACGGGAGTGTTTGATTAACAACGATTCTTTTTCGTAAACTCCATGCACAACAACGCTCTGACGAACTTCAGGAAATCCTCACCCCAAATATCGTTGTGATTCTTAATGATCGTGTCACTTTTAACAAAGACATTCATAATCGGGGAACCGGGACGCAAGCCGGATGGGCCGTAATAGTACTGTCAGCTTATCGATCTTTGATCATGTTCATACCCGGCTTATTGGACTCGCGTTTTTATTAGACTCACGTAGCCTGTTGCCAATCAGCTGGAACGCCCCATTTCGTTGGCCACCTGACCTGTTAGGTTTTCCTCATTTCACGTAGTCCAAAATACGCCATTTCCGGCGTGATGTAGTTCTGCGACTGTGTGGCCTACGCTGAAATTAAAAGTGATGGTCAGTTTTTATCTTATCCAGAAATGCTTGATTGCTCATGTTTTGGAAAATAACGACGGATCATTTGTCTTCAGGTCTGCTGGCCCCTGCGTCATTGAGCTCCCAGCCGTAGGCAAAATATTTCCGGCCATATTTTTGTCGCGTCGCAGTTTCGAGTTGTTGATGAAGTTCTTCTTCCGCGTAAGCCTGTAAGTAGCCGTATAGCTCCTGGGGGAAATCTTTTTTATACCATTTAAAAATACGTGACAACCAGACTTTCTCAGCCTTGACCGCCACATTAGCAGGGTCATTAATGAAGTCGCGGGTAGCTGCATCGAGGTCATCATCCGCCCAGTCGGAGGGCCGCAGAGCAGGGCAGGAACCAGAGGCGCAATTGAGTGCGAAGTGAATTCTGGGGTCTTTGATTTGTTTGCGGATGATGTTGTTTTCTAACTTGAGCAGATTGGTTTTCAGACCGCCGACAGTTACTTCCCGATCGTAAAAAAAACCTTTACCGGGTACCAGCTTTGAGGTCATCGAGAGTTTTATATCGCGCACGCTATCCAGTGGCCAGACCTCGAGTACAGCGTGTAATACCAACGTGTTATAGGTATTGATCCAGTAACTGCGTATCTCATCATTATTTGCAAATAATGCCGGATGGTTATGCGGGCTGATTTGCGCCAACAGTTCGACCTGCTGGTTTAAAGCCTGTATATCCTGGGCAGACTGTTGCCAGCGCGCATAGTCCACATTACCGTGATGGTCCACATATTTTCTGACCAGTTCGGTAAAAGACTGGTTTGAATAGCTAGCCCGCATATTTCACCAAGGATCCGGAGTTTGCGCTGTAGCTGGCGAAACAGTTTGGTAAAGCGTTCGAAAAACCATAGCAACAGCTATGGTTTGAGAAGGGTTTGCCGAAATGTGAAGCTAGATGCTGTGCAAAACCGGATAGGACAAACCGCAACTTTAGGAAATCGCTCAAATACCCTGTAAAGCTTTGAATTAAAATAATAACTGTCATGTCATTGTCCGCCTTGGTGAATTATGTGGGCTAGGCTCGTTCATGGTCGTTCCTAATATGATTGCCTGTGTGCGTCAGTGTGTCTTTAGCGGTTGTGCAGACGTATCGCCTTTAACTTCTTGTTGACAGGCCAGTATTAGCGGGCCTGCTTGAAGAACAATCCCCTGCTGTAGTGTCTGGGCAAGAATGCTGCCTGGCTTAATCAAATGTATTATTTTTTGCTAAAGCGGAATAATCGTAATCGGTTGGCATTACTGACGACTGTGACAGATGAAAACGCCATTGCGGTGCCAGCGATGATCGGGTTCAACAGCATACCGGTCAAGGGGTAAAGCACACCAGCGGCAATTGGTATCCCGGCCGAGTTATAGATAAATGCACCCAACAGGTTTTGCCGAATGTTGCGCATGGTCGCGCCCGATACCTCAATGGCATCAGCCAGGCCATGAAGAGAACCACGCATTAGTGTGATATCGGCACTTTCAATTGCGATATCGGTGCCAGTACCAATGGCAAAACCAACATTGGCCAGCGCCAGCGCCGGCGCATCATTGATACCGTCACCGACCATACCCACCCGTTCGCCCTGCGCTTGCAGTTCAGCCACCTGGTTTTTTTTCTCTTCCGGTAAGACTTCAGCGCGAATTTCTTCAATGCCGACCTGACGGGCTACAGCATTTGCAGTGTGTTGGTTGTCACCGGTTAACATCACAATTTTCAGACCATTGTTTTGCAGACGTTTGATCGCCGCTGCAGAATCCGGTTTGATCGGGTCGGCTACCGCAAAAATTGAGATGAGTTGCCCGTTTGAGACCAAAAACATGGGTGTCCAGGCTTTTTCTGCCATGCGTTCACTGGTTTTTAGTGATTTTGGGTCGAGTGTTATACCCGCCTCGGTCAGAAGTCTCTCATTACCGAGTAACAGATGCTTACTGTCGATCTTTCCTTTTATGCCATGACCCGCAATGGCCTCAAAAGCGTCAACAGCGACAAGTTCCAGGTCCTGTTGTTTTGCGGCATCCATGAAAGCATCGGCCAGCGAATGCTCTGAGCCAGCTTCGAGGCTGGCGGCCAATAGCAACACATCGCTTTTACTGAGAGCACCAAAGGTTTTGATTTCTATCACTTGCGGGTGACCTGCGGTGATGGTGCCGGTTTTATCAAGTACCATGGTGGTCAGTTGGCTGGCGGTCTGCAATGCCTCGCCGTTGCGAATCAAAACCCCCGCCTCAGCCGCCTTACCGATACCGACCATCACCGACATTGGTGTGGCCAGACCGAGCGCGCAGGGGCAGGCAATGATCAGTACGGTGACCGCAGTAACAATGGCAAAGACAGCCCTGGGTTCAGGGCCGATGTTGAACCACAAAACTGCAGAAACAAGTGCAATCAGCATCACCACAGGTACAAATATCGCAGCAACAGCATCCGCCAGCTTACCAATGGGTGGTTTGCTGTTTTGTGCCTGGCGTACCAATTTGATAATGCGAGCCAATGCCGTGTCAGCACCAATGCGGGTGGCGCGGTAGAGCACACTGCCTGTCTTGTTCAAGGTGCCGGCAGAGACTTCCGCACCGCTGGTTTTTGCTACCGGCATGGGTTCGCCGGTGAGCATGGATTCATCAATATTGGTCTGCCCTTGCGTTACCACGCCGTCAACAGCAATCTGCTCGCCGGGTCTGACACGCACCAGATCACCTTTAAAGACAGCCCCTATTGGTACGTCCTGTTCCTTACCCTCACGCACCACCCGTGCTGTTTTTTGTTGTAAATCCAACAGGCGACGAATGGCCTGGGAGGTTCTGCCGCGAGCTTTTTGCTCCAGGGCCTGGCCGAGATTGACCATACCAATAATGATGACAGCTGCTTCAAAGTAAACGTGTCGGGCAATTTCCGGTACCAGGCCTGGAAACAGAACAATGACGGTCGAATATAACCATGCTGTACCGGTACCCATGGCGATCAATGTATCCATGGTTGCTGAGCGCGTTTTCAGCGATTGATAAGCTCCGGCGAAATAATGATGCCCCGCGTAATACATGACGACGCCGGTCATCAGCGCAACCAGTAACCAGGCCGAGCGCGACAGGTCCCATTGGATACCGATTGAGGGGGCATACATTACAAAAAGCATCAACAAAACACCACTACCCAGTGCCAGCACGGTTTTGCGTATCAGCTTGCGAAAGCTTTCCTGATTGGACTTGTCGTCGTCTTCGAGTGATTGAATCGGGTCAACCACCGCCTCAAAACCGGCGCTGGCTATCGCCGCTATCAGGGTATTGTTGGTCAGTGAGCTTTCAACCATGACTTCACGACTGGCCAGGTTGACGCTGACCTCTGCCACACCAGCAGTTTCCCGTAAAACCCGCTCTATAGGTTTTTGACACGAAGCACAATGCATGCCGTCTATTTTTAGAATGGTTGAGTTTGTTGTTGCCTTGTTCATGCTACCTGATCTCGGAAGAGGTCCTTTCTTGTGCCACTTTGTTAATATGACGGGTTAATACCTGACTATGATAGCAGTCACAGCGATATTCAGAGGCTCCTTAGGGGATCTGTATGCTGAGCATGCCGGAGATAATGGTACCGGGACCCAGAGTCACGCTCGCTCCAGTGAGTGTAACATCTCCCCCAACACCCACCTCAAAGCCGGCGGTAGTGGTGATTTCACCACAGGCAGTGTGGGCGATGGTCGCGTCGTGGGCGTAGTCGAGTACGATGTCGTCGCAGGCCAGTATGGGATTGAAATACCAGGTGACGGCATCTGGGTTATACCTGAAGATGCCGCTGGTAATTGCAGCGTGAGTGAGGTCGGGCGTCAGGTATATCCCGCCGAACGCACAGCTTGCAAAGCTGGGTTCCAGGTCTGCTTTGGCCACGATATCGCAGGAGCTGGTCAGACCTGCGTAGACCAGTTTAACGGTGTAGTCATCGCCACCACCGACAGTTTCGTCGAGACCTGTACCACCGAACATTAAGGTCGCGATGTCATCGCTTTGCAGACCCCGTTGGTCTTCGTCTATTCCTTGGCCCTGTTGCATAACTGTTTCCGTGTTAGTCACACCCACCAGAGGTCCAACAGCACGGGCGGCGTTTGCCGGGTAGGTGTGCCCGAACGGTATATTGGCAAGGTCCCTGGTGTAATTTGTTGCATCAGCTTTGGCCGGTAGCAGAAAGGGGTTATTAACGCCCGTTATGAAATAGTGGAGATTGACATCATCGCCCCGAACATCGTCGTTTGAGCCGTCCACTGTATCGACACCCGCGTTGAAATTATACGAGTTGTCAACTCCGTCAGTTGACTGGGTGGCATTGGTGTCTGCTCCTGAAACACCTGTTTTAACGCCCTGGTTAGGATGGGCCAGGGACAGGCAGTGACCAAACTCGTGCATGGCCAGCGACTGGAAATCGAACTGGCCGCCAGGTATGTCGTTGTTGGCACCGAATATCAGGTTGGGTGATCGTGGCACAAAGCCATTGAACACCGAGACGATATTCTTAACGGGTATCACCATTGCAGCGGCGTTAGCGGAGGCCGGATCGATGCAGACACTTACTGTGACCTCACCTCCGAGTCCAGTATAGTTTGAAGGGTGAGTGATGATATCCACACTTAAGTTTTCTCCGGCGAAAACAAAGGCCCCGGCTTTTACGCCTATTGAATTCGTCAGCGTTACCAGCAAGCAGAGTGTAACTGTGACGATTCGGGCGCTCCCGGCTCCTGTCCATGATCGCCTCATCAGCGAACCTTCCAGAGATCGTCTCGTTCGAGCAGTGCTTTAATCTCAAGTTCCGCGTTTCGCAGTTGTTGTATTGAAGCGAGCTGAGGGTATCTCCTGGCATCGGTTCCGAGACCCAGCCAGGAAATGGTACGGTTGACCTCGCCTGAGGTCGTGGCCGCGCCCACCACTTGATAGTCCTGCAGATGCAGTTCAAACACGCTGGTGGAGTCGTCGGCGACCATGAAGAGTTCAGGTGTCTCCCCGGCATCCAGCACGGCCTCCTGAAGACTGAGTTCCTCTAATTGTTTCGATCGTTTTGCAGCCAACGGCTCAAAGGTCGCGACACCCTTCGCCATCAAGGACAAGAGCAGGTCTTCAAGCTCGGTAGTTTGCAACCATAACTCGTACTCCCCCGCCCTGGGTGTGTAAACCGGGTAGTGAACCAGAACGCGACCATCGCCAAAGACACGGATCAAGGGAGTTGGGTCCTGGTTGGCGAACTCTCCCCAAATGTCCCGATACGATACCAACAAAGCCTTAGGGCTCTGGTCCCAGCTGACGCTTGCCGGAAAGGTGGCAGCAGAACTCTCCACCTGTGCGTATGTTAGCGTGCTTATCATGCCAAGAGTTACGAGCAAAACCATGGCCCGTAAAAAATTCATCCTTGTCGTCACGGCAGACCTCCTGTCTTTCCCGTCCACATCTTTTTCCTAGTATTCGGGTTTAGCCCGAATAATTACATTTGTTGATTCAACAAAGCTTAGAGCCGGGTTCGTCTCAGGTCAAATCGTAAACCATCACTACACGTGGGTCAGTTTTCATCGTATGGTTATGAGCCTGAAGCGTGTTCCTAAGCTCATTGAGCAGTTTCTGGTTTAAGCTTATTTACATTGTCTTCCACCTTGCGCTCGATCAATAAACGACGTGGGTCGAGCAGTATATAGTCGGGGTACTGTTGCAAAGTAAAACGAAGCTCGGTTTCTTTTTTGCTGATAAGAACCCGTTCAAGGTGAAACCAATCACCGCCAAGCGTATGCTTCGGGTCATTTTTGTAAAACCCGATCTCGACCCACTCGTTAAGACCTTCGCCATCAATATCGGTTACAGAGGTTTCTTTGCCGGTTTCTTCGGATGCAATACGCTTATCAACAATGGCTGAAAACTGGACCCGATATCCACCGCTTCCATTTTCTTTTACCTCAACATCATCACCCATTTGTAGCGCCCAAAAAGTGATTCGTTCCCAATAGTCTGTGATCAGACCTTGCATCTCATCGGGTGCAACGGCACGTAAATAATCAATCAGCTGTACGGAGGTCGGATAAGGTGGGCCTTTGGAGCCGTATTCTTCCAGAAAGTCACGAATGGCGCCTTGCATTAGTTCCTCACCTATATACTGTTTCAGACCCCAAAACACCCAGCTTGCCTTGTTATAGTTGAGGTATCTTTGGTCTTCCGCTTTTGCCAGCGGTGGTTCAGGTTCACGGTCCTTTGTCCGTCTGGTCAGGTATTTCTGAATTGCCCTGGCCTCCAGTACCCGACGTGTCTTTTGCCAACCAAAGCGGGATTCATAAGCAGTCATAGCGGCATTTTCGCTCAGACCTTCTGATAACACGTTATAACCCTTGGTGTTGGCTGCCATGATCTGGTGTCCAAACCATTGATGTGCAACTTCATGCATGACCACGTAGCTTGCGAGGTCCATATTTTTGTTGTCCTCAGGATCACCCGGGTCTTTGACAAAGCCATGATTCTCGGAAAATGGAATCGTAGCGGCAAAGGACGAGGCTGTATTGCCGTACGGAAATTCTACAATCCGAATTTGATGATACTGGTAGGGACCGAACTGTGAAGTGTAAGTATCCAATGAGGCTTTCATCGCCTCGGTCATCAGTGTGACATTGTAGTCGTGGGTTTTGTGGTAATAGATGGCCAGCGGCACATCTTCGCCATTTGGGTTTACCCAGATATCACGGTTTACTTCTGATTCAATCGACAGGAATGAAAAGAAATTCGCTATGGGCCTCGTCGCCCTGTAGGTGCGACAGGCTTTACCGTCTTTCTGATACTCGCGTACCATCTCGCCCGAGGTGATTGGGGTTTGGCCAATATCAGTACAAACCTTGGCATTGAAGTCGACATAGTCCGCTGTGGCACCAAACAGGTTGATTTGATGTGCTGCGATGTCCATTCTGTCGGCCCGTTTTTCAAGTTTTGGCAGCTTGTATATACGTCGTTTGTCCGTGTCGGTCAGACGCAAATCCCGAACCCCGAATTGAGGTAATACTTCAAAATTATTGACAAAGGTTCCGTTGCGCTCAATCAGGCCCCACTTGCCAAGGCTGGGTGCACGGAAAAATGTTTCAAAAGTCAAAGTGGTCCTGGCATCGACCGCCAACGGTGGTTCAAACCGATATAGACGTAAACCAAAGGCTTTAAGGTCGGCACTATTCAGACCGGTAGTAACAGCTGTTGCACCCGCCAGCTTGAGAACCCTGATGTCCGTGTCATGTTCCGACACCTGGCTGATATATACCTCATCCAGCGGCGCGGCTGTCGTGTTTTCAAGAATGTAGGTGCCACTGAAAATAGCAGTCTGTTGCCGAGGGTTAAACACGGCATTGACTTCGATCGCACGAATTTTAGGTATAGCCTGTTTCAGTGCTTCAGCAAACAGCTGTTCAAATTTTACCTGTTTCAAATCGCGCTGTTTTCGGGAAAGAAGCTCATTGTCAATATTAAAAGCTTTATAAATATAAGTACCGGTTCCCACAAAACCAGCAAAAAACAGAATGGCAAGTGTAAAGGTTGGCAGGCCTACACTCTGACTCAGAGATTTGACCCTTGCCAGCAAAGAAGTATGTGTTCCCCTTCGCCACAACCAGATGCTGAGTACAACAAGCAAAGAGGCCAGGAAACCCCAATACAGAAGAAACCAGCGAAACCAGATCAGGTTGGAATAGCCGTTGATCTCTGACCAGCCACCGGTGTGTATAGAACCATACAGCATTAATGGGTGAGCAAATGGAAGCAGATTTACCACGATGAAGAAGAAAACCAAGGTGGCGGCTGAAGCCAGCATACCGGCCACCCGGTTTGGCATGAAATTCTGTACAAACATAATCAATATGCAAAACAAGACGAACTTCGGTGCCAAACTGACAAAGCCCAAACTCAGATAGGTCAGTAAATTGATTGGTATGTCGCCGAGAAGGGTTTGCGCGATCATGCCAACCACCATACCGAGCCCAATAATGGTAATAACAACGCCAATAAGTGCCAGCCATTTACCAGCCATCAAGCAGCCATTTTTCACCGGGCTTGCATCCAGTATTTCAGTGATTCCAGCGGTTTTGTCACGCCAGATAATTTCACCGCTGAAAAAGACCATAATGATCATTAACGGCACGGCCAGGCTGTTGAAAACAGTTGTTAACACCAGTCGACTGGTCGGTAATGCCGGATCTACAACAAATACCATTTGGATGTAGATGACCAGAGCAAATAGAGCGATGGTCAAAAGTGTCAGAATGACAAAGGCAAGGCTTATAACCGTAGTCAAATACTCGTGTTTGAATCGGGCCCAGGTCATTTTCAAGACCGAAGCCACTGTTATGCTGGTGACAACCGGCGTGATGCTTATCAGCCCCGGTTCGGCGTCACTTTCATTTGGGTCAGAATTGGTTTTCCCGCAAACCAGGCCACGCTTGAATAAGCCAAAACTAACAAAGTACAACGCAAGGCCAACGCTGCCCCAAAGCAGGCGGTTCAAACCAATATACCCGTTCAAGCTTGCCGTGAGGGTGTTCTGCTCGACAGCTGACCAATATTTAGTCGTGATCGCCAGTGCGCTGGAGCCAAAAGGGTCTGCCAATGAAATCAGCAATTCGGACGCGTCCTGGCCAACAAAAAGCTCAGCCATGATCTTTAGAACAAACAGGCCAATGGCACTCACATAGACAAGTGAGCGATTGTGCGTAAATGCTGCAATGGCGGTGAAAACGCCACTGACCAGCAAGGTGTTAATCGCAATAAAGACCAGGGCGGGCTGAAGGAAAAATATCGGATTAACTGGACCCAATGCTTCGGCATCCATCCACGGCATGAATTGTCCAGCAAACAAGCCGACAGTGAGGGCAAACACACACAAAAAGCTTGCCACATACACACCTATCATACGTGACAGCGTCATGTTACGGGTGCTCACAGCGGTGGCGTGGATTATTTCAAGTGATTTATAAAACCGGTCACGCAGCACACCACTGACCACAAAAACAGCCCCAAAAAATATTGAAGCCAGGCTTAGACTTGCAGTGATTGTCGCTATGATGCCCGCGCCATTTGCTTTGATGAGTTGCCCTGTGCCAGGCATATAGGAAGCATCTGGCATTGATATTATTCCAACGCCAAATAAAAACATAATGCCGACGATGACCCAGAACCCAAGCTGGCGACAGTGGTATCGGGTTTCAAACGCAATGAGTTGTTTTAACATCACAGCACCCCTAAACCAGGCCATAAAGATGGGCGAAATAGGCATCTTCAAGATTGGGTTCAGCTTGTTTGAAACCTTTTCCAGGCGAACCGTCAGCAAGAATACTGACTACCACTCCTCCCATCAGGAGCCGTGTTGAAAGCACATCATGATGTTGTTTCAAAACATCTACGGCTTCTTTTTCAACTTTCCTGCGCCAAACCCTGTTATCAAGTTTTGCAATCAGGTTTTCCGGTGCGCCACGAACAACAATTTTCCCTTCACCCATGATGGCCATGTCCGCACAAAGATCACGTACATCCTCGACAATATGGGTGGACAGGATAATGATTTTTTCTTCCCCGGTCTCACTTAATAAATCGAGAAAGCGTTGTCTTTCAAACGGATCAAGCCCAGCGGTTGGTTCGTCTACTATCAAAACTTTCGGATCACCAAGCAATGCCTGCGCAACACCAAATCTTTGCTTCATACCACCTGAATAAGTAGCAACCGACGCATTTTTCATTTTTTGTAAATTGACTACTGCCAGCAGTTTCTCAATCTGCTGTTTGCGCTCAGATCTATTGCTGAGTCCCTTCAAAATTGCGATGTGATCAAGCAGTGCCACCGCACTCATACGTGGATAGACACCAAAGTCCTGTGGCAAATAACCCAACACATTTCGCATCGTCTGCGGGTTTTGAGCTATATCAGTTACTCCGTATGTGATCTTGCCTTCGTCAGCAAGCTGAAGTGTTGCCAGCGTGCGCATCAAAGTGGATTTGCCCGCCCCGTTTGGTCCCAACAGCCCAAACAAACCCGGTTTAAGCTCGAGGCTCACATTATTGAGAGCATGAATGCCGCCGAAGCGTTTATGGATGTTTTCAATTTTCAGCATTGTAAATCCCTTGTTTGCAGCTGGCCGCGAGCGCTCACCTGTTGGTGAGCGCCTAAAGCGATGCCATGATTAAACTGTATAAGCTGGTTTCGTGGCGGTGACCTGGCCAGTGAAACCGTTGTTTATGGTGGTCTTGTCAGCTCTGATCTATCATGTTTTCAGGTTGATATGAGCTTTGTTGCGTGATTGACAGATAAAGTGCCGCAAGTGATGCTTTGGTCCACATCACCACCGGTATTGAGGAGAGTATCCAATAGTGTTGATAGCTGTCAGCGCCAAAAATGAGCACCAGCAACAATATCCCGGTAATCACCAGTAGCACGGTGGTGAAACCAAGCCCCAACAATTTCGGCACATGCCCCCTGGTCATGCGCCAGCTGGCTTCGATGGCTTCAATCGGAGCAAGCCCTTCATCCATCACCAGGTACGGCAGGAAAATCAATCGACTGAGCACATAGATACCGGGAATAACAAAAAAAATAAATGAAATGGCAACCAGGCCAAACCCCAGCAAAGAGGCAAGAACAACGTTAATGTAGTTATGGAAGCCTTCAAAAATGTGGATGAATTTGACTTCATCACCACGCACACCACGTAAAAAAATCAACGCGCTACCAAAATGAATAACAGTGAAAAACAGTAATGAGTAGGCAAATGAAAGAAAGCCGGTGACGATGGATGCGTAGTTTTCACTTAACTCAGATAAAACACGCTGAAAGGGCGAATCGAGTAAAGTAATAATGAGTTGAACCAGGAAAAATAGCCAAAAATTGGCTTTCACCCTGGGCCATGCGCAGGCCAGGGCGTTTTTGGTACCGGGATCAAAATTAACATCTGTGCTGTGGTTCATGTGTGTCTCCAGTTTTCCTGTTGGCAAATTTAGACTAAGGCCTGTCATTTGCACAGCTACCAAAGTAGTGAATTGCACTTCACTACCTAAGTAGGGCGATGTGATTGTTGATTCACTACCTAAGTAGTGCGGTGGCTTTGTCGATCAGTGGTATATTTCGTTAAATCGATTGATTTAAAAAGCGTGTTGGAATTGATGAACTACAGCAGTCTGCTACTTTGGCTAAGTTTCGCACTATGCCTGTCACTGACAGCGGGTGGGGTTTTGCTTGTTTTTCGAATAGAGCAAAGCCGGCGAGGCATCATCCAGTATTTGCAATACTTTCTGATTTCCCTGTATGTTTTTGGATACTACAGTCTGTGGAGCAAAATCCTTCTGACGCAATTTCTGGAGACGGAAAATGCAGGCAGTTTGATCAACATCATTTCACAAATGGGGGTTCCGTTTTTCATTATAAGCTTGATGATGCAATTGGTCTGGGCGAACAAGACAGTGATCAAACCATCAAAATCAATTTTTCTGGTCAGTATTTTTTCAAGTTTTGTATTGATTTCCATTTTTTTACAATGGGGGTGGCCGGTCATTGACAAGGTACGAACCGCTTACTCGCTGGCAGGGTTCATCGTTGCTTTCGTAGTGCTGGGTATTTTCGCTGTACAGAAAAGCGCCGTTATGAGCCGCGAATGGACACATTACCTGAGTGTAATACTTGCCTGCTCAGGTTTGATTCATCTGACTTACTTTACGCGTCTGGCACAACATGAATACTACGAAATTGTCTTTGTATTTTTCTTTTTTCTATTTAATACCGCATTGGTAGTGGTGTTTACCTATACTGCAAAACTCGGACAAGCCAGCCGATCTTTTGAAGGGTTTGTTCTGCAGTACGGTATTACCAGGCGAGAAACCGACATCATGCAAGGTATTTACGCCGGTAAAACCAATCAGGAAATAGCCAATCAACTATTTATTACCTTACAAACGGTCAAAGACCATTCGTCGAGAATTTATCAAAAAACCCAGGTCAGGAACCGCGCCCAGTTGTCTGCCTTACTACGTGAAACACAGATTGTCACTGATGCGGCAACGGATTAAGGGAAAGCTTTTAAAGCCGACGGTCTGATGTCCGTCGGCTTTAAGTCGGTCTTGTCATACAACCCGAGTCAAAACCTGTTTATTTGGTCAGGCTCCTAGACACGCGGTATTCTTGTAACACGGTACGCCTATATCTGTTCAACTAACTGGAGATTATGATGGTTTTATATATTCGACGGTTGCAGCCGGTGTATTTGGCTGGCTCTGGATGGGCGATTAGTCCAGCAGTCAAAACTGAACAAGGGCTTTTCTAATTACATTCCTTAAAAAAGGGGATAAATATGCCAAACAATTACCATTTCAGAAACCTCGTATTTGAAGGTGGGGGCGTTAAAGGAATCGCCTACGTTGGAGCACTCCGGGAGTTGGAGAACCGGTTAATTCTTCAGAAGATTGAACGGGTTGGTGGTACTTCGGCGGGTGCGATCAATGCTGTCCTGTTGGCGTTAAATTTTACCTTGGAAGAGACCAATGACATCCTCTCGAATCTGGATTTCAATAATTTTATGGATGACTCATGGGGCGTAGTACGGGATTCAAAGCGCCTTATTAAAAAGTTCGGTTGGTATAAAGGCGACTTTTTCCAAAACTGGATCGGCGATCTGATCGAGACAAAAACGGGTAATCGATTCTCTACCTTTAACGATTTGCAACAAAATCAGGATTTTAAAGACCTCTACCTGGTGAGTACGAATATTTCCACTGGTTATTCGGAAGTACACTCCGCCGAACATACACCACGTGATCGAATCATGGATGCCGCACGGATGTCAATGTCAATTCCTTTGTTTTTTCAGGCAATACGTAACGCAAGGAATGATGTTTATGTAGATGGCGGTGTGTTAAAAAATTACCCGGTCAAACTGTTTGACCGTGAGAAGTACATTGAAAGGAAACGCAAGCACGCAGTTGCTACAGCTTATTATGCGAAGTTGAATCAAGCCAAGCCAAAATCCAGCAGTCCTTATCGATACAACAAAGAAACTTTGGGTTTCAGGCTGGATTCCAAGGAAGAAATTGCAGTGTTTCGTGACGGTGCCGAGCCACCAAAAACTGAGATTAAGGACTTTTTCGACTACACCCTGGCCCTTATCAAGACCTTGATGAATGCTCAGAACAATGCACATTTACACGGCGATGATTGGCAACGCTCCGTTTACATAGACTCCCTTGGTGTGGGTACAACTGACTTTGACTTAAGCGATGAGCGAAAGGATGCACTTGTGCAGTCTGGATCAGATGGTGTCAAGGACTACTTCAAATGGTTTGATGGCGTGTCAAAAAGCAAACTTCCAAGTAACCATCCGGATTTCAAGCTCAAAAAACCTAGCGGCAACTAATTGTATTTGAGGAATGAAATGATGTTTCAAAAACCTGATCGCCCTGTTGATCGCGTATTCATTCATTGCAGTGCATCTGACAGGCCGGAACATGATGATGTCGAAATCATTCGCAAGTGGCATACCGATCCGCCGCCGCATGGTAGAGGCTGGTCCGATATCGACGAGGCCTACGACTAACAAATCACCTTTCACGGTCATTGCGAGGTAGCTGCTAAAGACTGCCCCGTATTCGATTACAGGCGTGTTCTTGGTCTCAGTGAGGATGGTGCCATTACCAGCCAGGCAGATACCAAAAACCACGCCGAACCTTCGGTAAAACCAACCCGGCAGGTACTTCGCAGAACCGCACGTGGCGATGCCGTGACCCTTTTGCAGGGCCATCTCAACTTAAAGGGAGCTGATTTGGTTGCGGATGGAATATTTGGCCGTGGGACCTTTGTAGCCGTGGTTCAATTCCAGTTGGACAATGGCTTGAAACCAGATGGTATCGTCGGGTCTGCGACCTGGGGTGCGTTGATTGACTAAATGCTCTTAAGCGTGTTTTAGTTTAGGCTTCGTCAACCAGTCACCCTGCGAGTTCGCCATCGTTGTATCGGACAAGTGGCAGGGCAGAGGAGTGGCCCGCTTGCTGATGCAGAAGTTAATTGATATTGCGCGCAATAGAGGTCTGGAGATAATGGAAGGCCAGGTCCTTGCCAATAATTACAGGATGCTGGAGTTGATGATGTCGCTTAATTTCCAGGTCAAGAACGATCCGGATGATGCGAGTATCAAGCTGGTTGTCACGCGCCTGAATTAACCGGGAATATCATATCCGCCGCAGAATCAGAAATGCTAGCTACAAGCAGGGTTGCTTTCAGGCTGGATGTGCTCATAGCCTCTCTATTACCTTCTGTTGTATTAACACGTAGATGTCACTGTGACCGGCATCTCTGGTGAACTGGTTGCGGAAAGAGAAATCAAAGGTGTAAATGCCGGGGATTCGGAACAATTGATTCAATGCACCGCCCTCATTAAAAACGATACGTTTGCCCGCCGTGGGCCCGAACGCATCAATGCGTAAGGCATCCGGGGTGTCGGCAGCAAATCCGAATATGACGTTCATGGGGTCATTTGCTCGGTGCGCACCATAGGCATTGTTTTTATCCATATCAACACTGGCAGTTCGGCCATCGGGTGAGGTTACCATCAGACGGATGAAATCATCTGTACCGAATCCACTGCCTCCCCACAGGAATTGACCTGCCAATGCGCCATCTTTTCTGGAGACATCCGGAGTATCGTTCCAGACAATCCATCGAGTTGTCATTGGGTCAACGAACACAGAAACAGATGCTCTATCATATTCCATGCCCCCGGGGCTGGCTGAACGTGTATTAGCCGCTTTGGTGACGAATGCGGGCAAGGCATTAAAATTGTCAGTTTGATTCTCAGTGTTTTGATCTGCCTGGCGAGGGCAACTTCTGCTCACTTTGTCCCAAATAACACCGTCAGGACATTCGCAAACAAGTCTTCCTTCTGCATTTTTTCCGGTAGGTGAAGTGCCCGGGAAATTTTGCGTACAGGATTCCTGGTCTGTCACCAGGGATTGAGATGTTTTAGCTGTACAGCTTCTGCTTGCCTTGTCCCAAATGACACCGTTAGGGCATTCGCAGACCAGCCTTCCTTCAGCGTTTTTTCCGGTTGGAGAAGTGCCCGGAAAATTTTGAGTGCACGATTCCTGATCCGCAGCGGCATGATCAGCTTGTCTTTTCCCGGCAGCATTCTCAACAGATTCCCTATCGATGACTCCTGAGGTACAGCAGGAATGTGATCGCGATTTCGGCGCAGCATTTTTCAGCCAACAGATACCCTGTCCCCTCTGTGTCGCGTTGGGGCGCACCCAAGTGAACGCTTTGCACTGTGGTTCATCCATACAGGCGGACTGACACATTTCAGCATCCTTGGTGAAAAGGTTACGGATATCACTGCCCGGTCGGTCAGTGTTCGTCTCAAAGCCGTTGAAGGATTTGACTTGAGCGTTATCACCATAATCAAGCCCGCTTTTGGAAACCAGAGAATTCCATTCCGATTGTGACAATGTTTGAACCGGACCTAATATTCCCCGATCTACGGAGATCTTCTGCCTTGCCGTCAGGGGTTGCTTGTGGCCAGTCATTGAGGCACTAACCTCCGCATGCCCGTCAATCACATAAGCACTGACCTGCATCGTTGCAGGGTCATGTTTTACCACAACGTCAGAGCCTCGAATGCCGACAACACCGTTACCCCCTGCCTTGACACTGAAAATGGAACCACGGTTCCACCCATCTAAAATTACACGACATGCTCCTTTGATAAGGTTAACGACAGACTCTCGAATCGTTTTGGCTTCAAGATCATGGCTGGATACAAACTCGTCCATACACATTTCAGTGTCAGTACCAATTTCGATACTGGTAGGTTCGTTGTTTGAAGAGTCGTTGCCATCATGAAGCACAATCCGCGTTAGGCCGTCACTATCAGTTTTTATGCAGTCGCCTAATCGGATGGGTATACCCTCTGTACTCACTTGGACTCCACCGGTACAAAGGTCAATTTCCTGTGATCCCATTGCTGCAATCACATGCCCGATAATACCTTGATCATATTGCCCAGGATTGAGATCTATCAGCTTCCTTCGTTCTTCCCGGCACCACTCAACGCGCGTTTTTTCTCCCTCAAGTTCTGTGTCGGCAGCATCGGCGGTGAAATCATCTGTCGAGCCTTCGCGAACCACTTTCAGGAAACGGGGGTATATCTTGCGTGCCAGACTGCGCAGCAACTGGCCTGCTTCATGATCAGTGAAGTCCTGTTGTGTATTTTGACCAAAGCGGGTGTAGTGACTGATTGATACCGAGATTTTCCACTCCTGCCAGAATACTTTGACAGTTTGGGAGACATGTTTTGAGTCTTTATCCGGCTGAATGATGGATTCGTTACCGGTGTGAAAACTTCTTTCCCCCAGGCCCAGATTACGGGAGAACACCCTATCTGCATCATCGGTATAATATTTGACGAGACTACCCATGTGGGTTTCAAAAAATGCCACCGTGGATTTACTGCGCATTACCTCCACAGCGATTTTGGCTTTTGTGTTGCCAAAAAATCCCAGTCTAGCTGAATTCGTACTGCCTGATTTGCTCAATGGTCCCTGGCTTGTGTAACCCTCGGGCATGTCTTTGGTAGACACAATTTGGGGCAGGACATCCTCTGGGTTCAGATTTTCTGCATTGCTCATTTGCGGAAGCACTGCAAGAGATAATGTAAGGAGGAAAAGCAGTGACGATTGTCGAGTCCGGATAATTCTTTCAAGTTTCACGGTTACCTCCTGACCTTTCCTTTGTAGTCGATCCAATTTTGGCGAGCGAAGTTAATAATATCAGGCTGCTTGGAGTATAGGAGGTTCAAACGTCATATTGCCAGAATTCTGTGAATATTGAATAGAGCGTAATGTCAGCATTCGCATGAAGCGCCTACTTTCGCTGTTTGTTCATTTCATCAGGTCCCCTGGCCGGGTTCTGATGACCAGAACAATGGCTAAAACAAAACTCAAGATCTCTGCCGCCGGTATCGCCAGGTAAATACCATTATCACCAAACCAGAACGGTAAGAACAGCAACCCCAGGCCCGGCAGTACCAGGCTTCTGGACACCGCAATAGAAGCCGACTGCAGGGGTTTATGTAGCGCCGTGAAGTAGGAGGCAACTGTAATGTTCATGCCGAGTACAAGGAAGCATTAAAGCTATATTGCCAGAAATCTGCAAATACTAAATATCGCTTTACGTCGGCATTCGCCGAAAGGCGCCTACTTGACCGTGCCGAAGGCATGCTAGCAACTGCCAGACAGCTCTAACTAATTACCTTTGTGCGTTTTAGGGAAGCCTACGAGCGGGGTTCTCACACACCTTCGACCAAGCGTGAACATGTGCAAGGCCAAATGTACTCAGTTCACGGCTGGCTGTGTATAGACTCGTTTTCGGAATGATCTGGATAGAAAGCCGAAAAACGGCCCTCTTGTCAATAAACCTTCCAGACTTCGACTTTCCAATTCTTTCGAATTCGATCTTCAGCGTTTAAGCCAATGTGATAGGTCTTGCCTGCTTCAACTTCAATTTCAAAAGGTTCAATTCTGTATCGTTGGATATTGGCGGGCGAAAAATGCCAAGAAGCCGCCAAACAGTTAGGGTTGCGATGACCAGGGTTTACGCGAACCTTGAATAAGTGCTTTCCCTGATCAACTTTGAAAGATGGAGAAGACGTTTGAATGTTTTTGCCATCAATATTGTAAATATGAACGGGAATCCAACATGCCATGGTGACCGGTTTGTTAATGTCATTTACAATTGTCCCCTGACAGGGCTCGTGAAATGGGGAACCTTCAAACATATTGTAAACATCACTGTCGATATAAAGATTCAATTGATCCCCCCTTTCCCTGTAGTCAATGCGTACCAGTGAAACACCCTCCCAAATTTTGCGACTTTGTTCGACATCAACCATGTCGATCTTGATCGAACCATCCGTAAACTGGCAAACATAACCTCTAGCTTCATCGGCAGTGAATTTAAGACTTACTTTGCGGCTACGGTAGTCAGTATAACTTGGGCAGATACGAGACTCCGGTCTTCGAGGTGCGCTACGTTTATCCTCCACATCCACTGACACATTAATCAGAATATCAGGGTTTTGGGATCTGACGTATCCTCGTGAAAGCATTTGCTGCTCGATTGCAGTACTGAACGTCAGCCCCAAAAATTCATGAAAATCAGGATTACTAATTTCCGTCTGGCTATGAAAGTTAAAAGTCTCATACTTGCTGAAATCCAGACCGTCGTCATAGCTTGAATTAATCCTCGTCATTTTGACATTCCAGAAAGGTTTTGAGGCTTTTTTGAATGCCTTGGAACTGTCATCAAAGTGTGCAATCAATTCAGAGTCCGGCGAATACACAGAATTAGTGGTTTCGTGTTGCCCAACATATAGATTGACCGGAGGTAACGTACTTTTATCAATCGTCAGGGTAATATGATTAAACAAATTATTCTGTTTAACCATTAGCGCCAGCGTATCCTCTTCACTGAGTGATTGAAATTCGCTGAGTATTGTTTTCATATTCGCATCATTCACCTCGAAATGATTGACGTTCACAATTAGATCATTGGGTTCAATTCCAAAATTGTCGGCGGGGCTATCCTTGCTGACTGATAACACTTTGAATCCATTTTTCGGTTCTGATATATCCAGTTCCAATCCTAACTCCAGTTTGTTCATCGAAGGTATATGAACGAAATAATCCAAGGCTCGCTCATCACCGGCTAGAGTCTCATTTTCATGAATGGCTGCAGCCGTCACGCGAATTTTTAATACCAATGCATCCATTAGATCCTGGGTTTCTTGAGATACTTCTGCTTGCTGTTGCGCATCTGCGGATCGAAACAGCATAAGCCCCAAAATCAAAAGTATGAGTAGAGACAGTATTGCCCCCAGTTTGTCGGTAATGTGTTTCATTCGATTTTCCCTTTAACTCAAAATTCGGTATATTGAAAATTGATGTCAATCACGGAATTAATAATTAAATTAACAAAACAATATAGTTAGAGTTGACATCCTTGCTTTGTAGCTTTCCAAATTACCGCTTGCCAGTATTCTCCATTTACTAACTCAACATCACCTTCAGCGATAAGCTTGGAACCCAGGTGATAATTTGTATCGGCTTTCACATCGATTTGAATGGCCCTGGGCTTTCGCTCTCTTTCTATTAGATTGCTGAAGTGATCATCAGAAATACGTTCATGAACGTAAACAGTATGATTGCCGACAGCCAGTTTGAGATTAGATTGGGCTTCCATGGCATGATTCTCGTCAACCCTATAAATCGAAACAGAATGTAAATCATTGCTTTCCGAGGAATCCATAAGCACGGTTATTCGGCCACAAGCTCTGGCATCAGACTTTTCAACTGGAGTTAGTGGTTCTTGGTTCTTTAGGTGGTTGCCTATCTCAAGTTTTATCCGAGGAATGAACCTGCCGGTGACTGGTATAAGCACCCCTTGAGTAACAGACTGACGGCTAACCATTAATGACAGATCTTCTCCTGTATTCAATCGCTGCAGTCTTTCCAAAATATCGGCCTCGCTCCTGGCACTTACGCGAACACCATCAACAGATACAATCTCATCGGCTATAGCTAAGCCTTGAGACGAAGCCAGGCTACCGGGTGTAACAGACACTACGAGCAATGCGGATTGTTTATCATTCATTTCCAAAATCAGACCAAGATCAATTTTGTAGGACGCAGGTAAATCAAGGGTGTATTGAAACTGCTCTATTGTTTGGCCTTGTTTGAGTTGTTCTCTGGCGATTAACGATAGTGTTTTTCTAACATCATCCTGTAAGCTCTGTAACAGCTTCTGTGACTGTGGAGTTAAATGCTGGGTATCCTGATTGGCGCATATCGCAGGGGAGAGAATCAACAGAAGCAAATATCCAACAAAGCGTTTGAATTGAATATTCATAGTTTTATCACGTGAGGTTGATTAATGGCTGCCAAGGTCGATGCAAGTAACGCCTGACGTTCTTGCCATAAACTCAATTTTTGTTCAGTGCTCCTTTTTTTCAAATAGGCTTGTTCTAGTTTTGTATTGATGATGTCCAACTCAATCAAAAGCGCTGCCGTTCGTACATTCAATGCCGTTTGAACAATAAGTTGGCTGTCTAGCCGCTGTTGCATCGCACCATTTTCATTTATTAAAACAGCAATACCCGCATTCTGAGACAGCCCATGCTTGTCTGGTGTTACGAAATAATTCTGCCAAATCAGGAAAAATGTAAAACACACAGCCAAGGCACTACTGGTGATTTTCCAAAAAACGGTTGCCCTTCTTGCAGAAACCATCTGCATCAAACCAATTTGTGTTTCAAAATCACGTTTGATTTCCCGCCATTGGTCAGCACTGGGAGTCTCCTCAGGTAATGACTGGAGACTTGATCGAATCAGACCTAAATTCTGAATACGAGAACGACATTCTGGGCACTGTGAAACGTGCACCAGGTCATGATCACTTGGTTCTAATAATTGTTCATTGCTCAGGTGCATTTTTCCTATCCTGTTTGTCAGACAATGCCTCTTGCCTCAGTGTTTTGTATGCACGACTCAATGTAACTTTTGAGAAGCTCACCGATTTTCCGAAAAGCTGAGCAATTTCTTTGTGGTTGTATCCTTCGATTTCATGAAGAGAGAAAACTGCTCTTGAAAGAGGGCTTAGCGACTGCATGAGTTTTTTGAGATCAATACGACTTTCAATCCACATATGGTCAAAGAGATCCAAATTCCCCGAGAACTCCAGTACTTCGTCACTTACCAGGGACAATCTACTCATTTGCTTGACCCGGTTGATGGTTTCAAAAGTAACAATTCGTCGACACCAACCGGCAAATGACCCTTTACTTTTAAACTGATTGATGTTTTTCATTATTTTTACAAAGGCTTCATGCACGGAATCTTCCGCCAGTGCTTTTTGACCACATATCCGATAGCTCAATGAGTAGCTTGCCGATGAAAAGAGGCGATAAATTTGTTCAAAAGCGTCTATGTCACCTTTCTGCGCAAGCAATATCAGTTCCTTTGGCGTGGTCTGATTAAAGCCCGATTGTCTTTTCATTTGGTCAAATTGTTCTTGTTGGTATTAATAAAGACAAATGAGAACACATTAGGGTTACAAACGGCAGCTTTGGTCAAAAAAGATTGGTGAAACAGGAGTCAAACCTCTGAATTGACTGGCTGCATTCATATTGTCTGCCTTACTGCGTGAAACACAGATTGTCACTGATGCGGCGATGGATTAGGTCATCGGATACAAGCGCTTTAAGATTAGCCGGCTGTGATTGGTTTTTTCAAGTTACGGTAGACAACCTCTGCCCTGCACTCCCGCCAGACGCTGAAAATCAAGTTCACGGCTACCCAGGGCCTCGAAACTATATTCGATATGAAGGTCATTACAGCCGTGCACGTGAATGGTGAGCGCACCGATGTTTTCACGATTGGCCAAAACACTTGCTGGTGTCACAAACTCCAACCCGGAAAGTCGTTGTGTCGGTATCGAGACTTCATCAACACCGTACTCAAACGATGTGTTACCGGCCAACCAGAAAGGCTCACCATTGAGGTATAAAAACCAGGTAAAGAAAATAAAAGGCCCAGCATCATTTTCATCGACATAGAGCGTGATGCCCTGGTCATTCAAACCCCCGGATGTCCACAAACCACTTATTCGTCCATTAATCGGAGCGCTCTCCGCGGCATCATCTGCCAGTGACGCCTGTAGTACAAATAAACCATTGTTGAGGTCACTGACGAGGATCGTTCCATTGTCAAAGAACGGGTAAACACTCCAGGCGCCGGCAAAATTGACAACATTTTCATCTGGTTCGGTATCAAAATACCCCACTTCGGTCATGGTGGTAGTCACACCATGATCAATACGAAGTATCCTTAAGCCACCGACATAGTTAGCTTGATACATGTAAATTCCATTGACGTATAAGTTGTGGTCAATCACCGAGGTACCATGCTGGTGCGCCCCTGCATATACCGGGTTGGCAAGATCACTGACATCAAACATCAAGGTACGGGTATTCATTCCAAAATTGAGCTCATCAAGCTCGTCACCCATAAAAAACATGCCCTGATTTTGATCCAGCCAACCCTGGTGGCTGTACCCGATTAACGGGTAAGGGATCTTCGAAAGCATTACGGGCGCCGCCTTGTTGCTGACATCAACAATCGTCAACGAGTCTTCGTTGCTGGCAAAGCAAATTTCGTCACCTTGGTGATTACTATCAGGCCCGGAATAGGTCACGCACTGGACGTCGTGTGTATAGCCATCAGCAGAGAAACAACCGGCAAAAGAGGGGGCTTTCGGGGTTCTGATATCTAGTATATACAAACCGCCAAGACATAGATTGCTGCCCACAATATAGGCAAAACCACTGTCTTCATTGATTGCAATATTATGTGCTGGACCAAAGCGGCGAAAGACTGTGTCTGCGGTAAACACCTGCGGGCTTGTAACACCACGCAAACGGGTGAGGTCGAATACCTGCATGCCATGGGTAGGGATGTTATCGGCGACGATGAATGCGTGATTTGCGTATACTTTAACATCCCGCCATGGTTGCACACCGCCAGCGCTTGGCAGATTGCCCAGCAACAACGGTGATGCAGGATCTGTAACATCGATAAAACTGGTGCCACTGGAGCGTGTCATCAAAGCGTAATAACGACCGGTTTGTTCGTCTTTCCAGCCCCAGCTATCCGCCCCGGTTCCGCCACCCATGTTAAGCAGCGGTATACGGGACATTAACTCAACGTTGCGACAGGCAAAGCCGGACGAAACACCGGACTGACACAGGGCATTATCCGTACCTTTGTTGATGGGCGGTGGGTTACCATTGTCATCGTGTTCAGGCGTGGAGAAATCTTCGACAGGAACGGCCAGGGTGACAGGAATGGCAAAACTGCATATCACCAACGCCAGTGCTAGCTGGAAAAGATATTTTTGAGTGGTTAACGCCCACCTGGGCTTTTTGAAACAGGTCATGATTGCTAGGTTACGATATTCGGGGTGTGTATTAACAGATAAGTTTTTCTTCAAAAAACGCGATGCCATATTTACGTTGCCGCTGTGGTCGGCATCTTTTCCGATCAGATTAATGATCAGATTAATAAGGGCTCGACCCGGATAACTAAACAGGTTCATGCTTGCTTCTGACATCGATATTTGCACGCCCGAGGGTGCCTGTGGGCAGGTATAAATAGCTGTTGTTGATTACTTCCTGCTGACAGGCCAGCCTGTACCCCTGCTCCCGAAGGTGTTTTGGCACAAGGCTGAGCTCAACTGAATTTGCCTCAGGCAAATCGATGGTTTCAATTTTTACCCTGCATTTGCCACATTCCCCACCTCCGCCACAACTCGATGGCAGGGCGATCTCATTTTGGGCAAGCGAGAGGAAGAGATTACTGCCTTTCCTGAGTTTGATCTGCTGTTCAGCATCGTTACCCGGATCGATCAAGGTCATGACGACGGTATTGCGTTGACCCAGGATATTCAGAAAATAGAAATCATGTCGGTTGAAGCTAGCAAACAACAGGATGAAGCCGCTGATTCCAAGCCAGATGGAAACCAATGCCACAGCGATAACCACTACATTATTGATATTGTCGTGGCCAGCGTAATCCATTATGTGCAGCATCCAGAAGAAATCAAAGGTGCGCCAGTAAGTGTTTCGCCGTTCAAGTATTTCCCCGGTCGAAGCCAGGATATAGATCGATGTTTGCGCCGGGTCAGAAAAATTGACCTGCCAATACTGCCCGTTGCTGCCACGGGTTTCCATGTCCGGTGCGTGACCACTACGGATGGACAGTACTTCGCCTGTGCCGGTGAAGTCCTGTTGCGCCAATATTTGCGCATCATGTTCGTCAGTCACGATAATGGCGCCATCCTTTGCATCTATCAAAGTGATGCCTTGCAAACGGCTGAGTCGGTAAACTGGCTGGCCTTGCCAGACTTCCAGGCTGATCTCCAGCGCACCGTCTATTAATCCGGCAGCCAGTTCAGCAGGTTCGAGCAGGGTGTCGTCTTGTATGGGCGCCGGTGTATGGGCGTGCGTTCGCGCCCATTGTTCGCCACTAACTTTTGCCGCGTCGAGTAAACTCAACATCAGTCCGCTTAGTAGCCACAACAGCACCTGTATACCGATCAGTAAGCCGACCCATTTGTGTAGCTTTTTAAGAAAAATCATCACTTGGTCACGGCCTGTTTTTTACGCCGACCACTAAAACTGTAGAACAACAACCACAGACCGCTGATGGTAAATGCCAGGCCGGTAACTTCCGCACTGATGAGTAACAGATTATGAGCATCTGTACGCTGGTCATAATCCATGATGTGCAACATCCACAGAAAATCAAAAATACGCCAGTACTGGTGTCTGCGTGTCACCAGAGAGCCGCTATAGGGATCTATATAGAAACTGGTCGAGAACGGGTCATCGAAGTCTATCCGCCACAAAGGCAGGCGTCGACGCTGGATTTCCATTGGTGGATCGGACGTGATCAACGAGGCTTTACGTATTCGGGCGTCGCCACTGAAGTGAAATACGGCAATATCTCTGACGGTGGTTTCGTCAAGCGGTGATATCACCGCAGCGGTTTTGGGTTCTATTAGATAGCGATTGCTGATCGTGTTGACGCTGTAATAGGTTTTACCCAGTATTGGTTTGAGACCAATGCGGGTGGCATCCGGGTATTGCGTGCGCAAAGTAGCCATGCTCAGCGAAGCTGGCTCCGGCAGGGCCATGGTCTGCTGCATATTGATAACCATGGGGTCGCCGTGGATAAAATCCAGCTGGACTATGACCATATATAAACCGCTGGCGAGCCAGATCAGTAGCTGTAGTCCCGCAAAAAGACCGACCCACTTGTGCAGGGTCCGGGCGAGAATGTTGCCTTGTTTGATCAAGCCCGCGAAGCCTTGCTCGTTAACATCGGTTCATCAATCTGTTTTCCTTCAAGTGCTCTGCCTCATTCAATATCGGTCGTGGTCTGGACACCATCTGGATTCTTACCAAGACGGTGTCGTTGCCAGACCAGAAAAATAGCTGGAATAACGGCCAGGGTCAAAATGGTTGCACTCACCATACCCCCCACCATTGGCGCAGCAATTCGGCGCATAACCTCGGAACCGGTGCCACTGCCGAGCATAATGGGCAGCAGACCGGCGATAATGGCAGCAACAGTCATCATGATGGGACGAACTCTCATCAGGGCACCGTCATGAACAGCACTTTCAATGTCTTCACGTTGCATGGCTCTACCAGCCTGTTTTGCCGTAAACTGGTGGCTTCTCATCGCCTGTTTTAGATAAACCAGCATGACCACGCCGATTTCCACTGCTACCCCGGCGAGTGCGATAAAGCCAACGCCGACAGCGACCGAAACATTGTAATCAAGCAGGTAAAGCAACCAAAGACCACCGGTTAGCGCCATTGGCAATGTACCAAGGATAATCAGTACCTCGACCACGTTTCTGAAGTTAAGGAACAGCAGCAACGTGATGATGCTGATCGTAATCGGGATCACAACCATTAAATGTTCCTTGGCCCGTTCCATGTACTCATACTGTCCGGACCAGGTAATGGAATAACCGGCTGGTAAATCAATCTGGTCTGCAACCACTTTTCGAGCCGCGGTTACGTAAGTGCCGAGATCCACGCCACTGATATCAACATAAATCCAGCCATTTAAACGGGCATTTTCACTTTTGATTAGCGGTGGCCCATCTTCTACACGCAGGTCAGCCACGGCTTGAAGCGTAATATGTTGACCAGCGGGTGTGACGATTGGCAGCAGCTTAAGTTGTTCAAGTGAGTCCCGCATATATCGTGGGTAGCGTAAATTGACCGGGTAACGGTCAAGACCTTCAACGGTTTCAGTGACATTCATGCCACCAATAGCGGTACTGACTACATCCTGTACATCATCGATATTAAGCCCGTAACGGGATGCTGCTTCGCGGTTGATATCCACGGTGACATAGCGCCCCCCTGCCACACGCTCGGCATAGGCCGAAGCGGTACCGGGAATGGTCAGCAATACCTTCTCAATATCCTTGCCTATGCCTTGAATCACATTGAGATCAACACCCCCGATCTTAATGCCCACAGGGGTTTTAATGCCGGTGGCCAGCATGTCAATACGGGTTTTGATCGGCCACACCCAGGCATTGGTTACGCCGGGTAGTTTTAACCGTTGATTCAACTCTTCTTTGATGCTGTCGATGGTCACACCGGGTCGCCATTCAGATTCTGGCTTCAGTTGTATGACGGTTTCTATCATCGTCAGCGGTGCAGGATCAGTTGCAGTTTCAGCCCGACCGATCTTGCCGAACACACTCTTGACCTCCGGCACCGATTTGATCAGTTTGTCTGTTTGCTGCAGCAGTTGCTGGGCTTTACCGATGGATATGCCCGGGAAGGTGGTTGGCATATACATGATATCGCCTTCATTCAGATCGGGCATGAACTCCGAACCCAGCTGGGTGGCAGGCCACATCCCCACAACTACCAACACGGCTGATGCCGTCAATACCAGAAATGGGCGGTGGGTTACGGCATTTATCAATGGGCGGTAGAGCCAGATCATCAAGCGGTTGAGCGGATTTTTGTGTTCTGGCGTGATCTTGCCTCGAATGAAATAGCCCATCAATACGGGAACAAGAGTAATTGACAGTATGGCAGCCCCTGCCATGGAATAGGTCTTGGTGAATGCCAGCGGGGCAAACATCCTGCCTTCCTGGGCCTGCAAGGTAAATACCGGCAAAAAGCTCAGGGTGATAATTAACAGCGAGAAGAACAGCGGTGGACCGACCTCGGTAGCTGCCTCGGCAATTACGGCCCAATGCTTTTTCGGGTCATAATCAGCATGCTCCATTTTCTTGTGAACGGTCTCGATCATGACGATGGCTGCATCGACCATGGCACCGATTGCAATCGCAATACCGCCCAGAGACATGATATTGGCGTTCAGGCCCTGGAAGCGCATGATCAGGAAGGCGATGATGATGCCCACCGGCAGTGAAAGAATCACGACCAGTGAAGAGCGGAAGTGGAACAGGAACAGGATGCATACCAGCACGACGACCAGGAATTCCTCAACCAGCTTTCCCTTCAGCGTATCTACCGAGCGGTCAATCAGGGCTGAGCGATTATAAGTTTCCACTACCTCAACACCTTCAGGCAGGCTGTCCTGCAGTTCGGCCAGCCTTTTCTTGACACCGGCGATCGTGGTTTGGGCGTTTTCACCAAAACGCATGACCACGACACCACCCACGACCTCACCTTCACCATTCAATTCGGCAATACCCCGCCTGAGTTGCGGGCCTAACCGGATATCTGAAATATCTTCCAGTCTTACCGGTGTGCCTTTATCGTTCATGCCCAACGGAATTTTTTGCAGGTCTGCAATAGAGGTCAGGTAGCCGGTTGCCCGGACCATGTACTCGGCTTCTCCCATTTCTACCACAGAGCCGCCGACCTCCTGGTTACCGCGCTTGATCGCACTACGCACTTGGGCCAGGGAAAAGTTGTAGGCTTGTAACGCGTCTGGATCTATGACCACCTGGTATTGCTGAACCATTCCACCAATGGTTGCGACTTCCGCTACACCGGGTACCGTCTGCAATTCAAACTTAAGGAACCAGTCCTGTATGGAGCGCAATTGGGCGAGGTCCTTGCTGCCTGTCCGGTCAACAAGTGCGTATTCATAAACCCAGCCGACCCCGGTTGCATCTGGACCCAGCGCAGGTTTGGCTGCCGGTGGCAGGTCACCGGACACCTGGTTCAGATATTCCAGCACCCTTGAGCGGGCCCAATATAGATCAGTGCCATCCTCAAAAATGATGTATACAAAGGAGTCACCAAAAAACGAGTAGCCACGCACAGTGACAGCACCAGGTACGGCCAGCATGGCGGTGGTCAATGGATAAGTTACCTGATCTTCTACCACTTGGGGAGCCTGGCCGGGGTAGCTGGTTTTGATAATCACCTGCACATCCGACAGATCAGGCAGGGCATCAATCGGTGTGGTAATAATGGCCTGCAAACCACCGAGTACCAGGATACCGGTCATCAACAATACCAGGAAGCGGTTGTTCAACGACCACCGGATAATTGCTTCAATCACGATCCGCTCTCCCGTTGATGATTACTATGACTCTCGTCTTCCTGGTCTTCGTCAATGCCGGCAGGTTCAGGCTGATGAACAACACCAATGACGTAGTCCCCAACTTCTGACTGACTCAGTGAGAAGTGAATACTTTGACCGATAGTTATGGTTTCCAAATTGGCACCCGGTAATACATCGAACTCCATCGTCATAGGGGCCCAACCCAGAGCTTCGATGGGACCATGACTGACGCGGATACGACGGGCTTTTGAATCCACCGCTTCGACAACACCATTGCCAAAAATTATCTGGTGTTCTCCTTCGCTGTCTGTCATGCGACTGGCGTCAAGCCGCTGGATGCTGCCAGCCAGGCTGGCTTCTGAATCAATCAGGAATTGCGCCGATGTAACCACCTCATCGCCGACCTCAAGCCCGGCAACAATTTCCAACCAACCACCACTTTCAATACCACTCATGACCTCATGAACGGTGTATTTTCCATCGCCCAGGGCGACCACGACCCGGTCAGTATCCTGGCCACGAATCAGTGCCTCACGTGGAATGCTCAATGCACCGGGATGGGATTTGCCAAATATTGTCACGCGGGCGTACATATTGGGTTTCATCCGCTCATCTGGATTGTCAAATCGAAGCCGTACCTGGAGCGTGCGGGTCTTTGGGTCCAGCACCGGGTAGACATAGTCTACGCGGCCACTGAACACTTCACCGGGCATGTAATTCAGACGGGCTTCAGCGGATTGTGCTTCCATGACCCAGTCAGCTTGCGACTCAAAAACCTCGGCTTGTAACCAAACGCTGGAAAGATCAGCCAGACTCATGATTTCAGTGGCTGGATTGACAAACATACCTTCCCTTACGTTAAGATTGGTAACGGTACCGTCCTGTGGTGCCAGAACCTGCACGGTGTTGGTGACTTTTGAGGTTTTTACCAGACCTTGAATATCAGACTGCACCATACCCAGCGCCAATAATTTCTCCTCGGTCGCGGATAGCATCTGTGCATCATTCCGGCGCTTGGCCTGGACATATTCTTTTTGTGCATTGACCAGTTGTGGCGAATAAAACTCAAACAGCAGTTGGCCTTTTTTGACACGTTCACCTTCATTTTTGACAAGCAGACGTTCAATCCAGCCTTCGGTACGTAAATTGATCTGACTGACACGGCTCTCGTCAAATCCGACATAACCGGTAGCTTCCACTTTGCGCCAAAGTGAGCGTCTTTCTACCCTGCTGGAGCGTACACCCAGGCTTTGCTCGACTGCAGCACTGACGTGTACGGCGTCACTGTCCGCACCTTCTTCTGCGTAGACGGGAACCAGATCCATACCCATGGGTGACTTGCCGGGGGCATCGCGGCGGAAAGCGGGATCCATGGGTGCCACCCAGTAAAGTATTTCTTTTTCAGTTTTTTTACCTTTATCCGTCTTGAATTCGAGTTTTTTTCCAAGGATGGTGTAGTTACTGATCAATACACCGCCGGCAAGCCCGACAATTAATGCGGCAATTATTGTCATTTTTATGACGCCAGCAGCGTTTTTCATAAATTTCATGAGATTTCTCCCTGTAGATATAACAGACGTGCGCGGGTAATGATTTCATCGGCACGCAAGGCCGCATGGCTTAATTTGAGTTCGTATTCGCCGATCCGGGCACGCATCAAGGTGGTCAGATCGTCGACTGCATCCTGATAGGCTTCGAAAGCCGCTTCGGCATTAAAGGCCGCTTGCGGCAACAGGTATTCTTCGTATAAGCCAAGACGCTCCTGTTCGCGGGCCAGTGTTGCGGCATTTTGATCTACACGGGCTTTCATTGAACGGTAAATATCGTCGCGGGCGTACTGGGTGGCAGACGTATCTGCAATGCTTGACGCCAGTACACGATCCTGGCGATTTTTAGTGAATAAAGGAATATCCATGGTGACAAATACCGACATAAAGTCGGCACGGTCGGTACCGTTCGGGTTCTGGCCACCACGACCGCCATAGGCCAGGTCAATGGCGAAACCCGGCTTATAGGCCTGGCGTGCTATTTCTTCCGAGGTTCTGGCTTTGGCAATTTCGTGCTGCCAGGCACGTAAACGCGGATGATCAACTAATCCTGCGGTGATTTGTTGTGTGGATTCCAGCGGGGTAAGTTGTGGCCAATGTGGGTCAAGATCACGGTAGGCACCAGCACCAATCCATTCTGCCAGGCGGGCACGTGCTTCTTCTTCCTGTTGACCAATGCGGGCGAGGCGCTCTTCAACCTTGGATAATTCCAACTGAGCTTGTACGACATCCTGTTGGTGTGCGCGGCCAGTGGCGTAATAGTCTCGGGTTATTTCTGCCAGATCGGCAAAAACAATCAGCGATTGCCGCAGAATTTTTTGCCGTTCCTGGTGCAGATAGATGCGGATATATTGTTCGCGGACCGCCAGCAGTAACTTGTATTTTCTATCCTCTGCTTCGGCATCGTTACGCGCAACGGATTCGATGATACGTTCACTGTTTAGAGAACGCGTCTGGCCACGCGGAAACATTTGGCGCACACCGATAACGGCCTGTGTCATGGCCTCCTGGCCGAGGTTGAAGGTATCGGTCGGCAGGTTGGCAAACCCCAGCTTCAACTGTGGGTCAGGCAGTTTTTCGGTGGCCACCGATAATTCCGACAGTGACTGGCTACGGGCACTGATGGCCCTGAGCGTGTAATCTTCTTTGAGCGCAAGCTGTCCGGCTTGCTCAATAGTAAGCGTATCGGCAATACTGCCGCCGCTGACGGACAATAACAAAGAAACCGCCAGCAGGCGGCAAAAAGCCGTATCGGCAATGGACTGGTACATCGTTTTCTCCAAAACTCCACAGGTATTACCTGTGTAACAAATAACATTAAAAAATGACCGCAGTAGGAAGCAGTCGAGTTATATGTTCAAGTGATAGGAGGTCGAAAAGGTGGAGAGCTGTATCTGTTCGGGGGCCGCTTGGTAGCAAGCAGGAATTGCTTCGATGCAGGATCGAAGATTGTATTGAAAGTGGAAAGGCTAACGGTTACCAAACTGGCGGTGCAGGCCCCACAATGAGACATCGAACCACAGCCGTCACCGGTGTCTGTGGGGTCATGATCACAACAATCCATGCCACTCATATCACCATCATGCATATTGCCATGCTGGCTGTGGCTTGTGTCCTGGCCATCACGCATATCGCACGGCGATGCCTGCAAAGGCTGCGCTGCAATCAGTACTAATATGGCCAGAAGAACGTATTTCATCGCTGTATCATACACTTTCAGGGTGTGTCGTGATATGACTGCCTCCATCCGGAATGGTTCTGGGGAGGCTACCCTTTTCTGCCAACGCTGGCTTATTTGGGCAGGTATCTTTGCAAGAAGCGGATCTGGTTACCGCCCATAACCGCGCGTATCGCATCATCGCTCAAGTCTTCATTAAGCAGGGCCTGCGTCAGTGCGGCAAGTTCCGATGTATCGAAATAAACACTGGTCGCGCCATCGTAATCTGAGCCCAGCGCAACATGCTTGTAGCCCACAAGTTCGACTGCGTAGGCGATGGATTTAGCAATACCAGCAGGTGTTGCATCACATACCGCACCTTCCCAGTAACCGATACCGATCAGTCCGCCACCGGCAGCAATGCGACGCATGTGATCGTCAGAAATATTGCGTGGTTTTTTACAAATTCCACGAACGCCTGTATGCGATATGACAAGTGGGGTGGTAGAAAGCGCCAGGGCCTCATCGACCACAGGTTCGGAAGAATGGGCAACATCGATCATGATCCCCAGCCGGTTCATTTCACGGATGGCGTCGCGGCCAAAGTCAGTCAAGCCTGCTTTCGAGACACCGTGAAGAGAGCCGCCCAGCTTGTTGTCAAAAAAATGATGTAGCCCCATCATGCGGAACCCTTCGTTGTAGAGGTTTTGGATATTTCCAAGTTTTCCATCCAGGGCATGACTGCCCTCGGTCGCCATCAAACCAGCTGTAACAGAGGCTCCGTTTGCACGAGCCCTCAGTACTGCTTCAAGATCTGCACCTGTGCGCAGGAGCACCAGGGTTCCTTTGGAGCGACGTGCAGCTTGGTTTAATCGTTGAGCCTGGTAGCTGGCTCGTTGGTACAGACTGCTCCAGGTACGTATTGGCCACCTCTGAAGAATAACAGCAGCGGTAATCTGGTCTGAATCGCCTGTGTTTTCTTCGTAATTGAGCTCTTTGGGTGCCTTGGTCACGGTTGAAAAAACCTGTATGGCCACACCACCTTCCACCAGCCTGGGGATATCCACATGACCACGATTGCTACGCTCAAGGATATCGCGGTGCCACAACAAGGTATCGGCATGCAGGTCTGCAACAGTCAGTGATGAATGCAATGCACTGGCTTCATCGCTGATGTTATAGGCATTATGATCAATGACACGGTTGATGTCTTTTTCGAGATAGGCAGGCCCAAGCAAAAAAATGACAATCACGATCAGTGTGATCAAAACAGTTATGGTGATAATGGTTTTTCGTAGCATGATGTCATTCAAAAATACCTTGATTGGGACACATTGTCCAACTGCTTATCGTCAATACGCGATGGGCTTTGCGAATGCTACTGTTGCGAAGCAAAATGGACTTATGGGACGTGATTAACGTCCTGGCCGCAGGCTTTTCCCGTTAGTTTTGCCGTTGCGCCGGCCGCGTAACCATAACACCAGGCCACTAATGGCGAGAAAACCAACAGCGAGGGCCAATAGGTCGTATACAAGAACGCCAATGGGCCCGAATATGTGGCCGCTATGAAAATCAAGCAGTAATCGTTCCAGGCTCAGGCTGTCGCCACGGTATTGTTGTGTGATGGCCTTCTGCAGGGCTTCGGGGGTGGGTGTTGGCAGTGACCACACTGGGGGTGTGGTGTTTTCTTCGGCCAATTGCCAGTTCAGCATTTCTGCATCGGCCAACCATAACTGGCGCATGGATTTGACCATGACAAAATTATTCTGGAACAGACCAATTGAGTCTATTGGGCCAGCGCCAGACGGGCCCCAGGGCTGTCTTTCAATCAGACTTCCGGCGTCATCAAGCAACAATATTTCTTCGCTGCCAGCGGCAACCAGCATATCACCATTGAATACCGCGCCGACCCCGTTTGATATAGTCGATACCTCATCACCATTGAGATAAAGCTGCGAACCGGCAAAACTGAGCCAGTTGTTACCGAGCGTAAAACTAAGGATATTTTCTGGCCCATCAAGACCATACCAATCAAGCACAAACGGCTGTGACGCATGTTGTTGATCAAGCCCTAACCGATTTGAATGATTGATGGCAAGGCCACTCAATACCATGAACACCACGAACACTGCTGCACCAACACCGAATGAACGGTGCAAACGACGTGTTATTGATGCTCTACGGCTTTTTCGAACCATCTTCACAAGCTGTGTCCGTGTGTAAATAAAGTGCGATCGCTGCCAGTCGGCTTAATGCCTGTACTGACAAGGTCGCACCTGAGATACCGTCAATGTGTGTGTCCAGATCGCCACTGGAATCCAAACTGACATGATTAAACTGATTCGTAAATGCAGGGGTTGCCACCTCGCCACCACGATTCTCACGGTAGGTCAGCACCCGCAGACTCTTAATGTAGTCGTTGTCAACGACAATGCCAACGGTAATGGGTAAATCTTTGCCGATTTCCTCGAGCACCCAGGCTGAACGATTGTTTTGGCACCAATAACGCAGGCGCAGCGCCGGGTAATCATGACCCAACAGTTGCCGCACCATTGTTTTTCTTTCACCACTGAGCCAGATGATGCCTGGCCCAGGGGGTGATCCACTGAATGCGCGATTGAGAAATTCCGCATGGGTCTCATAGACGGAAGCTGCGTGTGCCATCATTGGTAGCAAAAAGGCGCACGTCATCAAGATCGCTATTTTATGCTGGACTCTGATCATCAGCTTAGAAACTGTAGCCCAGCCCGATGTCGATGCCGGTGAAGTCACGACCAAGTTCGCTGTCCAGATCATGATTACGGTTGCGGTAGTCGAATTTAACCACGACGTTTTCGCCGGGCCACCAGTTCAGGCCCAGCTCCCATTGATCAAACTGATCCCGCGTCCTGGCGGCATCAACATCTTCGTAACGGGTATAGAATCCAAGCCGTTTATTGAGGCGGTAACTGGGTTCAATATACCAGCCAGTTTGGCTATCAGCACCTGCGGCTTCGACCGCAACGCCAGAAAAATCCCAGTGGGCATACAGCGCACGCAAACCAAAGCCATTGTTCTGATAATCGACGTGTGCCTCCACCAGGGTGCCATCATCCAGTCCGTCATTGGCGGCCTGGGATGGGTCAAACTGGTACTGGACCGTTACCGCAGCCTGCAGACCGGCAATACCGAGATAACGTAGGCGCCCTGTTACAGCCCCATCGTTGGCGAAGGCTTTGGCAGCTTTTTGTCGGCCGCTACGTACCCTGAAGGCACTGCCGCCACTGGTAGGCATTTGCAAACCAGAGCTTACCGCTAAATCCCAATTCCAGTCAGAGCCCCAGCGGCCATTCAGTCCGGCGCCCGCTTCCCACCAGGTGCTCGGTACGATGATGTTTTCCACATCATTGCGCTCTACGCCGTAAAAAGTTGGTGGTTCATGGGTTTCATTGAGGATGCCGACAGGCAGAAGGAAGACGCCTGCTTTTGAGTGTAAATCACGACCCAGGTCAAATTCGACAAAGGCCTGTTCCAGTTCTACCTCGCCGGGTGTGCTGCCACCGCTATCTGCAACAAAGCCGTGTTCCAGTTCAAACTCGGAGTAAAAACGTGTTTTATCATTGAATTCATGCCCGAAAAATAGCACAAAACGGTGAAAGTCGATTTCTTCGACATCTCTGGATGGATCATTGGCATCAAGATTGTTGTAGTGCAGCTCACCGTAACCACCAATGGTGGTTTTCTGGCTTGAAGCTTGTTGTGCTGGTTGCGAGTCGATGACTTCGGCGACTGCTTCAACCTTGGCGTCCGTTTCAACGGCTTGATTTTGCGTTCGTTCCAGTTGCTGTTTCAGTGCATCAATCTGCTGCTGGAGAAAGTCCAGTTTGGCTAATAGATCGGTGTTGTCTTCAGCGTAAATGGTTGGGCTGGCCAGTAAGGTAGCGAGTACGGAAGTACACAATAGTCGTACAAATCTGCTAGTGGATCGCATTGGAATTAGTCCTTTGGTTAGAGCCTGAAAAATACAGAAAATATCTTATTGCAAATGAGAACCATTCGCAACAAAAGAGATGAGTGAAAGGTGACTTACTTGATCTGTGTCAATTGTTTACTTGAAACCGACACTAATTTGAGTGGGTAAGAATTGGGGGTTCTGGTAATGATCAGCGCCATAGAGCCGGTTTACAACGCACTACAGAGGAAATTTTGAAGCCAATATATATGGTGTATGAACCGATTAAAGCTAGCGAGGTTTCATTACTAAAACCAGAAAAAGAAAAAGGAGGGTGTGCCCCACTACTGTCCCACAGTTTGACAGTCATAAAGTGAACCTCATCTGAGGTTCGCTTTTTTTGTGCCTCGGAGGGTCTGGTTTGAGTATGTCCAGCAAACTTCTCCGCTCGAACAAATTGAGCTGAATCACCCGTAATATTC
>JAJFLA010000003.1 GCA_021772935.1 Gammaproteobacteria bacterium
TCTGCTCCGGCCCATCGATTTCCATACCCACCGGAAGACCCGATGCGGTCAAACCCGCAGGCAGACTGAGCCCCGGCAGTGCCGCAATCGATGCAGGGTCGGTATTGTGAATATAGCTCGGAAGTGTTGGAACCTGTTCACCATTGAGCTCGACTGATACCAGGCTGCCTTCAATCGGTCGGGCGGGTAAAATGGTGGTTGGAAAAATGATTGCATCCAGTCGCTCGGCCGCAAAGTATTCCTTGAAGTTCTTCCTGAGCTGCTGTCTTGCAGCCATGGCCGCCGAATAGACCTGCTCGCTGGTTTTGCCATCACCACTCACCAGACCCAAAACACCTTTCACATCGGGGCTGGCAGCCGCATCCATGAGCTCTGCAAAACTGATACGGGTATCAAACTCTTCCAGGTAGGCCGTCAGGTCTCGTAACACCTCATAAAATGCAATTGGGAAAGCACTGCGTTCCATCAAGATATCAATCTCAGGAATATCCGCTTCGATCAATTGCACCCCAGCGTCCGCCAATTGTGCCAACGTGGCTTCGATCACAACTGCTGCCTCGGCATCGATGTTCTGGTAAAAATACGCCCGTGGCACACCCAGGCGAATCTCGCTCGGCGCAATAGTCAGAAGCTCAGCGCCCCCCGCTACGATTACAGCATCAAGCAGGATCACGTCAGCGACAGTACGTGACAGCAAGCCAATGGTGTCACGGGTTCTGGAAATCGGTGTAACCGCCTCCGACGGATAACGCCCCATGCTTGGGCGGAATCCTACGATACCCGTCAACGCTGGTGGTATCCGTACCGATCCACCGGTGTCAGTACCAAGACCTGCCGCCACAATTCCAGCCGAGATAGCAACTGCGGTACCACCGCTGCTACCACCCGGGATCAGGCTGTTGTCATAGGGATTCCTGACCGCACCAAATCCGGTGTTGTCACTGGTAATCCCAAATGCAAGCTCATGCATATTTGTTTTACCCAGAATAATGGCCCCAGCGTCTTCGAGCCGGTTAACTACTTCATTGCTGAGCGTCGGCATAAAATTGGTCAATGCGGGTGTTCCCGCCGTGTTCGGCATACCTGCAACATGAATATTGTCCTTGATGACCAGTGGGATACCATGTAACGGCCCTGTCAGCATGCCGGCAGCACGTTTCCGGTCAAGTGCTTCGGCCTTTTCCAGAGCCGCCAAAGAATTCAAGTGTATAAAAGCATTCAATGACTCAAACTGAGCGGCCTTTGAAAGCGCATCAGCGACAATCTCCACGCTGGTGCTTTCGCCGTTCGCCAGCATATTTGACTGGCTTGCAATATCCGGGTAAGCGGGCGCAGCAACCGTTGAACGTGGCTTGTCAGCCGTAATAGGCACCCTCTCTGAGTCTGGTGACTTGGAACAGCCTGATACAACCAGTACGAGTGTCAGCAAAACGTGATGTGCCCTCATGGTTCTCTCCTGTACCCCGTGGTTCATTGATGTAACAATATTAAGGCGCCTCTGATTTATTCTGAGCAAGTGGATTGTGACTCAAAATATTCAGATTCACCAACAGTAGGCACCTTTAGGCGAGGCGTAAATTGAACGTAATAGCTGCCTATTGCGAAGATTCACACCAAGAGCAGGCGTTGAAGCGACGACGAAGCTGGATATTTTGGACGCAAGGTTACGGGTTCATGAATAGATTAGAGGTTCCTTAACGCAATTGATAGTTCCAAGTATGGAATACACTCATAAACGAGCAACATATCGAAACGGCACATATCAATTGGGAATTGACTTGTTGACAAGTTTTTATGGGGTTATCACCAATGCAAAATCAATTGACAAATATCAAGTTGAGCAAGTGAATCATGTCCTACTATGCATTCCGAACCTTTGACAATTAATATTAATATATCCACCGCGAAGCCGAATACGTTTTATTCGATTTTTCAGGTGTTGGGAGTAAGTAGAATTGAACCGGACAGCTAACAGCCAAACGACAGTCACTGCGGTACCTGAGCACACTGTTGAGATCATTACCAACTCTGGTGAGGGTGCACAAAAGTGTGCCACAATTTTTGGACAAACATGTGCCAAAATGGGTAATGGTGTTTGGACGGTAGAGATTATTCCTGCCGAAATCGAACCCCCGCACCATACCGTGACCAGTACTTCAGGAAACATCGTTCGATTTGGAACGGAAAAGGTAACCAACTGGGGTGATCGATCAAAACTGGCTGTCGCGTTTAATGACCAGGTATGTCTTTCACGTCACCGACTCGATTCTTTTGATGACGATTGCATTATTCTTCATGAAGCGATGTGGGAGAAGCATGAGGACGAAAATATCCGCAATAATTATGCAAAGGCGATGGAAGAAATGTCTTCGAAAAACTATCGCTTCATTAAAGTCCCCATCGAGGAAGAAACACTCAAAGTGGTGGACAACGCGCAGCATGGCAAAAATATGTTTGCGCTCGGTCTTCTTGCAGAAATTTACCAACGCGATCTTTCTATCATTGAAAAGCAGATTGCAAATATCTTCCGGCACAAATCCGCCAAGGTTACGGAAGTTAATATCGAGTTGGTAAAAAACGGTATAGCCTGGGCACGCGAAAATCTGGATTTTCAGTTTCAAATAAAATCCGTACCTGCCAAAGAGTCACGTGTCGTGATGAATGGCAACCAGGCCGCTGCGCTGGGTGCGGTTGCCGCCGGTATGGAAATGTGTGCCATGTATCCAATCACACCGGCAACCTCGGTTTCGCATGAGCTTGCAGCCATTATTGAAAATTATGGTGGTATGGTTCACCAGGCAGAAGATGAGATTGCAGCTTGCGGTGTGGCACTGGGGGCCTCCTATGGTGGCAAGGTGGCACTGACTGTGACTTCCGGACCCGGCATGGCGCTCAAGACCGAGTTCCTGGCCCTTGCCATCATGACCGAAATCCCCCTGGTCGTTTTAAATGTCCAGCGAGGTGGACCATCGACGGGCTTACCTACCAAGGTAGAGCAATCTGATTTATTGTCATCGCTTTATAGCCAACCGGGTGATGCACCACGGGTAGTAATCGCACCGCGATCGATCGAAGAGTGTTTTCATGCCATGGTGACTGCTCGTCGTATCGCCGAGACTTTCCGTTGCGTAGTGATTATCCTGACAGATGCCAACCTGGCATCTGGTGTTCAACAATTTACACGCCCCAAGTTTGATGTGCGTTGGCAACAAGAACCGATCGACTTTTCAGCATTGCCAGAAGGCTTGCGGCCTTATGATTGGGATTCCGAAACCGGTTTGTCCAGACGTATTGTTCCCGGTACGCCGGGTGGTCAACACACGGTGACGGGCTTGGCTCATGATGAAGAAAGCCATGTATCTTATGACCCGGAAAGTAATGAACGTGGTTGTAAGATGCGCAGCCGCAAATTGGCTGTTTTTCAATCTACATTGATACCCCCATCTGTTTATGGTGATGAGGAAGGCGATCTGCTGGTGGTTGGCTGGGGCTCCACCCAGGGTGCCATTGAAGAGGCTGTTGATCGTGCCCGTGCGGAAGGCATGAAAATTTCTACCTGCCAACTGACGTTCCTTTCACCCATGGAGCCCGGCTTGAAAGAAATCTTTAGCCGATTCAAGCAGGTCATGACTGTGGAGATAAATTACTCCGATACCGTTGGTGACCCCTACATCACGGAAGAAACACGTCGCTATGGCCAACTTGCCTGGCTGCTGCGCGCGCAAACCCTGGTTGATATCGACTGTTGGACGAGTTGTCCGGGACAGCCGCTTCGACCCAATGATATTTACAATTCGATTATCGATAAAAGTGAAAGAGGAGCGTCCAAATGAGTAGCATTGCAATTTCCCTTCTGGATATTGAAGACGACGCCTCAGAATGTCTGGTGGCAGAAGACTACCAAACGCGCGAAGGTAAGTGGTGCGCCGGTTGTGGAGACTTCGGCGCATTGAATGCGGTTAAGCGTTTATTGGCAAAAGAACAGCTTAAACCCGAAAAAATGGCCTTTGTCTCGGGTATTGGCTGCTCTAGTCGTTTCCCTCATTACGTCAACGCATATGGTTTTCATGGCATTCATGGTCGTGCTCTGCCGATCGCGACGGGACTCAAACTGGCACGGCCCGAGTTGGACGTTTTTGTTGTGATGGGTGATGGGGATTGCACTTCCATCGGTGCAGGACACTGGATCCATGCTACGCGCTACAACCCGAACCTGACTGTACTTCTGCTGGATAACAACATCTATGGTTTGACCAAAAACCAAACCTCACCGACGACACCGCAGGGTTATAAATCAAATACCTCTCCGCGTGGTTCAGTGTTGCCAGCACTTAATCCCTTACAGGCAACCCTGGGAGTTTCGAATGCTTCATTCGTGGCCCAGACGGCAGACTGGGTACCAGCGCATATGTATGCCACCTTACAGGCGGCCTATCAGCACACCGGTTTTTCCTTTATCCGCATCCTGCAACGTTGTCCCAAATTCACACCGGATGTATTTCAGGATCAGATTAAAAACCCTGACCTGACCGAGTTACTGGTACATGAAGATGGCGTGGATGCACCTGGTCTGGAGAGGCTTTTCAAAGCACGTCGCGTGCATGACCCAAAGGATATTGATGAGGCGCGTTCCCTGGCACAGCGCACAGACATGTTGCGTCTGGGCATCTTCTTCCGCGACGACAGCTTTCCGGTCTACGATGAAATTCGGTCCGTGAGACCGGTGAGCCCGGAAGAAAAGGTTCAGGGGCTTGAACGGGAGTTTGATCGCTATGCAGTCTGAGGAACGAAGGGTCTGTGCACTGGATGCAGTTCGCCCACGTATTGAGCAGTTTCATTCCGCCTTGACGGTTACAGCGGAACAGGTACGCGGTTTGTTGGCCGGTTCAGGTAACACCAAAGACGACCAGAATGAAACTTTGGGGTTCTTTGCAAAAGGCAAAATGAATATGGAACGCTTTGCCTCTTTTACCCCCAAGGCCGCCCGTATCCAAGCTGATGCCGAAGCGCCGGTCCGGGCCGCACAGGAGGTCTTGAAATCTTTACTCGCCCAAGGGGATGACCTGTTTATTATTAAAACAGCAGAAGGCAAAGGCCTGGGACACCAACTGAGTGTCAGACTGGCCTCGATTGGTCGTGCTTTTGCGGCTGCACGAGTGGTTGATTTGGCCAAAAGTGGCGCATACAAGGAAGACAAACACGCAGCGACACTTGAAAGGTTCCCCTACACCATGTGGAACAGCTCCGAGCGCGCACTGGCCCCAGCGCTAGTGGTAGAGGTATCTGGCGCTGATTTCAAACCTTCAGCGATTGTTCCCTTGCTTGATACCAATATGAAGATTGTTTTTAATGTAAGTGGCGATGCGCCAGCGGCAGCCTTGTCACGTGTGATATCTCCGCGTGTGTTTGTGCAACAGGAAATAGGTGATGCAGGTCTGGAGGCCTTTACAGCATTCAAGGGCATCGCTGTGGCTGCGTTTCTTCCATCAACTGCTGTGAGTTTTGTACACGACCCGTCAGCAGGCTCAACGACCTATGAACGTTTTATTTCGGTGACATTCCCAAAAGAAGTCAGAAAGCGTGCTATAGGTGGTATCAGCCCGGCTCAACAAGCGGAAGACTACACCTTGCTGGAATCCCTGTCGGTACCTCCTGAAATTGCAGGAGACGCGGCATCAGACCCCGCAGGCAAGCTTTCAGCCTGGCTGTTGAATCAAACAAATTTATCTGATTTGTCGGCATAGGCCCTGTAACGGGATTACTTTGATCACTGCGATGAGAACCTATTTTGCTCGATGCAAGGAATGACAAACTTGATGAATTACAAATACCTTAACGAGAAGAGACGCTGCGGTGAGCGAAATGGAGTCCGTAGCGAATGACCGGAAGCCCCATTTTAGACTCTGCCCTGGTTCTTGGCGGCGTGGGACTCTTTTTTGGTTTCCTGATCGCGATGGCAAACAAGAAGTTCCACGTGTGGGAAGACCCACGCATAGATGAGGTGGAAGAGTTACTGCCAAGCACTAACTGTGGCGCCTGTGGCATGCCCGGTTGCCGTGCGTTTGCGGAAGCCGTAGTCTCCGGAAAAGAGAATCCATCCAGCTGCACGGTGATGGGGGCAGAAGATGTAACCGACGTTGCCAGTTACCTGGGTGTTGATGCTGGTGAAGCCAATAAACGCGTAGCTCGTTTACTGTGTGCGGGCGGCAAGAATGAAGCAGCACGAAATTCAGATTATACAGGTCTTGAGACATGCAAGGCAGAAGCATCTGTGGCAGGTGGTGGGAAAGGCTGCACATGGGGTTGCTTAGGTCTGGCTGATTGTGAAGTATCTTGCCTCCTCGATGCCATATATATGAACGAAGATGCCCTGCCCGTGGTGATACCTGAACTTTGTACCGCATGTAATGATTGTGTAATTGCATGCCCCAAGGACCTTTTTGAGCTGATGCCCATCGAGCAGAAGCTCATCGTACAATGCAAGAATTTGCTCAACGGCGATGCTGCAGAAGACCTTTGCAGCGTTGCTTGTAATACCTGTAACAAATGTGTTGCTGACTCGGAGCCAGGTGTGATTGAAATCATCAATAACCTGGCTATCATAAACTATGAAAAGAACACGTTGACCGATCCAAAAGCAATTTCGCGATGCCCAACAGGGGCGATTGTATGGGTTGAAGGTCAGCAGTTTGAAGAAAGCTCGCTTGAGTTGGAGATAAAAATCGTATGAGCCAGGCAACAAACGGGGCCAAGTATCCCGGCATTTTTAAAACTGACGACGGTAGCGCAGCAGTGGTAACCATGGAGACTGCGGCAAGTGAAGCCGCAGGTGCCTATCCGATTACACCTTCTACACAAATGGGCGAAGGCTGGGCATCAGCGGTTGCCAAGGGTCAAAAGAATGTCAATGGACGTAACTTGATTTTCTTTGAACCTGAAGGCGAACATGCCGCCGCAGGTGTGACGGCCGGAATGAGTATGGTAGGTTTGCGCTCAACCAACTTCTCCAGTGGTCAGGGTATTGCGTATATGCACGAGTCGCTGTACGCGGCTGTTGGCAAAAGGTTGACCTATGTTTTGAATGTGGCTTGCCGTGCCATGACCAAGCACTCACTCAATGTGCACGCCGGTCACGATGATTACCATGCTGTTGATGATACAGGTTTTTTTCAGTTATTCGCCAAGGATGTACAGAGTGTTGCCGACTTGAATCTTGTCGCACACCGCGTTGCGGAATTGTCACTGAACCCAGGTATATGTGCACAGGACGGCTTCCTGACGAGCCACGTCATTGAGTCATTTTTTGAACCCGAACGCGAACTGATTAGCGAGTACCTGGGTGATCCAGCAGATATCATTGACTCACCCACTGGCGCACAACGGGCTGTGTTTGGTAAGCGTAGGCGTCGTATTCCTGAGCTTTATAACTTTGATTACCCGGCGATGCTGGGTACGGTTCAAAATCAGGAGGCGTATGCGCAGGGTGTTGCCGCACAACGCCCTTTCTATTTTGATCATATTGCTGATTTGACCGACCAGGCGTTTGAAGAGTATGCGAAGCTCTCCGGTCGTAAATACAGTCGCGCTATGGGTTACCGGCTGGAAGATGCGGAGTACGTCATCGTTGGACAGGGCTCGGTAATTTGTAATGCCGAGGTCGTTGTTGATTACTTGCGTAAAGAACGTGGTTTAAAGGTTGGCGTGCTCGACTTGGTGATGTTCCGTCCGTTCCCGTCCGATTTGGTTTCCAGCATGCTGGCTGGCAAAAAAGGCGTGGTCGTTATGGAACGTACCGATCAACCTTTAGCGGTTGAGCTACCTATGATTCGCGAGATTCGTTCGGCGATGGCGCAGGCGGCTGAAAACGGTCGCGCCGGAAATGGCGATCGCGCCAATCTACCATATACCGGTTTGCCCGCACTTCTTCCCGATCAGGTTCCTGATTTTTACTCGGCTTGCTTTGGCCTGGGAAGCCGGGACCTGCAGCCAGGAGACCTCATTGCTGCCGTTAACAATATGCTTAAGGATGGGCGTAAGCAACGTCAATTCTACCTCGGTTTCGAGTTTATTCAGAAAGATACACGGCTTCCAAAAATGCAAATCTGGCAGGAGAAAATTCTTGCCGATTACCCACTTGTAGCCGACCTGGCGCTTCCATCAGCCGGGGATCTGAACCTTTTTCCAGAAGATTCGCTTGAACTTCGCATTCACTCAGTGGGTGGATGGGGCGCCATTACCATGGGCAAAAACCTTGCGATGACAGCGGCTGAACTGCTCGGCATGCACATCAAGGCCAACCCCAAGTATGGTTCAGAGAAAAAAGGCCAACCTACGACGTTTTACGCAATGTTGTCAGAGCAGCCCTTACGTCTGAATTGTGAGCTCAAACATGTCAGCGTTGTGCTATCTCCTGACCCGAATGTCTTTTTGCATTCAAATCCACTAGCGGGCTTGTGCGAAGAGGGTGTGTTCATCATCCAGAGCGAGCTTTCAGGCGAAAAGCTCTGGAACAGCTTTCCAAAAACAGCGCAGCGTACGATCCGTGCGAAGAAAATCAAGGTCTTTGCCGTAGACGGCTTTAATATTGCGCTTTCAGAAGCCTCAAAAGCGGATCTACGTTTTCGCATGCAGGGTGTGGCATTTATGGGGGCATTCTTCAATGCAGCCCCACTAATGGGTACACATGGTCTTTCCAGAGAGCGTTTGTTCGAAGGTATTCGCAAACAACTCAACAAGAAGTTCGGGCATTTGGGTGAACGTGTAGTTGAGGATAATATCCGTGTCATTACACGTGGCTTTGACGAAGTATTAGCGCTTGATCTTGAGGATTTCCTGGATGAAGGCCATGAAGAGTTATTGCCCTTGATCCCACACGCGATGGCGGGTATCGAAGCAGCCACCGGACTTGGTAATCAGGCAGACTTCTGGAACCAGGTTTGTGTTCAGTACAAGACCGGACAGGACATAATTGCTGATCCGTTCACGGCCATCGCCGCTATTCCCGCAGCGACATCGAGTATGCGTGATATGTCTGCGGTTCGCTTTAATGTACCTGAATTTATTGCAGAAAAATGTACAGGTTGTGCCAAGTGCTGGACCCAGTGCCCTGACTCCGCCATTCCGGGTGTAGTCAGCACGGTTGAAGAGGTACTGGAAGCTGCTGTGACGACAGTATCTGACCCACAAAAACCGATGACGCGTTTCTCTCAATTGATAAGAAATCTTGGCAAAGAGTCACGCAAGATCATCTCAAGTGGCACATTTAAGACCTACGCAAACGTTTTGGCACAGGCTTATGAAACCGTCGCCGGAAAATCTAATTGGGATGTTGAGCGACGCGCTGAAATTGATGCCCAATACAACCTGGTTTATGCGGCAGTATCAGACTTTCCGCTGGCCAAAACAGCTCCCTTCTTTGATTTGCCGGAGAGCAAAAAGAAAGGTTCAGGTGGTTTGCTTTCGATCACCATCAATCCGGAAACATGTAAAGGTTGTGATATTTGCGTAGCCGTTTGTGCAGATGGCGCCCTGCAGAGTGTGCGCCAGACTGATGACCTGCAGGAAACGCTTGAATTCAACTGGAAGCTTTGGAGCAACCTGCCGGAAACCGACGATCAATACATCAAGATATCCAGCCTCGACGATGGCATTGGTGTCATGTCATCGCTGTTACTGAAGCAGAGCAATTACATGTCCATGACCGGTGGTGATGGTGCCTGTATGGGTTGCGGTGAGAAAACCACCATTCATCTGCTTCTCTCCACCGTCAACGCGTTCATGGCCCCGCGTGTTGAAGAGCAGGTGAAAAACCTGGGCAGTCTGATTAAGAAACTTGATGAAAAGGCCCACACAATGCTGGTGTCAGAAACAGACCTTGCAGATGTTTCAACCGATTCGGATGACCTTTCAGTTGCTCTTGCCGGAGACAAAAAAGAACGCGTGCTGCTGATTCGTAAATCTATTGAGGAGTTGAAAGACCTCAAGTGGCGCTATGAAGAAGGCCCAAGTGGCCGTGGCCGTGCAAATCTTGGCTTTACCAACTCGACAGGTTGCAGTTCGGTCTGGGGCTCATCCTACCCTTACAACCCCTACCCTTTCCCCTGGGTAAACCATCTCTTTCAGGATGCCCCCTCTGTAGCGGTGGGGATTTTTGAAGGCCATATGCGCAAAATGGCGGACGGTTTTATCACGGTACGACGAGCTGAGAAACTTCTGTCTGAATCCTACGATGCGGCTACCGATGAAACGTTCTTCTCGGATTTTGAATGGCAGCAGTTCGACGACGATGAATTCACCCTGTGCCCGCCTTTGTTCGCAGTCGGAGGTGACGGCGCCATGATGGATATTGGTTTCCAGAACTTGTCCCGTGTGATGGCTTCGAACAAACCAATCCGGGTGGTGGTTGTAGATACACAGGTTTACTCCAATACCGGTGGTCAGGCTTGCACCTCCGGTTTCACGGCGCAGGTCTCTGATATGGCCGAATATGGTATGGATCAGCATGGCAAGGAAGAGGTTCGCAAAGAACTTGCCCTGATCGCAATCGCCCATCGTGGTGTTTTCGTGATGCAGTCTTCACAGGCAACACCGTCACATCTGATTCAAAATGTCTTGAAAGGTTTGCAGGCAAGACGCCCGGCGCTGTTTATTTTGAATACACCGTGCCCTCCTGAGTGGGGTATTGCGGACTTTGGTGCGCCCGATGCTGCCAGGCTTGCACTGGAAAGTCGTGCTGTACCCAATATTGTTTTTAACCCGGACGACGGCACGACCTTCTCTGAATGCATTGATCTGGAAGGCAACCCCTCTCCCCTGGACACGTGGACCAGCTACGAATTGTTACATGTCGACGAACAGGGTGAAGAGCAGAAGATGGTCTTGCCCGTCACCACTGCTGACTGGGCTCTCGGCGAGGCACGTTTCCGTGGGCACTTCAAGAAGATGAATAATGAGGATGAATTGATTCCTTTCCATGACTACCTGGAGATGGATGAGGATGAGCGTGAAGATGAAACAGCCTACATTTACACGGTTGATGCCAGCAGACGTTTGAGCAGGATGTCGGTTTCAGATGAGATCGTACAACTGGCTGAAGAGCGTTTGCAGCATTGGTCCCAGCTGAAAGAGATGGCGGGACTTGATGTTTCAGACAATATGCGTGATGCAGTCACTGAAGGAATGACCGATGAGCTCGAATCCAGGATAGCAGCGCTAACTGCCGAGTATGAGGCAAAAATCACTAAACTGACGACACAGTACCCATTGTTGATTGCAAGAAGACTCGCAGAAGGGCTGTTAAAAGGAAGCGCCAACGATACCGTTGCACAATTACTTGAAAAAGCAGAGAGCTGGGAAGGGCCGGCATTCGAAGCCCCAACTGGCTTTGATGTTTCAACTGCACCTGCAGCTTCGACGAGTGCACCAGCACCCGTTGCCGTAGCTTCCGCAACGCCGTCAGTGGAAGCAGCTATGGCGGACGACGACGACGATGATATGGGTAACGAACCCTACATCGATACACTTCGCTGCACGTCCTGTGATGATTGCCTGAAGCTCAATCCCAAGCTATTTGTCTACAATGATGACCAGCAGGCTTACATTGGCGATGCCAGGTCCGGCACCTTCAAGCAGATCGTGATGGGAGCTGAAGCTTGTCCGGCAGAATGTATTCATCCGGGTGACCCGCTGAATCCAAAAGAGAAAGGCTTGGATAAGCTGATCCAACGCGCTGAACCGTTTAATTGAGACCAACATGACAGGTTTACTGAGTTTCAAACACGGGGTTCACCCGTCGGAGAACAAGGACATCACTTCGAGCATAGCCTCGAAACGGTTCCCGTTCCCCAAGGAAGTCATTCTGCCTTTGTCACAGCACATTGGTACGCCGGCGAAATCCCTGGTTAAACCCGGCGACCATGTTGAACGGGGAGACGTTATAGCGGAAGCAAGCGGTTTTATTTCTTCAGCCGTTCATGCGACTGCGGCCGGCATTGTGAAGTCGATCGAACTCTGGCCACACCCCAACGGCACCATGGTTCCATCGATCCGTATCAGCGTGGACCCGAGCTCGTCGCAGATGCGAAGGACACGTATTGTGCCACGCTGGCAAGACGTAAAAGATGAAGATCTTTCCACGGAAATCGGCAAGGCAGGTATTGTGGGTCTTGGCGGCGCTGCATTTCCATCCCACGTCAAGCTGTGTCCGCCTAAAGATCAACCCGTTGATTTGTTATTGATTAATGGATGTGAGTGCGAGCCCTATCTCACCTCGGATCACCGCACGATGCTGGAGCTACCAGACCAGGTTTACGAAGGCATTCGCATTGCTCTTAAAGCGTTGGGTATTACCCGCGCAGTGATTGGCATTGAAGCGAACAAACCTGATGCCATCGAAATGATGCGCAAAACCAAACCTGACGATCTCGATGTCACGGTTCAGCCTTTAAGAGTAAAGTATCCTCAGGGTGCTGAGAAAATGCTGATAAAAGCTGTCATGGGTCTGGAAGTTCCATCCGGTGCCCTGCCAAGTGCGATTGGCGCTATGGTGCAGAATGTGGCAACCGCAGCCAATGTTGCTGCCGTATTTGAGAGCGGACACCCCTTGATTGAACGCATCATCACAGTGACGGGTCGCGGCATTCGAAAACCTGGTAACTGGAAAATACCCTTTGGGACAAAACTTCGTGACGTTATCGAACATTGTGGCGGTTTTACCGAAGATGCCGCCGAGATAGTTTTCGGTGGCCCGATGATGGGCTTGGGTCAGGCCAATCTTGACGTACCAATCTTGAAAGCAACAGGTGGCATACTGGTCCTTTCAAAGGATGAGTGCAAACGACAGGATATACTGCCCTGTATCAAGTGCGGTAAATGCTTGGAGGCGTGCCCTATCTTTCTGAACCCACAATTGATGGGCGCTTTGGCGAAGGCTGAACGCTACGAGGAACTCAAGGCCGATGCAAATCTGAACGATTGTATGCTGTGTGGGTCTTGTTCGTTTGTTTGTCCGTCCAATATTCCTTTATCCCAATTGTTCGCCATGTCAAAAACACAACTGAGAAGACTGCCTTCATCATGACTGATTCCAGCGTCAAAATTACTGCTTCACCACATGTCAGATCAGCTGAATCCACCATAAAAATTATGTGGTCAGTGGTGATAAGCCTTATACCTGTCGTTGCTGCTTCGATTTATTTCTTTGGCCCAAGTGCAATTCTTGTCTTGCTTGCAAGTATTGCCGGTTGTTTGCTCACAGAGCGTTTGTTTGGGTCCACACCGGGCTCATTGGCGGATGGCTCTGCGATGATCACCGGGCTTTTACTGGGCTTGACGCTGCCACCCGGTTTTCCACTCTGGATGGCTTTTTTAGGTGGTGGTTTTGGTATGGCATTCGGTAAGATCATATTTGGTGGTCTGGGTCAGAATGTTTTTAACCCTGCCCTGGTAGGACGTGCCTTTTTGCAAGCAGCCTTTCCGGTCGCGATTACAACCTGGCCAGCAAAAACACAGCATTGGTGGGCGCTACAGGGTGATAATTTCGCCCTGCCTTTTATGAGCCCGGTTGTCGATGCCACAAGCTCAGCAACACCGCTGGGTAACCTGAAGTTCGGCGATGATCCTGTTGTGACACCCGTGATTGATTTGTTTCTTGGAACTACTGGTGGTTCTTTGGGTGAAACCTCAGCTCTGTTAATTCTGCTCGGTGGTATCTATCTGGCCTGGCGTGGACATTTAAACTGGCATATCCCATTGAGCATTTTTGTCTCAACCTTTGTTATTTCCGGTCTGTTTTTTGCCCTTGGTATTTCCCAGTTTCCGCCACTGTTCATGCTTTTTTCAGGCGGTATGATGCTCGGTGCGTTCTACATGGCGACGGACATGGTAACTTCACCGATAACCAACAAGGGTTGTTGGCTTTTCGGTTTTGGCATTGGTTTCCTGGTTGTAATCATTCGGGTTTGGGGTGGTCTGCCGGAAGGTGTGATGTATTCCATCCTGTTGATGAATGCATTGGTGCCTTTTATAAACCGTGCTACACAACCCCGTCTGTTCGGCACCTCCAGAAAGAAAAAGAAGGAGGCTGGATCATGAACGAAGAAATCATGAAAGAGGACACTGGCACCCATGACCCAAGCCTGCCGGAATCGCCGGAAACCCCGCTCAAAGAGACGGTTTCCACATTCCGCCTGGTGGCAACACTGGCAGTCGCCGGTGCGCTGGCCGGGTTATTGATCGTGTTGGTGAATCAACACACAAAACCTATTATTGATAAATACAAGGCCGAGCAGCTTAAAATTGCAGTCTACGAGGTACTACCAGGAGTTGAACGTTATAGCACCTATTACTTGGTCAATGACAGGCTTTCTTTAAATATACCAGAAGGCAATAAAGATAGTGATTACAGACGGATATATGTAGGTTATGATATTTTAGATGAAGTTAGTGGTATCGCAATTTCACGTGGAGAATCAGGCTTTCAGGACGTTGTTCAGATCATTTTCGGGTTTAACCCGACAACTGGGAAACTTTCGGGTATGAAAGTACTGGATAGTAAAGAAACCCCAGGCCTGGGTGACAAAATATTTAAAGACATGGCTTTTGTTAAACAGTTTTTTGCAGGCCCTGAAACCCCGTTAATTGGCGTAAAAATTGGTGCCGGCAAGGGCAAGCCGAATGAGATCGATACCATCACAGGTGCGACCATTTCCTCCAAGGTTGTCATCGACATCATTAATCATGCACTGGAAGAATGGCGACCGGTGATTGATCGGGGTATTCCAAAAGCACCCGTTGTTTCTAAATTCGAGGAGACGAAACAATGAGAAAGACAACACCGTCTCAAGATTTTATTCGCGGTATCTGGAACGAAAATCCTGTTCTGATCCAGATGCTCGGTCTGTGCCCAGCCCTGGCTGTGACTAACAGTGTGAAAAATGCACTGGCCATGAGTGCGGCAACCTTCTTTGTGATTTGCTGTTCAAGCGTGCTGGTATCAAGTTGTAAACGGTTTATTCCCAACGAAGTTCGTATTTCGGCATATATTCTGGTGATTGCGACCTTTGTAACACTGGCGGATATGTTGTTGCAGGCGTATGCACCGGTTCAACACAAAGAGCTTGGCGCTTTTATCGCTTTGATCGTGGTCAACTGCATGATTCTCGGTCGTCAGGAAGCTTTTTCCGCCAAAAACAATGTCTACCGCTCCCTGCTCGACGCCATCGGAACCGGTATCGGTTTCACCATAGCACTTGTTATGATGGGCGGTTTCCGGGAGATACTGGGAACCGGTAGCTTCCTTGAGTATTCCTTATTTGGTGCAAACTTTGAACCCTGGGTGATCATGGTTTTACCAGCCGGTGGCTTCCTGACTCTCGGTTTCATTTTGCTTGCAATGGGATTTGTGGAGCAGCGTAAGAAAACCAAGACAACGCTGACAGCGGAGCAGTCACCATGAATGACCAAACGCTGTTTTCGATTTTTTTCTCAGCTATGGTAGTGAATAACTTCACGCTCGCCATGTTCCTCGGTTTATGCCCCTTTATGGGAGTTTCCGCACGAGTGGAAACAGCACTGCGAATGGGTTTGGCCAATATTTTTGTACTGGTACTGACTTCACTGAGTGCGTGGGTACTCAATACCTTTATTTTGGAGTCGGTTCCTTACCTTCGTATCATCTCCTTTATTATTGTGGTGGCCTCGTTGGTACAAATCGTCGAAATGGCCGTGAAGAAACTATCACCTACCCTATTCCGACAACTGGGGATTTTTCTACCACTGATGACGACTAACTGTGCCATTTTCGGTCTGGCAATTTTCCAGACCAACCGTGGTTATGGTTTTTTTCAGGGGCTGACCTTTGCCGTTGGTGCTGGACTTGGCCTGACACTGGCGCTGGTCTTGATGGCTTCCATCCGTGAATCTGTTGAGTTTTCAGATGTGCCGGAGATTGCCAAGGGTACTGGGCTGGTGCTGATTATTGCAGGCACGCTGTCGATGGCGTTTATGGGCTTTGCCGGGCTTTTGTAAATATGATGGACTATATCGCACCCCTGATCCTTCTAATTGTGCTGTTTGTGGGCTTTGGTCTTTTCCACCGCGGACGGCAAGATTCAGGCGGTTGCTCCGGTTCTTGTTCGGGTGCTTGTTCAGAAAAGTCCGAGTGCGAGAATGCGAATAAAACCTGACCGGGATATTTCAGCTGGGGTCAGAGTCAAAAACCCATGTCGGAGCCGACATGGGTTTTTGACTCTGACCCCAGTAATGCTGCTCTGCCTGTTGCTATTGGCTGCCTGCCAGCGTGATGGGGAACAAAGCGCTGAATTATTTGTATTTGGCACCATCGTCGAAATTAAACTCTGGGGCGCCTCGCGTGAAGAGGCCAGTGACGTATTTTCAGAACTACAGCAGATGTTTCAGGGCATGCACCGCGACTGGCATGCCTGGGAGCCCGGCCGTTTAACAGACATCAATAAAGCCTTCGCAAATGGGCAACCGTCAACAGGCAACGCAGATATCATTGAAATGATTCGTCGTTCACAGCTGATTGAAAATGCCACAGGTGGTCGTTTTAACCCTGCCATCGGTGCACTGATCAGAGTGTGGGGTTTCCATACGTCCGATTACCCGGTTGTAGGACCTGCTCCTTCGCAAGCTCAGATCAATGCTATTCTGGAGCTCAAGCCTTCGAGTCTTGACATCCATATTGATGGGCTTGAACTGAGCACCAACAACTCCGCAGTGCAACTGGACTTTGGCGGCATCGCCAAAGGTTACGCCGTGGATCTCACCATCGCGCATCTACGGAAAATGGGTATCACTAACGCCATTGTGAATGCGGGCGGTGATCTTCGCGCCATAGGAAGTCATGGCGATCGACCCTGGCGTGTGGCTGTCAGGAAACCCGGTGGCGGCATCATCGGTTCTGTGCAGGTTCGTGGCGATGAGGCGATATTCACTTCTGGCAACTACGAGCGTTTTCGCCAGGACCAACTGGAGCGTTATCCACATATCATTGATCCAGTTACTGGCTGGCCAGCAGAGGACATCGCGTCGGTCACCGTCATCAGCGATGAAGGCTTACTGGCAGATACCGCCGCGACGGCACTTGTCGTGGCAGGCCTGGAAAAATGGCCACAAGTAGCTGCTGCACTCAAGCTGAGCCATGTGGCCGTAGTGGATGAGTCCGGTACCGTCTACCTGACACCGGCCATGGACAAGAGAATAGAGTTTTCCGGAAATGTGGAACGTGTCATTCTGGAAGTAGACAAAATACGTTGATAAGAGCACTTGAGATATAGCTTCATCGGGCAAAACTCAGTCCTGGAGATTTATGCCTGTTGAGAGTTTTCTAGCACCCAACCGGGAAGTATGAATTTACAAGCTTATCAATACCTGCAAATTTCTGGCAATATAGCCTTAATAGTACATATACCCTTTAGTCCCTGATACTCCCTAAGCGTTTGCATTGATTGCGAGTGAACAAAAGTGAAAAAACTGGTCATCTATGGGGCATGGTATTTAAGCCATGTCATTGCGGAAGCCGCCGAAGCATCGGCTTGGGAGGTTTTGGGTTTCGTAGACCCCGAGCCACCCGAGGACATGGCGACACTGAAAAGCTTGCCTGAAGATGCTGCAGTTTTCGTAGCCATAGGAAATAACCACATACGCGAAACGGTTACTTCATCATTGCTGAAACACGGTCGGCGTATGGCTACTATTGTACACCCGACTGCTTGTATCAGCCCCAGCGCATCTATTGAACCGGGTTCTTTTATTGGTGAATTGGTGATAGTGCGCACCAAAGCGACTCTTCACCAGGGTGTCGCACTTCAAGCCGGAAGTATCGTGAGTCATGATTGTCAGGTGGAATCGTTCGCAACATTTGGTCCGAATGCGGTAGCGGCTGGCAGGGTACGTATTGGCCAACGCACTTTGATTGGAGCTGGCGCAAGCATCGCACCCGGAGTGTCCATAGGTGAAGACTGCATTGTGACTGTCGGTGCCGGTGTCTTCAGAGACTCGGAAAACAATAAGAAGCTGATCGGAAACCCGGCGCAGGTGAAACCTAATCCATCCAGGCGATCAAAACAGTCGAACTGGCATCTGAATGTCATCTGGTAACGAGAACAGCGTATGAATATGACCAGTTCACAAAGCTGGCAGCGATCCATGCAGCAAGGCCAGCAAGCATTCCAAAATCGTAAATTCAAAGCTGCAGTCCGGTTTTTTGATATAGCTACAAAAAACATTCCAACACGGGCTGAAGGCTGGCTCAATCTGGGTATTGCACGAGTAGAAAATGGTGCTCTGGAGTCTGGGCTGCTTGCGCTTGAAAATGCAATAGGAATGAATCCGAAAATCATGCTGGCTCAGATGGCCGTCGGCGATGTCCAGCGGCAGCTCGGCAACTGGGAGGCAGCCATTGCTGCTTACCAGCGCGCAGTTGCCCTGCAGCGAACACCAATGTCATTGAATCAGCTGGCCAGCGCATTACGTGTGGCACGAAGAGCTACAGAATCAGAGTTGTTGTACAAAGAGGCTCTGCAAATGGAGCCGGGCTTCAGCTTGGCGCAGGTCAATCTGGCGACCGTGCAACTTGAACTGCAGAATTTTGAGGAGGCCAGGAAATTGTTATCAGGTCTGGCCAGTTTACCTCTTTCGCCGCTGGAGCGGAATGAAGTCGCTCGCACCAGCCTCGCCCTGGCCTTGTATTTTCGTATCCAGCCTGGTCTGGACATAGTCCTGCAACAAGGAGATCTTGAACCACTGCATCAGGCCTTGTGTGAGGTCCCGGACAGAATGCTGGAAACGGACCAACGAATCATGGATGGCATCCGGCAATACGCCAACTCGGCCAGTAAGTTGTCCCTGCCTGTGGAGCCTATCGCCACTTCATTGCCCGATGACTGGCCGCTTATAGAAGGGCTGTTCATGATCCCATTGGTAGAGACCGTGTCTGAGTATCGCAAGATGAGTAGTGATTTGGCCACAGGCATCAGACCGGCAGGCGATCTGATGGAATCTATTAACATGGTGCCAGTGGTGCGCGCTGCGCGCATGGCCGGTGACGTATTGCAAGACCCATTAATAGCGGAAATGCATTTGCGTCACTGGCACGCGCTGGCAACAAACGACATTCCGGGTTTGGCCCCGGGTCAATTCAAAATGACTCGCAATTTGGTGCATAAAAGCACCAAGGAACGTGTCCATCCGCATTTGGTTACGGGTAGCATGCGCAGCTTTTTCAGTGAGATCTACAGCGACTTCCCGCCCGGAATGGCCAGGGGTCTGGTTACAATGATGGCGATAGCAGACATTCATCCCTTTGAAGATGCGAACGGGCGACTTGAATTATCCATACTGAATCGTGAATTGGAATGGACAGGACAGATGCCGGCTCTGTTCACTCGTGAACTGGGGTTTGGTGCTCAACTCAGCCACGCGAAAAACGAAGTGCGTCAAAACAACGGGGATCTTTCCTCACTGGTTCCGATCATTCACAAAGGGCAACAGTACGCACGGGAATTTTGTGCAGAACTGGCCCAGACCAAACCGGGCAAGCCTGGGACTGCCTAAACCTCGGTTAATTTACAAACCGCAGCTTGATTGCTTCCGGCAAAAAACTGCCGCAACGTTCCAGTCCGCAGCAGCCAGAGCTTTTACAACAGAGTATAAGTATGAAAATATGTGTTATCGGTGCTGGTGCAATTGGTGGACTAATGGGCGCCAAACTCGCCCTGGCCGGCGAGGAGATTACCTTTGTCGAGCGTGAAGGGCCGCATTTGACAGCAATTGACAAAAATGGCCTGAACCTGCTGATGCATGGCGGTGAAAAATTTACCGTGCGTGATTTCAGAACCTGCACGGACATGGATAAGGTGGGCAAGCAGGACATCGTAATTATTGCCGTAAAGACCTATCAAATCGCTTCAATCGCGGTAAAAATGCGCACACTTTTTGCGCCTGACACAACGGTTATCACAATTCAGAACGGCCTTCCCTGGTGGTACTTTTTCAAGCATGGCGGCGAATACGAAGGGAAACGCATACATGCGGCAGACCCAACGGGTGAGATCGAAGCCAATATAGAACCCGAACGAATAATCGGCTGCATCGCATACCCTGCAGCAGAAGTGGTTTCACCAGGCATTATTAGGCATGTCAACGGTAACCGCTTTTCCGTGGGTGAACTGGATGGTTCCCACAGCGACCGCGTAAAAGAAATTTCCCGGACACTGTGCAAGGCGGGGTTTAAGTCTTACGTGCTGGATGACATCCGTGCCGAAAGCTGGCTAAAGACCTTGGGCAACCTCACTTTCAATCCAATCAGTGCTCTGACACATGCCACCATGACCGATATTTGTCAGTTTTCTGCCAGCCGTGAATTGGCAACACATATGATGGCGGAGGCAGAGACCATAGCTAACAAACTGGGTGTTCAGTTTCGTCACAGCATAGAAAAACGAATCACTGGAGCAGAAAGCGTGGGCCAACATAAAACCTCCATGCTGCAGGATATCGAGGCGGGTCGGGAACTGGAGATCGAAGCGCTGGTAGGTGCGATGATCGAATTGGGTAGGCTCACGCACACGCCAACACCACATATCAACGCCATCTACGCCTGTACCAAGCTGCTCGGCAGACGTATGCCAGGTGACTAAATTTCATCTTCAATGCTTACGGTATTCTATTACTATTTTTTACGGACGGTGTCTGATCACAAGGTGGTTAGTAAGCAGGCGTAATTTTACGTCGCCAGTCTCACATTGACCTCGCTCTGAGAGAAGTTTTCTGCCTGTTTCTCAGCCAGACCACGCGCAAACAATGCGGCACCATAAGCACCGCAATATTGCGCATCTTCAACAAGAAAGGTCGTGTGATCCGGAAGTTTTTCATCAAATAAATCGATGAGTATGGGGTTGAAGTTCATCACGCCACCTGAAAAAACTACGTTTTGAGTAGTGATGCTGGTCATTTCGAGAATTCTCTGCACGACCGACGCGTAAAGGGCGTGGATCAGATTTTCCAGACGTTCTCCATTCATCAGAATCTTGATCACTTCTTGACCCGAAAAAACCGTGCAATAACTGTTGAGCGTCATGTCCTTGTCATGTAAACGGGCCAGCCGCGTCAGATCGCTGAGTGGCACTTCGAGACGATGTGCCAACTCTTCGATAAAAGCACCGGTACCGGCCGCGCATTTACGGTTGATGACAAACTGTCCCACACGTCCATCGTGTACTTCGATCACTTTGGAATCCTGACCCCCAATATCAACAATCGTATAAGGGCCATCAAGTTGCAAAAGCTGTTGTGCGCCGAGAAAATGTGCGCTGATTTCAGTCAGTTTACCGCTGGCAAACTCGATGTGGTTTCTGCCATAACCGGTGGCAGCGAGAGTGTGGTTTTCCTTAACGCCCAACAAATCTTCTGTCAGTGGTGACGGCCCCGAACCGCCAGCTGAAATTGTATTACGGACGTGCTCCAGCAAAGGGAACAGGGTTCGCCCAATACGCTTGTGTACTACCTTACCGTCACCATCACATGCAATAACCTTGATCTGCGTGCTTCCACAGTCCACACCCCAGTAAAGATGTTCATGGTTTGTGCCTGCGCTCATATCACAAGGTCTCTACAAAAGCTTCGATGACTGTGCTGGACTGCTCATCAGAGTAACAGCGCAAATCACATAAATCACCATTAATGATGACTGCAGGAATACCACCCTTACGTAAACGGGAAGGCAGGTTGTATTGGCTGTTACTGTTATTTGGACAGGTCTTGGCATCATGAAAAATAACACCATCAATCGAATATTCATTCACCAATTTGCGGATATAGTCTTCCTTGTATTGATCATTGCGATTGATGAAAATTTTCAGGTAAGCATAGGCCATGCTTGGTAACGGGTCAGCCGGGTCAAAATCAGTAAAAATCCAACTGTTGCAATAGGTCGACGCCACGACACAGGCATGATTGGCCTTAAATAGTTCGGACATGCTGCGTAAACGACCCCAAACCGGCATACCATCCCAGTAGATACGTTTACTTTCACCGGGTACGGCCGCCACTTTGGCTGCTGCCCTGATCTTCAGGTCAGTCAGTAGCACACGGTAATAATCACGTGCGACCTTAGTGCCCCGTAAAACCACGATTGGACCCATGTAAATCGTGCTATCAAAAAACGTCAGCGGGCTGGGACGCGCCATCGCTGTTTCCAGCACCTCGGCCCACAGGTCGGTTGCCTGCTTGGAAAGCGCACAGGTCCTTTGCAGGTCTTCACGCCTCATGGCTCTACCCTGCATCTTTTCAAGTACCCGGATCAGTTCTTCGAACTGCTTAACGACGTCTGCTATATGACTTTCTTCAACTTCAGGAAGGTGGGTTGGCGGATGAATACCAAATACCGGCGCATCAAACTCGTGCGCAAAGTACTCGAACCAGTGCATGACATCTTTACACTGGTTGGTGTTGTAAACGAGTATATCCGGCCTTGGAACCGACTCGATTCCATAGGCTTTTGTCAGTGGCGTGATACCTTTGAGGTAGGCACCGACATCGGAGGTCAGGTAACTGCAGATATCCGGTGAATAACCCATTGCATTAGCCTTGGGTATCGTATCCATACAAACCCGCGTGGCCCCCAGCATCGCGCCGTGATTTTCCGGGAAAAATACTTCAAAACCCATGGCCCGCAGAATTTCTGCCGGGCCGACCGAGGTACACCACGCCACCTTACGCTCAGGATCCTTCGATGCCTGGTCCAGATCAAGGAAATAATCCTTCATGACCCGTTTCATATCCATGTGATGCCTCTCATGTGTACAGCTTTACCCGTTTTCGCAACCGCAATCAAGTTGAGTCCTTTTGTTCCATATCAATAATGCTTGCACCTTCAGGCAATTTATCCGTTGTTTTTGTGCGTATAGCCTCTATGTAAGGCTCGAAATCATGTTCGATTTGACGTGGAATCAATTTAAACGAAGGTGTTAGTTGGTTGGCCTCTACGGTCAGTTCAGAGTCGACAACCAAGGCACCGTCAACGCGTTCAAAGACCGCCCCGGCTGCCTGTTCAGCTTTGATGCAGTCCCCCAGACAGCCAGCCAGCTCATTCATACAACCTGGGTAAACACAATCTGATTGATCAAGATCCCCACCATCGCTTGCGGTCATCAATTCGTAGTTGGGAAATGCCAGCAATGACGGATTTTTCTGACCCGAACCAAAAACATAAGCGTACTTAATGAATTTGCAACGACCGGCAACACGGTCCTCAATTCGTGCAGGGAAGACTTTCTCACCATTATCGAGCTTGAACATACGGTCCAGACGCGAAATGATTCGTACGCCTTCATCAGTGAGCTCGCCAACATCGCCGGTCTTGAACCAGCCATCTTCAAACACATTGTTGGTGACCTCATCTTGCCTGAAGTAAGCACGCATCACATTTGGGCCTTTTACAAGAATCTCATTTTCATTTCCAAGCATGATCTCGACGCCCGGAATCGGGAAACCAACCACGCCAGGAGTTCGTTGCAGGCTCAGCCCGGTCAAGGTGCAACAAGGTGAGGTCTCGGTAAGACCCCAGCCTTCTATGACTGGCACGCCCTTGTTCCGGAAAATTTCCGACGTACTCAGTGGCAAGGGTGCCGCAGCAGTAAATACAAACTTGAGTTCTGGATGAAAAAAACTTTCACCGAATTCCGGTGTTGCCAGAATTCTGGTGATGATCTCCTGGTAAACCTTGGGCACACTGAAGTAAACATGGGGCTTTATTTCAGCGAAGTTTTGCAGCAGTCTGCCTACGTCCTTACCACATGAGTCATCAATCGCCAGACAACCACCCGAATGCAGCGCAAACAAGCGCTCAAACAAACCACCAAAACTGTGATGCCAGGGCAGGTAACACAAAAACCGCATGCCTGATTCGGGTTTCCATAAAATCTCAAGCGCTTTTTGCTGTGACATCAGGTTGGAATGTGTCAGTTGTACGCCCTTTGGGAAGCTACTAGTGCCGGAAGTAAACATGATCATGGCCAGGCGTTGTGGTTTGACCGCACGCATCCGGTCTTCAAGATCAATGCTATCAGCATCCATTTCAACCGCGAGCAGGTCGTGCATAAAGGTCACGCTACTCACACCCAGTGAAGACAGTTTTTCCAGCAAATTCGGGTCAACACTGTGCCTGGACCCGGTCATGGCAAGAACCCGCACTGCCAGACAATCCGACCGTAGCGTAGCGATCTTTTCAAGATTGTCAGTGACCAGTGTGCCGACATCACCAAAACTGATCAGGTCCGACATTAATTCCGCCGCATAACCCGAAAACACCGGCACTGCCACCATACCGGTGCCCATCACTGCCATTTCAGAAACCATACGCTGGTAACCATTGGCCGAGATAAAGGCGACCCGATTGTCAGGCATATCTTCAGTCAATTCTGGGGGCATGCCTTTTTGTTGTAACAAGAAGGCTGCAAGCTTGAGTATGTCGCTAACCATCTGGCGCCAGGACCAGTAGCGGTATGGGCCCTGCTGCCGTTGGGCAAACGCATTCAGGTCGCGATATCGATCCCGGTTATTCAGCAGCATGCTGCCAATATTGGGTGTTGCTTCACCCAGGGATAGAGAAGACTTGAACCCACGCATATCGAAACCTCCAGGAGCTATCGTTTTACCAGCTGGTAGTTACCATTTTAAGCACTAAAGCGATACATAACAATACTATTTACTATATTTAAATGTGTCGCTTTAATGACAAAACAGGTTCAACAGGGACATCCAGATGAGTGTGTGCCTAAAACTAAAATGAAAATGACGTTTTAGTTTGACCTGAAATAGATTAAGAAACCTCTGATCTATTCATCAAATCCTGGTATTTCACCAAGACCGACAATTAAATGTTAGATATCGTATTATTTCAAAGGTGTATATCACGACAAGACTTGATACCTAATATCTTTACCATGCTCAAAATCAGCGACCAGATCAGCATTCCCTACACTGAAATCGAATTCAGCGCTATCCGTGCGCAAGGCCCAGGCGGGCAAAATGTCAACAAAGTGTCTTCAGCAATCCATCTGCGTTTTGATATCGAAGCATCCTCACTACCCGATGCCGTCAAGCGACGTCTGTTACTGACCCCTGATCAGCGTATAACGAGCGATGGTGTGCTCATCATCAAGTCCCAGAACCATCGCAGCCAGGATAAAAACCGTGCCGAAGCACTTTCAAGAATGCTCGAACTGGTAATACCCGCGTTGCAAGCACCTCGAAAACGAATCCCAACACGACCCAGCCGTGTCGCTAAACAAAAACGCCTGGAAACAAAGAAAAAACGCGGCTGCTTGAAACAGTTACGAGGCAAGCCCAACGACCAAGCTTGAAATCAACTTGTGCTGGCACCGCCCATGATCCTGTCTTTAAAATAAAACACAGCCACATGGTCAGCATCATTTGGATCTGCTCTTCTTGGCGCTTTCGATGCGTCTTGACAAAATTCATTGAATTTGTTCCCTTGCAAATGGCCTGTTTTAAGGGATATTGGCAACGTCTCTTTGCATCATCTTGAGCATGGTTCTGAGCGTTATTGATTGCAGCGTCGCCTGCATCATTTCACTTATTTCAATCAGCGCGATTGCGAGCCCGGCTTCCACATCAGTAGCCTGTGGTAAATCAGGGTTTTCGAAACCCTCAATCGACACGGGTTCGAACAACTCGATCACATCCATCAGGGTGGTACGTTTGATGTTGCCGGAGAAACGATAACCACCACCCGCGCCGCGTGCTGCCTGTAAATGCCCTGCCCTAACGAGAATTCGCAAAACTTTTGCCAGGTGATTGATGGATACATCAAATTTAGCCGCGATATCAGCCGTGGATAGCTGCTCACCTTCTGCCTTTGCCAGCTCCAGAACCGCATAGAGGCCCAGGATAGTGGATTGCTGAAGTTTCACAGGTCTTTTTCCAGCTGAATGTAAGGCCCAGCCATCATGCCTTCACTGCGATAAAAAGAGTGAAAATCATTGTTCTGCCGCGCAACCATCGTACGTACTTTGTCTACACCTGCCTGGCTAAAAAATTCACACATCACGGTGTACAGCTGTGTTGCCACACCACCCAGCCTGACATCTGGCCGAACACCCAAGGCAAATACCCAGCCGCAGGGGCTGGAACCAAATTCCCAGTCACGTACTTCGCCAATGATGAAGCCGACAATTTCAGCACCATTTTCACATACCAGAAAAAGCTGCTTGTCATGGTCGTCACCATAACGGTTGAACATCTCTTGCCAATAATGCGGATTAAGATCTTTATTGCTACGCTCATCAAAGGTCATGATAGCGGGCAAATCGGTCTCTATCGCCTTGCGGATATGAACGTTTGGAATGGTCTTTTCAGGTTCTGTTATATTCATCTGATTTCTTTTAAAACTGTTGTATCACTTGGCTTTAAGACTAATTGCATATTATAGTACCATTTTATTGATTTAACGGATTTTCAGGTTCAGACAACTTATGACAACTGAGATTAATTACGAAGAACTACTGGTTCCCTATCTTGAGGGCACAGCTGATTCGCCACTCGAACCGCAGGTGATCGAAGAACTACGCACCGTGTTTGATCCAGAAATTCCGGTCAGTATCTTCGACCTCGGATTGATCTACGATTTACGTTTCTCTGATGATGGTGTTGTTTTGGTGATCATGACATTGACCGCTCCGGCTTGCCCGGTGGCCGATGAAATTCCGGAGTGGATAAAGACCGCAATTATGCGGGTTGACGGTGTGACGGAGGTTGAGATTGACTTGACCTGGGAACCATTCTGGAAACCTGAATATATGACCGAGGCCGCACGGCTTGAGTTAGGGATGTTTTGATTTTGTGCACAAAAAAATATCGGGGTTCGCTCGGCGATCATGGTGGGCACCAGCCAAAGAGTGATATCACCGACAATCCATAATCACAGGGCTGTGACAGCCCTGTTCGCTACCCTTTCTCAATGCCTCTATCTGGCGGAAAAGCAAAGGTTGTCATGTTTTTTGCCGTTTGTGGTGCACACTCGAAAAGCAGTCGGTAGCGCAAAAGTGGTGGTGCAATCGTTTGTAAAACGGAAGACAAAGCATTAATCTGTTGAGTTGTCTGGGCGTCAACCGCTGCAGCAAAGTAAGTCAGGGATGTATGTGTAGTATAATCAAGGAGATACAGCAATGGCTGCGATGAATGATCCTGCCTTGCGCGAGCTTTCAATTTTAATACGGGCTTTCGAACTGGTTTTTCGAAAGCTGATTCGTTTATTAATTGGAAGAATATCGCTGAAAAAAATCCAGGAACTAATCCGCGTCATATTCATTGAAGAAGCTGAAGCCATATTGAAACGTGAGAGCCCGGAGCAAAATGTCGCTTTGGCTGAATTGGCGTTGTTGGCCGATGTTGACACCCGGACAATAAAGAAAACCAGGTCATATATTGCATTGAGTATGCCACTCTATCAAGATGTAACATTCTTAAGTGAACTCGTACCGGAAACTTGTGTTTTGGATCTATGGGAAAGTGGCTCAGCCTACATAGACCAAGTAACTGGCAAACCAAAAACACTTAAGATAAAGGGATCTGGTATCAGCTTTGAATCACTCATCAAAGAGGCAACTTCAACCAGCGGCGTACCAGTAGAATATTTCCTTCAACATCTGGTGGCGAGCAATTCAGTCACCGTAGTAGCGAATGGAACCGAAGTACAATTAATTGATACGCAGTACACATCATTTGAATCAACAGACCAGACAACCAGCTTGAAAATTGGTTTAGCGGTGGTCAGCAACCTGCTGGATACCATTACGCATAACTTACTCGCGCCGGCACAAGGTGACGGGGCCTTTTATCAACGGGGTTGTTGGACCAATCGCCTGAGTAAAGAAGACCGAGAGCAATTAAGGGAAATGACCCGACAGTTTCTATCAAAGCTGGATGAGAAAGCGAGAGAATTAATCAGACCCTATGAACGGGATTCTGTCAGCAATGAACAAATCACTGCTGGAATCAGCATGTTCTACTTTGAGGAAGATGGAACAAGCTAGCACAACGAATTGTATGGGGAACTCAAACAAGGTCATTGATTGGATTTCAAAACTGAGTTGAACTAAGTTTAAAACAACAATAACAAGAATTGAACATGCTAAAAGAATCGCACCCAAATTACTCACCAAAATTTAAATCTGAAGTCGCCCTGGCGGCTGTAAAAGGTGACAAAACAACCTCGGAACTATGCCAGCAGTTCGATCTGCGGCACGAACAGGTTGAGCGGTGGAAAAAACAACTGCTGGAACGAGTTGGCACTGTCTTCGAAGAAAGTGAATCATCAGAGTTGCAACTCAACGAGAATCACCTGGTGCTGGCGCAGAGTGTCGCAGAGCTGGGCTTTTTCAGTCGGGATTTGCATTCTAACAGCTTGTTCATGTCTGCTGAGTTCCTGGCCCTTTTTGGTCTGCAGGATAACTCGCTTCAACCCACATATGATGTATTCGAAAAGGCTATCCATACCGAAGACCAGGAGTGGGTAAAGCAGTTATTGCAAAGTGCCCTGGATAAAAAAGAAACCGTTAAATTTGATCATCGCATTGTGCTCCCTGATGGCAAGCTGCGCTGGATTCAAACCCGTGCACAGGTAATGGTCGATGCCAATGGTGTAGCCAACACCCTGCTTTGCACGGTCATGGATATCACAGATTTCAAACGGACCGAGATCACATTACGTGACAGGGATGCACATCTACGTGCGGTCACCAACACACTTCCAGACCCCATGTGGCTAAAAGATACCGATGGTGTTTACATCGGCTGCAACCGGGAATTCGAGCGTTTGATAGACACCGAAGAGAGTAAAGTCAAAGGTAAAACAGATTATGATCTTTTTCCCAGAGAACTAGCCGCTGAATCCTGTGAAAATGACAAATTTGCGATGGCTAGTGGCAGACCCACTATCAATCAGGAAGAGATCACCTATGCTGATGACGGACATAAAGAACTGGTAGAAATCATTAAAGCGCCAATGTACACCCATGCTGGAACACTTATCGGTGTATTGAGCATTGCCCGTGATATTACGGAGCGAAAGCGTCACGAGGAATTCAGCGAGTTCCAGGCCCGTCGTGCCGAAGCATTACTTGGGCTACCCGGTGCTGCTGAGTCTATGGATGAAACGAACTTTATCCAGTGTAGTCTTGAAATCATGGAGGAACTTAGCAACAGTCGACATTCATTTATTCAAATTATCAATGATGACGAGCAAAATATAGACGTCAGTATATTCTCAAAACGCACACTTGGAGCCTATCACCCGGACACATCTACCCCACACCCGGTGGTAAAGCCAAGTATATTTACTACTGTGCTGGATCAGCAAGAGCCATTACTTATCAATGACTACCCCGGTCACCCCGGTGTTACAGAACCACCCGCGGGCTTTCCGCAGTTGAAGCGGATCATCATGCTACCTGTTATCGAAAACAATAAAGTCGTTGTCGTAGTGGGCGTTGCCAACAATAATCAAAAATACAGTGACTTGGATGTTGAAACAGTACAGCTGATCGCCAATGACACCTGGCGAATTGTGCAACGGCAACGCACATCAGTCCAGCTCCGAAAACTGGCACAAGCAGTGGAACAGAGCCCGGAAAGTATTGTCATCACCAATCTTGACTCAGAGATTGAATACATCAATCAGTCCTTCCTTGAACGGACAGGTTACAGCCAGCAAGAGTTGATAGGTAAAAACCCCAGTATCCTGCAATCAGGTAACACACCGGCAGAAAGTTACCAATCTTTAAGGCATACCTTGAAACAGGGTCAAACCTGGCAAGGTGAATTCATCAACAGGCGTAAAGACGGTAGCGAATTTATTGTATCAGCGCTGATAGCACCACTGCGCCAGACCGATGGCACCATCACCCACTATATTGGCGTTAACAGCGATATCACTGAAAGCAAACGTGTCGCCGCTGAACTCGAAAATCATCGCCATCATCTCGAAGAGTTGGTGGATCAACGCACTGAGGAGTTGGCAGAGGCACAACTACGTGCGGAAACCGCCAACAAAGCTAAAAGCGAATTTCTAGCCAATATGAGCCATGAAATCCGTACACCCATGAATGCCATCATCGGGCTCACACACCTGCTTCAGCATGCCAGCCCAAACCCTGAACAGGCGCAGGGCTTGTCAAAGATTGATCGCTCTGCTGGGCACCTGCTATCCATCATCAATAATATTCTGGATATATCCAAGATCGAGGCTGGGAAGATGTCGCTGGAAAATGCAAATTTCAGCACGGAGGCGCTCTTCAAACAGGTTGGCTCGATGTTACAGGAGCAAACTCTGGCTAAGGGCTTGAGCCTGGAAGTAGAATTAGGCGATGTACCTGCATGGCTGAACGGAGATTCAACCCGATTGCGCCAGGCCTTGCTCAACTATGCCAGCAATGCCGTCAAGTTTTCCGATCAAGGCACGATTACCTTACGGGCGGTAAAGGTGGAAGAAAAAGAAGAGCGGTTACTGATGCGATTCGAAGTTCACGATACCGGAATCGGAATCGCTTCAGACAAGCTGGGTGAGCTATTTCAAGCGTTTGAGCAGGCTGATGCATCCACAACACGCAAATATGGCGGCACGGGCCTGGGATTAACCATTACGCGACGTATCGCCGAACTTATGTCTGGTGAGGCGGGTGCTGAAAGCGAACCAGGTAAAGGAAGTACATTCTGGTTTACCGCCTGGTTGGGGCGCGGTCATGCTGTCGAGGATGATAAGTCTGCTGAAGAAACTGTGGATGCCAGGGCCTATTTGAGTTCCCGCGTCCATAATATTCGCATTCTGCTGGTTGAGGACAATGCGATAAACTGCGAAGTTGCAGTGGCGGTTTTAACCCGTGTGGGCTTGCTGGTAGATACTGCGGAAAACGGCCTTGTGGCGTTGGAAAAGGTGCGTGCCAACCCCTATGACCTGGTGCTGATGGATATCCAGATGCCGGAATGTGATGGGCTGGAGGCGACACGTCAAATTCGCTCCATGGCTGAATCCGGCGATAAAACTGCAGCCCATAACAGTGGTATACCGATCCTGGCAATGACCGCTAATGTATTTGAAGAAGATCGTAAGGCCTGCTTTGCGGCCGGTATGGTTGAAATTGTTAGTAAGCCGGTGGAACCGGATAAGCTGTATGCCACGATAGCCAAATGGTTATTGAAATCAGAGCATCAAGAATCTTCTTGACGCTGAGTTCACAACGGTTATTCATGCGTAGTTTCCTTTTTACACAAACGATCGATAATGCGCCGCGCGTGTACGCCACCTGAGTCAATATTCAACTTCAATAGTTTACGCTCTGGTTGCAACAGCAGGTTTTGTTGTTGACGTTCCAGCACTTCGCGGTCTTCTTCAAAAATGGATTGTTGGCCTTCACGGATTGATTGGGTCAAAGCCACATCATCCACCTGGAAATGACGAGCCATTCCCCAAAAATACCAACATGAAGTACCCGTCTCAGGTGTGATGAAGTCGACCACAATACTGGAGACTTTTTTGTCTGCTGATGCATCGAACGCGCCACAGCCTTCAAGTGCCACGCCCACATCAATCATCACATTACTTGGAGCTTCAAAACGACATATTTGCCAGCGATCGATTTTGGCTACAGGGTCCAGCTTGTTGCTAAGCATTGCATCTTTCCAAAATGGCGGTGCTTCAATGTTGAACATATGACGTGTAGTGGTGACAATGTCATCTTGCACGACCGTTTCAGGCACGGCTTCATCAATCTCCTGCTGACCAATACTGGTGCTGTGCACATAGGTTTCATGGCTCAGATCCATCAGATTATCGATCAATAGGCGGTAGTCGCACTTGAAGTGAAACATGCCACCACCGAAAGACCAATCATCACGACCTGCCCAGCTTGGTTTGGGGATGTCTTTGAAATTAGCCTGGCCAGCATCACCTGGCCAAACCCAAATATACCCATAGCGCTCCATTACAGCGTAGCTACGAATAGCGGGGAATGCTTTTACCCGTTGCGCCGGCATGGCAATTGTTTTGCCATCGCAGCCCATTTGCAGCCCGTGATAGCCACAAACCAGCTTGCCCTCTTTCACTGTGCCTAGCGACAAGGGAGCACCCCGGTGTGGGCAAAAGTCTTCAACCGCAGCCACCTGACCCTTAACGCCTCGGTAAAAACAAATGCGCTGATCACAGATAGTGCGACCAAGTGGCTTCTCTTTGATCTCATCGGGCGTACAGGCGACATACCATGCATTGAGTAAAAACATGTTTTATCCTTTCAAAAAATAAATTACGGTGCGTAAAAAGAAGTTATTCCAGAGGCGGCAACATTTTGAACGCAAAATACGATTTCATGAATAGATCAGAGGTTCCTTAATTATTGAATATCAACTAACGCAGATAGACAGTCATCCCAGATGACGTCTTCACTGATATAAAACAAATTTCAGGACGGACTTAATCCCTGTTCCAAAAAACCCACAGTTAATTTTCCTCTATTCCAGTCCAGCCACACTCTTCAACTGCAACTTGCCGCCCTATCTGCCCATTTTATCTTTATCGTCAATTAATTCCAGCAACACGCCGTTCATTTTTTTTGGGTGGAGAAAAGCGAACTCACAATCCCGGAACTGGCGGGCGTCGCCGATAAAGGGATAATCTTTTTCTTTTAGTTCCACCATGGCTTCGCGGGTATTGTCTACGTTGAAGCTGATTAGCATAACGCCTTCCCCACGTTTTTGGATAAATTTCGCAACATCCCCATCAGGCGATGTGGATTCCATCAACTCAAATCCGACCCCGTCAAGCCAGTAACGTGCAACCCGGATTTTCTCGGACTCATCGACATAAGCATCGTCGGGTTCTGTTTTGCCGAGGATAGGCTCCCAAATTTTTCGTGCTTCTTGCAGGTTTTTGACCGCTATACACAGGTGGTCCAATTTGTTGGTTTTCATCGCCCTACTCCCGTATTTATGCCGACAAGACCGAAATCACGCCCAATTCGGCAAGTTGCCCTATTTCCCGCTCACCCAGACCTGCCTCAGCAAGAATCTGCCGCGTGTGTTGACCATATTTGGCAGGAAACGATAGCTCTGTGCACGCCCTATCCCGGTCAACCGCCATCGGTTGCATATGGATCAGCTTGCCATCCGGTGTCTGCGTGCTGGTGAGTTTGTCATTCAATGCTTCAAGTACGCGTACCTGGCGTATATCGTTAATCACCGCATGTGGAATGGTTGCTGCGGTAAAATCTGCAGCGAGTTCAGTAGTTGAATATCGGGCTGAAATGGCACTGATATCATGATAACAACCCTGCCGTTCCGCCTGGCGACCCTTGTTGGTCTCACGAGCATCATTGGCAACCGGTTTAAATTTTTCAATGCTGGTAAACCGTTGCCACTGGATATCATTACCGATCGCAACATAGATAAAACCATTTTTTGTCGGATAGGCATTGGTGGGAATGAATTTCCGGTGTTCATTTCCACAGCGGGTGATTTCCGAATCATCACAGCCAAAATCAACCAATGGCAAGGTCGTGATCAACCAGGACGCAGCCGCCTGTAACATGGAGACATTAATTTCTGAACCCTCACCGGTTTCGGCCTGCTCTGCCAGGGCCAGGCAGACGCCAGCATAGACTTCATCACCGGCTTTTAAATCTATCAGCGGGATACCCGACAAGGTTGGTTGTCCGTCTTCATGTCCGGTGAGCTCCATAAAGCCTGACATGGCCTGCAGTGCAGGGTCATAACCCGGCACATTGGGATAAGCGGGCCCCATGGCCGAAATACCGGCCCAAATAATCTTCGGATTCGCCGTTTTGAGTGTTTGGTAATCAATTCCCAGGTTTTCATAACGACCTGGCAAGGTATTGCAGCAGAAAATATCAACATCCAGTTCTTTGATGATACGCAGCAGCAATTCACGACCTCGTGGATCTTTTAAATCCAGTGCGATAGTTTCTTTTCCCACATTCGGCGCAACAAAATAGCTGTTGCGGTCATCATCTACCACTTGTGTGCCGATATAGCGATTCGGGTCACCCGGCAGGCGCCCACCTTGCGGGGTTGCCTCAATGCGAATGACACGCCAACCAAGCTGGGCAAAACGCAGCGTGGCATAAGGCATCGAAAGTGCCTGCTCCAGACTCAGTACGGTGCGTTGTCTCATTACTGAGTGTTGTCCGGTACCTGATCGTGCAATGCCCTTGCCACCTTCTCAGGTGTCAGGGGTGGTGCAAAAAAGCGTACACCGATTGCGTTATAGACCGCATTGGCAATCGCCGGTGCCGGGATAATCGCAGGTAATTCAGCAATACCTTTGCAGCCTAACGGACTTGCTTTGCAATCACTTTCAACAAAATGCAGTTCGATTTCCGGTGTTTCCGGTGCGGTTGGTACTTTATAATCCCTGAAATTGGGATTGAGTACTTTGCCGTCCTTGATTTGCAGCTGTTCGCTGAGCGCGTATCCCAGAGAAACCGAGATACCACCCTCCATCTGACCTTCAATACCAAGGCGATTAATCACGCGACCGACATCCTGCACCGCCGTCATTTTGACGACTTTCACTTCACCGGTTTCGGTATCAACTTCCACTTCTGCGACATAAGCACCATGTGCCCAGGTAGCTGACAGGTTGCCAACATGATTTTTATCCTCAAGCTCACTATCAGGCTCATAGTATTCGCTCACCATGACCAGCTCGGGCTCTTCTGCAAAGTGCATTTGACGCAAAAGTTTATCGAGCTTGATAATCGATACACCATTATCCGCCTGAACCACATGTCCTTCTCGAAGATCCATCTGCTCCGCACTCACATTGGATTGCCTGGCTGCGGCTCGCAATATTTGCTTACGTGCCGCTTTAGCTGCCCGCAAGGCAGAGTTACCGGTAACAAACGTTGTGCGACTGGCATGCACACCGACATCCCAGGGACCCAGTGCCGTATCGTTGTTAACGATGGTGATGTCTGACATTGGGATACCAAGCTCTTCCATCACAATCTGGCTCAATACCGCGTCGATACCCTGACCGATTTCGGAGGCACCCGTTATCAAGGTTGCCCTGGCATAGTCATCCAGCTTTAGAATTGAGCCGCAGCCATCACTTTTGTGGATTTTCGCACCACCTGCATTATGGATCGAAGTGGCGATGCCAATTCCATGCTTTATCCGACCGGCATTTACACGGTCTTGGGCATATAGCTTATATTTTTTCAGAAAATCAGTCTTTTCGGCAGCAATTTCAATACATTCCCTGAGCTTGCAATCATCAAGTTTTGATCCTTGCGGTGTCACTTCACCGGGCTTTTGTGCATTCTTCAGACGAAATGCAATCGGGTCCATGCCCACTGCCTCAGCCAGCATATCCATCACCGAAGCAGTGACAAAAGTAGCCTGCACGTTGCCGTAACCACGAAAAGAGCCTGCGTAAACACTGTTTGTATAGGCTGCCAGGCCCTTGTACTCGACCACCGGCACACGAAAGTGCCCGGTGAAGGTTCGCATCTGGATGACCGGTGTTGTTGGCCCCCATGATGTATAGGCACCGTTATTCATCAGGCAGTCAACACTGCGGAATGTCAGTGTGCCATCTTTATTAACACCGCTGCGGATTTTAAATTCAGCAGGTTGACGAGTGGGTGAATTGATGAACTCTTCCTCACGCGAAAAGGTCAGCTTGACCGGACGCCCGACAGCTTTGGATAACAATGCACAAATGGGCTCAAACGGGTACACATCGAGCTTGGAACCAAAAGCACCACCAACGGGTGGCTGAATCACACGAATATCGCCCGGATGTATACCCACCGCAGGTGCCAGATCCATTTTATAGTTATAAGGGTATTGAGTCTGGCTATACATGGTCAGCTTGCCATTAGTTTCGAAGTCGGCAATGACACAACCTGGGCCCATGCAACAATGCGTTACATAAGGCACTTCGAATTCATGTTCGATCACGATATCTGAATTTACCTCTGCTGCCGCAACATCACCGTGCGAAAATTCATACGACAGACTACGATTGTCCGGGTGGTCTTCATGCACCACCGGAGCACCTTGCTTCAATGCTTCTGTGGGTGAGAAAACCGGTGGCAGATCTTCATATTCAACTTTAATCAAGCCAATCGCTTCAGCCGCAATCTGCTCACTTTCCGCCGCAACTGCAGCGACCTCATCACGTATACACCTGACTTTTCCCGCTTTGAGAGTACGATTATCTCGAGTGGGGCCGAATTTTAATTCCGGAATATCATAGCCGGTTAGAACCGCGTGTACACCCGCCAGGGCTTTTGCCGCGCTGGTATCAATACTAATGATTTTTGCGTGTACCCGGTCGCAGTGCAATATCTTGCCAAACAACATACGTGGTAACACCATGTCATTAATATAGACGGTACGCCCACTTGCCTTGTCCGGTGCGTCAGGCTTGGTCACTCGTTGACCAATGATGGTTTTCTTTTCAAATACCGGGCTTGTTTGAATCGCTTTGCCCATTTTAATGCTGCTCATGCTGAAGCCTCATCAAGTATCACGGCTGCGACCGCATCTACGACCTTGGTGTAGCCGCTGCAACGGCAGACATTGCCTTCCAGGCCACGGGCGATATCATCACGGCTCAGCTGGTGGCTCTTGTCAGTATTCTGATCAACGACGTAACGCGCCTGCATGATCATGCCGGGCATACAATAACCACATTGGATCGCGCCGTGATCGACAAAGGCCTGCTGCATAATTTCCAGGCCAGCCACACCACCAAGACCTTCAATTGTCTGCACTTCACGTCCGTCACAATCCACCGCGAACATAAGGCAGGAATTGATCGTGCGATCATCAATTTTTACCGTACAGGCACCACATTCACCTTCACCACAGGCCAGCTTTCCACCGGTCAGATCGAAATTCTCGCGTAGCATGACGAGTGTCGTCATCGTTGGCGGGACTTTGGTCTGAACCATTCTTCCGTTCAGGCTGAATTTGATTTCAATTTCAAGCTGCATGAGCTGTAACTCCTTGAAAAAGAGCCAAGGCCCTCCTGATATAAACACCGCTGAGGTGGGTTCGGTACCAGGCCGATGCGCGTACATCATCAATGGGTTTAACTTCCTCTTGTACGGCTTCAACAGCCTGGGCGATAGCAGACTCATTGAGTGATCGCCCTTCCAGTACCAACTCGGTTGCCGTTGCGCGCAATGGTGTGGGTGCAACCGCACCAATGGCTATACGAACCCCTCTAAGCACACCCGCTTCCAGCACCCCGGCAAACCCCATCGCAACGGTGGAAATTTCCAGTGCAGGACGTGGTCCGGATTTTTGGAAACTCGCGCTAAAGCCGGCAACCGGCTGCTTGAACTCAACCGCGGTGAGCAATTCATTTTTTTGCAGAACTGTTTTCCCAGGACCGATGAAAAAGTCACACAATGCCAGTCTGCGTGTTGAAACAGATTCATCAATCCAACTGACCAATTCTACTTGTGCATCCAGCAGCAACAAAGGTATGCACATGTCCCCGGCCGGTGATGCGTTGCACAGGTTACCAGCCAGTGTTGCGGCGTTGCGAATCTGCGGACTGGCAAAATGATCCGCAGCTTCAACCAGCACCGGTATATCAGCCGCCAGGGTCGTGCTTTCCAGAATGTCGGTCACCGTGGTCAAACCACCAATACGGTAACGTCCACTGGTCACAGATATGCCACGCATCTCCTCGACCCGCTGGATATTAATCAGCGTCGATTCGAATTGTCTTGCACCGGCTTCAATCTGCGGTGTCAAATCGGTGCCACCGGCGACGATGGTTGCCTCACCTTGCTGCAACAGTTGTACTGCCTCGGATATCGAGGAAGGCCGGTGATAATTTTCAATATTTATCATTTAATATCTACCTAAAAGCGAACCGGTTCGTTATAACGGCCATAAACCGAGACCAGTGCATGGGTCATCTCACCAACGGTGGCATACGCCTTCACCGCCGCCATGATCGCTGGCATGACATTTACACCTTGCGTGGCATCATCAACGAGTTTCGCCAAGGTGTTTTCCACCGCTGCGTTATCGCGCTCAGCACGTAGTTTCTGCAGGCGTTCAATCTGCCGGTCGGCGTCATCTTGTGCGTAAGGGTGGTATTCGACTTCAGGCTCTTCTTCATCCATCTCGTAGCAGTTAATACCCACTTTGGGGAATTCGCCCGACTCGATTTCCTGTAATAACTCATAAGCTTGTGTGGATACTTTTGACTGAATCGTGCCCTCGGCCACCATCTTGACAATACCACCCTGCTCGTCAACCTCTTGCATGACTGCCTGCATCCGCTCACGCATCTGGTTAGTCAGGGTCTCGACGTAATAGGAACCCGCCAATGGGTCAACCGTGTCGCACAAACCCATTTCTTCAATCAACACTTGCATGGTCCGCAAAGACAGCCGTTGCGCGTCTTCGCTGGGAATCGTATAGGCCTCGTCAAAGCAGCACAGCGCCATGGTTTGAGCACCGGAAAGAGCACTTATCAGGGCGTAATAGGCGCCTCGGACAATATTGACCTCAGGTTGCTCCTTGGTCAGGCCACTACCACCACCACCAGCGATCATTCGTAACACCATTGAACGTGGATTAGTCGCACCGTACTCTTCCTTGATGATCTTGGCCCATAAACCACGACCGGCACGGAATTTCGCCACCTGCTCAAAAATATTGCCATAGATATTGAAATTGAAAGACAACCTCGAAGCAAATTCATCAACATCAAGTCCGCGTGCCAGTACCAGGTCGGTATAAGCCTTGGCGATGACAAAACCGTAGGCCATTTCCTGAGCCGGATCAGCCCCGGATTCACGGATGTGATAACCACAGACACTGACCGGACTGTATTTTGGCGCATTGTTGGCACAGTATTCGATGGTATCGGCCACCAGCTTGATGGACGGCTCCACCGGGAATATCCAGGTGCCACGACCGATGAACTCTTTCAAAATATCATTCTGGGCCGTGCCACGTAACTTTGAGATGTCATAACCACGCTTCTCAGCCATCGCCAGATACATTGCAATCATGATCGCCGCAGCGCCATTTATCGTCAGCGAGACAGTAATCTTTTCCAGATCGATACCATCAAAAGCAACCTCGAAATCACGCAGAGAATCAACCGCCATGCCCACCCGGCCTATTTCACCGATGGCGAGATCATCGTCGGAATCAAGACCGATCTGCGATGGCAGGTCAAAGGCGACGTTTAAACCAGTCTGGCCATTTTCAATCAGGAATTTAAATCGCTCGTTGGTATCTTCCGGATCCCCAAAACCCGTGTATTGGCGCATCGTCCAGGGTCGTTTACGGTACATTTCCTTGTGAATCCCACGTGTAAATGGGTACTCACCCGGCAGACCGACCATGGCCACACCACCGGAAGCCTCAAGATCTTCCGCCGTATAGGTCTTTTTGATCTCGATACCGGATTCGTTAATGACCGACCGGTTGCTATCCTGCTGTTTAATCGATGCACCCGTCGTTTTTTGCCGGGGCTTGAATTGTTGTGTTGTCATTGGCATCTCTCGTTGATGAAATCAACTATTTCTTCAAGCCGTGTCCCGGCCGGAAATATCCCGTCGAGTCCGACTGCTTTCAGTGCTTTCTGGTCGGGTGCTGGAATGCTGCCGCCAATAATCCAGAGCTTGTCGTCCAGCCCATTTTCAAGCAACAGTTTTTTCAGTCGCTGACAATACGGCACATGTGAACCGGCCATGCTCGACAGGCCGATCACATCCACGTCTTCCTCCAGTGCGATCTGCGCCACTGCTTCAGGCGGTTGACGTAAGCCGGTGTAGATAACATCGTATCCGGCATCAATTAGAGCGCGCACCACGATTTTGGCACCACGGTCGTGCCCGTCCAGTCCCGGCTTGGCGATCAGCACTCTGATCCTGGCCCTGGTTGCATGTGATTTCATGTGGACAATTCCTTGGCGATAATAAGTTTGAGAATTTCACTGGTACCACCACCAATGAGTGTAAAACGGATATCCCGTAGGTGGCGTTGCACCGGGTATTCCATCGCAAAACCGTAGGAGGCCAGTACCCTCGCGGCTTTGTCACAGACGTCTGCGGCGGCTTCAGAGGCGAATAGTTTTGCCATCGCAGATTGTTGGTGACAGGGCTTGTCGTTTTGTTTCAACCAGGCTGCGTAATGCACCAGTTGTTCGGCAGCTTCGAGGTCTGTAGCCATCTCAGCTAATTTATGCTGAATAGCTTGAAACCTATTGATATATTTACCAAATTGCTTACGTTCACCAGCATATCGAATGGCTTCTTCCAGTGCACCTCTACCACCGCCGACGGCCATCGCACCGGTAATAATCCTGATTTCAGCCAATAGTTTACGCAGGTGCTTTTCACCTTCTCCCACCGCACTCAGGCAATGCGTGTCGGGTACAAAACAATCATTCAATGCCAGTTCGGATGTGGGTAATGCACGTACACCCATTTTCTCGATGGCACGCCCGACAGCAAGGCCTTCAAAATTCCTTTCGACGAGGAAAATGGTGAGTTTGCTTTCTTCACCTGCTTTTGCAAAAACAGTAAAAAAGTCTGCAACCGGTGCCGAAGTAACCCACATTTTCTGACCATTGATACGATAACCACCTGTCACCTTGACAGCGGTGGTCGCAATGCCACCCAGATCACTGCCGGCATTCGGTTCGGTCATGCAAATTGCACCCACCTTTTCACCACGCAATGCAGGTTCAAAAAGACGCTTACGAATATCATCATTACCCAGCATGTGCAGGAACTTGGTGCCCATCAATGATTGCATGGCCACTGCCCCTGCCAATGACATTGAGCCACGTGCAACCTGGGTCAGTGCCAGGCAAAACGAATTGAGATCCATACCGCTGCCGCCGTCGGTCTCTGGATAGCGCATGCCAAAAAAGCCCATATCGCCCAATTCACGAAACAATTGCCAGGGAAATTCGTGTGCCTCATCTATCGCCTCGGCCTGTGGTGCGATTCTCTCGTCACAGAAGCGACTAAACGTATCGCGTACGGTCTGCTGTTCCTGGGATAATTCAAAATCCATCAGCTGTTGCTCTCTTCATAGCCGTAGGCTGTCTTTGCGGCCTCGACCGAAATCACACCATTGCGAACTTCTTCCTTTAAGCTGGCACGGTCCCGTTTTGCAGGGTCACCATAACCACCACCACCACCAGCATACTGGTGATAAATAGAACCCCGGGGTACTCCTTCAATCAGATCCTTGTTGTTCGGCACCACCACTCGACCATCAGGGTAAGTCAGTTTGATCTCATTAAGGGTTCCACCCTTGCCACCAAACAGACCAAAGGCGGGTTCAAAATCACCATCACCAAAAGTTACCAATTGTGTATCTTCAGAGCCGATGATGAATTCGGTTTCCACACCCAGTCCACCACGCCATTCACCGGCACCAGCAGAATCTATCAGGTATTCATGACGCTTGAGCAAGTGTGGGGTCTGCTGTTCAAACATTTCGTAATCCTGGTCGAGAATACCACCAGAGGCGTCGATCATGCCGATATGGTCATAACCGTCGGTACCGTTCATCGCACCCGAACCACCCTTCAGACCCATAAAACCAATATCGACATAATGTTCATCTTTTTCTTCATCAAGCCCTGTTGTCAACGAAGCCAGCAGGTTATTCCAGCCAGCCGTGACGCGATCGGGAATAACGGGTGCCAGGGCACGGATGATGGCATCTGCATTGGGCGGGCACAGATGGTTACCAAAGGTGGTCGCTTTTGGATAGGCGGCATTCAAAATAGTACCCTCGGGTATAATCATGTCGATCGGTCCGACCATGCCCTCGTTATGAGGGATGTCCGGGTTGACCATTTGCAGAAAAGTCAGGATGGCCGCGGATGCACTGGAGGTGTAAGTGCCGTTGACGAAGCCATCGGTCTGCGCATCGGTATCTGAATAATCGAAGGTAATATGTTTGTCTTTGACCGTCACCGTGACACGAATTGTGAATTTGGTGCCCAGGTTATGACCATCAAAATAAACATAGCCTTCACCGCTGTATATGCCTTCTGGAATGGTCGCGATCTCCGCTTCCATCATTTTGCGGGTGGCATCAAATAAGGCGGTCTTGTGGTTTTCGAAACTTTCGCGACCATATTTTTCGAGAACATCAAGCAAACGTCGCTCACCCACTGTGCAAGCACCCATCTGGGCACGCATATCGTGCTGTACGATTTCCAGGCGGATATTGGCAAAGATGAGGTTCCAGACATCCTTGCGCAGTACACCCTTTTCATACACTTTCACCGGCGGGATACGTAAGGCTTCCTGCCAGACTTCGGTGGCCCTGGGATTGTAACCACCCGGTACATTGCCACCAATATCGGCCTGGTGGCCTTTTACCGCTGACCAGGCAACCAACTCGCCTCGATGAAATATTGGTTTGTACACTGCTACATCATTGTTCTGGTTACCCATCGAGAAGACGTCGTTATGGAAAATCACGTCACCCTCATGGATATCATCACCAAAATACTCCACCAGGTATTTGCATACCGGCGCCAGAGAGAACGCGAGAATCGGCAGGTTTTCGGTTTGCTCCAACATATTGCCTGCGGCATCATAAAGACCTGTGACAAAATCCTTGGCCTCACACAGGATCGGTGAACGCGCAGTCTGCTCTACAGACAGACTCATTTCATCGGTGATCGATTTGAAAGTCCGCGCATAAACGGACAGCAGTATGGGGTCTATCTGGCCCGTTTCCACACTCTTATCCTCATGGTTCATTGTTGGTCTCCACTCAATTTAGGACTCAGAAGATCTTCACGGCCTTTTTCATACACGACAAATGAGCCGTATTGATCAAGCACACAATCGTAGGCATCGCTTACCAGAATCGCTGTCGTTACCTGCTCGATCATGGCAGGGCCACGTACAAAGTTACCAAAATGCATCTTGTGTCCATCATAAACTGGCACTGGGAAAAAGGCTTTTTTTGAGAAAATGTACATGTCCCGCTCACCTTTAAATGCGGCAGACGCGTCCTGACCCGCATAATCCTGCTCCCGGAAATCGGGCTTATCGGTCACACCAATCGCTTGTAAACGTACATTGATAAGATCGACACTGACCTGCTGGTCTTCAAGTGAATAGCCGTATAGACGGTTGTGTTCGGCATGAAATGCGCTGTGTATCGCATCCGAGTCTGCTTTCTCGATCCACTCGCGCTCGACTTCTACGGAAACCTCGTGGTACTGCTTTTGGTAACGGCAATCCAATTTGACCTGGAACTGCTGGCGCTCTTGAGAGATTCCCTCATTGATCAGCATCGCGGTGCCTTCGTCGACCATATTGGTAACCAATGTCTGCAAAGCCGGCCAGTCAAGCCCTTCCATGCGGGCAAAAAAGGTTCTTACAAAATCATGTTTGAGGTCACCCATCAGCATACCGACAGCACACAGTATGGAGGACTCTCTGGGCACAATCTGGAATGGAATCTGCAATTCTTCACAGATCATGCAGGAATGTATGGGACCTGCGCCCCCAGCAACCACCATCGGGAACTCACGCGGATCGAAACCGCGTTTGATGGTCACTTCACGAACACCCTGCGCCATATTGTTGCAGGCCACCCGGTACATACCCGCCGCCGCACTTTCCACATCCATACCAAGCGGCTTTGCAATGTGTTCCTTAATGGCTGCACGCGCAGCTTCAATATCCAGTTTCATGCTGCCGCCTGCAAAAAAGTCCGGGTTCAGATAACCCAGCACGAGGTTGGCATCGGTACAGGCAGGAAGTCTGCCACCCTGAGCGTAACTCACCGGCCCAGGAACAGCACCTGCACTTTGCGGGCCCATACGTAACAATCCGCCTTCGTCAATCCAACCAATCGATCCGCCACCAGCGCCAATGGTGTGGATGGCGAGCATCGGTAAGGCAATACGATGCCGGTCGATCACACCTTCGTTGACCAGTACCGGGCTGCCGGTTACGAGTGCAGCCTCAAAGCTGGTTCCTCCCATATCCACTACGATACAATTCTGCTGGTCATGTGCCTGGGCATAAACCAGACCCGCTCCCGGTCCAGCCGCAGGTCCGGAAAGCAGGGTTAGCGCCGCCGTTTTGCGTGCGGTTTCCGGTGTCATGACACCGCCGTTGGATTGCATGATCATCAACAGACCATTGAAACCGTTGCGGCCCAGTCTGCCGGTCAACTGTTCAAGGTAGTCATTTAAGATAGGCCCGATATACGAGTTGAGTACGGTGGTGCTGGTGCGTTGATAAAAGCGAATGGAAGGCAACAAATCAGTGGAAACTGTGAGGTATGCATCCGGCATTCTTTCACGCACCAATTCCGCCGCACGGTGTTCGTGGTCAGCATTAATAAAGGCATTCATGAAACAGATGGAAACCGCCTCGACCCCTTCCGTCAGGAATAACTCAATCGCTTTTTCAACATCATCCAGGCTCAATGCTTCAACTTCACTGCCATCACGGCGCAAGCGTCCTTTCACACCTGCCCTAAGGTAACGTGGTACCAGTGGCTTAACGTTGGTGTAGCGATTGTTGTATTGTTCTTCGCGAATCCCACGACGCATTTCAAGCGCGTCACGCACCCCTTCGGTTGTGATCAGACCAGACTTGGCACCATTTCTGGTCAAAGTAGCATTGGTGGTAACAGTGGTGCCATGCACGATGGTCTCGACCCGTTGTAGAAACTCACTCAGGCCAAGTGATGGCTCCTGTTTTGACGCGATCTCGGTCAGACCATTGATAACGGCAGCTGAGGGGTCATCAGAAACCGACAACACCTTGAATATTTCTGGTTCCCTGTCTTGCCAGGCAACCAAAAAGTCAGTGAAAGTCCCGCCGACGTCTATTCCAATCTTTAAACCCATACCTTAATTTCTCCTAGAATGGGGTCGGAGTAAAAACCAAATTTGAATTCAAATTTGGTTTTTACTCCGACCCCATTCTAGGAGAAATTAAGGTATGGGTTTAAAGATTGGAATAGACGTCGGCGGGACTTTCACTGACTTTTTGGTTGCCTGGCAAGACAGGGAACCAGAAATATTCAAGGTGTTGTCGGTTTCTGATGACCCCTCAGCTGCCGTTATCAATGGTCTGACCGAGATCGCGTCAAAACAGGAGCCATCACTTGGCCTGAGTGAGTTTCTACAACGGGTCGAGACCATCGTGCATGGCACCACTGTTACCACCAATGCTACTTTGACCAGAAATGGTGCCAAGTCTGGTCTGATCACAACCGAAGGGGTGCGTGACGCGCTTGAAATGCGTCGTGGGATTCGCGAAGAACAATACAACAATCGCTACACCAACGTTAAGCCACTGGTACCACGTTACCTTAGGGCAGGTGTGAAAGGACGCTTGCGCCGTGATGGCAGTGAAGTTGAAGCATTGAGCCTGGATGATGTTGAAAAAGCGATTGAGTTATTCCTGACGGAAGGGGTCGAGGCGGTTTCCATCTGTTTCATGAATGCCTTTATTAATGCTGACCACGAACACCGTGCGGCGGAATTGGTGCGTGAAAGAATGCCGGATGCATACCTCACAGTTTCCACTGATTTGTTGCCTTCCATTCGCTTTTATCAACGCACCAGCACCACCGTACTCAACTCGTATATCGGGCCTATCTTAAATGACTACCTTGAACAGTTGACCGGCAGACTGGGCCGCAACGGTTTCAATGGTCTGTTGATGATCATGCAATCCAACGGCGGTGTCATGACACCGGAAACCGCACGCAAAACGGCGGCGCTAACCCTGCTTTCCGGACCTGCGGCTGGACCGGGAGCGGGTCTGGTTTATGCCCAGGCACATGACCAGCAGAATTGTATCGTAGTGGATATGGGAGGAACCAGCTTTGAGGCTGCACTCGTAACCGGCAGCCCGGTACTGGTCAACGAAGGTGTGATCGACCGGCATCGTATTGCCTTACCGATGCTCGCCATCCACACCATTGGCGCTGGTGGCGGATCGATTGGTTGGATTGACGAAGGCGGATTGTTACGTATGGGCCCGCAAAGTGCAGGTGCTGTTCCTGGGCCGGTGAGTTACGCTCAGGGTGGCAGACTTCCTGCCTGTACCGATGCCAACCTCGTGCTGGGTTATCTGAACCCGGACTTTTTTGCAGGCGGCAGCATGAAACTGGATATTGAAGCTGCGCGTGCAGCCATTAAGGAACACATTGCAAAGCCGCTTGGTATGGATGTGGAAAGTGCGGCGGCGGGTATGTACCGGGTGGCCTGCAACAATATGGCGCAGGGTGTTCGTGAAGTGACCATCAAACGCGGTTTCGATCCGCGTGAGTTCCCGATGGTGGTTGCTGGGGGCGCAGGTCCCATACATTCCTGCATGATCTGTGAAGAATTGCAGATTCCATTCCAGATTGTGCCCAGAGAGTCCTCCATACTGTGTGCTGTCGGTATGCTGATGGGTGACCTCAAACATGATTTTGTAAGAACCTTTTTTGCCCGCATGGAAGGGCTTGACTGGCCGGCTTTGCAGACATTGGTTACCAATATGGTCGACGAAGGCACCGCGATGCTGATCAATGAGGGAATCTCTCAAGAGCGCCAGCAGTTCCAGGTCAAATTGGATTGCCGTTACCAAAAGCAGTACCACGAGGTTTCCGTAGAAGTCGAGCGCGAGTGGATCGAGAAAGCAGACTCGGATGCGATACACAGCGCATTTCATGCCGAACACAACCGTCTATACGGCTATTCACTTGAAGACCAGCAGGTCAGTGTCGATCTTATCAATGTACGTTTACAAGCGATTGGTGTGACCGATAAGCCCGATTTCCGGGAGCAGGATTATGCGGGTCAGGACGCGTCTGCCGCATTTAAAGGTGAGCGGGACATGTACATTTTCTCAAAAAAAGCCTTTTTCCCAGTGCCAGTTTATGATGGACACAAGATGCATTTTGGTAACTTTGTACGTGGCCCTGCCATGATCGAGCAGGTAACGACAGCGATTCTGGTAAGCGATGCCTACGATTGTGTGCTTGATCAATACGGCTCATTTGTCGTGTATGAAAAAGGCCGTGAAGATCTTCTGAGTCCTAAATTGAGTGGAGACCAACAATGAACCATGAGGATAAGAGTGTGGAAACGGGCCAGATAGACCCCATACTGCTGTCCGTTTATGCGCGGACTTTCAAATCGATCACCGATGAAATGAGTCTGTCTGTAGAGCAGACTGCGCGTTCACCGATCCTGTGTGAGGCCAAGGATTTTGTCACAGGTCTTTATGATGCCGCAGGCAATATGTTGGAGCAAACCGAAAACCTGCCGATTCTCGCGTTCTCTCTGGCGCCGGTATGCAAATACCTGGTGGAGTATTTTGGTGATGATATCCATGAGGGTGACGTGATTTTCCATAACGACGTCTTCTCGATGGGTAACCAGAACAATGATGTAGCAGTGTACAAACCAATATTTCATCGAGGCGAGTTGGTTGCCTGGTCAGCGGTAAAAGGCCACCAGGCCGATATTGGTGGCAATGTACCGGGTGGTTACAATCCCAGGGCCACCGAAGTCTGGCAGGAAGCCTTACGTATCCCGCCGGTGAAAGTGTATGAAAAGGGTGTACTGCGCAAGGATGTCTGGAACCTCATCTTTGCCAATATCCGCCTGGAAATCGTACAGCACGATATGCGTGCCCAGATGGGTGCTTGCACAGTGGGTGAGCGACGTTTGCTTGATGTTCTCGAAAAATATGGTCGCGAAAGTTTCGAAAACCACAAGACCGCCTTATTTGATGCCACCCGCAAAATGATGGAAGCGGAGATCGCGACCATTCCAGAAGGCATATACAGCGGTGAAGGCTATGTTTATTTTGATGGTCATAACCTGGGCACCAAATTCACAATTCGTGTCACGGTGACGGTCAAAGACAAACATATTACCTTCGATTATTCAGATACCGATGCGCAGACCGATGGCTTCGTCAACGGCACTTACACCTCCAGTGCATCCGCGGCCATCCTGACTTTTCTGCAAATGGTCAACCCGGACATCCCTCATAACGAGGGCATGGTCGGACCGATCGACATGATTATACCCGAGGGTACTATTTTGAATGCCGCCTATCCAAAAGCGACCACCTTTGGTAACCATCTGTGCCCGCCCAATGCAGATGCCATCATCCGTGCCCTGGCACCCGTTATTCCCGATCGCGTCACGGCTGGCTGGAATAACCTGCTGGCTTCGTTGACAACAGGGCTTGATGAAGAAAAAGATGAACATTATGTCGATATTGGTTTTATGGGTCTGAAGGGTGGTTCGGGTGCGATGAACGGTACCGACGGTTATGACCATATCGGCATGATCGACGCCTCTGGTGGTATTCTCGACCAGGATTACGAAATGTTTGAACAGCAGACCCCACACTTGCTCAAGCGTCATGAATACCTGATAGATTCTGCTGGTGCCGGTGAATGGCGTGGTGGACTGGGTGTGGAAACCGAATTCATCATCGGCTCTGAAGATACACAATTGGTAACTTTTGGTGATGGTGATTTTGAACCCGCCTTTGGTCTGTTTGGTGGCAAGGGTGGAACCCTTAATGAGATCAAACTGACTTACCCTGATGGTCGAGTGGTGGTGCCGAACAACAAGGATCTGATTGAAGGAGTACCCCGGGGTTCTATTTATCACCAGTATGCTGGTGGTGGTGGTGGTTATGGTGACCCTGCAAAACGGGACCGTGCCAGCTTAAAGGAAGAAGTTCGCAATGGTGTGATTTCGGTCGAGGCCGCAAAGACAGCCTACGGCTATGAAGAGAGCAACAGCTGATGGATTTTGAATTATCCCAGGAACAGCAGACCGTACGCGATACGTTTAGTCGCTTCTGTGACGAGAGAATCGCACCACAGGCCGAGGCGATAGATGAGGCACACGAATTTCCCTGGCAATTGTTTCGTGAATTGGGCGATATGGGCTTTTTTGGCATGCGCTATCCAGAGACCGACGGCGGCAGCGGTATGGATCTCAATTCGTTTTGCCTGGCACTGACCCAGGTTGCACGTGGCTCAATGTCATTGGCAGGGGCAGTGGCCATGCAATCATTGATGGGCACCAAGTTCCTGCACATGCTGGGTAATGATGATATTCGTAAGCGTCTTTTTGAACCTGCATTGCGTGGTGAAAAGGTGGGTGCAATTTGCATGACCGAACCGAATGCCGGCAGTGATCTGGGTGGCATTGCGACCACCGCTGTCAAGGTGACAGGTGGTTATCGTATCAATGGTCAGAAAATGTGGGTTACTTCGGCACCGGTTGCAGACTTTTTTACTGTTTTTGCAAAAGCAGGTGAAGAAAGCAAACTCACCATTTTCCTCGTCGAAAGGAATTTTGAAGGCCTTGCTGTCGGGCGTGCCATCGAGAAAATGGGTGTACGTGCATTACCCACATCCGAACTGGCATTGAATGATTGTTTTGTACCCGACACGCATTGCCTGAGTGCGGTGGGAGAAGGTGAAAAGCACCTGCGTAAACTATTGGCTGAAATCAGGATTATTACCGGTGCGATGGCCGTCGGCGGTGGTAGAGGTGCACTGGAAGAAGCCATTCGATATGCTGGTGAACGTAAGCAATTTGGTAAATATATCAATAGGTTTCAAGCTATTCAGCATAAATTAGCTGAGATGGCTACAGACCTCGAAGCTGCCGAACAACTGGTGCATTACGCAGCCTGGTTGAAACAAAACGACAAGCCCTGTCACCAACAATCTGCGATGGCAAAACTATTCGCCTCTGAAGCCGCCGCAGACGTCTGTGACAAAGCCGCGAGGGTACTGGCCTCCTACGGTTTTGCGATGGAATACCCGGTGCAACGCCACCTACGGGATATCCGTTTTACACTCATTGGTGGTGGTACCAGTGAAATTCTCAAACTTATTATCGCCAAGGAATTGTCCACATGAAATCACATGCAACCAGGGCCAGGATCAGAGTGCTGATCGCCAAGCCGGGACTGGACGGGCACGACCGTGGTGCCAAAATCGTGGTGCGCGCTCTAATTGATGCCGGATACGATGTTATCTACACCGGCTTACGTCAACCGCCTGAAGCAGTGGCGCAGATCGCACTGGAGGAAGACGTGGATGTGATCGGCCTGTCGAGCATGGCCGGTTCACATGTGCCGTATTGTCAGCGACTGAAAAAACTGTTGCTTGAAAATGGGCTGGACGACAAGCTCTGGATTATTGGCGGCAGCATTCCAGCACCCGACCAGAAAGCACTGAAAGCAGTCGGACTCGACGGGATATTTCCGGCCGGGACACGGCTTGAAGAAATAGTTGATTTCATCAACGAGAGATGCCAATGACAACACAACAATTCAAGCCCCGGCAAAAAACGACGGGTGCATCGATTAAACAGCAGGATAGCAACCGGTCGGTCATTAACGAATCCGGTATCGAGATCAAAAAGACCTATACGGCGGAAGATCTTGAGGCTTCCGGTGGTGTGGCCATGGTCGGTCTGCCGGGTGAGTACCCATTTACACGTGGGATTCACAAGGAAATGTACCGTAAACGACCCTGGACGATGCGCCAATACACGGGTTTTGGGGATCCGGAAGATACCAACGAGCGATTTAAATTCCTGATTGAAAATGGCCAGACTGGTTTAAACGTCGCCTTTGACCTGCCATCGCAGATCGGTCTTGATTCCGACGATGATCTCGCCATCGGTGAAATAGGCCGGGTGGGCATGGCGGTTGATTCTCTGCGTGATTTCGAGGTTGCTTTTGATGGTATCGATCTGGAAAAGATTACTGTCTCGCTGACGATAAATGGCGCTGCGGCGATCATGATTGCAATGTATCTGGCGATGGCTGAGAAGCGTGGTTATGACATCTCAAAGTTACGTGGCACGGCCCAGAATGATATTTTGAAAGAGTTCATCGGTCGTGGCACCTGGATATTCCCGGTGGAGCCGTCCATCAAGCTGGTGGCCGATACCATCGAATACTGTGCCAACAATGCGCCAAAATACAGTCCGGTCAGTGTCTGTGGTTATCACATCCGTGAATCCGGGGCTGATCCGGCTCAGGAAATGGCCTACGGTTTTGTCATCGCCAAGGCTTATACCGACCTGGTACTGGCACGCGGACTTGATGTTGATGAATTTGCTTCGAGGTTGTCTTTCAATTTCAATATCTATGGCAATATTTTTGAGCAGGTGGCGAAATTCCGTGCCGGTCGTGGTTTATGGGCCAAGATCATCAAGGAAGAGTACGGTGCGACTAATCCACGTTCAATGGTGTTACGAATGATCGCTGGTGGTGGTGGTAGTGGCCTGACCAAGGAGCAACCTGAGGTCAATATTGTCCGAGGCGCCTATTACGCCCTGATAAGTGCTCTTTCCGGTGCTCAAACCATGGCGCTGTGCTGCTTTGACGAGGCCTATACGATTCCCAGCGAAGACGCGCAACGGCTGTCTTTGCGGACCATGCAAGTGTTGATTGAAGAAATGGGTTTGTGCGACACGGTTGACCCATTGGCGGGTTCCTATTACGTCGAGACCCTGACTAACCAGATGCGTGAGCGGATGCAGGCAGTCATGCAAGAGGTTGACGAGCAGGGTGGTATTGTCAAGATGGTGGCCGAGGGCACGATTCAGTCAAAAGTATCCACACAAGCTTATGAGTTATTACAGGAAATCGAGTCGGGCGAATTCCCCAAAGTGGGTATTAACTGCTACGAGATGGATGAAGAAGAGCCTGAAGTCGAATACCACCCTTACGCACAAGATGACGCCGACCGGCAGATTGAACGCCTGCAGAAACTACGTGCTGAGCGCGATAACGCAGCGGTGGAAAACACCTTGGCGAAACTCGTTGATGATGCCACGCAAGGTGTAAATGTCATGCCAGCGATCATGGCGGCGGTGAAGGCGTATGCCACCGTTGGTGAGATGACCCATGCACTGGTCTCGGTTTATGGCCGTTATAACGAACCGGTTCGCTTTTAGGTAGATATTAAATGATAAATATTGAAAATTATCACCGGCCTTCCTCGATATCCGAGGCAGTACAACTGTTGCAGCAAGGTGAGGCAACCATCGTCGCCGGTGGCACCGATTTGACACCGCAGATTGAAGCCGGTGCAAGACAATTCGAATCGACGCTGATTAATATCCAGCGGGTCGAGGAGATGCGTGGCATATCTGTGACCAGTGGACGTTACCGTATTGGTGGTTTGACCACGGTGACCGACATTCTGGAAAGCACGACCCTGGCGGCTGATATACCGGTGCTGGTTGAAGCTGCGGATCATTTTGCCAGTCCGCAGATTCGCAACGCCGCAACACTGGCTGGTAACCTGTGCAACGCATCACCGGCCGGGGACATGTGCATACCTTTGTTGCTGCTGGATGCACAAGTAGAATTGGTCAGTTGGATTGATGAATCTGTTTCAACACGCAGACTGGCATTGTGTGACTTTTTCATCGGTCCTGGGAAAACAGTTCTGCAAAAAAATGAATTGCTCACCGCGGTTGAGTTCAAGCAGCCGGTTGCCGGCTTTAGCGCGAGTTTCCAAAAATCCGGACCACGTCCTGCACTGGAAATTTCCACCGTTGCGATGGGGTTTGCCGGGGTGCTGGAAGCGGGTGTGCTTAGAGGGGTTCGTATAGCCATTGGTGCGGTTGCACCCACACCATTGCGCGCAACGGCAACCGAGTTGGTACTGGAAGGGCGATCACTCAATGAGTCTGCTATCGCCCAGGCTGTTGAAGCCGTACAAGAGGAAGTTAAACCCATTGATGATGTACGCGCATCGGCCTGGTACCGAACCCACCTCAGCGGTGTTTATATCAGGAGGGCCTTGGCTCTTTTTCAAGGAGTTACAGCTCATGCAGCTTGAAATTGAAATCAAATTCAGCCTGAACGGAAGAATGGTTCAGACCAAAGTCCCGCCAACGATGACGACACTCGTCATGCTACGCGAGAATTTCGATCTGACCGGTGGAAAGCTGGCCTGTGGTGAAGGTGAATGTGGTGCCTGTACGGTAAAAATTGATGATCGCACGATCAATTCCTGCCTTATGTTCGCGGTGGATTGTGACGGACGTGAAGTGCAGACAATTGAAGGTCTTGGTGGTGTGGCTGGCCTGGAAATTATGCAGCAGGCCTTTGTCGATCACGGCGCGATCCAATGTGGTTATTGTATGCCCGGCATGATCATGCAGGCGCGTTACGTCGTTGATCAGAATACTGACAAGAGCCACCAGCTGAGCCGTGATGATATCGCCCGTGGCCTGGAAGGCAATGTCTGCCGTTGCAGCGGCTACACCAAGGTCGTAGATGCGGTCGCAGCCGTGATACTTGATGAGGCTTCAGCATGAGCAGCATTAAAATGGGCAAAGCGATTCAAACAAGCCCGGTATTTGAAAAGAAAACCATCATTGGTCAACGAGTGACCAAGCCTGACGCACCGGACAAGGCAAGTGGGCGTACCGTCTATATTAATGACATGGTGTTACCACGTATGTTGTTTGGCAAGATATTGCACTGCGACCGGGTACACGCAAAAATCATTAGTATTGATACCAGCGCGGCAAAAGCCCTGGCGGGTGTACACGCGGTTCTAACCGGCTATGATATTCCGGAATTAAAATTCGGCCCCACTCGAGATAATCGTACTCTCAAAGCGGGAAAAGTCAGGTGTATACGTGATGAGGTCGCTGCAGTTGCGGCGGAAAGTGAGCAGATTGCGGCTGAAGCGATTGGCTTGATTAAAGTTGAATATGAAGATCTGCCACCGGTTTTCTCACCCACAGAAGCATTGAAGCAAGGTGCTCCGGTGGTGCATGAAGACCACCCGGACAATCGTAGTCTGTCGTATGAATTTTCGCACGGTGATGTTGCGGCAGCAGAGGTAAATTCAGATATCGTGATCGAACATGAATTCGAAGTGCCTTATGTAACGCATTGTTGCATGGGCCCAGGTTGTGTCATTGCCGACTTCGAAACTAATGGCAAGCTGACCATGTATAGCCAGACTCAATACCCTTATAACTATAAAATGGATCTGGCACCTGCGGTGGGTATACATCCGGGCGATATTCGTGTGATTCAGCCACCCGTTGGTGGTGCTTTTGGTTCCAAGCTCGATGTGTACCCGTTTGAGCCCATTTGTGCATTGTTATCCAAAGCTGTCGGGCGTCCGGTCAAGCTGACCTTTTCGCGTGAGGAAGAGTTCATCAATTCACCCACTCGTCAACCTGCTGAATTTAAAATCCGCAGCGGTGTTAATAAAGATGGCACACTGACATTCCGCAGTGTTGACTGCCTGATGAATAACGGTGCCTATACATCATGGGGGCCAACAACACCGGTCATCCAGATGCGAACCTTCACCGGGCACTTTCGTGTGCCGGTGGTCGAGTACAAGGGCCTGGCAGCCTATACAAACAGTGTTTACGCAGGCTCTTTTCGTGGTTACGGCAACGTGCAGGCTACTTTTGTCACTGCTTCGGTGATGGATATGCTGGCTGAGGCAGTGGGCATGGACCCGATTGCATTTCGTCTGAAGAATGCACAAAAGCCCGGTGAAGTGACACCGCAAGGATCAAAACTTGATGATTGCAAGCTCAGGGAATGTATTGAAATTGCTGCCGAAAAGACTGATTTTCTGAAAAAATATAAGCTATATGCCCAAGACCGTGTAAATGCCGGTCGGATAAAGCATGGAATTGGCATCGCCACTTCGATCCATAATGCAGGTGGTGCGAAAATCCACAAAAGTGATGGCTGCGGCTCAATTCTAAAGCTGGATGACTATGCCAGGGCAACCTTGATAACGGGTGCCTCCGAAATCGGTCAGGGTATCGACGCGGTATTGAGCCAGATTGTGATGGAAGAGCTTGGTATCCCAATGTCAGACATCACCATCGTTAACAACGATACGGCACTGGGTCCCTGGGATGTCGGTGTGCATGCCAGTCGCACAACGTTTGTTACCGGTAACTCTGCCTTGCGGGCAGCTAAAGCGGCACGTAAGCAAATATTGCGAGCCGCAGCCAGGCAATCCAATGTGAGTGCGGAGCAGATGGATCTTCGAGAAGGACATGTGGTTCAGGCGGATAATGGTGTATCGATTATCAAGCTCGATAAACTTTTGCGTCAAATGCACTTTGCAGAAGAGCCCGAGCTGGTCATGGTGAGCGAATACTATGAGCCTGATAGTGAGCTTGAGGATAAAAATCATGTTGGCAACCTGTCAGCTACCTGGGCACATGGTGCTTATGTCGCAGAAGTGGAAGTTGATACCGAAACCGGTGAAGTGAAAGTCGTCAAAATGACGGCGGTGCAGGATGTCGGTCGCGTGATTAATCGCCTTGGTATTGAAGGTCAGATGGAGGGTGGTATCTCGGTTTCTCTGGGATACGCGCTCAGCGAACAGCTGCAAATCAAGGACGGCAAAGTACTCAATCCCAATTTCAGGGATTATAAAGTACCAACCGCACCGGAAACACCGGAAATCGAACTGCATTTTGTTGAAAGTGATTGCAAAGCAAGTCCGTTAGGCTGCAAAGGTATTGCTGAATTACCTGCGATTATCCCGGCACCGGCGATTGCCAATGCGGTCTATAACGCAATCGGTGTACGCTTTTTTGCACCACCCCTGACACCTGAGAAGGTGGCAAGGGCATTGCACGATCAGGTACCGGACAACACTCAGTAATGAGACAACGCACCGTACTGAGTCTGGAGCAGGCACTTTCGATGCCTTATGCCACGCTGCGTTTTGCCCAGCTTGGTTGGCGTGTCATTCGCATTGAGGCAACCCCGCAAGGTGGGCGCCTGCCGGGTGACCCGAATCGCTATATCGGCACACAAGTGGTAGATGATGACCGCAACAGCTATTTTGTTGCGCCGAATGTGGGAAAAGAAACTATCGCACTGGATTTAAAAGATCCACGAGGTCGTGAATTGCTGCTGCGTATCATCAAAGAACTGGATGTTGATATTTTCTGCTGCAATACCTTGCCAGGTCGTTATGAAAACCTGGGAATTGATTACCAAACACTCAAAACGGCGAATCCGAAGATTATTTGGGCCGGTATTTCGGCCATGGGGCCCGCTTATCCCAATGTGCCGGGTTATGACCCTGCACTGCAGGCCATGTCAGGCTTTATGGAGCTCACCGGACATGAAGACGGACAACCAACCTTGTCGGGTATCCCGCTGATAGATTTAAAAGCCGGTGATGAAGTCTATGCTGGCGTCTGCCTGGCCCTGGCAGAGCAGGCCGAAACCGGTGAGGGTTCAGAAATTAATGTCTCCATGTTACAGGCGGCTGCGTCCTGGTTGATCACGACCTTGCCATTGGTTGATTTTGGCTGTGATGATTCGGAAATCACCCGCTGTGGAAATGAACACCGGAAATTCATTCCCACCAATGCCTATCCGACAAAAAATGGTTTTATCTATGTTGCGATCGGTAATGATATCCAGTGGCAACGGTTTACCAGCATTGAAAAATTTAAACCGGTTGCCAATGATGCTCGTGAGACCAACAAGGGTCGCCAGGCGGAACGGCAGGGTTGTTATCATGATATCAGTGCCATTTCAGCCCGATATTCAACTACTGAACTCGCTGCAGATTTTACCGCAGCAACCATTCCACATGCGGTGATTAACGATATACGCCAGGTACGCGTACTTGAAGCATTGAATGACAAACTCACCAGCACGCAGACACCGGATGGCAAGCTGATCCATATGCAACCGATGGCGGTTGACCGGGATAGGGCGTGCACAGAGCTATCGTTTCCTGCCAAATATGGTCAACACACGCGGCAGATTCTTGCTGAGGCAGGTCTGGGTGAGCGGGAAATAGGGCAACTTGCCGAATTGGGCGTGATTTCGGTCTTGTCGGCATAAATACGGGAGTAGGGCGATGAAAACCAACAAATTGGACCACCTGTGTATAGCGGTCAAAAACCTGCAAGAAGCACGAAAAATTTGGGAGCCTATCCTCGGCAAAACAGAACCCGACGATGCTTATGTCGATGAGTCCGAGAAAATCCGGGTTGCACGTTACTGGCTTGACGGGGTCGGATTTGAGTTGATGGAATCCACATCGCCTGATGGGGATGTTGCGAAATTTATCCAAAAACGTGGGGAAGGCGTTATGCTAATCAGCTTCAACGTAGACAATACCCGCGAAGCCATGGTGGAACTAAAAGAAAAAGATTATCCCTTTATCGGCGACGCCCGCCAGTTCCGGGATTGTGAGTTCGCTTTTCTCCACCCAAAAAAAATGAACGGCGTGTTGCTGGAATTAATTGACGATAAAGATAAAATGGGCAGATAGGGCGGCAAGTTGCAGTTGAAGAGTGTGGCTGGACTGGAATAGAGGAAAATTAACTGTGGGTTTTTTGGAACAGGGATTAAGTCCGTCCTGAAATTTGTTTTATATCAGTGAAGACGTCATCTGGGATGACTGTCTATCTGCGTTAGTTGATATTCAATAATTAAGGAACCTCTGATCTATTCATGAAATCGTATTTTGCGTTCAAAATGTTGCCGCCTCTGGAATAACTTCTTTTTACGCACCGTAATTTATTTTTTGAAAGGATAAAACATGTTTTTACTCAATGCATGGTATGTCGCCTGTACGCCCGATGAGATCAAAGAGAAGCCACTTGGTCGCACTATCTGTGATCAGCGCATTTGTTTTTACCGAGGCGTTAAGGGTCAGGTGGCTGCGGTTGAAGACTTTTGCCCACACCGGGGTGCTCCCTTGTCGCTAGGCACAGTGAAAGAGGGCAAGCTGGTTTGTGGCTATCACGGGCTGCAAATGGGCTGCGATGGCAAAACAATTGCCATGCCGGCGCAACGGGTAAAAGCATTCCCCGCTATTCGTAGCTACGCTGTAATGGAGCGCTATGGGTATATTTGGGTTTGGCCAGGTGATGCTGGCCAGGCTAATTTCAAAGACATCCCCAAACCAAGCTGGGCAGGTCGTGATGATTGGTCTTTCGGTGGTGGCATGTTTCACTTCAAGTGCGACTACCGCCTATTGATCGATAATCTGATGGATCTGAGCCATGAAACCTATGTGCACAGCACCAGTATTGGTCAGCAGGAGATTGATGAAGCCGTGCCTGAAACGGTCGTGCAAGATGACATTGTCACCACTACACGTCATATGTTCAACATTGAAGCACCGCCATTTTGGAAAGATGCAATGCTTAGCAACAAGCTGGACCCTGTAGCCAAAATCGATCGCTGGCAAATATGTCGTTTTGAAGCTCCAAGTAATGTGATGATTGATGTGGGCGTGGCACTTGAAGGCTGTGGCGCGTTCGATGCATCAGCAGACAAAAAAGTCTCCAGTATTGTGGTCGACTTCATCACACCTGAGACGGGTACTTCATGTTGGTATTTTTGGGGAATGGCTCGTCATTTCCAGGTGGATGATGTGGCTTTGACCCAATCAATCCGTGAAGGCCAACAATCCATTTTTGAAGAAGACCGCGAAGTGCTGGAACGTCAACAACAAAACCTGCTGTTGCAACCAGAGCGTAAACTATTGAAGTTGAATATTGACTCAGGTGGCGTACACGCGCGGCGCATTATCGATCGTTTGTGTAAAAAGGAAACTACGCATGAATAACCGTTGTGAACTCAGCGTCAAGAAGATTCTTGATGCTCTGATTTCAATAACCATTTGGCTATCGTGGCATACAGCTTATCCGGTTCCACCGGCTTACTAACAATTTCAACCATACCGGCCGCAAAGCAGGCCTTACGATCTTCTTCAAATACATTAGCGGTCATTGCCAGGATCGGTATACCACTGTTATGGGCTGCAGTTTTATCGCCGGATTCAGCCATGGAGCGAATTTGACGTGTCGCCTCCAGCCCATCACATTCCGGCATCTGGATATCCATCAGCACCAGGTCATAGGGGTTGGCACGCACCTTTTCCAACGCCACAAGGCCGTTTTCCGCAGTATCTACCAGCAAGCCCACACGGGTTAAAACCGCCACTGCAACTTCGCAGTTTATCGCATTGTCCTCAACCAGCAGAATGCGAATATTATGGACGCGGGAACTCAAATAGGCCCTGGCATCCACAGTTTCTTCAGCAGACTTATCATCCTCGACAGCATGACCGCGCCCCAACCAGGCGGTAAACCAGAATGTACTTCCTTTACCTGGTTCGCTTTCAGCACCCGCCTCACCAGACATAAGTTCGGCGATACGTCGCGTAATGGTTAATCCCAGGCCCGTGCCGCCATATTTGCGTGTTGTGGATGCATCAGCCTGCTCAAACGCTTGAAATAGCTCACCCAGCTTGTCTGAAGCGATTCCGATTCCGGTATCGTGAACTTCGAATCGCATCAGTAACCGCTCTTCTTTTTCTTCCACCTTTACCGCCCGTAAGGTAATCGTGCCTTGATCGGAAAACTTGACGGCATTGCTGGCATAGTTGAGCAAGGCCTGGCGCAATCGGGTTGAATCTCCGTTCAGCCATGCAGGTACATCGCCTAATTCTACTTCCAGGCTCAAGCCCTTAGCCAGAGTTTGCTCCTGTAACATCGAGCCAACCTGTTTGAAGAGCGCCTCCGTGCTGAAATTTGCATTTTCCAGCGACATCTTCCCAGCCTCGATCTTGGATATATCCAGAATATTATTGATGATGGATAGCAGGTGCCCAGCAGAGCGATCAATCTTTGACAAGCCCTGCGCCTGTTCAGGGTTTGGGCTGGCATGCTGAAGCAGGTGTGTGAGCCCGATGATGGCATTCATGGGTGTACGGATTTCATGGCTCATATTGGCTAGAAATTCGCTTTTAGCTTTGTTGGCGGTTTCCGCACGTAGTTGTGCCTCTGCCAACTCCTCAGTGCGTTGATCCACCAACTCTTCGAGATGATGGCGATGATTTTCGAGTTCAGCGGCGACACGTTTGCTTTCAGTGATATCGCTGTTAACGCCAATATAGTGGGTGATGGTGCCATCGGTCTGGCGCAGTGGTGCTATCAGCGCTGATACAATAAATTCGCTACCGTCTTTACGCCTGTTGATGAATTCACCTTGCCAGGTTTGACCCTGTTTCAAGGTATGCCTTAAAGATTGGTAACTTTCTGCCGGTGTGTTACCTGATTGCAGGATACTGGGGTTTTTACCTATCAACTCTTGCTGGCTGTAACCTGTCCGTTCAAGGAAGGACTGATTGATGTATTCAATCTCTGAGTCAAGATTGGTGATGACAATACTTTCCGGGCTCTGTTCCACTGCTTGTGCCAGTTTTCGGAGCTGGACTGATGTGCGTTGCCGTTGCACAATTCGCCAGGTGTCATTGGCGATCAGCTGTACTGTTTCAACATCCAAGTCACTGTATTTTTGATTATTGTTGGCAACGCCCACTACGACAACGACTTTATTGTTTTCGATAACAGGTAGCATGATGATCCGCTTCAACTGCGGAAAGCCCGCGGGTGGTTCTGTAACACCGGGGTGACCGGGGTAGTCATTGATAAGTAATGGCTCTTGCTGATCCAGCACAGTAGTAAATATACTTGGCTTTACCACCGGGTGTGGGGTAGATGTGTCCGGGTGATAGGCTCCAAGTGTGCGTTTTGAGAATATACTGACGTCTATATTTTGCTCGTCATCATTGATAATTTGAATAAATGAATGTCGACTGTTGCTAAGTTCCTCCATGATTTCAAGACTACACTGGATAAAGTTCGTTTCATCCATAGACTCAGCAGCACCGGGTAGCCCAAGTAATGCTTCGGCACGACGGGCCTGGAACTCGCTGAATTCCTCGTGACGCTTTCGCTCCGTAATATCACGGGCAATGCTCAATACACCGATAAGTGTTCCAGCATGGGTGTACATTGGCGCTTTAATGATTTCTACCAGTTCTTTATGTCCGTCATCAGCATAGGTGATCTCTTCCTGATTGATAGTGGGTCTGCCACTAGCCATCGCAAATTTGTCATTTTCACAGGATTCAGCGGCTAGTTCTCTGGGAAAAAGATCATAATCTGTTTTACCTTTGACTTTACTCTCTTCGGTGTCTATCAAACGCTCGAATTCCCGGTTGCAGCCGATGTAAACACCATCGGTATCTTTTAGCCACATGGGGTCTGGAAGTGTGTTGGTGACCGCACGTAGATGTGCATCCCTGTCACGTAATGTGATCTCGGTCCGTTTGAAATCTGTGATATCCATGACCGTGCAAAGCAGGGTGTTGGCTACACCATTGGCATCGACCATTACCTGTGCACGGGTTTGAATCCAGCGCAGCTTGCCATCAGGGAGCACAATGCGATGATCAAATTTAACGGTTTCTTTTTTATCCAGGGCACTTTGCAATAACTGCTTTACCCACTCCTGGTCTTCGGTATGGATAGCCTTTTCGAATACATCATATGTGGGTTGAAGCGAGTTATCCTGCAGACCAAAAAGGGCCAGGAACTCAGCAGACATGAACAAGCTGTTAGAATGCAAATCCCGACTGAAAAAGCCCAGCTCTGCGACACTCTGCGCCAGCACCAGGTGATTCTCGTTGAGTTGCAACTCTGATGATTCACTTTCTTCGAAGACAGTGCCAACTCGTTCCAGCAGTTGTTTTTTCCACCGCTCAACCTGTTCGTGCCGCAGATCGAACTGCTGGCATAGTTCCGAGGTTGTTTTGTCACCTTTTACAGCCGCCAGGGCGACTTCAGATTTAAATTTTGGTGAGTAATTTGGGTGCGATTCTTTTAGCATGTTCAATTCTTGTTATTGTTGTTTTAAACTTAGTTCAACTCAGTTTTGAAATCCAATCAATGACCTTGTTTGAGTTCCCCATACAATTCGTTGTGCTAGCTTGTTCCATCTTCCTCAAAGTAGAACATGCTGATTCCAGCAGTGATTTGTTCATTGCTGACAGAATCCCGTTCATAGGGTCTGATTAATTCTCTCGCTTTCTCATCCAGCTTTGATAGAAACTGTCGGGTCATTTCCCTTAATTGCTCTCGGTCTTCTTTACTCAGGCGATTGGTCCAACAACCCCGTTGATAAAAGGCCCCGTCACCTTGTGCCGGCGCGAGTAAGTTATGCGTAATGGTATCCAGCAGGTTGCTGACCACCGCTAAACCAATTTTCAAGCTGGTTGTCTGGTCTGTTGATTCAAATGATGTGTACTGCGTATCAATTAATTGTACTTCGGTTCCATTCGCTACTACGGTGACTGAATTGCTCGCCACCAGATGTTGAAGGAAATATTCTACTGGTACGCCGCTGGTTGAAGTTGCCTCTTTGATGAGTGATTCAAAGCTGATACCAGATCCCTTTATCTTAAGTGTTTTTGGTTTGCCAGTTACTTGGTCTATGTAGGCTGAGCCACTTTCCCATAGATCCAAAACACAAGTTTCCGGTACGAGTTCACTTAAGAATGTTACATCTTGATAGAGTGGCATACTCAATGCAATATATGACCTGGTTTTCTTTATTGTCCGGGTGTCAACATCGGCCAACAACGCCAATTCAGCCAAAGCGACATTTTGCTCCGGGCTCTCACGTTTCAATATGGCTTCAGCTTCTTCAATGAATATGACGCGGATTAGTTCCTGGATTTTTTTCAGCGATATTCTTCCAATTAATAAACGAATCAGCTTTCGAAAAACCAGTTCGAAAGCCCGTATTAAAATTGAAAGCTCGCGCAAGGCAGGATCATTCATCGCAGCCATTGCTGTATCTCCTTGATTATACTACACATACATCCCTGACTTACTTTGCTGCAGCGGTTGACGCCCAGACAACTCAACAGATTAATGCTTTGTCTTCCGTTTTACAAACGATTGCACCACCACTTTTGCGCTACCGACTGCTTTTCGAGTGTGCACCACAAACGGCAAAAAACATGACAACCTTTGCTTTTCCGCCAGATAGAGGCATTGAGAAAGGGTAGCGAACAGGGCTGTCACAGCCCTGTGATTATGGATTGTCGGTGATATCACTCTTTGGCTGGTGCCCACCATGATCGCCGAGCGAACCCCGATATTTTTTTGTGCACAAAATCAAAACATCCCTAACTCAAGCCGTGCGGCCTCGGTCATATATTCAGGTTTCCAGAATGGTTCCCAGGTCAAGTCAATCTCAACCTCCGTCACACCGTCAACCCGCATAATTGCGGTCTTTATCCACTCCGGAATTTCATCGGCCACCGGGCAAGCCGGAGCGGTCAATGTCATGATCACCAAAACAACACCATCATCAGAGAAACGTAAATCGTAGATCAATCCGAGGTCGAAGATACTGACCGGAATTTCTGGATCAAACACGGTGCGTAGTTCTTCGATCACCTGCGGTTCGAGTGGCGAATCAGCTGTGCCCTCAAGATAGGGAACCAGTAGTTCTTCGTAATTAATCTCAGTTGTCATAAGTTGTCTGAACCTGAAAATCCGTTAAATCAATAAAATGGTACTATAATATGCAATTAGTCTTAAAGCCAAGTGATACAACAGTTTTAAAAGAAATCAGATGAATATAACAGAACCTGAAAAGACCATTCCAAACGTTCATATCCGCAAGGCGATAGAGACCGATTTGCCCGCTATCATGACCTTTGATGAGCGTAGCAATAAAGATCTTAATCCGCATTATTGGCAAGAGATGTTCAACCGTTATGGTGACGACCATGACAAGCAGCTTTTTCTGGTATGTGAAAATGGTGCTGAAATTGTCGGCTTCATCATTGGCGAAGTACGTGACTGGGAATTTGGTTCCAGCCCCTGCGGCTGGGTATTTGCCTTGGGTGTTCGGCCAGATGTCAGGCTGGGTGGTGTGGCAACACAGCTGTACACCGTGATGTGTGAATTTTTTAGCCAGGCAGGTGTAGACAAAGTACGTACGATGGTTGCGCGGCAGAACAATGATTTTCACTCTTTTTATCGCAGTGAAGGCATGATGGCTGGGCCTTACATTCAGCTGGAAAAAGACCTGTGAAACTTCAGCAATCCACTATCCTGGGCCTCTATGCGGTTCTGGAGCTGGCAAAGGCAGAAGGTGAGCAGCTATCCACGGCTGATATCGCGGCTAAATTTGATGTATCCATCAATCACCTGGCAAAAGTTTTGCGAATTCTCGTTAGGGCAGGGCATTTACAGGCAGCACGCGGCGCGGGTGGTGGTTATCGTTTCTCCGGCAACATCAAACGTACCACCCTGATGGATGTGATCGAGTTGTTCGAACCCGTGTCGATTGAGGGTTTCGAAAACCCTGATTTACCACAGGCTACTGATGTGGAAGCCGGGCTCGCAATCGCGCTGATTGAAATAAGTGAAATGATGCAGGCGACGCTGCAATCAATAACGCTCAGAACCATGCTCAAGATGATGCAAAGAGACGTTGCCAATATCCCTTAAAACAGGCCATTTGCAAGGGAACAAATTCAATGAATTTTGTCAAGACGCATCGAAAGCGCCAAGAAGAGCAGATCCAAATGATGCTGACCATGTGGCTGTGTTTTATTTTAAAGACAGGATCATGGGCGGTGCCAGCACAAGTTGATTTCAAGCTTGGTCGTTGGGCTTGCCTCGTAACTGTTTCAAGCAGCCGCGTTTTTTCTTTGTTTCCAGGCGTTTTTGTTTAGCGACACGGCTGGGTCGTGTTGGGATTCGTTTTCGAGGTGCTTGCAACGCGGGTATTACCAGTTCGAGCATTCTTGAAAGTGCTTCGGCACGGTTTTTATCCTGGCTGCGATGGTTCTGGGACTTGATGATGAGCACACCATCGCTCGTTATACGCTGATCAGGGGTCAGTAACAGACGTCGCTTGACGGCATCGGGTAGTGAGGATGCTTCGATATCAAAACGCAGATGGATTGCTGAAGACACTTTGTTGACATTTTGCCCGCCTGGGCCTTGCGCACGGATAGCGCTGAATTCGATTTCAGTGTAGGGAATGCTGATCTGGTCGCTGATTTTGAGCATGGTAAAGATATTAGGTATCAAGTCTTGTCGTGATATACACCTTTGAAATAATACGATATCTAACATTTAATTGTCGGTCTTGGTGAAATACCAGGATTTGATGAATAGATCAGAGGTTTCTTAATCTATTTCAGGTCAAACTAAAACGTCATTTTCATTTTAGTTTTAGGCACACACTCATCTGGATGTCCCTGTTGAACCTGTTTTGTCATTAAAGCGACACATTTAAATATAGTAAATAGTATTGTTATGTATCGCTTTAGTGCTTAAAATGGTAACTACCAGCTGGTAAAACGATAGCTCCTGGAGGTTTCGATATGCGTGGGTTCAAGTCTTCTCTATCCCTGGGTGAAGCAACACCCAATATTGGCAGCATGCTGCTGAATAACCGGGATCGATATCGCGACCTGAATGCGTTTGCCCAACGGCAGCAGGGCCCATACCGCTACTGGTCCTGGCGCCAGATGGTTAGCGACATACTCAAGCTTGCAGCCTTCTTGTTACAACAAAAAGGCATGCCCCCAGAATTGACTGAAGATATGCCTGACAATCGGGTCGCCTTTATCTCGGCCAATGGTTACCAGCGTATGGTTTCTGAAATGGCAGTGATGGGCACCGGTATGGTGGCAGTGCCGGTGTTTTCGGGTTATGCGGCGGAATTAATGTCGGACCTGATCAGTTTTGGTGATGTCGGCACACTGGTCACTGACAATCTTGAAAAGATCGCTACGCTACGGTCGGATTGTCTGGCAGTGCGGGTTCTTGCCATGACCGGGTCCAGGCACAGTGTTGACCCGAATTTGCTGGAAAAACTGTCTTCACTGGGTGTGAGTAGCGTGACCTTTATGCACGACCTGCTCGCGGTTGAAATGGATGCTGATAGCATTGATCTTGAAGACCGGATGCGTGCGGTCAAACCACAACGCCTGGCCATGATCATGTTTACTTCCGGCACTAGTAGCTTCCCAAAGGGCGTACAACTGACACATTCCAACCTGATGTCACAGCAAAAAGCGCTTGAGATTTTATGGAAACCCGAATCAGGCATGCGGTTTTTGTGTTACCTGCCCTGGCATCACAGTTTTGGTGGTTTGTTTGAGCGCTTGTTTGCGCTGCATTCGGGTGGTTGTCTGGCGATTGATGACTCATGTGGTAAGGACGTAGGCAGACTGCTGCAAAACTTCGCTGAAATAAAGCCCCATGTTTACTTCAGTGTGCCCAAGGTTTACCAGGAGATCATCACCAGAATTCTGGCAACACCGGAATTCGGTGAAAGTTTTTTTCATCCAGAACTCAAGTTTGTATTTACTGCTGCGGCACCCTTGCCACTGAGTACGTCGGAAATTTTCCGGAACAAGGGCGTGCCAGTCATAGAAGGCTGGGGTCTTACCGAGACCTCACCTTGTTGCACCTTGACCGGGCTGAGCCTGCAACGAACTCCTGGCGTGGTTGGTTTCCCGATTCCGGGCGTCGAGATCATGCTTGGAAATGAAAATGAGATTCTTGTAAAAGGCCCAAATGTGATGCGTGCTTACTTCAGGCAAGATGAGGTCACCAACAATGTGTTTGAAGATGGCTGGTTCAAGACCGGCGATGTTGGCGAGCTCACTGATGAAGGCGTACGAATCATTTCGCGTCTGGACCGTATGTTCAAGCTCGATAATGGTGAGAAAGTCTTCCCTGCACGAATTGAGGACCGTGTTGCCGGTCGTTGCAAATTCATTAAGTACGCTTATGTTTTTGGTTCGGGTCAGAAAAATCCGTCATTGCTGGCATTTCCCAACTACGAATTGATGACCGCAAGCGATGGTGGGGATCTTGATCAATCAGATTGTGTTTACCCAGGTTGTATGAATGAGCTGGCTGGCTGTCTGGGGGACTGCATCAAAGCTGAACAGGCAGCCGGGGCGGTCTTTGAACGCGTTGACGGTGCCTTGGTTGTCGACTCTGAACTGACCGTAGAGGCCAACCAACTAACACCTTCGTTTAAATTGATTCCACGTCAAATCGAACATGATTTCGAGCCTTACATAGAGGCTATACGCACAAAAACAACGGATAAATTGCCTGAAGGTGCAAGCATTATTGATATGGAACAAAAGGACTCAACTTGATTGCGGTTGCGAAAACGGGTAAAGCTGTACACATGAGAGGCATCACATGGATATGAAACGGGTCATGAAGGATTATTTCCTTGATCTGGACCAGGCATCGAAGGATCCTGAGCGTAAGGTGGCGTGGTGTACCTCGGTCGGCCCGGCAGAAATTCTGCGGGCCATGGGTTTTGAAGTATTTTTCCCGGAAAATCACGGCGCGATGCTGGGGGCCACGCGGGTTTGTATGGATACGATACCCAAGGCTAATGCAATGGGTTATTCACCGGATATCTGCAGTTACCTGACCTCCGATGTCGGTGCCTACCTCAAAGGTATCACGCCACTGACAAAAGCCTATGGAATCGAGTCGGTTCCAAGGCCGGATATACTCGTTTACAACACCAACCAGTGTAAAGATGTCATGCACTGGTTCGAGTACTTTGCGCACGAGTTTGATGCGCCGGTATTTGGTATTCATCCGCCAACCCACCTTCCTGAAGTTGAAGAAAGTCATATAGCAGACGTCGTTAAGCAGTTCGAAGAACTGATCCGGGTACTTGAAAAGATGCAGGGTAGAGCCATGAGGCGTGAAGACCTGCAAAGGACCTGTGCGCTTTCCAAGCAGGCAACCGACCTGTGGGCCGAGGTGCTGGAAACAGCGATGGCGCGTCCCAGCCCGCTGACGTTTTTTGATAGCACGATTTACATGGGTCCAATCGTGGTTTTACGGGGCACTAAGGTCGCACGTGATTATTACCGTGTGCTACTGACTGACCTGAAGATCAGGGCAGCAGCCAAAGTGGCGGCCGTACCCGGTGAAAGTAAACGTATCTACTGGGATGGTATGCCGGTTTGGGGTCGTTTACGCAGCATGTCCGAACTATTTAAGGCCAATCATGCCTGTGTCGTGGCGTCGACCTATTGCAACAGTTGGATTTTTACTGATTTTGACCCGGCTGACCCGTTACCAAGCATGGCCTATGCTTACCTGAAAATTTTCATCAATCGCAATGATCAATACAAGGAAGACTATATCCGCAAATTGGTGAATGAATATTCGATTGATGGTGTTATTTTTCATGATGCCAAGACCTGTCCAAATAACAGTAACAGCCAATACAACCTGCCTTCCCGTTTACGTAAGGGTGGTATTCCTGCAGTCATCATTAATGGTGATTTATGTGATTTGCGCTGTTACTCTGATGAGCAGTCCAGCACAGTCATCGAAGCTTTTGTAGAGACCTTGTGATATGAGCGCAGGCACAAACCATGAACATCTTTACTGGGGTGTGGACTGTGGAAGCACGCAGATCAAGGTTATTGCATGTGATGGTGACGGTAAGGTAGTACACAAGCGTATTGGGCGAACCCTGTTCCCTTTGCTGGAGCACGTCCGTAATACAATTTCAGCTGGCGGTTCGGGGCCGTCACCACTGACAGAAGATTTGTTGGGCGTTAAGGAAAACCACACTCTCGCTGCCACCGGTTATGGCAGAAACCACATCGAGTTTGCCAGCGGTAAACTGACTGAAATCAGCGCACATTTTCTCGGCGCACAACAGCTTTTGCAACTTGATGGCCCTTATACGATTGTTGATATTGGGGGTCAGGATTCCAAAGTGATCGAAGTACACGATGGACGTGTGGGACAGTTTGTCATCAACCGTAAATGCGCGGCCGGTACCGGTGCTTTTATCGAAGAGTTGGCACATCGTCTCGAAGTGCCACTCAGCGATCTGACGCGGCTGGCCCGTTTACATGACAAGGACATGACGCTCAACAGTTATTGCACGGTTTTTTCGGGTCAAGAAGTGATCAAGATTCTGATGAATGGAGAACGTCTGGAAAATCTGATCCACGCCCTTTACGCGTCGGTCGTGCAGAGAATTCTCGAAATGACCAGCATCACTACTCAAAACGTAGTTTTTTCAGGTGGCGTGATGAACTTCAACCCCATACTCATCGATTTATTTGATGAAAAACTTCCGGATCACACGACCTTTCTTGTTGAAGATGCGCAATATTGCGGTGCTTATGGTGCCGCATTGTTTGCGCGTGGTCTGGCTGAGAAACAGGCAGAAAACTTCTCTCAGAGCGAGGTCAATGTGAGACTGGCGACGTAAAATTACGCCTGCTTACTAACCACCTTGTGATCAGACACCGTCCGTAAAAAATAGTAATAGAATACCGTAAGCATTGAAGATGAAATTTAGTCACCTGGCATACGTCTGCCGAGCAGCTTGGTACAGGCGTAGATGGCGTTGATATGTGGTGTTGGCGTGTGCGTGAGCCTACCCAATTCGATCATCGCACCTACCAGCGCTTCGATCTCCAGTTCCCGACCCGCCTCGATATCCTGCAGCATGGAGGTTTTATGTTGGCCCACGCTTTCTGCTCCAGTGATTCGTTTTTCTATGCTGTGACGAAACTGAACACCCAGTTTGTTAGCTATGGTCTCTGCCTCCGCCATCATATGTGTTGCCAATTCACGGCTGGCAGAAAACTGACAAATATCGGTCATGGTGGCATGTGTCAGAGCACTGATTGGATTGAAAGTGAGGTTGCCCAAGGTCTTTAGCCAGCTTTCGGCACGGATGTCATCCAGCACGTAAGACTTAAACCCCGCCTTGCACAGTGTCCGGGAAATTTCTTTTACGCGGTCGCTGTGGGAACCATCCAGTTCACCCACGGAAAAGCGGTTACCGTTGACATGCCTAATAATGCCTGGTGAAACCACTTCTGCTGCAGGGTATGCGATGCAGCCGATTATTCGTTCGGGTTCTATATTGGCTTCGATCTCACCCGTTGGGTCTGCCGCATGTATGCGTTTCCCTTCGTATTCGCCGCCATGCTTGAAAAAGTACCACCAGGGAAGGCCGTTCTGAATTGTGATAACCGTTGTGTCAGGCGCAAAAAGTGTGCGCATTTTTACCGCGATTGAAGCGATTTGATAGGTCTTTACGGCAATAATTACGATGTCCTGCTTGCCCACCTTATCCATGTCCGTGCAGGTTCTGAAATCACGCACGGTAAATTTTTCACCGCCATGCATCAGCAGGTTCAGGCCATTTTTGTCAATTGCTGTCAAATGCGGCCCTTCACGCTCGACAAAGGTAATCTCCTCGCCGGCCAGGGCGAGTTTGGCGCCCATTAGTCCACCAATTGCACCAGCACCGATAACACATATTTTCATACTTATACTCTGTTGTAAAAGCTCTGGCTGCTGCGGACTGGAACGTTGCGGCAGTTTTTTGCCGGAAGCAATCAAGCTGCGGTTTGTAAATTAACCGAGGTTTAGGCAGTCCCAGGCTTGCCCGGTTTGGTCTGGGCCAGTTCTGCACAAAATTCCCGTGCGTACTGTTGCCCTTTGTGAATGATCGGAACCAGTGAGGAAAGATCCCCGTTGTTTTGACGCACTTCGTTTTTCGCGTGGCTGAGTTGAGCACCAAACCCCAGTTCACGAGTGAACAGAGCCGGCATCTGTCCTGTCCATTCCAATTCACGATTCAGTATGGATAATTCAAGTCGCCCGTTCGCATCTTCAAAGGGATGAATGTCTGCTATCGCCATCATTGTAACCAGACCCCTGGCCATTCCGGGCGGGAAGTCGCTGTAGATCTCACTGAAAAAGCTGCGCATGCTACCCGTAACCAAATGCGGATGGACACGTTCCTTGGTGCTTTTATGCACCAAATTGCGAGTCATTTTGAATTGACCCGGGGCCAAACCCGGAATGTCGTTTGTTGCCAGCGCGTGCCAGTGACGCAAATGCATTTCCGCTATTAATGGGTCTTGCAATACGTCACCGGCCATGCGCGCAGCGCGCACCACTGGCACCATGTTAATAGATTCCATCAGATCGCCTGCCGGTCTGATGCCTGTGGCCAAATCACTACTCATCTTGCGATACTCAGACACGGTCTCTACCAATGGGATCATGAACAGCCCTTCTATAAGCGGCCAGTCATCGGGCAATGAAGTGGCGATAGGCTCCACAGGCAGGGACAACTTACTGGCCGAGTTGGCGTATTGCCGGATGCCATCCATGATTCGTTGGTCCGTTTCCAGCATTCTGTCCGGGACCTCACACAAGGCCTGATGCAGTGGTTCAAGATCTCCTTGTTGCAGGACTATGTCCAGACCAGGCTGGATACGAAAATACAAGGCCAGGGCGAGGCTGGTGCGAGCGACTTCATTCCGCTCCAGCGGCGAAAGAGGTAAACTGGCCAGACCTGATAACAATTTCCTGGCCTCCTCAAAATTCTGCAGTTCAAGTTGCACGGTCGCCAGATTGACCTGCGCCAAGCTGAAGCCCGGCTCCATTTGCAGAGCCTCTTTGTACAACAACTCTGATTCTGTAGCTCTTCGTGCCACACGTAATGCGCTGGCCAGCTGATTCAATGACATTGGTGTTCGCTGCAGGGCAACTGCGCGCTGGTAAGCAGCAATGGCTGCCTCCCAGTTGCCGAGCTGCCGCTGGACATCGCCGACGGCCATCTGAGCCAGCATGATTTTCGGATTCATTCCTATTGCATTTTCAAGCGCAAGCAGCCCAGACTCCAGAGCACCATTTTCTACTCGTGCAATACCCAGATTGAGCCAGCCTTCAGCCCGTGTTGGAATGTTTTTTGTAGCTATATCAAAAAACCGGACTGCAGCTTTGAATTTACGATTTTGGAATGCTTGCTGGCCTTGCTGCATGGATCGCTGCCAGCTTTGTGAACTGGTCATATTCATACGCTGTTCTCGTTACCAGATGACATTCAGATGCCAGTTCGACTGTTTTGATCGCCTGGATGGATTAGGTTTCACCTGCGCCGGGTTTCCGATCAGCTTCTTATTGTTTTCCGAGTCTCTGAAGACACCGGCACCGACAGTCACAATGCAGTCTTCACCTATGGACACTCCGGGTGCGATGCTTGCGCCAGCTCCAATCAAAGTGCGTTGGCCAATACGTACCCTGCCAGCCGCTACCGCATTCGGACCAAATGTTGCGAACGATTCCACCTGACAATCATGACTCACGATACTTCCGGCTTGAAGTGCGACACCCTGGTGAAGAGTCGCTTTGGTGCGCACTATCACCAATTCACCAATAAAAGAACCCGGTTCAATAGATGCGCTGGGGCTGATACAAGCAGTCGGGTGTACAATAGTAGCCATACGCCGACCGTGTTTCAGCAATGATGAAGTAACCGTTTCGCGTATGTGGTTATTTCCTATGGCTACGAAAACTGCAGCATCTTCAGGCAAGCTTTTCAGTGTCGCCATGTCCTCGGGTGGCTCGGGGTCTACGAAACCCAAAACCTCCCAAGCCGATGCTTCGGCGGCTTCCGCAATGACATGGCTTAAATACCATGCCCCATAGATGACCAGTTTTTTCACTTTTGTTCACTCGCAATCAATGCAAACGCTTAGGGAGTATCAGGGACTAAAGGGTATATGTACTATTAAGGCTATATTGCCAGAAATTTGCAGGTATTGATAAGCTTGTAAATTCATACTTCCCGGTTGGGTGCTAGAAAACTCTCAACAGGCATAAATCTCCAGGACTGAGTTTTGCCCGATGAAGCTATATCTCAAGTGCTCTTATCAACGTATTTTGTCTACTTCCAGAATGACACGTTCCACATTTCCGGAAAACTCTATTCTCTTGTCCATGGCCGGTGTCAGGTAGACGGTACCGGACTCATCCACTACGGCCACATGGCTCAGCTTGAGTGCAGCAGCTACTTGTGGCCATTTTTCCAGGCCTGCCACGACAAGTGCCGTCGCGGCGGTATCTGCCAGTAAGCCTTCATCGCTGATGACGGTGACCGACGCGATGTCCTCTGCTGGCCAGCCAGTAACTGGATCAATGATATGTGGATAACGCTCCAGTTGGTCCTGGCGAAAACGCTCGTAGTTGCCAGAAGTGAATATCGCCTCATCGCCACGAACCTGCACAGAACCGATGATGCCGCCACCGGGTTTCCTGACAGCCACACGCCAGGGTCGATCGCCATGACTTCCTATGGCGCGAAGATCACCGCCCGCATTCACAATGGCGTTAGTGATACCCATTTTCCGTAGATGCGCGATGGTGAGATCCACGGCGTAACCTTTGGCGATGCCGCCAAAGTCCAGTTGCACTGCGGAGTTGTTGGTGCTCAGTTCAAGCCCATCAATATGGATGTCAAGACTCGAAGGCTTGAGCTCCAGAATAGCATTGATCTGAGCTTGCGAAGGAGCAGGTCCTACAACCGGGTAATCGGACGTATGGAAACCCCACACTCTGATCAGTGCACCGATGGCAGGGTTAAAACGACCACCTGTGGCATTTTCAATCAGCTGTGAACGACGAATCATTTCAATGATATCTGCGTTGCCTGTTGACGGTTGCCCATTTGCGAAGGCTTTATTGATGTCTGTTAAACGGCCGGGCTCCCAGGCATGCCAGTCGCGGTGCATGCCCTGAAACATCTGCTGTAGTTCTGAAAATACGTCACTGGCCTCTTCACGCGAGGCGCCCCAGAGTTTAATTTCGACGATGGTGCCAAATACAAATAATTCAGCGCTTTGTTCCCCATCACGCTGGCAGGCAGCCAATAGCAACAGGCAGAGCAGCATTACTGGGGTCAGAGTCAAAAACCCATGTCGGCTCCGACATGGGTTTTTGACTCTGACCCCAGCTGAAATATCCCGGTCAGGTTTTATTCGCATTCTCGCACTCGGACTTTTCTGAACAAGCACCCGAACAAGAACCGGAGCAACCGCCTGAATCTTGCCGTCCGCGGTGGAAAAGACCAAAGCCCACAAACAGCACAATTAGAAGGATCAGGGGTGCGATATAGTCCATCATATTTACAAAAGCCCGGCAAAGCCCATAAACGCCATCGACAGCGTGCCTGCAATAATCAGCACCAGCCCAGTACCCTTGGCAATCTCCGGCACATCTGAAAACTCAACAGATTCACGGATGGAAGCCATCAAGACCAGCGCCAGTGTCAGGCCAAGTCCAGCACCAACGGCAAAGGTCAGCCCCTGAAAAAAACCATAACCACGGTTGGTCTGGAAAATTGCCAGACCGAAAATGGCACAGTTAGTCGTCATCAGTGGTAGAAAAATCCCCAGTTGTCGGAATAGGGTAGGTGATAGTTTCTTCACGGCCATTTCGACGATTTGTACCAACGAGGCCACCACAATAATAAAGGAGATGATACGAAGGTAAGGAACCGACTCCAAAATAAAGGTATTGAGTACCCACGCACTCAGTGAAGTCAGTACCAGTACAAAAATATTGGCCAAACCCATTCGCAGTGCTGTTTCCACTCGTGCGGAAACTCCCATAAAGGGGCATAAACCGAGGAACATGGCGAGCGTGAAGTTATTCACTACCATAGCTGAGAAAAAAATCGAAAACAGCGTTTGGTCATTCATGGTGACTGCTCCGCTGTCAGCGTTGTCTTGGTTTTCTTACGCTGCTCCACAAATCCCATTGCAAGCAAAATGAAACCGAGAGTCAGGAAGCCACCGGCTGGTAAAACCATGATCACCCAGGGTTCAAAGTTTGCACCAAATAAGGAATACTCAAGGAAGCTACCGGTTCCCAGTATCTCCCGGAAACCGCCCATCATAACAAGTGCTATGGTGAAACCGATACCGGTTCCGATGGCGTCGAGCAGGGAGCGGTAGACATTGTTTTTGGCGGAAAAAGCTTCCTGACGACCGAGAATCATGCAGTTGACCACGATCAAAGCGATAAAAGCGCCAAGCTCTTTGTGTTGAACCGGTGCATACGCCTGCAACAACATATCCGCCAGTGTTACAAAGGTCGCAATCACCAGAATATATGCCGAAATACGAACTTCGTTGGGAATAAACCGTTTACAACTTGATACCAGCACGCTTGAACAGCAAATCACAAAGAAGGTTGCCGCACTCATGGCCAGTGCATTTTTCACACTGTTAGTCACAGCCAGGGCTGGGCACAGACCGAGCATCTGGATCAGAACAGGATTTTCGTTCCAGATACCGCGAATAAAATCTTGAGACGGTGTTGTCTTTCTCATTGTTTCGTCTCCTCGAATTTAGAAACAACGGGTGCTTTTGGAATACCCCGATCAATCACCGGTCGCCATTCTTCCAGTGCATGATTAATGATGTCGATGACAACCTTGGAGGAAATGGTCGCACCTGTGATGGTATCGATCTCATTCGGCTTGCCCTTGCCGGCACCAATTTTTACGCCAATTAACGGGGTTTCAGGGCCTGCAAAAAACTGTTTAACAAAAGCCATGTCTTTAAATATTTTGTCACCCAGGCCTGGGGTTTCTTTACTATCCAGTACTTTCATACCCGAAAGTTTCCCAGTTGTCGGGTTAAACCCGAAAATGATCTGAACAACGTCCTGAAAGCCTGATTCTCCACGTGAAATTGCGATACCACTAACTTCATCTAAAATATCATAACCTACATATATCCGTCTGTAATCACTATCTTTATTGCCTTCTGGTATATTTAAAGAAAGCCTGTCATTGACCAAGTAATAGGTGCTATAACGTTCAACTCCTGGTAGTACCTCGTAGACTGCAATTTTAAGCTGCTCGGCCTTGTATTTATCAATAATAGGTTTTGTGTGTTGATTCACCAACACGATCAATAACCCGGCCAGCGCACCGGCGACTGCCAGTGTTGCCACCAGGCGGAATGTGGAAACCGTCTCTTTGAGCGGGGTTTCCGGCGATTCCGGCAGGCTTGGGTCATGGGTGCCAGTGTCCTCTTTCATGATTTCTTCGTTCATGATCCAGCCTCCTTCTTTTTCTTTCTGGAGGTGCCGAACAGACGGGGTTGTGTAGCACGGTTTATAAAAGGCACCAATGCATTCATCAACAGGATGGAATACATCACACCTTCCGGCAGACCACCCCAAACCCGAATGATTACAACCAGGAAACCAATGCCAAAACCGAAAAGCCAACAACCCTTGTTGGTTATCGGTGAAGTTACCATGTCCGTCGCCATGTAGAACGCACCGAGCATCATACCGCCTGAAAAAAGCATGAACAGTGGCGGAAACTGGGAAATACCAAGGGCAAAAAACAGACCGGAAATAACAAAGGTTGAGACAAAAATGCTCAATGGGATATGCCAGTTTAAATGTCCACGCCAGGCCAGATAGATACCACCGAGCAGAATTAACAGAGCTGAGGTTTCACCCAAAGAACCACCAGTAGTTCCAAGAAACAAATCAATCACGGGTGTCACAACAGGATCATCGCCGAACTTCAGGTTACCCAGCGGTGTTGCTGAGCTTGTGGCATCGACAACCGGGCTCATAAAAGGCAGGGCGAAATTATCACCCTGTAGCGCCCACCAATGCTGTGTTTTTGCTGGCCAGGTTGTAATCGCGACCGGAAAGGCTGCTTGCAAAAAGGCACGTCCTACCAGGGCAGGGTTAAAAACATTCTGACCCAGACCACCAAATATGATCTTACCGAATGCCATACCAAAACCACCACCTAAAAAAGCCATCCAGAGTGGAAAACCGGGTGGCAGCGTCAAGCCCAGTAAAAGCCCGGTGATCATCGCAGAGCCATCCGCCAATGAGCCCGGTGTGGACCCAAACAAACGCTCTGTGAGCAAACAACCGGCAATACTTGCAAGCAAGACAAGAATTGCACTTGGGCCAAAGAAATAAATCGAAGCAGCAACGACAGGTATAAGGCTTATCACCACTGACCACATAATTTTTATGGTGGATTCAGCTGATCTGACATGTGGTGAAGCAGTAATTTTGACGCTGGAATCAGTCATGATGAAGGCAGTCTTCTCAGTTGTGTTTTTGACATGGCGAACAATTGGGATAAAGGAATATTGGACGGACAAACAAACGAACAAGACCCACACAGCATACAATCGTTCAGATTTGCATCGGCCTTGAGTTCCTCGTAGCGTTCAGCCTTCGCCAAAGCGCCCATCAATTGTGGGTTCAGAAAGATAGGGCACGCCTCCAAGCATTTACCGCACTTGATACAGGGCAGTATATCCTGTCGTTTGCACTCATCCTTTGAAAGGACCAGTATGCCACCTGTTGCTTTCAAGATTGGTACGTCAAGATTGGCCTGACCCAAGCCCATCATCGGGCCACCGAAAACTATCTCGGCGGCATCTTCGGTAAAACCGCCACAATGTTCGATAACGTCACGAAGTTTTGTCCCAAAGGGTATTTTCCAGTTACCAGGTTTTCGAATGCCGCGACCCGTCACTGTGATGATGCGTTCAATCAAGGGGTGTCCGCTCTCAAATACGGCAGCAACATTGGCTGCGGTTGCCACATTCTGCACCATAGCGCCAATCGCACTTGGCAGGGCACCGGATGGAACTTCCAGACCCATGACAGCTTTTATCAGCATTTTCTCAGCACCCTGAGGATACTTTACTCTTAAAGGCTGAACCGTGACATCGAGATCGTCAGGTTTGGTTTTGCGCATCATTTCGATGGCATCAGGTTTGTTCGCTTCAATGCCAATCACTGCGCGGGTAATACCCAACGCTTTAAGAGCAATGCGAATGCCTTCGTAAACCTGGTCTGGTAGCTCCAGCATCGTGCGGTGATCCGAGGTGAGATAGGGCTCGCACTCACATCCATTAATCAATAACAAATCAACGGGTTGATCTTTAGGCGGACACAGCTTGACGTGGGATGGAAATGCAGCGCCGCCAAGACCCACAATACCTGCCTTGCCGATTTCCGTGGAAAGATCTTCATCTTTTACGTCTTGCCAGCGTGGCACAATACGTGTCCTTCGCATCTGCGACGAGCTCGGGTCCACGCTGATACGGATCGATGGAACCATGGTGCCGTTGGGGTGTGGCCAGAGTTCGATCGACTTCACAATGCCGGCCGCAGTCGCATGAACGGCTGAAGAAATAAAACCGCTTGCTTCCGCTATAACGTCTCCCCGTTCAACATGGTCGCCGGGTTTAACCAGGGATTTCGCCGGCGTACCAATGTGCTGTGACAAAGGCAGAATGACTTCCTTGGGGAACGGGAACCGTTTCGAGGCTATGCTCGAAGTGATGTCCTTGTTCTCCGACGGGTGAACCCCGTGTTTGAAACTCAGTAAACCTGTCATGTTGGTCTCAATTAAACGGTTCAGCGCGTTGGATCAGCTTATCCAAGCCTTTCTCTTTTGGATTCAGCGGGTCACCCGGATGAATACATTCTGCCGGACAAGCTTCAGCTCCCATCACGATCTGCTTGAAGGTGCCGGACCTGGCATCGCCAATGTAAGCCTGCTGGTCATCATTGTAGACAAATAGCTTGGGATTGAGCTTCAGGCAATCATCACAGGACGTGCAGCGAAGTGTATCGATGTAGGGTTCGTTACCCATATCATCGTCGTCGTCGTCCGCCATAGCTGCTTCCACTGACGGCGTTGCGGAAGCTACGGCAACGGGTGCTGGTGCACTCGTCGAAGCTGCAGGTGCAGTTGAAACATCAAAGCCAGTTGGGGCTTCGAATGCCGGCCCTTCCCAGCTCTCTGCTTTTTCAAGTAATTGTGCAACGGTATCGTTGGCGCTTCCTTTTAACAGCCCTTCTGCGAGTCTTCTTGCAATCAACAATGGGTACTGTGTCGTCAGTTTAGTGATTTTTGCCTCATACTCGGCAGTTAGCGCTGCTATCCTGGATTCGAGCTCATCGGTCATTCCTTCAGTGACTGCATCACGCATATTGTCTGAAACATCAAGTCCCGCCATCTCTTTCAGCTGGGACCAATGCTGCAAACGCTCTTCAGCCAGTTGTACGATCTCATCTGAAACCGACATCCTGCTCAAACGTCTGCTGGCATCAACCGTGTAAATGTAGGCTGTTTCATCTTCACGCTCATCCTCATCCATCTCCAGGTAGTCATGGAAAGGAATCAATTCATCCTCATTATTCATCTTCTTGAAGTGCCCACGGAAACGTGCCTCGCCGAGAGCCCAGTCAGCAGTGGTGACGGGCAAGACCATCTTCTGCTCTTCACCCTGTTCGTCGACATGTAACAATTCGTAGCTGGTCCACGTGTCCAGGGGAGAGGGGTTGCCTTCCAGATCAATGCATTCAGAGAAGGTCGTGCCGTCGTCCGGGTTAAAAACAATATTGGGTACAGCACGACTTTCCAGTGCAAGCCTGGCAGCATCGGGCGCACCAAAGTCCGCAATACCCCACTCAGGAGGGCACGGTGTATTCAAAATAAACAGCGCCGGGCGTCTTGCCTGCAAACCTTTCAAGACATTTTGAATCAGATGTGACGGTGTTGCCTGTGAAGACTGCATCACGAAAACACCACGATGGGCGATTGCGATCAGGGCAAGTTCTTTGCGAACCTCTTCCTTGCCATGCTGATCCATACCATATTCGGCCATATCAGAGACCTGCGCCGTGAAACCGGAGGTGCAAGCCTGACCACCGGTATTGGAGTAAACCTGTGTATCTACAACCACCACCCGGATTGGTTTGTTCGAAGCCATCACACGGGACAAGTTCTGGAAACCAATATCCATCATGGCGCCGTCACCTCCGACTGCGAACAAAGGCGGGCACAGGGTGAATTCATCGTCGTCGAACTGCTGCCATTCAAAATCCGAGAAGAACGTTTCATCGGTAGCCGCATCGTAGGATTCAGACAGAAGTTTCTCAGCTCGTCGTACCGTGATAAAACCGTCCGCCATTTTGCGCATATGGCCTTCAAAAATCCCCACCGCTACAGAGGGGGCATCCTGAAAGAGATGGTTTACCCAGGGGAAAGGGTAGGGGTTGTAAGGGTAGGATGAGCCCCAGACCGAACTGCAACCTGTCGAGTTGGTAAAGCCAAGATTTGCACGGCCACGGCCACTTGGGCCTTCTTCATAGCGCCACTTGAGGTCTTTCAACTCCTCAATAGATTTACGAATCAGCAGCACGCGTTCTTTTTTGTCTCCGGCAAGAGCAACTGAAAGGTCATCCGAATCGGTTGAAACATCTGCAAGGTCTGTTTCTGACACCAGCATTGTGTGGGCCTTTTCATCAAGTTTCTTAATCAGACTGCCCAGGTTTTTCACCTGCTCTTCAACACGCGGGGCCATGAACGCGTTGACGGTGGAGAGAAGCAGATGAATGGTGGTTTTCTCACCGCAACCCATACAGGCACCATCACCACCGGTCATGGACATGTAATTGCTCTGCTTCAGTAACAGCGATGACATGACACCAATGCCATCGTCGAGGCTGGATATCTTGATGTATTGATCGTCGGTTTCCGGCAGGTTGCTCCAAAGCTTCCAGTTGAATTCAAGCGTTTCCTGCAGGTCATCAGTCTGGCGCACACTCTGCAGGGCGCCATCTGCACAAACGGCTACGCAAATATCACAACCTTTACATGTTTCCGGATTGATGGTGATCGAAAGCAAACCACCTGAACCTTTCTTTTTGCTCTCCGGCAAATCAAAGAAGGGAGCTGTTTTGGCCAGCGGAAAGTCTGATACTGCCGCATAAACCAGGTTGTATTGGGCATCAATTTCAGCGCGTCGCTCAACATCCCAATTAGATTTTCCGGCGACGGTTTCATAAGCCTGTGCCAAAACGTTTGCGTAGGTCTTAAATGTGCCACTTGAGATGATCTTGCGTGACTCTTTGCCAAGATTTCTTATCAATTGAGAGAAACGCGTCATCGGTTTTTGTGGGTCAGATACTGTCGTCACAGCAGCTTCCAGTACCTCTTCAACCGTGCTGACTACACCCGGAATGGCGGAGTCAGGGCACTGGGTCCAGCACTTGGCACAACCTGTACATTTTTCTGCAATAAATTCAGGTACATTAAAGCGAACCGCAGACATATCACGCATACTCGATGTCGCTGCGGGAATAGCGGCGATGGCCGTGAACGGATCAGCAATTATGTCCTGTCCGGTCTTGTACTGAACACAAACCTGGTTCCAGAAGTCTGCCTGATTACCAAGTCCGGTGGCTGCTTCGATACCCGCCATCGCGTGTGGGATCAAGGGCAATAACTCTTCATGGCCTTCATCCAGGAAATCCTCAAGATCAAGCGCTAATACTTCGTCAAAGCCACGTGTAATGACACGGATATTATCCTCAACTACACGTTCACCCAAATGCCCGAACTTCTTGTTGAGTTGTTTGCGAATACCTTCGAACAAACGCTCTCTGGAAAGACCATGTGTACCCATTAGTGGGGCTGCATTGAAGAATGCCCCCATAAATGCCACACCCTGCATGCGAAAACGTAGATCCGCTTTTGAGGCTTCTGAAAGCGCAATATTAAAGCCGTCTACGGCAAAGACCTTGATTTTCTTCGCACGGATCGTACGCTGCGCTGTTTTTGGAAAGCTGTTCCAGAGCTTTTCGCCTGAAAGCTCGCTCTGGATGATGAACACACCCTCTTCGCACAAGCCCGCTAGTGGATTTGAATGCAAAAAGACATTCGGGTCAGGAGATAGCACAACGCTGACATGTTTGAGCTCACAATTCAGACGTAAGGGCTGCTCTGACAACATTGCGTAAAACGTCGTAGGTTGGCCTTTTTTCTCTGAACCATACTTGGGGTTGGCCTTGATGTGCATGCCGAGCAGTTCAGCCGCTGTCATCGCAAGGTTTTTGCCCATGGTAATGGCGCCCCATCCACCCACTGAGTGAATGCGAAGTTCAAGCGAATCTTCTGGAAAAAGGTTCAGATCCCCGGCTGATGGAAGCGCCAGGTCGGCTACAAGTGGGTAATCGGCAAGAATTTTCTCCTGCCAGATTTGCATTTTTGGAAGCCGTGTATCTTTCTGAATAAACTCGAAACCGAGGTAGAATTGACGTTGCTTACGCCCATCCTTAAGCATATTGTTAACGGCAGCAATGAGGTCTCCTGGCTGCAGGTCCCGGCTTCCCAGGCCAAAGCAAGCCGAGTAAAAATCAGGAACCTGATCGGGAAGAAGTGCGGGCAAACCGGTATATGGTAGATTGGCGCGATCGCCATTTCCGGCGCGACCGTTTTCAGCCGCCTGCGCCATCGCCGAACGAATCTCGCGAATCATAGGTAGCTCAACCGCTAAAGGTTGATCGGTACGTTCCATAACGACCACGCCTTTTTTGCCAGCCAGCATGCTGGAAACCAAATCGGACGGGAACGGACGGAACATCACCAAGTCGAGCACGCCAACCTTTAAACCACGTTCTTTACGCAAGTAATCAACAACGACCTCGGCATTACAAATTACCGAGCCCTGTCCAACGATGACGTACTCCGCATCTTCCAGCCGGTAACCCATAGCGCGACTGTATTTACGACCGGAGAGCTTCGCATACTCTTCAAACGCCTGGTCGGTCAAATCAGCAATATGATCAAAATAGAAAGGGCGTTGTGCGGCAACACCCTGCGCATACGCCTCCTGATTTTGAACCGTACCCAGCATCGCCGGGTAATCAAAGTTATAAAGCTCAGGAATACGACGCCTACGCTTACCAAACACAGCCCGTTGTGCGCCAGTGGGTGAGTCAATGATATCTGCTGGATCACCCAGGTACTCGCTAATCAGTTCGCGTTCGGGTTCAAAAAATGACTCAATGACGTGGCTCGTCAGGAAGCCGTCCTGTGCACATATACCTGGGTTCAGTGACAATTCCGCAACGCGGTGTGCGACAAGATTCAAGTCGGCAACACTCTGTACATCCTTGGCGAATAACTGAAAAAAACCTGTATCATCAACAGCATGGTAATCATCGTGACCGGCGTGCACATTGAGTGAGTGCTTGGTCATGGCACGGCAAGCCACATTCAAAACATAGGTCAACCTTTTGCCAACAGCCGCGTACAGCGACTCGTGCATATACGCAATACCCTGACCACTGGAGAAGTTGGTTGAGCGCAAACCTACCATACTCATTCCGGCCGTCACACCTGCGGCGGCATGTTCGCCTTCAGGTTCAAAGAAAATCAAGTTACGTCCATTGACATTCTTTTGACCCTTGGCAACCGCTGATGCCCAGCCTTCGCCCATTTGTGTAGAAGGTGTAATCGGATAGGCACCTGCGGCTTCACTTGCCGCAGTCTCCATGGTTACCACTGCTGCGCTACCGTCGTCAGTTTTAAAAATGCCGGGATACTTGGCCCCGTTTGTTGCCTGGCTCATACGATTTTTATCTCCAACTCAAGCGAGCTTTCTTCAAACTGCTGACCTTCAACCCATACAATCGCCCCTGTTGGGCATCGCGAAATTGCTTTTGGATCGGTCAACGTGTTCTTTTCATAGTTTATGATAGCCAGGTTATTGATGATTTCAATCACACCTGGCTCCGAGTCAGCAACACATTTGTTACAGGTATTACAAGCAACGCTGCAAAGGTCTTCTGCAGCATCGCCGTTGAGCAAATTCTTGCATTGTACGATGAGCTTCTGCTCGATGGGCATCAGCTCAAAAAGGTCCTTGGGGCATGCAATTACACAATCATTACATGCGGTACAAAGTTCAGGTATCACCACGGGCAGGGCATCTTCGTTCATATATATGGCATCGAGGAGGCAAGATACTTCACAATCAGCCAGACCTAAGCAACCCCATGTGCAGCCTTTCCCACCACCTGCCACAGATGCTTCTGCCTTGCATGTCTCAAGACCTGTATAATCTGAATTTCGTGCTGCTTCATTCTTGCCGCCCGCACACAGTAAACGAGCTACGCGTTTATTGGCTTCACCAGCATCAACACCCAGGTAACTGGCAACGTCGGTTACATCTTCTGCCCCCATCACCGTGCAGCTGGATGGATTCTCTTTTCCGGAGACTACGGCTTCCGCAAACGCACGGCAACCGGGCATGCCACAGGCGCCACAGTTAGTGCTTGGCAGTAACTCTTCCACCTCATCTATGCGTGGGTCTTCCCACACGTGGAACTTCTTGTTTGCCATCGCGATCAGGAAACCAAAAAAGAGTCCCACGCCGCCAAGAACCAGGGCAGAGTCTAAAATGGGGCTTCCGGTCATTCGCTACGGACTCCATTTCGCTCACCGCAGCGTCTCTTCTCGTTAAGGTATTTGTAATTCATCAAGTTTGTCATTCCTTGCATCGAGCAAAATAGGTTCTCATCGCAGTGATCAAAGTAATCCCGTTACAGGGCCTATGCCGACAAATCAGATAAATTTGTTTGATTCAACAGCCAGGCTGAAAGCTTGCCTGCGGGGTCTGATGCCGCGTCTCCTGCAATTTCAGGAGGTACCGACAGGGATTCCAGCAAGGTGTAGTCTTCCGCTTGTTGAGCCGGGCTGATACCACCTATAGCACGCTTTCTGACTTCTTTTGGGAATGTCACCGAAATAAAACGTTCATAGGTCGTTGAGCCTGCTGACGGGTCGTGTACAAAACTCACAGCAGTTGATGGAAGAAACGCAGCCACAGCGATGCCCTTGAATGCTGTAAAGGCCTCCAGACCTGCATCACCTATTTCCTGTTGCACAAACACACGCGGAGATATCACACGTGACAAGGCTGCCGCTGGCGCATCGCCACTTACATTAAAAACAATCTTCATATTGGTATCAAGCAAGGGAACAATCGCTGAAGGTTTGAAATCAGCGCCAGATACCTCTACCACTAGCGCTGGGGCCAGTGCGCGCTCGGAGCTGTTCCACATGGTGTAGGGGAACCTTTCAAGTGTCGCTGCGTGTTTGTCTTCCTTGTATGCGCCACTTTTGGCCAAATCAACCACTCGTGCAGCCGCAAAAGCACGACCAATCGAGGCCAGTCTGACACTCAGTTGGTGTCCCAGGCCTTTGCCTTCTGCTGTTTTAATAATAAACAGGTCATCCCCTTGGGCGAGTAAAGATTTCAAGACCTCCTGTGCGGCCCGGACCGGCGCTTCGGCATCAGCTTGGATACGGGCGGCCTTGGGGGTAAAAGAGGCAAAGCGTTCCATATTCATTTTGCCTTTTGCAAAGAACCCCAAAGTTTCATTCTGGTCGTCTTTGGTGTTACCTGAACCGGCCAACAAACCGCGTACCTGTTCCGCTGTAACCGTCAAGGCGGAATGAAACTGCTCAATACGTGGGCGAACTGCATCCAGTGCACAGACCCTTCGTTCCTCAGACTGCATAGCGATCAAACTCCCGTTCAAGCCCCTGAACCTTTTCTTCCGGGCTCACCGGTCTCACGGACCGAATTTCATCGTAGACCGGAAAGCTGTCGTCGCGGAAGAAGATGCCCAGACGCAACATGTCTGTGCGCTGTGCCAGGGAACGCGCCTCATCAATATCCTTTGGGTCATGCACGCGACGTGCTTTGAAAAGCCTCTCCAGACCAGGTGCATCCACGCCATCTTCATGTACCAGTAACTCGGTCAGGTCAGGGTTTTTAATCTGATCCTGAAATACATCCGGTGTGAATTTGGGACAACGTTGCAGGATGCGGATAAAGGAAAAACCGGTGTGCTGATAGGCCGCCTGTAAGGTGGCATACATATGCGCTGGTACCCAGTCTGCCGTCTGGGCCACGAATGAAGCATTCGAAACTCCCAGGGTTGCCTGTAAGGGATTAAGTGCTGGCAACACTGAACCACGCGGAGAGGTATTTGATTTATAACCCTGCGGTGTCGTCGGTGAGGTTTGGTTTTTGGTCAAACCATAGATGTTGTTATCCAGCAGAAGTACAGTCAGGTTCGGGTTGTAGCGCGTAGCATGGATCCAGTGTCCTGCACCGATGGAAGTGCAATCCCCATCACCCATCACAACAAAAACGTCCAACTCGGGCCGTGCCAGTTTGAGTCCCGTCGCGATCGGCAGAGCACGACCATGAATGCCATGAAAACCATATGCGTTGACGTAATGAGGGAAACGACTAGAGCAGCCAATACCCGAGACAAAGGCCATTTTTTCGGGTTTAAGCTGTTCTTTTGCCAATAAACGCTTAACCGCATTCAATGCGCCGAAGTCTCCACAACCGGCGCACCACTTACCTTCGCGCGTTTGGTAGTCTTCTGCCACCAGACATTCTGAGGCGTCGTCTTCAATATCCAGAAGGGAAATTGCAATGCTACTCATTTGGACGCTCCTCTTTCACTTTTATCGATAATCGAATTGTAAATATCATTGGGTCGAAGCGGCTGTCCCGGACAACTCGTCCAACAGTCGATATCAACCAGGGTTTGCGCGCGCAGCAGCCAGGCAAGTTGGCCATAGCGACGTGTTTCTTCCGTGATGTAGGGGTCACCAACGGTATCGGAGTAATTTATCTCCACAGTCATGACCTGCTTGAATCGGCTAAAGATTTCTTTCAAGCCGGGCTCCATGGGTGAAAGGAACGTCAGTTGGCAGGTAGAAATTTTCATGCCTTCCGCACGGGCACGATCAACAGCCTCTTCAATGGCACCCTGGGTGGAGCCCCAGCCAACCACCAGCAGATCGCCTTCCTCATCACCATAAACAGATGGGGGTATCAATGTAGATTGAAAAACAGCCAATTTGCGGCTGCGCATCTTACAACCACGTTCATTACTTTCCGGGTCATAAGATACATGGCTTTCTTCATCATGAGCCAAGCCCGTCACCGTGTGTTGACCACCCGGCGTACCGGGAACAATACGTCTGGACAAACCGGTTTCGGAATCCCAATCATAAGGCCGCAAGCCTTCTGGCAATGCTGAAAAGTCGATCGGTTCTTGTTGCCAACGCACATCAAACTTGGGGCGTGTAAATTGTTGAACACCAGATGCCAGGTTGGCATCTGTCAGGATAATCACTACGCAACGGAAAGTCTCGGCGATACGACGAGCAGTCACCATGGCATGAAAACACTCTTCGATCGATCGCGGTGCGATTACTACCCGTGGTGCATCACCCGGTTGGCTATAAAGCGATGACAATAAATCAGATTGCTCTACCTTGGTAGGTAAGCCCGTCGATGGTCCACCTCGCTGGACATTTAAAACGACCAGGGGGATTTCGGTCATGATGGCAAGGGCCAGGAACTCGGTCTTGAGCGCCATGCCGGGTCCGGAAGTCACAGTCAGTGCCACCTTGCCACCATAGGAGGCCCCCAGTGCCACACCGCAAGCTGCAATCTCATCTTCTGCCTGGTGAACCATACCACCATAATTTTCAATAATGGCTGCAAGCTCATGCGAAACCGAGGTTGCCGGTGTGATTGGATACATGGCACACATTTCCATACCGGCGGCAACCGCACCCAGCGCAGCGGCCTGGTTGCCATTCATCACGACACGTGACTCTTTGGCAGGTACGGATTTTATTTGAAACTGAAAATCCAGATTTTCGCGTGCCCAGGCTATACCGTTTTTTACCAACTCGATATTAACTTCCGTAACCTTGGCGGATTTGTGCCGGAAGATATTTGCAATCTGCTTTTCAATGATAGAAAGATCGCGTTGGTAAATTTCTGCAAGAAGACCGAGCGCAAACATATTTTTGCCATGCTGCGCGTTGTCCACCACTTTGAGTGTTTCTTCCTCGATGGGGACTTTAATGAAGCGATAGTTTTTCGAAGACATTTCTTCCATCGCCTTTGCATAATTATTGCGGATATTTTCGTCCTCATGCTTCTCCCACATCGCTTCATGAAGAATAATGCAATCGTCATCAAAAGAATCGAGTCGGTGACGTGAAAGACATACCTGGTCATTAAACGCGACAGCCAGTTTTGATCGATCACCCCAGTTGGTTACCTTTTCCGTTCCAAATCGAACGATGTTTCCTGAAGTACTGGTCACGGTATGGTGCGGGGGTTCGATTTCGGCAGGAATAATCTCTACCGTCCAAACACCATTACCCATTTTGGCACATGTTTGTCCAAAAATTGTGGCACACTTTTGTGCACCCTCACCAGAGTTGGTAATGATCTCAACAGTGTGCTCAGGTACCGCAGTGACTGTCGTTTGGCTGTTAGCTGTCCGGTTCAATTCTACTTACTCCCAACACCTGAAAAATCGAATAAAACGTATTCGGCTTCGCGGTGGATATATTAATATTAATTGTCAAAGGTTCGGAATGCATAGTAGGACATGATTCACTTGCTCAACTTGATATTTGTCAATTGATTTTGCATTGGTGATAACCCCATAAAAACTTGTCAACAAGTCAATTCCCAATTGATATGTGCCGTTTCGATATGTTGCTCGTTTATGAGTGTATTCCATACTTGGAACTATCAATTGCGTTAAGGAACCTCTAATCTATTCATGAACCCGTAACCTTGCGTCCAAAATATCCAGCTTCGTCGTCGCTTCAACGCCTGCTCTTGGTGTGAATCTTCGCAATAGGCAGCTATTACGTTCAATTTACGCCTCGCCTAAAGGTGCCTACTGTTGGTGAATCTGAATATTTTGAGTCACAATCCACTTGCTCAGAATAAATCAGAGGCGCCTTAATATTGTTACATCAATGAACCACGGGGTACAGGAGAGAACCATGAGGGCACATCACGTTTTGCTGACACTCGTACTGGTTGTATCAGGCTGTTCCAAGTCACCAGACTCAGAGAGGGTGCCTATTACGGCTGACAAGCCACGTTCAACGGTTGCTGCGCCCGCTTACCCGGATATTGCAAGCCAGTCAAATATGCTGGCGAACGGCGAAAGCACCAGCGTGGAGATTGTCGCTGATGCGCTTTCAAAGGCCGCTCAGTTTGAGTCATTGAATGCTTTTATACACTTGAATTCTTTGGCGGCTCTGGAAAAGGCCGAAGCACTTGACCGGAAACGTGCTGCCGGCATGCTGACAGGGCCGTTACATGGTATCCCACTGGTCATCAAGGACAATATTCATGTTGCAGGTATGCCGAACACGGCGGGAACACCCGCATTGACCAATTTTATGCCGACGCTCAGCAATGAAGTAGTTAACCGGCTCGAAGACGCTGGGGCCATTATTCTGGGTAAAACAAATATGCATGAGCTTGCATTTGGGATTACCAGTGACAACACCGGATTTGGTGCGGTCAGGAATCCCTATGACAACAGCCTGATCCCGGGTGGTAGCAGCGGTGGTACCGCAGTTGCTATCTCGGCTGGAATTGTGGCGGCAGGTCTTGGTACTGACACCGGTGGATCGGTACGGATACCACCAGCGTTGACGGGTATCGTAGGATTCCGCCCAAGCATGGGGCGTTATCCGTCGGAGGCGGTTACACCGATTTCCAGAACCCGTGACACCATTGGCTTGCTGTCACGTACTGTCGCTGACGTGATCCTGCTTGATGCTGTAATCGTAGCGGGGGGCGCTGAGCTTCTGACTATTGCGCCGAGCGAGATTCGCCTGGGTGTGCCACGGGCGTATTTTTACCAGAACATCGATGCCGAGGCAGCAGTTGTGATCGAAGCCACGTTGGCACAATTGGCGGACGCTGGGGTGCAATTGATCGAAGCGGATATTCCTGAGATTGATATCTTGATGGAACGCAGTGCTTTCCCAATTGCATTTTATGAGGTGTTACGAGACCTGACGGCCTACCTGGAAGAGTTTGATACCCGTATCAGTTTTGCAGAGCTCATGGATGCGGCTGCCAGCCCCGATGTGAAAGGTGTTTTGGGTCTGGTGAGTGGTGATGGCAAAACCAGCGAGCAGGTCTATTCGGCGGCCATGGCTGCAAGACAGCAGCTCAGGAAGAACTTCAAGGAATACTTTGCGGCCGAGCGACTGGATGCAATCATTTTTCCAACCACCATTTTACCCGCCCGACCGATTGAAGGCAGCCTGGTATCAGTCGAGCTCAATGGTGAACAGGTTCCAACACTTCCGAGCTATATTCACAATACCGACCCTGCATCGATTGCGGCACTGCCGGGGCTCAGTCTGCCTGCGGGTTTGACCGCATCGGGTCTTCCGGTGGGTATGGAAATCGATGGGCCGGAGCAGA
>JAJFLA010000021.1 GCA_021772935.1 Gammaproteobacteria bacterium
CATTGGGTTACCAAACACCGAAGGAGTTTGAGACGCAATGCACCTAAGCAACTGGTGTCCACTTTATCGTAGGAACTCTCTTCCGCCAGCAAGCTGGCTCCACCGGACGCGGCTCCGCCGCGCCGCTTAACTAAAACGTTAGACCTAGAAAGAAAGGGAACGGCATGAGAAGCATGTTGCTGGTAGGAATCATCATTGGGTTGGCGAGTTCTGGTGTCGCGCAAACCAAACACGTCAACGCGGAGTCAGCGGACACGAAAGTAATCGCCGTTGTCCTCGGCGAGAATATAACCGTCAACGAAAAAGACAAGCTCTCCGGAAAGATCTTCAACGCGCTGCTCCAACAGTACGCCAAGGAGAACCAGATAGAGCCAACTGACGAGGAACTCGACGCGTTTGTTCAGCGAACCGAAGAGATGAAGAAGCAACAGCAAGCCAAATCCGAGCGAGATCGTGAGCGGTTAAAAAAGGAGCTGGAATCCGCGTCTTTTTCCGGTCGTGACCGGAAAGCAAAACAATCTCAACTCGCGGTAATCGAGAGCAATATGAATTTCAACCGCGAGATGAAGAAGAAAACAAAGGGGATGGAAGAGAAGATGCACGCCATGAAACGCCAGATGGCGCAGCAGTTTGTCAGGTCGTGGAAGATCAACAAGGCTCTGTACGAGAAGTACGGAGGGCGATTGATCTTTCAGCAGGCAGGGATTGAGCCGCTTGACGCATATCGGGACTTCCTGAAGGAGCAGGAAAAGAGCGGAGCATTCCAGATTATAGACAAGCAGTACGAGGCCGGATTCTGGCGTTATTTCACGAATGACGCCATGCATAGGTTCTACACGAAGGAAGACGGAGCAAAGATCATAAATACTCCTTGGTGGATGATGGATGAACCGCTGGAGTAATGATAAGGAATTGTCGAACGAATTATCCTGCACAACAGGAGAACGTGTGCGAACGAAACTGAATGTAAATGTCGTATTGGTCTGGAGGAAGCTTTGGCAATCCAGATGATAGGAATCACATTGCCCAAGCAAGATAATGCTCGGGCCAACAAGGAGCTGAAGGCGACGGATAAATCCGCACGTTAACTCAATCGTTATAAGGCTCAACAAAGCCTTCCCCCTCCTTCTATTTTTTCTCAGGTTTCTAATAAAATCTTAACGTAGGAAATCTTTCTATTTACACATTCCTATATAGGAATATAATAACCTCTATGCCGCGCACTGCAAATACATATGACACATTTACTGCTATCGCGGAACCCAAGCGTAGGGAGCTTATTGAAAAGCTAATCGGAGGTGAGTTGAGTGTTGGCCAGTTAGTAGAAATAACAAGTTGGAGCCAGCCTATGGTTTCGAAGCATCTAAGCGTGCTTAAAGAAGCGAGCCTTGTGTCTGAAAGAAAAGAAGGGAGGCAAAGGTTTTACCGAGTAAACGCTAATGAACTTAAACCTATTCAAATCTGGGTTCGACAGTTTGAAAAATATTGGAACACTCAATTTGACCAACTAGATGAATATTTATCCAAATTACAAAAATAGAGGAGAAAAAAGTGAGTGAACTTACAGTAGAGCCGTCAATATTAAGCCGAGATTTTAATGCACCAATGCAATTAGTGTATGAGGCATGGACTCAAGAAAATCATCTATGTAATTGGCAGGTGCCTAACGCAGAGGTTGTATGCGAGTACACGTTATCTGATATCAGAACAGGGGGTTCAGCGCTACATAAAATGGTTATGCCTAATGGAAATGAAATGTGGCTACTGACTCAGTATCAAGAGTTGGACCCTTATAGCACCATTATTTTTATCCAATACCAGTCAAACGAAAATGGTGATATTGTGCCGCCTCCAATGCCCAATTGGCCAAAAGAAATTAGAGCTACCATCAAGCTTAGTGAAACTAATGGCGTTACAAATATGCAATTTATTTGGCAGCCTATTAACCCCACCAAAGAAGAGGCGGAATCTTGGGAAGCATCGCGTTCTCAGCATGGTAAAGGTTGGGGTGGTAGCTTTGAATTACTTGCAGGGTATCTCGCAAAACTTTAAGGTATTTCCATTTATAGCGCTAATGTGCAAGCCCTATAACAAAGCCATCAATTTGACCGCCTTACGCTGCACTTCAGTCGACAAATTATGACGGCGTTAGACCTGCATTGGTAGTACAGTCCCACCAACTGAGCAGAGGAGGAAATAGCATGATTATGGCCAGACGGGTTTGTCTACTTGCCCTGATTCTCATAGTCGTCGGATACGGGTTCGGCTATGCGTTCGGTTATACCACCTTAGGTTATGGGTTGATGCACATCGGTGGCTTGGGTTCACTGGGCCTCTTGGCATGTGGTGTTGGGTACATTGCACACAGAAAGGGTTACAGGTACTGGCTAGCATTTTCCTTTGCACTATCCAGTTCGATTCTAATAGGTACAATTGGGGCCTATCTGGTCCCACCTGTTGGAGATGAGGGCAGGCCAGCGGCTTGCGGTGGATCTTTGAGTCTCACCATTGCTCTGATCTTCTTGGTCGTTTGGGCCATCAAGAAACGGCGAGTTGAAGCTGTGTCGTAGCGTGGCAATGAGGTCTACAAGCGTTTAAGTACGTTCCGTCAGCAAGTTGGCTTCACCGGACGTAGCAACGCTGCGCCGCTTAACTAAAATGTTAAGTTCTCAAGCCTGGTAGAGAAATAGTAGTGTGAAAGAATGTAATCAATGCGGAAAATGTTGCGAGAGCTATAGTGATGGCGGGTTATCTGCATCGGAAAACGAAATAGAGTTTTGGGAGATATTTAGGCCCTATATATATAGTTTTGTCAGTGGAGGAACTATCTGGATAGATCCAAACACAGGTAAGCAAATTGAACGGTGTCCGTGGTTGCGGCAACTACCAAATCAGGGAAAGTATGTCTGTGACATTTATTACGATCGCCCCGACGATTGCAAACATTACCCGGTAACTATCGAGCAAATGATAAAAGATGAGTGCGAAATGTTGGAAGCGCAAGATTTGGCCAATCCGAAGCAAGCACAGAGTGTTCTGGATAAACTCATGACTGATAGCAGGCCTCCGTCAAGTATAGATAATTATGGTCAGGATTCAACTTAACAAATCATTCAACCGGACGCGGGAAAGTGCATTGACGAGTTTTCGCGGAAATGTCATCAAGCGCACCGGATAATTCAAATGTTATGTTCCTGATACAATCTGGTTAAGGGCGTTTAATAATTAGCAAATAGTAAGGAGAGAATTGTGGCTAAAGGTCGAGATGCAAAAAAAGCAGATAAAAAGAAATCTGAAAAAACTTTGAAAGAAAAGCGTAATGAAAAAAAGGAAAAGAAAGCCAAAAAGCAGCGTGCCTGAGGCAGACGATGCTGTGGTTATGCACCAAATAAGTAGAAAACGGTGAGAAGGGGAGAATGTTGCTGTGGAAACAGCGTGGTTGAGGTGCAAGCTGACCCTGTTATTTACGGAATCTGCAACTGTAACAACTGTAAAAAACGAACAGGAAGTGCGTTTGGCCTCTCAGCTTACTTCAGAGAAAGTGACTTTCGTGTGGTTGCCGGGGACTTCAGTTCTTACGAGCTATCCAACGATTTCGGTACCCAACAACGAAAATTCTGTCCAAACTGTGGAACCACTCTTTTCTGGTACGCGGAGCCGTTCAAGGGCATGGTTGGTGTAGCCGGCGGTTGTTTCATCATCACCCCACTTCCTGAACCTCAATTTATTGCGCAGAACGAAACTCGCTGTTCCTGGGTTTCGTTTTCTGAAACCATCAAAGACGGTTTTGGGAAAGAGGACCTGCCCAGTGCATAACAAATCTTTAAACACGGAAGCGAGCAAAAGCTGGCTCCGGTTAATTCAGACGTTATATGTATTTGAATTTATTCTGCAAGTAAACGAGGTTGGGATGAAAAATGAAAAAGTCCCCGGAAAATGGTAAACCAATAATACAAAGATTCGTACCGATACTTTGGATGCTTGCTGGTGTGCTTTTTTTGCTGCCCAGTATATTTGGTTCATCAGAAAATCACACATCAATAGGCGTCGGCATGATGTTTATCATTCTTGGTATTGTATTTTATAAGAAAAAATAATCATAGACATCTACCCTGGTATTCGCGCTCGTAGCCCGTTTTTTTGGGCAGCCTGGACACCGTGAAAATAGCGGTCACAACCCAAAGCGACCGGCATCAAGCTTTGTACTGGCACACAAGTGTTAAAGCACCAGGCTGGTTTCAGGGCTAGCCAGCTCACAAATCATTGCAGCAGACAGTACTGCCTGCTTGGTGGGTCTGCATTGCCACTGTATTCCAGCCGTTTTACCTTTAGGAATAATCACATATGAATGATGTCGACCGTCAAAAACTATTAAAAACAAGTTGGGAGATGCATACTTTAGTGGAAACCGCCTATCTAAATCACAATGCAACTAAAGGCGATCATGAGTGGTTAGAGAAACAGCGTATTCTGTTGGCAGATATGGCTCTTCATTTATTGCAAACAGCACTAAAACCCGGTGAAATCGAACTGGATAAACTGAAAAACAATTTACATTCAGTTTTAACTATATCAGACCAGTTTTTACCCAATGCGGATCTCAAGAAAGCAACAGAAAAACTATACCAATAGAACGAACAACAAAGGTGTGAACAGGAACACCCAAGGCTTACTTGGTTCCGCGTCTCTTCAAGTATCAGCAAGCGTTACCTGGACCATTAAAGGACGTTATGCATAAACACACCAATATCCGAGAGAAAAATGAATTCAAATAAATATTTAGTGAGGCTAATAGGCTTACTGTTTCTGGTTGCAATGGCGGCTTCTATAGCGGCTAATCTCATTATCCTGCCAATTGTTAGCCCACTAGATTTTTTAGCATTGATTTCATCGAAAGAGTTTGAAATACGCATCTATGCGCTTTTAATGTTATTGAATTCCATTTCTGTCGTTGGAATCGGCGTCTTGAGTTATCAATTTCTTAGCAAACAAAATAAATTAGTTGCTATCGGTTACATTGTTTCAAGGGTTGTTGAATCTGTTGTGTTGGTTTTCGGCATTATCAGCATACTTTCATTGATTAAGTATGGTCATCAGTTTGCAACCCTGGAAGGGGTGGAAAGCGGCTATCTAGAGGTACTGGGGAAATCAGCGATAGGCCATAATTGGTATGCTTATCACATAGCTATGATTATCCTAGGTATTGGTAGCTTGCCCTTTTGTTACTCTCTTTGGAAAGGTCGACTGATTCCAAAGTACCTTATTATCCTCGGGTTTATCGGGTATACCTTACTGGCATCAACATCTATTTTATCCATATTGGATATGAATCTTGGTTTGATAGTAACCCTGCCGGTCTTCCTTTTTGAGGTGCTATTTGGTTTTTACCTCATCACAAAAGGGTTTAAATCAAATTCAGTCGCTCAAAAACCACTCCACGCTGAACACAGCTGAGCCGCATTTAGGGTAGCTAATGAACGAGTTTGGAATAGTGAAACACTTGGAGGTTGAGTTGCATCAGTCTGCGACTCGTCTGGATGCTGAGCGGGTTAGTGCTCTCTTACACAAGTCGTTTGTAGAGTGTGGTCGTTCTGGGCGAGTCTGCCGTCGAACTGAAATTTTGGAGGCCTTGACAAAAGAGAAACCTGGAAACACTGTTTGGTCCCAGGATTTCGCTGGGGAAGAGGTTTCGGATGGGGTAATATTACTTACCTACCTTTCAGCACATATTGATTCAGATGGGGCCCTCTTTCGTCATACCTTTAGATCATCTTTGTGGCAACGAACGCCACATGGTTGGCAAATGCGGTTTCATCAAGGTACACCAATAAGTGCTTTTGTTCAGCAGGCCATCTATGAAGGCGTTTAACCACTCCACTTTACCTAAGCAGTACGGGGCAGACCTGTGGCCTCTTTGTCAGGAAGCGGGATATGGTCAGAATTCTTAAATCGATACAATTGGCAACTTCTGTTGCGGTTACCATCTTGTTCTGGGTGATGTACCCCGGAGTGATGGTGGTTCTAGCGTGCTTTGTAGGACTTTGTTACATGGTGGCCGCTATCGGTGCAATCCTCGATAACCGGGTCTCAATATGGCTTGCCTTTGTGTTTAGTGCACTAGCTGTTGTTCTTTCTACGCTGGGTGTTTATCGGTTTCTACAGAATGGGTTTGATTTTCTAACCGGTACCTGGGGGCAGCATGGTGGCTTCCTTTTTTATCCATATTTATTCTTGATAATCTCGCTCGGTTCTATTCTTGTCATCATCATGCATTTTGTATCGTGGAGATGGATGATTCAGGGAAAACGACAATACCAGGGGTGAAGTGTTAACCCTTAACGCCTGGCATCAGTAAAAAGAAACATATATGAGCAAGAGAGAAGATTTAATCTCATCAAAAAATGCCCGGGTTGCGTCTATCGTTCTTGAAGCAGGTGAAGCGTCACCATGGCACCACCATACCGCCGTAATCGAACACATAATATGTCTAAATGGCTCTATTGAGCTTCAGACAAATAAACCAACAACAAACACAAAGCTACAACTTACTAAACGTTATGTAATAAGCCCAATGCGGGAACATAGGCTGGTAAATACAGGTGAAAGCAATGCAACTTACCTGTTGGTGCAAAATGGCAAGTATGACTTCATATCCAGCAACTCCTAACAAGCCGCAATGCCTGAATTATGTTGGGGTGGGTTTCCTTTTTTAGTCGCCACTAACTTTCGATTGTAGCATTGGCAGATATTTGGATTGTACTCGGCTGACCAGGGTTCCAGGTCGTGCACTTGTTACATTCCGGTCGCGCCACACGCGATCACCATTGACCCACACCCCCACGATGCCTTCGGATAATTGTTTGGCGTTTTTAATGGTTGCCTTGTCAGTGATCGTTAAGGGATCGAACAGCACCAGGTCAGCCATAAAACCAGGTTTTACTACTCCTCTATTGCCAATGCCAACATGTGCAGCGCTCAACGAAGTCATTTTCCGGATCATTTCCTCAATAGAGAGTGCTTTCTTTTCGCGGACGAACTGGCGGATAGCCCGTGGAAATGCACCATGGCCACGTGGATGACCTTCGCCATAGCCGTCTGAGCAGATATTCGAGTGTCTCCAGGCAAGCAGTACTGCAATGTCTGCTTCCGACATGCTTTCGCCCATGACCATTTCAGGTGCTTCATCCAAGACAGCCATTTCCTCATCGGTCATTCCTTCATAAGCATCACGGATCAGTTTCAAATAAGTCTCTTCATTGCTCGTTCCTCTTGCCACAGCAATCTCGGCAACGGTCATACCGACAAGGCTGGGATCCGGTATATATTTGACGAGAGTGAGCCCCTCAGCAGGAGCAAGCTTCTCCAGTGCAAAACGGGCGGCATCGAGGTCATAATAATCGCGTTCGGGTAGTAGCACTGTTAATGTTGACTGCCAGTATGTATAAGGATAAATGTCGGCCGTTACGTCAATACCTTCTTCCCGGGCCTGTTCCAGGCGCTGTATCACCCCTGTCGCTTGCCCCCAGAGGTCGGTCGCTGCCAGCTTGAAGTGGGATATCTGAACAGGTAATTTGGCTTCCCGGCCAATCCGGATCAGTTCCTCCAGCGCTTTGTCAAAATCGCGGTCCTCACTTCGCATATGGCTGATATAGCGCCCCCCTTCAGCGGCCGCGGTTTTCGCCAGGGAAATCACCTCTTCCGAACTTGAGTAAATGCCTGGGTCGTACTCCAGACCGGTGGAAAGTCCCAATGACCCGTTTCTTAGATCCTGTATCAACAGCGCCTCCATCCCTGTGATTTCATCGGCGCTTGCCCGGCGTTTATAGTCTCCCCCCATGACCTCAGAGCGAATCGAACCGTGGCCCGTATAGCTGGCAACATTCAAAGTAGGGGGGTGCTCTGCCAGTATTTGTTTTAACTCAGCCATTGAGTGCCCTGAGGAGCCATCGTTACCGACAACGATTGTGGTAATACCCTGTGAAATGGCGGCAACCGACTCGGGCGACTGCTCAATGCCCATATCATGATGGCTGTGGGTATCAATAAACCCTGGCGCCAGTATCAAACCACTTCCATCGATGACCGTGTCTTTATCCGCGGTTTCGATAGCTCCAACCGCAACGATCACATTGCCTTGGATACGCACGTCGCCGTTAAAACCCGGAGCGCCGGTACCATCCACAATCAATGCGTTTTTGATCAGTTTTGAGTGGCTGTCTCCGGATAGAATCTCATTGTCGGCCTCTGCCAATGCAGGGATGGTGACAAACGCAACATACAGAAGAGCCCAAGCCAGCAACGCGTACCATGAGGTGTGTGGGTTACGGGAAATTAATCGTTTTGCAGCATTGCCAGACCGCCTCATTGCAATACCCTCTTAAATCATGAAATGACCGCCCACTATAGCCCCAGATGGCAGTTGCCGGAAGACCAGTTACAAACAATTAGCTGTTTGTCGCATCAACCCACAAGGGTAAGGGCGCGTGGAATGCGAAAGTTCAAGTCGATACAACAAGCTTAGCGATTCCTGAATGCACATGCTGCTGAATACAATTTGTTCAATTTGGGTCGTCAATTGGTCAAGGCGAAGACTTATCAATTTTTCAGAGTGCGCGCTTTTGCGATACTTCTGATTTTGACTTAGTCTTGGTCTTATTTCATTCAATAGGCCACTTTCACGACCTTAAAAATCGGCTAAAACTATTTTTGAACCGAAGAACAAAATGTATGTTGACTCAGGTTATTGCACACAAAACTAGTTAAACGCTGGGCGCCTTGTTCCTCACCCTGATTGTTGAGCGCCTCTACCAGTTCCACGAAATCGTTGATGCTGGCCGGATCTCGATGCAAGGCAAATTTTACGAGCTCTGCTGCTTTTTTGTTTTTTTCCTCTTCGGCAGCAGCGCTGTAGAAGTAAGTGATTCTTAGTATGAAATGCAATGGAATCTGTACGTCAAATCCATATTTTTCGGTAAGCCCCGCATAATGACCCTGCAAGCCAGGCAAGCCTTCGCGTTGAACCGTATCGGCTGGCTGCCAGCCATCAAATAACGATTTCAAGCTGAAAAGCAATGATACAATTTTGGTTGAGGCATGCGATTGTTCAGGAAATTCCCTATGAAAAAACCGCGTTGAATATGAGCGCGTTGGATTTGAACCGGGTTTGTCAAATAAAGAAACCAATTCACGGAAGGGCACTTGCATATGTTGCCCCTCATTCGCCAATGTCATAAATAGCATTGAATTACCGTCTGTAAATGCCGATACATTCTTCATCACTCTTTGATTTATCACCCCGTCGTCCAGAGAGGGGCTAAACGCAAAGTAGGCATTGAACAGGCGTGGATCATCCAAAAAGGTATTTAGGACGAATCGCCCGGAATTTGAATGCCCCGACAAAATACTGAACTCGGCCACGCGATAAGTTTTTTTGATATAAGGAAGTAATTCCTCAACAAAAAATGACTTGAATTTCTCGCCTTCTATATTGACCGAGCCATTAACATTTGTCGGCGGTCTTAATTCCGGTCCTTTGCTATTGACACCGATAATAATTAGTTCAGGAATAGCATTGGAAATAGCATCGACGACGGCCACTGTTGATAGTAAATCCCATTGCCCATGTAATAAGTACAATATCGGATAGGCTTTATCTTGCTCATCTGCATAACTCTCAGGAAGGTGAACATAATATTCACGTTGGCTGGAGAATACTTTCGAATCGATAGTTTCCATCTCGCCATAAGTTAATATTTTTTCTGCGGAAACAGCCTGACAAAAACACAATAGAAAAAGGTAGATTATCGATCTTTTCATAAAATTCTCTTGGTTGAATTGCACGTGTTTGTGCCGGCCGACATCGCCGCTTCGTTCAAATCAGTATCCTGCTTGCGGCAACCTTTCGGTTGGCGGGGAACTCACCTAAAGCCCCAAACCCTGATATACGCCACACCAACCAGAAGCGGTACCGGTGGTGTAATCACCTTCAACATAGGGTGTGCTCACAACTGTGACAGCGATCAGAAGCAAGGCAAATCCAACCGGACCAAATATTGACTGGACTGGAGATGTTTTATGATGCTGGAGGTGTTTGACACGGCTAAGAATTTCAGGTGAGTTATTTCGAAACCCAATGAGGTTGCTTGAGTTGGCAGGCGATGCCACTTTTATCATAGCCGTTGCATAAAGCGCTCTTTGTGCTGAAGGCTCATCCCACAATACAAACTGGTCACATGACAGTTCCTGGTCAAGACGAAATCGGCGTTGGGCCAAACCGATGAGTGGATTGAACCAAAACACGCAACGCAACACGCAGAAAAGCAGGTTCCACCAGGCATCTTTTCTCCGAAAGTGAACGAGTTCATGATAAATCATCAACGCCTGTTCAGACCGACTAAACCTGTCAAAAAATCGCGGTGGCAATAGAAGTAAGGGATTTACGACACCGAGCAGCGCGGGACCATCGATATCAGGTGAGAAGCAAACCTCTGGGGAAGGGTAAACGTGCGCTTTTCTGCAGAAGCGATCGACTTCACGCACTTGATTCCCGGTTAACGATTGGCATTTCTGCTTCACGACACGAGCAAGTCTCATATTGGTCTGTGCCGCGCGCCAGATAGTGATTATTGCACCGCTGGCCCATAGCACCAGCAAGGCAATTGTTAACACATTAAATGAGTTGGCCTCGACAATCGAACTCACTCGTCCCGGTAATGAGAATTCTTGCATTGGAAGAGGTATTAGCGATGAGAGCATGGCTTTCGGCGCGACAAAAACCACCAATGGAAGACATAAGGTGAGCCACTGGACATACACCCATCGCGCCCCTGCAATTCTATGCATAGGGCGTCGAAGCATAAGAACCAAAAAAACGATCAGGCAATAGGTGAGCGAGAGTTGGATCAATCCATTAAGTACGATGGACATCACTATTTGTCCAGTTTCTCAATCAGTTTCCGAAGCTCGGACAGATCGGATTTGGATAAGGCTTCAGAGTTTGCAAAACAGGCAAGTAAAGGCGTAATTTCCCCACCGAACAATTCTGTAACCATTTTTTGGGCCTCGCCGAGACGGTAATCTTCGCGGTATATGAGCGGAGAATAGAGGTATCCTCCCACGCCTTTGTCAAAACCGATAGCGCCTTTGTTTACCAATCTTCGGACCAATGTGGATACGGTTTTGCGATGCCAGGAATGCTCAGCAGCCACTTGCTGCGCGATTTCGCCGCAGCGTAAAGGGTGCTCATTCCAAAGGGCTTCCATGATGGCGCGTTCTGCTTTGGTGATTTCGATTGACATTATCAACTCTTGGCTCACTAATGTAGTCCATTGGACCACAGCTGTAATTCACTAGTCAAGCAAAAGTAACTTTTGGTAAGACGCCTGCAGGGAAAACGCGTCAGAGCTCTTTTTGACTGGATTCAAAGAAGAGCGTTTACACCCATGTCTCGCAAATGTCAAAAGTGGCGGGTGTCGGGAAAGGCCACCCAAATTAATTTACGATTTATTGAACAATTGAGTAAGTGTCCTGAATCTTAATCCAGGATTTCGCAGTTTTTACCCAAAGCTGTCCTTTCCCCCCATTTCCCCACCCATAAAAAACATCAGCTAACGCGGTGGGGTGCGGACCATATGCTGCCTCAAACTCAGGCGTCTCAATGGCTGTTTTTGGTAAATCCAGAATCTTAATTCTGAGGCTATAGTAAGGGTTTTCATCACCCCAGGCTCTACGCTCGAAGCGATTTAGACTTGGCCTTGATTCCAGTGACTGTGCACCTACTTGCTGCTGGCGTATTTGAAGTTCTCAGCCAGGCTTGATGCCTCCCTTCAACAGATCACCCGTTTGCTGCAACTGAACCTGTTTTTACGACGAGATCTGCTCGACTTTTTTTGAGTGGCAGGCCGCCAGACTGACAAATCGATTATCAACGGGCGCTGACTCCATGAATGTAAGTGTGACGGCAGTGGGTGCCCGTATGTTTAGTTGTCATTAACTTGAACTTTCTTTTTAAATAATATTACGCTAAACCAAATATACATAATAAACATCCAAATGCTCATGAAAGGTCCTAAATCAATTAAAGAACCTGAAGGAGGATCTGGGAAAGTATATAAGTTGAAAGTTAATGTCAAAATTGCCATGAAACTACCAAACCAACCAAAAAGTTTATTGAAACTCAGCGATCGTGCAATATTCAAACCAAAAAAGAATATCGAGAGAAGAATAAAAATATCCCAAGCCACATCCATACCTAATTGCACTCTATTTGCTCCATTAAAAGCTGCTATTAATAGGTCTTTTGCTCCCTCTGTTTTAGCAGCTTCAATTGCTGTGGAATGCCATATAAAATTAGCCTGTTGGACGACAAGAAATGTACAGCCAATGCTAGCTCCAATTATGCCAAATATATAGGCAATCCCCAACGATGGAGTATCATGTTGTTTTTTCAAGAAAGTATATAACCCCATAAAACCTACGATCATAAATAATGGGAATGCAAATGCTAAAAGCCTGCCTATTGCATCAGGTAAAGGGAGCAACCCAGCGGATAAATAAAAAAGTATGGATATTAATCCTGAAATTGCACCAATCGGTTCTATTTGGTCAAATGAATATTTATTTATTAATGTCATAGGAAACCTCTATTGATCGACCGTTTTTTGTTTTCGCCGGTCAGTTTTTCGGTTTTCTAAAAATATCCCGAATTATTCGCCAACAAACAGTCATTTGTTTACAGATTTAGAACGGTACTGTCAAGTTAACAAATGTCAGCCAAAATCATGCTGATTGTACGTCGTCAGACGGTATCGACAAATTAACTTCCAAATCTTTATGCATTGTAGAGATTAGATCTTCTATATCGCCGTGACAATTCCCCAAGACGCAAAGGCGCGCAGTCTTAGTCTTAGCAGTCGATAATTCTTTGCTGATAAATGGTGACGTCCCAGATTAAAGAGATTGCATACCGCCGCGTGTACGCTCAAAAATCGTTGCGCTTGGGGCACAGACTTAAACCGTCTCATGCCCCGTTCTCGAACTCGCGTTGGCTGAGATTGAATCGATAATAGAGCCAAACGACATATTGAATAATTTCTGGAGGGAACCTGTGGCGTTTGTACAGTGTTGTAGATCTGCTCATCCAGCCATTACCGTTTAACACCACTTAACTTGTCAATATGCTCCTTTCAGTCTTTACCCGGGTCATTGTCAATCGATTTTTGTCACCCGTGCAAGCCCGCGCTGCAACCTCGCCAGGTGAATGGCATTGGGGTGCAGGCCATCTTCCGTGGCGATTTGGATGGCCCTTCGATACTCTTCGGCAGCTTGTTCCGGACGATCGCTTCGCTCATACACGCCGGCTGAAAATGCGGCGACATCCGGACTTCCCGGATAATGTCGGCGCAGGTGCTTCATGATGGCCATTGCGGCATCAGCATGCTCCGAACGCACCAGTTTTTGGGCAACGACACCCAGGTCGAACCAGGCTGGAATGAAGCGGAAACCCAGTTGTGACTGCTTTTGCACAAACCACTGATCAACGCCGTCTGCACCATTCTCCTCAACCTCAGTGGTGAGTTGCTCCGAAAAACCCCAGGCGGGAAACAGGGACATGAAGGCATCATGCATGCCCGAAGCCATGTTTTTGAAATGATCCGTCTTGGGTGTCACATCGAAAGTCCATTGCAACGAGGCAGGTGCCCGCTGCTCGAACATGGCCGCCAGGTCGCGGCTGGATGGCGTGGTCGGCCCGCCATCACCCTCACCCACAGCCATGTAGACAAAGGCATCCGCGTTTTGGGGCGATTTGAACCAGTCTCCGGCCTCCTCAAACAACACACGGTCTGCAATCCAGGCACTGCTACCCAGTGCGACATAAGCCTCGAACAGGTCGGATTGGGTAAAAAAAGTATGCAGGGCGAAAACGCCACCAAAGGAATGCCCCAGTAGCACACGGTTATCATTTACCGGATACCGGTCCGCGATAAACGGAATCCACTCTTTGCCGACAAAGGCCAGAAAGCTGTCGGCCCCGCCTGTGTCATCAAAATGCGCATCGGCGCGCGGCACAAAATCCCGGTTACGGTTGACGTTAGTGACTGCGGTTACGATCAAGGGTGGATAAACACCATTATCCGCCATGTAATCGAGGTAACTGGCGACCAGTTCAAAACTCCACTCACCATCCGTCACATAAACCACCGGGTACTTCAGGGCCGGGTCATATCCAGGTGGCGTGCGTACAAATATCGTGCGTTGCTCTGCCAGTTCGCCGGATTCGAGCGTGTGGGAGATGGTGCGCTCAGCGGAGTTGTACGTATCTGCAAATGCAGGTCCGGGAGCAGTCAGCAGCAACGTGGCACTAATCAGGATAAAAAGGATACGCATGGCGGAATTCCAAATCGTTGTTCTCTGATTCATTATAGGTAACCGCACTGCTGCTATGCGGTTACCAGACTCGGTTAAGCCTCGGTCTGTCGAGATTGGTTGCCCGCGCCGGTTAACAATTAATGGGTGACCCCTTTTTGTCCTGCGCTGCCGCGTGACTCTCCTGCGCGTGAATGGCTTTGAGCGAGTAGGTTTCACCGCCATACAAAGCTCCTCAAGGCCATTGCTTGAGCATGGCAAACGGTTTTGGCTTTGAACACCACCGCCAATGGGTCAGTCTGCATCCCCCCAATAGGTAAAGCCGGCAAATTTCGGCGTCGATGGCACATACATGGTTTCTATTTTGCCGAGCGTGAAGCCAGCTTCGTGCAAAAGTCGCGGAATGTCGCGGTTGAGGTGACAACCACCTGCCATTTTCTTCCAATAGGGGTTGATCCGATCCTGCCATTTTTGCACTGCCGCATCGGGCGCCTTACCGTGCTCGCTAAACAGCAACTTACCACCGGGTCTTAGCACGCGGCGCATTTGTTTCAAGGCCGCCATCGAGTCGGGGATGGTGCACAGCGTATAGGTCAGCACAATGGTGTCGGCACTGTGGTTGTCCAGCGGGATTTCCTCACCCGGCAGATCCAGCCAGCGGAGTTCAAAGGGAGCAGCATCGGCCCGTGAGCGCGCTTTCCTGCGCATTCCTGAAGAGGGCTCCAGGCCCCAGACCAGCTCAATTTTATCAGGTTCGTAGTAAGGAATATTGAGACCGGAACCCATGCCGATCTCTAGCACCCGGCCGGTTGCCTGCGGAACCACCTTTTCACGCTGCTTGAGCACCGGTTTACTGCTACAGGCAAGGTTAATCAGGTGCGGAAGTACGCGGTTTTCATAGAAACTCATTGACATACCCTCTGCTGACCGATGTTCAAACTTACTGCAGAGGCCTTGATTCCTGGTAAAAGAGTTTTTATTCGTCTTATACTCAAGAGAATTGAGAAGGCTTGCTATTGGCGCAAGGCCACCCACGGATACGACTGTCCTTGCATGATTACTTTTCCAATGATGGTGTCACCGCTCAGTGTACCCTCAAATGTGATCACCTCATCACCGTTTGGAAAACTGAACCTCAATGCAGAAGTCTCGAACATGACCTCATTCAGGGGAAGTCCAAATGCTTCCATATCGACAAAGTCTATTTTGGCGGCCAGACCTTCCGGCAATGTGTCCACGTGGACGACAGTGTTGTAGCCCAACACCCAACTGGCCCAACTTCCATTGGCGGTAGCGCCCGGCTCGATTTCCTTCGACAGGGCGAATATTGCAGCCAGCGCCGGATCATTTCCACCGCTGAAATCCCGCGAAGACAGTTCGGCCGGTATATGTGGTTTTAGCGTCTGGCGATTATCCTTGGGTCCCGCGTATTGCCAATAGAGCGTCGACACGCGAATGGTTATGCCGCTATTGGGTAATCTTACTTTTCGGGAATCACCGTAGTGATTGAGTGATGCACCCGTCGACTCTCCGACAAAAATGGCATTGGTATGTTTTTCCAGATCAATGGCGAACATCATGGCCGCCGAAAATGTCCCACGACTTGTTATAACAAACAGGCTCCCCGGTTTTTGAAGCTCCGGGGCGCGAATCAGAGCGTGGAGTAATGAGCGGTTCAGGGTGTTGTTACCGCCCATATTAAAGCGCAGATCAATGATCAGCTTCTGAATCCCGTGCTTGGCAATATAGTTTGTCAGGCGTGTGGCAAAGTCTGCGATGGTTTCTTCAGCCGTGTCATAGACCTCATTGAACTGCCAGTAAAGCACATGCTCGTCGCCAATCTCTTCAAACCAGAAATTGGAATCCCTGTGAAGCAAGTACAAGGGTTTTCGTGCTGATTTGTCCGCAGCACTTACCCACTCGACAGCCTGGTTTTCAGCAACCGGGTGAAGAGTCAGCTGATGCTGTTTTCCATCGGGGGTTTCGAGCAAATATGTAGCTTCCTCTTTGGAATCACTGATTCCCAGCGCCCACAATACTTCGGGAATGACGAGGCGCGTTGGTGCCAGATGTTTGAGCTGAAAGTCATTGTCGCGGTGCACCACCCGTGAAACCACATTCAGTGCTTCGGACACCGGTAAATGGCCGATTTGAATCACCTTAGCCCCTGCGTAGGCTGCGTTTTCGGCACCGATACTTTGCACAAAAAGACCGTCACTGTAAACATACAGACGTATCGGGAAATGATTAAACAACATGGCAGGAATGCTGGGTGGCGGCGTTTCCGAGTGCCCGGAAAAAAAATCGCTACCCTCGACCATGGGCAAAGTCAGCCGGGTATGACCGTCCCCTACCGAAGCGACAATGGCGGAAAGCTCGACAATGATCTGATGGTGAGAAAGATCGGGAACCCGGACACTCAACGCTTGCATTCGGCTATTGAATTCCTCCTCAGAAAGCGTGTGAAAATTTTCAGGGTGTGTTTCGGGTAGTTTTTGTTTAGCAAAACTCAGATCACTCTGCCAATTCTGCACCCACTCATCAGAAACCACCTGTGCGATTACAGGTTGAGTACCAACGAGCATCCAAACCAAAACTAACATTTTTAGCACTTTCACTCTACGCGCTCCTCACTGGAAGATAAGTACTAATACGATCGGATTGCGATTTAGTTACAACTTGCAGCAAAAACTGGGGCGAATTGGCTTGGGCATCAAGGCAAAAAAGGTAGTGAGAAATTTGAGCTTTTGCTGCTCCCAGCTGATCAGAAATCAGCAGCGGCGTCAAAAAAAGGGGCCGAACGGCCACTGCTGTCCCACAGTTGGGATAAATAAGAAAGCCCGAATCTCTATTGTTACAATAGGTCTGCGAAGAAACTATTGAGCAACAAGGGATTCAGGCTTTGTCACATAATAACACCGCATTTCATCAGTTACTAAAAC
>JAJFLA010000022.1 GCA_021772935.1 Gammaproteobacteria bacterium
GTTTTAGTAACTGATGAAATGCGGTGTTATTATGTGACAAAGCCTGAATCCCTTGTTGCTCAATAGTTTCTTCGCAGACCTATTGTAACAATAGAGATTCGGGCTTTCTTATTTATCCCAACTGTGGGACAGCAGTGGCCGACCGGCTCCTTTGTACAAATCATATTTCAGTAATTTTACCCGACATACTGCGCTGTCAGCATCATTACGCGCTTGCGCTGCATTTTCAACTCCCACTCCAGTTCCCGGTAACGAGCCGTGAGGGCACTTTGATCAATGGCATCAACCAGTTTTTGCCGGCTTTGTTGCATACGATCCATCTGTAGCTGCTGCCACTCGGCGATGGTTTGTTTGAACTGTGCATACTCGGTTTCAAATAATTCACGCCAACGGGGGTTTTCAACCGAGCCGTCAATTTTTGCCTGGGCCCGCTTAAACACCATCGCCAGGCGGGCACGCTGGATTTTAAAGTCTGGTGTGCGTTTCAGATTATTAGCCAGACCTATCCATGCACAAGTGGAAATAAACCACTTGTTGATGTCGTACTGCCACCAGCGAATGCCATTACGGTAATCGCTCTGAAACAAGTGGTGGAAATTGTGGTAGCCCTCACCGTAAGTAACAATGGCAAGCACCCAGTTATCCCGTGCCGAGTTCTCGTCGGTATAAGGTCGGCTACCCCACATATGCGCCAGTGAGTTGATAAAAAATGTTACATGATGACTAATAACCAGTCGCAATATACCAGCCAGCAGAAATACGCCCCAAACGTCATTAACCACCCAACCCAATAGCAACGGTACGGCAATATTGGTAACCAGCACCAGCGGCCAATAGTACTTGTGCTGCCAGGCAACGATCCGGTCACGTTCAAGATCTGGTACTACACTCCAGTCCAGCTTGCCACTTTCGTAGTCTCTCAACATCCAGCCAACATGTGCGAACCAGAAACCACGACCGATTGAATACGGGTCTTTATCATTGTTATCTACATCCCGGTGGTGAAAGCGATGCCGGATACACCAAACCAGAATGCTGTTCTGAATCGCCATGCCACCAACGATCGCCAGATACAAACGCATGATCCAGTGTGCTTCGTAGGCCCGGTGTGACCACAGGCGGTGGTACCCACTACCGATTCCGATGCCGCTCGCCACCAGTAAAACTGCGAAAAACACCCAAGCCCAGCCGCTAAAGCCGTAAACAATGCCATACCAGGGCACGATGGTCACTGCAGCCAAAAAGGTCAGGCCAAGTACCAGGGTAACAGGCCAGTTGATATCGGGCTTTTCGGTTTTATCATTAATCGTCATTAAAAATCACTCAAGATATGGGTATATAAGAACGTAGCATTCTATCGCAGACCGATATACAAGTCGTTAAAATTTCAATAAGAATATCAGCTTCGTAAGCCTATCCCCCGATGCAAAAGCCACAAACACAAACTGGCCAACAACACAGCAAATATTCCCATAATGATATACGCGTAGCCTATTTCGACATCCGATACACCCAGTATCCCGTAGCGAAAACCATTAACCATGTACAAAATTGGGTTAAGTGTCGAAACCTTCTGCCAGACTTCCGGCAACAGGTTGATAGAATAGAAGACTCCACCCAAGTAGGTCAACGGTGTCAGGATAAAGGTTGGAACAATCGCTATATCATCAAATTTATTGGCAAATATGGCATTGACCATGCCTGCCATAGCAAACACGACAGAGGTCATCAACAAGACCGAAACCATGATTAACGGGTGCTGAATCTCGACTCGTGTGAACAACAAAGAAACCAACATCACCACCAAGCCAACCATGATGCCTCGGGCCATTGCGCCGGTCACATAACCGGCCAGGATGACCCAACTCGGCAGCGGTGAAATCAATAATTCTTCAATATGTCGGCCGAATTTGGCACCAAAAAAGGATGAAACCATATTCCCGTAGGAGCTGGTTATTACGGACATCATAATCAGCCCTGGAACGATGAACTGCATATAATCGAACCCACCCATTTCGCCGATGCGACGACCAATCAGGTTGCCAAAAATAACAAAATAAAGTGTCATGGTTATTGCTGGAGGAACCACGGTCTGGGCCCAGATGCGCAAAATGCGCGTGACCTCCTTGCGCACGATGGTTTTATATCCCACCCAGTTCACTGCCTCACTCATATGACGCTACCTTTGTCGACCAAACGCAAAAACAACTCTTCAAGGCGGTTGGCCTTATTGCGCATACTGAGCACACGTACACCCAAATGATCCAGCGCTGAAAACAAAGCATTCAATGATTTCTTTTTTGGCAGTGAGGCCTCAAGCGTGAACTCGTCACGCAATTTGAAATGCATGCCTTCGACCTGTGGTTCCACCAACAAAGATTCTCGCAGGTCGAGCACAAACGTTTCTACATCCAAAGTTCCCAATAATGTTTTCATATCGGTGTTACGGACGATTTCCCCGTGATCGATGATAGCAATATTGCGACATAGCTCCTCCGCCTCCTCTAAATAGTGCGTGGTTAAAATCACGGTGGTTCCGTTCTCATTGATCTCACGGACAAACTCCCACATCGATCTTCTGATTTCGATATCCACACCTGCTGTTGGCTCATCAAGTATCAACAGCTTTGGTTCATTGACCATCGCGCGGGCAATCATCAACCGCCGCTTCATACCACCCGACAACTCCCGTGAAACCTTGTCACGCTTGTCCCATAACTGTAACTGCTTAAGGTATTTTTCAGCTCGTTTCAGGGCCGTTTTACGGTTGATGCCGTAATAACCCGCCTGGTTAACAATGATCTCAAGCGGTTTCTCAAACTGGTTGAAATTCAGCTCCTGTGGGACTAAGCCAATATACGACATGGCCATTGAACGTTGTTGCTGCACACTGGCACCAAAAACACGCACTTCTCCCGAGCTGGCGTTAACCAGTGAGCTGATGATGCCGATCAAGGTCGATTTGCCGGCACCGTTCGGCCCTAACAGTGCAAAAAAACTACCTTCTTCGACATGTAGAGAAATGCTTTTCAGTGCCTCGACACCATTGGCATATGTTTTGGTCAGATTGTCGACTTGTAATGCATACATATGCAGGCTGGCCCGGAGTCTGTGAGCGGTTATTATACGGGTGAAAACTACCGTTGCGGGGTTTCGGTATTCGTCTTGCACGCCGTGACGATTAGCCTATAGACTGTGAAGAGTTGACTCACTACCCTGATCTCCGGTCAGAAGATATTAGCAAGATGAAAACTTTTTTAATGCACTCAATGATAGTGTTGTTAATCACACTGTCACCGCCAGCTTCAGCCCTGCCAGATTCGAATCAAGTCGAGTTCAGCAACTGTATGCTTGCCCTTCCCGGCACAAATTTGTCTGCTGGTGCTCGGTGTGGCTCGATTGATGTTCCCGAAAACCCGGCAGAGCCTGAAGGCCGGAAAATCAAGCTGAAAATTGCCATGGCACCTGCAACCGGTAAGACCACTGAACCCGACCCGGTTTTCTTTTTTGCAGGCGGCCCGGGACAGGCGGCCAGTGAAACATGGGTCATGCTGCGGTCAGTGTTGAATAAAATACGCAAGAGCCGCGACATCGTGATGATCGATCAACGTGGCACTGGTCAGTCCAACAAACTGACATGCAAATCTGAACTTGAAGAGGACCTTAATCAGGAAATTGATCTTGATCTGATCCGAACCGAAACCGAAAAATGCCTGGCCGAACTCGATGGTGATCCTCGTTTTTACACCACTACCATCGCTATGGGTGACTACAACCAGGTCCGCGAAGCTATGGGCTATGACAAAATTAACCTTATGGGCGTTTCCTACGGCACACGCGCCGCGCAGGTGTACCTTAGGCTGTTCCCGGAGAGCGTACGAACGGTAACCCTTGATAGTGTGATACCGATGCAGTTAGCACTGGGTCAGGAACATGCACCCATGCTGGATCGCAGTGTGAAATTTGTGTTCGAAGATTGTGCAAATGACGAGGTCTGCAACTCCCTCTATCCACACCACGCTGAAGAGTTGAATACTTTGTTCATGCAGCTACGCAAGCAGCCCAGACAAATCGCGATCATCAATCCGGTCAGCGGTGAGCCACAAGCTATACGCCTGACAGCCGACACGCTGGCTGTTGCCATCCGTTTCCTCAGTTACGCCAGTGAAACCCAGGCCCTGATTCCATTGCTGGTACATGAGGCCTTGACCACCGGGAATCTGTCACGCCTTGCCAGTCAGGCCACGCTTGTCATGACCGGGCTAAACGAGATGCTGGCCCGTGGCATGGAGCTATCAGTGCTGTGCAGTGAGGATTACCCCTTCATCGACCTGTCCGTTGATCATAGCAACACGCTCATGGGCAACCTGTTTTTAGAAATTATCGGTTTGCAATGTGATGTCTGGCCACGCGGTGAAGTGCCAGAAGACTTTCACCAGCCAGTAGTGTCAAACGTTCCTGTTTTGTTGATGTCTGGCGAACGCGACCCGGTCACTCCACCGCATTACGCAGCTACGGCGGCTGAATCTTTTTCTAACAAGTTGAACCTGGTTGCTCGTGGTCAAGCCCATTCTGTCATGGCAAACGTCTGTTTGCGTGACATCACCACGGCATTTATCGCTCAAGGTAGTATCGAAGGTCTGGACACAGCTTGCGTGGAAAACATCCGGCCAGCCCCATTTTTTACCAGTCTTCTTGGCCCCAACCCATGATAAAAGTAAAAAACCTGCATAAGTCGTTTGGCAAAATCAAAGCTGTCAGAGGGATTTCATTTGAAGTCCATGATGGTGAAATCACCGGCTTGTTAGGCCCCAATGGTGCTGGCAAAACCACTACGCTGAGGATGTTGTACTCATTACTGCCTCCTGATGAAGGTGAAATACGCATTGACGGTCTGGATCCCGCTAAAGACGCTATGTCCATCAAGCGCACCCTGGGTGTCGTGCCGGACAGCCGCGGCTTGTATACCCGAATGAGTGCACGCGAAAACATTGTGTATTACGGTGAGTTACATGGTATGTCTTGCAAAGATATCAACACACGTGTTGAAGAACTGGTCGGCACCCTGGACATGACAGATTTCATTGACCGCCGTACTGAAGGCTTTTCTCAGGGACAACGGGTCAAAGTCGCGATTGCTCGCGCCATGGTGCACAAACCACAAACTGTCATGCTGGACGAGCCCAGCAACGGGCTTGATGTGATGAGCACCCGGGCCTTGCGACGATACATTCTCGGTCTGAAGAATGCCGGTCATTCCGTTATTCTGTCGACCCATATCATGCAGGAGGTTGCGGCCTTGTGTGACCGCATTATCATCATCGCCGATGGACAGATAGCGGCTGACGGAAGTGCCCAGGATCTACTACAGAAAAGTGGTTGTAACACGCTTGAAGATGCTTTTGTGCACTTGATCGGTTCGGAAGAAGGTTTGCTGGCATGAGTGGTCTGATGACGGTTTATAAAAAAGAGGTGCGTGAAAACCTGCGCGACCGACGCTCGCTTTTCAACTCTGTACTACTTGGGCCTATCCTGTTTCCAATACTGTTCATCGGTTTGGCCTACTTCGCTGGCAACAAGCAACAGGAACGTGCCGAAAAGATTCTGGAAGTGCCCGTGGTGGGAGCACAACACGCTGCCAACCTGGTGAGTTTTCTTGAACAACAAGGCGTCATGATCCAGCCGGCACCAGAAGATCCAGAGGCTTCTGTCAGGGCCCAGGAGGTGCAGGTCATAATTCGTATTCCTGAGCAATTTCCTTCGCAATGGAAAAGCGGTAAACCGGCAGTTGTTGAATTAATCGCCGACCCCTCACGAAGGGAGTCTGATATTCCGATGCAACGGATAAGAGGTCTTTTGAATGCCTATGGCGCCCAAATCGGACAATTACGCTTACAACTACGAGGGGTTTCACCGAACCTTCGCTCCGCTATCATGGTCAAGGACGTTGATTTATCCACACCACAAAGCCGCGGCATGCTTGTTATGATTATGCTGCCCTACGTACTCATGATCACCGCCTTCACAGGTGGTATGCATTTAGCCATTGATTCGACAGCGGGTGAAAAGGAGCGCAAGTCGCTAGAGCCTTTATTGATCAACCCGGTTCCGCGTTGGCAGATCATGTTGGGTAAAATGTCAGCTACAGCGACCTATGCGTTTGCATCGCTGTCACTGACTCTGTTGGCCTTTCGGTTTGCTTTTCCATTGTTACCGACAGGTGCTCTTGGTGTCGACCTGAATCTGGGCATCAAGGCAATCAGTGGCATATTGCTCGCGGTTGCGCCCGTGGTTGTTTTGGCCGCCGCCATGTTAACCACATTGGCCTCGCTTGCAAAAAGCCTGCGGGAAGCCCAGTCTTATATGGGCCTGGTTTTCATGATCCCGATGATCCCCAGTTTGATTTTTATGGTTAACCCGATGAAACCAGAAACCTGGATGATGGCAATCCCCATGTTTTCTCAGAACCTGTTGATCGGTGAGTATGTGCGGGGTGAATCGGTCAGCCTGCTATGGTTGGCCATGTCGATGGGCAGCACATTATTGCTTGGGTTTGGCGTTGCCGCAATTGCCGCCACCTTGTTTAGCCGGCCAAGAATTGTGTTTTCTAATTAGGAACAGTACAACATGAAAAATATCCTGCTTTTACTTCTCTTCACTGTATTGTCAGCCCCGGTGATTGCTGGCGAACCACCTGCGCTGGGCTCCGATGCCCCGCCTTTTAATCTTCAGGATCAAAATGGCGAGTGGCATCAACTCTCGGACTACCATGGACAATGGCTGGCTGTTTATTTCTATCCCCGTGACGATACCCCTGGTTGCACCACTGAGGCTTGCAACTTCCGCGACAACATTTATGCATTCAAAGCCATTGGCGCAGCGATCATTGGTATCAGTGTTGATGATGTCGAGTCACATAAAAAGTTTTCTGATAAATACAAAATTCCATTTACAATTCTGGCAGACGAAGACAGTGATACCGCAGCAGCTTATGGCGTGTTACGGGACTATAAATTAATCAAACTGGCAAGCCGTCAGTCATTTCTGCTTGACCCTGAAGGAAAAATCGCCAAACACTATGTCGACGTAGACCCGGATACTCATACCGATCAGGTACTTGCAGATATTAAGGCCTTAATGGCTGAAGCCACATCCTGACTTACCCAAGAAAGCCGCAGTCACACACTTTACCAGCGGCGCCGGGGGCAACCCCGGGCGGCACTAAACCCGTCTTATTGGTCACCCAGTCCGCCACTTTCAGCCTTGGCATCGCGTACGATCTTTCGCACGTCTGATAACAGCTCTTTGGCATCAAATACGATGCCATCCTTGATCGTGTACTTCACACCACCCACGCGCGTGGGTTTGTTGTCTGCGCCCAGCTTAAAGTGACCAGTGCCATACAAGACTTTGAAATTGGCAATCGGGTTTTCTTCCGTTATCACCAGATCAGCGAGTTTTCCAGAACGCACAGAGCCAAGCTGATCATCCATGTTCAGGACTTGTGCCCCGAGAAACGTAGCCGAGCGTAACACTTCAAGTGGGTGGAAGCCGGCTTCTTGCAATAACTCCATTTCCCTTATGTAACCAAAACCATAGAGCTTCCATATATATCCGGCATCGGAACCCAGTGTGACCCGACCACCGTGGTTTTTATAGTCGTTGAGAAATCGCATCCAGATCTTAAAGTTGTTTTTCCAGGCGACTTCGTCAGCTGTGGTCCAGTCATGCCAGTAGGAGCCATGTGATATCAGTGACGGTTGAAAAAAATGCCACAATGAAGGTGGTGTATATTCTTTCTGCCAGTCAGCATTCATTTCGCGCATCAGGTCACGGCTGGCTTCATAAATGGTCAATGTGGGATTGATCGTGAAATCCAGTGCAATGAGTTCATCACGTACCTGATTCCACTTTGACGAACCCGGTTTAGCCGTCTGTGCCCACAAACGACCGGCTTCACCAAAGCGGTGCTGCTCATTCGTGTAGTTATAGCCCGGCGGGTAATCCTGGATAACCTGATTGGTAAACATAGCCTCCGGCAATCCGTACCAATGTTCCATCGTAGTCATACCGGCGCGGGCAGAATCCAGCACATTCCAGCTCACGACATCCAGTTGGGCGTGGTGCATAGCTGAACCCAGACCTTGTTTGTTTGCCTCGTCCAGTGCAGCCTGCATAATCCTTGCCGATGCACCGAAGAATTTGATGCCCACCGCACCTTTTTTAGCAACCTTCCTGACCCAGCGACGGGCGTCTTCTTCGGTAAGGAACGGCCCTTTTTCACCCTGACCAAACACCACATATGGGAAAATTCTTGGTGAAGTTATTTCATTTTTTTTGCTGCGCGCCTGCTGTGCCAGCACCCAATCCAGTCCATTGCCACTGCCGGGCTCACGGATAGACGTGATGCCATGACCCAGCCAGAGTTTGGCGACATACTCCGCTGACACTCCCTGTGCATCCCCACCAAAATGCGCATGTAAATCAACAAAGCCAGGCAGTAAGTAATGCCCATCCAGTTCCATTACACGATCACCCGGCAGGGCCGTGATGCGTTTGGCCTCGGGTACCGGTTGGTATAAACCCAGGTTTTTGATCTGAGCGATCCGGTTGCCTTCGATGAGTACATCCATAGGTCCGACGGGTGGCGCACCCTCACCATTTACGACGATAACCCCACGTAGAATCAGGCGTTCAAATGGTCCTTCCCCACGCTGCCGATCCGGGATAAATTGCGGTGCCGCGTATACGTTCAACGATAGTATAACGATCAGAATTTTTATTAAACTTTTCATTAAGACCTTGTATTTATTGATAGAAAGTGTATTCTGGTATTCCTAGTATAAAAGGATAAGGACATCCTGGAGGACTTGTCATGGGCTCTGCAACCAAGGCATATATCAAGCCACACCGTCAGTCTGATTCAGATCAACTCTCTGCGGCACCGGAATCAAACTCCAACCCGAACAGCCCCACTGTACCAGAAACAGTAGTTAAAAAATCGGAGTCCACGGATGAGAAGGCTCTTGATCGCTGGTTCCTTGAACAACGTGGCAACAAACGTGTTCCCAAGCGTCTGAACATACCAAATGAGCTACTGGTTACGACTGCTGGTCAGCTGAAGTTAATAGGCAACATTACATTAATCAATGAAGACGGCAGTGTCACACGTGCAAATAACCTTAACCTGTGTCGCTGCGGGGCTTCAAACAACAGGCCATTTTGTGACGAACAGCATCTGGAAGTAGAGTTTTTTGATGGTGGAGCTGTTACGCGACCCTCCGATTGCATGCCGGTGACTCAACCCCAGTCCCTTACCGTAACCTGTGTAAAGGACGGTCCGTTAAAGTTTCGCGGTTACCTGCGTATTTACAATAAAAAAGGCCAGGAATGTATCACCACGAGTGGCGCGCTGTGTCGTTGTGGAAAATCCAGCAAGAAGCCATTTTGTGACAATGGTCAGAGCTGCGAAGGCGGCTGAAACAGAAAGCTGGGCAAAGAGGCGTTATTCCCCGTAATAAATACAACCAGCGTTGCAGGTCTCCTGAACAGTGATTTTGCTTAGCCCCTCAAGTTCAGGCTTCAATTGCAGCCAAATCCATCGAGCCAGGTTTTCACTGGTAGGATTTTCAAGCCCCCTGATCTCGTTCAGGTAATGATGATCAAGTTGCTCAAACACGGGTTGGAAAATTTGTCGTAACTCGGCAAAATCCATCACCCAACCTTCCTGCTCATGGACAGGACCAGACACGTGCACTTCAATACGAAATGAATGGCCATGCAGACGCGCGCATTTGTGCCCTTCAGGCACGTTGGGCAGCCGATGAGCTGCTTCTACCTGGAAAATCCTAAAAATATCCATAGTTGAATTCTGACCTCAGCCGAGGCTTCGTGCAATGCCCACGTAGTGACTTGATCTATTCATCAGCCAGGTCAAAGAGTTTTTCACAAACAGAGGCAAGCAGTTTGATGTGCTCGTCCGAGTCGTTAAGGGCCGGGATGTATTCAAACTTTTCGCCGCCGGCAGCGATAAATATTTCCCGGTAGCGAATCGCAATTTCCTCGAGTGTTTCAAGGCAATCTACCGAAAAACCTGGGCTGATAACCTGAATGTGCCTGGTTCCAGATTCTGCCAGATTCTTGATGACCTCATCCGTATAAGGCTGAAGCCAGGGTTCGCGACCAACCCGTGACTGGAAAGTGATCTGACAGTCTTTTTCCAACTTCAGAACTTCGGCCACAGCTGAAACACTTTGTCGACACTGTTGTTCATAAGGATCACCTGCATCAACCAGCCGCTTGGGTATGCCATGCATTGAAAACAATAGCTTATCTGCCTTGCCATGCTGTAACTGGAAGTTGCGAATCGAACTCGCAATAGAATGAACCCAGCCAGGGTTGTCGTAGTAATGGCTGACACGATATATTTCAGGCTGCCAATCCAGCGCCTCCAGTGTTGCAGTCACTGCATCAAAAACAGATTCTGTCGTCGTCACCGAGTACTGGGGGTAGAGTGGCAATACGACCAAATTTTTTACGCCTTCATCGCGTAGTGAAACCAGTTCGTTACGGATGTCCGGTGCACCGTAACGCATTGCCAGCCTGACATTTACCCGGCGGCCCAACATGCGCTGCAAACCCGCAGACAATGACTTTGAGTACACCATCAATGGTGAACCATCTTGCACCCAGATTTTTTTATAGGCTGCAGTGACCCTTCCTTTGCGCAGTGGGATGATGAACAGCCTCAACAATGGAACCCAAAACCAGCGAGGCAAGTCCACCACGCGGGGATCCGATAGAAATTCAGTCAGAAATCGCCCGACAGGTCCTTTTTCCGGTACAACCGGTGTGCCAAGGTTAACCAGCAATACACCTCTATTAGTCATCCAACTCCCCAGTAAAGTAACATCTCTGTGTGTTGCCAAAATACGACACCGGATGTGATTTTGCAGCTTGTAGGCGCTGTGTTCAAGCTTGTTTCTATCTGTCATTGTTGCTAAAGCCCTGTTGTCATGTACATTCAACTGCTATCTCACGATTTTTATCCAATCTCCCATCTGATTCCGGCGTGTTGCGGTTTTGCAACAGTCTCTTGCCGTGACCACAAAATCCGATATAAGGCTTTGTAATTGTTGTTTTTTCTGATAGCATTGTTTTCCAGTTGCTAATGCAACAAGGATGGATGCTGCCCGTATGACCGGAATATTTCGTAATGCGCTGTTAACGCTTGTTTCACTGTTCGCTATCAGTGCGAATGGTGCGCCTGTGGCATACAGCGTCAATTCCGACAGCGGCAATATTTTGACCGAAGACAGCCTGTATCAGATTGATCTTGCCACTGGCAACGACCAACGCAGGGGTGAATTGTTTACGGGTTTCGAAACCCGCCTCGATACAGAGGGTCTTGCGATTGCACCCGATGGTACTTTATGGGGTATCGATGACGAGTCCCGTACCTTGTTCCCGATCAACAAGGAAACCGGTAGCATCAAGTTTCAGGACGAAATTCCACTCGTCGGCTTCCAAGCCAATGGTGGTAATGATTTTGGCATGACGTTCAGCTGCGACAGTTCTCTTTACATCGCCTCCGTACTGACTCGTACTCTGTACCATCTGAACCTCGATGGCAGCAATGAAATAATCGGGGCAGCGGGTGCCCTTGGTGAAAACATCAGCGCAATAGCAGCTTACGGTAATCCGACACAACTGTACGGGCTGGGTAACGGACAGTTCGCGAATGGCAACACAGATTCACCCAACCTGTATAGCATTGACTTGAATACGGGTGTCGCCACCTTGATAGGCCCATTGGGTGCCGAGGCTGGTGAATATAATCAGGCGGGATTAGCGTTCGACAGTGAAGGCATTTTATGGGCTATAACTGACCGGCGCATCATCAATAATGTCATTGCCGAAGAACCCAGCCAGATACTGCGTATTGATATAACAACCGGCACAGCAACGCTAGTCAGCACGACCACGGAGGTCGGGTTCGAGAGCCTGGCAATAGCACCCCCAAGCGGCTGTGAAATACAGAGTGATACGGGGAGCAATACAACGCGTATTCCCACACTCAGCTCGACAGGTCGCTTGCTTACAATATTTATTGTATTGCTTACCGGGATGAGCATCCTGCGCCGACGTTTTTTTTAGACCGTTTCCCAAGTTGGATTTTTCGAGCCAAACCGTCTGGTTTGGGCTAAACTGCGTAATCTCAGAAACTACCGGAGTTGAAATATTATGGGTATTAGCCCCACACAGCTCGTGATCCTGCTGGTGATAGTCTTGCTGGTCTTCGGCACCAAGCGCCTGCGCAACATTGGGTCCGACCTCGGCAATGCAGTCAAAGGTTTCCGCAAAGGCATCGAGGACGAACCCGAAAACAAAGAGCCTGAAAAAATAACAACTGAAGAAAAAGAATCCGCAGAGCCGCAAAATACAAAGGAAAACGCTACGGCTTCACGCCCAACCGATACAGATGTTTGATGTTGGTTTTGCCGAGCTATTTCTTCTGGCCCTGATCGGCCTGCTGGTACTCGGCCCTGAACGCTTACCGGGTGTTGCGCGCACCCTCGGTGGGTTTATGCGTAAGGCCAGGGCAAGCTGGACCAGTTTGCGTAACACCATTGAAACTGAACTGGCTGAAGCAGATATTGCAGAGCCCATCAGGCAAGCAAGCGAAGAACTGAAACAGATCGGCAAGGATCTGACGGACGTACCAGGCTTCAAAGCAGACAATCAGGCATCCAGCGCTATTGACCCAAAGCCAGAGACCGCGGACTCCCAACAGACTGACATGGCACAAGGCTCCGTCAGCGGAAAGAGTGAAAATGTCTGAAATACCTGAAGAAGATCACGAGTTAAGCTTTCTTGAACACCTGGTTGAACTGCGCAGCCGCCTGCTCAAAGCCTGCATGTCCGTTTTTATTGTGCTGCTCGCACTATTGCCATTTTCACGCCACTTATATGAGACCCTGGCATCACCGCTGATGGCGCAAATGCCAGAAGGTACCAGCATGATTGCCATCGATGTAGCATCACCGTTCCTTACACCATTCAAATTGACACTTCTTATCTCGATCATGATATCGGTGCCGGTGGTGTTGTACCAATTGTGGGCTTTTGTTGCGCCGGCACTATTCAAACGTGAGAAAAAACTGGCCCGTCCGCTGCTGCTGTCTTCGGTGTTCCTTTTTTATGCCGGCTGCGCTTTCGCCTATTTCGTCGTCTTTCCATTGGTTTTTGGCTTTTTGACCCGCGTTGCACCAGAAGGTGTGGCCGTGATGACAGACATTAGCAAATACCTGGATTTTGTCATGACACTGTTTCTCGCGTTTGGAATCACCTTTGAAGTACCGATCGCAACTATCATTCTGGTGGCCAGTGGCGTCACCACAGCCGATAAACTGGCAAGCTGGCGACCCTATATCGTCGTTGGTGCTTTTGCCTTGGGAATGGTCCTGACCCCACCGGATGTGATATCGCAGACCTTACTGGCACTGCCAATGTGGCTGCTATTCGAAATAGGAATTGTTTTTGCTCGCATACTGGTTCCGGAAAAAGAAACAGAGACAGATCAGGCCACCAACTGATCTTCTCTGGTTTTACCAGAGCCGACGTCCGCGCCCACTTCATCCAGACCAAAAATATCCCTGAATGCCAGGTATTGCGTAGCAAACAGTATTAGTTGGAACATTGGGCCAAGCAACAGTAACAGGAAGGCCATCCACGCAGACCCGGCCCCACCACTGAGTGCCGACAAGTAAAAAGAACCAAGCAACAGGGCAATTGGGATCGCCAGCAAACCAAGCAACGCACCCAACACCAGCAATGGCTTCCAATTTTGCCCAAGTGCCTTCAAACCTATTACTACAGCCTTACCAAGGCTGAGTTGTTTAAACCAAATCAATGGTACTGAGAAATAAGTGATACAACCACTGAGGGCGGCACCTATTGCCATCGCTACGACGGCGGCTTGCATAATCTGCGGGTCGATAAGTTGTATTGCATCCAGGTCACCCTGTTCTATGCGACTTAGTATGTCTGGGTCAATATCAACCATTTGCCCGGCCAGCACCAGCGATACAACCAACAATGCCAGCACCAGAACCAGCCCACCCAACAACAATAACTGGCTGACACCTTTTTTGGCGATAAATGGCATGAACAGCACTGCCAGCATCGGCTTTTCGCCCCGTGCGACGAGATAGAAGGCGTGTAACATGCCTGCACTCAGCACAGGCAAACAAAGAATAACCAATAAACCCAGGGCATCAGCTTGTGAAAAACTCAGAAAAAATTGAAAAAACAAGCTGATCAGCAGCAAGCGCAACGGCTGTCTTCTAAGCAGGCTCCAGCTATGCGAAACCCAGACCAGACCGCGTGCAGCAGGTAATCTACGAGCAGGCTTCAATGGTTGATCACTCATGCATTTGCTGCCGTGACATTGGCAAAATGAAGTGCATCACTACCCCAGGCATGGGCATTCTCAATAGCCTCCAGAACCTGTTCTGGTTGGTCAACGACGGACCACATCTTTAAATGACTGCTCGCCATGAAGCTTTCATCGATACTGTGTTTCAGGAACTGTAGCAAACCATCATAAAAACCATTCGTGTTGACCAGAATGATGGGGCCCACCCATAGACCCAATCGCTTCAGGGTCAGCGCTTCAAAAAGCTCTTCATAAGTACCCGAACCTCCGGGCAACGTCACCACGGCATCTGACCCTTCCAGCATAAGCTGCTTGCGGATACGCATATCTTTGACGACCTTCAAGCCGGTCAAGCCACGATGTGTCAGCTCCAGGTCTTGTAGGAATTTTGGTACCACACCATAAACCTTACCATTTTGACTGAGGGCACCATCAGCCAGTGAACCCATCAGGCCACCACCTCCAGCGCCATAAGTAATCGATTTTCCAGCCTTGGCCAGAACTTCGCCCATGCGTCTGGCAGCGTCATAGTAAACAGGTTTGAGTGCGGCACTGGAGGAGGCGTATACAGTCACCATCGTTACATGATTTGAGTCAAGCGGATTATTTTCAGTCATTGTAATATTGTAAACCAGCACCACGCATCTCTGGAGAGTAAATTTGAACCAGCAGCCAAGACTGCAGCGGGTCACTCAGCCACCACTATCTATCGGTATTATCATCGCCTGCGTTGCGATATTTTTGATGCAGAACATTTCTGCGCAACTGGCATTATGGCCCTTACACAGCATTTACTTTAAGCCCTGGCAATTATTTACATACGCTTTTTTGCATGGTAGTTTCAACCACCTGTTTTTTAATATGTTTGCTATATGGATGTTCGGCCTGCCCGTTGAAAGAATGTGGGGCAGCCGAAAATTTGCCGAGTATTACTTCATTTGCGTGCTGGGCGCAGGCTTGATTCAATTGCTCGTACAACACATCAGTGGCGATGTCTATCCGACCATTGGAGCATCCGGTGCCGCTTTCGGTCTGCTACTCGCATACGGCATAATGTGGCCTAATAATAAGTTGATTCTTATTTTTTTCCCAGTACCGATCAAGGCGAAGTGGTTTGTACTGATTTATGGTGGTGTTGAATTGATTTTTGGCGTCACTGGTGCGATGCCGCAAGTCGCGCACTATGCGCATCTCGGCGGTCTGTTTTTTGGTGCCGATTATTATGGCGATGGGGCTGGAGGCCTGGCATGACCTGGAAGTAGCCCCTTTACAGAACCCAAGCAAGTAGAGAAGGATTATGAGCAAAACGTATCCTGTTATCCCCGCAGCAAGCAAACGCACACACGTCGATCAACAGCGTTATCAAGAAATGTACAAGCAGTCGGTTGAAGACAATACCGGCTTTTGGTCTGAACAGGCACGTCGAATTAACTGGATAAAACCTTTCAGCAAGATAAAGGATGTATCCTGGGACCGTGATGATGTACATATCCGCTGGTTTGAAGATGGCACTCTAAACGCCTGTTACAACTGTATCGACCGCCATCTCGAGACACGTGCTGATCAAACCGCCATCATCTGGGAAGGTGATGACCCAAGCCGTGACCTGCACATCAGTTATCGTGAACTTCATCAACGCGTATGTCGCATGGCCAATGTACTCAAAAAGCTGGGTACACAACGCGGGGATCGAGTCACACTCTACATGCCGATGATTCCAGAAGCAGCGGTGGCGATGCTGGCTTGTGCTCGTATCGGAGCCGTCCATTCAGTCGTGTTTGGCGGGTTTTCGCCGGACGCACTGGCAGGTCGAATTGTTGGCTGCCAATCAAATATTCTGATTACGGCAGATGAAGGTTTACGTGGTGGCAAGGCCATTCCGTTGAAAAATAATGTCGATGCTGCCTGTGAACGTGATGGCGTCATGGACGTACTGGAATCAGTGCTGGTGATTCGCAATACGGGTAACAATATCTCCATGGAAACTGGCCGTGACCACTGGCTGCATGAAACTGAATCCGATGTCTCTGATGATTGTCCATGCGAGGAAATGGGTGCAGAAGACCCGTTGTTTATACTTTATACATCAGGCTCAACGGGACAACCCAAGGGGGTGTTGCACACCACTGGCGGTTACATGGTCTTTGCATCATTTACCCATGAACTGGTATTTGACTATCAGGATGGTGACATTTACTGGTGTACAGCAGATGTAGGCTGGGTCACAGGCCACAGCTATATTGTTTATGGCCCGTTGGCCAACGGTGCGACCACCTTGATGTTTGAAGGTGTACCGAATTACCCTGACACCAGCCGCTTCTGGCAAGTGTGTGACAAGCACCAGGTCAATATCTGTTATACCGCGCCCACCGCCATCCGTGCGCTGATGCGTGATGGCGATGAACCCGTCAAACGCACATCAAGAAAATCCCTGCGCCTGCTGGGCACTGTCGGTGAACCGATTAACCCGGAAGCATGGGAGTGGTATTTCCACGTCGTCGGCGAAGACCGCTGCCCCATCGTCGACACTTGGTGGCAAACAGAAACCGGCGGTATTATGATCAGTCCATTACCGGGCGCCACGCCAATGAAACCGGGTTCAGCCAGCTTCCCCATTCCGGGTATACAGGTGGCCATCGTTGACAATGAGGGCAAGTCACTTAACGGAGCCGTCGAAGGCCAGTTGGTGATCACCGACAGCTGGCCAGGACAAATGCGTTCAGTGTATGGCGATCACCAGCGTTTCGTAGACACCTATTTTTCCACCTTTGAAGGCCGGTACTTTACCGGTGATGGCTGCAAACGAGATGAAGATGGTTATTACTGGATTACCGGTAGGGTAGATGACGTGCTGAACATTTCCGGTCACCGCATGGGAACCGCTGAGGTTGAAAGTGCATTGGTATCACATCGCTTAGTTGCAGAGGCAGCGGTCGTGGGCTACCCACATGACATCAAAGGTCAGGGTATTTACGTTTACGTAACCCTGGTCGCTGATGCGACACCCAGCGATGAATTAAGAATTGAGTTGCGCAACTGGGTACGCAAGGAAATCGGCCCAATCGCTTCACCCGACCTGATTCAATGGGCACCGGGTTTGCCCAAAACACGCTCCGGCAAGATCATGCGTCGTATCCTGCGTAAAATTGCCGAGAACGATTATTCAAACCTGGGTGACACCTCAACACTGGCCGAACCAGAAGTAGTCGAGTCGTTAGTCGCAAGCAGAATGAACCGCTAGCTGCTGATGTCTACAACCCGTGTACAAAATCAAACTTGTACACGGGTTGCCGTCAAGCAACGAAGGAAACTGCGAAGTGGACGTCTTTTCGCGGTCTGTACCTATACATCTGTGCTGTTCATTTCATCTTCAGTGTTTTGATTTTGCCCAACTGCTACATCACCACACACCAAGCATAGTTGCTGACTTATATTTTTGCTTGCAGAGGGCTCGATCATTGACTTCTGCCTTTCCTGTCTTGACCCCGATACGGATATACTGCGTTTGAGGAAAGTATATAAATCAAAGGAAACCTTTCATGGAATGTTCTGTTGTTCGCTCCAGCCTGAAGGACTTTACCTATATCTATTTATTGGTAGGGTACGACTATGCTGATTTGCCAATAGCGTTAAGGAAGGTTTTCGGTGAGCCTGAGTTTGTCATGCATCTGGAGCTTACACCGGAGCGCGCACTGGCCTACGAAGATGTCAACCTGGTCATGCAAAACCTGGCCGCACAGGGATATCATCTGCAAATGCCCCCGCAAGAAGACACAACGGGATTACTGGAATTACCTGATAAAAAGGAAACATTGTTATGAAAGAAAAAACACTGATCGGCGTAATATTTGGTTTATTGGTCGGAATCGTGCTTGCACAAAGCGGTAATCTCTCGGCACAAGCGACTCCGGCCGCAAGCTGCCAGGAATCAAAAACCATTTTCAAGGATGTTTCACGTTTCAGCCGTAAGAAGAATGGTGCGGAAAACATGAACGATGAACACGATAAGTATACCCGTGCGGGATGGAAATTCGTGGACATGGAAACCTATGTCGAAAATGGTGATCTGGAAGGTTTTTTTCTGACCTACAGCCGTGATATTGCATGCAATTAGCTAAAAAAACATCACCCCATACTTATACCACCCGGTTGATAGGCTGACCATGCTGAAACGCCAGGATAACTTCGGCTAACTGATCAAGACAGGCCTGGCGGGCTGCTTTGCTGGCCCAGGCGTTATGCGGCGTGATGCTATTTCCTGGTTGTGGCGACACTGACGCTACCTACTCCAACCGCTTCCGCCGCATCGAGTATGGTAACAAGCGCATCGGTTTCCGCATCCGGATGAGCAGCAATAATCAATGGTGAATCGGGTTTCTCGGCTTTTTCCCGCTCAAGATTTGCCTGCACGGCCTTGCGCTCCAGCATGCGCCCCTTCATCATTATATTTCCATTAGCATCAATCTTGACCACGATTGGCCCTTTGTTTTTCTTGACTTCTTTGGGCGGTGAATTGGAAGGTCTGGACACTTCAAGACCCTTTTCCTTAACAAAGGAAGTGGTCACGATAAAGAAGATAAGCATAATGAAGACGATGTCTAGCATGGGTGTAATGTTGATCTCGGCTTCGTCATTTGCCCGATTTTTTCTACGCATTAAATAAACCTCTTTAAATACCTGTCCATAACAGTTGCATCAACCGAGGCAACAGCTTACTCATGTGGTCGAGTAATAAAGTTTCATACTAGAATCCCCTGAAGGCTAGGTTTTTCGGTCATGAAAGCTGGTGGCTGAGAAATACAGTATCATACTGAATGAGCATTACTAATGAAAAATCACGATATAATTAGGAATAGAGTTTCACACCGACCCTCAACTGCCAGGTATTCACCATGTCCTAGTCTTGGCTTGGTTTACCCCGTTTCTGCGTACACTTCGGAGTTGTTATGTGACTTCAGAAATTGTCAAACTATGTGCGCCGCCCACTCTGCTGGGCGGCACTTTTTACCAGAAACCAATTCACACTTAACTCACTGTTAATCAGGTATAAACATGATATCCACCTGTCCAAGCATATCTTGCAAGTGAGTGTTCGTGGGCATCATAAGAGGATTATAGGTGAATAAAACAGTTGTGCCGAGAATCGTGATGTCCCCGAATGTCTGCGGAAAATAATTCAACGGACTAAATTGCTTATGTGCCCCTCCAAAATTAGTAAAGTAAACTGAAACCGTGTATGTTTCACCAGCCACCACTTGTATTGGAGGCACTGAAACGTAAGCCCAATTGTTATTGGAAGCAACAGGTATTTGTCTCAATAATTGACCTGTTGTATTGTTAAATAGAGTAATATTATAGGTACCGTTAAAATAACCTCCTAGCTGCGTAACAGACCCATTGACTAGTGGTGAAAAATGGTAGCCTGTTGCGAAGGTTAACCACCATTGATTTATAAGGGTCATAGCGCCAGCGTTACTTCCCCAGGGCGTTTGAGCGCCACCACCACCGCCACACGAGCCATTCATGGGGTCCGATACTGGCGAACTTGTGAGTGGGTATTCGGCACCGTCAGAAAGCCCATCGCAATCAGAATCCATCGTCAAGCGATCCGTGCCCAATATATGCTCCATGCCATCAATGACGCCATCTGAGTCTGAATCCAGGTTGGGGTATGCATAGCCAAGTTTTTTCAGATTGTTGGTATAACTGATGGATTGCATAAGGGTTATTTTGGATTCTGGGAATATTGCATGATCATCTCTCGAAGGGTGGTAGGCACGATAGACTTTTACTGCACCGGCCGGTATGCAAGATGGCTCTGGCGAGCACACTGTATAGATATATCCTTCTATCCCATCCATCTCATATCCTTCTGACCTGAAACTTGAGCTTCCTGAGATTTCAGTATCGAGTGCCAGTAACCAATCGGCATTGTTCGGACTTGGGTTTCCATTCTTAGGCCCAACAAATCGAAGGCGATAAAGCGGAGTTACTGGTCCTCCGTTTGCAGGCTGTCGATGGGTTGTCAGAATAAACAGGTCTGCTCGTGGGGCAGCTGGTGTTGGGTTTAATGGTGACTCTGGAAAAGTGTATCCATTAACCACAGCTTCAGAAGAATATGGTGTGTAGCCCCAAACCATATTCAAATTGTACGCCATTGCAACTTGGGGCTTTGTTGTATGTACAATATCGTCAGCAACACTACTTTCCATTGAAAAAAGTGGGGTAACTCGATTCAAGACTTGAACCCCAGCGGATTTACCAAGCATTTCTTTCACGGCAACGTCGGCTCTTGGTGTACCCCACCCCAGTGTATTGCTATAGCTTGATTGGCCGGTTGAGTTCTTCATGACCTCTATGACCTCATTGACAGTCGCTAAAGGATTGGTTGATCTGACCAATCCTGCGACACCAGAAATAAAAGGTGCGGACATCGATGTACCCGTACAGTATCCGTAGTCATCTTCTACACCGTCACTCAGGTCATCACAGCCCACATGAGGAACATATTTCTTGCCCTTATACATAGTGGAATAGACATCCCTTGCGGGCGCAGAAAACGTTGGGCCATTGGTTGAGTTGGTCCCAAAACTTGAACCGTGTTCTGGTCCCCATGCTGTATCTTCTGTCCAAAACAATGCCCCATTGATTCCATTTCTAGTCCCAGAAACTCCGATGACGTGGGGATCTGCTGCAGGAAAATGCAATTCATCATCAGAGTAGTTACCCGCAGAAGCTACCCAAAAAACGTCCCTATCTTGAGCATACTGAATTAACAAGCATCGAGGATCACTTAAATTTGAAGCGCAAAATCCACTGTTGTTATCAGCATCAGGAGCCTTTACTCCAAGTATTTCAGGCTCGCCACCGCTCATATTCAAAATTTGAACACCTGTATCAATTTGAAACCCCACACCGGTATAAAAGCTCGCAAAGCTGTTCCAGGCCTTGGACTCAATTGGACTGATCTCATCTGGATGAAACAAAGGAGGGTTGGCGTTGATACAGGTAACTTTTGGATAAATAAATTGAGACATCGATATCGCACAATGTCTGCAAACTCCGCTGACATTGGTACCGTTAGTTGCGTTCGCGGCTATAATCCCTGTCACATGTGTGCCATGACCAGCAATATCTCGTTCAACAGTGCCATTGTTATTGGTATCACAGCCTGAGTTGTCACCAGGAACGATTGGCAGATGATATTCATCGACACTCCCCATAACGACGCTCGAAAAATAAGGATTCGCGTACGAAGGGTTAGATACTGCCGCAGCGTTAGAACCTATACTAAACGAGAGCGCGGGGTGAAAATTTCCACCTTTCCAAGTACTGCCGGAATAATCAACGAAGTCGATATGGTTTGGATTCAGCCCTTGGTCGTTAACACCGATATAGGCATGCCCATGCTGAAATCCTGACGTTCCATTTATTCCGTGCGCTGCACCCGCTCTTACTGCATTAAACCCCCAATATCTGTCTTCTTGCACTAGCTCCCCAGCCCTGCTGTCCAGATGATTCGATAGATTATAGCTCGAGTCATCCACACCAAAATAGGCAACATCGGTATCTGTTTTTAGCTCTTCAAAATTTCTTGTAAATTCACACCATCAGGATAGCTTATGATCAAATACCGTCCGAGTTTAGAGCGAGCGTCCTCTTCAATGTTATTATTTTTCTTACCTTTGGTTAAAGGTAAGAGAGTCGAAACAGAAACTGGTAAGTGCTTCTTAAGAGTACCGAGTGGCATACCCAAAATATCTTTTGCAATTATCTTTTCTATAGTCTTTTGAGTCTTTTTTGCGCTTGCGTCATCTTCCAGGAGGACATAAAAGCTATTTCGCCATAATTTTGGGTCATTTGATGGTTGTTTGAATTTTTGCTGTTGGGCCGCCAAAACTGTTGAGAATAAAACAGAAACGACCAGAAAGGTAATAATATTCATTATTTTCATTGGTTTACTCCTTCATTGTGGACAGTTCAAATGCATTGCCATAATTGGCTTGAATTAATTGGTCGTTATCATTGGTGAGTTGGCCATTCTTGAATTCTTGAAGTACAACTCCAATAACTGGGTTTCCGGTATATGCTCTGGAATTGCTGGTAATTGAGTGACCGAACTGGCTACCCAAGTAGACCTCAAACTGCCCACTTTCGGGGATTATCGGGAACTCCGGTGATGGAAAAAAGGAAACATGTTCTTCCGATAGTATGTTTGAAGTAACAGTTGTATTGTGGTTGGAGACCGCGTTATTGAACGATAGAATACGCATGCTAGGTAAATTTGAATCTTGATATGGAGCCTCACATTTTGATAGCACCGGCGTGATACAGATAGTATTTTGCCGCTGACCAAATCCGGTTCGATCGTAAACAAATAAGCCTATGAAAGTTATACCTTGATCGAAATTATTTTCGTCAAAATAAAACTTCTGTAACGGAAAGGTTAAAATAACTTCTGTACTACCTCCAATGTTTGGCTCGATAGAGAACTCACCACTAAGCCTACGTGACAACAAGGTCGCAGCTACCGCGTCTACAGGCCGCTCCCAGGTATCTTCAATGCACTCTCCGTTGATGCAAAGAACACTGATTGTTGCATTTGCCTCAGTGCCTGCATCGTGTGCCGAGGTCAAATTGGGTAAAAGCTCGCCTGGGGCAGTATGCTGTTGAATATCACTAAATGCTGATAAGGCCGTGGCCACGAATGAATACATGGTTCCATGTCCAACGTTGATTAACGAAGCGGACCCCCTCACACCACCCACTGGCGGCCCCAGACCAAAGGAAGGGTCATCCAGCCACTGTCCATTTTCAGCCCACAGTGCATTGAGCGCCTCACAGTCGGGTTCCTCGATCAACCTTAAGATGTCCAGATCGATGATGGTTCCCATTTCGATAACTTCCAGATAACCAGAGGTTGCTGGTACAACGACCGAGCCGGAGCCATCATTGAGGTCTGGAGAAATGCAACTGGTATCTGGCAGGCTCAGGTGCGTTTCGCCATTAACCTGCCCTAATCCAGCCACCCAACTGCCGTTATCTTCAAGATACAAATTAAATGAAAGCACAGCTTCGCCCTGACGGTCTCGAAAGTGTACTTTTAGCGCCTTCGAACCGGAACTTTGTGAGGAAATCGTGATGGCAGTCGTATTACCACCTAATGTGCCAAAGTATGGAAAAATCAGTACCTGACCTCGTTTATCCGAGCTCAACATCACCGCCGATATCGAGCTGGATACCATTATGGCCAGGCTGGCTAAAACTACAGTTCTCGTTAAGTTCATGGTTAATATTCCTTAGAAAGTCACGGTGTTTGCGATATAACTAGAACTAACATTGTGATGCTTACAGCAGTACTTTCTCACCTTAATAAATACCTCCGGCAAAATTGGGGGCGCGAATTTGTGAGCCGCTGAAAACGGCTTGTGATTGGGAAGTACGAGCAACGAGCTTGAGAATACAAACGGATGTGATACTGCAACTGGGAGAATTGCAGTAGTTGGAGCATAAGAAAGAACCAAAATCTGTAGAATCAAAAAGCATCACAAGTCCTCTATTCAAGCCGGTGTCTGAGGTACACCAGAACATCCACCGTTTACCAACGGTCCATCTTGAAAAACTCATTTCCCTTCTGTTCAACAGAAGTGCGACACTTTTTATGCTTTGATAATTTTTTGAGCGTTCTGGGGACGCCTGTAATTTTGAAACTATTGTTACTCCGATTTCTTTTATTTGTCAATGGCATAACTATATAATTATATTAATAAACTACGAGTTACAAGCACTATAGTGGTGCACGTAATCACTGAAGCTCTATCTTTTGAAAGGAGTTTTCCTGGAATCTAGTTTAGGTGAGAAGATTATTTACTTGAACCCACGCAATAAAGTTGAAACTTGCATATTTAGGAAGATCAAACTACTAATCACTATAGTGCTGAACATCAGCACCGAAAATTGGTGGATTTATTTTGGTTTTTTTTGATTGATCTCTTTTTTTGGCCTTTCCTGGCGCAGTCACACTAATTCGCGCTTCGGCACAGCGCCTAATTTCAACATTCACTTCCACATGCTGTTTCTGGATGGTGCTTACATTGACAGTAAGCACAGAACTTCACGGTTTGCTGGCGAACAGAAAATATAGCGGGAATGGTGATGGAATCACCGTAACCGTTATCAATTTCCAGGAGGTATTACCATCTATGAGTGCGGGAGAAACAGTCCGGTTCGTATTCTCTGTTGTACATTCGCGCTGCCTTTTGTAATTCACACAGCCGATCGTAAATTTGAGTGTTGCGCTGATCGTAGATCGTGAGACCTATAGTCACAATCATACCAAGTAGAGTTAGAGCAAATGTATTTGTCGGATTGAGATCTTCAACTGTCGGCCACATCAAATGATTGCAAACTGAGCGGGGAAAACTTAGTTATGACCTATGGGAACCTAAAGCGGACGGTATCAGTATGAAACTATATTACTTGGTATGAAACTTTATTACTCTCCCACAACTCAAACTGATGGTTTACCGCCAGTCATTCCACAGTCACGGACTTGGCAAGGTTACGGGGTTGGTCGACATCCGTTCCACGCTGTACAGCCACGTGATAGGCCAATAATTGCAGCGGGATTGTCATCACAACCGGAGCCAATAGTGGCCCACCCGTATCCAGACCGATAACCCGACCATGCCGCTGCTGAAAACTTGAAAGTACCTCAGAGTCCGCGATCACATATAGCTCTCCGCCTCTCGCATTGACCTCTTCTATATTGCTGATCAATTTTTCCAACAATGTATTGTTCGGTGCCACTGCAAATACTGGCATCTCAGCATCCACCAGGGCCAACGGACCGTGCTTCAACTCACCCGCAGCATAGGCTTCGGCGTGGATGTAGGAGATTTCTTTGAGCTTGAGCGCGCCCTCCATTGCAATCGGATAATGACTGCCTCTGCCCAGGAAAAGCGCATGGTTTTTGTCCTTGAACGCTGCCGACAGTGCTTCAAACTCACCATCAAGTCTGAGTGCTTCATTTAATAATTCTGGTAGATGATTTAAATCACCCACATATTTGGCGTAAATAGCTTCATCAAGACCATTCAGGCGGGCCAGTTCCAGCATCAGCAGTTGTAATGCAACCAGCTGAGTAGTAAATGCCTTGGTTGATGCTACACCGATCTCGGGACCCGCCCGGGTCATCAACACCAACTCGGCCTCACGCACTATAGAACTCTCTGCAACATTACAAATCGCCAGTGTGGTTATATAGCCAGCTTGTTTTGCATGTTTCAAAGCAGCTAGCGTATCTGCCGTTTCACCAGATTGTGATATGGCGACAAACAAGGTGTTTTCCGGTACAACCGGCCTGCGGTAGCGGTACTCACTAGCGATTTCAGCCTGGCATGGAATGCCAGCTAATTGCTCGATTTGGTACCTGGCAACCAGGCCCGCATGGTAACTGGTGCCGCAAGCTACGATGTGAATTTGCCTGACCTGTTTCAGCAGATCATCCGCACCGACACCAAAAATATTCGGCAATACCGTGTTGGCGCTGAGTCGTCCCTCAAGGGTTTCAGCCACCGCTTGCGGTTGCTCGAATATCTCTTTCAGCATGTAGTGTGGATAGTCCCCTCGTTGTACTGCATCGGCCCTGGTGTCAACCTGCTTGACCGGCCTTCGTACCGGTTGATCGTTCATATCAACAACCGCGTAGCTTTGTGCATCCAGCCTGACCACGTCACCTTCCTGCAAAAAGACAAACCGATCAGTCTCGCCCAATAGTGGATAAATATCAGATGCCAGGAAATGTTCCCCATTGCCAACACCCAGAACCAAAGGGCTGCCTTTACGCGCACCAACAACGACACCAGCCTCAGCGGCACTGACCACGGCAATGGCAAATGCACCACGCAAACGCTCAACGGCTTGACGCACAGCAGCGAACAAATCCAACCCGGACTCCATCAACCAGGCGATCAAATGAACCATAACTTCGGTATCTGTATCAGAGCTGAAGCAGCTGCCAGACTGCTCAAGCTCCTGTCGCAATTCTTCGTGATTTTCGATAATGCCGTTGTGAACTAACGCAAGTTGGTCACTCGATGTGTGCGGATGAGCATTTTCTGTGTTGGGTGCACCATGGGTGGCCCAGCGCGTATGAGAGATACCACAGTGGCCATCAATGGGTGAAGATTGCAGCAAGGCTTCCAGGTCTTTAACCTTGCCCGCTGTGCGCCGTCGTGCCAGGCAACCATCCTGTTGCAATGCGATACCGGCTGAATCGTACCCTCGATATTCAAGCGTATGCAACCCTGCAATCAGGATGTCCCGGATGTTTCGCCCAGCACAGGCAGCAACAATTCCACACATGGTTAGTACACCTTCCTTAACTGGGTTTTTTGTCTTTTACAGGCCGTTTCCAGCCGCGAATCGTAAGCTGTTTAGCCCGGCTAATGGTCAACTGACCGGCCGGTGCATCCTTGGTTATAGTGCTGCCCGCACCAATATCGGCACCTTTGCCAACCGTCACCGGTGCAACCAACTGGGTATCGGAGCCAATAAAAACATCATCTTCGATAACCGTATGATGTTTATTAACACCATCGTAGTTACAGGTAATAGTGCCAGCACCGATATTGACCCGATCACCAATGCTGCTATCACCCAGGTAGCTTAAATGGCTGGCCTTACTGTTTTGGCCAAGTGAGACGTTTTTGATCTCTACAAAGTTACCTACTTTGCTACCTTCTGCCAATTCCGTACCGGGACGTACGCGGGCAAAGGGACCGATATCACAAGCACCCAGGCTGCGCATTCCTTCAAGCACGCTGTAGGCATGCACGCGGGTGCCAGCAGCCAACTGGCAGTTTTTCAGCACACAGCCCGGACCGATATGCACGTTGTCACCAAGGCTGACTTCACCCTCCAATATCACGTTGACATCAATAAAAACATCACTGCCCGCCTCCACCTTGCCACGCACATCGAGTCGCTTCGGGTCAGCCAGCTGAACCCCCGCTCGCATCAGTTCTGTAGACATTTTCATACGATACCGTCGCTCCAGTGCTGCCAGTTGAATTTGGTCGTTTGCCCCTCCCAGGTCAGCAGGGACCGGCGCAACAACGCCGTTAATCTGTATTCCTTTTTGGTACGCAATGAAAAATACATCCGTCAGATAATACTCGTCCTGAGTGTTCTCGCAGCTTATGTCTTCCAAACAGGCCTTAAGTACTGAATACGGCGCCATGATAATACCGGAGTTAACCTCGGTAATGGCTCTTTGTGTTTCACTGGCATCACGTTCCTCAACAATGCCGGTGACAGCGTCATTTTCATCACGAATGACACGCCCATAACCTTTTGGTTCGGCGATGTTCATCGTCAACACTTTTAACCCCACTGACGGCAATTCAACCAACTTTTTCAATACACTGGCTTCAAGCAATGGTATATCGCCATACAGCACAAGCACATGGGCGTTATCAGGAACACCCGGCATAGCCTGCATCACTGCGTGACCTGTGCCCTTCTGCTCCACCTGTGCTGCCCAGGTGACGTCATAGGAACTACAAACCTGCAGCGCTTCGTGTGCAGCCGGGTTAAAAACCAGGTGAATACCGGCCGGGTGCAGTTGCGTGGCGGTATCGAGTACGTGAATAATCATCGCTCGTCCAGCGACTGTTTGTAATACTTTCGGCAACCGTGACTTCATGCGGGTCCCTGCACCGGCAGCAAGTATTATGATATGAAGGGGTTTAGGCATAGTATTCAGTCGTTGGTTTGATCAGAGATTATACCGGTAACACCTTGCAGGCTCTATGCAAAGAAGTGGGCGAAAATATGTTTGTTCCGGGGCATTTTCCGGGTCTCAAGTAAGGCAAATAGTATCCAGACTTTAAGGATTAGCAATGCGTACACTGTTAACCAGTATATTTTTACTACTGTTGGCCGGCTCTGGTTCAGCGGCTGAAGTCCAGCGTTGGACAGCCAATAACGGTCAACTACTCATGGAAGATATACCACCGATTCCAACGTCTCTGCCGCAAACCTTAAACCGTTACCAGAATATTCGCTCAGCCAGGTTCGCAGCTTGGTCAAAAAATAGCAAAAACATCTATATCAAGACCCGCTTTGGTCATGTCACACAACTCCACCGTGTCAATGTGCCGGGTGGCGCACGCTATCAATTGACCTTCGACGAAGAGCCGATCGGCGAGGTCTTACGTCAACCGAACAGCAACCTGTTAGCCCTGACTCGCGACAAAGGTGGCGACGAATTTGATCAGGTTTTTCTACTCGACCCCCGGGATGGTCTGATCCGCAGGTTGACTGATGGGTTTGCACTCAACAACCGAATGACCTGGGATCGGCAGGGACGACGTCTGGCTTTTCGTTCCACACGAAGGAACGGCCGTTCAAATGATATCTGGATACAAAACACACGCTCTTCTGAGCCGGCCACTATGCTACTTAAAACAGAAGACGGCACACTATGGAAACCCATCGATTTCAGTCGCGATGGGAAAAAACTTCTGATCCAGCAATATGTCAGCGTAGTTGATTCCAGGGTTTATGTAAAATATTTACCCGCTGGAGAGTTGCGTCTGCTCGCTGGTAGTGCCGAGAATCCATCGAGCAATATTGTCACCGGCTTTGACCGACACGACAGCAGTGTCCTGTTTGTCACCAACCAACGTAATGGTGCGGCTGAGCTTGCTAAAGTCAGTCTGGATGAAGCACCACTCATCACTTTTGTACCCAGTATTTCAGACTGGGATATCACCCAGTTTGTTTTAAGCCCGGATCGTAAGCGCGGTGCGTTTGTTACCAATGAGGGAGGCATCAGCCGCCTCTACCTGTTTGACCCTGAAACGCTCACTTACAGACTTGTAGAGAAAATTTCACTGGGCCTGATAAGCGGTTTGAGTTTTAGCCCCAATAACAAAAAGCTGGGAATGACGCTGAATTCGCCACGCAACCCAAACGATGCCTTTGTGCTCAACCTCGGCCGCAGACCGCTGGCCGCAAAAAAACTTACACGCTGGACCTTTAGCGAAGTGGGAGGACTTGATACAGGTAAATTCTCAAAACCAATTCCAATTAAATACCCCTCACTCACCGAAGATCAGGACCACTCATTGCCCATTCCTGCCTTTGCCTACCTGCCACCTGGCGATGGTCCTTTTCCCGTTATCATTCACATCCACGGAGGCCCTGAAAACCAGTTTCGTCCGCGTTTTAACAGTAATTTTCAATTATGGATCGACCAGCTTGGTGCGGCTGTCATTGCACCGAATATTCGTGGTTCACTGGGTTATGGTTCTTACTACATTACACTGGATGATGATTACAAACGGGAGGCTTCAGTACAAGACGTCGGCGCTTTACTTGACTGGATAGCGCTGCAACCACAACTCGACAAAGACCGGGTGGCGGTGATTGGTGCCAGTTATGGTGGTTATATCGCACTTGCATCAGCAGTCCATTACAGTGACCGCTTGGTTGCCGCAGTGGACCGAGTGGGTATTAGCAACTTTGTTACCTTCCTGGAAAACACCCAGGACTACCGTCGGGAATTGCGCCGGGTTGAATACGGCGATGAGCGCGACCCGCAGATGCGCGCTTTTTTGGAGCGCATCAGCCCACTGAATAATGTGGATAAGATAAAAATTCCACTATTTATCCAGCAGGGCCGTAATGACCCTATTGTGCCTTGGTCGGAGTCAGAGCAAATGGTCAAGGCCCTGCGTGCCCAGGGTCAAACAGTCTGGTACATGAATGCCCTGAATGAGGGCCATGGTTATGATAAAAAACAAAACCGTGACCTGAATCAACAGGCCACATTTTTGTTTCTACAGAAGTACTTATTGGGTGAATGACACTACGGTATCCAATAAAAACACTACATCATTCTTTAGCCTTGTTTGCCTTATATGCACGTACCGCTTCATTAAACATACTGGCAACACGTTCTTCCATGTCTACCGTATAATTATGTGCGTTGGAGATCGCCTGACGGTTACCTGCCGACAGTTCAGCGCTATCACGATCCTCGTTGATACAAGTGCGGTAGGTTTCCATCTCCGACTGGAACAGCTTGACGTGTTTTTGTGCCTTCAACAAATCACCCTTGACCGGAACTTCTGGTATCGGTGCCGGGGCAGAGGGCAAGTTGCACTGTTGCGCTTGCAGCGGCAATATTACTCTACTGCCATCATCCATCACTTCCTGGGCCATTGCTGACATTGAAACCATCAGTACCAGACCTATAAAAACAACTCTCTTCATCATTTCACCTGCTTTGATTTAATCTCTAGTTTCGGGCGACGCTGCATTACTGTTTACATCTGCCGCAAGCTTATTCCCCTTCCCTGTATTCAGCCATTCCTGCCTGATCACGTATGATATAGTGCATCACAGTAGGTTTTCCATCCCCTACAGAAAAAAATTCTGCCATTACACCTACTTATTCTGGGTCTCGGTATTCAGCTAATAACCCTACCCATGCAATTCAAATGCTTTGAATGTCATATCTGCGGCCGGACTTGAAGCATAGTCAGCTGTGAATAAACTCCAGACCATCAAATCACAGATTCCACCTTCCGAATCTAAGACCCGTTTTTTTTAAAGTGGCCTCATGGGTGAACCCCAGCCTTTTTCATAAAGGGAATCATGGGTCGGAGATGGGTATCACAAATATCCAGTGCCGCCCTCAGGCGTGGTGCATCCCCAGGCGACCAGCACCTAAGCACCAGACGCTGTGTTTCCACACGATATGCCGTTCGATTTGGAGGCAGACATTCAGGCATCAGATCCAGCGCCTTACTTTCAGTTTGTAGTCAAGGTATTGCTGACCAAAAGCCGCTTCAAGGAAGCGTTCTTCTCCCAAAATGAAGCAGTTGCGAATAGCCAGACAAAAGATCGGAATGGGGAAAAGTGCACCGACATTTCCAAACAACACCGCCACTCCAAGCAACATCAAAACCATACCGATATACATCGGATTGCGGCTTATGCGGTAAAAGCCACTAGTAAGTAATACGGTTGCATCATCAAAAGGCTCAAGACCCGTTTCAGCCCTGATAAACAATCCTGCTGAAATGGTCGCCATGGTAACCCCGAACAGCACCAGAACTATTCCAAGGTAAGTCACGGGCGGGTGGGTATATTGATATACCGGAAAGTAGCGTTGCAACAGCCAGACAAACAGTAACCCCACTAACAGGTAAACGGGTGGGTTAATTTTGCGTTTTTTTTCTATAGACAAAACTGAATGGTTTCCCTTTGCTTCATCTCGTCCAGCGCTTGGACTTGGCCGTCACCGCCAGCATCACAAGATAACCAGCAATCACAATTACCATAACCGGCATAATCATACCGCCAGGGCCAAATACTGCAAAAGAATTGCTCATGAAAAAGGAGTGGAACATCTGTACCAAAACACCAGCGAGTGAAAGTTTCAGAAACAATCCAGCCAGGTTTCTTTTCAATAGCAACAGCAAGCAACCCAGCACACCACCATTGACCGCGATCGCAAACGCTGCCGTCGCCCAATCTGGTGTGTTTTCAAGTAGCTGTCGCTGCGCATCAGGCAATGCAGCAAGCGCTTCCGGAGTCATTGTAACCTGCATGATATAAGCCATCACCCCCATCAGATTCCAGCATAACAAAATAGCGACCACGACCATGAACCAGGCCGGGGGATTACTTTTTGTGGTGTCAGACATACTGTTCTCCAAAGTTATCTAATGGCCCCTGTTACCCATAGATACCAAAGCTAAATAAATGTGAACCACGCCATGGTCGACTTGGTGAGAGCAACGGACACAATATATAAATATATCACAAGGCCAAACAGCCAAGCATACAGGCGTGTACTTTTGTTACGGCCAAAACGTAACGCAATCAGTCCAGCACCAATGTACACCAGCAAGGCGATGATTTTCACCATCAACCAAGTCTGCTCCATCGGCGAAAACCGAAATTGAATTGCAAGTGTTACAGCACTTACCAGCAATACCGTATCAACAATCTGCGGGCTTACTTTAACCCAGCGTTGCTGTAACAATTTTGAGTCCTTCAACATCCAGATGCCACGAATAAAAAAGCCCACAAAAGACAGCACCACACAGGTGACATGAATGATTTTGATAATTGCCATCAATCACTACTTCTTATCATTAGGGAGTCTCTGATTTTTCTGAGCGAAGTAAATTGTGATTCAAAATGTTTTGATTCACACCGAGAGTAAGCGCGTGAAACGACGAGAAGCTGGGCATTTTGCACGCACCAAGAGAAGGCACCCTTAGGCGAGATTCGGAATCTTCAATAGAGCAGGGGTTCCTTATATTTTTTCTGAAGTTAATTCGGATAAGCGTTGCAATCTAGCCTCGGACAACTGCTCTGAACGCTGGTAGTACTCCTCAAACACAGGCGTATCCAACGACAATATCACCCATGGCTGTTTCGATCCGGTATAGATATGGACATCAGGTGGTAAGGCATCCGGGTCATCAAGTGTGCCAACGCGAACAAAACTCAACACTTCTCCTGCGCCGGCATAGTGGCTCCATAACGCAATACGACAGGATGGACAACGTACTATTTTTTGGCCTCCGCCACTATTGGAAGGTATCTCAACCTGCTCTGTGTCACCACAAAGCAGGCTGACACAAGCGGTCTCGATCATCGCGTTAAGGGCAAAGGCTGTTCCAGTTTCACGCTGACACCAGCGACAGTGGCAGCAATGAATTATTATCGGTGACCGGGTCAGACGGTAACGCACCGCACCACAGGTGCAGCCGCCTTCTCGCATGATATCTTCCCGTTTGTTCACTGGCGCTCCAATTATTTTTCCGGCCTTGTGGGTAATGTAGCATGTTTTAGAGGGTGTGATTTCAACAGGACTTCATCAAGTTTTATTATTGCGCGAACTTGTCTAATAGACACTTTGGCATTCTGGCTATAGACACATTGGCATTCTGGCTATAGCCATTTTGGCACTTTGGCTATAGACACTTTGGCATTTTGGCTATAGACAAATTTGTTGATATATTTATATATTATAATCATATAGTTATGTGTTTTTACTATAATTCACCTTGTAAGATAAGGATTGAATCTGATAGGCTTGCGCCCGAACAATAGTGGGCCGAATTTGGGCCTTCTTTTTTTTGTCCGAGATAAAATCTTATGGGTAAACCAGCATGACCAAGAGCACCTCCATCATCATTATGCTCTTCATGCTGACACGACCCGCCCTCGGTATTGCGTCCGGTATTATCATCCAGCCCGGCGCCACCATGTCGCTTGGAAATAGCAAGGTAGACATGGGCTGCACTGATGCATCCATTATCGGTAGCCTTAACATCCAATCCAGCACCATTGTCAATACTCGCCATTTCAATATACCCGGTGGTAACGTCAACGCTGGTAATGGAGAGGTAATGCTTTCTGGTAACTGGTCCAATACTGGTACATTTATACCCGGAACCAGCCAAGTAAATATCCAGGATGGTTGCTCCACGAACCTATCAGCTATGACTGGTAGTACCGACTTTCACGCCTTTTCAACCAGCACCGCCAACGGCAAAATCTTGCAAATAGCTGCTGGCTCACGCCAGGCGTTCGATAAAAGTCTGGTGCTTCATGGTGCTAGTGGAAACCGACTACTGTTACGCAGTAGCCGGACAGGTAGTCAGGCATTCTTTTTACTCGACCCTGCAGGCAAGCAGGATATTTTTGACATTAATGTCAAGGATAACAATGCAAGGGATGGCCAGACGCTCATCCCTGACTCAGCGGTAGATTTCAACTCTCAGGATTTGGGTAACAACATAAACTGGTTTTTGCCCCTGACTGGATACGCTCCAATACCCACGCTGTCCCGGTGGGCACTGGTAGTGTTGGCCTTGATGTTGGTGACGACCGCATTCCGACGACACAGGATTCCCTCAACCGAAGAAAGTAATATTTGTGGAGATTGATAACACCGTGACAAACCTATACCCAACCCGTAGTTCTAATTTCTTCTGTCTGAGAAAATTGTGGCTAAGCAGTTACTGTATCGCCTTGTTATGGCCATGTCTGTTGCTGGCACAAAATGTTGAAATAGAACCAGACACCGGTGGCGCTGTCATCATCAACGGTGAAGTACATTTACCTGATCTAAGCGGAACGGGTACCAACCCAGAGCCTGTCTGTTATGACACTGCTACAGGTCAACTAACCAACTGTATTGATAATAATACCGGGATGTCAGAACCCGGCGTCACTGGTCCTGCTACTGGACCTGTTGGACCCGCCGGTGCAGATGGGCCTGTTGGACCTGTTGGACCCGCCGGTACGGATGGGGCTATTGGACCTACCGGACCTGCTGGTGCGGATGGGGCCGTTGGGCCTGCCGGACTGGCCGGACCCGCCGGTGCAGATGGAGCGATTGGACCTACCGGACCTACTGGTGCGGATGGAGCTGTTGGACCTGCCGGTGCGGATGGAGCCACTGGACCTGTAGGACCTGCTGGTACGGATGGGACTGTTGGACCTACCGGACCCGCTGGTGCGAATGGGGCTGTTGGACCTACCGGACCCGCTGGTGCTGTTGGATTAACTGGAGCTATTGGACCTGCTGGCGCGACAGGTGCCGTTGATGTCTATAACCAGATCCAGGGCACCCCGGAAATCCCTGCCGTGAACAGGACGATCACAGGCGGCGGGAATGATGACTGGAACTCAAAGCCCAATAGGTGGGTTGGATTAGGCCAGACCTGCGACAAGAACAAACAAGGGGATTGCACCACACTGGTGGGAGATGCTGGCAACCTGAGCGACGCCACGTTTGATTTCGGACGAACCGTGCCCAATTCAAACGGGTATACCATCACACTTCGGAAGAACACCACGAGCGGCTTTATCGGCGAGAGCTTGGGGAGTTGCGCCATCAGCGCGGGCAATTTAAGCTGCGGTCCGTTCGCGCCATCCCCTTCGGTGGTGCTAAATACGGACACGCTCGTTTTCCAAGTGGAATGGACAACGCAAAGTGGTTCAGACCCCTGGGACAAGAAGACCACAGCGACCACTTCAGTGGATCTGGACGCAACCACTATCCCCGCCGTACCCGGTGCCGTGACACGGTTAACCGGTTCACACATGGTTGCGGGATCGTCGCCAACCTCATCCGCGGGCGTGTCTGTATTTCTGATGGGCTCCGCAGTGTTTACCGACGAAACCACCTACGTTTGCACTGCGAACTACACAACTGAACCCGGCGCACCCCAGGTGAGCTACACGAGTGGATCGGTGTTTATATTAACATCGCCCTCCGACACACCAGATGCAAATTATATCTGCGTTGGGAATTAATGTGGCGTATTAGCCCGGATACTTAACCAGAGATCCGGGAATTGCGCCATAAAGGCAAAACAGTTTTGTCGGTCACTCGATCAAGCATGGTGGTAGCTATAGGTTTAACCCGATTTCTTGACGAACTGGCTAAGAATTACAATTTGCTGACCATTCACGCGGCCCTCAATATGTTCAGGGTTGTCTGGAACCAGTGAAATATTGCGCACTGCACTGCCACGTTTGGCCGTAAAACCGGCTCCTTTTACATTTAGATCCTTAATCAAGGTGACGGTATCCCCCGCTTCAAGAACCGCACCATTACTATCCATGTGTTTGACAACGGACTCCATCTCATGCCCCTCACCAGTAGCTTGTGCCCAGTCCAGAGTTTCATCATCCAGATAAAGTAAATCGAGCAGGTCCCGAGGCCAACTCTCGGCACTCAAACGTGTCAGCATACGCCAGGCCATCACTTGCACAGGCGGTTCCTGGCTCCACATGCTGTCATTCAAACAGCGCCAATGGTTGGCATCCATCTTTTGCGGATCTTCAATTTGCTCACAACAAGTCGCACACAACAAAATGCTCTGATCCGCACTGCCATCAGGGTCCGGTGGAATGTCATAAACGGCCAGGTTGTCCTTATCACCGCACAATTCACATTTTGAATCGCTTCGTTTTAGTAGATTTGTTTTTGTATTCATTGTCGTTTACTCAGCAGCTGCGACCGGAACCTCAAACCAGGTAGCGGAACCAACAGCCCGTAATGAACCGGACTCACCAAACAAGGCTGTACCGGTGAAATGTTTACGACCTTCCTGCTTGATTTCCCATCCAATCAGGACACACTTTTCTTCGGCCAGCACAAGCCCTTTAACGGCTACGGCAAGCTCCCCCAGAAGAATGGCACCTGTCACCGGCTCGGGAAAAGCGTATGCACCAGGACAATCCAGGACCGCCCAAAGATATTCTGTCGACACCACGCCTGATGAATCCGCGAGCGAATGGTCCGGGACCCAAGTTGCTGCCACCATGCCCTCAGGCCCACTACCGGGCTCGACAGGGCCAGCAAATACCCTTAATCCGTCACCATGCTCACGCTCCGGACCACAAACAAAACAACTCGGGTAAAAATGTGAATCAAACCCCCGGTAACGCCCAGACGCCGCTTGAGCAGCCGTAAAACCCGGAGCGTCTGGAACCTTGATGTTTACTGTGGCCGGCTCGCCTGAAGCCACCAATTCTTCATTGTAAAACAGCTCTACACCCGCATCTTTCGTGCGCACTTCCAACGCAACATCAAGTGGTGGTGGAATACGTAAACGCACGACTGCAGGTCCCTTCAAAAACTGCCCCACAAGTCCGCAGGAATAACCTCCATTTCCAGATCCTGGTGGGCCATGAAAGCGCTGCTCAATAATTACCGAATCGGACATTGGTCTACTCTCATGGTTTTACCGCTGAAGAAGAAACACTTTTAACACTATCCTGGTAAATTGCACAAGCCATGGATCGCGAGGCGAGCCTCCACGGTGGCCGCGCAGATTGCGATAGAGCTGTCTCTGCAC
>JAJFLA010000023.1 GCA_021772935.1 Gammaproteobacteria bacterium
CAGGGGTACCGGCTTCGGCCTGGCTCAATATCGCCAGTATCTGGCTATCGCTATATCTTGATTTTTTCATGAAGAATCTCCTTCGTTTAGTTTACGAGAAAATTCTACTTATGAATTCAATTAATTAATGGGGGGATTACCGATTGATCCCGTAAAACTGCCTCATGACGACATTGTTGGTGATTCACTTTTGAAGCTTTTTGTGATGAATCGAAAATACCACTGAATGTTTCTACAATCCACGGGCAAGAAAGAATCAGGACACACAGCTAGTCGTTTACAACACTGTTTCAAGTCAATCTTAATCATAAATTCAACATTGACATTCGTTTGTGCAGTGAAAGGTTGCTCTCAGAATAAATTATGACCGCCATAGTGATCTAATTCCGATGTATGTCAACGTGAGATATTTTCATAGACACAAGTGACCTGCACAAAGTCAGGGAATTTCATCAATAGCACTGGTTCACTGTCATAACAATCAGTTCATTAACTATTGACATTCAAATGTATGTCATTTATATTTCATTTGTACTTTAACAAAGGAAATGACAAATGAAAGCATCCGATTTAAAAGCAATCTGGGAAGCACCTGACAACAGCCGGTTAATGAAGAAACAAACCTCTGTCCGGCTCGCCACACACATTGGCGCAAAGATTGAAGCGATATGTCACTTGTTTCCTGCAAAGTCCAAATCTCAACTGATTAACGACCTTTTAGCTGCCTCGCTTACTGAATTCGACAACGGTTTTGAATTTGAGCCTGGAAAAGATAGAGACCAAGGTTGCGAAGAATATCAAGGATCTTACCGAGATTATGAGGTTGAACCAGATATTGGGTTAAGGACTGAGTACCTAGCGAAGGTCAATAAATTTCTTCTTAAATTCGAAAAAGAAATTGGAAATGAAAGCCCACAACTTTTTGAAACTACGCGCTGGAGGGAGGTAGGCGAGAAATGATTTGGGTCACAATAAAAAAACTCTCTGAATTAACAGGTTATACAACTGAGGCTATACGTCAAAAAAAGAAAAAGGGCGTTTGGGTTGAAAACCGACATTGGCGAAAAGCACCGGACAATCGAATCGTATTTAATACCGAGGCAGTAGACAAATGGCTAAGCAGCACACGGGTATAAGAGCACGCGGAAGCAGCGTTCAGGTTGATCTTCCAATTAATGGTCGGAGGGCAAGGTTTTCAATCCCAATACCCCCTACTCCACAGAGCTTTGAGTATGCATCAAATATTAGGTCTGCTGCGTTACTTGATATTGCGAAAGGTACGTTCAAGGCAACAAAGTATTTTCCAGACTCAAGGTCGTCCTTCGTGAGAAATTCTAATACCCCAACGGTAAAGGATGCACTCCAGACATTTCTTAGGGACTCAGAGAGAGCGCTGAGTCCCAGTACATTTCGTGACTATAAAAGTGCGATAGATTTTCACTTAGTTCCTGCCTTCGGTGAAAAACAACTGGCAGACATTTCCACAACAGACGTTAGGAACTGGATAGCCGAATTAAAAGTCTCCTCCAAGCGGATAAACAACGTTTTAATCCCACTTAGAAAAATTTTCGCGGAGGCCTACTATTCCGAGCAGCTGGATTCAAACCCACTCGATCGAATCAAACACCTTCCACATAGATCAAAAGCACCAGACCCGTTCACACTGGATGAGGTTGACCGTATACTCAAACAATGCCCTCCCCTTGTGCGTGAGCTATTTCAGTTCGCTTTCTGGACAGGCTTAAGAACATCAGAACTGATCGCTCTTGAATGGGGTGATGTTTCATTTGAATGTAAGCCTGAGTCCGTTCATGTAACCAGGGCGGAAGTGCGCGGTGAGCTCAAGTCACCTAAGACTTATTCAGGAAAGCGGGCAGTTCAACTACTGCCAATCGCACTTGCGGCGCTGAATAGCATTGCAAAACCGAACACGAAGCCCTGTTCACGTGTATTTATCAATCCCAAAACAAATGCACCCTGGAAATCAGACGGGCAAATCCGTAAGACGGCATGGACCCCGGCGCTCAAAGCCGCTGGCATTGAGTATCGTCGCCCCTACCAGACGAGGCATACCTACGCTTCGCAAGTGCTCTCGCTGGGCGCTCCGCCCATGTGGGTAGCTCAACAGATGGGTCACAGGGATTGGGGCATGATCAGGCGGGTTTACGGTCGTTGGATTGACGATAGCAGACCTGATATTGCACTGAATATTGGGTCGAAACTGGCACAGATCGGGCACATGGTGCCATAGGTGTTTGATTTTAAAGCATGTACGGCGGGTTCGATTCCCGCCGCCGGCTTGTTTGGGAGTGTCTAGTACTTACCCACGAAGTGCGGCTTTTGGCCGATCTCGGCTATACCTAGTGACAGAACGCGACGGCCCGGTTTTGGTCAGTAAGGGGTTATCCAATAGTTAGATAACTTCCACACCACCTGTAGCAGCACACGGCTAACGGACTAAACCGCTACCGCACTAGGGGTTTAGTCCTGTGACCCAAAGGAGACGTTCAGCAACTTATTCTTCGCCTAGTGAATACTGCCCTTCATTTCTCGCCATCGGCCGTAATGTTCGGCATCTTCTAGGTTTGCTGCATCGCCACCGTTGAGCCAAAAATCAAACCAGGCTACTAACACCTCCTGATGTGACAGCTTGTGGAGTGGTTTCTTTATGTTGTGTTGCCCTGTTCGAATGTAATGTAGTTCAACCGGCTTCTTCTGATATCGAAGGGCTGCATAGAGGTCCCATAACCCCAATAAATGCCACGGGTCTGACGCGAAAATCAAAACTGGAGCACTAATCTTCTCGGTTGACATCGCAGGGGAATTTTCTAGCCAATCATGTATGCTGGCGCCGTGAGGAGAGGCGTCCAGAAGCCTCTCTGTAACTCCGTCGAGTGGGCTATCCACATATGAATTGTATCCAGTGATTGTTAGTGGATCGCTGTTTGCAATTAAGGCAGCAGCGAACCTGTCTGGTGCATAAGTCAGGGCTGCGGTGGCAAGCAACCCGGATTGGCTGTAGCCAGTAATTCCAACCTTGCTTGGATCGACAATATCGTCCTCGTCGAGCTTGTCGATTGCAGCTACATAAGCATCGATACCAATCTTCGGCAGATTTCTCCAAGGATGTTCTATCTGAGGCATTGGTTCTTCAACCTGAAGTACCACGATTTCCCGGCTCGCGAGCGCTCTGCCAGCATTCGCGGTTTCTGCGTAACCGACTCTGAAGAAACGGTCGCCATTAAAGCCGTGAGTTTGAATCACTAACGGATATCGCTTGCCGGGTACGAAATCGGGCGGCGTGACCAAGCCTCCACGAATTAACTGACCATGTGAATCTTTCCATTCATAGACTTTTACGTCCGCCATCGAAATCTCTGAGAGTTGCGGGTTGGGATCAAAAATCGTCCGGCTTTTTCCTGACTTAACATCTGAAGCGACCAACACCGGCGGCTGATTCAACGACTCACTGACCGATAATCGAATGGATGGCTCAGACATTGGTCTGTTTCTTCTGGTTGGCGTCCAATTGGTGTCCACAAGCAACTCGTTGGTAATGAACGAGTGCGAGCCGTCCTGAGATGCCGATGGTCCAACCTCTGAGAACCTGGCGGTTACTCGTAGTGTCTCTCCGTCGGCTACGGTAACAATTGGCTGAGGACCGCCTTCTTGTACCTTCCAAACGCCAAACTCCATAGGACTTGAGATCGCGTACCCTCTGAAGTTTGGGTACAACAATGGCAATAGCGGCGTGCCGGCTCCAACCACTTCGTCCAGAATATCGCCCCAGCTGAGATCCATTCGCTTTCGCTATTCACATCAGGGCCAACGAGATATGCGACTGAGTCACCGACAAGTCTGTAAGTCATTGCGTCCTGATCTCTAATGGATAACGGCTTAAGATCCTTTGTATGGACATCGACCCGAAACAACTGACGGTTCTCTTGTCCGTCTCTTCCCAAGAAATAGAGATAACGACTATCATCCGACCACATGAGTTGAAAAAGTATGTTTCCACGCTCATAGAAATCGGCGGTATAGCCATTTATCTCGGCAGACATGCGGACCAGCGCACTCGGTTTTGGTGTAGGTGAGCCACGGTCACTCACGCTTTTCATTACCTCATTGGTGTTGAAAAGCCAAATCGTTCCTTCAGTGACCCCTTCTGGAAGGAGTCCCCTGTGAGTCATCTTTACAAGAAAGCGACCGTCTGGAGACTCTCCTCCATCGTCGTAGGAGTGCGCAGGCTTAGAGTCTGTCACAGTGCCGAAATATGACATTTCGACTGAGTCGTGAACAGTGAATGGCCGTTTTTCTTCGTCTGCCGCCGTACCAGAAGAAATACCCAGCGAAAATGGTAAAGAAATGATTAGCAGACGTACGTGCGGTCGCGCTTTCTTCATCGGGTCGCTCCTCTGGTTCCTATGATTGTAACCGCGTAACGCAACCTAAAGGTGCAACCACCAGTTATTGGCCGTTTCCAGCCCGTTATACCGTTGAATATTACTCTTGGTGAACAGCCGCTTTGCTCAGGAGCGGCCTGTCGCGTGATGGGATGCCGATAGGCAGCAGTCGGCCAACAGCCGCCACTCATGAAGCAGAAAAAAGCTAGGTGGGGGGCGATTGAATCTGGGATTCAGACCCAGATTCACTGACCTCTACCGTGAAACAACCTGTTCAGTCGCAATCGCGTAGGTTTGAAGTCCTTTCCAGTACAAAACTCATGGACAGGGTTATTTCAGTCATAGTTCCATCAAGATTCCGTGTCCGCAGAGTTGCTTGTTTAATCCAGACTAAATGTGGCTAACAGGGTTGCTGTTTCTCCGTAAAGTGAAAAACGCTGATCCAACAATGAGAAGCAGCATCAAGATCATTCCCCACTCAGAAAGTGAAGGAATGACTTCATCCGGGACCTCCCGCCATGAATCGAACAGATCAAGATAATAGTCCCCCCCCGCTGCCGATGACAAAGAATCCGGGAATGCACCGAGCCGTACATCATCTATTGTGTCCAGATCATTGTTGAGATTTGAGACGGTAGCAACAAGTGAGCCATCCAACAATAATCGAAACCGTCCGTCATTGCCTCCATCAGAAGTGGCTGCCTCCCACTTGACTTCAACCGTGTGAGAACCGGATCCCAACACAACAGGAGAGGTTGTGTTAACCGCGTCCGCATCATCTAACACATGCGCGATCAAGTTCAATTGACCACTACTGCTGGTCAGTGCTACATCAAAAACACGATTATCTGAAACATCCAGTCCACGCAAAATACCAAGAACATCCCCGTTTGGGACACTCAAAATGTTGGTATCTATAAGAAAGCTTGCATGATAATTGGTTTCGGTGAGCGGTGAATCACTCTGAACGAAGACTTGGCTAAAGGCTCCAGGGGAGCCTATAGTTACGTTCATCCCAAATGCGCCATTGATAGCTGCTGCGTTATTAACAGATAGGCTGATGACGCCGCCGAAAACTGTCGAATTCCAAACGGTTGTATCGCCACTTTCAAAATTGTCGCTGAAGATTGTTTCTCTGGCTGCAAATGAAGATACGGAAAAAATTACAAAGAACAAACTTACAATTAACTGTCTAAAAACGGTATGATTTGTCATTGCACTTCCTCTTTATGGCATGTGAAAAAGATTCATCAAAAATACAAGTGCACACGCGCAAATTGTACCATGACCTACGGTGTGCGGCATCAGCCCATATAGGACCAGTTAGTCCCTTTCACTAGAAGACACATCTGCTATTTTTAAAACTGAAGCAGAGGAGTCTCGATATGAGGATGTCAAACACCACCAAGCGGGTCAAGAAGATAAGCCAAATGACCGCTGTTGGCCGTTTCCGGCCCGTTATACCGTTGAAAATTACTCTTGGTGAACAGCCGCTTTGTGCAGCTCAGGAGCGGCCTGTCGTGTGATGGGATGCCGATAGGCAGCAGTCGGCTATAACCTGTCCTTTGAGTCCTTCTAAATCGCTTCTCTGTATCCGGCCCCTTAATCGCTATAGATAGGGGGCATCATCGGGGTCGTTCTCGATCTCGACGCTGGCGCTCGGGGGTAGTTTGGCCATTGCCTCTCGTAGCATCTCGACGTGTTCAGTCTCCTCGTCTCGAAGCTCGGTGAATAGTGTCCTGACCTCGGGATCAGTGATGCCGGGCAAGGCCATGTCGTAGAAGTCGAAGGCCTTCTTCTCAGAGGCGAGCCCAAGCTCGAATGCCTCGACAGTGGACATGCCGCGGCGCGGCGCCCCCATATCCGGGGCCTCGACGTCGTAGAGGTCGACTAGCTTCAGCTTCATGGGGACCTTACCAAACAGAGCCATGCGTCGGGCGAGCAGCTCAGTTCCGTGCTTTGCCTCATTCTCAGCCATCGAGGCGAAGAAGGATCCAGCACCATAGCCGCTGAGCTGTGAGGCGAACATTTCGTAGCGCTGGCGCGCTTCTTCCTCGATCAGAGTCGCGAGGTCGAGGGCATCCATTAGGCTGAGCTTGGACAGGTCTAGACTGGTGGACATTGAATTGAACTCCTGTATTGGGTTTGACGTTCTGAAGCAGCCCGTCGGCTGCGCTTCAAGCGATTCGCACCAGCCGAGCCCCGTCTGCGGGCCAGCGGTTCTTGAAACGGCGCAATTGTAACACCGCGGAGCGGATTCGCGCGACATTGCGGGGTCGTACGCTTCGTAAGTTTATCGAAGTGTTCAAGAACCAGCAAAGATCAACCCCGTGGTCCTCGATTGCGTGGCTTCTTGTTAGCCCTGGGTAACTTGCTGTTACCATGCTCGCGCGGGGGCAAACCCGTGTGCTGGGTCAGGATTTTTTTACCGGTACGACGTTGGTGGGCCTGCTCTGTGTTTTTCCTGCGCGATACCTGATAACCACGACCGGTCTCAGGCTGGCTCAAGGGGATTAGCTGTGATTCACCATCTCCGATCAAATCGGCCCTGCCCATTTTTCTGAGCGCCTTGCGCAGCATTTCCCAGTTACTTGAATCGTGATATCTGAGTAGCGACTTGTGCAGTTTTCGTTGTTCCGGGGTCTTCACAGCGACCACTTCATCGGATTTGTAGGTAACCTTGCGCAAAGGATTCTTACCGGAATGGTACATGGCAGTCGCCGTGGCCATGGGTGAAGGATAGAACGCCTGCACCTGGTCGGCAGTGAAGCCATTACGCTTCAACCATAATGCCAGATTAAGCATATCTTCATCAGTGGTACCTGGATGAGCGGCAATGAAATAGGGAATCAGGTACTGCTGCTTACCTGCCTGTTTGGAGTATTTTTCAAACAGTTTTTTGAACTGGTCATAACTGCCAATACCCGGCTTCATCATTTTTGAAAGGGGACCTGTCTCGGTATGTTCCGGCGCAATTTTGAGCTGACCGCCAACGTGGTGCGTGACCAGTTCCTTCACATACTCCGGATCCTTCACCGCCAGGTCGTAGCGCAGACCGGAGGCAATCAGAACCCTGTTCACACCCGGTAATTTTCGCGTTTCACGATACAAGTGGGTCAGCGCTGAATGATCGGTTTTCAGCTTGGAACAAATACCTGGATAAACACAACTGGGTTTGCGGCAGGCTGCCTCGATCTCCCGGCTCTTGCAGGCGATGCGATACATGTTGGCGGTCGGTCCGCCGAGGTCGGAAATGGTCCCTGTGAATCCTGGGACCTTGTCTCGAATTTGCTCAACCTCATCAATGATCGACTCCTCGGAACGATTCTGGATGATGCGTCCTTCGTGTTCGGTAATGGAGCAGAAAGTACAGCCACCGAAACAACCACGCATGATATTCACCGAAAACCGGATCATCTCGTAGGCAGGGATTTTTGCGCCTGCATAGAACGGGTGCGGGACCCGGGCAAAGGGCATGCCAAAGACATAATCCATTTCCCTGGTGGACAACGGAATGGGTGGGGCATTCAACCACAGGTCTACGTCGCCATGCTTTTGCACCAGTGCCCTGGCATTGCCTGGGTTGGTTTCCAGGTGCAGTACCCGGTTGGCGTGGGCATAGAGAACCGCATCGTTACGAACCTTTTCGAACGAGGGAAGACGGATCACCGTGTGGTCACGGTCACGGCTCGGATGAGGAATAAATTGCTCGACTTTATCACCCGATTCAGGATCGCCCACACCGTACATCGCCGCATCCCGGCGTTGTTTCTCGCTGGTTTCCATCTCGCGCGGGTTGATATAGGGGTTTACCACTCGATCTACTTTGCCGGGACGGTCTATGCGGGTGGAATCAATTTCCCACCAGCCAACCGGTGTATCCTTGCGTAGCAGTGCCGTTCCACGCACATCGGTGATATGCGTTACATCTTCACCACGGGACAGTCGATGCGCCACCTCCACCAATGCACGCTCGGCATTTCCATACAACAACAGGTCGGCCGTGGCATCCAGCAGGATGGAGCGGCGCACGCTGTCCTGCCAGTAATCGTAGTGGGCGATACGCCGCAATGAGGCCTCGATTCCACCCAGGATTACCGGCACATCCGGCCAGGCTTCCTTGCAGCGCTGGCTGTAAACAAGGGAACAACGGTCCGGGCGCTTGCCGCCCATACCACCGGGTGTGTAGGCGTCATCGGAACGTATCCTGCGTTCCGCAGTGTAGCGATTGATCATCGAATCCATGTTGCCGGCCGCCACGCCAAAGAACAGGTTTGGCCTCCCCAGTGCCATAAACCCATCAGCCGTATGCCAATCCGGTTGCGCAATAATACCCACACGGAAACCCTGGTCCTCTAACAGACGCCCAACGATGGCCATACCAAACGAGGGGTGATCCACATAGGCATCACCGGTGACAATGATGATGTCGCAGGAATCCCAGCCCAGGGTTTCCATTTCCGCTCGGCTCATAGGCAGAAACGGCGCCACACCAAAACACTCGGCCCAGAATTTTGGATAGCCGAACAGATCGGAGGACGGGATGGGGGTGGTATCTTTGGGCATAGTGTGAGCTCTGTACCGGTCAGGCATTATAGCGCAGCCCCTTCAGCGTCGGTTCATCCAACATAGGTCATTATCATTATCAATATCCACAATACATAACCATCATAGGAATCTGAAATGAACCTCCCGCTCTCAATGGTATGTAATCAGGAAAACTGATAACAATGGATTCAGCATCAAGCAATGAACAAAGACGGATAAAGGAGCTGGAACACTTTGATAAAAACGTAAACGTTCATGATTTACCTGACATCTTTCACTATTGGTCCAATAAATACCTGCGGCCAATACTTAAGGAATACGGCATTGATCATCCTGATGATCTCTTTGTGGAACACATGCTTGCCAGCGCTGCTTTATGTGAAACAAAGAGACCGGTATTTATAAGCATCGGGTCAGGCAATTGTGATACCGAAGTGAGACTTGCAAAACGACTCAAACAGAGAGGTCTTCAACAGTTTTGTATTGAATGCCTTGACCTGAATCCAACAATGCTCCAGCGGGGTCGAGACCTTGCTGTCGCTGAGAATGTTATCGAAAACCTGTCATTTATAGAACAGGACTTCAACGAGTGGAAAGCCGATAAACAATACGCAAGTGTAATAGCAAACCAATCCCTGCATCACATTCAAAACCTGGAAGGAGTGTTCAGCGAAATTAAGGTATCACTGAATGAGAATGGCTCATTTATAATAAATGACATGATCGGTAGAAATGGCCACCAACGATGGCCTGAAGCATTGTCTGCAGTTCATGAAGCCTGGCAAGAACTTCCCCGAAGGTACAGATACAATCACCAACTTCACAGATATGAGGAAATCTACGAGAATTGGGACTGCTCAACAGAGGGCTTTGAAGGCATCAGAGCACAGGACATACTACCTCTGTTAATTCAAAACTTTCACTTTCAACTTTTCATAGCATTCTCAAACGTGGTTGATGTCTTTATTGATCGTGGCTTCGGGCATAACTTTGACGAAAACGACGCTTGGGACATGGCCTTCATTGATAGAGTTCACCAATTGGATGAGGAATCGATCCAGAGTGGCATAATTAAGCCCACACATATAATGGCAGTCATGAAGAAGACCCCAGTGAAAAACTCTGATTATTCCAGAGGGCTGACCCCTGAAAGCTGTGTGAGAGATCCAATCACATAAGCTGCTGGTGCCTGTAACGCATTGGCCTTGAGACAATTGCAGCTGGTGGCTGTCACCTGATTTACACAAAAAACAGGCTGGAGTACATCGTAGCGGTTATTTATTTGACTTACTTTTTATTTGACTTGCTTTATGATCTAGATCATTGAACCGAATGATTTTACCTGCTATAGAAGGAGGGTTGTCAAATCGACAACGTTCTTATGGGAGGGCAAATCATGCCAAGTCCAGGTCAAGAATTATCAAGCATTGACTTTGAATCAATGATTGGTGGTCCATTAGTAGCGGTTATAAACGCTCAAGCCCAAGCAGCAATGTCAACTGTTAATTTCATTAAAGAAGTTGGTTTTAATAAACCCAGTGCTGAACAAAATGCTGGCGGCGACACTACGACAGAATTGCCGATCTATGTCTCGTTCAAATATCCTAAAGAATTGAGTCCATATGTTCCAGCCGTTGTTGCAGTTGCAGCAGTTGCGGCGGATCCGGCTGCAACACCACCGGTTCCAGCATCACCCGCTGTAGCAGCAGCCGCAGCTGTTAAGGCAGTATATGAGACACAGGAACTAAAAGTTCCTATCCTGACAATTCTACCAATTCCGTTTATTCGTATTGATTTGGCCACCGTCGACTTCAATGCGAAAATTAATTCTGTTGAATACCGTAAAACCAATACAGACCTCAAGGTTGCAGCATCACTTGAAGCAAAAGCTGGTTGGCTTTGGGGATCGGCAAAGTTGAAAGTTTCGACCTCATTCCAGCGCACAAGTCAGCAAGGCAATTCAGTCAATCGTACCTATTCGATGGCAGTACATGTTAAGGCCGTCCAGGATGAAATGCCTGCAGGTATGGAAAAAATACTCGGAATACTTGAAAGCGCGATAACTTCAACACCGGTGGCAACAGCGTAGCTTTTGTATCCTTAAGTTGTCGATATTACATCGACTTATGGAGAACTAATGCCAAATCTTGGTGATTATATAGGGCATCTATTGTCCGAGATAACAATAGCGAGAATGCACGCAGATATTGAGGCCGTGAGGGTGGCCGAGCTGTACGCCGACCACCCTTTATTGCGCAATATGCCCGTACCTCGTTTTCGTTTGCCTGATGTGGAGTTTGACGTTCCTGTTGTCGTCACGGATTTGGAGGAGCCTTCAACCAGCGGGTCTCAACGTGGCACCCCACCTATTTCTGAAATGCGAAAGGTATTTGACAAAGTAATCACTTCCACCTTATCTAAAGAACGTATTGCTCTGACCGTCACCAATAAAAGAAGACTAAAGACTGCGCTTGATCGAAGAGTTGTGGCGCTTACCAGGCCCTCTGAGATTGCTATTGACATAAATCGTGTATCACACGATCTTTCAATTCACGCAATTAAGTCAGTAGGTAATGCCATTAAACCCGAAAAACGTGCCCAGTTTGAAGAAAGGCTGAAAGATGCCTTGCGAATTGAATTTATTAGAATCCGAAAACCACCCACCCGTCTGAAAGTGCTTGTCAATACGGCAGAAATTCGCGAGGCCGGCCCTAATGAGGTCATTACACGTCTGCATCTTAAAATTTCAGAAGAAGCCTTTGAATGGACAACCATAGAGACGGATGAAGGTAGTGATGATCGATTAGTCATAGAGTAAATTAAGAATGCTACGTATTGTCAATATCGAAGAAATTCAGAACATACTGAGCAGTCTTTCAAAATTGACTGATCTGCAGCAACAACGTGATTCCAGTTTCGACAAAAAAGTTAAATTGTGGCTAGCAAGCCTCGAACAAACACTCGAAAGCAACAAGTTAATGCAAGCGAGTGAAGTTGCCACCTTACGAGGGGTAATACTCTCTGCAGAAAATGGGGTTATCCCCCCCGGATTAGAATTCCACGGAAGAACCAGCAAGCGGAAAATAGTTGAGGCTGCTGCCAGCTTTTCGCTCCGCAAAGCCTGCAACCTGGTCTCAAACTTCCTCGAAAAGGAGGTTGAAAGGGTTTCCAATTCTGAGCGGATGATGCGCCAACTCCTGGCGGTGGCAAATACTAAAGGCGTGATTCAGCAAATCCCTGGTGGCAGTGACCATACTGAAGTACTTAAATCGATTTGGCGTAAACTTTCCAGTGATCCTGAATTAACGCCAGGTACAACAAATGTGGAAGGGCTTGTTGGTCCGCAGGATGCATTAATCGTTCTTGATCGCATCATTGCCAGCGATTTGCGGAAACAATGAGTGTTTTGCATAGGGTTTACTTCTACATGTTGGAAGAAGAAACAAAGAAATGTCTTTTCAGGTAAATGTAAATACAGGTACAAAACCATCCCCCCGGATTGTTGCTGCTAATATTGTTGTTCAACATGCCCGCTCTACAGGCAACCCAAATGCATCGCAGGCACTGGCTGTCACCGTTCCAACATGTAGAGTGGACCAGACAGGACTCCAGTATGAACAACGGCGAAGCTCAGGACAGCTTGAGTTTCGATTCAAAACCGGAATTCTCCGGTTGACGTTGCGCCAATCTATTTTCATCGCAAATAGTTTATCTAATTGTGCGCAAAACATCTGGGCGAAACACGAACAGGACCATGTCCTTGACAATCAGCAAATCATGAACAGAATGGAACGAGCAATAAAGGCTGACCGCACTTTGCAGAGTATTCTAATAACACCACAATGGCGCCCACGCCGCGCATTCAACACGGTGCAAGAAACAATACAATCATCCGTTGGCACCATCTTTCGAGATTTCACCACTGCCGCGGTACGCAGCCGTGACACGGCTACTGCGTATGCTTCCATACGAGACAGAATTCGCCGTCAATGTGGCTCTTAGAAGAAAAGAAACCAGCATTTTTCTTTGAAAGATCTCTGCACGTCCATCATTTGGACCCTCTTTGCCAGAGTTCAGTTATTTTTTAGGGGACCAGGCACTCTATCCATATAACTTTTAGAGACTGTCTCGATCCAGTATCCCGTATTGAGCATGGGTATGAATGTGTCATACCTGGCGTACTTATTCAGGACACCATCCTGCTGCATCGAGTTCGCGCTTTTTCCTGCTTTCAGACCCGTGGTGACGATATCAATGGTTTCCTTCAGCATGTCCTGATATGCCACCAGTTCCTGTTTATTCAGGTTTGACCCATGACCACCCACGAAAATAGTCTGGTCATCGAATATATCAATCACTTTTTCTAGAATCTCCATATATTCAATGACTTTTTTACCCCGTGTCAGGGATGGGAATGATTGGGATATCAGCAAATCTCCCATGTCCACGATGCCTGTATCTTCGAAGTAAACGGCCATATCGCCATCGGTGTGTGCTCCGGTTAATGGAATGAGACGAACCTCTCGATGGTTGAACTCCAGGGTGTAACCGCCTTCATAGGCTTTACCTGATGCCCCTTGCAAGTCTCCGTCAGCCCGGTGGAGAATTCCTGTTGACACCAACTTTTCAAGGTTTTCATAGGCGATGATGCTGCCACTATCGCCGGCTACACTGTTTCCCCCGATGTGGTCATAGTGTTGGTGCGTGTTGATAACCGTGATATTTTTTCCCTTAGCGATATTGTGAATGGCTGTTTTCAGCTTTTCTCTTGTTCGTGGGTATCCCGTATCTATCACCAGTACATCAGCCGGGCCATCAACCACCAGCATGTTGGTGCATTGTTGATAACAGAATGTAATCTTATGGCTATTGTCGGCCAGTTCGGTAATCTCTGGATCTGCCACAGGCGTCAGCACTGCACCCATGGTAAGCAGGTATTGAGCAAGTTTTTCATGACCCTGGTCTTCGGCAATATCCGCGACCGTCAGCCCGGTCGCGTCCTTTGTCTCTACCTTGGCGCCATACTTGAACAACATGGCCGCAGCGGCGTTCTGGCCACCGTATGCCGCGTACATCAATGGAGTCATGCCGTTGGCTTCCTTCACCTCGATATCGGCACCTCCCTTGATCAATATTTCCATGGCCCTGGCATTCCCTCGGTATGACAGGCTGTGCAACGGTGCCACAGCATCATTATCCCTGGCGTTCACATCAGCACCGTTTTCCACCAGGTACTCCAGAATATCCAGGTGAATGCCCCGGCTTGCCCAATGTAAGGGCGTTCTGCCGTTTTCATCTTTTAGATTCACCAACTGGATATCTTTAAGCGCCCAGGCTTTCACCTGTGCCAGATCACCCTGAGTGGCTGCCTCGTTTATATCCTGGGCCAGGACCAGATTTGCCGATAAAAGCAACGCCATTGCGAGGCTGAAACAAATTTGTGGAGTTTTCATTTCATTGATTCCTTGTTGCTATTTGTTCTCTGGGGCCTTGATCAATTCATCCAGCAAGCAAATAACCAGGATGCGGGTAATGGCAAACATGGGTTGGACTCCTTGCAGGGTCGGTGTGAATCAATTGTCAATTTTACGTAACGGTGTTACGTTACGTAACGATGTTACGAAAGTAAATAGGCCAAAAGTCAGTCAATTCAAATTCGAGGTGAAAAAGATGGGTGTTTCGGCACGTAAAAAGAGAGAAACCGAGGCATTACGGGAACAGGTGCTTGATACGGCCGAAGATATATTCGTTCGGGAAGGTATCGAGCAGGTCACGATGAGGCGTATTGCCGCGAGCGTAGACTACACACCAACGTTGCTTTATCGCCTGTTTGCCAACAAGGTTGACCTGCTGGATCACTTGATCGCGCGGGGTTACAAGGGCGTCAGAAAGCAGTATGCGGTGGTCTTGCAACAGCAAGGTTTAAGCTCGCAGGCCAGGCTGGAAAGTATCCTGTTAACGTACGTCGACTACGCCCTTACCCACCCCAACCACTACAAAATGTGGTTTGACACGAGTTCAATTCGACGCGAGGGCAGACAGTTGCTCATGAACCACGGCCGCCTGGAATACGTCGTCTTCCAGGTTTGGTTAGATTGCATCGGATCCTGTCAGGCTGACGGCATGTTTGCCGGTTTGGACCCATTGCATATCTTCCAACTCCTATGGTCGCGGGTGCACGGTGTGATTTCGTTGAGATTGCAGCATCCGGATCTGCCATGGATGCCGCTCGATGATCATCTGAAGGAGCTGTTGACCTTATCATTGAAATAATGTCGCTGCTGTTATTGAGCAACAAAGCTCCTACCAATGCGAACAGCGGCGACACTAATTGATGCTGGATAAACGTAATCACCAGGTTTTATGGCACTTTTACACTCTATCTCTGACATTTTTTACAGTGATATTTTAACTCCGGTTTAGGCACAATAAACTTAAGACTAGTGTGACCAGGTAATAAGCGCAGTGGTTACTTAGTGATGGAACAAAAAAAATAAACAAATTCCATCAATACAGAATTATGGAACATGGCCTCCGCTAATGGGCCTTTAAAGAGAGAGGAAAGCTTTCAGGGCGCTTTCCTTTTTTTTTGAGGTCATAATACCCGCATCATTCAACGTGTTACATCTTTTTTAGCCCTTCGTTTTTACTGGTTCACTTTCCGCTTGAGGGGTGCACCTGGTCTGAACTTCACGCGCAAACTTCTGGGGAGATCGATGGTCTCTCCTGTGACTGGTTTTCTTCCCTCCCCGCCAGGGAAAACAGTAACGTCGAATGTACCTAAACCATTAATCCACACTTTATGCGAGCCAACAGCCTTATCTCCCCTGAGCTCCCTGGCAGGCAAAATGTCTTCACTGAGCTCCTCAGCAATGAGTTCCACCAGGGCATCAATAGATCGCCTGGCCATAGCCCGATTCATTCCAGTCTTGCGGGCCAGGATGGTGGTGATTGCCTCCGACTTCAGCGGTCGTGAGTCATCAAAGTACAATGGCAGTTCCACCTCTCTTTCGGCCTTTCCCCGATAGTAATCGGTAATCTGGGCAAGCAGCTCATCGCCATCGATTCTGAGGTAATTTTGAAACGCTGCAGACGGGATCTGGCAGTAACAGGGGTACGGTTGCTTAAAAGTCACAAGGCTACCATGAACATGGCAATAGTCCTCCAGTCCGGCTGGCAGGCGATGGCTCTTCTCCTTCGCCTCCTTCGCCTGAGCGACTGCCCGTTCGAAGATATCGGCGCCACCCCTTAATTTCCTCTTGCCACGATTTGTTTGAGCTGGTTTTCCCTCAGCCTGGTGGAGAAGCTGAAGATTAAGCTCCTTGATGGTCTGCGGCGACTTGCCATTCTTTTTCAGAGCCTCCTTGATCAACTCCTTGAGTAGTTCGCAGAGAAGTTTGTCGATCGTGCGGGTCAGTTCATCGACGAGATAAAGTCCTGAATCCTGACTCCACCAGTAGTCAACGTCCATCCGTTTGGCCGCATCGGGTTGAATACCCACTGGCCGGAGTCCACAAATACGTTCGGCTTCGATGCTGGACTGGAATGAAGACATGACCCAGGCTCCAGGCAAAGGCGCATCAGCTTGAGCACAATCGAGAAGTAAATCCACCATGAAATCGATTAGCTCGTCCGCGCTCGGCTCCGGCTGTGTTGTCGATTTAGTTTCCCAGAGCTCCGGCTGAACACCTGACCGCTGTTGCTGCGCTTCTTTCCGGCTCAGACGGAGTGCTTCGTCACACACAACAGGACTCTGCACCATATCTGCGCCAGCGATCTCGAAGAACCCAAAGATCACGCCTTTTTCGGCGCGCTTTCGGTCGCCACGATGGGCCAGGAACACCCGACTCTTACCCGGCTCAAGCCACGACGCCCATCCAGATATCTTTCGGCAGCACCCTCGCTCTTTGGCTTCGGAAACAAAATGTGGGATAGAGGCTTGCCCACCCACCCAATTCATGCAGTCACGGTAAGCCATTGTCGACTCCTTTTCCTGCTCGCGGTTCAGTCAGAGTATAAGCAGAATAAGGGCCCTTTTCCATCAATCCCAGACTTATTCAGCAGCCTTTAGGATCAGTTTTGAATGCCTGACCAAAACCCATGTCTCAAACACCAGCACATTAGGTGCTGCCCAGATTTCTTGTGGTCAAAATGCAGTTCGCATGCAACAAAACCGTCACAGTCTTCGTCCACCGGATTGTCCGGGGTTTCTATGGTTGCCATCCAATATGGCCAAAGCAGATCAGGTCATTTCTGAAAGGTCAGGCAGGGTGTCATACTCGCCGCCATCATATTTGTAAGGTAGGTTGTTTTTCCAAATTGACCAGATACCAGAGTAACTATCTCGGTATTTAAGGTCTTTTCAACAGTGTCGAGAACCAATCAGTTCTTTGACTTTCGGACTACCTTCCCACACTTACTGCATTTATATGCTACTTTGCCAGATGACCTGCATTGCTGGTGCCAGTTCTCACGCTTGACCCACTCGTGTTCGCAAAACAGCTTTCCAAAGAGGCCCGTTTTGCTGGGATTTGTTTGGTTGTTTTCAACCACCGTTTGGCCTCACTTCAATCCAGCGACGCGCACCCGCAGGTCCGGGAGGTGCTGCTGCGGAGCCGGGTCCCGACCCTGAACCCTCGGCACAGCCTGTGTAACACGAGCCTGGTGCGCCACCATCATCCACATCCGGATCAGGTGAGCTACCACCGCCTGATCCTTCGAAAACGGGTATGGACGGTACAAAGGTACCTGGCGTGACGGCAGCCGCGGCGCTAGCTGAAAGAAGCGCGGTTGAATAAGACGATGGATCAGAGCTAAACACCGTGACAGTGCCCGTTTTTGCTTCTATGAAAAAGGTGTCGCGCACGACCACAGCACCAATAACGTATTGGCGTACATAGTCCTTTTTGGCCTCAAGCTCCATACCCTGTGGTACATAAAGCATGCCTGAAATACTAACGTGATCATGCATGTCAATCAATCCCCCGCTGTAAAGATAGGCGGGGATATCTTCAAAACTATCTGAGCGTACATCGTTTAAGGTAATCGCGCCTGTTACCCCATTGGGCAGGCTCAAGGGAGGATTGATGCCGGGGATACTGGTCCAATCCGAACCGTTAATACCAAGTTTTTGAAAAGCTTCCACCCAGCTCGTCGTGTAACCGGTAGCCATCATCAGATGGTACTGCGAAGGAATATCGAGTGCATCAAACACTCCCTTGGTTAATACAACACCCGTATAATATTCGTAATCTGCTTTGCTGCTGGCTGGAACGCGTAAATAATCCAATTTGTTGGTCAGGGTGGCTCCATCCGTACCTGCATCCGATATTTGCTTGATATAATCCATGTTGTCCATCGCACCATCATCATCCAAATCATGTTCCCAGTTAACCTGAATCGGAATGATGACCTTAAAATACAGCTCCCGAGGCACAAATGGCAGGTTGGCCAACGGAATCGGGTCACCTTGATTCAGACCAGTATCTGCACTGTCCTGCGAAGCGACAAAATCCCAAAACAAAGAACCTCTGACCTTGATCCTTGAGGTGGCCGACATCGTGATCCCACAAATTGTATCTCCGACTTTGATATCTGCATCTGTTGTCGCTGCGCACGAACAAAGACCGGCTGTACTTTGACATAGTCCATACAAATCTGAATTACCAGAGGCCCCCAGTGCATTCATGGTGCAATCAGATTTATTAGAATCACAATCACTGGCACCCAACTCGAGTGGTATTTGTACCCTTACCAGCCCATACATGGTTATTCCATCTCTGATGTTTTTCAGAAACTGGAGATAACTGATGGTGCCATAAGTCCCGTTGGACAGTATTGTTTTACCCGCCAATGCACCGCTGGACATCCAATCAGCAATGCTCCGTAGCCGGTCCAGATCAAATAAGTGACCGCCATCCGCAAACTGCGTATTTTGATCGTCAGTACCGAACCGGTCGTCGGCAATCGTGTTTTGGCTAGCGCCAACGAACAATTTCAATTGGTTTGGGTCCTGGGCAATATTCCGACTCAACACCTGGAAATCTGTAATATTAATGACATTACCACCAACACCATCATCGATAGCGGTATCGCTCTTTCCACCACCAGCAATAAAGTTCAGATTGACGTCAATGGCCCCATCTCCAGGGTTAGCAGTTGTATCAAATATAACGTCGCCTGGGGTCTTTGGGGCCTTTTTATCCTTCTTGCTCTTTGCAATACCTGTGCTCGCATACAAGCTCAGGCATAAAACTACCAGCAGGTAAATAACGGCTCGATTTAATATTTTCATGGGCTTACTCTTCTGTCTATATTACTAGCTTCAATCAGGACCGATAGTCCCCCTACCGTACCCGGACCTTCTGCAGGTTCATAAAAGGTACCAACATAACGTTGAAGATATGAATTGGAGAACCCAACCCGACCAACAGCCTGGACCCAAAAATCAATGGCGCCTGGGGTCGGGTTCTGGGTCAATTCCAGCCAAGCGACTGCTTTTTGCGATGCTGTTTCTCCGCTCCAGCTTGCTGCGTCACTTGCGATCAACAGACCATTTGTATTGGTCTTGTAAATGAAAGGCTTAAGGGTACCGCTGAACAAATCATCGACTTTCAAACTTGCGCTCAACACCTGGTGGTCAGAGGGTACAGCTGTAGTGACGGCACGCGCGGCTTCACCATTGGCAACTTTTTGCAGAATGGAAGGTATGCTCTCAGTGAGCCCTGAACCAACGCCATTATTGGCGAAATATATGTAGCTCAAGTGTGCCAGCTCCGCCCCAGCCGCAGTGCCAAAGGGATCGGCTGTGTTCATTTTCTCGCGCACCTTGTCAAGGTCCATGTTGTCCAGAACACCATCTGGAACTGGCTGCGTCGTGCCACTTGCCTCATCTATTGTGACTGCATCCAGCCTGTACATGAAATTCCCACGCAACATTTCCATCGCACTCTCTGCCAGCAGCAGGGATGCTGTATTGTCCCGATTGGCGCCAGATAGTCTGGTGTTACCCACCATGGAGTTAAAGAAAAACGCGCTTGCAGTCGCCGTTATGGTTAACAGCACCAGCACCAGCACCAGCGATGCTCCCCGCTCCTGGCGTGGATGAGTGCCGAAACACAAACCAGAACCTGTGTGCATTCGCGGACCTCTCGATAACAGGCGATTCATCATGTACGTTCCTTGTATATTGACTCTCATAAGCTCTTAGTTTCTCGGCCAAACCCGGCCCTGCATGGTGATACCATCGAAGTCGGTATTATTTGCTTGTGCATAGGATTTACCGCTCACGCTAAAACGATAGGTAGGTGGCAGCGGATTGGTGCATGCCCCGTCGAGGTCAAGGTACAGGCCGGTAAAACGGGTAGTGTTGCCAGAATTTGCCCCGGCAAAAACCACCGCTGGTTCAGTCGACAAACCTAATGCCGTGTCTGTATTGGTAACCGTTATCTGACCAGAGTTAGCACCGTTGCTTGCCCAGGCTACCCGTACCCAGTTGTCATTGTAAGGCGCAGTCGTGTTAGGCCACACTGGAAACCCTGCCGGCAGCATCAAGTCAATGGAAGTGCTTGTTTTATCAGCTGCGGTGGTGACCGTAATAGCCTCAACTCCAGCATCGCAATTCCGGGCCTGCAGGACTAACCGGGAGAGTACCGCATAGGCCTCGCTGACATCCGTAGAGGCCTGGTTGTAACTCATCTGCTGGTAAACTGCCCGGCCGTGACTAAGAAAAGCACTGACAGCGGCTATGCTGATCAGCAGACCGATAAGCAGGCCAATCATCAATTCAATTAGCGTGAAACCGCTATGAAATGATTTATGTAGCGTAGATTGCACCTCGTCAGCGCCTAATTCAGAACAATCGTGTAGCTGGCATTAAAAGACTTAATCTCTTCAACGCCGCCAACGTTCTTGCCAGCAAGGCCCTGGAAATCAACTTGTACGGCAATCGTTACCGGAGACAGGTAAGGTGTCGCAACTGTCGGCGCCGTGGTCAGCACATTAGTTCCTGCTGTATCGACCGCTTCGAGCACCTTGACGATGTATGTATTCGGCCAAACACAGTTTGCCGAAGCGGGGTTTGCGCCACAGCTTCCCCTGCCATTCGGGATGATACTGACCGTATAACCTGACGATCCGTTTACAACCGGTACATAGGCAGCTATATCGGCATGCAGTGTCGTGCCGATACTGTCTGTATTGGCTGCCGTATACAGTGATTCTAGCGCCATACTGGCAGCATTCAGAGCCATCGCCCTTTGCTGGTTATCGCTGTTGATCTTGATCGCCGTTGCCGTGCTGATGGCTATACCAATAGCACCGACACTGAGTAACAGCACAGACATCATGCTTTCGATCAATGCAAACCCGGTCGTACCTTTGAAGCTAATGCTCCTCATCATGCTCCTTCCCCCAGCGCAGCGTATGAGGCTGTTACATATCCCATGGTGTTATTAATAACCACGGTCGATGCGTGAGCACTGTTAATCGTGGATGCAAGCGTGATAGTGCCCGTGGCATCAATCATTCCCATGGAATCGAAAACAAACACCGTGGTATCTGAGCTGACAGATATCTTTGCGGGCAAATCAATTGCTGGCAGCTTTTGTAAGCCATTCGCGGAAATATTGGTGTTATTTACGTCAAGATAGGCGACAAACGCAAAAGTAATCGTGTTTGGTGACTGATTGGTGGTGAACGTGACCGCAACATTTGTACTGCTAAGACGAGCGGCATTCTTCGCTACCCGAAAAGCCCTCACAACCCCATCTGTTGCTTCCTTGATGTCGGACCGAGCGCCGACATCTTGCATAGCCGGGGTGGCAAGCGCTAGCAGAATGGCCATGACTCCCAGACTTATCATCAGTTCGATAAGTGTGATGCCACGGTTTCTCTTGCTGCTGTGTTGTTTCATATATTTACGTCCTGAACATTCCTGGCTATCTGTATTTCCAATCAACTGACTCTGCGATGGCTGCGCCATTAAACTTGGTTGTCTTTCGGGCGCCATCTTCGTTTATTGTGTAGACATAATCACCGGCCGAACCCAAACCCTCGTTGGCCATTGAAGTTGCTGTCAACGTGTAAGCGGTATTCGAAGAAGCGGCACAAGTCAGCGTAAAATGCTCTGTCGTATGGGTGACATAACACGTACCATCAGGCTTTCGGTAGGAGCGGTTATCCTGGTATGCCTGTTCCACCAAACCACGTAATGCCGACAGCCCTGTGGTTCCCGAACGCAGCTTTGAGCGTTCGATAAAGTCCTGAAAGGAGGGCACTGCCAATGAGAGCAACACTGCAACCAACACTGTAACTATTAACAACTCCACCAAGGTAAACCCTTTCGATTGACCAGACCGGGGTAATTGATGTTGAGATGAATAATGTTGTGTGTGTTGATGTTGCGAGAATAAACAGAACCTTAACATCGATCCGGTAATGTCCTGACCCGTTGCGCTGGTTCCTCTTAAACCACTTAACCCACGTCCTTGTATTCGCACTTAACCTCCATCTGCTTACACCACGCTTAATTAAAGGTGTTCATAAACAATAATAACGCCTGACTTCAAAACAACCCCTTTTCGGCTGCGCTGTCGATGTGTTTCAACCTTGTCTGCAAACTAAGCAGCGCTAAACCTCTTAAAAGTATAACAAAAAAAACAATGAGGACGAATCGGGATAAAGTACCGCCTGTCAGAGAAAACCTACCGCTCGTGCCACCAACGGCCTGAAATCCAGTTGCAAGTGTCCACATTTACAGAGTTCTGGAACAAACGAGGTGAGAATCCAGGGAAAATGGTTTACATATTAATTCTGATTTCCAAGAAAAGAGTTTATATTCTCTTAATACTCAAACCAAACTCAAAACTCCGGTACATATTTTTCGTGCCAGTTGGCATCTGCGCCGCTGCCGTGTTTATCGATCAACACGTCAAGAACATACGCCCGCCCTGCCTTTTCGGCTGCCACGGCACGTTTCAAAGCGGCATTGAGGTCGTCAGCCTGTTCGACTCTTTCGCCTTCCAGACCGTAGGCACGTGCAATCCCCACATGATCAATATCTGGGTCTTCCAGGCTGATTCCAATGTATTTTCCGGTCGCAGCCGCACGATCCTTGAGACGGGCCAGTGCCCAACGGTTCGCCTGGTAAGCACGATTATTGAAAATCACGATGATCAACGGTACTTCAAAACGTTTGGCTGTCCACAACGCTTGTACTGCAAATTGAAAACTGCCATCACCGAGCAGGACCACGACTTGTTTATCCGGCAAACCAAGCTTGGCACCAATACCAGCACCAACACCCCAGCCGAGACTACCACCGGAGGAAATCAGGTGTCGTCTGCCACCACCAACCTGATCGAAATTGACGTAGCTGGTGATCGCCACGTCTGAAGTGACACCTTCGGTTACGACCACAGCATTCTTATCTATTACCGTATCGATTTCCGCGGCCAGACGCTCCACTGCCAAAGGCGTGGAAGCCCAGACCATTTCCAGCCTGGTTTTAAGTCCATCACGGCGAGCTTGTGCCAGGGCTTTGGCTTCATTGTTGCGTTGTGTCCTGCGGTCCTTGTCGAATGGTCGGGCTTTGATCGCCTGCTGCAATTTTTTTAATACCAGTTCCGGGTGTGCATAAATTAGCAAATCGGCAGGATAGGCACGCGCCAGATGTTCTTCACGGATGCCAATTTCAATGATCCTGGCATCCACGGGTATCAGGGGATGCCCTCCCCTGGCCAATGACAAACGACTGGCACCGGCAATTAGAACAAGATCGTAAGGCGTCGTCGATTTAATCGGTCTGCGCAACGGGCCAAGATAACGTGGGTGACCACTTGGAAAACCCATCGACGAGCGGCTGGACGAGGTATCACCACTAACCGCAGCTCCCAGTTGTTCAGAAATGTTGGCCAACTCTTGCAGACCACCCCAGCGTGGTAGTTCAGCACCGGCAATCAGTAGTGGGTTGTTTGCTTTGCTTAACCAATCGGCGGCCTGGTCGATAGCCTCGACCGAAGGCGCTATACGAGCCTGAGTATTGGTACGGCTAGCCGGGATCAGTTGGGTCTTGTCGACCTTACCCGACCACACGTCAGCCGGTACACCAAGAAAAACCGGGCCGGATGGCAACACTGTTGCGAGCCGGAACGCGCGCCGCAGGGATTCGCCCAGGTTCTCACTATGGTTGGCTACAAACGACAGCTTGGTGAACAATTCGGGTATCGACTCCAGCTTGGTGGTTTCTGTAAATACACCGAGATTTTCACCCTGGCGTTCACTGAAGCCAACGCTGATGACTACAGGAGAACTGTCGGCCCAGGCATTAACGATCAGACCCAGTGCGTTGGCAGTGCCGGTAATCGAATGGATATTAACAAAGGCTGTCTTGCCGCTGGCGCGTGCGTAACCATCGGCCATGGCCATCACCGAACCTTCCTGCAGACCAAGTACATAATGGATATCCGGGTAGTCAGCCAGCGCGTCCACGAAACCGGCTTCGTAGGCACCGGTGTTACCAAACACGTATTCAACGTCCCACAACTTCAGTGTTTCACAGGTGATCCGTCCACCGGTGGCACCGGTTAATTCAACCGATTCTGACAGCGTGGTATCAGCAGCAAGCACATCAGCAAATTGGGCAACCGCTGTCGCACCAAGACCTAATGAGGTCATGGTATTCATGAATTCGCGCCGGGAAAGGGTGCCAGCGATAAGTTGTTGGACGGCGTTACGAACCACTGTGCTGAATGTTCATCAATTAAATCCTTGTTGCCGCAAAGTGAACTAAGGTGTACAGTTTTTAATTATGAGCCTTGATGAACCGATCAGCAAGTGCTCGCACAGTGGCTTGGGCTTGGCGCTTTTTGTCAATGAAACGGGTCGGCCAACACAACAACACATGAACATGATTTGGCTGCACCCTATACCTCAACACGCTGAAACCCCGATATTTAAATCTACCTGGAGATTTACGTGAATACTCAATCAAATAAACTACAATATTTCCTGTTATTACTTACTGCGTTACTGGTCGGTGGTTGTGGACAGGGTGCAAACGAAGAACTAGCCACACAAACAGAATCAATCGTCACTACCGAGCCGGCGCCTGTTGTCAACGGCTTGACAAGCCTGTTGACCAGCGACACCAGAGCCGAGGCTGATCGCGCTCGCGACGCTGGGCGAAAACCAGACGAAGTTATTGCATTCCTGGGAATTGAACCTGGCATGTGTGTCATTGACGTCATTGCGGCGGGGGGTTACTACACCGAGGTATTGTCGCTGGCGGTGGGCCCGGACGGCCAAGTTGCCGCCCAAAACCCGGCCATTGTACTGACCATGCGTGATGGCGCAAACGAAAAGGCCCTGAGTGAGCGACTGGCAGATAATCGCCTGGCAAACGTTTTCCGGCTGAACAAGGAGCTGGCCGATATTACCTCAGAGGACGGTCCTTTCGATGCCGCAGTGACCGCACTTAATTTTCACGATATATACAACAACTACGGCGAAGAAGGGGCAACCGGAGCCATGAAGGTCGTCTATGCTGCACTGAAGCCGGGCGGTGTTTTTGGCATCATCGACCACGAAGGCATCGAGGGCAACGATAACAAAACACTACACCGGGCCCTGAAAGCGGATGTCATTCGTACCGCACAAGCGGCCGGTTTTATCGTGGAGAACGAAAGCGGCCTGTTACATGTGCATAGTGACGACATGACTCGACAGGTATTTACAGAAGGCCTTCGTGGTAAAACACAGCGCTTCCTGTTGAAATTCCGTAAGCCTGAGGCCTAGTGCTTCTTCAATGTGATAATTACGGATGCAGTTGGTTTGTCAGTGTTCATGGCAAGACGCAGCTCGCAGGTAATGGCCATAGTCCTTGGCAAGAGGTGCAACGCCGTCCATGGGCACTGACAAATCAACCCGCAGGGCGCTCCTGTGGGATTCCGCCGCTGCGTTGCAGTGCTTGTAAAGGACCAGCCATTCACTGCACACTGCGCCTCGCCTAAGGGCGCCTACTCTCGGTGCTGCGAAACCCCAGAGGAGCGCTGCACCCGCAATTATCACATTGAAGAAGCACTAGGAGCCCGTCGGATTTAACATGATCTATTACGGGATCGGCGTAAAACTCTATTGTTGATGCTTGAATAACACTAGAGCCTTTACCCCGATCCCAATCTCTATTTTACTTTCATGGCCTTATGATCCCCGTTCTGATGCAAGATCAGGTGATCGACATGACCGGATTCACTATTAACAAAGGTGATTTTGGCATCCACAAAGCGATAGTCAAACTTCATCTCTGAGAGTGCATAAATCTCCATTTTGCTTTGGCCCGTAAATTGGGCATAAAGATGCTTATCATTGGAGGTAATGGTGAAATCAGCACCCGGGGCCAGTCTGTACGGGCCTGTGAGTCGCTTTAACTGGTCACTGTTTAGCTCGAAAGCTGGCTTCACATTCACAACAAAGGCTTCATCCGGGTTGGCGCCACGTTTAAGGGCATTGATTTCGGTACCCCCTTGAGAGAATGTCATCCGGTTTACCTGCTTGTTTTCATCCCGCAGAAAAACCATGCGGGCGCCTACCTGGTGATTGGCAAACTCGGTCCGTGATATGGCTTCCAGTGCCAATTTTCCCTGACCGGTTGCCTGTGCAAATAATTGACCTTTGACTTTGCTTATAGTAAGCAATAATTCCGGCGTCAGTTGATAATCACCGGTGTATTCTGCCAACAGCTCAGGTTTAAACTGCAGGTTTTTATCTGCTGCCGGTTTTAGTAGTTTTTCTACCTTATGTGCCAACACAGTCATACCGATATCAGCTACCTCATTTCTCGCATTTCCCAAGACAACAACACCTTCCTTTTTGGATAGGTTGAAACCAATAAAGGAAGCAAAACCACCCGTACCACCATCATGTATGATGAATTCACCACTGGGTGATGGTGATTTAATCCAGGCAAGACCCATTTTCATATTGCCAGCATAGTCCTTCTCAAATTGGTGCGTGAGGGCCACGGCATCCTTCAGGTCCGATTCCACCAGCCCCATTTGCAGTTTCAGATACTTCATCATGTCTTTAGCCGAAGAACGGATCGCGCCCGCCCCTGCCAGTGTCGGTATGTCCCAAGAACTGGTGGGCTCACCAGCTTGATCATGGCCTGTTGCAGCATTTTCAAGATCTGTTTTACTGAATTTGATTTTCGTGTTGTGCATTTCCAGTGGCGCGAGAATTCTCTGCCGTAGCAAACTTTCATAGTCCATCCCGGTGATCAGTGTCAGCACATGGCCCAGCAAGCCCATACCGAGATTTGAATACTCAACTTCAGCGCCGATGTCTCTGTTTAATGAATAAGCGGACAGGAATTGATAAAGATCCTTCTCGGTGTAGTCTGCATAAGGGTTATTTAAATTCGCCGGTTTCATATTGTCAGGCAGTCGAGGTAAGCCGGAACTGTGGGTGGCCAGATGTCTCAAGGTAATATGTTGGTCACCTTTGCTTGGCATCGTCACCGAATCAGGCAAATATTGACTGACACGATCATGCAATTGCACTTCGCCTTTGATGACCATGTCTGCCAGAAGCAGACTGGTAAAGGTTTTGCTGATAGAACCGATCTCAAACAGAGTATCAGGATTCACAAGCTGATCTTGATGGGCATTAATTTTGCCCAGAGTTTCATAGTGTTCCTGACCGCCTGACAATATACCGACCACAATTCCTACATCGGTCTGTTGCTGATTGATTCGTTGATCCAGTACCTGCTGTAGTGGATTATTGGCACCGGCCGAAACCGCGTTACAGGTGAATAAAGCAAGCGTCACTACACTACTGGCACGCAAAACAAGAGCCCCCAGTAACCTATTAAGTTTAAGTAATTTTTTCATCATCGTTTCCGGGCACCTTTGTTGAGCTGCCTCATTCATAAAATTGAGTCGAAAGTTGAATGTGCCGATGAAATTACCGGCATCAATGCATCTATGGATAAGGCTTGTCCAGTCACCTGCCAAGCCTTATTTCGAGTTCATCAGAAAGGCAGTTCATCCTGAAAAATATCCTCTATTGATAGTCCAAACAACCGGGCAGCCTTGAATGCGAGCGGCAAACTGGGATCGAATTTTTCTTTTTCGATGGCAATGATCGTCTGTCGTGAAACCTCTAGTTCATGAGCCAGATCAGCCTGGGTCCAATCCCGTTCTGCACGAAGTACCTTTAAGCGATTTTTCATCGGTACCGGATCCTGCCAATGATCAAACCACCTATATAGGTGAAGCCCATAAGCATGATAAGAAAGGCTGGCTTTAATTCGGGAACGAAGCCTGCTTTGTCCAGAATTGAATAGGTGGAGAACCCCACCAAAGTCATACCCACTGACAACGCCATGGATTCGAGTTGAATCTTCCGTTCCATTTCATCCAGGTGTTTCAACAGGCGCTTATAGGCAAGCATCATCCCAACACCGATTCCAACATGAACAACGATGCCGATCGTTGTTGGCAATACAGAAGCATACCAATCGTATTTTGAGAGAAAAGAAATGATTGCCAAAGTCCCAGCCCAGGCAAATATCCACAAATTGGCAAGATTGGCATTTTTAATATCACGTGCCGGCAAACCCTTTAAGGTGATGGCATTTATTAGTCTATTCATTAGTTAAGTACCTTTGTCATAATGTAAAGTAAACATTACAACTAAAGATAAACCATGCTTCCATGAATGTCAAGTGTACTTGACTAAATGGCCAGTGTACTTAACCTATTATTATAACTTGCACTATGTAATAACAAAGCGCACGGATACGACCAGTGCCTAAGCCCTGCTCTGGGTCAAAGCCAGCGCCTGTCAAATTGACTGACTGAATCAAACCATCCTTATTCTGGCTTTTTAATCTTCTCCGAGCGTTTCCACGATCCATTGCCCCATGACTTCGAGTACTGTGTAGTAGTCATCGACATCACCACGTATTTCAAGACTGACCACCAGGTAATCATCTCCACCAAAAGTACAGAATGATCTTATTCTGAGTTCAGGATGAGGATTGCGTACATCATATCGATTTTGTCTACGTCTCCACTTCAAATCTAATTTGGAATACTGTTCGGTCGTCAGTGGGAAATCAACCCAGAACGACTTCATTTGTGGACTGCTCATAATTCATTCTCCTGAATTCTTGCAAAAGTTTTATGGGCGTATTCATTACGCCTCTTCACCGAATCTTTGAGCAGTATGAGTCAGGATCAAACCAGCCAACAGTGATCCAGATCAAGCACCTCTCAAAAACAAAAAAAGATGACATTAACTTGAACAAGCACGCCCAATTGAATCACCGGCTTTGAGCACTGTAAGAACATACAAAACCCGGATGCAGGTATTCCATATCACGCGTAGAATCTCCTCATGGCCTTTAACCACACATTACTTGAAGCCATTCGCGACGGCCTGTCTCAAGCCCTGGGTAAAGTCACCGAATTAGAGTGGATTCAAGACCTGCCAGGTGGCGACATCAATCGTGCTGCACTCATCCGTAGTCGGCGCACCAAGTGGTTTGTTAAATACCATGTGAATGCACCTGAAGGCATGTTTGCCGCAGAAGCTCTGGCATTGCTTGAGATCGCACACTCAGACTGTATTCAAGTACCCTCCCCTATCGCGTACGGCAATGACGGCAACACGGCCTGGCTGGTACTGGAATACCTGGAACTTAGTTCCAATGGCCTCGCGTCTCAACTGGGGGAACAACTGGCTGCATTGCACACCATTACCAACAATCGATATGGATGGAGCCGGGACAATTACATCGGAACGACTCCCCAACGCAATACACGCTGCGAAAAATGGGCAGAATTTTGGCGGGAGTACCGTCTGAGACCACAGCTCAAAATGGCACAGACTTCAGGTCATGGTGGACAACTTATTAGTCAGGGCGAAAGACTACTTGAGAACATCGACTTACTCATGGACGGTCACCAGCCTGCTGCATCGCTATTACATGGCGATTTGTGGGCGGGCAACAAGGCGTTTTCAAGTGAAGGTCAAGCCGTGATATTTGACCCTGCCAGTTATTATGGCGATCGAGAAACGGATATCGCAATGACTGAGTTATTTGGTGGTTTTGAGCCAGCATTCTATTCCGCTTACCTGGCACAGGCACCTCTGCCTGACGGCTACCCTCTGCGCCGGGATTTATACAACCTCTATCACATGCTCAACCACCTCAACCTGTTTGGTGAGGCTTATCTTTACCGCTGTCAAAACATGATCGCTGCGTTATTGGCACAAATACATTGAGTGATAAAAACCCTGGGCAGCTCATATGACAGCCCAGGTCTGATTGGAAAAGTCGGTACTATCGACTTGAAATTTACTTAGCAATCTTCAAGGTCTGGATTGAAGTAAATTCTTCAAGCCCATAGAGACCAAACTCCACCCCCATGCCAGATTGCTTGATACCCCCAAATGGGGCATCTGGTTGCAGGGCACCATGGTCATTGACCCATGCAGAACCGCATTCAAGACGTTGTGCTAACTCAGCGGCTTTGGCCGTATCACTGGACCAGACTGAACCACCCAGACCACACTCATTGCGGTTTGCACGTTCGATAACCTCGTCAATGTCCGAGTATTTGATGATAGGTATAATCGGACCAAATGGCTCTTCATCAACCAGCTGGCAACCATCTGTCAAATCTGCCACGACTGTCGGTTCGAAAAAGTAACCATCACGATCTATTCGCTGCCCACCCGCGAGGATGCGACCACCATCGGCACGTGCGGAATCGGTTAAGTCCTGCACAATATCCAGTTGCGCCTGGTTCTGCACCGGACCAAGTTCTGTTCCTTCCTCAAGACCATCACCCACAATTACATTTTTGGCCAGCACCGCCATTTCTTCGCAGATTTCCTCATATTGGGATGTATGGACATACAGGCGCTTTAATGCAGCGCATGTTTGACCGTTATTGTGGAAACAGGCAGCAAACAGTTTGGGGACCATTTCTTTAACATTGATATCAGGCAGAACAATACCCGCGTCATTACCACCCAATTCAAGCGTACAGCGTGTCAGGTTAGCCGACGCTGATTCCATGATTCGCTTGCCGGTCGGAGTTGAGCCGGTAAAAGTCACCTTCGAAACATCCGGGTGTCCGGTGAGGATGCCGCCTACACGACCCGGCCCGGTAATGATATTAATCACGCCAGGTGGCAGTATTTCACTTGCCAATTGCACAAAACGCAAGGTGGAAACCGGTGTAAATGAGGCCGGTTTCATCACCACGGTATTACCTGCACGCAAGGCTGGAATAACATGCCATATAGCAATCAACAAAGGCCAGTTCCACGGTGTAATTGAGGCGACAACGCCGAGTGGTTTTCTGTGTACTTCAATCCGGGCCTCATCATTATCCTGAATAATATCTACCGGTAGTTGCAGTTCAGCCGTGTACTGAGTCCAGGCAATCGAGCCACCTACTTCCATACCCGAGCCAATGCCATTTAAGCCACCCATTGGCTTACCCGTTTCCATGGTCACCAATCGCATCAATTCGGGCATGTTGGCCTCAATCGCCCCGGCCACGGCATGTAGCAACTGCCTGCGTTCCTCGTCCGAGGTTCGGCTCCAGGCTGGAAATGCTGCCTTGGCCGCAGCTACCGCCTGTTCTACATGGCTGGCGTCACCCAATTGGCACTGGGCAAAAGCGGTAGCTGTGGCTGGATTGATGACGTCAAATGTATTGCCGGACTGCACGGGTTTACCGTTGATATTCATATCGAATTGTTGCATGAGTTTTTCCAGTATCAGGATTAGCTAAGTCGAGGGTTTGGACCCGAGTGATATTATCTTAAGCTTAAAGCATTTATGTCAATGCACAAGTGGCTCATACGCTTTTTACAAGCTCATTCAAGCTGCAACACAGATTAAAACGTGTAAACTTCTGCGCATGAATAATAATGACGCAAACAAAACGCACTACATTGCCTGTAATCTGTGCGAGGCCATTTGTGGCCTCGAAATCAAACTCAAAGAGGGACAAATCAAGTCCATCAGGGGTGATGCTCAAGACCCTATCAGTAAAGGGCATATCTGCCCGAAAGCGGTTGCATTACAAGATATTTACAACGACCCGGACAGACTTCGTACACCGATTAAAAAAACCGACAATGGCTGGCAAGCCATATCCTGGAAGCAAGCGTATAAGGAAGTCACTAAGCAACTGAAACGTATCCAGCGCCAGCATGGTAAAAATGCGGTTGCGGTCTACCTTGGTAATCCCACTGTACACAATCTCGATGCATTACTGTTTGGCCCGATGTTTTTCCGCACCTTAAAAACAAAAAGCCGTTATTCAGCAACCTCGGTCGATCAACTTCCTGAACAATTGGTATCTTTGTTGATGTTTGGTCACAGCTTATTGATCCCCCTGCCCGATCTCGACCGTACCGGGTTTCATATCATTTTTGGTGCCAATCCAGTGGTTTCCAATGGCAGTCTAATGACAGCCCCCGGAGTTAGCCGGCGCTTGAAAGCAATCCGCGAACGTGGCGGTCAGCTAGTGGTGGTTGACCCAAGGAGAACTGAAACTGCTGCGATTGCCAATCAACACCTGTTCATCAAGCCTGGCAGCGATGTATTTATGTTACTCGCTATGCTGCATGTGGTTTTTAGTGAAAACCTTCAAAGCCTGGGAACCGTTGGCGAATTCACTGAAGGCTTGCATGTTATTGAAAAACTCGTACTTGATTACCCACCAGAAAAAGTGGCTTCAATCACCGCTGTCGAACCACAGGCCTTGCAAACACTGGTCAGAGATTTCTGCGCCGCCGATAGTGCCAGCTGCTATGGCCGGATTGGTGTTTCCACGCAGCAATACGGAACGCTGACCCAATGGCTGATCACCGTGTTTAATATTGTTACTGGTAACCTGGATGTTCCGGGTGGAACCATGTTCAGCAAACCAGCATTTGAAGTTATCACTGCCAACAAGTCAGGAAAAAAAGGCTTTGCCGATCATTTTAGCCGGGTTAGAAAATTGCCGAACTTCAACGGTGAATTTCCCGTCGCGACCCTTGCGGAAGAAATTACGACCGAGGGAGAAGGACAGATTCGGGCACTGGTCACCAGTGCAGGCAACCCGGTGTTGAGCACACCCAATGGTAACCAGCTTGACGCGGCGCTTGCAGGGCTTGATTTCATGGTCTCGATTGACATCTATCTCAACGAGACCACCCGCCATGCCGATATTATCTTGCCACCCCTTACAACACTGGAAAGGTCTCAGTACGACCTGGCATTCCAGGCACTGGCGATACGCAACGGAGCAAAATTCTCACAGCCGGTGTTTAAAGCCGGCAAAAAGCAAAGGTCAGATTGCCAAATTTTCACTGAGCTCGGGTGGCGTATGCAAACCGGTAACTGGCTTGGCAAAGCGGGGGGCTGGTTGAAAAAGGAAATACTGCAACGACTCGGTAGCGAATGGATCATCAACAGAAGATTGAAACAAGGTCCCTATCAGCAATCGCATGGGCTGAATTTAAAAAAACTGAAAGAAAACCCACATGGTATTGACCTGGGGCCGATGCAGCCCTGTCTTCCGGATCGATTATTGACCACTGACAAAACCATCAAGCTCGCACCGCAAGAGTGCGTGGCTGATCTGGAAAAGTTAAACCAACGTCTGCTTGCGGATGAGATACGCGCTACGTCTCCGGAGTATGACCTTCAGCTCATCGGGCGAAGGAACCCCCGCAGCAATAACTCCTGGCTTCACAACAGCTACAGAATGGTAAAAGGCAAACAACGCTGTTTGGCACTGATTCATCCGCAAGATGCGAAATCACGCAATCTCCAGGATGGCGATATGGCAGTGGTCAGCTCTCGGGTCGGTGCGATTAGAATTCCTGTTGTTTGCAGCGATGAGATGATGCCCGGTGTTATCAGCATTCCACATGGCTGGGGTCATCAATTGCCAGGCACCCAGCTCAGCGTTGCCAAACAACATGCTGGCGTCAATACCAATATTCTCACCGATGATTATTTTCTCGATACGGTATCGGGTAATGCCGCATTAAATGGCGTAGCGGTATCTATTTCAAAAGACATGCAAGCAAGGCAAAACTAATGCAAAAACCACTCAGTACCACCGTATCCAAAACTGAAAAAGTGTTGATAAAACCTGTTGTCGAGCATTTCGATGCAAGTGCAGATATGTGCGCCATCAACTGGTTTGATCTAAAGAGAGCCTGGATGTATCAATTGTATGGTTTGATCGCGTCAAGATTCGTCAGAAAAGTTTCCGCCAGACTATTTTTCAAAGGCAAGCTGGTCAAACAGCTCGAAGGACCGGAAGACCGGCAACGAGAGAATTTATTGATCGTATGCTATCCCGGTGCAAGAAAATTCCTGGACCTGGTTGATTTCAAAATCTTCCAGCTGGCCAGTGTATTAAGACTGGCTGCAGTGAGAAGATTTTGCTTTGGGTTTACGGAAAACATGCTTGAAAAGGCGGATTCAAAAGGTGCTTCAGATAAGCGATTCAACAAACAACAGATCTACCTGGTGCATCATTTCCAGGGAGATGACGGCTGGCTCCGGGAGAATCGACAGTCTCTGTTTGCCTCCGCCCGTGAGCATAATATGCAAGTTTACTTTTGTGGGCTGACCACCGCACATATCGCCAGAGAAAAATCAGGGCAACAACAAAACCCTGAGTTTTTCATGGACGGAATCCTGTTATTTGCAGCCCAATCTGAACTTGATATAGAAAACTTTACGCTGGACGATATTTATTCGACCTTCAAACGCAAAAACAGCTCAAATTCTCTTTATCTGTTTTCCAGATCGCTGTGAGAACCCTTCTATCTGGCTGATTTAGTTGTTTTCGAGCGCATCTTTCAATCCTTCCAGACACAGGGCCACATGTTTTTCTGAGCAGGATGCGCCCATCAAACCAATACGCCAAATTTTCCCTGCCAGTGGACCAAGGCCTGCACCAATTTCAAGATTATATTGATTCAGCAGGAACCCCCGCACGCCAGCTTCATCAACCCCTTCAGGCACTTTCACAGCGTTGAGTTGCGGCAGACGGTATTCAGATTCTACGTAAAACTCGAGACCCATCGCCGCAAGTCCACTGTGTAATTTCTGATAGTTGTCGGCGTGTCTGGCCCAGCCATTGTCAAGCCCTTCTCTTTTCAAAATTCTGAGTGCTTCATCCAGCGCATACAGTGAATTAATGGGCGCGGTGTGGTGATAGGCACGTTTTGCACCAGGACCCCAGTAGCCGGTGAGCAAGTTCATGTCCAGGAACCAGCTTTGTGGCGGTGTCTTGCGGGATGCCACTTTTGCCATGGCCGCATCGTTGAATGAAACCGGCGAAAGCCCGGGGGGTGCGGACAGACATTTCTGCGTGCCGGAATAAATAGCATCAATCCCCCAATCATCTACGCAAAGCTCAATACCGCCCAGGGATGTCACCGCATCAACAATGGCGAGACAGTCATAATCGTGCGCAAGCTTGCATAAAGCCTCAGCATCAGAACGTACACCGGTAGATGTCTCTGAATGAACAAAGGCCAGGGCCACGGCATCGGGGTTTGCCTTGAGCACGTCTTCCACTTTGTCAGGATCAACCGGCGTGCCCCACTCGAATTCAATCGCAACCGGTTTTGCACCACAGCGACGGGCAATTTCGAGCATACGACCACCAAAAACACCATTACTGGCAATAACCACTTTGTCACCGGGCTCAAGAAGATTGACCAGGCAACACTCCATACCCGCCGAGCCCGGTGCTGAAATAGGGAGGGTTACTGTATTGTTTGTCTGAAAGGCATAACGAAGAAGCTCATTGAGCTCATCCATAAAGCCGATAAAAGCCGGGTCCATGTGACCAATTGTGGGTCTGGCCATAGCATTGAGTACTTCCGGGTATACGTCTGAGGGCCCTGGGCCCATCAAGCTTCTTTTAGGTAACATTTTGATCTGGTTCCTTGCTATGTGCGTACTGATTCATGAATTCAAGGCAAGGGTAAGAGTCATTTTGCCCGAAGTCCACAATTTTCAGAGCGTCTCTGGTGAACTTGAGCCCACGGCTTGTGTTCGGTTTAACCAGACCAGCCACATCACGACCAGTACACCCAGCACCGCCACCCCAGCGAGGAACATGAAATAACGCTGATGACCTATCAGGCCTGGGGCACTATCCAGGATTCGTCCAGTGACAGGGGCGAAGAATATATCCGGTGTGTAGCCCAGCAACGATACCAACCCGACCGTTGAGCCGGTCAGGTGTTTTGGCGTTTTAGTTTCTTCCAACAGGGCAAAATAGATACCCCTCAAAGCAAATACGGCAAAGAAACTCACCAATATATTGACATATATGAAATTAAGCCAGAAAGCTGTTGGTACGGCCACAGCCAGACAGGCATAGGACAAAATCAGCACAAAGAATGTTACTGCGATGATCCTGCTGGCACTGAAACGATCGGCCACAAGGCCTGCGACCACGGCGCCAATGGGTCGTAGATAGGACGCGTAGGCAGTGAATTTTGCCGCAGCAACCTCGTCCATACCCATCACTTGAACCGCATACAAGGAATAATTATCTGAGCCTTTGAATCCACTATAAGCACACACGATAACAGCTGCCTGGGCCCACACTATCGGACTACGCAAGACTGCCAACATATCGGGAAATGGATTGCTATGAGAGCCGGCACCGGATACCACAGATTTTGGCAATACAAACCACGTCAGACAAGCCGTTGCAGCCGCCGCAGCCGAATAAAGCAATATGACCATGCGAAAGCCCTGTTGTCTTTGCGCGTCAGTGGCCATTTCCACTTCCGATGGCATATATGTGCTTAAAACAGCCACCGCGAACACGGCAAAAGCAGCAGCAGCCAATCCACGGCCACCATCAAGAATGCCAAAGGCCTTGCCTTGCGAGTGATCACCACCCCATTCGCGTGTTGCGCTGATCATCGCCGCCCAAAACAGTAGCACCGTACTGACACCCCAAAAGCCATAAAGAAGGGCCATCGGTAGTTGGGCTGGAATTGTGGCCATGTACAGGCCACCAGCAGCAGTCCCGAGCAGTGACAAAGTCATTAACAAACGCGGTGAATATCTGTCGGCAATGGCGCCACCTGGAAAGTAGGCCAGCATCGCAGTAATACCATAAACGGCGAAAACATCACCTAACTGTGTATTTGAAAACCCGAATACTTCCAGATAGGTCGGACGAAAGAACCTGGCTGTATGAAAGGGCAAACCAAAAATCAGTTCGCCCGCCAGTATCAGGGTCAACATCAATACAATTTTTTTCATAGCGGCGGATTGTATACGTAATCAGTCCGCTTTCCGATAGTCCGCACGATTGTGCACTCGTGTGTAGTCCAATACCGGGCCCACCGGCACCACCTGGGTTGGATTGATAGTAGTCTGGCTTACATAGTAGTGGGTTTTAATATGATCAAAATTAACCGTCTCAGCGATACCCTCTATTTGATACAACTCACGTAGGTAGTTAGAGAGGTTCGGGTAGTCTTCAATACGCTTGAGATTGGTTTTAAAGTGGCTGTAATAGACAGCGTCGAATCGAATCAAGGTCGTAAATAAGCGCCAATCGGCTTCGGTAATGCTTTCGCCGACTAAATAGCGCTGCCGCCGCAGGCGATCTTCAATCAAATCCAGGGTATCAAACAAACCTTGAAAGGCGGTCTCGTAAGCCTTCTGTGAAGTGGCAAAGCCCGTACGGTAAACACCATTGTTGATGTTGTCGTAAATCAATTGGTTGAGGTCGTCGATACCGGCCCGCAGCGCTTCGGGGTAATAATCACTATGCTCTCCTGTCAGTTCATTGAAGGCACTGTTAAGCATCCGAATAATTTCTGAAGATTCGTTATTTACAATAGTGTTTCGTTTTTTGTCCCACAGCACCGGCACTGTAACCCTGCCGGTGTAATTGGCATCAGCTTTGGTATAAACCTGGCTGAGGTAACTGATCTTTTCTATGGGATTGCTCTCAGAGACCCCGGAAAACACCCAACCATGCTCCAACATGACAGGATCAACAACGGTTACGCCGATGATGGGTTCTAACTTTTTCAGCTTGCGAAAAATCAGGGTTCGATGCGCCCAAGGACAAGCAAGGGAGACAAACAGGTGATATCGACCCGCCTCGGCTGCAAAGCCCGGTTCGCCAATCCATTGGCGAAACTGTGCATCCTGTCGAATGAATTCGCCACCGGTTGAAGTCGTGTCATACCATTCGTCGCGCCACTCACCTTTAATCAATAACCCCATGATCTTTCTCCTCTGAATACCGAGCAATCAGACTTTTTGACCGATTAATTTATCGACTGACAAAGCACCACCACCCTGAATCGCCAGCGCTACAGTTGCGGCTAATAGAGCCAACGCATATTCGAAACCGTTGTTGGACAGGAACAAACCATTTCCCAGGTGTACCACCACCAGTGCCACCAACATGGTAAAGGCGCTGATAATAGCCGCGGGACGGGTCAAAAAGCCAAGAATCAAAGCAATACCACCAAAAAACTCTGCACCACCTGCCAATATAGCCATCAGGTAACCCGGTTCAATACCCACGGAGGACAGCCACTGGCCCGTTCCCTGCAAACCATAACCACCAAACCAGGCAAACAGTTTTTGTGCACCGTGCGCCGCCAGGATGGTACCAACCGGAACCCTTAATAACAGGCTGGCAACATTGGAATCCGTTTGGATAAAATTGTTAATCACTGTTTTCATACTAATTCTCCTTTGTTTCATTCAGATAATATGTTGTGTAAATATATTATTATTTATATAGTTATATAATTAAAACGAATTTTATTAACCGATATGTTCGATTTTTTTGAATGGTTATGAGCAACACCATGAAACAACCATTAAGCCTAGACGCCCTGGAAGTCCTGGATACCATAGAGCGCAAAGGCAGCTTCGCTGCTGCGGCCAATGCCCTTTATCGAGTACCTTCCGCTGTCAGTTATAGCGTACAGAAACTTGAACAAGATCTGGGTGTCGTACTATTTCGGCGCGAAGGTCGACGCTCCATACTCACGCCGGCTGGCAAAGTACTACTTGAGCAAGGGCGCGAACTGCTGGCTGCGGCAGAAAGGCTGGCAGAAACTACCCGCCAGGTTGATAGCGGCTGGGAGTCCCGAATCAATATTGCTATTGACTCCATTCTGGAATTTAAACCTTATTATCACTTGATCGAAAAACTCTACCAAATCCAACCCGATATTGAGATCAACATCCATGAAGAAGTACTGGGTGGAAGTTGGGAAGCTGTCATGGCCGATCGCGTCGATCTGGTCCTGGGTGCAGCAGAACCACCAAGCAATGCCCAGGGCTACCAATACCAACTGATGCAAACGGTCCAGTGGGTGTTTGCGGTGCCAGCGGGACATGCGTTGTCTCTGCTATCGCGACCGCTAAGGCAGCAGGACATTGAAATCTATCGTGCAGTCGTCGTGCGTGACAGTTCACGCAGCTTTGCTCCGCTCAATCAACGCCTGTTTAGCAAAAAACCTGTGCTGAGCGTACCTACATTGAGAGAAAAAATTCAAGCCCAGCAAATGGGCCTGGGCGTAGGTTTTTTACCCCGTCACCGAATTATGCACCTATTGGCGGACAAAACTTTCGTTGAAGTGCCGGTGGAAAAAAACATCGCTGACACCCCGCTTCATTTAGCATGGAAGATGAATAATAAAGGCCGTGCTTTACGCTGGTTTATTGATGCGGTCAAACTTATGTTAAGGGACTTCTAACTACGTTTAGACGATTTCAAGGATATAGTTATGAGTTGGCTTGGCCTCTTAAAACTCTTAAACGATGAAGAGTCTTTCAACATTGCAACAGTAGCGCTTTAGAACAATGACGAACAAAATCAACATACGAAAAGAACTTTCAACCATCAAAGAGCACTGGTCACAAAGAACGATCGGTGAGGCCAACGGTCAGTTGTTCAAACTGGCAAAGGGTGTCGGTGAAACACATTGGCACAAGCATGATGATCAAGATGAATTATTCATTATTTACAAGGGGCATATGACGATTCAGCTTCGTGATAAGAATATAGAATTATACGAAGATGAGATGTTTATTGTTGCAAAAGGAGTGGAACACTGCCCAAAGGCTGAATCGGAAGTTGAGTTCTTAATCGTCGGCTTGAATATCACATCCAATGAAGCAGGCGGAAAACCCAATATATAAATGACCAGATCGGGGGGACCATGGTCAAAAACGCCGCCCCTGCCAGTCCAGACCCTCTACTTGATCAAACTCCCTACCATGCTAAGCAGAAACGGATCGTGTTAGGTTTCTGACATGGTTTTGCCCTTTTTTGGGTCCACCTGGCAGGAAAATCCTGTCAAAATCAGTTCGCTTTACTCACAGCACCTTGAGAATATGGACATTGTGCTGAGCAAGACCACAAATAAACTCTTTCAGTATTTGTTTAGGCCAGGGAATTGCTGTCACACCAAGCTCACCAAGATCGGTCAAATTCATCTGCGGTTAACTTTTCTTTTTCGTTTTTTTGGGGATCGACCATAATTTAACAGGTGTCTCAATAAAGTAGATTATTCAGGTATTCGTGTATTGATACCAAGATTGAAGATAAAGGGACTCCACTTGTGCAGTTAATCCCTCGGCATCCATCAATGGACTGCTTTGCATCCTCTCGCGCAGGCCGCTGGAGAGTTCAGCAAGCCTTTCTGGATTCCGGGTAAACTCGAGCGCACGGTTTATATAGTCATCACGATCATCGGCAATAAACTCGGGCAAACCTAAACTACTTAATTGACTGGCCGTGACCCGGCTGATATGGCTGTTTCCGGCAATAGTTAATACTGGCACACCCATAATAAAACTATCGCAATTGGTGGTTGTGCCGTTATAGGGGAAGCTGTCGAGCAACAAATCTACTTTCCGATAACAGGCCAGATGATCCCTGCTGCTGGCAACCCGTCCGAGCAGTTCCACCCGGGTAATATCAATTCCCACAGCATCCAGGTCAGCCAATAGATCTCGTCTTGCTGTTCTACGCTCAACCAGTCCGTTCTTGATCAATAAACGTGAATTTGGCGCACCCTTTAATATTTCTGTCCAGGTTTCCAGCAAAGGCCGATTTATTTTCAACATATGATTAAAGCTGCCAAAAACAAATTCACCATGGCACTCACCTGGGCTTGCGGGTTCTGGCAAGTCCTCCGGCGGTGTATAAACTGAAAAACAGTCAGACAAACGTAAAAGCTTTTCGGAACAAAGACTATCAGCACCTACAGGGTCTGTAATTGCATCTACCAGACGGTAATCCATAACATCCAGGCCACTGGTATTAGGGTATCCAATCCAGTTTATCTGCACTGGTGCGGCCCGCCGCCCAAGCACACCCAGACGATGCCCACGCGAATAACCATTGAGGTCAATCAATATATCAATACGATCAGCAAGAATTTGCTGGTAGAGGGCGCTATCACCTAAATCTGCGACTGGACGGAACACATCCACCGTCTTTTGAATTCGCCGAGTCCAGTCATCCTCAATGCGCTCATTATAATAGGCAAATATTTCAAATCGTTCGTGATCGTGAGCCTCCAGTACGGGAGAAATAAAATATGCCACAGAGTGTTTGCGAAAATCAGCTGATATATATCCAACCCGCAAACGGCGCCCATCAAGCTGGGCCGGATTAAAATCATCCTTGACTTGCCCTAACTGCTGACTAATAGCCTTGCCCGCCGCAAAGTGAGCCTCTGCACCCTCATCTGGCTTTAATTGTGCCAGATAATTAAGCACAAACAGGCGGTTTGTCTGTGCCAGTAAATGCCCGGCCTGTATTTCTAAAACGGTCTCAAAATGCGCAATCGCTTTTTCACTACGCCCGTAACAGGCCTGATCCCGGCAGCCGAGATTATAAAAAGCATTGGCATAACGTTCTTTCTGCTCTACATTCAAGGCCGCCGGATCCGGATTATCCTGCCACCACTGCCGGGCTGCCTGCAGGAGTATCTCATACTCAGCTTCAGCATCGATTAATGCGGATTCAGTGCTGCCCAGCGTGCCAGGATACTGACCTGCTGCGGTGTCATACATCTGAATTGCGGTTTCCAGCTCCAGTTCCTGCTGATTAAGTTCAACAGACAGGTTTTGCTCAACCGCCAACCGGTAGGCTGCCATTGCAGCATCAAGCTTGCCATTCAATTGCAGTGCTACTGCCGAATAATAACTAGCCAGCTTATGTGGTCGTGAGCGTAACTCATCTGCAAGTACCAGTGCGCGCTCGGGCTTTGCTTGCTGCCAGGCTATAACCATCCGCCGATAAACCGGATCTGGATTGCGGCGGTCACTCTGCTGCCATTTAATAAGAATCTTCTCTGCTTTAGCTAAACCTGCTACCCCTTGTTGTTGCAGCAACTTTACTTCGAGGTCGTATCTGGCAGGTGCCGACGGTAATTGTCTAAGCTGTCGCAATGCGGCTTCAAGTTGTCCACGCTCAGCCAGTGCTCGGGCCTGCTCTAACAACTGCTGTGGTGACTGATCTGACACAGCCGCAGACTGCGTATTGCCATGACAACGCTTGAATTCCTTACCGCTGCCACAGGGGCAAGGTGCACTAAGGCTGCTCATCACTGATAGCTGAGTAGATTTGCATTGAATGCGATTGTGGCGAGCCAGGCGGTTGCTGTCAATTTCTCAGTAATCGTCTCAAGGTCATTGGCTAGCCGCTTCTCGTATACCGTGCGATCCTGTTCATCCAGTACCGCAACAACGCTGTTGTTGCTATGTAGGTCAATTCCGCAATAAAGTGTCATGGTCGTCTCCTATTTTTTGTGGCTTCGTCTTTGTTTGCACATCAACGAATACCACATGATTTAGGAGGCGGCTAGAGGATTATCAGAGTCAAAAACCCAGCCGGAAGCCAATTGAGATACGGTCTGCCTTGTCGAACTGGCCAAACAAACCCTCTTCATTACCATGGAATATATCCGCACTTAGCCAGATATCCAGGTTACTCAATAGCGTGTGGGTGAGCTTTGGGCGTACCAGGCCGTCATGCCCATTAAGAGCTTGAAGCGCCAGCAACTCCAGTTTCCAGGTTTCGCTGGAGAAGTAGCGCTGAACAAGGAACGACAACGTATGTTCTGTCTGCTCGCGCACGCTACCGGGGTCATAGTCAAAAAGGTGGCTCTGGAACCATTGCACACTGACAAACGTATCACTCAACCCCTGCCAGTCCAGACCCAACACGGAGGCTAACTCCGGATTGTTTGAAACACCGCTTGTCTGCGTGTTTACAGAGACGTTGAAACTATCTGTGCTGTAACCGATTTCGGCGCGTAAGGTAAAGTCACCGATTGCATTACTCAGTGTTCCACCCAGCAAATGGTTGCGTTCATATTCAGGCTGGATTGTGATGCCGTGTTCATCCACCCCCTGGTAGAGCACCGGAAGGTCTGCGTAGTGGTAGAGATAGTTGAGTGTTATATCCCAGCCACCACGAAAACCTGAATAACGTATACCAATATCACTGTCTGCCAGGAACCGATCTGGTTTTAGAGGGCTCGACCGCTTAAGCGGTACATTTTCTGGGATGCCTGGAACCAACTGGGGGCTGGTGATTTGATAAGGCGAACCAAACTCCGCCAATTCGTGGTAGGTGGTATCAGGTATCCAGAGAAATTGCAGCGTATCATCTTCAGCTAGTGGCACTTCCAAATTGAGCATCCACAGCGGAATGCGTGAATCATCAAAATCATCAAGAATGAACTCACGGAAACTTTGTGGGTTGACAAGGTCCAGGACTTTCAGGCCATCCGCCTGGCCCCAAACGACCTGCTGTTTGCCAATTCTCCAGAAAGCATTGAACCAATTTGTATCCAGGTAAAACTCCCGCAAACTGACTTCGCCATGAGCGCCCTGGACCCATGCTCCGTTTTCACCCCTACCCAGGTCACCGATCAGGTCCAGCCGTACCCGGCCGATAGCAGTTAACTCCGTGCCATCACTAAAATCGAAATTCAACTCCGGTTCAATCAAGGCTTCAAATTTTTGAACTTTACCTTCATTGCTCGCCAAACTCAGCTCCTGTTCCCAGGTACCATTTATCTCTTCAGCACCGAAACCAGCAATAACCGGGGTGTCAGTGAATGCGAGTATCGCGGCTATGAACAATGGCCTGCTCATGTCACCTACCCTTTGACAACGCGCGCTTGGTGAAGACATCACCTCTGACAGCTACGCGATAATCCACCTCACTGAAAGTAAAAATAGTTTGGTGGCCGGTCTTGTGGTTGTTGATCGTCAAACCATGACGCGTCCATATGCCATCGATCTGCCGGATATCACCAGCCACCAGGGTCTTAAGCAGTTTTCCCTTGGTATCCCAATACTTGGCCTTGACTATGATCCAATTACTGCTGTTCACCCAGAACCGGGTCTTACCATAACCCAGCTCACGCGCGATGGCATCGGATTGGGGTGTCGCTTCAACCAGGAAAACCTCCGAAGCGTCAAGTATCTCTTGCCCAAGGGTGGTGAAGTTAAAATCACCGGGCTCGATCTTGCCTTCCTTTTTTATGTCCTCGTAAGTAAAGTCGGTGCCGAGGAAATAATCACCACGATCAGAAGCTGAAATTCTCCGCACTTTACGCAACGCGGGCAGGTATAGCCATTGATCGTCATCGGTTGACGGGGCCTTGTAGTCATAGGTCAGGAACGCTGTGTCCTTGACATTGGCCGGGGCTAAGTAAAACAGGATAGTGCGTTTCTCGTCACCAAAATATTTGCGATAGCTTATGGTTTCACGAAGCCGTTGCTTACCGCGACGATCAATCATCTGCATGGTGAGTTTGCGGCTAACATACTCGCCGTCGTCGATGTTGTTGATCTGCTCAACAATCCAGTCACCGGTGGGCAATTCGTTTGCTTTCACCGCCGAACTAACGCCCCACAAGCCAGTGATACCAATAATTAAAACCATGGCAACAGTAGCGATAGCGCGACGTAGTCCTGTCGGACCGGAAGCTGCAACAGGCTCCATAAAACGCGGCTTAAATACCTTCACCAGGGCTGGCAACAATGTCATGCTGGCAACAAAGCTGGTCGTTACAGACATCACGACGATCAAGCCAAAATTATTCAGTGGCACCACCTTGCTCGATATCAATACACCAAAACCACCGGCAATAGCCAGGTAGTTGAATAAAAGCGCACGGCCAGTCGTCAGGTATAACTCATCCATGGCACGGCCAAGATCACCCTCGTATTCGCGGTATAAAACACGCAACCTTTCGATGGTATGGATCGCGAAATCCACACCCAGTCCTATCGCCACAGAGGCAAACATCGAAGTGCCAATACCCAGGTGAATACCCAACAGCACCATCGCCGCGTATACCAATAGAACTGCGCCAGCGACCGGTATCAGTGAAAAAAGACCGGCTAAGGTCGAACGAAACAGCAGTGACGAGACCATCCATACCAGCGACAAGGCAATACCCAGACCGGCGAAATGGCTACTGCCAAGATCCCGAATCCAGTGGTAATTGACATTGACCCGACCTGACAGGGTCGCGGTGATTGTGGTGCTATTAAATTCCGTAGACAAATAGTCCTGTAAGGCTTCAACAACTATCTTTGTATTTACGTAAGAACCAGAGTTCAAATTGACCCGGATATTCGCCGTCTGATAGTCATAATCTACCTCTTCCTCAAAGTCAGTAGGTTCGCTTGAAGCGGAATACAACAGGAAATACTGGGCGGCCAGCTCCTTACTTTTCGGCAGATGATAGGCATCTGCTCGTCCTTCATTCAGGGAGCGATTCATTTGTTTGAGGTAATCTACGATCGAGGTGGAACCCATAACATGTGGTAGCGATTCTGCGTAGGTCTGCAATGCCTCGATTTTTGATAGATTCGCCGGTTCAAACAGGTCTTCCGCCATGGCAGTCTCGACCACTATGTCCAGGTTATTGCTACCATCCAGATGGCGGTTAATGACCTCGTCAGCCTGATAGATAGCCTCGCTGACGTGAAAGGTTTCAATACGATCTTCATCCACCGTCAGTTGGCTGGCAGAATATACGCCGGACAAGGCCAGTAACAGACCAAGCAACAGGGTGGCTTTTGCGTGTTGCTGGGTGAATTTGCCGATGCGACCCATAAAACTCGAAAACACGTCAGGTTTTTGTTGTTGCCAGGCGCGCACAAAACCAGCACTGACCTGAGGCTTAACTATTGCCATGGCCGCTGGCAGAAATAGCAGGGAGTAAAACCAGGCAACCAGCACACCGATTGCGGTAAACAGGCCAAAATAACTGAATGGAGGCATATAGGCGGCGAAATAGAGTCCCATGAAGCCAGCTACGGTCGTCAGCGTCGTCAGCGTGACCGGGCGCCACATCTCGACCATGGTATCGACCACCAGGGCTTCTTTGTCTTTATTCGGTTGTCGCGCTTGCAGATCGTAATAGTGACTAAAAATATGTATGGCATCAGCTACCGAAATACCAATCAAAATCACTGGTAGCGCATTGGTAATCACAAAAAATGCCACACCACTGGCCGCCATGATACTCAGGGTCATCAACACTGAAGCGGCAATAATGACATTGCCCAGCAACGCTGGTGCCAGACGCCGGAACGCCAACAGGATAATCAGTGTGATAACCAATCCGGCGAGCGGATTTAAACGCTGGGCATCGGCATCAATATAGCTACCCAAGTAGCCGGCAATCGCACCTTCGCCAGCGACATGCAATTCCTCACCATTGTTGGTAGCTATTTCATCAACCAGGGCCAGAATTTCATCATAGGTCTTTTCAGCCAGGTCTTCATCGACCATTTCCGCAACAATCAGGGTGGCATGACCATCCGTCGCCACCAGACTGCCCTGATAAAGTGGGAAATTATCGATTGCGCGCCGTACCGCATCAGCTTGCTCTTGAGTGACTGGCACTGGATCAAAAAACGGATCAACATCCATACCTTCGTCAGTACCGACAATATTGTTCTCAGTCGCCAGGCTGATAACACGTTCCGCGTCTATATTTGGCAGTTCACTCACGGCAAACGATAACTGCTCAACCAGGGCCAGCGTCTGCGGGTTAAAAATACCGCCCTGCCCTTCACGTACAACGGCTATCACTATCGGATCACTGAGACCAAACTGGGCTTTTACTTTGTCACGATAGAGCAAGGCGGGATTGTCGGCGGCCAGGAATGCATCCGCCCGCGTATCCTTGCTCAATTGCGGAAGAAACCAAAGCAAGCCTGCCATCAATAACAAACTGACCAACACCACTATTTTCGGAAAGCGAACCACCTGCGTGAAGAATCGTACAGCTGAACCTGAGAAACTCTGAGTTACCATAACTTTTATCCTTGCATGTATATACATGTATATATTCAAAAAAAACCTATTTACGTAAAGACACGAGTGCAGTATTCATTTCAATCATTTGATTGACCTTCTTTTGACCCAGCTTATCGTGAATGTACTGTTGCGCACGCAGCCACTTTGGCTCAGCATGCCGGTATAAATCGATACCTTTTCCGGTGAGTGACAAAATCTTCTGACGTCTGTCTTCACCCGTCTCTACCTGGATAAGACCATCCCTGATCAGAGGCTTCAATCCTCGGCTCAGCGTAGTTTGATCAAGAACCAGTATTTCCTGTAGTTCCGCATTGCTTGTTTGCTTAGATAAAAACGTCGCTCGAAGAATCGTGAATTGCGTACACTTGATACCGCATTCTGCAAGCTCCCGATCATAAATTTGACTGATAACCCGCGCTGCTTTGCGATAACTAAGATTCATACAAACCTCAAAACCACCCCGCTGACCGTTACTTTTTTCATCCATATTGGTATTATCTACATGCATATGCATGTTTGTCAATATAAAATATTGTAATAACGCCATTCATTGAACCAGTTTGCCACAGTTGGTTATGATTCAGGCTTGGCATAAGCCTTCATTACAGGTAACCGGGATCAAATGAAAAACAGTCTGATGACAGCCGTCCTAGTATGTGGTTTGTTTACCAATACCGCTCAATGCGACGCAGTCGAGCCAGCTAACACCGCCAAAACCGGTGAATTTCAGCTGATCTCAACAATGGCCGAGGTGGCCGGCGCAGAAGCCGCCGGTGTTACCGCAGCAGTGGTTCCGCCAGACAAACCGATTACTTGGGAAGTATATGTACCCGATAACTACCGGCCGGAAATACCTACGGGTCTGATGGTTTATATCAGCCCTATGCCAAGTGGAAAAATCCCACCACGCTGGAAGTCGGTAATGGGCAAGCGCAACATGATTTGGATTGCCGCCCGACACTCTGGCAATCGGGTTTTGGTAGTGCGCAGAGGTATATACGCGCTTGTAGCACCTGCCCTGGCGGGTAAATACTACACAATCGACCCGGATCGTATCTACCTGTCGGGTCTTTCTGGTGGTGGCAGAGTGGCGAGTAAACTTGCCACCGATTACCCACAAGTATTCAAGGGAGCCATCTACAACTCCGGCGCCGATTTTTGGGATGAGGGCACATCCAAACCGCTAGATTTAATCAAGCAAAATCATTACGTTTTCATTACCGGTACAAAAGACTTTGCACTTAGACCAACAAAAAAGGCCCATCAACAATATCTGCGCGCAGGTGTTGAAAACAGCAAACTTATGATTATCCGTGGTATGCCACACAAAAATCCTACGGGTATCGATTTCAATACCGCAATCGAGTACCTTGATGAACACATCAGCACTAAAAACTAAGGAACCTCTGAACACAGAGTGCCTTATAATGCCTCCCTTTTAGACAAGACTTCGGCGCTGGCAGCAGATGTTACAACTCAACCAAATCGAATTGCGGCGTGGAACAAAACTGCTGTTCGAAAATGCTTTCTTACAGGCCCATGCCGGTCAGCGTATGGGTGTTATTGGTGTCAATGGCAGCGGCAAAAGTTCGCTATTTGCGCTGATCCTCGGGCAGTTGGAAAGCGATGCAGGCCAGCTACAGCTAAATGTTAAAGATGTAATATCCCATGTGGCTCAGGAAAGCCCCTCCTCCACCCAACCCGCTTTAGAGTTTGTTCAGGATGGCGACCGTGGCTTGCGTGAACTGCAGGCAGATATTGCTGCGTTGGAAGCCATAAACGGCCACGATCAGCGACTCCACAGCCTGTATGAGCAATTGGATAACATCGACGGATTTACGGCTGAAACAAGAGCAGCAAGACTGCTACATGGCCTCGGTTTCGAAGCCGATATTGTTCAAAAACCGGTGAATGAATTTTCTGGCGGTTGGCGCATGCGTTTAAACCTGGCGCAAGCGCTGATGTGTCGCTCGGATATCTTGCTACTTGATGAACCCACCAACCATCTGGACTTGCCCACCATCGTTTGGTTAGAGCGCTGGCTGAAATCCTACACAGGTATTTTGTTGTTGATATCACATGATCGGGATTTTCTGGACAGCCTGTGCACACATGTCGCCCATATAGAACACCAGGCGATAAAAACCTATACCGGTAACTACAGTCAGTTTGAAGCAGTTCGTGCGGAACAACTGGCGTTACAACAGGCGATGTACAGCAAACAGCAGAAAGAAATCAAACACATGCAAAGTTTCGTGGACAGGTTCCGCTACAAAGCCAGCAAGGCAAAACAAGCACAGAGCCGCTTGAAAATGCTCGAACGTATGGTTCAGATTGCGCCTGCACACGTTGATTCCAATTTTCATTTCCAGTTTCACGAACCGGACAAACAACCACAACAACTGCTACAACTCGAAAACGCCACCGTAGGTTATGGGCCGACTGCTGTGGTCAATGACATCCGTCTGCGACTGGGTGCAGGTGACCGTATCGGTCTGTTGGGTGCCAATGGTGCCGGTAAATCCACACTGGTCAAGACCCTCGTTGATGGCAGCACATTGTTATCCGGTGAGCGCACGCTTAACAAAAACACACATATCGGCTATTTCGCACAACAACAGCTCGAATTATTGCGCATGGACTGCAGCCCGCTTTGGCACCTGCAACGGCAGGCTCCGGACATAAAGGAAGCAGAACTGCGGAGTCATTTGGGACATTTTGGTTTCCGCGGTGATCGCATCAGCGAGCCGGTTGCACCCTTTTCCGGTGGTGAAAAGGCCCGCCTGGTGCTGGCATTACTGGTATTGCAAAAACCCAACCTGTTATTGCTGGATGAGCCAACCAATCATCTTGATCTGGACATGCGCCATGCGCTCAGTATGGCATTGATGGAGTATAGCGGCGCTTTGCTGGTCATCTCTCATGACCGGCACCTGTTGCGTAGCGTTTGTGATGAACTATATATCGTCCATGATGGCCGACTTCACGAGTTCCGGCAGTCTCTGGATGACTATCCAAACTGGTTGAAAGCCCAGAATGAAGCAGCCATTAATGAGTCCCCCGACACACCACGCAGGTCACAGGTTTCCAGCAAAAAACAGAATCGACAGGATGAAGCCAGACAACGTCAACTGTTAAAACCTTATCGGGATACAGTACGCAAAATTGAAAGGGAAATGAACCGAAACAGGTCTGATCTGGAAGGACTCACGGACAGCTTGCATGATGAATCGTTGTATACCGATATCGCCCGAAAGCAGGAAATGACCACGTTGTTACAGCGCCAGGCCGGACTAAAATCTTCTCTGGAGTCATTGGAATGGGAGTGGCTGGAAGCAAGTGAAAAGATGGAAGAAGCTGCAAAGGAATTATAAAAGCGGAATAATCTTCACAGACGCTGGCGCTGCAACACACATATCTGAACTACAATACAGCTTCTTACCGGGAACAAGCCCCAATGACAAGGTAGTATAAACAATGGAACCCTCCACAACGCTTAAACCACTACTCGAAAAAGTTCGCGCCTACATCAATGACATCATTATCCCCGAAGAAGAAACCTACATCAGCGAGATCGACAACCAGGGTCGCTGGCAGCAGTCACCGATCCAGAAGGAAATTCTCGATCGGCTAAAGCGGGGTGCCAGGGAACAAGGTTTGTGGAATTTCTTTCTCACCGACGGCGAGCATAGCAGTGGGCTGAGCACAGTTGATTACGCATTTATTGCTGAAGAAACCGGTCATAGTGCACTTGCTGCAGAAGTATTTAACTGCAGCGCGCCGGATACCGGCAATATGGAAGTGTTGGCCAAGTACGGCAGTGAAGCACAAAAGAGTCGTTGGTTAGAGCCTCTATTGAACGGCGAAATCCGCTCGGCTTATGCCATGACGGAACCAGCCGTGGCCAGCTCTGACGCTACCAATATTTCCATGACGGCCGTATTGGAAAACGGCCAATGGTGTATCAACGGCGAAAAAACCTATATTTCAGGCGCGGGTGATGCACGCTGTGCCGTTCTCATCTGTATGGTCAAGACCGACCCGGATGCAGCACGTCATCAACAACATTCACAAATTCTGGTGCCAATGGACACGCCTGGTGTTGAGATTGTGCGCCCGATGCAAGTTTTCTGCCGCGATGGTGCACCGCATGGCCATATGCACCTCAAGTTAAGCAATGTATATGTTGCAGAAGACAATATTATTGCTGGTAGAGGCCGCGGCTTCGAAATTGCCCAGGGCAGACTGGGCCCTGGTCGTATTCATCACGTAATGCGGGCCATCGGTATGGCTGAAAAAGCCCTGCAATTGATGTGTAAACGCGCACTGTCACGCACCGCGTTTGGCAAACCGTTAGCCAAGCTGGGTGGCAATTATGACCGTATTGCCGAGGCACGCATCCAAATCGATATGGCCAGGTTACTAACCTTGCAAACCGCTCATATCATTGACACCGAAGGTGTGGCGCAGGCGCAGGTATGGATATCCAAAATCAAGGCCACGGTGCCACGCATCACTTTGAAAATTATTGACGATGCCATCCAGATGCATGGTGCGAGCGGCTTATCGCAAGATTTTCCACTCGCCGAAATGTATATGAACGCACGTACTTTGCGGCTGGCAGATGGGCCCGATGAAGTTCACCATATGGTGGTAGCACGTAACGAATTAAAAAGGATAAAAACTTGAGCACGATCAACGAATACACCGCATCCATATTCAGTCTTGAAGGCAAAACGGCGCTGGTCACGGGTGGCGCCACTGGTATCGGCTACATGATTACACATGCATTGGTATCTGCCGGTGCAAAAGTTTATATCGCTTCGCGAAAATTCGAAGCCTGCCAAAAGGCTGCCGCAAGTCTCTCCGATTTACCCGGCAGCTGTATTCCATTCGCTGCCGACCTGGCATCGGAGACTGGCGTGGTTTCATTGGCAAAATTTATCGGCGATAGTGAGTCGAGCCTGCATATCCTGATCAATAACTCCGGTCGTAGTTGGGGCACCAGCTTCGAACAGTTCCCATGGAAAGCCTGGCAGGACATCATGACTTTGAACGTCACTGCTCCGTTTACCTTGATTCGTGAACTAACACCCTTGCTATCTGCTTCCGGCACGGCTGAAGACCCTTCACGCGTGGTCAATATCGGCTCTGTCATGGGCATGGAGCCACATGGGTTTCCAGCTTATTCGTACTCTGCCAGTAAAGCCGCGATTCATCACATTACGCGGTATTTGAGCAATGAACTGGCGGCAAAACACATTACGGTTAATGCCATTGCACCAGGTCCTTTCCCAAGTGGTATGACGGCATTTTTTGCCCAGGATGAAAAACTCACTTCTGCCGTTACACGTGGCATCCCACTCGGCAGAATGGGTCGTCCGGAAGATTTTGCCGGTCTGATTTTGTGTCTGTGTGGTCTCAGTGGCACTTATATAACAGGTGCCATTATTCCGCTGGATGGTGGTATGAACTCTGCCCGCACCCTCGGGCTTGAACAGGGTATCGGGGAGACTTAAAAATGCTTGAGGCCAATATTTCTGTCACAGATTTTAAAAACTCAGCAGGTACCGAGTTGGGGCCTTCGGATTGGCTGCTGATAGACCAGGCACGCATCAACCGCTTTGCTGATGCAACCAACGACCACCAGTTTATCCATGTTGATACCGAAAAGGCTGCTGCAACACCATTTGGCTCCACCATTGCACACGGTTTCCTGAGTCTTTCTCTCATCTCACACCTGGTCGGGCAAATCATGTTGAAACCCGCAGGTACCGTGATGGGTATCAATTACGGCTCGGACAAAGTTCGGTTTTTACAACCAGTCAAGGTCAACACTCGGGTACGCGCCAAAGCAAAGGTTGAGAAAGTGAGCGCAAGACCGGGGGGCCAATTTCTGACCAAATCAACGGTTACTGTGGAAATTGAAAATGAAGAGCGACCTGCGCTGATCGCAGAAATTCTTTCCTTGTATATCGTCAAGGAGTCATCATGACAATCAGACTGGATGGCCAGGTAGCCATCATTACCGGTGCCGGACAGGGTCTTGGACGCACGCATGCATTGGCATTGGCTGAACGTGGTGCAAAAATAGTCATCAACGATCTCGGCGGCTCGCGCGATGGTACCGGTCAGTCTTCACAAGCTGCTGAATCAGTGGTGAAGGAGATCAAAGCCCATGGTGGCGAAGCCATCGCCAATGGCGCCGATGTCGCTAATTTTGAGCAGGTCGAGGCGATGGTGCGCCAGGCCATGGAGCATTGGGGGCGGATTGATATTCTGATCAATAATGCCGGTATTTTGCGCGACAAAAGTTTTCTGAAAATGACCCCGGAGGATTTCCGCCTGGTGGTTGACGTACACCTGATGGGCTCGTTCAACTGTGCCAAGGCGGTCTGGGCAATCATGCGTGAGCAGGAATATGGACGTATTGTATTTACCAGTTCGAGTAGCGGCCTTTACGGCAATTTTGGGCAATCTAATTATGGTGCGGCAAAAATGGGTGTTATCGGCCTGATGAATGTATTGCACCTTGAAGGTGCCAAATACAACATACACGTCAATGCCCTGGCACCCGCCGCTGGTACCCGCATGACCGAGGATATTTTTCCTGACGCTCTATTTGACCTGTTTGCACCCGAAGCCGTCAGCCCCGGTGTTGTTTTCCTCAGCGGCCCAGATGCCCCCAGCCGCAAGATCATGACAGCCGCAGCAGGGAGCTTTGCAGTCAGTAAAATTTACGAGACTGAAGGTATCAATTTCACACCCACAGAATTGACGGCCGAAGCCATTGCTGAAGCCTGGTCAACGATTGACAACCCAGACCGACAATGTGAGTTGCAGGCGGGTGGTGAGCAATCCATGAAATTTGGCCAGCAGGCCGCTATAAAACAAGGTATCAAACTCAAGCTGTAAGGAACCAGAACATGCGTGAAGCCGTTATCGTATCAACCGCCAGAACCCCACTCGGCAAAGCCTACCGGGGCGCGTTTAATAATACTGAGTCACCGAGCCTCGCAGGCCATGTCATCTCTCACGCAGTAAAACGAGCCGGTGTCGAGCCCGGCGAAGTCGATGAGGTTGTGATGGGCTGTGTGCTGACTCAGGGTTCACAAGGCGGCAACATCGCCCGACTTGGTGCACTCGCTGGTGGCTTACCTGTCACCACCACTGCCATGACCGTAGATCGGCAATGTTCCTCGGGCATGATGGCCATCGCGGTCGCTGCCAGGCAAATTACCGAGGATGGTTTCGGTATCTCAGTCGGTGGTGGAGTCGATTCAATCAGTCTGGTTCAAAACGAGCACATGAATAATTTTCGAGGTAAAGATCCACACCTGCTTGCCCTGCATAAGGACATCTATATGCCAATGCTCGACACTGCTGAGGTGGTCGCCAATCGTTACAACATCAGCCGTGAAGCCCAGGATGAATACGCGCTACAAAGCCAGCAACGTATGGCCGCAGCTCAGCAAGCCGGCAGACTGGATGATGAAATCGTAGCGATGCCGTCCAACAAAGGGGTTATGGACAGGGAAAGCGGTGAAATCAGCTTCCACGATGTGCAGCTGGAAAAAGACGAAGGCAACCGCCCCAGTACCACACTCGAAGGGCTTGCCTCACTTAAACCCGTACGTGAAAACGGAAGCATCACCGCCGGCAACGCCAGCCAGTTGTCTGACGGGGCATCTGCCTGCGTGCTGATGGATGCAAAACTCGCTGAACAACGTGGTGTGGAACCACTAGGTTTTTACCGTGCGACCGTCATCGCCGGCTGTGAACCGGACGAGATGGGTATTGGCCCGGTGTTTGCCATACCCAAGCTGCTCGAGCGCACGGGCTTAGGCATGGATGACATCGGCTTATGGGAGCTTAACGAAGCTTTTGCGGTGCAGGTCGTGTATTGCCGTGATCGTTTGGGTATTCCCAACGATATTCTTAATGTTAACGGTGGTGCCATCTCCATCGGCCATCCTTATGGCATGAGTGGCTCACGGCTGGCAGCAACTGCCCTGATCGAAGGCAAACGTCGGGGTGTTAAATATGTTGTCGCCACAATGTGCATTGGCGGTGGCATGGGTGCTGCATCACTGTTCGAAGTAGTGTAAATAGCCCATGCGAGCATTAGTTTGCAAACAACTCGGTGCAATCGACAACCTGGTGGTTGAGGAACAACCAGAGCCAGCTGTCGGCCCCGGCCAGGTTCTCGTGCGTATATTTGCTGCCGGAATCAATTTTCCAGATATCCTCGTAATAAAGGGCTTATACCAGGTAAAAGTTGAAGCGCCCTTCATCCCCGGCAACGAAGCTGCGGGAATTGTCAGTGCGGTTGGTGAGGACGTCGCTCACTACAAACCGGGTGACCGTGTCATGATCATGCCGGAAGGTGCAGCTTTTGCAGAAATGTGCGCCGTGCCAGTTGAACGGGTGATGCCAATACCCCAGGGTCTTGATTTTGAACAGGCCGCCGGTTTCACCATCACCTATGGCACCAGTTACCATGCGCTCAAACAAAGTGCCGGAATACAAGCTGGAGACACCGTATTAGTTCTTGGTGCTGCCGGTGGTGTCGGTATTACCGCTGTAGAAATTGCCAAAGCCATGGGCGCGCGGGTTATTGCCGCTGCCAGTAACGAGGAAAAGCTGAATTTTGCCCGCTCCGCCGGTGCCGATGAAACCATCAACTATGCAGAAGAATCGCTTAAGGACCAGTGTAAGGCATTGACCAATGGCAAAGGTGTTGACGTAGTCTATGACCCGGTTGGTGGCGAGCTGGCACAACAGGCTTTACGGGCGCTCGCCTGGCATGGGCGCTATCTTGTGATTGGCTTTGCCAGCGGCGATATCCCGAATTTTCCGGCGAATATTGCCTTGCTTAAAGAAGCCAGCATTATCGGTGTCTGGTGGGGAACCTGGGCGCAACACAATCCACGTGATTCTATGCGAAACATGGCCGACCTGGCACTCATGGTTGCTGAAGGGAAATTGACCCCTCGTGTAACGGAAACCTACTCACTGGATCGGTACGCCGAGGCCTTCGCATCGCTCGAAAACCGTCAGGCACTGGGCAAAGTCGTGCTGACAATCTAGTGTCATGTCAAGCCTGTAGTGTGGGGTTCAGCGAGCCGTGAAGTGGTTGGGCACTAGGCGGAAATCAAGCGTTGGCAATGTTCACCCAGATGCTGAACTGCCACACCAAAGAATTTGAATCTTTGGTCTTGTGTTTGCTTGTGAAAGTAACGGTAATAAATCTGTTGCAAAATCACAGCATTACGCCAATAACCGTAGACTTCGTAAAAAGTGAAATCTGAGGTATCAACACCGGTTTTTTGCTGATAAAAATCCAGAATCTGCCTACGGCTCAACATGCCAGGTGCCCCTGATGGTTGCATGATCAGGTTTTGCAGGTAATCCGGATCATCTGCCTGTGTCCAGTAAGCCAACGCATTACCGAGGTCCATCAATGGATCACCCAGAGCGCAAATCTCCCAATCCAAAACAGCAACAATGTTGCAGGGGTCATCCTTTGCGAGAATGACATTATCGATGCGGAAATCACCATGCAACACTGAATGCCGGCCATTTTCGGGTGGTATGTGTCCACTCAACCAATCGCGCACATCGGTAAAGTCACTCACATCAGGTGTAGTGACGCGTTCAAAGCGACGGTTCCAGCCCAGTACCTGGCGTTCGGCATAACCTATGGGTTGCCCAAAATCGCGCAAACCGGCTTCTGCGTAATCCACCTGGTGCAATTCAATCAGTTTTTCCCAAAACCTGGTGCAAAACCGACGGGTATCCTCGACCGTAAATTGCCATTCAGAGGGGATGGTATCCTTAATAACTTGACCCTCGACCTTGCGCATCACATAGAACTCAGAGCCGATGATGCTTTCATCATCGCTGTAGTAGAGAGTATCCGGTACTGACGGGTACACCGGTTTGAGTGAATTCATGATCGTATACTCACGAATCATGCTGTGCGCTGATTTTGCCTTAGTGCCAAATGGTGGTCGCCTGATCACGAGATCCTCAGCACCATACTTAAGCCGGTAGGTTAGATTCGAGTTGCCACCACAGAACTGGCTGATTTCCGGCTTGCCCTCAAGATTTGCAAAGACATGCTTCAAATGTTTATCCAAAGCCGTCCAATCCAGTTCTTCACCTTCCCTTACAGGCTTTGTCATATTACCCACTGCTGTATTTGTCATACTCGTATGCTAACAAGTGTGCCATGAAGGGTAAAACAAAACCCATGACCATTGGCTGTTGCATTGAGCCTTAACCGCACCTGGTTTTTCATTCCCCATGTTAAAAACCTATTAATATCGCGCCTGGCATTATTAACTGTTAGTAGAGCCCCAGTATCTCAAAAGTTTTGACTGTTTTATGGCAAAATACCCACTGCCTTCAATCACTGTTTAAATGATAAAGATGACCAATCATTTACGGGCGGGACTGCTTGTTACGTCCCTGTTTTTATTCCTGTCTCATGATCTTCTTCGGGCCGATAGTGCATTCGGTGAAGACCTGTACGAGAAAGAATTTCAGGAACATGTGCAGGTCACAGCGACCCGCACCAATAAACGTGAGATTGATATTGCAGCCGCCGTGACTACCATTGATGCAGAGGCAGTGCTTGAACAAGCACCTGATGTGATTGCCGAATTATTGCGCGGCCAAGCCGGTACTTTTTTCCAGCAGACTACGCCCGGCCAGGGAATCCCCATCATCCGTGGCCTCAAGGGTTCCCAGCTGTTGCACATGGTCGATGGCATGCGCCTGAATAATGCCTTTTTCCGCAATGCGCCCAATCAATACCTTGGCCTGGTTGATTCGTTTGCGACTCAAGTAGTGGAAGTTGTTCGCGGTTCTCAAGGTTCGTTATATGGGGCCGATGCAATGGGCGGTGTAATCAATATCCTGACTCAGGAACCTAACTACAATGACAGTAAATGGCAAAGTGAAAGCAGACTCTACGGAAGCTATGACAGTGTAGACAACGGCTGGGTGCTTAGCGCCCGTACACAGGGCGGCAAACAAGGCTGGGGTTTTGTGGGCGGGGCAAGCTACCAGGACCATGCGTCTCGCACTTCCGGTAGTGGCAAAAAGTTGGCACCTTCCGCTTATCAATCTAAGGCTGCTGATTTAAAGTTTGTTATGGATGGCAATAATCATTCCAGCCTGATGTTATCAGCACAGGTCATGGAACAGCCATCAACACCACGTTATGACGAACTGGTAGCCGGGTTCACACAAAACCAGCCCTCTTCCGAGCAATTTTTGTTTGAACCTAACCGCCGCAGTTTTATCCATGCGCGTTTACGACTTGATGGGCAAACCGCCTTGTTTGACCAGTTTGAAGCTCATATTGCACGTCAAATCATCACTGATGACAGGCTGACACAGGAATATGGCAGCCCGATTGTTGTCACCGAACACAACCAAAGTACATTAGATGGCATTACCTTGCAGTTCAATTCAAGCCTGGCTTCCGGCATGTCTATGGTGTGGGGTGCGGAATATTACACAGATGCAGTAGACAGTCGTCGTTTTAACCAGCCTGAAAACTCAGAACAAGCTAGCAAAGTACGTAGTCGTTTTCCTGATGGATCGTCCATGGACAGTACGGCTGTTTATATTACGGCTGAATGGTTAAGCACCCATAACTTTGATGTAACGACAGGATTACGCTACAGCTGGTTCGATATTGCTTTACCCGTTGATGACAGTCATGCCGCCCTGACCTTGTCACCGGCTGATCTGACCGGTGACATTCATGCAGTGCTTGAATTGAAGCCTGGCCTTAAGCTGGTTGCAAATTTTGGCAAGGGTTTTCGTCCGCCTAATATTTTTGACCTCGCCACGCTTGGTACCCGTCCCGGTAATCGCTTTAACGTTGCCAATAACGATTTGGCTCCTGAGACGGTGTGGAGCTACGACTTCGGCCTTAAGGCAGAAACGGATAAGTTGGAGTTAGAAGTTTTTGCCTTTTATCTCGACTATTCAGACAAAATCACTTCAGTGTTTACGGGGGATGTAACTGAAGGTGGTCGCAATATCGTTCGCAGTGAAAACCGCAATAGCGTAGAAATCTATGGCCTTGAGACCGGTATCTACTGGGCCGTTTTGGATGACCTGCGTGCATATGCGGTCATCAATTACATCCGTGGTGAAGAGCAAGACGACCTTGGAACAGCCTTTCCAGCAGATCGGATCCCACCACTCAATGGAAAACTGGGTTTGGAGTATTTTTTCAGGGGTCGTGTGCATATAGAGCCTTATTTGTTATTCGCCACCCATCAGAATCGTTTAAGCCCTCGCGATCTAAACGACCCACGCATCAACCCCATCGGCACAGCTGCCTGGGCCACCCTAAACCTTTCCTTGGACTGGCAAATGACCCCATCGCTAAAACTGGGGCTAAGACTGGAGAATCTGGGCGACAAGGCTTACCGGGAGCACGCCTCCGGAATCGATGCACCCGGGCGAAATATCGGTCTTTGGGTGAATTACAAATTCCCATAAATTTGACTTCTCACTGCTTTCATCCATGCTGGTATAGTGGTGAGCGCTTCCCGGTTCACTAAATATATCAATCCCACTGAAGAAGAGCGGTTAACACCAAGCAATGAATATCAAGCCATGTTGTTATTTACAGAACTAAAAAGACGTAATGTTTTCCGGGTAACGCTGCTTTACATGGTCGCTTCATGGCTGACCCTGCTACTCGTCGATATTTTGTTTGAACTGCTGGGTATTCCTGCCTGGGTTTTCCGTTTTATTTTTGCACTCTTAATAATCTGTTTTCCGCTGGTGTTGATATTTTCCTGGATTTTTGAACTTACCCCTACCGGTATCAAGCGGGAACATGAGATTGAAGCGCTGGCTTCAATTACTACCCTCACCGGTAAGAAAATCAACCAGGTTACCCGGATTTTGTTGATATTGGTTATCCTGACTGTAATAGTGGGCTACCTGATTACCGAGACCACGGGCCTAAAGGAATCACAAAATGTCATGGAACCAGTGGATCAAACATTGTCTGTGACCATGCACGGTCCCGAAAACAAACAAACCACCATCGACCTGCAAGGCCACCGTGGTGCACGTGGCCTGTTACCAGAAAATAGCATCCCAGCTTTTTTGCATGCTCTGGATCTCGGCGTAACAACCTTAGAAATGGATGCCGCTATCAACGCCGAAGGCCACGTTGTGGTATCGCATGAGCCCTGGATGTCAGCAAAAATCTGTTCACATAGTGACGGCAGAAAAATCACTCAAAGCGAAGAAAAGAATCTTCGAATTTATGCTATGAGTGATCAGGAGTTGGCCAGTTTTGATTGTGGCAGTCGCGGCCATCCTGACCACCCACGTCAACAGGCCATGCCGGTGGCAAAACCCTTGTTGACCGATGTATTTCGGGCCGTGGCGGCACAGGCTGAAGTAAGCAACCGCAATGCCAGGTTCGGACCCGTGCTGTTTAACATTGAAATCAAATCCCGGCCTGAAGGCGACCGTATTTTCCACCCAGAGGTTATGGAGTTTGCTAGCGCTTTGTATCGCGTCGTCAAAGAACATAAGCTCATCAAAGAAACAACCATACAATCGTTTGATATCCGTGCCCTGGAAGCCATGCATGAAATCGAGCCACAGATAGCCATCTCGTTGTTGGTCGAAAACCGGCAAGGCTTGCAGCAAAACCTCGCCCGGCTCAGTTTCACTCCACAAGTCTATAGCCCCGATTTTAAGCTTTTGGACCGGGCACAAATCAAAGCCGCACATGCACAAAACATCAAGGTCATTCCATGGACTATCAATGATGAGGAGACGATGCGGGCACTGGTTGAGATGGGCGTCGACGGTTTGATCACTGATTACCCGGACCTCGGTGTTGAGGTATTGGCGGAGATTCAAAAAAGCCAATGATCGGCTTTCTCAAGCCACCTCCACACCAGGCACAGAAACCGGACGAACTTATCGATGCAAGCTACACCCGTCTCAGGTGGCAGGTTTACATAGGTATTTTTGTTGGATATGCAGGTTATTACCTGGTCAGAAAGAATTTTTCCCTGGCCATGCCCCATCTGATCGAAGCAGGCTACACGAAAACAGAGCTCGGTTTTGCACTGTCCGGCGTTGCCATAGCCTACGGACTTTCAAAATTCATCATGGGCAGCGTTTCAGACCGCAGCAATGCGCGAAATTTCATGGCTGTAGGTCTTGTTATGAGTTCGCTGGTATTGATCATCATGGGGCTGGTGCCGGCAGCAACCGGTTCGGTCAGCATCATGTTTTTGCTACTGCTTGCTAACGGCTGGTTCCAGGGCATGGGCTGGCCACCTTGTGGCCGTACCATGGTGCACTGGTTCTCAGCCAGTGAAAGAGGCACAAAGATGGCCCTGTGGAATGTTGCCCACAACGTAGGTGGCGGACTGGTTGGTCCATTTGCGATCCTCGCCATGGCGATATTTGCCGATTGGCATGCCATTCTCTATCTACACGGCTTTGTTGCCCTTGCCATTGCCTTGTTTATCTGGCTGACAGTACGTGATACACCTCAGTCTGAGGGCTTACCGTGTATTGAAGCTTACAAAAACGACTATCCCAAATCATTTGCTTATGATAAAGCCCATGAAGATGAGTTTTCAGGGCGCGAAATATTTTTTGAATATGTATTGAATAACCGCCTGTTATGGGCCATCGCAATCGCCAATGCTTTTGTGTATCTGGTGCGGTACGGTGTGTTGGACTGGGCGCCCACCTACCTCTCTGAGGTCAAGGGGTTCTCCTTCGAAGAAGCAGGTTGGGCCTACGCCCTGTATGAATGGGCTGGTATACCCGGCACCCTGCTGTGTGGTTATTTGTCGGATAAGGTTTTTCGCGGGCGGCGTGCGCCTGTCAGCATTATTTACCTGTTTTTGACGCTGATTTGTATTTTGGTCTACTGGTTCAACCCACCCGGTAAGCCGGCCATCGATATCTTCATGCTGGTTTCAATCGGTTTTCTGATTTATGGGCCCGTTATGCTAATTGGAGTACACGTGCTTGACCTGGTGCCTAAAAAAGCTGCTGGTACCGCTGCGGGCTTCACCGGTTTGTTTGGCTATGTTGGCGGTGCTGTGAGTGCAAATATAGTCATTGGTGCACTGGTTGATCGCGCCGGTTGGGACGCTGGTTTTACATTGATTGCAGTTAGCTGTGTTATCTCTATTGTGTTGATTGCCATGACCTGGCGCTCAGAAAATCGAGTGCTTGTACAGAAAACTTGCACTAAGGATTGAAGCTGATAACTTAAGCTTATCGAACTAAGTCACGAGGTCGAAATGAGCACTAACCCACAATTATGCAATGCCATTGCGCAGACCATATTGGATGGATTCGACAAACACTACTTTCTCTTCAGGAGATTCGGCAATGAAGCCAAATTCTGCTTTGAACATGCCGATTGGTCACGTGCCGGCGAGGGAAGAAAAGAGCGTATTCTCGGTTATGAAGAACGGGTAACCGAAACCGTCAACACTCTCAATGAACACTTTCCGGATGAAGCTGCCAATGCACTTTGGTGGCCTGATGTCAAAGCAGCCTATATCACATTACTACTAAACCACCTTCAAGCCGAATGTGCTGAAACATTCTATAATTCAGTGGTTTGTAGAGTTTTGCATAGAGATTATTATAGCAACGAGAATATATTCTGGCGTCCAAGCCTAAGCACCGAACATCTTCACGGCTCAAGTCCCTCCTTTCGTAGCTACTATCCAGGTAGCTGCGGTCTGAGACGCTGTCTGTTACAAACCGTGACCGGTTTTGATCTCAGCAACGGGTTCCAAAATCTTCGCCGGGACATACGCCGATTGGAAATCGCTATCAGCGAACAGCGACGAAAAGGCTGGAAGGCTCAACCCAACTATCAAATCCAGGTATTAGCTTCCTTATTTTTTCGCAGCAAGGCAGCCTATATTGTCTGCCGCATCATCAACGGTGATCGTACACAAGCCCTGGTTATCCCGCTGCTTCAGGACACCGACCGGCAAATATATGTAGATACAGCCTTGCTACGCCGCAAGCATGTCAGCATCGTTTTCAGTTTTTCACGTGCCTACTTCATGGTCGACATGGAGGTGCCTTCAGCCTATGTAAAATTTCTTACCTCGATCATGCCCGGCAAATCACAAGTAGATCTTTATGCCATGTTAGGTTTGCAAAAGCAGGCCAAGACCCTTTTTTATCGCGAAATGCAATACCATCTGAGTCATTCACAAGATAATTTTCAGATTGCACCTGGCGTACGTGGCATGGTGATGCTTGTCTTTACGCTGCCATCTTTTCAGTTTGTGTTCAAACTCATCAAGGACCGCTTTGACCCACCCAAGACTTCATCACGGGAGGATGTTCGTCAAAAGTATCAATTGGTCAAATATCATGATCGGGTAGGCAGACTGGCTGACACATTGGAATACTCAAATGTGGCGATCTCCCTTAATCGTATCGATGCCGAACTGCTCGAGGAATTACGTGCCAATGCGGCCGATTCGATAGATGAGGTGGGTGATAAACTGGTTATAAAACACGTCTATATTGAACGACGCATGCAACCCCTTGATCAATACTTAGCCCAGGCCTCTGTGACAAGACGACATCGCGCTATTCGGGATTTCGGTCAGTCTATCCGGGACATGGTTGGCGCCAATATATTTCCGGGCGATATGCTCAAGAAAAACTTTGGAGTTACCCGCAACGAACGCGTGGTTTTTTATGATTACGACGAAATTTGTTACATCACAGACTGTAACTTTCGTCGAATCCCACCCGCGCGTAGTTACGAAGATGAGATTTCAGATACACCCTGGTATTCCATTGGCCAAAATGATGTTTTCCCTGAGTCCTTTGCACCGTTTTTCTTCACTAACCAGGAAGATATGTTGTTGTTCAAAGAAAACCATGCCGACCTGCTGGCCCCTGACTGGTGGAATGGCATGAAAGACACCATACTCGCTGGTGACCTGACGGATGTGTTCCCCTATCCCGTCAAGCGTCGGTTCTCGGTTCGCTTTGGGTCATAAGCTGCAACGGGTCGTTTGCGGCAACTCCTTCCATAAACTGTTGTTTACGATCGAGATTAGTCAATTTGTAAACCAGACCAAGCCAGTTATTTACCAACGACTTTGCGGTGTCACCCCAGGTATTGTCCAGCATGGCCTCGAGTTTTTCTTCCACAAAGGCAGGTAAAGGTTTGCCTTGACGCTGCGCCAGTTTTGCCTGCTTTATATAGTGTTCCACGACCTGCACAGCTTCATTTGAAAAATAATGCTGCGGAAACGATGGTGGTGACTCTAACTCTCCCGCCAGGTAACGCAACAGCTCTCGTTTATACTCTTTAAACAGGCTGTTTTTGTCGTATTCAGGATGACCCTGAAAATAAATCGTACGAAACTGATCCGGACTGACGGCCATGTGTACACCACCTGAACCGCTTTCAACCAAAATAGTCAGACCCGCTTTCTCCAGTTGTTGCCTTGATATATCGTTATAACGCGAATGTGGTACGTCAAAACGAGTATTGACGCCTCTGAGTAAGGGGTGTTCAGGGTTCAAAATACGGTGACTGTAAACACCCCAACGTTTCTGCAGCAGCGGCTGGCGCTCAATTCCATACGAAAACTTGAGTAAGGCATGTGTAGCCAGGCAAGAGCATAGTGTAGAGGCAACATTCTGCTCAGCCCAACGCACAACCTCCATCAGGGGAGCCCAAAACGATTCTTGTTCCAGACTGGGACTGGCAACATTTGCACCCGTAATGATCAGTGCGTCCAGACCCTGCTGTCGCAGCTCATCAAAGTTACAGTAGTAGCGCTCGATGTACTCCAGCGTTTCCGCGCTCCGCGGCAGACCCGGCAAAGAGAACGGATAGACGTAAAACTGTGCAATACGATTGCAATTGCCAATTAAACGGATGAACTGGCGTTCAGTTGCTACCAAGGCAGCATCCGGCATCATGTTCAGAAAACCGATATGGAGTTCGCGAATGTCCTGGTGTACCGCACGATCAAGTGGCAATACATCGTGACCTTGCTCTCGCAGGCGTGAAAAGGTGGGTAATTCCAAATGTTCAACCAGGGGCATGGTTACAACCTATCTCCGCAGCCAGAAAAATAATGACTGGGCGACTACCCAGTCATTTTTGATATTAAAAAAGCGGAGTATCAGCCATTCGCTATGGATTTACCTTTTGAACCAAGATCTTCACAGGCCTCCTGTAGTCGAGTAACGATGCCCTCTTCACCAACACGCAAGTAACCTCTTGGATCGTAAAGCTTCTTGTACGGTGTGCCATCATCCGGGTCAATCTGGAATTCAAAAGCGCGGGCATTTTCTTTTACAAATTTTCCAACTGGTTTTGAGAAAGCAAATTGAGTGTCAGTATCGATGTTCATTTTGAACACACCATAAGTTACAGCTTCGTGGATCTTGGTCTTTTCTGAACCCGAACCACCATGAAAAACCAGGTGAAGTGGATTGTCAGCAGTACTGTGCGTTCGCTGCACCAAGGCTTGAGAATTCTTCAGTATTTCAGGACGTAGCTTGACGTTGCCGGGCTTGTAAACACCGTGGACATTACCGAAGGAGGCGGCGACTGAGAAGTGACCGATTGGGTTCAGTAATTCATAAGCCAACAACACATCCTCAGGCTGGGTGTACAACTTGGAATTATCCGCCGCTTCTTCAAAATCGCTACCGATACCATCTTCTTCACCACCCGTTACACCGAGCTCGATTTCCAACGACATGTCAATTTTTGTCATGCGTTCCAATATCCGTGCGCTCTCGCTGAGATTAAAATCGATGGGATCAGCGGACAGATCCAGCATGTGAGAGCTATACAGTGGCTTACCATACTGTTCGTAGTATTTTTCACCTTCGTCCAGCAAGGCCTCGATCCACGGAATCAGTGCCCTATTGGCATGATCAGTGTGCATGGCAACACAAATACCGTAATGCTCAGCTAATAAATGAACATGATGTGCAGCGGCGACAGACCCTAACACCTTGGCTTTAAAGCCATCGGCAATACCGCGGCCAGCATAAAATTGACCACCACTATTGGACAACTGAATGATGATATCGGATTCGGCTTTGGCGGCCGCCTCCATCACCGCATTGATGGTGTTGGTACCTGTGACATTGACAGCCGGCAAGGCATAGCCACCCGATTTAGCTGCATTAATAAGTGTTTTGTAAGCTTCACCGGTGACAACACCAGGCTTCAATCTGCTTTCGCTCATGGGAGATTCCTTGATGATAAACCAGTACCATTCTAGCGCTATTCTGTTAGGGGTTGAAGGCGGTCAAGCAAAGATTTTGCTTTCTTATTCTATGACAATAAATTTTCAATGTCGGCAAGTAGACTTGGCCATGATTTGGTTACATACTCATAACATGTATTCGCAGGCTGACCTTCATTGACTTATGTCAATGAAAATGGATCGAATACATGACAAATTGGACCTGGATGCCACCTTAAGAAAGCATTCTTTCCGACAACTCAGTGTTATCTGTAACAGAAATTAAAAAAATACGAATAAATTAGGAGTAAATTATGAGGTTGAAGCTAATACAATCGCTCTTGGTAGGCATGGTATGTTTATCTGGCGCAACTACCCTGGCTGCCAAGTCAGAAGCCGTGGACAACGGTTATTACACCTCCAAGGACAAAGAATATTACCTGACCTCTGATGAAATCTTTTTCATCAGACCTGGACTGGAACTGGAAATACTTGGCGTCACCATTCCGGCAGACCGGCAACTGGAAGTTACTTTCAAGTTATCAGACCCAGGTGGCCTTCCGTTGGATAGAACTGGTGTTACAACACCCGGCCCGGTAAGCACCTCTTTCATTTTGTCTTACATCCCGGCAGGTGAAGAGGCTTATGTTGCTTACACCACACGTGTCCAGACCAGTCCGATCACGAATGATTCGATCGAACAGGCTTCCACCGACTCCGGTGGTGTATATACAGACCTGGGCAATGGGCAGTACATATACAAGTTAAATACGGTACTACCAGAGAACTTCAACACCGATGTCACTCATACCCTGGGCATATATGCACGACGCGACCTGACCGAATTTGATCTGGATCGTTATGTTGCCAACGAACTTGAACACTTCGTTCCTTCCGGTGTTAGCGCCCCGGTAGCACGCGACATCGTTAAAACTGAAACCTGCAATGGCAGGTGCCATGATCCATTGGCCTTGCATGGTGGCTCGCGACAGGAAGTGGGCTTGTGTATCTTGTGCCATAACCCTACCCAGGGTATTGATCCGGATACCGGCAGTTCGGTTGATTTCCCGGTGATGATTCACAAAATCCACAAAGGAGCCGAACTCGAGAACGGTTATTCAGTGATTGGTTACCGACAATCATTACATGACTATTCAGATGTTGAGTATCCGGCAGAAATTAACGACTGTGAAGTCTGTCACACCGGCGGAACACCAACCGAAAACTTCCCCCTGGTCGCAACTCCAAACCCGGTGCTTGTATGCGATATGTCTCGTCGAGGCATCAGCGAGTTAAGCTGGGGTGATCTCGATCCATTTGAAATCCATATGGGTACAGCTGACGGCCCGTTATTTGTAAGCTCACAAGGCCCAGGGTCAAAAGAAACCAACAAGTGGGTCAAAGATGACACCGTTTTCGTCGTAGTCGATAAGGCTTCTGGCGACACCATCCAGGAATTGCGGGTTAATGCGACCGTACTGGGCTGCGCAGGCAACGCGCCAGGAACTTTTAGAGGCCTGGCGGGTGTACAGCATACCAACTGGCTCGATCACCCTTCCCGTAAGAACTGTGGTTCCTGTCACGATAACGTCAATTTTGCAACAGGTGAAGGTCATTCCGAATTCGAACTGGTCATGCCAGATGACAGCTTTTGTGCTAATTGTCACCGACCTGACTACAATGCCAAGGAATTTGACCAATCCATCCGTGGCGCTCACATGCCACTGTACAAATCAGCACAGTTTCCGGGTGTTCTGGTTGATCTGATGTCTGTGACAAATACCAACCCAGGTGATTTCCCAACGGTTACATTCTCTCTTGGCAGCAAAAATGGCAAACTCAACCCAGCTAACCTGAATCGGCTCAGGCTTGCTATTAACGGCCCCAACGAAGACTTTGATGTGCACATCCAGGAAACAGTTGGTACCAAGGCTGTCGCAGCTGGCCCTTACTGGGCTTACACCTTTGAAACCCCGTTACCACTTGACGCATTAGGCTCTTTCACGGCCAGTGTCGAGGGTCGTAACCGAGTTGATGTAGATCTGGGCAACGAAGTTGTGGTTGAAGACGACATGGTAGAACCCTCAACCCTGGCGTTTGCTGTCACCGATGCCGTTGCCGTACCACGGCGCATGGTTGTTGATGATGCCAAATGTGAGAACTGTCATTCAAACCTCAGCCTTCATGGCGACAATCGCAAGAATGCAAATTACTGCGTGACCTGTCATATGCCAGGTGCGACTGACGATGCAGTAAGACCTGTTGGAGAATTCCCTGAGCAATCAATCCACTTCAAATACATGATCCACAAGATTCACCGTGGTGCAGAACTGGAAAATGGCTTTGTGGTCTTTGGATACAGAAGCAGTTTGCATGATTTCAGTGATGTCGAATTCCCGGGTGACCTGAGAAATTGCGACGCATGTCATGTCAACGATTCCCAACAGCTACCATTGCCTGACGGATTGTTGCCAACGACGACACCGCAAGATTGGTTGAATCCGACCATGCCTATTGCCTCGGCCTGCCTGAGTTGCCATGACGGTGATTCTGCGACTGCCCATGCAGCTTCCAACACGGTCTTATTTGGTGAGTCCTGTACGACTTGCCATGGTGTTGG
>JAJFLA010000024.1 GCA_021772935.1 Gammaproteobacteria bacterium
GCGATGCTGTAACCCCGATCGACAACTTGTCTGACTGCTTCGATCTTAAATTCTTCCGTATATCGTTTGCTGCTCATATTCACTTCTCCTATTGCCATTTTGTATGGCTGAGAAGTGTCTAGCAAGGTGGTAGCGATTCAGCCCTAGTCTGTTAACCAGGCCGCTCTGAACATTCCCTCAACTGTGGCTACTCCCTTCGGAGTAATTCGGATGATTTTCGTCTTTAGATTCATTGGGTCAGGAGTTGAGGTGACGAACCCCGGCCCCTTTGCCTTCTCAGGTGTTAAATCCGTCAGCGAAGCAATGACTTTACTGGCAGTAGAACGCGTTAATCCCAAGTAATCTAAGAGTGATGTTTGATCCGCTTCACCTCTGATAGCAACCTCATGTAGCATGAGCAGTCTTGGGATCGTCATTTGTGGCAGAAGGTTGCTTGCGGCGAGCAAATAATCTTGTACCTGTCTGATTTTTCTCATTTTCTAGAGGCCTCCTGCGCCTTGTTTTGGTATGGCCTGAATGGATACAGAGCACAATCTGCAGACGGACATTGCTTTATCTCTGCGCGTGTTTGGCGAATACCTTCTGGTTTATCAGCGTCACATCCGCCGAAGCACTGCCAGCATTTGGCCGCGATGGAGCCTAGGGGACTAGCGGGATCGGCAACGGGTACTGTAGATTTGGACATGGTTATCTCCTCCTATGATGAGCGGTAGTTGTAGGTATTTCAGTAAACCCCGGATAAACCCGGAGTAACGGATAACTTTTCCTTTTGAGAAACTCGATTGATACCTATGGCAGTGTGGATAGCTGAAGTCTTACTCAGATGGGCCTGAGAGCGTCCTAGGTGTGAACCTGAGGCTCGACCATGAGCAGATTGATTACGCAGGGCATTGACCCAGGATCAGGGTTGACCTAAAGCTTCGCTGGATTGTTTATTCTTGGATGGAGATGTATGGAGACGACACTTAAGACTACCTAAGCCAACCTGATACTTGCTTTCTACGCTGAGAACATCAAGTGGGTACCCTAGGTTGTACCAAAGGTAAACTAGGGTCTACCTAGGGTATTACCTTAATAACCATAACAACTAGAAATATACTTTTAGGTCTCAACTATAGTCAGAACTATAGTTTTACTTTAGTTCTTTAACCCGCCCTAATTGAGCGACTATCCTAGAAACGAAACACTTTAAAAAAAATCAGGGTCATATTCGATGCCTCGAACCTTCGGTTTTGGAGACCGATGCTCTGCCAATTGAGCTACCTATACTTTGTTTATATATTTATATCTGTGGTGATAATGAGTTGGGATGACCCCTAAGGACAACCTAATGGTTACCTTTACATCTCTAACTGAGAGATCAGGTGCTACCTTAGGTAAACCTATAGTTGACCTTAGGTATCTTCCTTTATACCGTTACCCCTGTAACCCCCCCTAATTCACAGGCTAGGCGCAGCAAGGGTTTCAGAGGGGTCACACATTCCTGATAAAGGAGCAATTTCCTGTACCTTTAATGCCGGTTGCATCTTCCATCCATTCATCCAGAGTGGCATCAAGCAGCTCCTGCTTATGTCTCTCTTCAGCATCATCTATGGACAGATCGAGTTTCTCCGTCCAGTAGTTACAAGCACCTGCCAGAGAGTCCAAGGTATGATGTCATGCTGACAGTCGTCGAAAGAGGATACAGAGCAATGAATAAAAGAATTGTGACAACCTTAGTAGCTCTCTTACTATCTGTGGCAGTCCAGGCTTCACAGTCCACCAGCCTAGCTCCAGGGTCTTACGCCAGTACGACCGAAAGCCAACTTCTTGACGTAGCTTCAGGTGATAACCAGCCTGACATCTTCACTATTGCTCAATCCTGTGATGACTCAATTGATCCTGTGACGGGAGGGGTCGTATTTGCAGCAGCATGCTGTAAGACCTGTAGGAAAGGTAAGGCCTGTGGTGACTCTTGCATAAGCAGAGACAAGACCTGTCGAAAACCTAAGGGTTGCGCCTGTGATGGTTGAAACAAATATATATACTGCTTAACTCAAACATAAGGTTTCACAGTGCCTCCACATTTCACCAACCCCTTATTCCAACGATTTGAGATTGATGCGGTTCCTCTCGACAGAGATGTGTATCTCATGGATGAGCGATGGATTCCTGCGTGGGAAAAAGCCTATCTAAGACTGTTCGAGGGCGGAGACTTTGAAAATGTTGGTGTCATCAGCCGCGCGGCTGTTAATAGAGCGACTCCAGAGGCGCTGGAAATCGCTTGGTATCCAAATATCATGGACCGCTTTCACGAGGTAGTAGTGGTTCTTCCGCGCGATGCATTTGTTACTTGCGTAGACGTGTATGACTATGACGAGAAACCCCATATTTTTGTTAAAGATGACTGGCACGAGAGACTTCATCTTCGACCGTACTCAGCGTTCGCGTTTATTGACGCAATCGGTGTTAAGGACGCAATCACAACGGGGCGACTCTCGGGAAACAAGCTCGTTGCATTACGTGATCGAATTGATGTAATCGCTGCGGAAACACCTAGTGTTGCATTTGTCAGTTTTGCAGATAGCTTACTACTGAAGGTGAACTGGACTGTGGGACAGTATGATTCTCATGTCAGTTACACCTACGAGCCTGAAGCGTTAATACGTCTCTTCCCGAAAGTGGCTACTGCATATCGCGATATTCTTAACATGCCTGTGTACGCGACCATTACGCAGGGTGCAAATGAGTACGCAGATTCCTCACTCATCCATCATTCACAAGCTGGTAATCATGTTTCACTGAATTGTCTGGGTCTGCCATTTGCACAGCTACTCGCCATCGACGAGGCTGCCCGTGAGGCAATTCGTTCGGAACACCATGATCCGTATGCGTTATACGTCGATGACTTGTTTTTCCACTCGTTGCGCTTCAAGAATGGATTTGACAAACATGCGCTACCCCACTCGTCTTACAAAGCGCCAATGTCAACCACACCCGGTCAGTACTACTGTGCATCAGTTGAGGACATCCTGGATAATCTTGAAACAGCTCCAAGCACCTTCAGGTGGAAGAAAGGTAAAATCTGATTAGTCTTTTAAGCTGACATTGACCGCCATTATGAAAAACTTGGCGTCGGAAAGTGCTGAATATCAGGAAGCGTTTTACCTTTTGGCTTCTCGGGATGACACTTTCTAGTGTTATTCTGAGTGTGCCCTAGCTAAACCAGCAGTTATCTGTTGAAGTTCTTCATGTGTTCCCGGTTGACGAAATGACGCCTCTTGGAACTCACAGTGGAACTCACAGCAGAGATAAGCAGCAATATGTTAAAAAATCAACTCATAACATATTGATTTAATTGGCGCGCCCGACAAGATTCGAACTTGTGACCCCTGCCTTCGGAGGGCAGTACTCTATCCAGCTGAGCTACGGGCGCGTGGTAAATCGAGTTGCGTAGTTTAGCTGCTTTGCCAGCATAAGGAAACGTAACATTGCTTCCGGTCAAACGGTGTTACGGCTATACTATGCGCCCTTTAAGGGTCCGGATTTGGCAACTGCCAAGGCGGTAAATACCAGATTCAGAGGTGTGCTGTGGAAGAACAAACCGATAAAGTGTTTATCAAGAATATTAGTATCGTGCTGACCATATTGGTCGTACTTACTATCAGTATTGCCTTTATTTCCAGAGAAATTGGTTTCGAACAAGAGCAGGATAACAACCCCAGCCGCAACTTGATCAGCGAAGAGCGCATCAAAGCGGTTGCCGGTGCTTACACCAACGAAACTGAAGTGGCCCCAAGCGCTGCGCCGGTCACCTCAGCCGCGCCCGAGAAGACGCTTGCATTTGATGGTAGCCTGGATAGCGAAATCATTTATGCCAGTGTCTGCGCCACCTGTCATGCGACCGGCGTCGCTGGTGCGCCAAAACCCGGTTCTCCGGAAATGACCCAGCGCTCAGAAAAAGGTTTGGATGCCTTGATGCAAACTGCATTGAATGGTCTGAATGCCATGCCTGCTCGTGGTGGACGGGCTGACCTGTCAGATGAGCAGGTCCGGGCTGTCGTCGAATATATGCTGCGATAGGATTGCTTATGCTGAACAGACTTCTTAAGACGCCGCGCAATGCGGCGTTTTTTTGTACTATCATTTTGACTGGCTGTACACCCGATCAGTCAAACCCGGAAACGCTCGTCAGCCAATGCCCAACGCCAACGACACCGATTGCCAGCGTACAGGGTGATGGTCTTAAATCACCCGTGCTTGGTCAACAGGTAACGGTTCAGGGTATCGTGACACTGATACAAAACACTGGTGGCCTGTACATTGAGGAACCCGACTCTGACACGAACGAAGGCACATCCAATGCCATTTTTATTCAACCGACTCAATTAACAACGGGGATCACACTGGGTGCTTTGGTCAGTGCCCGGGGCAAGGTGGTAGAGATCGGCGAAGGGCATAGCTCGTTAACTGCATTAACAGATGTTGACGCGCTCATTTTATGCACACCCAACCAGGTCCTGCCACTAACTGACATCACGCTTCCACTCAACGGATTTGGACGCGAAGCCTTCGAAGGCATGCGTATTCAGGTCAATGATACCTTGACGGTCACTGATGTTTATAAGTTTGGCCAGGGTCATTTCACACTGAGTGGCAATGGCATTCAGTTCGTGCCAACGGAAGTAACAGAACCTGGCCCGGATGCAGCCCGTCTTAATGCGAATAACAGGGCATTTGCCCTACCCGCCATGTTGGCGAATGATATAGATCATCCTGCGTTACTGTTCAACGGCAAAGTCATTGAGCGCATCACTGGAGTCGTGGCGCATGACGAGCGTGGCTTGCGGGTTTCGCTGCAGTCTGTCTCATCAAACCCCGTCACAAATTTCGCGCCGCCAACGCCTGCCGCCGCCAACTCACTGCGCGTTGTGGGTATGAACTTGCATAATTATTTTAACGGTAACGGCCACGGGCTCGGCTTTCCTACCCCAAGAGGAGCTAAAACCGCCGCTGGGTTCCAAAATCAACGTGCTCGTATCGGTGCTGCGATCAGGGCTTTAAACCCGCATATTATTGGTGTTATGGAACTCGAAAATGATGGTTTTGGGCCTGCAAGCGCAGCCGAAGATTTCATCCAACTGGCAAATACTGTAACTCAAAAATCATGGGCCGTGACCCGGCCCGTTGCTGACAATACCGGAACCGACAAAATTACCGTGGGTTTGTTTTATCGCAGTGACCAACTCAAAGCCATCGGTCCTGCACAAACCCTGACCGGTCCGGAATTCCAACGTAGTCGCCAACCACAAGCCCAGTTATTCCAACAACTACCGGATGGTGGAAAAATCCTGCTCGTTATTAATCACCTCAAGTCCAAGGGTTCCTGCCCCGTTTCCGGTGACAATGCAGATCAAAAAGACGGCCAGGGATGCTGGAACCCCATGCGACTGGCCTCGGCAAAAAAAATGTCAGCCTGGGCAAGTGATGTTGCAGCCTCCACCGGAACCGACAACATCCTGATATTGGGCGATATGAATGCCTATCGTAACGAAGATCCTATCGACGCTATCCGGACAGCTGGGTTCATGGAGCTAATGGATCAAAAAGTAAATGGTAAAAAGCAGGAACAGCCCTATAGCTTTGCCTATTTTGGTCAGCACGGCACGCTCGATTACGCCTTTTCTTCTCCGGCTTTGCTTGAGAAGGTGCAACAGACCTTCATCTGGCACGTCAATGCGGCCCTACCGGCGAATATGGAACTGCCACAACCCTGGTTAGGGTTTTCAGATCATGACCCAATGGTCGTGGATTTGCTTTTACGCCAATGATTCACCTCGGATTGCATTAACGGAAAGAACTGCCGGAAAGCCAGTTTAAATTGTGGTGCCATTTCAGGCCATATCTCCGCCACACGATGTAAAGGGTTGGGTCGTGACAGGCGGGTGCCCAGACCAGCCAGGGCAAACAAGGTGACATCTTCTTCACGATACGCCGTAAATAAGCCATGCCGATCTGCATAGCGCATAAAGCGGGTGAGTTTTTCCGGTACCAGTTCCGCGTTATCACGTAATAAATCACGGGTTTCAAGATCAAACCTTTCCAGGCTGCCCGGCATGTAACGCCACCAATTGATGGCCAGTTCATGATCAAATGCAAGATCAATTATAATGCCGGCATAGCGCCTGAACTCACGCGGAAAGTGCGGGCGTAATTGTTTGATCACCGTTGAGTGATCGGTGCGTTGGTCAATAAATCTGTGTAAAACAATACCTTGTACTACCGGTTCTGGAAAAGCACGCAAGGCGCGACGACCACGAACGAAATCCCCAAACAGTCCACCCAACATCAAGCCCGAATCGCCGTTGGCGAGGCATAAGTGTGCGAGAAAATTCACTTAGGAGCGGAGACCGTAGCGAAGGCAAGGTGAATTGATGCGCAGCATTAAGAGAAAGTGCCCTGGGGTAAAAGCCATTTTGAGTCCTTTTTTTATAATGTGAGGCGAGCAGTAGTGATTATTTGACGAAAATGAGCGGATAAATGAGCCAAAATGGCTGTTCCGCAACAGGCTTCCCTTTTCAGACAGCCTCCTCACCAGCCTACCATAGAGTAGTCTCGCAGACTGCGGTATGATGCACACCTGCCTATAAGGATGAAGCAGAATAATGGTGGGAAACCCTGACACAATACAAACTGATCAATTCCCTGCCTCACGGCATGAATTCTTTATACGTGGCCCGGCGGGCAAGTTGGAGTGTGTTGCCGACGTTCCCGAAGCCTCTGCGGAGCGCCCAGCTACTATTGTCATTTGTCACCCACATCCGCTACATGGCGGCACCATGCACAACAAGGTTGTTACCATCATGGAGCGTTCCATGCGGGAACTCGGCCTGCGCACCATTCGTTTCAATTTCCGTGGTGCAGGTGAAAGCGAAGGCGAGCACGATGAGGGTTACGGTGAAACAGATGATCTGTTTGCCGTCACCGAGTGGGTGCGTCAGAGTCGACCAGATGATGAATTATGGCTCGGTGGCTTTTCATTCGGCTCGTTTATCAGCATGCGTGCAGCACAAAATCTGAAGCTGGGACAGTTGATCTCAATTGCGCCTCCGGTCGACCGGTTTGAATTTTCTCAGCTGCAGCACCCCGATTGTCCGTGGCTGGTGGTTCAAGGTGACGAAGATGAGGTGGTCTGTTTGGAGGATGTTGTGTGCTGGATAGAAAAACTCCAGCCACCGCCAGAGTTCCTGATTATGGAACAGGCCGATCATTTTTTTCACCGACGATTGATGGATTTGCGTGGCCTGTTGAAAAACGGTGTCCGTCCGAACCTTCCTGAAACAATCTCTCCATAGCATTCAGGCTCTAACACTTGCACCGCAGACCCCTGGCCATTTATGAATCCCTGCTCAGCAGTGGTGGCTATAAAGTTGATCCCGCACAACGCAAGGCCATCGAAGAACTGGACCGTATCTGGCTCGAACTGACGGCCCACCCGGTATCTGGCTGGTGGACAAGAATTCGCGACAAGAAACTCAAACCAATAAAAGGCCTGTACCTGTGGGGCGGTGTCGGACGCGGTAAAACATGGCTGATGGACATGTTTTTCGATAGCCTGCCTTGCAAGGACAAGCAACGAATCCATTTCCATCGGTTTATGGCACGTGTGCACACGACCCTAAAAACCCTGCAATCCACTCGTGACCCTTTGGAAGAAATTGCTCGTGAATGGGCAAAACAATGCCGTGTTCTGTGTTTTGATGAGTTTTTTGTTGCAGATATTGCCGATGCCATGCTGCTTGGCGGTCTGTTGCAAGCACTGTTCGCAGAAGGCGTGACCCTGATCGCCACCTCAAACGTGGCACCAGATAAGCTGTACCAGGACGGATTGCAGCGGGCTAAATTCCTACCGGCCATTGAAGCCTTAAAAAAATACAGTTTAAGCCTGCATGTCGATGGCGAGCGAGACTTCCGTTTACGCTTACTGCAACGTTCCGAAATATTTTTGCAGCCGTTGGACGATCATGCCGAAAGCAGTTTGGGCGAGGCCTTTAAGCGTATGTCAGCAGGCTGCTCAATCGATGCCTGTCTCGAAATCAATGGCCGCACTTTAAGTGCCCGGCAACGAAGTGACGGTATCATCTGGTTTAGTTTCAAGGCGCTCTGTGAGCAGCCAACTAGTACCGCTGATTACATCGAAATAGCGCGCGCTTTCAATACTGTATTGTTATCTGCGGTGCCATTGATGGATGAGAGTAACGCCGACGCCACACGTCGATTCATCAATCTCATCGACGAGTTTTATGACCGCAACGTCAAGATGTTGATCTCAGCTGTCAAACCCATTGAAGAGCTCTACTGCGGCAACCGTCTGGCATTCGAATTTCAACGCACCGCCAGCCGTCTGACCGAAATGCAAAGCAACGATTACCTGGCGAAACCGCACCTGCCCTGATAGATCATGTGCCCATTGAATACCTGTCCTGTCAATCGTCGCAGGTAAGATTCCACCCCCTGAGATATTAGAGTCAAATGATGAGGTGGCAGGTGTCGACCAGGCACGCATAACCCACGCTGCCTGATGCCTATACAGTGTAATCTTCGAACACATATAACTGTTTTAAGTTTTTAAACCACTATTCGAGGTCAGTTAATGACATTTTTAAAACGTGGATCAGCTACGATGGTAGTTGGCTTACCAATTTAGCAGGAGAACAGCATGAGTGCTTCGGAATATGACAAGGTACAGACTGATCTGATTAAGGCGATATCAAAAGATGCGCCGTGTACCTTCGATGAACCAATACCTGTATTGGTTACTTTGGACAATGGTGTTATATACAAAGGTCTCGCCTTCGAGGTCAAACCAAAAAGTGACGACTACCCTGATGGGTTGGTAATGGTACGCACTGCCACATCAGATCTGGGCGTTCCAGTTGCCTATCTTCGCAGCAGGTAACCCGGTGGCATTCATCTGTTGGCAGTTGATTCAATCTGTCCTCAGTCGTGCCACAACTTCCTCAGCAATAGCAAGACTTGCTGTAAGGCCCGGACTCTCGATACCAAATAGCTGAATCAAACCCGCCATTCCATGGGTCTCAGAAGCGGCGATCATGAAGTCCGCTGCAGGCTCGTTAGGACTTGAAATTCTTGGTCGTACGCCGACATAAGCTGGCTGCAGACGACTCGCTTCCAAGGCAGGATAATATTCGCGAATGCGGGTTGCAAAACGCTGCCGACGAATATCTTCAAATTCAAATGTGTAGTTGAGTTGCTTACGCCAATCGACATCCGGCCCAAACTTCAATTGGCCACCAAGGTCTAGTGTGGCATGTACGCCCAAGCCACCTGTCTCGGCGACAGGGTAAACCAAATGACTGAATGGTGACTTTCCAGAATAACTAAAATAATGTCCCGCCACATAATGGCTCTTTGGTAAATGGTCCATTGAAGAAGCCTTCGCGAGCGCCAACGCACCGTGCCCGGCTGAATTAACCAGCCAGCGAGACCGAAGTTTCATTGAGGTTCCAGCGACTGTAACCTCAAAACCTTCTGCCACAGGTTTGAAGCCCCTTACCGGACTCCGAAGGACCAGGGTGCCAGCAGCTTGTTCAAAATCGCCGAGCAAGCTGAGCATCAATCCGTGTGAATCCACTATACCGGTTGATGGCGACCATAGTGCAGCACATCCACTGACTTCGGGCTCCAGTTGATGCAGTTTTTGTGCTGACAGCAGTTCGAGATCATCAACACCGTTCGCTCGTGCTTGAACCTGATAGCCCTTGAGCAATTCGAGCTGTTGCGCTTGTGTCGCAACAATGAGCTTGCCGATTTGCTGGTGATCAACTCCACGCTGCCGACAATAGTCATATAGCAACGCCTTGCCACGCACACAGGTACGCGCCCTCAGACTGCCGCTCGGATAGTAGATCCCTGCATGAATGATTTCGGAGTTGCGACTTGAAGTCTGTGTGCCAAATCCATCCTCCGCTTCAAGGATCAGCACTTCGTGTCCGTTGAGAGCAAGTGCACGTGCGATCGCCAGCCCAACCACGCCAGCGCCAACGACAATACATTCAACCTTTTCTGTCATGCCTCATTTTCCCAGCAGACCAGAACCTTTCCAACTTGTTGTGAAAACAGGTCTGAAATCAGACCGTGCCTGCGTTGGGTTCTTATTGCTTTACAGACGTCAGCCTATGGCTACTTTGCAGCTGATTCAACCATCTATTTCAAATAGCAGTCTTTTTTGAATTCGATCAGTTTGTTTTTGAGTCGTGCGTGAAGGCCAGATAAAAGAAAGGACCGGCAAGGGGTAAGCCAGTCCTTTCATCGAGGTTCAACGCAAGGGGAGCATTAATCCTCAATACGAAAGTGACATAAGGGGGAACGTCACTTTCGATTCTGCAGACCCTTTCGAGTCAAATTTATTGTCTTTTTGATACAAGCAAAAGATAGCCCCTAAGTGGTGTAGTTTAGCGCAAATCAAGCATGTTTAACAGGGCGCATTCACTATTCATTTGCATAGTTACCCCTGATTCGTTCAGTGCTGAACTATGCCACGGTACGATACCCAATAACGGGCATGGCATAAGTGACTGAAGAGTTTCGATATTTTGTGATTGCATCTGCATATCAGGATCAACATGGTTGGCAACCCAACCCTTCAGTAGTATACCGTCGCGCTCAATTTGTGCCGCTGTCAGCAAGGCGTGGTTGATACAGCCCAGACGCAAGCCGACGACAAGTATAACTTCATCCGCTGTCGCTCTTGCCAACTCTGCCAGTAAGCAACCATCAGCAATCGGTACGCACCAGCCGCCAACACCTTCAATGACCAGGTAATCTGCTTCAATGGTCTGTGCCAGGGCATTGATCCTGTCAATATCAATCAACTGCCCAGCTTCCTCAGCTGCGATATGTGGCGCAATTGCAGGTTCAAAAGCGTATGGGTTAACAACTTCGTAAGGCGCTACCACATTTGCGGCTGCCATTAATTTCAGTGCGTCGTCATTGCGTAAGCCGTCGTTGGTATGCTCACAGCCGGAGGCCACCGGCTTCATACACGCAACGTGGTAACCCTGTTTAACCAGCTGACGAATAATTAAACTAGCGACATATGTTTTTCCAATTTCTGTATCGGTACCAGTGATAAACCAGCGTTTCATAATGACCCCCGGTTTTTCCTGGAATGCGTTCGTAACGCATCAATGGAAAATGTGGCGACATCACCCTCCGCTGTTTTCAGTGGCTGGCCTTCAGCAGGTGCGAAAGCGGTGCCGTATATCACGTCATAACTGGCCGGATAACGATCATCACGGCAAAATTTCTCGTAGGCCTTTAACATTTTCTGGAAACCAGTCTTACCCATAAGCCCATGCGATCTTTGACTGGCTACATTGTGTGCACCAATCCCTTTGAGCTCACGCATCAATGACATGACATCGGGGTATTCCAACGTCAGGCGTTCCGTATCCATCACCGGTTCGCGGAAACCTGCGGTGAGTAGTTCATCACCTATATCATGCATATCCGGGTAATCATTCACATGCGGAAGATCGTCCACAGCCCGCCAGGCTTGTTTGAGTTCATGCAAAGTATCCGGTCCGAAACAGGTAAAAACCAGCATGGCATCTGCTTTCATGATGCGCCGAAACTCACAAAAAACCGCGGGTAAATCATAGCTCCATTGTAAGGCGAGGCTGGAAAAAACCAGATCCACACTACGAGCCGCCAACGGCAAAGTATGCATATCAGCACATAGGCGAGATACTCCAGCAACAGATTCAGGACTGGTCCTTCCGCCTGACCCAACCTGTGCCAGCATGGCTGGGGCCCAATCCAGGGCAATGATGTTTGCATATTTAAATTGTCCGGCTAATGCGTGGCTGGCCGAGCCGGTACCGCAACCAAGATCGAGAATCATCTCTGGCTCGTAACGTTGAAATTCAATCCGTTCAAGTAATCGTGATTCAACTTCACGTTGCAAGACAGCATAGTGGTCATAGCTGGATGCAGCGCGATCGAAAGATTGCCTGATGGCGCTCTTGTCCAATGGGGTCAGGCTCACGTCAGATCTCCCTCATGCAGAAATCCGCTAACGATATTCAAAAACGTTTGCTCATGGCTGATGAAAGGCGCATGACCGGCAGCGGGGATGAAGCTCGTCCTGGCATCTGGCATCAGGGCTGCAGCCTGATCAAGTGACTGCGGTCTGACCGTACGGTCACGCAGGCCACCCAAAAACAGCGCCGGCATTTTGCAAGCATCTAAATCGGGCAGTAGATTATTGTTGTACAACAAATGCAACCCTGCATTCAGAACACTACTTGTCGGTGCATTCTCTATCTTTGGCTCTGCACCTAAACGCTGTTGAAGTTCTTTCTTCCAATGCACACCAAAGGTTCGCAAACAGAATTGATTGAAGGTCCCGGCGGCATCAGTCTGAAGCCCATCGCTAAATGCCTGTTGCGCTGCTTGATCCACACCACAGTCCCAACCCGGTTGTTTGGAAAATGACGGGTTTGCCGCAACCAGTATGATCCGCTGCACTTTACACGGCTGCCGCAAGGCTGCCGCCAATGTGACCAAACCACCGAGTGACCAGCCTAACCAGGCCGCGGGTGGTAACTCAGACAGGATTAATTCTGCGACGGTATTCAAGTCACAGGACAATGGGACGTGACGATTAACACCATGACCGGGCAGATCTACCAGGTTGACACGGAACTCCGTAGCCAGCACGTCGACAAGCTCTCCCCAGATACCACTGTGCATGCCCCAGCCATGCAACAACACCAGCTCCGAACCTTGCCCACGTGTTGTTATTTTAAAACCTTCAGACATAACTGCTTGCCGTTGCTATGGCGTCAAGTAAGGCATCAAGCTGTGCGGGCTGGTGCGCAGCCGTTAAAGTGATCCTCAGACGGGCGGTTCCCTTGCGGACTGTCGGTGGTCGGATTGCAACCACCAAAAAACCCTGTCGCTGTAAGCGTGAAGCCAGCTCCAATGTCGTCTGGCTGTCACCAATTACCATCGGCTGGATGGGAGAATCCGAGGCCATCAGTATCAAGCCGCGACGGCTTGCGCCCTGTCGGAAATGCTTAATCAGACCTTGCAGCTGTTCACGCCGCCAGTCATCTTCAATAACCCGGCGCAGCGCAGCGCGGGCAGCAGCCGCCAGTGCCGGAGGCATGGCAGTCGTGTATATATAGCTACGTGCCTCGTTAACCAGGTGATTGATCAACGCTTCTGAACCAGCAACAAATGCCCCAAAACAACCCAATGCCTTACCCAGGGTGCCGGTTAAAATTGGTACTTGCGAGCTACCAAGCCCGGCCGCTGCTACGCTACCCCGACCCCCCGGACCACAAACACCGATACCGTGCGCGTCGTCCACGGCCAACCAGGCCTGGTATCCCTCGCATAATGTTGCCATTTCAGTTAAAGGTGCCGTATCACCATCCATCGAAAAAACGCCGTCGCTGACCACCAGCGTATTACCAGCTTTTTTAAGCTCTAGTTGCCGCTGCAAGGCTGCCATATCAGCATGCGCATAACGTAAAAAGCGTGCCTCACTCAGCCTGGCAGCATCAATCAATGAGGCATGGCAGAGTCTATCCTGGATAATGACATCGCCCTTGCCCACCAGACTCGTGGCGACGGCGAGGTTGGCCAGGTAGCCCGATGAACACAACAGGACTTTTTCACGTTGCAAAAATTCCGCCAGTTCCTGCTCCAGGAGCCGATGTTCTTCACGGTAGCCGGTGACCAATGCGGATGCCCCGCTGCCCACACCATTGCTGCGCGCGGTGTTGTTGAGGGCAGCGACAAGTTCAGGGTGTGACGCCAAGCCCAGGTAATCATTGCTGCTGAAATTGAGTAAGGGTTGACCGCCAGCTTGTATTTCGACAGCGTGATTGCCACTCAAGACCCGCCGTTCACGCTCAAGGTATTGTGTTTGTCTGTGTGAGCCACACCCTGCCAACCATTGGTCCAGATCGTTAGCTGGACCGTCTTGCGAACCGGTCATTGTGTTAGCCTGCGGACGCGGCGTGTGCTGGGGCGGTCGTTTCCATTCCAAGCCGTTTCAATAACGCCATATCCCGCTCAGCCTCTGGGTTGTCGGTAGTTAACAATTTATCGCCATAAAAAATTGAGTTTGCACCGGCAAAAAAGCACAAGGCCTGCATTTCATCGTTCATCTCTGTGCGCCCTGCAGATAAACGCACCACCGAGGCTGGCATCATGATGCGGGCAATTGCGATAGTACGAACAAATTCCAACGGATCAATCGCTTCCACACCATCCAGCGGTGTGCCCGGAACCTGTACCAGGTTATTGACTGGAACGCTTTGTGGGTGTGTGGGCAGATTAGCCAATTGCACAATCAGTTCCGCGCGATCTTCACGTGTTTCACCCATGCCGACGATGCCGCCACAACACACATTCAAACCAGCAGAACGCACATTCTCCAGCGTATCCAGACGATCCTCATAACTACGGGTCTTGATCACCTCCTTGTAGTATTCGGGAGATGTATCCAGGTTATGGTTGTAGTAATCCAGTCCGGCATCCTTGAGGCGCTCCGCCTGCTGGCGTTTCAGCATGCCCAATGTGACACAGGTTTCCATACCCAAAGCCCTGACACCCTTGATCATCTCTATGACCTTATCCAAGTCCCGGTCCTTGGGGCTACGCCACGCAGCACCCATACAGAAACGTGAAGCGCCACCCGCTTTTGCCGCACCGGCAGCTTCCAGCACGGCATCGACATCCATGATGGATTCACGCTCCAAACCGGTGTCATAACGGACACTTTGCGGACAATACTTACAATCTTCAGGGCAAGCACCCGTCTTGATGCTGAGCAAAGTACTGATTTGAATTTCACGCGGATTAAAGTACAAACGATGTATCTGATGAGCACGAAACAACAATTCATTAAACGGCAGTTCAAAAAGCTCCAGCACTTCGGGCTGCGACCAATCGTGACGGACTTCAACTTCTTGGGTACTCATATTATCCAGGCTCCTGCCTTAACACCGTTGCCGGGAGCCAAAACAGGCCCAGCCGGGTCGTGAAGTATGAAAAGCACAACATGGCCTGTCAACCTGAAATGCTATTTCAGGTTGACAGTTGTTGGTGGCGCACTATTTTGGATGTTCTACTTCCGCCACGTTGTGTACTCTGCGGTCTGCCTTCAAGTTCAACTTGCATCTGTACGCCTTGTCGTGCTGATCTGCCGTGGACCGGTTTACATTGCCATCAGTGCGGTCTGCCATTGGCTTCACCAAAAGATGCAATTTGTGGCCGCTGTATTAAAAATAACCCGCCCTTCACTCACACGGTCTGTCCACTGCAATACCAATTCCCTGCAGATCGACTGGTACAAGCCTTCAAGTTCAACCGGCAACTCGCAGCAGGTAGGGTGTTAAGCCATCTATTGTGTGAATATGCCACCACTCAACAAGTGAGTCACCCGGATATGCTCATCCCGGTTCCACTACACAACTTGCGAATGATAAAGCGGGGATTTAACCAGTCATGTGAATTGACAAATTATGTCAGCAAAGCACTTGATATCCCGATGCTCACAACCGCACTGAGGCGGCACCGAAACACCAAGGCACAATCGGGTCTTAGCCGTAAACAACGCATGAAAAACGTACGCGGGGCCTTTTATTGGCACGGTTCAATAAAACCAGCTCATCACGTTGCCCTGATTGATGATGTGATGACCACAGGAACAACGGTTACCGAATGTGCCAGGGTCCTTAAAAAAGCCGGTGCAAAACGCGTGGATGTGTGGCTGGCGGCACGCGCCATTCCCGCACATCAACAATGACTATTGTTCAACGTCCGCAAGAACTGCCCAACGCTCATGATCACACCATTCATCGTTGATCTTCAAAAAGCGCGGCGAAAAACCTTCATATTGAAAACCCGTACTTTTCGCCAAGGCAATTGAAGCCCAGTTCTGTGGTTGGATATTGGCTTCGAGTCGGTGCAAACCAAGCACTTCAAAGGCGTGATGGGTAACCTGTAACAAACCTTCTTTCATATAGCCCTTTTCAACCATACCTGCCACACCAAAATAGCTGACATACGCGCCACATAGTGCTTCAAAAGTAATTATATTGAGATTGACCACACCGCAGATAGCATGGTCTTGAATCCGCTTAACAAGGAACCCGTCTTCATTATCCCGTGCCAAACGGGTCATGTAACGCTCCCAACCAGCATCATCGGCGGGAGCCGAAACCCAGGGATAATGCAGTCCAATACTGTCACGCATCGCAGCCAGGAAGACTTCTTTGTCTTCAGCTCCTGGGCGCTGAATGTAGGTTCGGAAGCCGTCTAAAGAGAGCATCTTAATCTTTAACAGCTCATCAACGTATGAGGTAAGTGGCCAGCAAACCCACCCAAACGGCCATACCAACACGGTTATTATCCAAAAACGCTTTGAAACAGGCCTCACGACTACGCTCTCTGACCTGGTACTGCTGCTGGGCAAACAAAGCCGCAGCGACCGCTACTCCGACAAACCACGGCCAGGAAAATTGCAACAACAAACCCACCAACACCAACAGGGCTATCATCAAGGTTTTTAGTATTCGCAATATTAAAAGATCAAACCGACCAAACAGAATAGCGGTAGATTTTAAACCGATCAAAATATCGTCATCGCGATCTACCATGGCGTACAAGGTATCGTAAATGACGGACCAGATCACATTGATCAATAAAATCAACCAAGCAATGGATGCGAGCTGTCCGGTCTGAGCAGCAAAGGCCATCGGTATGCCCCAACCAAAAGCCAGGCCCAGGACCACCTGCGGAAAGTGGGTCCAGCGCTTGAAGAAAGGGTAGGTGGAGGCGAGTACCGCGCCAAAAAAGGCCAGCTTGATAGTCAACGCATTGGTCATCAGCACCAAGCCAAAAGCCAGTAGCATCACCACAGTAAAAGTGAACAATGCCTGACGTACGGTCAACTCTCCGGAGACCAGTGGTCTACAGCGGGTACGTTCAACATGTGGGTCGAAATCCCGATCGGCCACATCGTTCATAATGCAACCCGCCGCGCGCATCAACACGACGCCGCTACAAAATATCAACACATTTTTGACTGAAGGCCGACCTTCGCCTGCGATCCACAAGGCCCACAAGGTCGGCCACAACAACAGCAGTATGCCAATTGGCCGGTCAAACCGCATCAGGCGCCACAAGGCATTCAGTTTAACTTTCATGTGCGGGATTGTATGGCAACCGAAGGCGTGTGCAAGCACATCTGTTAAAAAAACCCTTACAATGCGCGCCATGGATCTCATCGACATCGGTTGTAACCTAACCCACGACTCATTCGATATCGACCGTGGCGAAGTTATTGAAGCGGCACGACAAGCTGGCGTAATCCAGATGATTGTCACCGGTGCCAGCACCTCGGGCAGTCAGGCAGCGCTTAAGCTAGCGAGAGAATGGCCACAGCAGTTGTTTGCAACCGCGGGCGTACACCCACACCGGGCTTCCGAATATGACCGTGAAACAGACAGATTGCTGCGCGATCTGGCCGGCCAGGCTGGCGTAGTCGCTATCGGGGAAACCGGGCTGGATTACTTTCGTGATTTCTCACCCCGCAAAGCACAGCGTTCGTCATTCGAACAACAGACTCAAATCGCCATTGAGACCGGATTACCTTTTTTTCTGCACCAGCGTGACGCTCACGGCGACTTTGTCGACATACTAAAGCAATACCGTGACCACCTGAGTGATGTTGTCGTACATTGCTTCACCGGTAGCAAGCCAGAGCTGTATGAATACCTTGATTTGGATTGTTTTATCGGTATCACCGGTTGGATTTGCGATGAACGACGCGGTACGCACATGAAGGAATATATGAAAGATATTCCATCGAATCGGCTGATGATTGAAACCGACTCACCCTATTTGAAACCGCGCAACCTGCGTCCAAAAATTAAAAGCCACCGCAACGAACCACGACTGCTGCCATGGATACTTGGAACCCTGGCTGCGTGCAGAAACGAGCATCCGCACACACTCGCTGAAGCAACCACTCGCAACGCACGGGCATTTTTCCGACTGAACTAGTGTAGTGTCCTCGATGATATTGACCGCTCAGTATTGGCACAACTGGTTAAACAGTCGGTTGCATATATGCGCAAAAAATACGCGTAGTCTGATCAAGTATCTTGCAAAGAAAAGGAGCCGACCGGCCACTACTGTCCCACAGTTTGACAGTCATAAAGTGAACCTCATCTGAGGTTCGCTTTTTTTGTGCCTCGGAGGGTCTGGTTTGAGTATGTCCAGCAAACTTCTCCGCTCGAACAAATTGAGCTGAATCACCCGTAATA
>JAJFLA010000025.1 GCA_021772935.1 Gammaproteobacteria bacterium
TGGTTATCCCGCGTTAGTTATCGCTATCAAATCCTAGCCCACAGGGGGTGGCAACCTTCACCGGAATCGGTGGCAGCTTTCAAACGGAATGGGTGGCAACCTTCCACCGGAATCGGTGGCAACCTTGGACCGGAATACTCACGCAGTAGTTGCTTTAGCAGAGAACATAAAAATAAAGACAAGATTTAGCTCAGAAACCACATATCAGATAGATATAGATAATGCTTGGCTGGAGTCCACAGATTGGGAGATGCCAATATATGAGATCGATGATATTGAGCCAGGAACAACTACAGTCGAACTGAGTAGTTTAAGGTTTGAGTTAACTGAGGAGGTTCAAGGTCAACTACAAGAACATGTCAGTGAGACATATTCTCAGTTTATAAAACAAAACAATCTCGAAATACTCTTTAATTCACAAAAACTTTCACCGATCGAATTCGATAATTGGGCATATCCACCGGAGTACGAACCTCGATACTACATGTTTGAGATTCTTGCTGATTCAGGACAGAAGGTGGGTGTGGAAATATACGGTGGCCTTATACTTGATAGGAATCCTGTTGCGGAGAACTACGGCGTGTATTTCTATTGCAATGAACGTCTAATAATGAAAGAGGTTAAAGAACGTGAAGTAGGTTACATAAGAGGATTCGCCGGGATTCCACATCCAGATGCGTCACTCGCTAGGGTGATTATAAAATTCAATGGCCCCGCAAGGCTGATGCCATGGAATAGCACAAAGTCGGGTATTAATTTTAGCAATCTGGTTTATAAAGATATACACAACGTGTTGATGCCAGTGATTTCAGATTTCTCATCACTCTCACGCAGACTAAAAGGTGATTGGGAAGAAAAAGTTTTTACGCATAAAACGGGAGAAATGAAGTATCTGGATATTGATGATGTAAAAAGCGTTAGAAAGTCCTATCTACCACCTTTGCCGAAAGTGCGTAAAAAAGCCATAGATCATCTTAGGGAAAAAAACGCGACAATTGTTTCTAAGAAACCTTGGGTAGCTGGTTTGTTAGATTCCCTCGCTGCCCAAGTTTTAATAGGTCGTCAAAAATTTGAAACCAAGAACCGGATTGCATTAATTTTGCTAGATAGTACCTTTGAGATTGCCTTGAAAGAGTATATCGTGCACACCGAAGGATTGGATCGGGGAGGTCGAACACTAGAACAGTTGTTTAATCAACGGGATGCCGTTATTAGTGTTGTGAAGCAGCAAATCTCGTTTAATCCTGACACACTGAAGCTAATCAATCATTACTACTTGTTGAGAAACAAATTAATTCATGAGCGCGCAACAGTAGACGTCACGGACTCGGATATAAAAATATTTAGGGGCGCGGTTGATGAATGTCTGAAAAGTCTTTTTCGATTACAAACCTAAAACCTAGAAAGGCGATTTGGTTGCATCTAATAACTTAATTGGTTGCAGGATCAATTACACCAGCTCTTAGGGCTTAGAATCCACTTAAGGATTGTTAATTTTGGGAAAAATCAAAACAACTAAGAATCCAGATACGGCAATCACTTAATTTGCTGAAAGCTTAGTGACGCATTTTGTTATGTCTTGCTTGTCTAGCGTACCAACATTGAAATTTGGCCTCGTATAGGGGGTGTGGCTTATATATAACAATACCCACTTAAATCGTGGGTAGGGGGTACACCTTAGTTAATGAGCGTATGATGTGCGGGTACACCTAACCAATATGGTGTAACACCGTTAATACATTTCTTCCCAGGTTTTTAACCTACGATTACCATAAAGTAACACTATACGGTGCTCTATATATATTTATTGTATTTTATATATTTACTTATCAATATGTTATACATAATAAGTATCGACTCATAATCGATTGGTCGTAGGTTCAAGTCCTACTGGGCCCACCATTTTTCAGCACTCACGGAGTCTTATTGCTTCATAAACCGGTTGTGTGAACCGCCGCGACTTTACCGGAGACTCTCAAATAATTGGAAGCTCGTTAATAGTGTACGCATGTTCATCGATCCAGGGTGCGAGCTTAGCCAGCTTGGGGACCAGATTGGTTGCGTAGATATCCTGGCAAATTCTGGCTACCTTCTCAGGCAGACCACCCAGTTCTCCTCTGTGACAAAGCAGTGAAAGGTAGCGGGCATTGGAGCCACCTGCCAAAGGCATGATTTTCGTTCCTAGTAACAACTCCGGATGACGAATCAGGCAGAGACCAGTTACGATGGCCCATCCATGACCCGCCTGCACAAAGCGCAATAAAGTCTGAGTGCTGTCGAGCAAAAAGTGAGTCTGCAGTTTAATATCCAACCTGGACGCGATCAGGTCTACCAAAATTCCAATTCGGTTTTGCCGAGCGTAATGCACAAATGGAACATTTTGCGCTAACCATTGCGGCGTCACATCACGATCCCGGCAATAGGCATCAGGGACAATCATTACGAATGGATCACGTAGAATTGGGTAGCGTCTCAGCTCAGGATGGTTTTCAAGCGGTTCGCTGGTGATAAGTACGTCCAGTTCATGGTCAAGCAGGGCTTCGGTCAGCGACCCGGAAACCCCAGTTCGAATGGAAAGTTTGGCCGCAAACGGCTTAATTCGTTGCATGATCTGTCGACTGGCGACTTCACCAAATGAATCGATCATACCCACACTCAAATGCGGAACACTGCTCTTGGAAGCCATCTGGATATCGGAGAGTACACGCTGCGCGTCAGCCAGTGTGCGCTGCACATATTCTATGAATATTTTACCGCTCACAGTAAGTTTGAGGGGTTTGGATCGCCTGATGACCAGTTCTGAAGCGGTCTGTACTTCAAGTTGTTTAATGGCCTGAGAGACCGCAGATTGAGTGATGCCGAGTCGTTCAGCAGCCTGTGTCAGGGTCTCCGATTCGGCCACTGCAGCAAATACCCGTAGTGCACGAAAGTCTATGTGCTTGTCGTTCTTCACGAAAGTGCCTGATCAAAAGAAAGTTGGACAGATTGTACTGTAGTTAGTGTACTGCATCGTACTTAATGCACTTTCAGCCAGATGCAGGACACTACACTAGCTCCAGGGGAATGGGCTATTCGAAACAGGGTGCAATTTGCCTTCTTTGTATCGTGAGAAGCGAAAGGGTTCAAGCAAGCTCGACTGATCACCGCAGATTTCCTCAGCAACCAGCTTGCCGACACCCAGCATCTTATAGCCATGGTTCGAATCGGCAATGACGTAGCAATTCTGCCTGAACACGTCGAACACCGGAAAGCTGTCGGGAGTGAAAGCGCCAATTCCTCCAGAAGGTTCTCGTCGGAATTTTGCTAAAGTACCCGAGAATCGCTTCTGGCAGTGAGCCAGCGCTGATACCCACATATGTGCAAATTCCGGGCCTACTATGAACTCGGGTGATTCTGTGCCATATGGATCGACAGCCACTTCATCCGCATTCTTTTCTACCTTGTACGGTGCAGCACCTCCCTGAATCCCACCAAAATGAGTATCCGGCTTATAATAAATTCCCCACATCTCATCCGTAATGAGGGACCCGTCTTCGTCGGAAAACAATGGAGCGTCGGAGTCAACGTGGATCACCGGAGGCATCTTGCCGTCATTGGTTTTTTGGATATCAGGGTCGATGCCCAGGGTGCCTTCTTGCAGGCACCAGTAAACCCACATCGGAATATCTGTTTTCATGCTGCCATCAGCCGGGTTTTTTATGCTGATAAACTTGGGCAAATCCAGCATCTCCCAAAAATGGGTGACCCATGGACCGGCGCCAATAACCACATAGTCACAAGCAATTGAGCCCTTATTGGTTTCCACCGACTTGATTGTGCCTTGATTGTCTTGAACAAGGCCGGTTACTTGAACACCGGTCATGATGCGAACACCTTCGTTCTCTGCCTTGCCAGCGAGTCCATACATAGACGTTGTGTTATTTGCATAGCCACCTTGCTTTTCATGCAACACCGACGTGATATTCTGAGCCTGCCAGTCGTCGAACAACCCCTGCATGTATTTCATACAGTCTTTTTCCCCCTCGACAAACGATGAGCGATAACCAATAGCGCATTGTTGTTCATAAATAGTCCGAACATCGTCATGCATACTTTCGCAACTGATTTGCATATAGCCGACCGGGTGATAGCTGTACGCTTCCCGGTCGCTTTCCCAAACATTGACACTGTGGGCCATGAGCTCCCGCATGGCAGGTTGAAAATAATTGTTACGAATAACGCCACATGCAATCCCCGTCGCACCGGCACTGATACCGGACTTGTCCAGAACAATGATGTCTTTGCCGCTGCCTTTACGTCGGGCTTTAAGCTCCAGGGCCAAGTGGTATGCGGTACTCAGTCCGTGAATGCCGGCACCGATGATGACGTAAGTTGATTTTGTTGGGAATGCCATTTTAATTACCTCTGTATTCCAATTTGTCCGTAGCAGGACGTACTACCAATGTGCGGATGACCGTTCATGGTCACTGCGGTTTCGCTTCCAGCGCCCGAAGTGCTGCTATGCCCACGGAGCGGCCGTGAAACTCCACCATTGCATCCAGTATTGCGTGCCACAGGTATTGAGCTGAACTCACATCGCTGAGCAGAAAAAAGCAGGGTGTTTTCGCCAGGTCATTGCGCAGGATAATTGCGTTGACCCGCGCCAGGGAGGTTTGCGCGATCGTTTGGTCTGCGAATTTATGAGTGCGCAAATCAACGCCACATACTTTCGAAAGCGCCATGGCGGCGTCAGCGCCCGTCAGTGCAAACCAGCAATGACTGTCGCTACGCGGTACGGAGTAGGTCTTGTTTGCAGATGCCAGGCTCCACCTGTCCTGCAGTATCGCGGGCAGTGTGGAATTCAAATTCAGGTCAGCGAGGATTAACAACTCGTAATCCGAGAGACGGGCGATCAGGCTATCATCCTGCTGGCGCACAGCCTGGTTTGGTGAATCAGGCAACTGTGCACCCTGCTGATCAAGCCAATCGGGCGCACCCGGACCCTTGAAACCCACCCTTGGCAGAGTCGATAAATCGACGAGCGCCAGGCGGGTTGCCTGGTTCACCTCGTTATCTGCACCCGCATATTCGGTCACAACGGCGGAGCCCGCAGCCTCTTCGAACCGCGCCAGGGCATTGACGTGCCACCGGTAAAGTTGGCTGCGCCGGAGGTGGTGAGTGGGTGTTGTGGTCGTCATTGTTGGTGTCTAGAGCTCCTGGCGCCGGTTATCCGGGTCGTAAAACGGGAGATCAACGATGTCCGCCGTGACCCTGACGCCGCCCGTTGACTTGATAATGATCTGGCTACCTGCCCCGGCATTCCCGAGCGGTGCATAGGCCAGCCCGACAGGCTTGTCGAGTGTGGGTGAATATTCGCATGAGGTGACACGGCCAACCATGTGCTCTGCGTCCAGCACGAGGTGGTTTTCGAGCGGAATCGGTGCCTGCCGGTCGTTGACGACAAACCCGACGAGAGTCCGCTTGATCTGTGCTTTCTCGAGTTCAGCGATGATCCGTCCACCCACGAAAAATGGTTTTTTGCGCGCAATAGCCCACGACATTTGTACTTCCAACGGGTTGGACATGGCGTCGGTGTCCTGGCCGATGATAATATGGCCTTTCTCCAGCCGTAGAACCCGCTGCGCTTCTACACCGAAGGGCATTATTTTCTGATCGCTGCCTGCCTTCATGAGTTCGTCCCACAGCGCCTCGCCAAAGTGCTGAGGGACATGAATTTCATAGCCGAGTTCGCCGACGAAACCAACGCGAATCAGGCGGGCAGGTATACCGGCAACGGTGCCCTCACGAACACCCATATACGGGAACGCTTCTGCGCCCAGGTCGACGTCCCGGCACAGCTTCTCCAGTACGTGGCGTGCATACGGGCCGGCGATATTGACGCCGCACCAAGCAGAAGATACGTTCGCGACATCAACGTCGAGACACCATTGCACGTTCCACTTGAGCATGTTTTGATAGACACGATCGGCACCGCCTGTCGTGGTCGTCACATAGTAATGGTGTTGATGAAATCGACAGGCGACACCGTCGTCGATCACCACGCCGGCCTCATTCGTGAGCAGTGCATAACGTGCGCGGCCAACCGGTTGTTTGGTAAAATTAAAGGTGTAGATTCTTTGTAAAAATTCGGCAGCGTCTGCACCCCGCACTTCTATACCGCCGAGTGTCGAGACATCGACCAGGCCGACGTTATTACGAACGTTGCGTACTTCGCCTCGTATCGCTTCGGCTTTCGAACCAATGGGTCCATAGTACGCTGGTCGGTACCACGCTCCCGCTTGCAGCATTTGGGCGCCTGCTTCCAGGTGACGATAGTGCATATTGCTCCGCCGCGACGGGTAGAAGCTGCGCCCGGCGCTATGGGCGAGGCGTTCAGCTGCGAAAGGGGGGCGTGCGGTAGTAACCCCTGTTTCCGCAATGGTCTTGTTGGTGGCTTTCGCTACAAGGCGCGCGGTTGGGAGTGCCGAATGACGTCCTTGCGACGGCCCCATCCCACAGGTGGAATACCGTTTTACCAGTTGCACATGTTCGTAACCGTCGTGGACGGCATGGACGATATCGGCAATCTGCAAATCTTCATCAAAGTCTACAAACTCCTTGCCATCCGGGTGGGGGAATATCGGCCATGGGAAATTCATGCTGTCGGTCTCGCTTTCCGGCTGCACGCCTCTCACAGAGCCCGCGAGTCGGCAGGAATCCGGCAGGTTCGTTAGTGTGAAACTTGATGTTTCATCATCATAACCGAGTTGGCCACCTGCCTGGCAGGGCAGTTGGTAGGCAGGTGTGTAGCCCACGGACATGCACAGCAGATCACACTCAATGATCTCACCCTGCGCGGCACAGGTGCCTTCCGATATGATTTTGCGAACATCCACGCGGCTGATGTGTTTTTTGTCAGGTCCCGGTATCGCAGCATAAACCGCATGGCCGGTTTTTACAGCTATATTCCGCGCAATGGCAGAGCGCGCAATATCGTCGTATTGTGGATTTTTTCTAAGCTCGACAATCAGCTTCACGTCAACGCCGGCATCCATCAGGTCCAGCGCGACGCCGTATGCATTATTGTTCCCGGACAGTATCACAGCCGTTTTCCCGGGACGGACACCGTAAAGGTGAATCAGGCGCTGAGTGGCGCTGCTCATCATGATCCCTGGCAGGTCATTGTTGTGAAACACGGCTTGTTGCTCGAGGGCACCGACACATAAAATTACCTCGCCGGCCCGGACCTTGTACAACCGTCGGGCCTGGATAATTGGCAGCCAGTTATCCGTGTACCAACCGTTGCACAGCGCATTCAGCTTGATGTCGACCCTGTCGCTGGCTTCGACGTCAGCGATCATTTTTGCCCGAAGAACGCCTGCGCGTTGTCCTTGTGCATCGAACCGGGCATAGTTCAGGGACCCACCCAGGACCGGGTTCTCGTCAACCAACAATACCTCGGCACCGGAATCCGCCGCCTGTAATGCAGCCACCATTCCGGCGGGGCCACCACCAACTACCACAACATCATAGAACAGGTATTGTTTGTCGAAATAGACCGGCTTGTAATTCTGATCAATGACGCCAAGCCCAGCTTTTTGACGAATGATGCGGACCCACTTTTCCCAGATGCCTTTTGGTCTGAAAAAGGCCCTGTAGTAGAACCCGACCGGCATAAATTTTGCGAAGCGTTCTATCCAGGCACTGCGGTCCCGATTAAGACTACCGCTATAGTTTTGACCTGTGACCGCCAGTTCGGGCACTATCGGTTCCCGGTCAGCCAACACGTTCGGGTCTGCCGGAAGCTGCACCAGCGTGTTCGCGTCCTGTCCGGCCATGGTCAGGACGCCGCGCGGTCGGTGGTATTTGAAGGAACGGCTCAGCAGCCACTGGTCGTTTGCGGCCAGCGCGCTGGCGATGGTGTCCCCCGCATAACCCTGGTAAGACTTGTTCTCAAAGCTGAAGGTAATACTTTCGTTACGGTCCAGCAAAAGCCCATAGGGTGCGGGAAGACGATTCATGGAGGCCATCATTCCTGCGCCTCACCCGTTTCTTTACTGAAGTCAACGCGTTCCTTAAATACGTCGCTCGCGGGAAAGGTCCGAATGATCTCGTCAGTCACCGTATTGCGTTCGGCCAGAAACCAGTATGAGCTTGCATTGTGGTACCACCATTCGGTCACAATGCCCGCTTTGTTTTCATTAAAGAATACATGCTCCACCCATTCCCGTGATTCACACTTGGATGGATCGGGCATGCGGTGGAGTTCGCCACCATAAGAAAATTCCGCGATGTTGCGGGGGCCGTTCAATGGGCAGTTCAGAATTTTCATTGGCGTTCTAGTACTCCGTCAATGGCTTGCGGCGGTCGCGCCGGCCTCGTTTATCTGCTCGAAGCGGTAGAAGCGCTCGAGTTCAAAAGGACGGATAATTTCCGGAACCCGTCCGGTTGCTACCAGTTCGGCCATGGTCTTGCCGCAAATGGGTGTTGCTTTGAACCCCCAGGTTCCCCAGCCCGCGTCAAGGTAGTAATTCTCAACTGGACTTAAACCCATGACCGGACTGTAGTCGGGTGTCATATCGGTAATGCCGGCCCACTGGCGCATTATTCGTGCTTGGGAGAGAAAAGGAAAAAGTTCAGTCACCGCTGCGGCCAGAACCTCTTTCTGATCCAGTGTGGAACGGGTGTTATAAAGCGGGTAAGGATCAGATCCGCCGCCGATCACCAGTTCACCGCGTGATGTTTGATGCAGGTAGACGTGCAGCTGCGGTGAACTGACGTGCGGTGTCAACAGTGGTTTATAGGGTTGCGTCACCATGGCCTGTAGTGGAAAAGAATGGATCGGTAATCGAATGCCGGCTTTTAATCCAACAACAGAGCTGGCACCAGCAACGGCCTGTACCACGCTGCCACATCCGACCCGGCCACGATTGGTATTCACTGCTGTGACTCTGCCCCGGGTGACTTCGATATCCTGGACTTCAGTCAACTGGTGCAATTCGACTCCACGCTTACAAGCACCCCTGGCATAGCCCCAGGCAACCGCGTCGTGACGGGCAGTTGCCCCATCGGCATGCCATAGCCCGGCGATGATTGGAAATCGCGCGGTCTCGGATAGGTTGAGATTGGGAACCAATTCTTTGATTGTTTGACGATCTACGAGTTCGGATCGCACGCCCAGGTGTTGATTGACCTCGGCGCGCCAGCGAAAGCTTCGAATTGCGGCATCATTATGGGCCAGGGTGAGTTGGCCCCGATTTTCCATCATGACATTAAAGCCGAATTCGTTACTCATGTCTTGAAAGAGCCTGACCGACTCACGATAGAAAGTAACGCCTTCCTCGGTAAGGTAGTTCGATCGAATCACTGCCGTATTCCGGGCTGTGTTACCACCACCCAGATAGCCCTTGTCGAGGACGGCAATATTCGTCACACCGTGATATTTCGCAAGATAGTAGGCAATACTCGTACCGTGACCACCGGCACCGATGATCACCACATCGTAATGCTTTTTGAGCTCGGTGGATGCTGGTGTGAACTGATGTTGCGCAGGATAGGTTTTACTCAGCCCGAATTTAAGAAGTCCAAAAGGCATGCGGTGTCCTCATCAAACGCCATGAAAAATGACAGTCTTGTTGCGGTCGAGAAAGACGCGCCGCTCGATGTGATATTTCACTGCTTTGGCAAGTGCCATGCTTTCATTATCACGGCCAACTCGCACAAGATGTTCTGCTTTGTAATTGTGATCAACCCTTGTCACGATCTGTTCAACGATTGGTCCTTCATCAAGATCGGATGTGACGTAGTGGGCCGTTGCCCCAATGACCTTGACACCGCGGTCAAACGCTTGATGATAAGGTTGGGCACCCTTGAACCCTGGCAGGAACGAATGGTGAATGTTGATGCAGCGACCAGATAGTTGCGTCGCCAGGCTATTGGAAAGAATTTGCATATAACGAGCCAACACGACGAGTTCAGTTTCGGTTTCATCGATAATTTCCAGCAGACGTTGCTCCTGTTGAGCCTTGTTTTCTTTTGTAATTGGCAGGTGCACGAAGCGAATTCCCTCACGCTCGACCATTGATCGTAAATCCTGGTGGTTCGAAACGACCGCCATTATCTCCATATTCAACTCACCCTTGTGACTGCGATAAAGCAGATCGCCAAGGCAATGGTCGGCCTTTGAAACCATGATGATAACTTTCATTGGCTGATTCGGGTCATGAAAATCCCAGCTCATCCTAAATTGATCTGCGATGGCAGCAAATTCATGTCTAATATCCGTTATGGCTGGCGTTTTTTCCTGTGTCCTGAACACCGCGCGCATAAAGAATATGTCCGTCGATTCGTCATCAAACTGCTCGAGACCAAGAATGTAACAATCACGGTCTGCCAGAAATCCCGATGCGGCTGCAACGACACCAGTAGTGGCATGGCAGCTCGCGGTTAATATGAAGGTATCCATGAATATCAGCTTTTCGGCGCGTTTGTAGAATAGTGCTTCGAGTATTGAAAGGAAGCAATTGAAATGAGATGTCATTAGAAAATCTAATCCGAACGCAGTAAGCTGCTAATACTCTGCGATTGACCCGAAAAGAAAAGTAGCATGTGAAGAGTCGTTTTAACGAGATGACGGCGCAGACTTACAAACAGTCAGGGTTGAGCTTGTTAGGCTGGCTTATGTATGCCATCAGTTTCACTAATGCAGTTGACTTGTAGTACTGTAATTGTAAGAGTCTTACTCTAGTGCAGACCACAATAGTTGTACCTATGGGTACGATTACTATAAATAGAAGCGCGGTTGGAGAGAATTTAATGTACGGAAAGAGCAAATTGAGTCAGGCGATCAGGTTGGCGATAGCATCTGGTGCCCTGGGAATTACAGCTACTGCGATGGCGCAGGAAGAAAGTTCAAATATGCTTGAAGAGGTCATTGTTACCGCAACCAAGCGCGCCGAAAACTTGCAGGATATACCAGTAGCGGTACAGGCCTTGAGTGAAGAATCACTGGATAGCATGGGCATCAATAATTTTGTCGATTACGTCAACCAATTGCCAAATGTATCTTTCGCAGGTCGAGGGCCTGGTCAAAACGACGTGTATATTCGTGGCATAAGCACCAGTAAAGGCAGTCTGTTTCAGTCCGGCGGTATTGGGGCCGGGCCAACCGTGGCAATGTATATTGACGAAGCACCGCTTACGGCTGCTGGTCGTAACATTGATGTCTATGTTACCGATATGGCACGCCTGGAAGTGCTGCCCGGCCCGCAGGGCACATTGTATGGTGCCAGTTCTCAGGCTGGCACGATACGCATGATCACCAATAAACCCGACGCGAGTCAGTTCGATGTCGGGGTTGAGCTCATGTACGGAGCGACCGAAGGCGGTAGCGACAGCACGGGCATAGAAGGTTTTGTCAATATCCCGATTATCGAAGACAAGTTTGCCGTACGCGTCTCTGTCTACGATGTCAATTTCGGTGGTTATATTGATAATGTTCCCGGTACTATTTCATTTGAAGAAAGCGCCCGGATCATTAATAAGGATGAGACGGATATATATGGTGTAGCTGACAATGCAGGTTTTGTTGAAGATAATTTTAACGAGACCAGCTATACCGGTGCCCGCATAAGCGCAACGTTTGATATAAACGATGATTGGAGTCTGCGCTTGGGCTTTATGACCCAGAAACTGGAGTCTGACGGTGTGTTCGATTACTCGCCGGATGTTGGCGACCTGCAAGTGCAACGTTTTTCTGCCGACAGACTGGAAGATGAGTTCGACCAGTTCAATTGGACTTTAGAAGGGCGTATCGGGTGGCTGGACGTAGTTTATGCCGGCTCATTCCTTAAACGAAACCTGGATCAGCGTATCGACTATGTGGGTTATACCCTTGGTGGCGGATTTCAACCTTATTACAACTGTAGCTACAGCTTTGGTGATTTTAGTGCTCTCGAATTTGATATTATCGAGTGTGCTGCACCAGCCCAAAAATACCACGGCATCCAGGATTCTGAGGACTCTCAGCATGAACTGCGCTTTTCCGGCGAGATAAACGATTCCACACGATTTGTCGCCGGGGTTTACGTTGATAACTCTGACGGTGGTGTATCCCAGGAGTGGGAATATCATTCACCCTTTGGCGTACCGCCGGGTAATCAGGACTTTGCCCCGAATGCACCACACTCTGAGGCGGATGATTTTTTTGACCCCAGCGCCCGGGATCCGGCAGTCGCTTTCTTTAACGATCTTGTTCCCAAGTCTGACCAGCTTGCGTTCTTTGGTGAACTGACCTGGGACTTTTCCGATAAGTGGAGCATGACCGGGGGCCTGCGTTATTACGATATCGACTTGCAAGTCGACGGATCATTCAACTTTGTATCAGGGTTCACGACGGTAGATGGAGACGCCGGAGGTACGCTGAATGCAATTGAGCCAGAGAATTCGAGCGACACCATTGGCAAGTTTACTCTGACATACGTGCCAAATGACGATATCCTTCTTTATGGCACCTACTCTCAGGGATTCCGCCGCGGTGGCTTTAACCGTCAGGGTGACATCATACATCGGACGACCGGGGAGTTTGTATTTCCGGCGTTCTATGACACTGACACGATAGACAACTATGAGTTTGGCTGGAAAACAATCCTGGCTGACGGCCGCTTGAGATTTAACGGCGCGGCCTATTTTATTGACTGGAGTGATGTCCAGATCGACATCTTTGATCAATCCGTTAACAGACTGCTGTATACGGCCAACGCCGGACAAGCTGAGGTTTTTGGCATTGAGGGCGATTTCGTTTTTCTTGCCAGCGACAACTTGACGCTGTCTGGTGCTTTTTCTTTCAACGATACGGAGCTGACGGCTCGCCCGGCTGGTGCCGACAACCTGTTGCCTCCCGGAAGCGATCTTGCGCTGACCCCAAAGTTTCAGGGGAACCTGAATGTGCGCTACGACTTTGACATCGCTGGAAATATGGCTTACGCACAGCTGGGTGTACAACATAAAGGCAGCGCTCATACCAGTGTCGTCATCGGTGATGATTTCCCCCTTGATAGCTACACTACGGCAGACTTCACGGTTGGTATGGATTTTATGGATAATTGGAACGCGAGTTTATTTATCAAGAACCTGACTGACAAGCGAGCACAGCTGTTTATCAGTAACCAGGATGATATTTCACGGACGGTTGTCAATCGGCCACGCAACCTTATGCTGAAGCTCTCCTACCATTATTAAGCTCCCTGACGGATAGCTCTTTTTGAGCGGCCGGGTTACTATTTTGTACCTGGCCGTTTTCGTTTTGGCCTTTTTGGTTGAGGTAGCAGGTTTTGAATATACCAGGTGATCTCGCTGATCCCAGTATCTCCGATAAGATGATACTGGCAAAAGAGCTATTGCGTAAGGGGCAGTTCAGGGATGCGATTGCTCATTTGCAAGACATTCTCGCTCATGATCCCGAGGATCAAGAGGCGCTCTATGTTCTCGCCGTTTGTTTTCGCTACAGCAATGAATTGCAAACAGCATTATTGACACTGGATAAGCTCCTTAATCACTTTCCGGACTATGCCAGGGCGCATCAGGAACAAGGTCATATCTATCTCAAACAGGCGCTGTGTGAAGATGCGCTAAGGGCCTATGAACGAGCCGCAGAGCTAAATCCAGCGCTCATAGTCAGCTGGCAGAACCTGGCTAAACTTCACCGTGACAGCGGCGAGTATGAACGTAGCAGAATTTGTGAAAAGCACACAGAACGATTACAGAAGCTTCCGCCAGAACTGCTTTCCGTTACAAGCATGATTCATGAGCACAAGCTCTATCAGGCTGAACAACTTTGCCGCGCTTTTGTACAAAAAAACCGCCAGCATGTGGAGGGCATGAGATTACTTGCAAAAATTGCGACTGAATTGGGTATTCTGGATGATGCCGACTTCCTGCTGGAAAGCTGCCTTGAATTCGATCCGGATTTTCAAGCTGCACGTTACGATTACACCCAGGTACTGTTCAAGCGTCAGCGATTCCAAAAGTCAATGGAGCAGGCGGCATTGCTGCTGAAGCATCAGCCCGCTATTCCTGCCTTTCGTCTGCTTTATGCCAATGCGGCTGTGCCGGTGGGTGAGTTTGACAAGGCACTGGAATACTATGACCTGCTGATTGAAGAGAGTCCTGACAATCTCCACTATCACATGCTCAAGGGGCATGCGCTCAAATCTCTTGGGGAACGTGAGCGTACTATTGAGGCCTATAAAGAGGCGGCGAGAATCAAGCCTGATCATGGTGATGCCTGGTGGAGCCTGGCTAATGTTAAGACCTATCTCTTTGAAGAAACCGAGATAGCGCAAATGAGGCGTGCCGAAGCTGCTGCAGCCACTAAGACTATTGATCGATACCAAATATGCTTTGCACTCGGAAAGAGTTACGAGGACCACAACAATTATGAGACTGCCTTCACTTACTACGCACGTGGCAACCAACTGAAACTGGACGAATCGAACTACCTCGCAGAGCGCACGGATAAGGAGTTCGCGCGACAGAAGGAGACATGTACACAGCAGTTCTTCAATGACAGGGACGGGTTTGGCGCGCAGAGCAATGAACCAATTTTCATTGTGGGTATGCCGAGAGCGGGTTCTACACTCCTTGAGCAGATTCTGGCCTCACACCCCATGGTCGACGGCACCATTGAACTGCCTGATATCATGTCCCAAGCGCAGAAGCTGGGCGGGCGTCACAACATTGACGAGGCGTCGCGCTACCCGGCGATACTCGAGACTCTGCATCAGCAACAGTTCGAACGATTCGCTAACCAGTACTTAAAATCAACCCGAGTCTATCGAAAAGATGGTATTTACTTCACTGATAAGATGCCGAACAATTTCCGACACATTGGATTGATTCAGCTCATGTTTCCGAATTGTAAAATCGTTGACGCCCGCCGTCACCCAATGGCGTGCTGTTTTAGTAATTTTAAGCAGTTATTTGGAGATGGACAGGAGTTCAGTTATGGACTGGAAGAAGTTGGGCGTTACTACAGCGGTTATGTGGACCTGATGCAGCACTGGGAAAATGTATTGCCCGGCAAAATACTGCGTGTGCAGTATGAAGATGTGGTGGAAAACCTGGAAACGCAGGTCCGGCGCCTGCTCGATTTTCTTGGACTGCCGTTTGACCAGCGCTGTGTCGAATTCCACAAGACTGAACGAGCGGTGCACACACCAAGCGCAGAACAGGTCAGGCAGCCATTATACAAAAGCGGTCTCGAGCAGTGGAAAAACTTTGAGCCATACCTGAATCCTTTAAAAACAAGTTTGGAAATTGCTTAAGGCTTTCTGCGCCGACTTCTGCCCCGTTCCAGTGTTTCGGTTGGTTTGGGCATGTTCACAACTTTGGCCGTTGATTAGCGAGTTTGGCTCACAGTACATTGAGTAAAAAGCCATTGTGCTGCGCAAGACTGCAAACGAATACTTTCTGTATTTGTTTGCACTATGGGATCACCCCACGTTCTGCCAGAAGATCTTCAACATCTCGGAAGCTGAGACAGAACCGATGGTACAACCAAACGGCGTGGCTGATGATGTCAGGTGGGAATCGATGTCCGTGATACAGTGATTTTATGTTCTTCATGGGCGCGGTCTGCCAAATCTGAGCTTAACTTGACAGTACCTGTTGGGGATGTTCAAGCAGTCAACGAAGTGAAGTCGTATATAACATCTCCTAGCGTTCGAGTGGATTATATCGAGTTAATCATTGAAATTTTAGCAAGCTGTGAAAGTATACTAGTCAGTCAAAATAAGTTCAGCCACTTCTTTTTTAGCGGCAATACGAATTGTAAGTAGAATGTCGGTCTGATTAATGCTGGTTAAATAATCGTAAGCGGTTAACAAACCACACCCTGTTATCTTGACCTGGTTCCGGTCAGTCTTTGCGCTCACGATAAAACAGGAGCGGTGAGCAATGCAAAAAATGATTCCGGCGCTGACAAAGCGGCAACAGTTTTGGCTGGAGCATA
>JAJFLA010000026.1 GCA_021772935.1 Gammaproteobacteria bacterium
ACCGCAAGATTGGTTGAATCCGACCATGCCTATTGCCTCGGCCTGCCTGAGTTGCCATGACGGTGATTCTGCGACTGCCCATGCAGCTTCCAACACGGTCTTATTTGGTGAGTCCTGTACGACTTGCCATGGTGTTGGCAAGGACTTTGCAATAGATAAGGTTCATGCGCAATAACGCTGTGCTTTAAACCGGCTATCTAGCCTCAACCGGGCGCGGGATGTCTGACATCCCGCGCCCTTTTTATTGCCGTACGGTAAATGAAATTTGGCAAAGCCTGTCAGACACCCGAAAGACATCCAGGAACGTTAATCCAAGGAGTCTCTGATCTATTCATGAAATCGTTCCGAATAAATCAGGTGTTCCCTAGTTATAGTGTCTTATATAAGGTAATTTGAGTTTGTATCAGGGCTTACAACCCTTATTTGACACACAGGTACAATAAGCGGTCACCGTTGTTTACTTCCCGTTGCTGACGTATCTCAAAGTGCCTTCTGAGGTTCACTTCCAGGGACTCCTGGGAATAATCCTGGTATTTGTCTTCCTTGTTACGTAGTAACGTTTTGACCTTGTCATCCTTGCGTGAAACATATTCAATCACCAAGCTGTCTGCCAGACCGGCCAACCAGTCAACAAACTCCGCCAATGGGATATTCGCCGTAATCACCACGTGATGAATCAAGGCAAGACACAATACAAGATCAGGCTTGCTTCGGCTTTGAAGGTCACTGCGCTCACAATTACGCCAACCCCAATTGGGAGAAGGGTCAGCAACATTTTGCACCAATGGCAGGATGTTTTCCGGTGTATCCGGATTCAGAAACAAGCGCTCAACAGCAACGTGGTCAATGTCTGTAGACAACACCTGCTGGCAGCCGGACGCTGCTATCCGTGAAAACTGCCCGGTATTACATCCGATATCCCATACGGTCACCGGTTTTTCGATTGCAATGGCCTCACGGATAAAATTTTCTTTAAGCACGTGGTCATCTTCGGAATAATTATGGAACTCAGTGTAATCACCCCACTCTGAACCGCTTGCTTGCCATTCAAGTTTAGCCACCAGCTTTTGCATTTTACGGACGTTAACCAGGATCAACTCACGGTTAAAGCCGGCGGATTTAAGACTGGAGCGGACGTTTGCAGACGACCCACCAAAACGGCGGTCCAGCTTGGATTGCAGCCAAACATGGCTCATCACACCCTTGCGGAAACGATCACGAAAGCCAAACAGAGCAGCCGCGGCCTGAACATCTACGCCATTGATGGATGCACGCATGAAAGGCTGGAAGTTACAACCCTTGTAAACCTGTAATAACAATGGAAACAGGAACATTTCACAAAACTGCCGGTAACCCGACCAGGGTTCGCCCTGCTGTAGTGGTTCAAAGGATGGGATATCGATAAATACCGGCTTACGATCCACAAACTGGATGTTGTAAGGTGTCGCATCTTTCAGTGTAAAACCGTTGCTGACCGCACGCTCGACCAGGTGTAATTGCAGACTGGCCGCAGCCTTCAGCATACTGAAGGTCCATTCATACGGGTAGCTAATGACCGCTACCGGGTCGTGTTCAAGAAAACCGGTCCATTGTGCTTTCACATCATCAGGTAAGGGGTTTTCTTGAGCTGGAACCTCACGTGTCCCAATCACTTTGCCAGATTCCACCAGTTTTGTGTAAAACGGCTTTTCCTGCAATTGCCGAAAACTTTCCAGTGCGGGTTCACTCAAGCCTCGAAACACCCGATCCTGGTAGTGATACACACGCCCGTCGCGGTCGCGAAACGAACCGGCGTTGACAGTCGCTGTGGAGTTGTTCATTGAAGCTTCAGACGGGTTCATCTTCAGAGTTTTCTTTCTTACCCATGCCAAAGGCGACCCTCAACTTGTGCCAGTACAGCTTGATGGCTACACCCACGGCAGCCACACCACCCAGGATGACCTGCAACAACATGCTTCCTGTACCCGGGTCAAGGTAGGCTTGGGTATCTGTCATCAACAACAACAGCAGTATAATGGCACTTATCATTCTCATTAATTCATCTCCTTAATGTACTTGTCTCAGGTAGAGCCAATCCGTTTCATCAGGGACCTTGCATAAACTCCGGTCACCTTCGTTGTCTAAAAAAACCCTTCAGCAGGGCAGAACTTTCAACCGCAAGACAACCACCTGAAACAACGGCTGCGTGATTGTGGGCGGAATGACCCAAAAGGTCAAACTTTCCGCCAGCTGCGCCTGTTTTTGGATCATTCGCAGCAAACACTATGCGTTCCAGTCTGGCATGAATCATTGCACCAGCACACATCAAGCATGGCTCCAGTGTCACATACAACGTACAGCCACTCAGACGATGATTACCCTGTGTGATCCCGGCATCACGCATGGCCAGGATTTCCGCATGTGCGGATGGGTCATGCAGACTGATATTCCGATTCCAGCCACGACCAACGATTTTACCTTCTCTAACGATGACAGCACCGACCGGCACCTCTTCTTCAGCACCCGCCCGTCTCGCCAGTTGCAAGGCTTCGGCCATCCAGGCTTCATCCTGATGATCAAATGCCATCTCGATGTTGATTGTCATGATCCAACCGCAACCCGTGTTATTGGCCATGATTTTTTGTTAAATAGCTTATGCATCCATCTGTTGTCCGAATTCTATTACCTGGTTTGTTATTTAAACACCCAATACTTATAAGCGAGAAAGTTAAAGACAGTAAGCATGCCTGTTGCCAGGACCTGGGATGGCCAAACGGATAAGTTTACCGATAATAACAGTGTGAGCAAGCCGGCATTGGCTGCCATTTGCAGGCCTAGCGCCAAAATAAAGAGAGGTAGCGCTTTGATTACATCCCTTTCAGGTTCGAAAATATGGAAATAGGAGAAAAGAAACCGTGTGCTGGCCCCAGCCAAAAAGCCGATGCTCGTTGCAAACACGGGAAACAACTGAAACGACAGAGCCAACCACATCACGATATAATGTGCAGCAGTCGCTACCGCACCGGTAACCAGGTGCTGAAAAAACTGAACTTTCCAGTCATTGGCAGACCTGCGCTTGAAGAAGCGAATCAAAACTCCGTTCATAAACGCTCTTTCTTTGCTGCGGCAAACAAACGGCTCTTGTACACACCAAGACGATTGAGAAAGCCAATCATCGTGGTCGTTAAAACCCCCAAACCATATCGAACTGATCGTTTAAAATTGATTGAACTCGCATCTTCAAAATACTTGGTTGGCACCGATATCTCTCCCATGCGAAAGCCTGCGATGATTCCCTGTACTAAAAACTGGTTATCAAAAACAAAATCATCTGAATTCCCTGGCCAGTTTAATTGTTCCAGAACCTGCCGCGAATAGGCACGGTAGCCTGAATGATATTCTGAAAGTTTTGCACCGAGTAACAGGTTCTGGAACGCCGTTAAGACTCTGTTTGCCAGGTATTTCCATAACGGCATACCACCACGTAACGCACCACCCCCGGTGATTCGAGAACCGATGACAATGTCGTAAATCTCGGACTCAATCATTGCCGCCATTGCGGTAACAAGCCTTGGTTCATACTGATAATCCGGATGTACCATGACGATGATATCCGCACCATCATTCAGGGCCGCCGTATAACAGGTTTTTTGGTTGGCACCGTAGCCTTGATTGGTCTCATGTAATAAAACGTCAATACCAAGGGCTTTGGCAATCTCTGATGTTTCATCATGACTGGCGTCATCTACCAGCAAAACTTTGTCCACAATATCGTGGGGTAGTCCACGCCAGGTAGCTTCCACTGTTTTGGCTGCACGAAATGCAGGCATGACGACCATTAATCTTTTACCGTGTAACATTGATTAAACCTCGTATGCTGTCCGAAAGTGGGAAAACCAGTAACCACTTGTCTTCATAAACCGGTACCTGGAATTGCGCGCGAAGTTTATGCTCACAATCCGCCGTATCCAAACCAAATTCCTTTTCACCCTCATTTGTGAGGACTGTTTGTGGTTTCTGATAAACAACAAGATCAAACCCACGCTCAATTAAATCGTTTTGATTTGACAAGTAGCCAACATTTTTAAATCGGTACCCATGACCTTGCGGGACTTCACCCCAACGATGCACACTACAAAATTCAGCCAGGTAAGCTGGCATTATTCGTTGCTGTGAAATTTGTTCCCAACGGGCAGCATCCCAATGATGCGTTTCAAAAGAAAACGGACTGACTGCTATTTTTAAAGAATCCTGTGGCAATGATGCCAGTTGTTGCCAGAATTGACTGACCGGGAAGTCTTTTTGGTATAAGGCAATCAGGTTTTTCTCAGCACGAAAATCAAATTGATAAACCGAATGCAAACTGTTGGAGTTAGGCTTCGTCAGTATCTTTGGCAATGGAGAATAATAAGCCACAAGCAATAACACAGACGTCGTTGCGCAGAGGAACGCATATTTCCCGGAAGCGCCCCAGTGATGAACCAGTATGTCACTTAAACGCGCTGTGCCGAGTGCTATGGAAAGTAACAACAGTGGAATAGCTGGCAGCAGATATCTGGCCAAGGTTAATGGGTGGTGCACCCAGGCTGGTTGCGTCAGTAAGATAACACCAAAGGTTAAAGCCAAACCTGTCATGAGGCTGGTCAACAACGGGAATTTGCGCCACATAGAGCTAACACCCATGGCGGCCAATACTACGCCGATTAAGACCACCGAAAGCGAGGCTGTGCCCAACCAGGCGTAAAGCACACCATAATAGGTTTGAAAATCCGGTGTTTGAACACCAAGCTTGACCGATAGCGCTTCAGGGTGTCCCAGTACAGGCGGCAACACGACCGCCAAAAGCCCTGCAAGCGTAAAAAAACCCAACCAAAATATACGTCGCAGCCCAGGCCAGTCCCGATCCAGCAATGCGGGCACTGCAAGCGTTAAAAATGGCGCGACAACCATGGGTAAACTGATCAAGTGCAACCAAACACTGGCCACTGCGCAAAGTCCATAAATGAACCCTAATTTCAATGAGGGTTTTTCAATTTTGACAAATTTATGAAATACGCCTACGGCCAGAAGAGAAAGCAGCAGCGTGAGAGCATAAGGTCGTGCTGTTCTGCTGTATATGACCAGCAGAGGAGAGAATGCCAGTAAAAATGCAAAAAAGAGCGTGACTTTTTGATTAAAATATTGACGGACATATAGCGGTAAAACCAGCAAAGTTGAAATACCGGCAAACATCATAGGCCAGCGCATTGCGGTTTCACTCAATCCAAACAACTTGAGTTCAGACCAGTACAGCAATGCCAGGGGGATACTGAAATCGGCCTGACCAAAATTCCGAACCAGTTCCGTTGGCGTTTTGCTCAATAACTGATGAATGACATGCCATTCATCATCCAGCAATACCTGTAGGCTAAATTGATCAAGCCTCAGATAAACTCCAATAATGGTAATAATAAGAAACGGCAGGTAAAACCGTACTGATTCCAACTTAAAATTTGCGTGTACTTTCATTTGGCACCAGCAACCGCACAACGGTCGGGTTTATTCCCATTCGATCGTAGCAGGCGGTTTCCCGGAAATGTCGTAAACAACCCTGGAAATACCCGATATCTCATTGATAATTCTCAAGGAGACTTTTTCAAGGAAATCATAAGGCAAACGCGCCCAAATCGCCGTCATAAAATCGACGGTCTCCACCGCACGTAAAGCCACCACCCACTCATAACGACGCTGGTCACCCACGACCCCAACCGACTTAACCGGAAGGAAGACGGCAAAGGCCTGACTGACCTGATCGTAAAGATCGTGGTTACGTAATTCCTGGATAAAAATATGATCAGCTTGTGCTAATGGCAATAAATATTCTTCACGTACTTCACCAAGGATACGAACCCCCAATCCCGGACCTGGGAAGGGATGACGGTTTACCATTTCGGCTGCAAGCCCCAACTGTATGCCAATACGTCGTACTTCGTCCTTGAATAACTCACGTAAGGGCTCAATCAACCGCATTTTCATGTGCTCGGGCAAGCCGCCAACATTATGATGCGATTTGATCACGTGAGCTTTGCCGGTACGACTGCCTGCGGATTCTATGACATCGGGATAAATCGTACCCTGTGCCAGCCATTTCACATGATGGTCTGACCTCGTACAGTCCTTTGCCTGCTCTTCGAAAATATCGATGAACAGGTTACCAATGACTTTACGCTTCTGTTCCGGGTCTGCAACACCAGCCAAGCCGGCAAGAAAACGCTCACGGGCATCCACACGGATAACATGTACACCCATGTGACGAGCAAAGGTCGCCATCACCTGATCACCTTCCTCGTAACGAAGTAAACCAGTATCAACAAAGATACATGTGAGCTGGTCACCGATGGCCTCATGCAGCAAGGCTGCAACCACGCTTGAGTCAACGCCACCGGACAAACCCAGCAGGACGTGCTCGCTGCCGACATCCTGACGTACCTGCTCAATGGCATCCTCAATGATATTGGCCGCAGTCCAACGTGCTTCACAGTTGCAAATATCAAGTGCAAAACGCAGCAGGATCTCTTTACCAAAGACAGTGTGGGTGACTTCAGGGTGAAACTGAACACCGTAGAAGCGACGTGATTCATCAGCTATGGCAGACACAGGCGCTGCATCGGTGCCAGCCTGAAGCTCGAAGCCTGGCGGTAGTTCAGTCACTTTGTCACCGTGACTCATCCACACATCCAGCAGACCCTTATTATGCTTGCTGCATCGATCGGCGATACCATCAAAAAGTGCTGAAGGGCGAAGTAACTCAACTTCGGCGTAGCCAAATTCTTTTTCTTCAGACGGCTCGACCTTACCACCCAACTGGGCGGCCATAGTATGCAGTCCATAACAAATTCCAAGAACCGGAACTTGCAGCTCAAAAACAATACCCGGAGCTTTGGGCCCTGCGTCGGTAGTTGCGGAATCTGGTCCGCCTGACAGGATAATTCCCTGTGGTTTGAATTCCTTTATCTCTGTCTCAGTGACATCCCAAGGCCAAATTTCACAATACACCCCAATTTCGCGAATACGGCGCGCAATCAGCTGAGTGTACTGGGAGCCAAAATCCAGGATCAATAAACGATGCTGGTGAATGTCCTGTGTCATATCTGTCTTATTCCGGCTCACTGCTAACCCAGTTTGTAGTTAGGAGCTTCTTTTGTGATTTGAATGTCATGAGCATGACTTTCGCGTACACCAGCATTGGTGATTCGGACAAACCTCGCTTCTTCGCGGAATCGCCCGATGGTGTCACAGCCCATATAACCCATTGAAGAACGCAAACCACCAGTCAACTGGTGAATAACGCCAGACAAAGGCCCCTTATAAGGGACACGTCCTTCAATTCCCTCGGGCACCAGTTTGTCCGATGAAACATCCATCTGAAAATAACGATCCTTCGAGCCTTCCTGCATTGCACCCAGCGAACCCATACCACGATAAGATTTGTAGGAACGACCCTGAAACAGCTCGACTTCTCCCGGTGCTTCCTCGGTACCGGCAAACAGGCCGCCAATCATCACTGTCCACGCACCCGCTGCAACCGCCTTGGCAACATCACCAGAAAACCGCACACCGCCATCAGCAATACACGGCACACCCTTTTTGGCCAATGCCCTGGCGACATTATTAACGGCAGTAATCTGTGGCACACCAACACCGGCAACCATACGGGTGGTGCAAATAGAACCCGGCCCCTGGCCGACCTTAACACCATCTGCGCCAGCTTCTACCAACGCCAACGCACCTTCACCGGTGGTAACATTGCCACCGATAACCTGTACTTCGGGAAACTGTTGTTTTACCCAGGTGACCCGGTCCAATACACCTTGGGTATGGCCATGCGCGGTGTCAACGATGACCACGTCCACGTTGGCCTCCACCAGAGCCGCTATCCGCTCTTCCGTGTCACCACCCACACCAACCGCCGCAGCCACCAGCAAACGCTCACGAGCGTCTTTTGCCGCATTCGGGAAATCGGAGGATTTTTGTATATCTTTAACGGTAATTAATCCACGCAATTCAAAATGACGGTTAACCACCAACACTTTTTCGATTCGGTGACGATGGAGCAGTTCAAGCACTTCATCCTGACTGGCGTTCTCATTGACGGTGACCAGGTCTTGTTTGCCTGTCATGATATTGCGCACCGGATCGTCCAGACGACGTTCAAAACGCATATCACGAGAGGTTACGATACCCACCAATTCGTCACCATCCACCACCGGTACACCAGAAATGTTGTGTCGGTGGGTGATATCCAGTACTTCGCTAATGGTCGTGTCCGGTTTAACCGTGATCGGGTCTTTGATCACGCCTGCTTCGAATTTCTTGACGATCCGAACCTGTTCTGCCTGGTTTTCCAGGCTCATGTTTTTATGAACTACACCAATACCACCTTCCTGCGCCATGGCAATAGCCAGACGTGCCTCTGTCACCGTATCCATGGCCGCTGAAATCAACGGTACATTCAAACTTAATTCAGCGGTCAGGCGGGTTTTTAAATCAACATCTTTTGGCAGGACGTCAGAAAAGGACGGAATCAGGGATACATCATCAAAGGTGAGAGCTTCACCGATTACTTTCATGGCAGGTGCACTCCATATTGAATATGGCAACGCCCGGAACAAGCCGGGCGCGTTAGCCGATCATTATAACCATAATGGTCATGTCAATGACAGACTCTAATCAAGGATAGGTATATACGACCTCCCCGTCCAGCCACGTCTGCAAGACCTTGATAAATGGGATTTCCGCGGCCTCAACGGTAAATATGTTGTGATCCAAAACAATAAAATCAGCACGCTTTCCTGGCACCAAAGAGCCAACACTCTTTTCCATAAAACCAGCATAAGCTGCGTCCAGAGTGAATCCGCGCACGGCTTCTTCACGACTCAGGATTTCCTTTGGGTACCAACCACCCTGCGGCCAGCCTTTTACATCCTGGCGTGTAATTGCGGCATGAATTCCCAGCATGGGGTTGACTTGCTCGACCGGAAAATCTGAACCCAGGGCCAGGCGAGCACCGCTATTGAACAACGAATGCCAGGCATAGGCGTATTTAACACGTTCGGGACCGAGACGGTCCTCAACCCAATACATGTCACTGGTGGCATGGGTCGGTTGCATGGCAGCGATGATGTCCAGTTTCGAGAACCTCGGAAGGTCGGAAACAGTCAAAGTCTGGGCATGCTCAACACGATGCCGACCGGGGTTATAGGGGTGCCGTCGTATCGCAGATTCGAGGGCGTCCAGCGCAACCCGGTTGCCACGGTCACCGATAGCGTGTACACCGACCTGAAAACCACATGCCATGGCACGGTCGATATCGGCGTCCAGTGCCTCGGCGGACATGAACAGTAAACCGGCATTGCCCGCATCATCGCTATAATCTGCCAGCAACGCCGCTCCACGACTACCCATGGCGCCATCAATGTACAACTTTACCGCACGCATATACAGACGCCCTGACTCATCTTCTACGACTCCATTTCGACATAACCAGTCCATTGTCTCAGACGCACCATCCGTGAATGCATAGACCCGTGTTGGGAATTGCCCAGCCCTGACACGCTGTTGATACAGCTCAATCACCGCACGATCAACACCCATTTCATGCACGCCGGTCAGGCCAAGGCTGACCATTTGTTGCAAAGCCAGGCCCAGTGATGCCTGCAATAGCTCTGTGGAAATTTCAGGTACGGCTGTTTGCACCAGCGCCATTGCACCATCGATCAATACACCGCTTGCCTGTGCCTCGGAATCCCGACGGATGAAACCACCCTGCGGTTGCCAGTCACCGGATAAATCCTGATCCGCCATGGCGAGCGCAGCACCGTTGGCCCAGCCGGCGTGACCATCAATTCGCCGTAGCCAGACGGGTCGGTCGGGGAACGCACTGTCGAGATCCCCGCGATCTGGAAATTCTTTGACCGGCCAGTCGTTCTGGTCCCAACCCCGCCCGAGCAACCATTCTCCTGCAGGCAAATGCTGCGCGTGTTCACGTAATTTTCGGATCACATCTTCTTTGCTGGTCGTATCACGCAACTGCGCCTGGCTGAGACTGAGCGCAAGGCCATACAAATGAGCGTGCGCATCGATCAAACCCGGAATGATAGTTTTGCCACCGATATCAATGCGCCGGGCTGTGGGAAAAGCATCAAGCAAGGCCTGTTCGTCACCGGTTTGAAGAATCTTACCAGCCGTGTCAAACACCATTGCCGCAGCCGTCGAAAATCTTCTGTCCATGCTGTATATCCGTGCATTGTGGATTAAAATTTGCCCGGATTGTTGTTGCTGTTCAGTTTGCCTCGATACTTTTTCTGCGGGCGTTTCCACGTCACACGCGGCAGCCAGCATCATGAGCAACAACAAAGATATTTTATTAATCACCAGTGACTCCCGGACGAATGGAACAAGACAGATGAGAGGCATGAGTTTATCATCTGACGATGGAACCTGACGAGCTTCTCGAAAATAATGAAATGGGGAACATTTATACCCCCAGTGAACTGAACCATGAAGCCAGGCTGCACCTGGAAGCCGGTTTTGGTCGTGTGTGGGTTGAAGCCGAGATTTCGAACCTGAGTCGACCCGCATCCGGGCATCTATATTTTTCCCTGAAAGACGATAAAGCCCAGATTAGCTGCGCGATGTTTCGTTCGAACACCTACCAAATGGGTTTCAAACCCGAAAACGGTATGCTGGTAAGGGCGCGTGGCCGGGTCAGTCTGTATGAGGCCCGTGGTAACTACCAATTGATCGCCGATTCAATGATACGGGCTGGTGAGGGGTTGTTAAGGGCAAAATTCGAGTTATTAAAAAATGGACTGGCCGCTGAAGGCCTGTTTGATGAGACACAAAAAAAGAGCCTGCCGACCTTCCCACTTCGTATTGCCATCATTACATCACCATCCGGTGCCGCGCTGCGGGATATTTTGAATGTATTGCAACGCCGCTGGCCTTTGGCAGCCATACGGATCTATGGCGTACCGGTTCAAGGCAATGAAGCAGCACCCGCCATTGTAAATGCATTGGCAGCGGCCAACGACCATAACTGGGCAGATCTGATCGTCACTGGCCGTGGTGGCGGTTCGCTTGAAGATTTATGGGCTTTTAATGAAGAATCAGTGGCACGTGCAATTGTTGCTTCTAACTTACCGGTGGTCTCCGCGGTCGGCCATGAAATTGATTTCAGTATCAGTGATTTTGTTGCAGATTTAAGAGCACCAACACCTTCTGCTGCAGCAGAATTAATTTCACCAGACCAACAATCCATCAAACAAAGCCTGTCCATGCTCAGCCGTCGATTACAACAACGCAGTCTTCACCAATTGCAACGATTGTCCCAAAACCTGGACCACCTGACACATCGCTTACAGCAACAACATCCTGGACAACGTCTGGATCAACACCGAAAAATATTGCTACAAACCAAAAATCGCCTGCGACTTGCCGGTCTGCGTATTGTATCGGAGCGTAGGGGGTCTCTTCAGAATCTTGCCCGCACGCTGAAAGCAATTGGCCCGCTGCCAACACTCGCCCGAGGTTACGCCATTGTTACCGATGCACAAACCGGAACGGCAATCAGTTCTGTCAAAGAACTTAAATCGAAACAGGCACTACTTACCCAACTGCAAGATGGTCAAGTACTCTCAAAAGTGGATACGATCAGAAAAACCACCCTGGATAATGAAGAAAGCTAACCAGATGGATTAACCCCTTTTTTCTCCTGCCTGCGTATTAACCCAGTACGCAATGAATTTCTTAAGCAACCAGGAGAGAGAAATGCACTTCCAGACTTTTGTAATCACGCTTTGTTTTACTACGCTTACAGCCTGTGCTATCGATAAAAATGATGACACACAGGCTGGCGCCGACCATGAATCACAAACACTCACACAACAACGGCTGTATGAACTAACCGACCAGGCAACGATTAGCGAACAATCTATCGTGACAACCCCGATGCCTTTCGAAGTAAAAGCTCAGGGCGAACCCGGTACATCGGAATCTCTTGTTCGCCGGGACGAGCCCACTATGTCATATGAACTTGATGCCATTGCAGCAACAAAATATATGAGCAACGAGCACATAATGGTCATGAAGCAAAGCCAGACTCCGCAGAGGCTGGTAACAACGGGCGTGGCACACAACAATATTCGCCACGCTACTGAATCGCTGTACCGTGAGAATTACCAACATCTCGAAACCCAAAGCGTGAAACGAGTCACGAACGAGCCAGTTTCAACATTTTCAATTGACGTCGATAGCGGCGCTTATTCCAACATGCGCCGTTGGCTCAACCAGGGGCAACTACCGCCTGAAGATGCGGTCAGGGTTGAGGAGTTTATCAACTACTTTGAATACGATTATCCACAACCAGAGAGCCAAAAAGTACCTTTCCAGGTCAGTACAGAAATTGCCCCCACCCCATGGAATACAAATACCCGTTTGTTACGCATCGGTATCCAGGGTTACGAAGTTCCAAAATCCAAACTACCCGCTTCCAATCTTGTCTTCCTGATCGACGTATCCGGTTCCATGCGTGCAGCTGATAAATTACCGCTGTTGCAGCAGGCTTTGACCATGCTTGTTGGGCAGCTTGAAACACGTGACAGTATTAGCATAGTCGTCTATGCAGGCGCATCAGGTGTTGTGTTGCCACCCACGCACGGCAATCAAAAAGCCGACATCCTGGCAGCCTTGCAGCAATTACAGGCAGGTGGCTCCACCAATGGTGCTGCCGGCATACGCCTCGCCTACCAATTGGCACAACAAAACTTCATCCAGAACGGTGTTAACCGCGTCATCCTGGCCACCGATGGTGACTTCAATGTCGGTCTGGCCAGTACCGAAGAATTGATTGATCTGATTCAGCGCAAACGCAAAGCCGGCATCGCACTGACCACCTTGGGGTTTGGCAGCGGTAACTATAATGACCACCTGCTTGAACAACTGGCCGATGAGGGTAATGGCAACTACGCCTATATCGACCGTTTGTTTGAGGCACAAAAGGTGTTGAACGAAGAGCTTTCAGCAACGTTATTGACCATTGCCAAGGATGTAAAAATTCAGATTGAATTCAACCCCGCCCAGGTTTCCGAATACCGCCTCATCGGCTACGAAAACCGTATGCTCAATGAAGAAGACTTTGCCAATGATACAGTGGATGCAGGTGAGATCGGTGCAGGACACAGAGTCACAGCCCTGTATGAAATCAGTCTCAGCGGTAGTAACGGACAGCGTTTGCCGGCACGACGTTACCAGAGCGACAACATCAGCCACAAACCCAGCAATGCAAGCTTCAATAATGAACTTGCCTATCTGCGTATTCGTTATAAATTACCCAGTGAATCAGTATCAAAACTGATCCAATCACCGGTGATGGACAGCGGCATCAACGCACGCGGTGGTGACAGCTTCAACTTTGCAGCAGCCGTTGCGGCCTTTGGCCAAAAGTTGCGCGGTGGCAAGTACCTCGAATCGTTTAGCTTCGACGACATCGCGCAACTGGCTCGACAATCCAGAGGTCAGGATTCACATGGTTACCGCAGTGAGTTTATGCAACTGGTCCAACTGGCAGAAACACTCGATCAGTCTGAAAATGTCGCTCAAAGTGTGGTCGAAAAATAAGTCTGGCACTAACCCGAGCTGGCTCATTGTTACTGAGACCGTCGCCAACAGGGAGGTTGGCGATCGAGCTTACAGGGATGTACTCGCAGCGTGTCTCAATAACAATGAGCCACCTCGGCTCCCGGCCCAAACTCAATCGCCAGCAGCAGGATTGTTATTCCAACTTGGCGCACTCGTCCAGATCAGCTACGCTGCCTTTATGCGGGAGGTGACTGACGAGCAATTGATGCAACAATACCTAAAAGGTGATGTAGAAGCTTTTGATCAGCTTTATGCCCGGCATCGTGGGCCCTTGTATCGTTACTTCAAGCGCCAGGTAAATAATGTCACCACGGTCAACGATCTGTACCAGGGTGTGTGGGAAAAAATCATCAGGGCGCGAGACAAATACCGTTCTACCACAGTATTCGCTGTGTGGATGTACGCCATCGCCCACAACCACCTTGTTGACTACTACCGGCGTATAAAACCCGATGATCCAATTCAAATGGATGTCTTGTCCGATCATCAAGCGAATCCCGTGCAAAGGGCGATTGATGATGAACAGAACAAACTATTGCACTCAGGTATCAATGCACTGCCTGTAGAGCAGAGAAATGCGCTGCTGCTTAAGCTTGAAACCGGCCTTAAAATAGAGGACATTGCCAAGGTAACCGGGGTCAGCAGGGAAACCGTCAAAAGCCGCTTACGTTACGCGGTTCACAAACTTAAACGGAGCCTGGTTGAATGAACAGTATTCACAACAACGGCAAAACCGATGCATCATTAAACGACGACCTGGACAAACTCAGCCGTGTTTACGGGCAATTGCAGCAAACTGAACCACCAGAATTACTAGACCAGGCAATATTGAACAGTGCCCGCCGCACATTAGAAAAAAAGCCGCACTGGATCAATTTCAGTTGGTTGCACGGATTAACCACGGCCGCGGTATTTGTACTGGCATTGTCTCTTGTTTTGAATCAACACGAGCCTTCCCCGGCTTACGAAAACGGTATGGGGAAAGCCGAATCAATATCATTGCAACGTCAAAAAGCGATCATGAAGCAATCGGGCGAGCAAACCGATGAACTACAACGGGTAAAAGAAATGAAAAGCCAGAATCCATCGAATGCATCGCAAAGCATACCTGTCACGGTTGTGCCTGCTAGACCCGCATCAGAGACCCGGTTGGAAACACAATTGATGCTCGAGGAGCTACTGATGGATGACGCAGATTTCAAAGCTGACACTGCAAAAGCCGCAGCGGTCATTAAACCAACCCGTATTCCGGTGATTTCAAAACCCACAAAAGCTGACCTGAACCAGCGATACAGAACTGACTCAGATCTGGATCAGCAATTATTGCTTATCATCAAGTTGAAACAAGATGGTAATGAACGCTGGAAAACAGAGTTGGAATCATTCAAAAAAAGCTACCCGGATTATCAATTACCAGACGAGCTTCAAGACTAAGGTGCTTCAATGCTGACACTGAAAGGTCCGTCTTCTTTTGAGGAAACAATCAAGAAAAGTCGTTTTATTGCCCACACGGCTTGCGTAAGCTCACAGGCTGAATCACTTGATTTTTTTGAATCAGTCGCAGACCCTCAGGCGACACATAATTGCTGGGCATGGCGAATCAACTTTCAAATTCGCTCAAGTGATGACGGTGAACCCTCTGGCACGGCAGGACGTCCAATTCTCAATGTCATTGAGCGTCGTCAGTTAGAAAATGTCATGGTTGTGGTTACACGCTACTTCGGTGGAATCAAGCTCGGTGTTGGAGGTCTGGTTCGGGCTTATTCCGGAACCACCGCAAAATGCCTCGACAGGGCAGGCGTGATTGAGCTTTTTCCAATGTCGGAGTTCACCATCAAAGCCGGCTTTGAATGGGCTTCGGGCATACATGGGCTACTGAATCAGTATTCTGTAGAAAAACTGGAGGAATCATATGACCATGAGGGCCTGATTCTGAAAGTCCGTTGTCGTGAAGCTGACTTCGGTAAGTTGGCTAGCGGTTTACGTGATGCCTGTCGGGGACAGGTTACAAGCTTTAAGAATTAATTTTCAAGCTAATGCCCGGCAAGCTGGTGGCATAATCTGCTCCCATCAGTAGGGACGGCGTATAAAAACCACCCTCGACTTGCTGCTCCAGCAAATACTCCACAATACCCAGGCTGGCCATAACCGTGACATCATAGCCATCCGGTGTGATCATGGTCGCTGACACAACACGACCATCGGCACTTTTGACTTCACCCCACAATTGCATCCGGGAGTTTTGCCGCTCACTGGCGTCCGGGCCGGTTATAGATTTTTCTATCCGTCTTTTTATTTTATTTTGCAACCACTGCAAAGATAGAATTGGCTGTAGCATGCGCAGACGTTTCATACGTAATATGGCTGAAGGTGGTGCCGACATATAGACCTCGATATTCGCCACACCAGTACTGATATATGCAGTGAAGACATCACCCCAGGGAATTGTGACTGCGAGGCGCTTGCGATGTTCAAACAGAATTTCCCGGGTCTTCCAGGCCAGTGGTACCCACTTCAATTTTCCATCCTGGCGCACACAGCCACCCGTCGCCAACATTTCAACGCTGGTTTTCGCTGTGCCAGGACTCATTTGACTACCAGAGTCAAAGGCCAAGGCCATTTTTGTAGCTGCCGGTAATGCTCTAACCAACGTGGCTGCCAGACAATCTGTTGGTACAACATCGAATCCAACCCCTGGCATCAGTACGACATCAGCTCGTTTGGCTGCGTCTGATTGCTGCTGTGCATTCGCAAACACACTGATTTCACCGGTAATGTCCAGATAATGGCAAGATTTTTCCAGACAGGCTTCTATCATCACTTGGCTGGTTGCTGAGAACGGACCCGCACAATGCAACACGATTGAAACCCCTTCCAATGCCTTTTTGACCGCCGACTTGTCACCCAGATCGAAAACAAGGCTGTCAAAACCAGTTTCAGCGGCCATCGTCTCGATAGATTCTCGGTTACGTCCAGCCAGTATCGGCTGCAATCCCCGTTTTTGGGCTTCTACAGCAATCAGACGGCCCGTATAACCGTTAGCGCCATAAATCATCCACTTTAGATTCATTATTAACTAGACCTTTATGCCGACTCTTAACAACACGTTAGAACAACAAGCCCTGTTGCCGTTCCTTGTTGTCAGCGACGTCTGATCCAGATGACTCAGATTTTTCTGTTTCAATCTCGACTGCTTTGGGTCTGATTGCTTTTGTCTTCTTAACAATGACGGCCTGGGGTTTAACGGTAGTATCGGGTACTGCAGATTTTTGCGGCGATGGTTTATCCGCTTGTCGCAGCCGTTTAGCCGCAAACTGATCTGGCGCAGACCGCTTGTTAACAACTTTGATCAAGTCGCCAAGCGAACAGTCCGCTTCGAGTTCGTGACGCAACGATTGCTTGTAGTGGATACGATACTGGTTTCTACGGCCGTTTTTTGTAACGCTGACCATGTCACCATCCTGTAAATCACGTACAATTTTTTGTACTGCGCGTTCGGTAATGCCTACATCTGCTGCAACATCACGCAAGCGCGCTTCGGCATCACGTGCCAGGCAGACCAGGACATGACCATGGTTGCTAAAAAGTGTCCAGTTGCTCATAAAATCACCCCAAAGTGAGTATTGGGTGAATTATATTTCGTGTTTATGAATTCTGCAATCAATTGTGCCACACAAAATACGAGGTCAAGAGATTGACCTGGGCCAACTGCGGTAGATCACAGTGAGTACAAGGCTATTTTTTACAGCACCAGCACTTGACGACCTGAATGATTACAGTCTCGCAGCAAGTTCGCTACCTTCACGAATCGCATACTTGGCGTCCAACTCCGCAGCCTTATGCGCACCACCAATGATATGACATGAAAGCCCGTTTTCTTCCAGTACATCCGCAATATCGCGATTACTGACCTGGCCTGCACAAATCACAACATGATCAACCTCCAGTAACTGCTTCTTTCCATCAATGCTGATATGCAATCCATGGTCATCGATACGCTCATAGCTCACGCCACCTAACATCTGTACACCACGTTTGGCCAAGCTCAGCCGGTGGATCCAGCCGGTGGTTTTACCCAGTGTTTTACCCGGCTTGCCGAGCTTACGCTGCAATAACCAAATTTCACGTGCCGATTTTGGTGGCTGTGCTTTGACACCCTTAACACCACCCCTGGCCTCAAATGTGCGGTCAATACCCCATTCACGCATAAACGCCTCGGTCGACCGACTGCTTTGGGCAGAGGATGAGGGTGGGAAATGGTTGTGGGACTGATCAGGGTCACGCTCAGCTGAGTGACTCAGAAACTCAGCCACATCAAAACCGATGCCACCGGCACCAATGAGTGCCACTTTGCTGCCAATTTTGATCTTGTCGTTTAACACATCAATATACGACACGACCTTGGCGTGATTGATACCGGGAATATCAATTTCTCGTGGGTACACGCCGGTTGCCAATACGACTTCGTCGTATCCTTCAAGGTCCTCAGCCGAAATATGCGTGCTCAACTGTAAATCGACCCCACTTCGATCAAGCTCGACACGGTAATAATCAAGACTCGCGCTAAACTCCTCCTTACCCGGTATTTTTTTCGCCATATTAAACTGTCCGCCGATCTCATCTGCCTGATCAAACAAACTGACCCGATGACCGCGCCGTGCGGCGACCGTGGCAAAGGCCAGACCTGCTGGACCTGCACCTACGACGGCGATAGCTTTTACCTGTTTGACCGGCAGATAGTTCAGTTCGGTTTCACGACAGGCGCGCGGATTGACCAGGCAGGAACAAGTCTTGCGGTTAAAAGTATGATCCAGGCATGCCTGGTTACAGGCGATGCAGATATTGATTTCTTCCGGACGGCCTTCGCGTGCCTTTTTGACAAGCTCCGCGTCAGCCAGTAGCGGTCTTGCCATAGAAACCATGTCAGCATCGCCACGGGCGAGAATTTCTTCGGCAACTTCCGGCGTGTTGATACGGTTGGTAGTGACCACCGGTATATTGACTTCTGGGCGCATCCGCGCCGTCACCCAGGTAAATGCACCCCGGGGAACCATGGTGGCGATAGTTGGAATACGGGCCTCATGCCAACCTATACCAGTATTGATTATCGTGGCACCAGCCGCTTCCGCCATTTTCGCCTGCTCCACAATCTCATCCCAACAATTGCCGTCAGGTAACAGATCCAGCATCGACAGGCGATAGATAATAATAAAGTCCGGTCCGGCAGCTTCGCGGCAACGACTGAGGATTTCTTCTGCAATGCGGTAACGGTTGCGTGTGCTGCCACCCCATTTATCAGTTCGCTTGTTAACGTGGGCCGTGGTGAATTCATTGATGAAATAACCTTCGGAACCCATGATTTCAACACCGTCGTAACCGGCTTCGCGAGCCAATTTTGTCGCCCGAACAAAATTACGGATCTGTTTCTCAATACCATTAGCTGATAATGCCTTTGGTTTGAATGGGGTGATCGGGGATTGAATCGCACTGGGTGCAACGCTCATCGGGTGATAGCTATAGCGTCCACCATGCAGTATCTGCATGCAAATTTTACCACCTGCATCGTGAACTGCTGATGCAACCAACTTATGCCGGGGTACCTGTAAACGGTTGAACAGACCGGAAGGTGTTGGCATCAAAGAGCCACGCACACCTGGCGCTATGCCGCCCGTTACTATCAACCCCACCTCACCGGCTGCACGTTCAGCAAAATACGCGGCCAGTTTCGGGAAATCCTTTTTGTTATCCTCTAGTCCCGTGTGCATGGAGCCCATCAATACGCGGTTCTTTAAGGTGGTGAAACCCAGATCCAGTGGTGACAACAAATGGGGAAAACGAGAATCAGCGGACATTAGAAAACTCCTCAAACAATATACCAAGTAACTTGCGTACCTTGACCATGGCATCTACGAGCGTAGTTTCGATGGCTTCCATGCTGACAGGTTCTTGCTCCAAGCCAGCACCCCAATTTGCATTAATGCATAAGCTGGCGTAATCCAGGCCTGCCTCCCGCGCCAGAGCAGCTTCGGGCATAGATGTCATACCCACGAGATCACAACCATCTTGCATAAACCGCTTGATTTCCGCAGCGGTTTCCAGCCGGGGACCCTGACTGACAGCAACACAACCACCGTCCGTGACATCCACACCCGCTTTAGCCGCAGCTTTGAGCAATTCTGAACGTGAGCGCCCATCAAATGGTTTCGCAAACTCCACGTGCGACAAATTATCGCCGTCACTCATGCTGAAGGTGTGAGCCCTACCCCAGGTGTAATCAATCAACTGGTCGGGTACTGTCAGCGTTCCCGGTTGATTAAGACGGCTAATACCACCAACCGCGTTGACCGCAATAATGCTTTCGACTTGCAACTGTCTGAAGGCATCAATATTGGCCTGGTAATTCACTGCATGCGGCGGAATTTGGTGTTGTTCGCCATGACGTGGTAGAAAAAATACCTGTGAGCTGCCAATGAGGTATTCAGTCAGATCAGCTGATGGCTGGCCATAAATACTATTGATGTCGTGCGACCTGACCGCGCTGCCCCAGTAATCAAGGCCAGTACCGCCAATCAGACCCAGGCGTCGCATCAGTCTTGCTCGAGCACCAGAATTTCATCCAGATGCCGCCATTCTTCATAAGCGTCCATACCACAACCAAACACATACACATCCGGCACATCGAGACCTACAAAGTCAACATAATCCCGTGACAGACCACGGTCATGGTCTTTACGCACTAACGCGGCCATCTTGACCGTACCTGCCTTGCGTTTCTCAACCGAGCCTTTTATGGCCGCAAGTGTATTGCCTTCATCAAAAATGTCATCAACGATCAGCACGTTTTTGCCTTCCAGGTCAAGACGCGGCGGTACCCGGTATTCCAACTCTGCACCGTACAGCCCGCCGCGATAACGTGTCGCATGAACAAAATCCATTTGGACCGGCATTTTCAATTTTGTCACCAACCAAGCTGCCGGGATAATCGCACCGGTTAAAACCGAAATCAGGATCAATGCTTCATCGGCATAAAACTCGTTGATTTCATCCGCCATTTTCTGCACAGCCGCACTGACTTCATCACGTGTGAACAGAACCCGTGAGTTTTTTAGTATCTCGTGTGGGTCCGGGGTGGTACTTATGTCCATTTTGATTGCTCCAATTCTAATTGTTGAATAGATTTTTTCCATTGCCGCCATTCGCCAACCCGCTCCACTTCATCACGAGTGACAGTAAGCCGACCTTTAAGTCTTTTAAGGGCAGCATCTGCATCGACAAACGACGCTTCATTATTCGTCAGTAACCGCGCCACGTCTGCCGGATCACAAACCAGCACAGCATCACAACCCGCCAGCAAACTTTCCCTCACCCTGTCATCGAGTCCCCCCGCAACTTTAGCAGCATACATGCACAAATCGTCGGAAAATATCGTGCCTTGAAAATTCAGTTTCTGCCGCAGTACGCTCTTGATCCAAAAGGGGGAGTAACCTGCTGGTTTGTCATCCACTGCAGGATACAACACGTGCGCCATCATCATTGCATCCAATTTTTCGCTCAAACCTGCAAACGGTTTTAAATCTGCCTGTTCAATCTCATCAAATGAGCGTGGATCACAAACGTCATTGGTGTGTGAATCCGCTTCTACCGAACCATGGCCTGGGAAATGTTTGCCCGTCGCCGCCATACCCGCATCGTGCATGCCTGCGATGTAAGCGCCGGACAACTCAATAATGGCTGCAGGTTCTGCGGCGAAGGCTCGGTCACCTATCACTACACTTCGATCGCCAATATCCAGTACCGGCGCAAAGCTGAGGTCAACACCACAAAGTAATAGTTCTGTTGCCATAACACGACCATGCCGGTAAGCAAAATCCTTTGCATTACATGGTGAATCGGCATACATTTTTCCCAGCACAGCCAACGCCGGCAAGCGCGTGAATCCTTCTTTAAACCGCTGTACACGACCACCTTCATGATCAACACATATCAACAGATCACGGGACGCTATTTCGGTGATCGAGTGGTTGAGTTTCGATAGTTGTGAGGGGTCGTGGTAGTTACGGCTGAACAACACCACACCACCCACAGCCGGGTGACGCAACCAATTGCTTTCATCCTTGCTGACTTCAAGACTAGCCAGCCCGATCAGCAATGGCCCCAAGGCTTGACCCGTGTTGGTCTGTGAACCCGTATCGCGCATGCCACCTATCCTCTGGATTCTCGTTCAAACAAGGCGATGGCCTCACTATGGGGAGTATGTGGAAACATGTTGATGATGCCTGCGCCCTGAAGCTTGAAGTCATATTGATTAACCAATAATCCAGCATCCTTTGCCAGGGTTTCCGGGTTGCATGAAATATACAACACACGACTCACTTTGCTGGCAGCAATCCATGGTAGCAATTCCTCTGCACCGGAGCGTGGTGGATCCAATAGGATTTTATTGTAGTCTGCAAGCGGCCATGGTGCTTCATCACAAGGTTTATAGAGGTCAGCGCAATGAAACTCCACATTATTCAGACCATTGAGACTCGCATTTGAACGGCCACGTTCTACCATCTCACCAGACCCTTCCACTCCCGTCACATTCGCTGCACGAACAGCCAGTGGCAAAGTGAAATTCCCAAGCCCACAAAACAGGTCCAGTATGTTGTCCTCAGCCTGTGGATTCAGCAACTCCAGTGCGCGCAAGACCATCTGCTGATTAAGCCCGCCATTAACCTGGATAAAATCCAGTGGTTCGAAATGAAACCGCAACCCCAGCCTTTCGATACCATATTCCAGTTGCAGGTCAACAGGTTCTAATCGATGAATACTATCGGGGCCTGCGGGTTGTAACAGCACACCCAGGCCTGTTTCACGGGCAAATAATTTCAGGTGTTCAACATCATGAGGTGATATTTCCTCCATATGGCGAATAATCAGTGCACAATATTCATCACCACAAGCCACTTCAATTTGTGGGACCGTGGCCCGACAGTCCAGTGTCTCTAACGTGCGTGATATTTTTGGCAGGGCATCTGCGATTTCCTTGCGCAGGATATGACATTCATTCATATCCGCCACGTAACGACCGTCACGTTCGCGAAAACCAACTAAAACACGTTCTTTTGCGGCGACATCACGCACAGAAAGTCGTGCTTTGCGGCGATAATTCCATTCTGGACCACTCAACGGTGGATAAATTAATATTGGTTCTACCTGACCCGTATTTTTCAGCGCCTGCAACAAGGCAGTCTGCTTTCGGGCTAACTGGGCATCCATCGACATATGCTGCAGGCTGCAGGCACCACAGTAGCCAAAATGAGGGCAACGGGGTTGCACCCTATCCACTGATGGCTGCAATACCTCCAGTGTCTCAGCCCTGCCCCGTTGACTTCTGCCAAACAGGTGACGCGCAACGACTTTTTCACCCGGCAAGGCATCATACACATGCAGTTTTTTTTCACCCAATACAGCCAGACCCATTCCTTTGGAATCAATTGAAGTAATATCCAGCTGAAACGGCTGATCGGATAGTTTTTTACGACTACGCCCCATTGTTTAAATATCCTGGTTTAGATTATTATTTGATGCATACTCTTTGTGCACACATGTTATCTTATTGTTTTTGTTTTATTTAACTCATTAACAAAAGCATATCTTTCACGGCCTTATCCAGCCCAACGAACAGCGCCTGCGCAACGATAGAATGGCCAATATTCAATTCCACCAACTGCGGAATACGAACAATGGGCTGTACGTTCTGGTAGTGTAATCCATGCCCTGCGTTGACCTGCAAACCAATCGACTCACCGTGTTCCGCAGCACTAACAATACGCTGATACTCAGACTCAACATCTGCCTTATCCGCGTCTGCGTAACTGCCGGTATGTAATTCGATGACCGGTGCACCACAGCCCCGTGCAGCATCGAGCTGTGCAATATCCGGGTCAATAAACAGGGAAACCCGGATGCCGGCGGAACCCAGGTGTTTGCAGGCGTATTTAATGGCATCAAAATGCGACAGAACATCCAAACCACCCTCGGTCGTCAGTTCTTCGCGTTTTTCCGGTACCAGGCAAACATCTGCCGGACGATTGAGCTCTGCAATGACCAGCATTTCATCAGTAACAGCCATTTCAAGGTTGACACGGGTTCTGACCTGTTGGCATAAGGCCTCAACCTCCTGATCCTGTATATGACGGCGGTCTTCGCGCAAATGTACAGTAATTGCATCGGCACCGGCATTTTCGGCAACCCGGGCAGCTTCCAGAACACTGGGGTAGCTGGCACCACGGGCCTGACGAATGGTTGCAACATGATCGATATTAACACCCAACAATAATTTCCCGGATCGCATAACGGTATACCTCTCAACAACGCCAACCAAAATCAGGCAGAAAACAGGGACAGGCTTGCCAACGGCTTACCACCCAGATGATAGCCGATTACAGCTCGCATCAGCATACGTAATTCAGACAAACTTTCGGCCTGCAGATTTTCAGCCTTTAAAGCCAGCAACGCTGCACCGGAGACCCGACCTTTACCGGGTCCAGAACTCAACACGGGCCCTCGGTCTGGCTTGTAGTCATACCAGTTTTGCCGCTGAACATCTGCACCACTGCCATATTCCCGGTCCAATAACATCGCATAACCAATTGCCTCCAACAGGAGTTTTTCAAACACCCTTAACAGTGGTTGAGGTGGTGCTTCCGATGCCAACTCACTGAGCACATGCCGGTAACGCTCAAACACCTCGGCATGCGGGTCGCCCCGATGTAGCAAGCGCATCAACAGTTCATTCAGATACAAACCGCAGTACAGGGACGTCCCCTGCAACGCAGGCGGGGACGCTATTTGATCAGCAGCCGTCAGCGTACCCAGCTCACTTTTCTGGTTCCAGCTAAGCAATAAGGGCCGAAAGGGCTGTAAGATATTCCGCCAGCGTGAGCCTGCCGACTTCGCCCCGCGGGCAACGACAGCCACGCGGCCATGCCCACGTGTGAACGCTTCCACAATCAGGCTGGTTTCACGGAAGGAGCGACTATGCAAAATATAGGCCGGCTCCAGTTGTATGCGACCCATCAATATCACCTTGAAAGAGCACCAGGGCTGGTTAGTCCGTGTAACCAAACCTTTCAATTAATTTATCATTGTCCGACCAATCACGACTCACTTTGACCCACAAGCGGAGAAATATCTTTTCACCAAACAATTCCTCCAGCACGACACGCGCATTGCTGCCAACCTGCTTCAGAACAATGCCTTTTTTACCAATTGTGATTTGTTTTTGGCTGTCCCGCTCCACCCAGATGATGGCGCCAATCGTCAACAATTTCCCTTTGCGTTTAAATTCCTCAATCTGCACCGTCAGCGCGTAGGGTAATTCCTGGTGCAGACGTAATGTCAGTTGTTCCCGGATCATTTCAGCGGCAAGAAAACGTTCGCTGCGATCTGTAAACTGGTCTTCATCGTAAAAAGGTCGTGAAAACGGCAATTGACCCAGAACCTGTTTCTCCAGCGCTTCAACTCCACTGCCTTTTTTTGCTGAAACCATCATGATGTTATCGTAATCATCACTACGGAAGTTTTTGTCAACAAACGTCAGTAGTGATTCTTTGTCAGGAATCAAGTCAATCTTGTTCAGCACCAGCATGACAGGCACGTCCACCGTGGCAAGCGCCTTAGCCACATATTCATCCTGCCGCGACCAATTACCCGCTTCAACCAGAAACATGACCAGATCGACATCCCGAAAAGACGCCTTTGCAACCCGATTCATATAACGATTCAGAGCGCGTTGGGCGGAATGGTGAATACCGGGTGTATCCACATAAACCACCTGCCCCTGCGGAGTTGTCTTGATCCCAGCCAGTCTTTGCCGCGTCGTTTGAGGCTTGGCAGTGACAATGCTTACTTTCTGACCCAGGATCTGATTCAACAGGGTTGATTTGCCAACATTGGGTCGGCCGACAATTGACACATAACCAAAGCGGAAATTTTCCTGTTCTACGCTATTTTCTGTCATTTATCGAAACTCACTTTTTTGGCTTCTTAGCAATGAACTCAAGTGCGGCAGCTGCAGCGATTTGCTCGGCCTTTCGTCTACTGCCGCCCTTGCCTGTCACCTCGATACCTGCTGCTTCGCCAGTACACTGCAACAGGAACTGTTTCTTATGCGGAGGACCATCTTCGCTCAACAGGGTATATTCCGGTAAAGGGTAGCCGTGGCCCTGTAACCACTCCTGCAAACGGGTCTTTGGGTCTTTTAATTCATCAGCATCAGGAAGCAATGCTATGAATGGATTACATACATGCAGTATGACCGCCTCACAGGGCTTGAAGCCACCATCAAGATAAACGGCACCAAATATGGCTTCCAATGTATCTGCCAGGATTGAATCCCGCTTATACCCACCGGATCGTAACTCGCCCTCACCAAGCTTGATATAATCCCCCAGCTTCAGTCCGATAGCCAACTCTGCCAGTGTATCGCCACGTACCACACGGGCTCGTAAACGACTGAGTTCACCTTCATTATTGTCTTCTTTCAAAGTAAACAGCCGTGCAGAGACAACAAAATTTAAAATGCTGTCCCCGAGGAATTCCAGGCGCTCATTATTGACCCGCCCCACACTGCGATGTGACACCGCCAGAGCCAGTAATCCAGGGTCTTTGAAACGGTAGGGGATGCCGGGGATTTCCCTCATTTTTTACTGCTGTTCCGGCTGAATTAATAAAATAAAACCGGACTCAGTTCGCCAGCTGTACTGACTTGTCAAACTTCGCCACCATATCGAGGTTACCCACAACCGGCTTGCGTACTTCATAAGTGACACGCAGATGAACACCGTTGCCTTTGCTTAGCTTGATATTTGACGCCCTGACGCTCTCGACAGCATTGACATCCAACCGGGTAAAAAATTTCCGGCGTATTTCATAAGGTGAAAGCTTCGCGCTTCCCGTTTCTGACGCAAGACCGTCCATTGCACTGGCTACTGAATAGTATTCCAAGTACACAGGGCCAATTTTCATACCAACAAAGGATATGAAGAGCACCACACACAGAACCAACACAAATCCAATCAGGCTCAAGCCAGCTTGTTGATGGATTTTCATAGTTCGCACCCTGTCAACCATGTTAATACTCCTACCATATTGCTTCTTGCAGGCTCTCTAGTGTATGCCATTTCCTACCCGCGATAAATCTCCACAGCCTTTTTCGAGATCAAAATTAAGCCAGATACCAACGGCACGGCCCAATAGATTTTCCTCAGGTACAAATCCCCACATACGACTATCGTTGCTGCGATCACGGTTATCACCCATCATAAAATAGTGGCCTTTAGGTACGATCCACTGGCCATTACGGCTACGATTGTGTTCATGCTGCAGTATCTCGTGATTCACGTCACCGAGTACCTCATCAAACAACACCGCATCGATTGCTGGCGTTGTACATTTAATGTCACTGCTTTCAAACCGACCGGTCGAAGTGCCTTCCATTTTTTCACCATTGACAAAAAGTTGTTTGTCGCGATAGGTGATGGTGTCGCCCGGTAATCCGATAGCACGTTTTATGAAATTCACACTGGGGTCGACTGGATAACGAAAAACCACAACGTCGCCACGTCGGGGTTCACCTATTTTAATAATTTTTTTATTTAACACTGGCAAACGAATGCCATAAGAGAATTTGTTAACCACGATAAAGTCACCCACAAGCAATGTAGGTATCATTGATCCAGAGGGAATTTTGAATGGTTCAAACAGGAATGACCGGAATAATAATACAATCAGAAGCACCGGGAACAAGGAACGGGAATACTCCACGATAACCGGCTCACGTACAGGCTCAATGCTTTTTTGAACTGAGCGATCCATACGCTTTTGCCTGAACAACAGGCTATCTACCAACCAGACAACGCCGGTAAGTGCCGTCAGTATTACGAGCACCAATGCAAAATCAATATTCATTCTGTTTACCTATCTCTGAGTTGTCTATTTTTTGCTATCTTGCTGCAAAACTGCAAGGAACGCTTGCTGGGGTATTTCAACATTTCCGACCTGCTTCATCCGCTTTTTACCGGCCTTTTGTTTTTCTAGCAGCTTACGCTTGCGTGTCGCATCCCCACCATAACATTTTGCTGTTACATTTTTACGTAGTGCTTTAACCGTGGTACGTGCGATAACCTGTGCGCCAATAGAGGCCTGAATCGCAACATCAAACATCTGCCGTGGAATCAGTTCTTTCATATTCACAGCCAACTCACGACCACGTCGCTGCGCCTGATCACGGTGCATAATCAGAGAAAGTGCATCTACACGATCGCCATTTATCAACACATCAACACGCACAAAAGGTCCTACATTGAAACGCAAAAAGTGATAATCAAATGAAGCATAACCCCGGCTGACAGATTTTAACCGGTCGAAAAAATCCAATACCACCTCTGACAACGGTAATTCATACTGAATTGACACCTGACCACCCAGATACTGCATACCAATCTGCTGGCCGCGCTTATCCTGACATAAACCAATAACGGAGCCGACATAAATCTGCGGCACCAGGATATTGGCCTGAATGATGGGTTCACGTACTTCAGCAATTTTATTAATGGGTGGAAGCTTGGCTGGGTTTTCGAGGGTTAGAACCTCCCCATCGGTCAACTCCACTTCATATATGACGGTGGGCGCTGTCGTAATCAGGTCAACACCGTATTCGCGTTCCAGCCGTTCCTGCACGATATCCATATGTAACAAGCCGAGAAAACCACAGCGGAAACCAAAACCCAGTGCTTCAGAGGTTTCAGGTTCGAAATTTAATGCGGCGTCGTTCAGTTGCAACTTTTCAAGCGCATCACGCAGGTCGGGGTAGTCATCAGCCTCGCTTGGAAACAAACCCGCAAACACCCGTGGTTGCATGGTTGCAAAACCCGGTAATGGTTCATTCGCTGGCGTCTGTGCCCGCGTAATAGTGTCACCAACAGGTGCTCCATGTATGTCCTTTATGCCAGCGACCAGAAAACCCACTTCGCCTGCTGAGAGTACATCACGGAGTTCGCGTTTAGGGGTAAATACACCCACCTGATCCACCTGGTGCTGATTTTTGGTAGACATCAATTTAATCTTGTCACGTTTGCCGACCGTACCATCGACCACACGGATCAATGAAACAATACCGAGGTAATTATCAAACCAGGAATCTATGATCAACGCTTTAAGCGGTGCATCCGGGTCGCCGGATGGCCGGGGAACATCTCGAATCAATCGTTCCAACACCTCAGCAATACCACTGCCTGTCTTGGCACTGACCGCAAGCGCATCGGCCGCCTCGATGCCAATGATGTCTTCAATTTCCTGCTTAACCCGTTCGGGTTCCGCAGACGGCAGATCAATTTTATTCAGTACCGGGATAACTTCTAAGCCGAGTTCCACCGCGGTATAACAGTTTGCCACGCTTTGGGCTTCCACCCCCTGAGCTGCATCCACAACCAATAACGCGCCTTCACAGGCTGAAAGTGAGCGGGAAACTTCGTAGGAAAAATCAACGTGTCCCGGTGTATCAATGAAATTAAGATGATAAACATCACCATCTTGCGCAGTATAATCCAGGGTGACACTCTGAGCCTTGATCGTAATCCCGCGCTCTCGTTCAATATCCATCGTATCAAGAACTTGCGCAGACATTTCACGATCACTTAAACCATCACACAACTGTATAAACCGATCAGCCAGCGTTGACTTGCCATGATCTACATGGGCAATAATGGAAAAATTCCGGATATAGTTCTGATCCATGTGATACTTCAGCCGCCAGCCATCAAGATGTTAAGGCCTGTTAACGTTGGCCTGGTAAATCTGAATAGTCAAAGGCCATCCGTTGTTCACAACGGATGGCCTTGTTGTCTTCAACTCATTATTATAACCGACTACGAACTATCCCTCATTTTTATCACGTGGTGTATAGGCAATAAAATTGGCCGTGCCATTACGCCACACACGCAGTGCTACGGCGTGATTTCGTTCGATCTTTTTAACCAGCGCCTCAAAGTCATCCATGTTTTCGACATCGCGGTTATTAATCATCAGGATCACATCGCCCGGTCTCAAACCAGCACGCCATGCATCATCACTTTCAATGTCGGTAATCACAACACCGCCCTGGGGATCACCCAGTTCACGTCTGCGCTCACTGTCGATATTTTCTACGACCAGGCCCAGGGCATTCTCGCTGTTGGCTTTGTTTGATTGCTCAGTAATGGTATTGGTAGACCCGCCATCCAGTGCGTCAAGAGTGACATCAAATGTTTTTTCTTTACCTTCCCGGCTTACTCTGACCTTGGCTTCTGTGCCTGGGGGGTTTGCCCCAACCAGTGGTGGTAAATCGTTCCAGGTTTCAATGGGCACATCGTTAAATGCCAGAATGACATCACCAGGTTCTAGTCCGGCACGATCTGCCGAACCATCAGGTGTGATTTCATTAACCAATGCCCCCACCGGCCGGTCAAGCTCCAATGCTTCAGCCATTTCACGGCTGACCACGCCGACAACAACACCCAGTAGTCCACGCTCAACTTTACCGGTCTCACGTAATTGTTTCGCTGTGCTTGCCGCCACTTCAATCGGGATTGAAAATGATAATCCAATGTAGCCACCATTCGAACTCAAAATCCAGGAATTGATGCCGATGACTTCACCCTCCATATTAAGCAGCGGCCCACCGGAGTTTCCACGATTAATCGCGACATCAGTTTGTATAAACGGCACATACCGCTGCGCTTGATTACTTCTACCTTTGGCGCTAACAATACCTGCGGTGACGCTTTGCTCAAAATTAAACGGCGAACCGATGGCCGCTACCCATTCACCGGGTTTTACAGTTTCCGATTCACCCATACGTAAAAATGGTAAATCATTCTCCGCCTCAATCTTCAGAACAGCAATATCACTTGATTCATCTGAGCCAATCAACTTAGCTTCGAACTCGCGACGATCCGCCATGCGAACGATAATTTCATCAGCTTCCGCGACGACATGATGATTGGTCAAAATATAACCATCCGCGGCATAAATGAAACCAGAACCAGCTCCCATGCGGTCTGGCTGGGCAGATCGGGGATCTTTCGGTACATTGAAATAACGTTTGAAAAGTTCTGGTATTTCTGGGTGGTTTTCACCTTGTTGGCCACGCCGCGCACCATTCTGATCAGGTGTAGCTTGACGACGGGTACCAAACTGGGTCACACGAATATTAACAACTGCCGGACCTGCTTTTTCGACCAGTTCCGTAAAATCCGGTAACCCACTCACTTTTGCAGCAAGCGGTAGACTCACCAACGATATTAGCAGTGCCACAAACCGCAGCGTAAATCTTTGTTTCATCATTCTGCTCCGAGATAGATAAATATTTAAACCTTTATAAAAACTGGTCCGGCTCTTCCACCGCACTATGACAGGTTCCTGCTACACATATTGGGTGTGGTCGAAGGAAAATAAACCGTTGTCTGCAAAGCATTAAGAACAATGTCCGCAGTTTTTCGATGCTTCATCATACGCACGAGTAAACCACTAGCCAACAAACCACCCAATAAAGTTCCCAGGTCAGTCCGACCTGGCCCGAATTGTAACCAGGTGCTCAGACCATAGCCTGCAAATGCACCTGCAAATGCGGCCAACAGGGGCCAGCCATAGAAACCGAAAACCAGTTTCAAATAGACCTGTTCCGGAAAAGCGAGCGTCACCATTTGCCCCGGCTCTACGCTCAAATTGTTTCGTGCCAGTTCAATAACGACCGGCTTGCGTCGCAGTAAATTTGCAAATAACCCCGCACCACACCCCTTTCCATTGTCACAGGCCGTACAACCGGATTGCGAACCTATACGCACCCATAAGCGCTCATCCTGGCAACGTACTACCTGCACATTTTGTTCAATCATATCGGCTTGGTGATCTGTTAATTGGAAGCGACGGAAAGTGCCATTTCGTTAGCGATAGATTTTACTGTGATTGCGGGAACCTCACCAATAACTGTGATCTGTAAAACTCCCAGCTTCCTGGTATACGCATTGTTGGTACCTAATTGGCTGACCCCCGGCTTAATTACGGATTCTATGCCTTGTTGTTCAACATACACCGACACGGCTGCCAGACCGTCGCTATACACCATATGTTCATAGACCCCGTCAACAGCGCCCGTGGTGTGACTGTGAGATGTGAGGTAAAACCCATGCGGTAAATTGGCTGGCTGCCAGCGTGGACTGGATTGTGTTACCACGGTTTTTTCCGGGTTAAACGTTCTCATTTCTACAAAATCTTCGGCACGTGAATCTGATTCAAGCTCACCCCACTTTACCGCGGAACCCACCGCAATATCTGTAAACATCAGTTTGGCCAAGGGTTTATTGCCAGCATCGAGTAACACCCACTTCAGCAACAGGCCGGTTTGTTCTTCCAACCACAAATCATAACCATAGCGAAAACTGTCTTCAGGTGAAATGCTCACCCGTCGGGCTTTGTTGCCGGCAATTCTTGCTTCACCACCCATTTCAAGCCGGTAACCACTGGTTTCACTATCAAAAATCGATAAGGGTAATTCAGGAAAATAAGAGCTTGCAACGATATGATCTTCCACCACAGAGGCAGAATCTTCCAGAACACAACGGACACCCTTCTGATCTCGAATGACTTCACGATGCGGACCACTGACCGAATACAGGCGTTCACGAACACCTGTATCATCGGTGACGTGGGTTATCCGCATGGTTTCTACCACACCATCACTAATATAAACAAAGGTTCCCTGGTAACTCATTTGACTCATGGCCGTGGTCATACGCTCCAGCCATTCGCGAGCCTCACTTGAACTCCCGGCCACTACTGTTCCATTGAGGCCAATCAAAATGAGAAGTAACAGGGCCTTACGTGGCACAGCGTTCACTAATTTTCAACAGCGTCCTGTTCAGACTCGGATTCTGTAGATTCAGAGCCGACTGCAGGTGTTTCTGCTTTGGCGGTCGTGGCGGTGGTGACAATCGGCACAAAAGAAACAAAACCCTGCCTACCGGCGGTTCTTGCCATCTGATTGTGGCGTAAAAGATAAGCGTTAAGACGATTTGAATTGGCCTGTCGTGCCGAAGCGTAACTGACTGCTTGTGATACCGGTGCAAGTGGCAAGGTATTGGGGCTGACAAACGGCTGGTTAACAGATGTTGATAGCGCGGTATCACCTTCGTTAGGCAATTCACCCGACTGCGGCGCAGTCACAACAATGGCCATCAATGCCACACTTGCAGCAATCGCCAGTCCAGAAACTGGCTTTAGCCAACGGTTATCGCGCCAGGCGGATACAGTTGTCATTTCTGCTGCACTCAAAGATGCATTAAGTTTTACACTCAGGCCGGTAACCATATGTTTGCTACCGGGTTGACGAATGCAATCACGAACCAGGTGATAACGCTCCCATTTGTCACACATCGCTTCATCAGAAGACAGTCTGCGTATCAAGAATAAACCCGTTTCGCTTGAAAGCTCACCATCCATCAAGCTGGAAAGATGTTCTAAAGATTCATTACTCATTTCTACTACTACCTGTGCCGGATATCTGTTCAGATATCACTTATTAGTCCCCGCTGTTAGTGTGACCACCAATAAGAGGATTTAGTTTCTCATCAATCGCTTCTCGAGCCCGAAATATTCTTGAACGAACCGTTCCTATCGGGCATTCCATGGTGGTGGCGATTTCTTCATAACTCATGCCATCCATCTCCCGCAGCATGATGGCTGTACGTAAATCTTCCGGAAGGGCCGCAATGGTGTCGTACACCGTTTTTTCAATCTCTTCACGAAGCAATTCGTTTTCAGGCGTGCTGGTCTCCTGTAACCGGCTGCTCATGGAGTATTGTTCTGCTTCAACGGCATCGATATCGCTCGATGGCGGTCGTCGGTTTCTTGCAACTATCCAGTTCTTTGCGGTATTGATCGCTATTCGATACAACCAAGTGTAAAAAGCACTGTCACCACGAAACCTGCCAATTGCCCGGTAGGCCTTGATAAATGCTTCCTGTGCCACATCCTGCGCCTCAGAGGAATCAGACACATAACGGGATACCAGACTGACAATGCGGTGCTGATATTTCTGAATCAGCAGGTCAAAGGCACGCTTGTCACCTTTTTGTACTCGCTCAACCAGCAACTGATCAACTTTAGCTTCACTCACTCCGCCTTGCACTCCAGCTGTCCGTATCGGTCCCGTCTTTAAAGGTGGTTGCCATGTTGATATTGCAGCCACAGGGGTTTCACCGGTAATTTTAACGACTCTGAGCGCAGTCATACGCCCTTACCTGTCAAAGATGAGCATAGCATGAACAAATTCAACCCCGTTTAGATGCGTTTTGTTGCATGCTATGACCCCCTCTCTTTTCGGAGGTTCCAAACTAAATGATCAAAAATCATTTAGTCAAAGTGCATGCCGCATCATGACACTGATTAATTTCAGGGTTATTCATCTTATCACTAGTGCTCCTTCAACATGATGCTGCACAATCTATGCCCACCAACTTGGTTGACAATGAGCGCTTCCCCACAATCACACATGTGCATCACTGCTTGAGCAATGCGATAATAATGGGTTCAAATACGAACATTATGTCGCGTTGACGAAACCGTCAAAGCAAAGACTGGATCAACCCCTTACAAGGTAGACATTTAATATGGAATTTCTAAAACAGCTGGGCATTAAAGATATTAATCCGGGTGCATATTTTGGCGATGGTCAATGGTCAAACACGACCGACGCTGGTGTAAAACAATCCATCAATCCCACAACCGGCGAGGTCATTGCAAGTGTATATGCAGCCTCGGCTGATGATTACGAAAAGGTTGTAAGCGGCGCCAGGACAGTATTCAAACAATGGCGCCAGGTACCATCACCGCAACGCGGCGAAGCTGTCCGTCTATGCACTGAAGCTTTACGGCAGCATAAAGATGCACTCGGCAGTCTGGTCAGCCTCGAGATGGGCAAGATCAAGGCCGAAGGTGATGGCGAAGTTCAGGAAATGATCGACATCGGTGACTTCGCTGTCGGACAGTCACGCATGTTATATGGCTATACCATGCACTCGGAACGCCCTCTGCACCGCATGTACGAACAATGGCATCCTTTGGGTGTTGTTGGCGTGATTTCAGCGTTTAATTTTCCGGTTGCGGTGTGGGCCTGGAATGCTTTTATTGCTGCTATTTGTGGTAACGCAACTATCTGGAAGCCCGCTCACAGCGGTATATTGTGCTGTGTAGCAGTGCAAAATATCTGTAATGCGGCACTGGAAGATGCGGGTTTCCCACCGATCTTTCTGAACTTTATCGAAAATGGTCATGAATTGGCTGAACGCTTTGTCAATGACAAGCGAATCGACCTCGTGTCGTTTACAGGTTCCACCAATATCGGCCGCCAGGTCGGTGCAAAAGTCGCCACCCGCCTTGGGCGCAGCCTGCTGGAACTGGGTGGCAATAACGCCATCATCATGGACGAAACCGCTGATTTGGAAATGTGCATCCCCGGTATCGTGTTCGGTGCCGTCGGTACCGCCGGTCAGCGCTGTACATCCACACGTCGTTTGATTGTTCATGAATCCATCCTGGAACGTGTCACTGATGCACTGGTCAATGCGTATCAGCAAGTAACAATTGGTGACCCGCTTGACCCCGCAACACTCATGGGCCCGCTGACCGATGAGAAAGCGGTCGCTTATTACGAGGCCGCTATTGCCACAGCCATCAGTGAGGGTGGCAAAGTGCTTACAGGTGGCAAACGTTTGGACCGTCCAGGTAGTTTTGTTGAACCCGCCATTGTTCTTGCCAAAAATGAATGGCAGATCGTGCAGGATGAAACTTTCGCGCCAATTCTCTATGTCATGCCGTTCAGTGATCTTGAAGAAGCGATTGCCATGCACAATGACGTGCCCCAAGGGCTCTCTTCGGCAATTTTTACTTTGAATATGCGTAACGCCGAGCGCTTTTTATCAGCAGTGGGTTCTGATTGTGGTATCGCAAACGTCAACATCGGTACCTCTGGTGCAGAAATTGGTGGCGCTTTCGGTGGTGAGAAAGAAACGGGTGGCGGGCGTGAGTCCGGCTCGGATGCATGGAAGGCTTATATGCGTCGCCAGACCAATACCATCAACTGGGGCAGTGATCTTCCATTAGCACAAGGCATCAAATTTGACCTGTAGGCCATTAAGCAAGAAGCTTTAAATATGTATTCCCTATTACGCAGAGCCCTTTTCATAGCGGATCCGGAGACCGCGCATGGACTTGCACTTGAGGGTCTGCGCCTGGGTCATGGCGTGGGTGCTACCCAGCTACTTTGCAATCGCAAAAGCCTGCCGGTCACCGTCATGGGATTGCAATTTCCCAACCCGGTAGGCATGGCTGCGGGTATGGACAAAAACGGTGATTATATCGATGCACTGGGTAGCGTCGGATTTGGCTTTATCGAAGTTGGCACGGTCACTCCACGCCCGCAAGCAGGTAATCCCAAACCGCGTGTATTCCGTATCGAAGCTGCCAACGCAATGATTAACCGTTTGGGTTTCAATAACAAAGGCGTGGATCACCTGGTGCATCAGGTGAAAAGGCGTCAATTCAGCGGCATACTCGGTATCAATATCGGTAAGAATTCTGATACGCCAAATAACAAGGCGGCCGACGATTACCTCATCTGCCTGGAAAAGGTATATCCGTACGCCGATTACATCACCGTCAATATTTCCTCACCCAACACCAGTGGCCTTCGGGATTTACAGGATAAGAAAAGACTTGAAGGTTTACTGCGGGCGCTGAACAAAAAACGACAGGAACTGGCCGATGAGTTTCAAACGCGCGTTCCATTGGTAGTCAAAGTTGCACCCGATCTCGAAGATAACCAGATACCGGAAATTGCAGAAGTTCTGGTCCAAAATGAATTCGATGGTTTGATCGCCACCAATACCACGATTTCCCGGGATGCTGTCAAAGGCATGCGTCACGCTGAGCAACAAGGCGGCCTTAGCGGCGCACCGGTAAAAGATAAAGCCAACCACGTACTGGCAGCGTTTCGTGCCGCTCTGCCAGATGATATTGCATTAATCGGTACCGGTGGTATCACTGAAGGCGAAGACGCGGCAGAAAAGCTGCAGCTGGGCGCTGACCTGGTACAGTTTTATACCGGCTTTGTGTACAAAGGACCCGATCTTGTGAGTGATTGCCTGAAAGCCATCGAAGCACATTCGCCCGCATGAAGCGAACAAGCAACGCCTCCCTCAAACATCTCAACAGCTTTGCAGTCGAGGCCCAGGCTGATCAGTTACTCGAGCTTGAATCCGAACAAGATCTGGAATGGTTTACACACCAATACCGTTTTGATCCAAGCCATGATCTGATCCTGGGAGCCGGTAGTAATATCCTCTTTGCTGGCGATATTGATGGCACCGTCGTGCTCAACCGGATAACCGGCAAACACATCGTCACGGACTCAAACGATGAAGTCCTGATCGAGGCCTGCGCGGGTGAAAACTGGCACCAATTGGTGTTATGGAGCCTGGACCAGGGTTTGTCCGGCATCGAAAACCTATCACTGATACCCGGTCTGGCAGGGGCCGCCCCGATGCAAAACATTGGTGCTTATGGTGTGGAACTCGCCGACACACTCGATTCAGTGCAGGCGCTTGATCTTAAAAGCAAAGAACTGCGTCTGTTCAAAGCCGAAGACTGCCACTTCGCTTATCGAAACAGTCGCTTCAAATCGTCCGATGCTGGACGTTACCTGATAACCCGCATCCGACTGCGTCTGCAACGTAATTTCACAGCAAAACTGGCTTACGCGGGTATCGGCGAAGAGCTGCAAGCCATGGGCATCGATGTACCAACTGCCAGGCAGGTCAGTGAAGCAATCATTCAACTCCGCGAACGTAAGTTGCCTGATCCCAAAATATCGGGCAACGCCGGCAGCTTTTTCAAGAATCCCGTGGTGAATATCACGACGGCAAATTTATTGAAAAATGAGTTTTCAGATTTACCGGTCTATCCGCTGAATGACCGTCAAGCCAAGCTCAGTGCAGCCTGGCTGATCGAGTCTTGTGGCTGGAAAGGTCACTGCATGGGCGGGGCCGCGGTCTCCGATCAACACGCACTGGTATTGATCAATAAGGACAACGCCACAGGCAACGAACTGCTCTCACTCGCTGAAGCCATTCGCGAATCGGTTCAGCACCGGTTTGCTATTGAATTACAAACAGAACCCCGTATCGTTCAAACATTGTAAATACAAGCGGAGATCTAAATGAACGTATTTTCACCCCCAATTAAAGGCTTTATGGCCACGACACTTGTCAGCCTGTTTGCTCTGGGCAGTAATATGTCAAGGGCAGCTGAAGATGTCGCGGTTGAACAGATCGACTCCAGTGGATTACTCGAACGTATTTCGACACTGGCCTCGGATGAGTTTGGTGGCCGCGCGCCAATGTCCGAAGGTGAACGGCTGACTTTAAATTATCTCGAGACACAATTTAAGGAAATGGGTCTGAAACCCATGTTTGGCGACAGCTACCGCCAGCCCGTGCCACTTGTTTCCATTGAAGCAGACCCCACCATGGCATTAAGCATCAATGATGCCGAGGGTAATACCCATACATACGCCTACGGCGCCGAGGTAATGCTCGGCAGTCCCCAGGTAACAGAAGAAAATGGTCTGGTCGCTAGTGAGTTGGTTTGGGTGGGCTATGGCATTGTTGCACCGGAATATCATTGGAACGACTATCAAGACATCGATGTAAAAGGCAAAACGGTGGTCATCATGGTTAATGACCCGGGTTACGCCACCCAGAATCCAGAACTTTTCAACGGCAATTCCATGACCTATTACGGCCGCTGGACCTATAAATATGAAGAGGCGGCTCGTCAGGGTGCCGCCGGTGCATTGATTATTCATCAAACAGCACCTGCTGCTTATGGCTGGAACGTGGTTGAAGACAGTTGGAAAGGTCCGCAATTTCATCTCGCGACTGATAACGACAACATGGACCGGTTAAAGGTCGAAGGCTGGTTACAACATGAAGTTGCCAAAGAACTCTTTGAACTCGCCGGCTTGAATCTTCAATCCATGACCGAGAACGCTGCCAAAGGCTCCGTAACGCCAAAATCAATGGGTTTACTGGCCAACGTGAATATCCGCAACACCATTCAGCGTGCCGAATCATTCAATATCGGTGCAATCGTGCCGGGCAGCGCACGAGCGGACGAGCTATTCATTTACATGGCACACTGGGACCATCTGGGCACAACAGCACACCAGGAAAAAGAGGAAGGCGATTTTATATTTAATGGGGCAGAAGACAATGCCAGTGGCACGGGCGGCCTGCTGGAAATTGCCCAGGCCTTTGCCACCCTGCCAAGCCCACCTCAACGCAGCGTAGGTTTTTTAGCAGTCACCGGTGAAGAGTCTGGTCTGCTGGGCTCGCAGGCTTATGCCGTCAAACCCGCCTTCTCAATGAATAAAACCGTCGCTGGAATTAACATGGATCGCCTCAATTTCCGTGGCAAGATGAACGATGTTGTCGTTATTGGTCACGGCGGCTCGGAAATGGAAACAATACTGGCCGAAGAAGCCCGCTTTTATGGCCGAACCATTACACCGGAATCCACCCCGGAAAAAGGTTTCTACTACCGTTCAGACCATTTCAATTTTGCCAAAAAAGGTGTGCCGATCCTGTACGCACGCGGCGGCACTTCTGAACGGGCACATGGTGCTGAATACATCAGCCAACGTAATGCCGACTATGTTTCAAATCGTTATCACTCGCCCGCGGATGAAGTTCAGGAAAGTTGGGACGTAGATGCAGCAATCGAAGATCTGGTGCTGTTCTACAAAATTGGCAAGCGTCTGGCCAACAGTAATGAATGGCCACAATGGTTTGAAGGTAACGAATTTCGGGTCATCCGTGAAACCTCGTTGTCCAAAGATAATTAACCCGAATAATTCATCAGGGATTTAGAGTTTGCGCTGTCAAAAATTATTGATTCGATAAATTTCGAACCCCATTGGGTACATGCGCGGTTGCAACGTGCTCTCGCGCCGAATCGCAATGGACCTGTTGATCATCGAAAAAAATATCTGCACCAAATGCCGCAAGGAAAGGCCCCTTGGGTTTGCCACCCAGAAACAGCGCTTCATCAATGCGAATTCCCCATTGTCTCAATGTCAGAATAACCCGCTTATGGGCCGGTGCTGATCTTGCTGTCACCAAGGCCGTTCGTATGGGGTTGTTATCAATCGGATAAGCCGACTGGATTCGCTGTAACGCCTGCATCAAAGGTTTGAACGGGCCTGCTGGCAAGGGTGTCTCCGCATGTTGTTTTTCCTGTTGGGCAAATACCTCCAGGCCTTCGGCCTGGTAAACTTTCTCGGCTTCGTCACTAAACAAAACTGCATCACCATCAAATGCAATTCGCAATTGTTTACCTTCTGACCTGCTACTTGCGCCCGTGAATATCATTGCCGAAGCGAAACCCGCCTGTAAGGTCTGTCTTACATCTTCAGCATGACCGGACAAAAACAAATCAGCACCAATGGCTTGCATATAACGAAATGGACTTTCACCATTGGTAAATACGGCTCGCTGAATGTCCAGTCCATAATGTTCGATACTATTGAATATGCGCAGGCCGGAATCTGCACTGTTACGCGACATCAGGCAGACCTCAACACCCTGGTGATTGATATCATCTGCATTGAGGGCCAATAATTTTTTTACCAACTGAAAAGCTTCACCCGGTTGCAAAAAAACATTTTCCCGGCTGATTTGATATTTTGCATAGGTCGCGAGCCCTTCAGATTCAAACACACAATGGCTTTTATCCAGGTCGAATAATGCACGCGAAGAAATCGCCACAACGAGTGGTGTGGTACTCAGTTCTTGGCTGTTTTTTTCTACCATGCTGACAGCATAGCAGAGCCCCTCTCAGAACATGAGAAGGTGTGATGTTACAGTCTGTTAAAGGAACTGTTCGTTCAGGATTCGCTCTTCCAATGAATGATCCGGGTCAAACATGAGTTTTAGTTCTGTGTCCTTGTCTTCAAAAGCATCCACACGAATGACATCCCGTACTTCGTCAGCATCTGCTGTTGCGCTTACCGTGCGCTTGTCATGATCAAGAACCTCAAAACTGACGTGTGCAGAACTCGGCAGTATCGCACCATTCCAGCGCCGGGGCCGAAACGGGCTGATAGGCGTCAGCGCCAGCGCATCAGTACCCAGGGGCAAAATAGGACCACGGACAGAAAAGTTATAGGCGGTACTACCGGCCGCTGTTGACAGCAATATCCCGTCACAAACCAGTTCCTCCACTTTGATGCTGCCGTTGACAAGTATACGAATATGAGCAGCCTGATTGGTTTGACGAAGCAGCGAAATCTCATTGATGGCAAGCGCACTGGTCTCAGTACCTGATTTGGTCTGGACTTCCATACGAAGCGGGTTCAGGCTCACCGGCCGGGCGTTAGCCAGCCTGTTCATCAAATCATTTTCGCTATACCGGTTCATCAGGAACCCAACATTACCGATCTTCATACCAAAAACGGGTAAATCTTTTTGAATAAAACGATGCAAGGTACGTAACATAAAACCATCGCCACCAAGTGCCACAATGATCTCAGCATCATTCACGTCATGTTGGCCGTAACGTTTGCGCATCAACGCAACGGCTTCCCCGGCGGATTTAACCTGGCTGGCTACAAAATGAATACGGGTGGGAGCGGTCACGTCAATTTCGTTGCAAGTAACAGCTGATTCAAAGAGCGCACCGCAACTGAAACGGTGGCGTAATCCATAGACGGTAAACTTTGCATATCATTCATCATAAAAGAAACACGTTCGACATTCTCGGCGTTGGCCTTTATCCATTTTTTGACTGGGTCTTTTTCATTCGGAAACGCTTCCAGGGTTCTGCCGGCCAGTCTGCGGTGTTGTGTATACAATTCATCACGCAGATTACCGCGTGCGTGTGCATGCCATTGACCATCAACTGCCAATTTTTCCACGCTATCGCGTAACCACTTCAGGCATAATCTGTCGCCCAGGCCAAAAAAGACTGTCGCCACACTCAACACATCGGTATTTCGCCTGGCAGCTGTCTCAACCACATCCAGGGCGGGGTAAAGCAAATGCAAACTGGCTGCCCGGTTCGCAAGTGTTCTTGGCATGCCACCAGCAATCAAAGGCTTAGCACGTTTCTGCACCTCTGTTTTTTCCACTGCATTGAGTGATTGCCTGATTTTCTTTTCCAGGATCGCAAGACCGGGCGCAAGTCGGTCAATGCTGACGCGGATATCCAGCTTATCACCAGGCTGGTTAAGCACCCAACGGGTTGCCTGGCGTAAAAGGTTCCACATCACCAGTGTGGCACTGATCTGCAACGTGCTTTCAACCTTGTTATCCAAAGCCTCGATGCGGCTCCAGAAATCCCGTGCCCTGAATATTTCACGGGCAATGGTGAAAGCTCTGGCTACCTCAGCCGCTGTCGCGCCAGTGTCTTCGTGCATACGCAAAGCGAATGAAGCGCCCATGCGGTTGACCAAACTGTTGGTTACCTGGGTTGCTATTATTTCACGTTTCAGGCGGTGACCATCCATGAAGGCACTGTACTTATCCTGTAAAGGTTTCGGGAAGTATCGTTGCAACTCCTCTGACAACCACAAATCTTCGGGCACATCAGAATCCAATAGCTGCCGGTACAGCATGATTTTGCTATATGACAACAGCACCGAGAGTTCCGGGCGGCAGAGTCCCTGGCTATTACCTCTACGTCGTACCAGTTCTTCATCATGGGGCAGTTGCTCCAGATCACGGTCTAAAATGCCTTCATTTTCAAGCACAGTAATAAAATGCTGCTTGGCACCCAGGCGGGCACCGGTCAGGACTTCCATCATGGATATGGTTTGTGACTGCAGGTAATTATTGCGTAACACCAGTTCTGCGACTTCATCGGTCATATCCGCCAACAGCTGGTTTCTGTCGTGGCTATTCAACTTACCTGCACGCATGACCTGGTTCAGCAGTATTTTGATATTGACCTCGTGATCGGAGCAGTCCACACCTGCCGAGTTATCAATAAAATCGGTATTGATACGACCACCTGCTTGCGCGTATTCAATACGTCCTAACTGTGTCAGACCAAGATTACCGCCCTCACCTACAACTTTGCAACGTAGTTCCTTACCGTTAATACGTAACCAGTTATTCTGTGCGTCACCAACCTCGGCGTTGCTTTCACTCGATGATTTTACGTAGGTACCAATGCCACCATTCCATAACAGATCTACTTCCGCTTTCAATAAAGCACGGATCAACTCATTCGGTGCCAGCTGTTTTTCTTCTATGCCAAGCCAGTCACGCACTTCCCGGCTGATTGGAATACTTTTTTCAAGCCGGGAGAAAACACCACCACCTTTTGAAATCAAATTGCGGTTGTAATCATCCCAACCGGATCTCGCTAGTCTGAATAATCGCTTACGTTCCTTGAACGATGCTTTAATATCCGGGTCTGGATCGAGGAAAATATGTAGATGATTAAACGCTGCCCTGAGCTGAATCTGGGTGGACAACAACATGCCGTTACCGAAGACATCACCTGACATATCACCGATACCCACCACACTGAAGGCTTGTTTCTGAATATTCCGGTTCATCTCTCGAAAATGGCGCTTAACCCCTTCCCAGGCACCGCGCGCGGTAATAGCAATCACCTTGTGGTCATAACCAACCGAACCACCGGATGCGAATGCATCACCCAGCCAGAACCCGCGCTCAAGTGCGATTGCATTTGCCGTATCTGAAAACGTCGCCGTACCTTTATCGGCCGCCACAACCAGATAGGGGTCATCACCATCATGTCGGACCAGACCAACTGGAGGTATAACACGTTCTTGATCTAAATTATCCGTAATATCTAGTAAACCATTGATAAATATCTTATAACATCTAACAACTTCAGCCATTACCTCATCACGACTTCCATTCTCTGGCAAGTGCTTGACAACAAAGCCACCCTTCGCGCCCACCGGCACGATAATCGTATTCTTAACGTTCTGAGCTTTCATCAGACCCAGGACTTCAGTTCGAAAATCCTCTTTACGATCAGACCAGCGCAGGCCACCGCGGGCGACCGTACCACCACGCAAATGGATACCTTCCATCGCAGCTGAAAACACCCAAATTTCTCTGAATGGTAACGGTTTGGGGAGATGGGGCATTTTTGAAGAGTTCAGCTTGAAGCTCATGTATTCCAGCAACTCACCATCTGCGGTCTGTTGATAAAAATTGGTCCTTAAAGTGCCCTTGATGACTTCGTAAAAAGAAAACAGGATACGGTCTTCGTCGAGACTGCTGACCCTGGATAAAGACAGTCTGAAGACCTTCTTTATGGTTGCAATCTGAGTATCACGGCCCTTTACGCGGGCAGCCACGACATTGTCCAGCAGCTCCAGCAAAATCCTGTCTTTACAGCGTTTGATGGTTGACAGGCCATAGAGTGTCCGGCGCAGGCTTTTACTGGCCAACTCTTTACGGTAATCACTTTCATTGTCCCGTGCAGGGTTGAACATGGCATCAAATAATTCCACCAGCAAACGGGCCATAAATGGATGCCTGGCCAGGGTTTCTTCCATGTAGACCTGCGAATAGGTAATACCCGTCTGCAGCAGGTATTTGCAATAGGCCCGTATCCCTTTGACCTGTCGCCAGTCAAGCTGACAGGCGAGAATCAAACCATTGAAACCATCACTAACTGTAATTCCTCTCCAGGTATTCTCAAAAGCCTGTTGAAAACTTTCACCAACAGCCTCAATGTCCAGATCGACACCCTGACCGTAAACCATATCAAAGTCCTGAACCCAAATTGAATCATCTTCATCAGACTTGAGCTCATAAGGTCTTTCACTGACGATGTGCAAGCCCAGGTCTTCCAGCATCGGCAACACATTTGATAGTGGAATCGGTCGTTTCCGCTTGAAAACTTTAAAGCGAATAAGGTCAGTTCCTTTGGCCCGTGGTCGATAGAGGCTTAACTGCAGATTATTTTCGTCCTTTAGTAAGGCAATTTTTTCAACATCAAATGCGGCAACCCAAGGAGAGACATCCTCCATATAGGCGGCAGGAAAAGCGGTGCCAATCTTCCTGGCAAATTTCAAACCAGTTTCTTCACCGTGCTTCTGTATCAGGATTCTAGCCAGCTCATCGTTCCACGAACGTAGCGCGTTGATGATTTTGTTTTCGAGCTCACGTACGTCAGGTTGCGGCTCTGAACCCTCTTTCGGCCGTATGATGACTTGCAAGCGCGCCAGGGCCGAGTCGGAAAGCTGAATCATAAAATCGAGCGTCTCCCCTTTAAGGGCTCGTTTAAGAATGCGTTGGATCTTTTCCCGGGTTTCCGTATTCCAGTAATCCCTCGGGATATATACAAGACAAGAAAAAAAACGCCCGAACCGTTCCCTGCGTATAAAAAGACGAACCGTTTGGCGCTCTTGTAAATCCAGCACGCCTGTCGCGATATCCAACAATTCGGTACTGCTGGCCTGCAATACATCATCGCGCGGCAGTGTTTCCAGGATATGCAGCAACGATTTCCAGGCGTGACGATTTTCTTTCAAACCGGAGGCTTCCAGCACGGTCTTGACCTTCATCGATACTAACGGCGTGTCTGCAAGACGCTCAAGGTACGCTTGAGAGGTAAACAGGCCGATAAAACGATACTCGCCGATAATCTTGCCAGCCTCGTCGAATCGCAATACACCGATATAGTCCATGTAGCCACTTCGGTGCATCGGTGAGCGCGCAATCGTCTTGGTAATAATCAGTGGCGCATTCTGGTTAAAACGGGTTTCACCACTATTATTTCTAATAGGGCGGCTCAATATGGATTTGCCGTGTTCACGCAAGCGACCGAGACCGGTGCCTTTGACTACTTTCAGTGATGCAATTGTGCCGTCTTGAACGATGTTATACATACGTGAACCGATGAACATGAAATGATCGTTATCGACCCACTTTAAAAATTTCACACACTCTTTTCTAACCGCCTTGGGCAAGTCTGGTGCGTTTTCACCAAATTCAGTAATTGCTACTTCAAGACGTTCTTTCATAAGTAGCCAATCTGCAACAGATGTACGAACCATGGCCATGCGTGATTTGAGCAGTGACTCTATGGACGCCAATACGACAGGATCAGTCTGCTTGTCAATCTGAATGTGGATAAATGATTCTTTTCCGGAGCGTTTGCTGGCTCTGGGATAAAAAGCTTTCAGCTTTCCGCTTGCTTCGCGCTCAACATTCAATATCGGATGAATAATCAGGTGCAGACCCAGATTTAATTCCTGCAAAGCCATGCTGGCTGTGTCCACCAGAAACGGCATGTCATCATTGGCCATTTCCACGATCGTGTGCCGACAATCCCAGCCATCCTGGTTTTTTTCAGGGTTGAAAACACGTATTGACAAATCACCGTGCTTTCGTTGTTGCAAAAATTTTAACTGCCTGACCACCATCGCGGCAAACATGTCCGGCGTTTCCCGACTCAGCTCTGCTAATGGCATGCGCTTAAAGTACACATCGCTAAAAAGCGCGGCCTGCCGGGCAGCTTTGACCGACATGCGACTGGCTAATATGGTTTTAGTCTGTACGAGTATTGTCTGTTGATTCTTATCGCTATTGGCTTGCACCAGTTGACCCCACCCTGTTATTCAGAGACTCCCTGATAAACTTGCCAGGTCGCTGGGGAAATTATAAAGACTTTACCGACGGGAAACATGTCTTTTATAGGACCAATTCCATTACTCTTTGGGAATCTCTTGATGGCTGGAAACCAGGGTCATCTACGTCACCTGTTGACCCGCATCACTTCACTGGTTAATCTCTATATATCTTTAAATCATGATAGAAGGATATATGCGCTCCAAATTGGATTTGAAACATGCTTCACAACACTTCCGACTGCTATCGGACAGTACCCGCTTACGCTTGCTAATGCTGGTCGACCATGAAGAACTGAGTGTTGCTGAACTGGCTGCCATCACTCAGCTGGCACAGCCGCGGGTTTCCACCCACCTGGCAAAATTAAAGGAAGCGGGTCTGGTCAGTGACCGTCGTGAAGGTGTTTTCGTGTATTACCGCATGGCCAGCAACATCGTAGACAGCGGCCTGAACGCGCTCTGGGAATTGTTACGCGAAAACACTGCCGACCCGCTGATACAACAGGATTTTGAACGTATTCCACATGTATTGAACGCACGAGGGAGTAATTCAAGTTGGGCTGACAGTGTTGCCGGTGACATGGAACGCCATTATTCACCAGGCCGAACCTGGGAAGTAACCACACGTACCATGGTTCAACTGCTCGAACTTGGAGATGTACTGGACATCGCCTCTGGCGATGGTGTGCTCGCAGAGCTACTGGCGCCACGTGCACGCAGCATCAAATGCCTGGACATCAGTCAAAGGGTGGTGGACGCCGGCAAAAAACGTCTGCTTCGTTTTTCCAACGTTAGTTTTGAGTCTGGGGATATGCACGCACTACCCGTTGTTGAAGCTTCATTTGATACGGTATTGCTGATGCACGCACTAACCTATACCAATACACCACAAACGGTCTTCAACGAGGCCAGTCGGGTGCTGCGGCCCGGTGGCTGCCTATTGGCGGCGACACTGCAAAAACACTTACACAAAAATGCGGTAGTAGCTTATAACCACCTCAACCTGGGGTTCACACAATCACAGTTGCAAAATTTTTGTAACAACGCAGGCCTCACACCACAAAGCGTCAAGATTTCAGCTATTGAAAAACGCACTCCCAATTTTGAGGTTCTGACACTGATTGCCAGCAAACCTTTGTAATCGTTAATTAATTCACACCAGAATCGGTAAAAACCAGTATGTATTGCCAGCCCTATAAAGATCCGCAACGTGTCAAACAACTAAATGAGCTGTTGTCTGAAAAAATCCTGATTCTCGACGGAGCGATGGGGACTATGATCCAGGCATTCGAACTGAATGAGGACGGTTTCCGGGGACAACAATTTAAAAACCATCCGTTACCCTTACGCGGTAACAATGACTTGTTGACTCTGACCCAACCGGAAAAAATTGCCAGCATTCATCGCGCATTCCTGCAGGCCGGCGCAGACCTGATCGAGACCAATACCTTCAACAGCACCAGTATTTCCCAGGCTGATTACGGCACCGAGCACCTGGCCAGGGAATTGAATTTTGCAGCCGCCAGGCTGGCGCAACAAGAAGTAGAACTTATTTCTACTCAATACGCTGACAGGCCTCGTTTTGTTGTTGGTTGTCTTGGACCTACCAATCGCACTGCTTCATTGTCCCCTGATGTGAATCGTCCAGATTTTCGCAACATCAACTTTGAGACATTGCGCAAGGCCTATGCGGAAGCAACCATCGGCCTGATCGAGGGGGGTGCAGACACCCTGATGGTTGAAACTGTTTTTGACACACTCAATTGCAAGGCCGCACTGGTAGCCATTGATGATGTGTTCAACGAACTTGGATTTCGTGTGCCAGTTATGATCTCGGGTACGATTACCGATGCTAGCGGTCGTACCTTGTCCGGGCAGACGGTTGCTGCTTTTTGGAACTCGGTGCGGCACGCCAAGCCCATTTCTATCGGCCTGAACTGCGCTTTGGGCGCCACTGAACTACGTCCCTGGCTACAGGAATTGTCTCAGCTTGCAGAGTGCCCTGTTAGTGTTCATCCAAATGCCGGCTTGCCTAACGAACTGGGTGAATATGACGATACGCCAGAACACATGGCAGCGGTACTGGCGGAGTTTGCTTCTGATGGATTGATCAACATGGCGGGTGGTTGCTGCGGCACCCGACCGGACCATATCAGGGCAATCAGCGAAGCACTCAGGAACAAAAAGATACGGACCCCACCGCCAGCAGTTCCCTATTGCCGGCTCGCTGGTCTGGAACCACTGACGCTGACCCCGGAGCTGAATTTTATCAATGTCGGTGAGCGCACTAACGTAACCGGATCAGCAGTATTCCGTCGCCTGATCCAAGCCGATGACTTTGAAGCCGCAGTAGATGTTGCCAGGCAACAGATCAAAAACGGCGCACAGATTATCGATATCAACATGGATGAGGGCTTGCTTGATGGCGTAGCCGTGATGACTCGCTTTTTACATCAGATTGCTTCAGAGCCGGATATTGCTAGCGTGCCGGTGATGCTGGATTCTTCCCGCTGGGAAGTGCTGGAAGCCGGCCTGGCCTGCTTACAGGGCAAAGGTGTGGTTAATTCCATCAGTTTGAAAGAAGGTGAAGCCGCATTTATCGCCCAGGCGCGCACTATTCTGCGCTTTGGAGCAGCGGTTATCGTCATGGCCTTCGATGAAAAAGGCCAGGCTGACAGTTTGGAAAAACGCGTCAGTTTTTGTAAAAGGGCTTGGAAGTTGCTAACGCAAGAGGTTGGTTTTCCACCTGAAGATATTATCTTTGACCCGAACATTTTTGCCGTAGCCACTGGAATCGAAGAACACAACAGCTACGGTCTCGATTTTATTGAAGCCACCCGCCGCATCAAGCAAGCTTGTCCTGGTGCTCTGATTTCCGGTGGCGTCAGTAATATTTCGTTTTCATTCAGAGGTCAGGAAAGGGTCCGCGAAGCCATCCATAGTGTGTTTCTGTACCACGCAGTGCACGCCGGCATGGATATGGGGATCGTGAATGCAGGCCAGCTTGGCGTATATGACGAGATCGACCCTGCTTTGCGCGACGCCGTAGAAGATGTAGTACTGAATCGCCGCCCAGATGCCACCGACCGTTTACTCGAACTGGCGCAGGCATTTCAGGGTGTCAACAAGACTGCTGAAATTGATGAAGCATGGCGTCAGGAGTCGGTTGAAAATCGCCTGAAGCACGCGCTGGTTAAAGGTATTAATACGTTTATCCAGCAAGATACCGAGGAAGCTAGGCAAAACTCTGCGTTGGCGCTGGATGTTATCGAAGGCCCGTTAATGGATGGTATGAATATGGTTGGGGAGCTGTTTGGGGACGGCCGTATGTTTCTGCCCCAGGTGGTCAAGAGCGCGCGGGTTATGAAACAGGCGGTGGCGGTGTTGATCCCCTATATCGAAGAGGAAAAACGCCGCGCCGGTAACGAAAATACTCGACTTACCCGCATTCTTATGGCGACCGTCAAGGGTGACGTTCACGATATCGGTAAAAACATCGTCGGTGTCGTGTTGAGCTGCAATCACTATGAGGTAATAGACCTCGGCGTGATGGTGTCGGCTGAAACGATACTGGATACAGCACTCAAAGAAGACGTCGATATCATTGGCCTATCCGGCCTGATCACACCGTCTTTGGAGGAAATGCGGCATGTTGCAAGCGAAATGCAACGACGCGGAATGCAACAACCCCTGATGATTGGTGGTGCAACCACTTCGCCTTTACACACGGCACTGCGTATCGACCCTGAATACACCAATGGTGTGTTTTGGGTGAAAGACGCTTCACGGGCCGTTGGTGTCGCCAGAAAGCTCAGCAATGAGAAGGGGCGAAAACTACTCTCTGCCAGTGTGGCATCAGACTACGCGACGATGCGCGAACGAAGGGCCAAAGGTAGTTCGCGGAAACCACCGGTCAGCCTGGAGCAGGCCCGTAACAACGCATTTTTACCACCCTGGTCGGCCGAAAACATCGCCCAACCTCTCAAACCAGGTCTGCATGTTTTTGCTGACATTTCCTTGAAAGATCTGCTGCCCTTGATTGACTGGACACCTTTTTTTCAAACCTGGGAAATGCAGGGCCGTTACCCTGAAATTCTTGAAGACGCAGATAAAGGTGAAGCGGCACGCAGCTTGTTTGCGGACGCACAAACCATGCTGAAACATATTGTTGAAAATAACTGGCTGAGCGCACGCGCAACGGTTGGTATCTTCCCCGCGTCTGCTAACGGTGATGACGTTGTGATATACACGGATGAATTCGATCAAACTCCACGGCAGCATCTCAACTTCCTGCGGCAACAAAAACCCAAGGCCAGCGGTCGTTACAACCAGTGTTTATCTGACTATATCGCCCCTTTATCATCCGGCTTGAAGGACCACATTGGCTTGTTTGCCGTAACCGCAGGCCTGGGGATTGAAACAAAACTGGCAGAATACGAACAGGTTCACGACGATTACTCCTCAATCATGCTTAAAGCACTGGCAGACCGACTGGCCGAAGCCCTTGCCGAACACACCCATCGTCGTGTACGTCGGGATTTGTGGGCTTATGAGCCCGAAGAGTCTCTCGATAACAAAGCACTGATCGATGAAGAATATCAGGGTATACGTCCAGCCCCCGGCTATCCCGCCTGTCCTGACCACAGTGAGAAGAAAAAGATTTTTGAGCTGTTGGATGCTGAGCACACAGCCGATATGGAACTGACCAGTGGTTTTGCCATGTTACCAGCGGCTTCGGTCAGTGGTTATTACTTCGCCCACCCACAAAGCCGTTATTTTGTGCTTGGGAATATACTCGAAGACCAGTTACTGGATTATGCGGAACGTAAAAACATCAGCCCGGAACAAGCACGCAGGTTACTTGTGGCCAATATAGTCATATAGTGTGTGCACGGGTCACGCGGCCTACCAGATCAAGTCATCCGGCACCGGGTTTTCTACTTCTTCCTTACTCTCGGCACCACTTAAATCTGGGATATGGTCGGGTGAAATTTGACGTATTTCTTCGATTTTATCTGCTGGCATCAGGTGATAATTACCACTTAAATAAACCACACCAAGTGAGCCATTATTGATTTCTTTTATCTGTTCACGCGTTGCCAGGACACTTCGAATTCGACCCTTATAAAGGAAGTTCCGCTTACTGTCGGCCGCCGTATCCCTGATCGCACTCTCTTCAATAAGAGTTTTGATTTTTTGATTGATTTCACGGCGTTGACGCTCTTTTTCGCGCTTGCGTGCGATAGCCTGCTGTTTTTGTGATCGGTCCTCTTGACTACGAATCCGGTAGGCTTGGTCAAGAGAAATTTCAGCGTTACGTTGTTTAGGCTTTTTACCTTCAGTCTGGGGCCTTCGTGGCTTATTTAGCTGGGGTTTGCTTTTCTTGGCGGCCAGACCCAGGGCCAGCAATTGATCTTTCAGACTATTACTCATGTTGCTTCAAACACTATGCAGGCTTGGGAATATGAGCCAGGCGGGCAAGGCTGGCGCGCACTTAATCGCTTAAGTGCGCACCTGTACTTATTCCTGGTTCTCTATATCCAGTAATTCAACTTCAAATACCAAGGTTGAATTAGGTGGGATAGGACCACCACCGCCTGCGCCATAGGCCAGTTCAGGGGCGATGTAAAAAGTGAACTTACTGCCTACCGGCATCAGTTGCACGCCTTCAGTCCAACCCGCTATAACCCGGTTCAGTGCGAAGGAAATGGGCTCGTTACGAGCGTAAGAGCTATCGAACTCAGTACCATCAAGCAGGGTTCCACGATAATGAACCTTGACGCTATCTGTAGCAGCGGGTTTGGCACCATCACCCATGGTCAGCACTTTATACTGTAATCCGGACTCGGTAGTGAGCACGCCCTCTTTGTCTTTGTTTTCTGCCAGAAACTTCTGACCTTCGGCAAGATTATCCTCACCAGCTGCGGCTGATTCAGCCTGCTGTGCCGCCTGTCTCTTGTTAATAAACTCCTGGCGAATGGTAGCTGCGTCTTCAACTGTCATTGCCAACTCCTCATCATTGTAAGTTGCACGAATGGCGTCAATCAGAGAATCAAGGTCCACAGTTGTACCCTGCTCTCGCAGTGACTTGCCAATATCCATACCAATGATGTAACCCAGTTTCTGTTCTTCTGTATTCAATTCAGTAGCCCATGTATTTATTGAGAAAGTAACAGCAGCCAAAATCAGACCGCAACGTTTTAAAGAATTCATCCTGTTAGTACTCCGGTTAAACAGATTGCGAATTGTCCACATAACTGACTCCATACGCAAACAAAAAGTTTCAATTTGCAGACTGAGTTATGCTTTGTGCCATGAGTGTTCTTATTGCGACCCTGATTATGTACCAACTGTTGTTGCTTTCCATCGGTTGGTGGGCCAGCAAACGTACCACTGACAATGAAGACTTCTACCTTGGTGGGCGTAAACTCGGAGCCGCCGTTGCTGCCTTAAGTGCCTCAGCCAGTTCATCCTCTGCCTGGAGTTTGCTGGGCGTATCGGGTGCCGCTTATGCCTGGGGCTTACCAGCCATATGGCTGATCCCATCCACCCTGTTGGGTTTTATCATCAACTGGTACTGGGTCGCACCGCGTATGTGGCAACAAAGTCGGGATAATAACGCTTTGACCCTGACCGAATTCCTGGCCGGTCCACACGGTGATCCGGCACGTAAGGCGATCATGAGAATAGGTGCCGCGGTGATACTGTTCTCGTTTACCTTCTATGTTGCGGCACAATTCCAGGCTGCGGGTCACACGTTTGCCAGCGCCCTGCATATAGACCCGGTAACAGCGATAGTGCTCGGAGCCACCATTGTCTTAGCCTATGTCATGCTTGGCGGGTTTTGGGCCGCCAGTATCACGGATACCCTGCAGGGCATATTGATGGCACTAAGTGCCGTGCTCTTGCCGGTGACGGCACTCATCGCCATAGGTGGTCCCGGTGTTTTGCTCGCCAGCCTTGATGTAGATGGTCTTTCTACCATCACATTGTGGACCCGCCAGGAAAGCCTGGCGGCCGGGATCGGTTTTGTCATCGGCCTGGCCGGAATTGGACTCGGTTACCCTGGTCAGCCACACGTCGTCAACCGTTTTATGGCGATGGAAGACCGCAAGGCCATTCCAACGGCGCGACTAATCGCGATTACATGGGCGGTAATAATTTACACCGGAATGGTCGTACTTGGTTGGTGTGGGCGAGTACTGGTGTCCGCACTTGGCGACGGCGAACAGGTTTTATTTGCACTCGCTACCTTGCTATTGCCGTCCGTACTGGCCGGCATCATGGTGTCCGCCATATTATCCGCAATCATGTCCACAGCGGATAGCCAGTTACTGGTGGCTGCGTCCAGTGTCAGTCACGACATGCGTAATGGTAAAACAGCAACGCGGGAAAGCCTCAAACTGGCGCGTTGGATCGTATTGCTGATTGGTATAGCAGCCATAAGCCTGGCCATCATCTCTCCGCAAGCCATATTCAGTCGCGTCCTGTTCGCCTGGCAGGCGCTTGCAGCAGCCTTTGGGCCGCTGCTCATCATCACCCTGTGGCGTGGGCCCGTCCTCCCCAACTGGCGCATTGCCGCGATGAGCTCAGGTTTTGTATTGACCGTTATTTTGAGCTGGACCACCGACACACCCGGTGATATCGCTGAACGTTATATACCGATGCTAGTTGCCCTTGGGTTGGCGTGGTGGGGTAGCAGGAAAGATACTTAGGGCTCGGTAATCGCGCTGCGCATTGATATGCCTTGCAACATCTTGGCGATCTCGTCGCACATTGATATGCCTTGCAACATCTTGGCGATCGCGCCGCACATTGATATGCCTTGCAACATCTTGGCGATCTCGTCGCACATTGATATGCCTTGCAACATCTTGGCGATCGCGCCGCACATCCTTGTGCTCTTTCGCGATATACCGTACATCCTGTACATAAAACCTTGCATTTTTAGATTATAGTGTTATACTTCACTACAACACTACTAGAGAATCATTGCATTAGTGAGAAACAACATGATGAATTTAATACCACATCACAGATTTCACATCCCAAACAGCCTGGCCATGTTTGCTGCCTTGTTGTTACTGGTCAGCAGTGTTGTAGGTTTTGAAAGTACGCAGGACGTGTATTCCTCAGGTCAGGAAATCATGCCATCAACAAACCTTGAAAACACTGAAAGTGACAGCACCAATGATGCTGCGGAACACAAGTCCCGCAGCCTTAATCTTGGTTTACTTCTGTTCCGTCGCGGATAAGCATGACAAATCAATGGAATGACAGCCAGCCAATCTATTGGCAACTGAAAGAGCGCACCGTTGCCATGATTCTCGACGGTACACTGACAGAAGGCGGTGCCCTGCCCTCGGTTCGTACGGTTGCATCCGATTTTCAACTCAACCCGATTACGGTTTCCAAGTCCTACCAGGCGCTGGTAGATGAGCAACTGGTCGAAAAACGCCGTGGTCTGGGTATGTTTGTGCGCGAAGGAGCAAGACAACAACTGATGGAAAGTGAGCGACAAAAATTTCTCAATGAAGAATGGCCCGCCATGGTTACGCGCATCCGGCAACTGGGTCTTGATACCAACAAACTACTCCAATCTACCACAGAAAAAGAAGGCGACTCCTGATGAACTATGTGATTGAAGCGCAAGGCCTGACCAAGCGTTACAACAGTACCATTGCCGTCGATAATATTGACCTGCAAATCCCTGCAGGACGGATCGTGGGTCTGATCGGTCCGAATGGTGCAGGAAAAACCTCTGCACTAAAAGCAATCCTCGGATTGGCAAACTATGAAGGGGACTTAAATGTTCTGGGGAAGAGTCCATCCAAGGACAGAGCGGCATTGATGGAGGAAGTTTGCTTCATCGCTGATGTTGCAGTCTTGCCGCGCTGGATCCGCGTATGGCAATTGATTGAATTGACCGAACACATACATCCAAAGTTTTCTCGTGAGAAATGCCTGCGATATCTAGGCTCAACCAAGGTCACACTGGACCATAAAGTCAAACAGCTTTCCAAAGGTATGGTGGCACAATTACACCTGGCTATCGTCATGTCGATCGATGTCAAGCTGTTGGTTCTTGATGAACCCACGCTGGGACTGGATATTCTTTTTCGCAAACAGTTTTATACCAACCTATTGAACGATTACTTCGATGAAGAGCGTACGATTCTGATCACCACCCACCAGGTTGAAGAAATTGAACACATCCTCAGTGACCTGATATTTATCAAGGATGGCCGTATTGCGCTCAACTCCAGCATGGATGAAGTACAACAAGAGTATATCGAGCTGATGGTTCCACCAGATCATGCGGCGCAAGCCCGAGAATTCAAACCCATCAATGAGCGTGAACTTTTTGGCCGACATATTTTTCTGTTCAAAAATGCCAACCGGGAAGAAATCAAAGCACTGGGAGACATTCGTACACCCGGCGTTGCCGACCTGTTTGTTGCGATTATGAACGGAGGTGAGTCATGAATCGTTTGATGGCATTGATAAAACGCGAATTCTGGGAAAACAAAGGCGCCTTCCGGACGACACCGTTGGTGATCGGCGGGATCTTCCTGGCCGCCATGTTGATGTTCCTGATCACATTCAACTATTTTGATAATGAATTCCAGTCTCTAAGGGAATTACTGCGCTTTATTGCACAAACAGATACCGATATGCGGTCCAAAGTGCTCTACGCAGCCAATCTCGAAATATCCGTGTTTTTCTCTACCGTGCTGGCCTTTGTCGTGTTTTTCTACCTGCTGGGTTCTTTATACGATGATCGCAAAGACCGTAGCATCCTGTTCTGGAAATCTCTGCCAGCCTCCGACACACTGACGATAGTCTCAAAACTGCTTTCAGCCATGGTAGTGGCACCACTCATCTTTTGGGTCATTTATGTCATCACCCATAGCGTGATAATGTTGCTATTTTCTGTGGTAATAATGGTGCTGGGTGAAAACCCGTGGACGCTGTTCCTCAGCCTGGGTAACCCCTTCGAGGCTTGGAGCCTGGTACTGGTGAGCTATTTCGCCCAATCTATCTGGGCCCTGCCGTTGTATGGCTGGCTGATGCTGGTCTCCGCGTTCGCGCCGCGTATACCGTTATTGTTCGCAATCCTGCCGCCGGTGATCCTGGGTGTGCTGGAACTGTGGATCGACTTTCTGCATACGTTCACGTTGAGTGACAATCTGTTCGGTCTTTTTGGCCACTGGTTTGCCAACAGCCCACTGATTATGTCTGCTGATAAGCACAATGATGAATTCGGAGCCTCCTTGGGCATACCGATCACGAGTGACTTTGACCATCAAGTCACTGTGGCTAACATGTTTGATCGACTTTTTTCCAGCGATATGCTCATCGGACTGGCGATTGCCGCGATATTCCTGGGTGCCACCTTATGGCTTAGGCGTCGTGCGACCGAGAGTTAACCCCGACAAGCTTTGACCATACTTGTCGGGAAAGCTTGAATCCCCAATCTGTAGGGATTAAGCGTGCCGGATAACTGTACCTCTCAGCCCGTGGTACAGTTATCCGGCAATTTTTTATTTCCATTCTCACGAATGGAAAGCCGACACTGATAAACTGCTTTCATGGTCACAAACACAAACATCAGGAGACAAGCTCAATGGCTGGCCCTGCATTTCCCGCAACTGGCAGAGCATAACCGGCGGGTAGAAGAAACCTGTCTAAAACGTCTTGCCGCATGGTGTTACCAGTACAGCAGCCAAGTCTGCATTGTGCCGCAACGCAACAGCCTGTTGCTGGAAGTAGCCTCCAGCCGACGCTTGTTTGGTAATGCTGAAACATTGACGGAGCGCATCCGTACCGAGCTGAAAGAACTTGGCTATCGCCCTGCTAGTGGTATTGCACCCACACCGGAGGCTGCCCACCTCGCCGCCCGACACGGTCTGCATATCCACACGGTAGGTGATGTACGCAAAAGCATCGGCGCGCTCAATGTCGATAGCCTGAATTTGCCAGCAACCTCGATACGGGCTTTACAAAAAATGGGGTTTCGCACCATTGCCGAGGTTTTTCGGTTACCACGCAAGGCACTGGCAAGACGGCTGGGGCTGACGACAAGCGACTATCTGGACCGTTTGCTGGGCCATCGACCCGATCTGTGCAAAACCTTTCACCCGCCGGACAGTTTCTCAGCTGGCATGGATTTACCAGGTACAGAACACACGCAAGGTCTGATCTTCCCCCTGAAACGGCTGCTACAGGAGTTATGTGGTGTACTGCGTGCTTGTGATCGCGGCATACAAGTTTTGCAGATACGTCTGCAACTGGATGAAGGCACAGAAATCATCCGTCTGACCCTGCGCCAGGCTACACGTTCTGAATCCCATTTGATGCCGTTGCTACGTGAGCGCCTGGAGCGCCTGCAACTACCTTGCTCTGTACGTCATATTCGTTTGCAGGCCTTGCACTTCCTGCCCTGTTCTGTGGTCCAGACAAGTTTATTGAAAGAAACAGGTCCATCCTCCACAGAAGCAGCCAGTTATGTCATTGAACGCCTGCAAGCCAGGCTGGGTGCGGGGTCTGTCAAGGGTATCAAAGGTCTGCAAGATCACCGGCCGGAACACAGTTGGTCATTACGGGAATTGGATGAAGCGGCTGCTTATACCACACAGCCAGGCCGTCCAGCCTGGCTGTTGCCCAAGCCACAACGCTGCCAGATCGATAACTATCACATACTCCAAGGCCCCGAGCGTATAGAATCCGGCTGGTGGGACGGTAAAGACTGTCGCAGGGATTATTTCGTTGTGCGGGATTCGAATGGCAGCACCCTATGGGCTTTTCATGAATATAAGCCGAGCCCTGGTTGGTATTTACACGGTTTATTCTCATAAAGTGCCTATAATAGTCACACCAATGGACAGGGCTCATCAATACACCATGAATGACAGAAAAACATGAATGCTCTGGGTAAGTTATTTCTGAAGGGACTCGCTGTTGTCATACCGGTCACGTTAACACTGGCTATTTTGTGGTGGATAGCTACAAGCGCAGAACATTTAATGGGCACGGTATTAAAATTCACCCTGCCCAACGGCTGGTACGTGCCAGGTATGGGGCTGGTATCCGGACTCGCTCTGATTGCCCTGATTGGTCTGTTGTCACACGTCCTCATTTTCCAGAAACTGTTCAAATTGGGAGATGCAATCTTCCACCGCCTGCCGCTAATCAAGACCATATACACCGCCATCAAGGACTTTATCGGCTACTTGAGTCCGGACAAAGCAAGTGAAATGGGAAAAGTCGTGATGGTGCAACTACCGGGCCAGTCTTTCCAGTTAATCGGCTTCGTCACACGTGAGCAATTTGGCGACCTGCCATTTACACCGGCAGCCGAAGACCCGGTCGCCGTATATATGCCAATGAGCTATCAGATTGGCGGATATACCCTGTTCCTGCCCCGTAGTTCATTGACTCCGCTGGACATGCCTTTTGAACAGGCCATGCGTCTGGTTATAACCGGTGCAGTCACCAAGCAACGTGAAGACATTGATGAAGCTGATGAGGAGAGTTGTGAAGAGCCTGGCAAGCCGTAAACTGGAAAAACTTCAAATAACCTGCTTTGTGGCATTCATTTCCAACACGGCCAACAGACCATGCAATACGAGATCCTGTACAACCTGGTCAAACAGGTCGGTTTCATCAAATAAAGCCGCAAATCCACCGGTGGCAATCACTTTAGGACGTTGGCCATCAAATTCTTCCAACTGAACCCTGCTGATGATCTCCTGTAACGCACCCAGATGACCGAAGTACAGTCCAGACTGAATACTTGTCGCCGTGGTACGGCCGAGACAGGTATCCTTGCGGGTTATTTCAACCGAGCCAAGCTTTGACGTGCCACTTTCAAGCGCCTGCATGGACATTTTCAAGCCAGGCAGGATAACCCCGCCCCGGTAGGACCGGTCTTTGCCTATGGCACACAACGTGGTTGCAGTACCAAGATCCACGATAATCAGGTTTTCACCAGGAAATAAATCAGCTCCGGCGATAGCATTGGCAATGCGGTCAGCGCCCACTTCCAACGGATTTCTATATTGAATTTTTAAACCAGTTTTGACACCGGCCTGCAGGATGAACGGGGGGATATCAAAATATTTCTGGCAGGCAGCTGAGATTGCGTAAATCGCTTCCGGCACCACGCTGCATAAAGCAATTTTCGTTACTTGATTAGGGTCAATCCCATTTTCCCGTAACACGGAACGAAAAAACAGACCATATTCGTCCGACGATGAACCTTGCTTTGATGCCTTGCGGAATGTCAGTAAAGCGCGGCCTGATTGATACACCCCTCCATAAATATGACTATTACCCACATCCAGACATAACTTCATGAGACGGTCTCCATCAACTGATTGATTGTTGAAGCCAGCGCTCCACTATCCACACAATGAACCGGTTCCTGCATCGGTCTGTGCAAACTAAAGGTGTGGGCTTCGCGACTGATTTCCGATAGATCATTGTGTACGACAGCATCGACCTTTGAATCATCAAACTGCTTTTTAACTGCCGCAAGGCGTTGCGCCTGGTCCTGCTGATCAGTCAATTTGAAGCCAATTACACACAGATCCATGTTTTTGGACCAGGACCTGATCCGATCCAGCAATTTGGGATTGGGTTTAAGTCGCAGCAGCAAATCTGAATCAGAAGAAAGTTTGCCCTTCTGACTATCCAGCAAACCACCATTTTGTGCCTGCACAGATGCGACACTGAAATCACTGACCGCGGCGGCATGTATCACTGCATCGTAATCATTGGCGGCCAACAGCGTTTGTAATTGCCGCGCGAGATCGTTAAAACTACTAAATCGCACCATGGTCATCGGCAAGGCTGGTTCTATCGCATCTTTAGCACCCAACCAGGTGACCTTGTGCCCTGAACTGGTCAATTCATCTGCCAGATGGGACGCTGTGCGACCGCTGCTTGTATTACCAATATAGCGTACCGAATCAATATCTTCCCGGGTGCCCCCGGCTGTGATCAGTATACGCTTACCGGTCGCCGGTCGGTCAACTACCAGCAGGCGTTCAACCATTTGCAAAATCTCTGCCGGTTCCAGCAGACGGCCTTCGCCCTGCTCACCACAGGCGAGTTCACCCTTAGCAACCGGTAAAACGTGGATACCCCATTGCTTGAGACGACTGATGCTTTCCTGTGTGGCCGGGTAGTGCCACATGCGGGTATTCATAGCCGGCACGACAAACATGGGTTTACCCTGCCCATAAGCGGCCTGCCACACAGTAGTGACGGCATCATCAGCAATACCGGCTGACAACTTGTTGATCAGGTTCGAAGTGGCTGGAGCAGCAATCACAATATCCGCCCAGCGACCCAAGTCGATGTGCTGCACGGCCTTTCCGGCTTCAAAAACATGCCCAAATACGAATTCGGCACCGAGGCCCTGCAAAGTTGCCGGACCGACAAATTCTGCGACACTCCGTGTACACACAACACGGACTGCAAAACCACGTTTTGTCCATTCGGAAATCAACGATGACGCCTTGGCACAAGCGATCGAGCCAGACATCAATAATAGGATATTGGGCAATACCCCTGTTGTTTCAGATTTGAACATTATCAATCAACCTCGTATTCCCAAGTCGTGCAGCCGCCAGGCGCCGATCGGCAATGTCCTCGACATAATCCACCTCGAAGCCTTTCCCAATCAAAGTTTGTTTGGCATCATTGGCAGTGCAACTGTTTTTCAACGCAGCATACAGCGCTGCCGCCTGCCTTCTTCGTCGGGTATCCAGATGTTGGTTACGCGAACTCATGGCCAGTCCATCAGCTTCGCGGACTGTTGCACAGGCAACGATATTCACCGGCATGAAAAATGCAGTCGTCATATCGCGGATCAATTGCAACTGCTGATAATCCTTTTCACCAAAATAGGCATTGTCAGGCCGAACCAGATTCAATAAACGCATCACAACGGTGAGTACACCATCAAAATGACCCGGGCGATGAGCCCCGCACAAGCGTTGACTGAACTCCATTTCAGTTACTTTGAAACGATAGTCATCTACATATATTTGCGCAGCATCAGGTACCAGCGCGACATCAACGCCCGCTTTTTCAAGCTGCTCCAGATCCGCCTGATGGTTAGACGGATAAGCTTTAAAATCCTGCCCATCATCAAACTGCTTTGGATTTACGAAGACACTGACAACCGTAAACATATTGGTTTTCCGGCTGGCCTCAACCAGCGCAAGGTGTCCCTGATGTAATGCCCCCATGGTCGGGACAAAACCAATCGAATCTTGCTGCAGCTTATCGCGATAGATTTGCCATTGAGACATTGAAGTGAATGTTTTCATTGACCGTAACTCTCATCATCCGCCGGAAAACTGCCATTTTTCACATCATTGGCATAGGCATTGAACGCATCCTGCCACAGTTGCCGGCCATCAAGATATTTGCGTACAAATTTTGGTTTGAAATCACTGGATAAGCCCAGCAGATCCTGCATCACCAGTACTTGTCCATCAGTACGGGGACCGGCGCCAATACCAATCGTGGGGATAGTCAATAATGCTGTGATTTCAGCAGCCAATTCATCGGGGACACATTCAAGTACGACCGCAAAACAACCGGCTTGCTCGCAGGCTATGGCATCCTCCCTGAGCTTTTTAGCTGCGTCATCGCCGCGCCCCTGCACTCGATAGCCACCCAACTGATTGACAGATTGTGGTGTCAAACCCAAGTGCCCCATTACCGGCACACCCGATTTCACGATGTGAGCAATAGTTTCCGTATTTCCTTCGATGCCTTCCAGTTTGACCGCATGGGCACCAGCCTTCATGACACTGGCAACGGCTCGCATGTTATCCGTCAGCGACTGACGAAATGATAAAAACGGCATGTCACCCACAATAAATTTATTCTCAGTGCCTCGAGACACACTCTCAATATGTCGGCACATCATTTCAATATCAGCCGGAATGGTCGTGCCATAACCATGCATGACCATGGCAGCACTGTCGCCCACCAGGATCACATCCACATCAGAATCCTGCACAATGCGTGCGGATGTGTAGTCATAACAAGTCAGCATGACAATTTTTTCGCCTCGGGCCTTACAGGCCCGGATATCGAGTACATTCATAGTGCTTGCTCCCACAGTTCACTTTGTCCGGTCTCATTTTGGTGAAATACGACAAAAGCCTGATATAAATCCTGCATAGGGTCCCCCGCGAGGGCGTTCAGATGGTGTCCAATCGTTTGTACATCATTGCGTGCTAACGGCCCGGTCAGAGATGTTTCAGGCGCCTGTTTGAAATTAGTCATGAGTTGCTTTAAGTAAGGCTGTAATAGTTTAGCTGGCAACTTATATTGTTCTTCGAAGCGGTCGGAAACACCTTTCCATAACAGCTGTGAAAAATTACCAGCCATCACACACATGGCGTGATACCTGACCTTATCTTCAGCATTGATGGAAAAGTGTGGGTTACACAAGCTGGGAAACAATTCAGCAAACCGCTGTCCTTCCTCAAGTATGAATGGCACCGATCGATAGGTCTGCAATTCATACAGCTCATCCGCAAAGGTCATTAGCGGGTGAGCCCCAGCAACACCGGGAATACTCAAGGCACCGCTACAGTGAATCAACTGCTTTTCATGCAGGAACGGATACTGTTTCAGCAAGGCACCAAAAGCGCCGTCTGAAACCAATAGCAAAACCTGCTCTGCCTTGCCAACTGTTTGCCGCAAACGCTGTTCAGCGCTGGCGTGCTCAAAGGTATTGAAAAACGACCCAGTTTCACGGGTCCAACGGGTATGGGGGATTTCCAGCAAACGGAAATATTCTGAGAAATGACGTGCAAGCCTGCCGCCACCAACAATAGCGTAGTTAACCATAGCGGTACCTGTCCTCCGGGGATCAAGTCCTGTTTGTTTACAAGCCTGCAAAGCAGACCCGACTTACCGTTTTGCATTCCTGGTATGGTAACCGCCATTAACCGGTCGGTTCATCTATTCCAGGTGCTGCAAAGCAAGTGTTTATTATACTTCATCCAATTCGCAAGAGGGAACAGTCTTATCTCTGGCACATAACTTAAGGTTAAGATATGACCTGTTGTTTTTCTTACCTGAGACCTGACAAGCCATGAAAAAGACCCTACTTGTAATATTCTCGATACTAATGCTCGCAATCATCGCACTGCTCATCTACCCCTCACCCATCGACTCGGTAGCCTGGAATCCGCCAACCGCCCCACAGCTGACCGGTCCTACTGCGCCGAACAACTTGCTGAAGTCTGCACAATTGCTTGCCCTTGGCGAGGTTTACGGACCAGAAGATGTCGCCATCGATCAACAGGGTCGCATCTATGCAGGCACCCAGGATGGCTTTATCAAGCGGGTATTAACAGATGGCAATGTGGAAACATGGGTAGATACAAAAGGTCGACCACTGGGCCTGCAGTTTGATCATGACGGTAACCTGATTGTTTGTGATGCCTACAAAGGTTTGTTATCGATCAACCCAGCGGCAGAAATCACCGTATTAACAACCGCTGTGAACGGTGTTCCCTTTGGTTTTGTCGACGATGTCGATATCGCCAGTGACGGCAAAATTTACTTCACAGATGCATCCAGTAAATGGAATCAGGGTAACTATATGCTGGATCTGCTGGAAACCCGGCCCTATGGCCAATTCCTGGTTTATGACCCGGCAGATAAGACCACCACCACATTGATCGAAAATATGTATTTCAGTAATGGTGTTGCGGTTTCAGAACATGAAGACTTCGTACTCATCAACGAGACCTGGCGATACCGCGTGATTCGTTATTGGTTAAAAGGTGAAAAAGCCGGCAGCCATGATATTTTCATCGATAACCTGCCCGGTTTCCCTGATGGCATATCCGCCAACCGCAAAGGACGCTTCTGGCTGGCACTCCCAACGCTACGACTGCCCGCCATGGATAGCATGCACCCCAAACCCTGGCTTAAAAATCTGTCCGCCAAATTGCCAGACTGGTTAAAGCCCAAGCCGATCGATTACGGTTTTATTCTTGGCCTGGATGAAAAGGGTAATATCGTCATCAGCCTGCATGACCCAAGTGGTGAAAACCTGAGGGAAATAACTTCAGTCGAAGAACATGATGGGTTTTTATATATAGGTTCGCTCGGCAATGACAGGATTGGCCGCTTTGTCTTGGAGTAATACATAACCAGGTTTAACAACCGAAATCAGATAACTGGGACTCAAATGCTTTGATTGCATTTGAATCTGACCCCTGATTTGGTGATCTCCGGCTTGGGAACAGACAAAAAAACCCGGGATGCCTTAGACATCCCGGGTTGTGACTGGACCTTCTTACTGACGCTTCAAGCTGTCTGCATGCCTGAGTGTAAATACACCCAAACCACCCAGCATCAACAACATCAGCAGCAAACCTGCTGGCCCCAATGTTGGAATTCGCGCGCCACAGCCAAGCTCAGATGCAAGGTCACTCACAGTGCTTTCGGTCGGGCAGCCGTCTACATCATCACCAACGCCATCACCATCAAAGTCGGTCATCAAAAATAACACCAGACCGTCATGATCCGATGACCGTACGGCTGTGGAAGAATCGTTAATCTGATCGTGTCCGGCATCGGCGTTTCCACGACCAAATTGCAAACCCCTGAACCACGGATTTACAGACTGCGACGTCAAAGCATGATCCAGTGCTTGCGCATTGCCCTCGAAGACGAATGAATATCGCTCAGCGGCTGCAAGTAAATCTACCTGGTTGGTAAGATTCGGGCTGACCAGGTCTGTACCGGATCTAAGGCTCTCTGCCGGGTTGAAATCACCCTTAATATGGCCAACTGCATCGGCAAAACCATCGGTGAATTCGAAGGCATTGAAATCACCGACCACGATCAATGGTGTGTTCGGGTTATTACCCTGGAAGGTCTGCACCTTTGCAGCAATTGATTCGGCCTGCGCCAGGCGCTTGAGCTGAACCCTTTCGGTCTCGATACCATTGAGTGATCGGTTATGCACAACCATAACAGCCAACGAGAAGCTTGCACCATTTCCCGTATAACGACCTTCCAGCAACAGCGGTGGACGATCATGCAGTAAGGAACTATCGAAGCTGAATATCTCTGCTGCACCCAACTGGGTCACCGAATCGACACTGATATCGCTACGAACCATAAAACCAACGTCAATACCACCGACGTCATTGCCTTCCACCAGGAAAGGTATGTATTGGACACTAACATCATCCGTTGCGATTTTATCCGCCAGACTCTGTAATGCGCCAATATTGTCCACTTCCTGCACAGCCAAAATATCCGGAGACTTCAATACAGTCCGAATGTATTGGGAAAGCTTACTCAACCGGGTGGCAAAGTCACCATCAGTCGCAAACCTAAACAGGTTAAATGACCCCACCGTGGTTTCGCCATTCATCTTGCTGCGTACCGCTAGAGGCAGGGCCGCATTGCCAACAGACAGAGCCGTCGGCCAGATTTCATAATCTCCAAAATCGAAGCCGATCACACCACTGGCTGCAAAGCTGGAGCCTGCCGGAATGATGATATTGGGAAGCCCTAGCCTGTCAGGGTCCAGTTCAAATACTTCGGGATTTCCGTCCCATGTTGGAATAGAACCACCCAAGCCAGGGAAAATAACGCCGGGTTCCCGGAATGTGCGACTGCTGGCGGCGGTGACATGCACTTCGGCAACCAGGTCAGAAGAAAAATCCTGGTTTCCACCTGTAACTGTGCCATTTGCAATCTCCACCCGCATGCCTTCATAGCATTCGTACTCGATTACACAGCTCGGTATCGCTGGATTGTTACTGGGTACGCTTGCTCCCAGCGCGACTGCTGCTGGCAATGGATTGCCAGAGCTGTTGATCGTTACTGTCGGGGTGTTGGTAAACTCGGTGAAATCAAAGAATTCATCCACCCGACCCAGCACATCGACATCGTCACCGACCGCCACCGTAGGTACGCCGACCGTAAAGACATAGATGCCATTAGAAGTATCAACCGAGGCATCAGCACGAGCATCGGGTGTCTGTATAAAGAAGCCCTCAGGGCCGACCGCCGTGACGATATTACCAGCCGTCTGAACATCAAAACCATCATGTATGCTGGCGCTGCCGGCACCCTGAATTTCAAATATTTCCAATGCGCCACAACCGTTGATAGCGCCCGGCGTTGGTGGTGCCTGAGTATACACATCAGTATTTCGGGCACCGCCGAAGCCGTTGGGGCAACGCTGGTTAGAATCTGCAGAACTACCGGTTCCGCCACCTTCGTTGATCTGTGGCTGACCGGCGTTAAGTAAAACCAGCAATCCCGCATCGTCACTGTCATTAGTGTCATAGACCAGCGCATCCACCAGGTTGGCGGTTGAGATTGGCGTGTCGTTGGGGAAGTCCACGGCATCACCAAACACCAGCGCAACGGCATCGGCACCGTTTTGTAACAGATTAGTGTCCGGTGTCACATCCAGATCGCAATTGGCAACGTTGGCGGCGTTTCCACACAGAACAAAATATCCGTCCGCATTGCTTGAGAACGTATCCAGATCGAATGCCAGGTAGGAAGCATCATCTGAGCCGTTATAAAATACCAGGCTGTAGCCATCGAGTGGAAAATTACCAATACCGGGGGTAATCAATTCGATGAATTCCGCAGAGTCTGTTCCAGACTGATCAGCATCAACTTCATTGATCAAAGGTAGGATGCAATTATTTACAGCACCCGGTGTGGGCACGCTCTGCGCGTAGCTTCCGGTGTTGCGACCACCACCTGAACCGTTTGGACAGCGTTGATTTGAATCGGCGCTACTACTACCACCGCCACTTTCGTTTATTTGTGGTTGACTAGCATTGAGCAGTACCAACAATCCCGCATCATCATTGTCATTGGTGTCATAGACAAGGGCGTCGATCAGAGCAGCCGCGGTCACAGATGTACCATTCGGGAAGCTACTGGCATCTGCCTGATATAAGGCTACTGCATCAGCGCCGTTTTGTACCAAATTAGTCGCACTGCCAATATCCACATCACAATTTGTAACACTGCCCAAATCACCACACAAAACCAGATAACCATCTGCATTGGTAGTCTGGCCATCAAGGTCAAATGCCAGGTACGAAGTATCAGATGAACCGTTGAACAGAACAACAACCAGCCCATCCAGCGCCGTGCTACCACTACCACCATCAAAAAGCTCGATGAATTCGGCAGCGTCTGTTCCGGATTGATCAGCATCAACTTCGTTGATCAGCATGGGTGAAACTATAGGTGGGCCAGCCGTGGTGAAACTGAACTGGTGGTCAGATGCCATTGCATCGGGTGGGTCATCCGTGTCGGTGTCGGTAATTTGCGTAGCTGTGACTGTAACTGTACAAATTTCACTCTGGTCAAAGTCTGCATTTGGATTCAAGGTATATACCTGCGGCCCACCCGTCTGCACCGCTGTATGTACACCACTACTGGCACAACTTATGGCAATCCAGGAACCCGTCGCGGTAACTGATTCACTAAAATTAATAACGATATCTGAATCCACTGGCACACCACCAGCGTTGTCCAATGGTGTCGTGCTCGCAACTGAAGGTGCTGTTTCAGGCACAGTGCAACTGTTGACCGCACCTGGTGTTCCCAGGTCACCATCTCCAAAGGCTGAAGTAGCAGTACACCAATTGCTGCCAACATTATTATCAAGTGCCGAATCCAACAGCGACATTGATGCGCCGTTTGGATCTGGAAAAGTTGCACCGTTATCCCATTCAACACGATCAATTTCAGTCAGACTCCCGTTCAATAACACCAGCTCATCTGAGCCATTGGAAAGGAAAAAACTACCACCATAACTATAATTGACCGTGGCGCCGCCATTGGTCACACTATTGGTATTATTACCCAACACCAGATAACCGCCAGCCGGAATATTTAACGGTCCACCGTTATTGATGAGATGGCTATCCGAACCATTATCCTTAATGGTCCAGCCATCGATATCGATGGCAGAACCTGTGGTGTTTGTGAGTTCAAACCATTCACCGCTACCGTCAGAAACAGCTGATGGATTCTGTAAAATTTCATTGATCACAACCTGGGCCATGACCTGACCGGATAACACGATTAAAAACCCGGTTAAGATCAGGCTCAAGAGATTTTTTAGTGTCAGATTGTGGTTAGTACACGTGGCCTTTTTTGCGCGGTAGAGTTGAGTCGTCATTGATCTGCCTCTTCATGCTTGCCAGTTGTGGAACATAAATTCGCACCGACAAGGTGGGTTACTGGAAACCTGCCAAATTCTATGAAGCTGTCAAGTAGAGAAATGAAGTAATTCTTGTAAGAATTTTCTTATTATTTATCTACATCACACAATAATACACGTCAAAGCGCGGATTGCGAAATCTCCTGGTTATCAATGGGAAAACTCATGTCCAGGGTCAGACTCAAAAGCACACTATTCCCCTGTGTTTTTTTGACTTGTGCCTGCTGCATTTGAATCTGACCCTTGAATTACTTGAATTATGTGACTCTCTTGCGAAATAACAATTTATGACCACGTCGTTTGCGGAATTTGAAACCAGTGGACCGGGCTATGCCTTTGATACCCCTGGCAGAGTTCCATTGGACCAAGTGAGCCAGGTCAGTGGGGTCATTGCGATAGAAACCGGCTTGGGTGAGGAACTGTTGGTCCTGGCTGCGATTCGGCAACCAGCTGAAGAGGCGGTTCATGTTGGCGAAATCGATCAGTACTTTTCCACCTGGGCGCAAAATACGATTGAATTCTTTAAAGTAATGATAGATGTCGTAAATATTCAGGTGAATAAAAACTGCCATCGAAATTATTGCATCAACAGAATGGCTCTTAACCGGTGATAGCTTACGACTGGTGATTTGTTCAAAATGAATATTGTCCAAATTACCACATTCGCGTCGGGCAAATTCAAGATATGCAGGACTGATGTCACAAGCAATCACGTGCTTGGCGTACCTGGCAATCGCCGCCGTGCCGAAACCGCAGCCCGAGCCCAAGTCCAGAACCGTATCAGATGACTTGATGTTTGCCACCTTGATGAAGTTGCTAGCGTAACGGGACCGCTGCTCGCGAATTTCATCCAGATGCTCTTCTGGACGTTCACCAAATCGATCTCCAATCAAACTGGTTAGCATGCGGCGTGTGTCGCCACCATCAAGATCAACCCAAGTCTGTTTGCTCATTTGCGAGATCATAGCACTAGTCCAGACTATTCATGAATAGTCTGGGCTAGGGCATAGAGGTGATATAGAGACTGCTTGTCTTTTGTTTTGGTCACTGGCAAGGATGTTAGCTGTACCGCGTACGCTAACATCCTGCCAAGACCTGACTTACTTTGCTCCCAGTGAACGGATGTAATCGACTACTGCAGCGATTTCTTCTTCACTCAATACGTTTTCCCAGGCAGGCATGCCTACACTTATCCGGCCACTTTTCACGGTCTGGATTACAGCTTCAGGACCGGTGAGTTGCACCAGGGAGTTGTTAACCAGCCTGGGCCCCTCATTACCTACACCCTTTGAGCCATGGCAAACGGCACAATTCGCGACGTAAATCTGCTCACCGGTCGTTGGTCGCTGCGTAATAACTTGTACATTTTTGCTTCGACCTCTTGCCTGATCAAGATCGAATTCGACCCTCGAGGCAAACACCGTATCAATACCGTAACGCCCATCGCCACCGCTCATAAATGGGATACCATCACCATCACTATCCATGTTTCCTGCTCGAACCTGTTCGATACTTTCACCGGTATAAATGTCTTCCGCCTGCATTAGACCGCTCGCGTCCACGCTTTGTACAAAGAATTTTTTAAATCTGTCCAACAGCTCGATATCTCCGTCGATCAGAATAATTTCACGTAGTGCAGCCAGTGCTGCTGCGACATCGGTTGGGGTATAAGAAACGTGGCTATCTGCTGCCTTATTTCTGTACAACCATGTATTTTTATCCCAAAAATCACTATTCCAAACCTTACTGGTTTTGCGGGCAGCTTCCAGGTAAGCAGTATCATGACTGATCTCAAAAGCCGCCAATAAAGCCCGAATTGCAAAGGCCTGGCTAGTCATATCACGGTGCCCGTGGGGTGTGGCATTTGGCACTTCATATTGCTGAACATAAGAGCCATCATCAGCGGCAACACGCACCAGAAAATCTGCCTGTCGACGAAGCAATGCTTCGGCACGTTGTTGTATTGATGGATCCAGGTCCATGGTTTTTACATAATTGGCAAGCGCAACCACGGCGGTGGACAGGTCTGTCAGAGAAACCCTGGAGCCACTACCCCCTTTCGGTGTCCACTCAGAGACCAATACTCCCGCAACGCTATGCATCTTCTCTATATTCACGAACATCGTGTTTGCCAGCCCTTGTGCAAGCAAAGCATATTTTTGTTCCATCACACTACCGTCGTAAGGCGTTTGATAACCAAATACCTGGTTCCAGTTATCTTGTTTACGCGGGTTTGAAAAATCGAAAAACTCCGTGGTCGCCCACAACCAGGAAGCCTGATCCCACAAGTGACTGCTTGAATCTTTTACTTTGAAATCATATTGTCGGACGGGCAGATCACTCATGTATATCAGCGTAGGCTTTATTTCATGTGGCAGATAACGGAGCGTTGAATCTGACTGGTATCGAGTCGGATCAATACCGGTCAGTTTGTTGGTTTCAGGATCATTAAAAAAGGCTGCTTTACCCAATAGCATTGAAGATACTGCTTCCAAGGTCAGAATCGAGCCTCGCAGGCCATCTTCTGCATTGTTGCCGAGGAAAATTTCCCCAGGAAAATCGTCGTCCATGTGATTACGACGCAAAAAGAATTTGGCCCACAACACTTTCTTTAACATGGCTTGCGCAACACCACCCATGTCGATGGTTTTGTCCATGCGCCCGTGACCCCAGCGCAATGACTCAAAATCAATTAGATAGTTTGGCCTGCCGTTGGCTGCGGCGGCGATATCAACAGGTCTGACCAGATGCGGGTCCGCTGCTCGAAACTCCACCATCAGTGGTACAGAATTTTCAAACTTCTGCGGCATACCGGAACGACTCAAATATGATGTAATGACATCGGTGAGCAATATGTCTTTATTTGAGACTGCAAGTTCACCCCGGTTTCTGCCAAATACATTGTGACGGGTTGCCGCCCGCGCTCGTAAATCCACGTAAGGACCATGGATCACACCTATACCCATCCTGCCTCGCGCAGTTGCTGACATGAGGTTGTAGCGGGAATACCAATAAGCCTCAACATTGGTTAGAAAAGAGAACTGTAAATCATGAGCAATCGGCAGCTGTTTTTCACTCGCCCGCAAGAAAAACTCGGTGCCGGACAGGTAAATCTCATTGGCCAGATACATGGCTTCATTGGTGTTGAAACGACGATCTACAGCTACTCCGGTAACGCCACTTCGCAAGCTTGAAAGATCGACTTGTTCATTGGTTTGAACCACACGCACGCGCCGACCGTCTGGTCTGGACACATAGTCAAATGCGGACACACTGTCAATCCAGCCCAACACAAGCAACAACAAAACAGTTAATCCCGAACGGTAATTCACGAGCCTTCTCCCTTACGGTACAAACCGGAAGCAAATGTGTATTGGAAATTCAACCTGATCACCGAAGAAGGTGACGGGCCCAAATCTGGTTTGCCGACCCGAAACAGCGCACTCAAGGTCAGACGAAAAAGCGGATTGGGTATCGCAATCAAACTAACACCTGCAAGCTGTGTCGCCCCACCGCTAAAAGAAGGACGGTTAACCGTCATTGGTGGCATCATCGGTGGCATGGTTGGCACCGCCATCAAGCCAGCATAAGAATCTTTTTGCTGATCGCTATACACGTATGAAAAATCAACCGACAAGCGATCTCCAATTAGTGGTTTCACCAGGCTTGCAAACACAGTCACCTTATCGCCAGGGTCCACACCCTTGTCTGCGGGTCTGAATTCATACAAGCCACCCATATGTACCGATCCACGACCCATGAAGGAATTACCTTCAAAAACGCGGGTCGCAAACATGCCCAAGGAACCACCCAAGGTGCCCAGACCGGGTTGTAATGGTGCCGGCAAGCGGCCGTCATCAGAGAAGCGTCGGAAAGTGCCATCAGCACTACCGGCAATCGGCATTCCATTGCTATCAACAGCGGGCAATGGCAGCAGCATGTTCATTCCATTGATATTGACCGTTGTGCGTGGATTGAATCGCTCACTATTGGAGCCGTTGGGGAGCCGTAGTGCAGCCACACCGGCAAAACTGAAGTGATGGTTTCCCTGGTCAAAGAACTTTTTCTTCAAAAACACCTGTACATCACCAAACTCCGATGTACTGCCGCTCGGAAATACTGAGACTGGATCAAGGAAACCGGGATTCAGTTGTTGATGCACACTGGAACTGATAAAGGGGACATTAACACGCAAGGTGTAATTATTATTCAGGCCCAAAAAGAAATCCAAATCGACAAAATTGCGTTCCAATTCAAAATCAACAAAACGCGCACCAATCTGATCTTGTCCGGCAACATCACCTTCGTCGATTGTTTTAAGCTCGCGAAAAGACATTGAGGAGCGCATTGCACCTGGCGGCAGAACAAAAGCCGACTGGGTAAACGCAGGCTCGTAGAGTGGCGGAATAAAACTTTGAATCTGATCCTGCAAATTAAAACGTTGCTCATCAACATATGAATCCTCGGTACCAAGCCGTAAAAATTCATTTTCAGGTGAGTCAGGGTTTAGTTCAGGGGTTGCAAAAGCTGGAGTAAATTCACTGACGATCTGGTTGTTGGTCGTTACCGGTCTTTCACCAGCGCGTTTGGATTCAAGAAAAAACACAAGTCGAGCACGTTCGTCATCGGTCAGGTGCATATTTGGCATCTGTGTGCCCGGTTTTACTGCCTCAGGGTCACGCAGCCATGTATACAACCACGCAGCGGTATAACGATCACCAACTGTATCAAGTGATGGCCCGGCCTGACCGCCCTGACCATTGATCGAGTGGCAACTGTTGCAGGCTTTAGAAACGAACAGTTCTTGCCCCGACAATTCCGATGCTTCTGCTATCACCCCAAATTGCAGTAGAACGATTAGAGCAATTAAACCGATCAAAAAATTATATCGGACTTTCATTCCATACCTCCATTACAAGAAAACAACGTGTCTTCAGATGGGGCGCGATAGTAGCTTCACTTGAAGCCATGTTCAATTGATCTAGGTCACTTAAATGGACTTAAATAGTAAATAATTTCAAATACTTAGAAATACACCAATAAATCGTTATTAAGTGAAATAAAACCTTGCACAGACCGGTCTCTATAGGGTTAAGGCAGTGTTGGTATCCCGTTTAAACTTAAAGACTACCTGAAGCTGGTGGATTGAGGTGACAGAAAAATCAAACACAACAAGCGGGGATATATCCCTGTTCACACACCATCCAATCTGGCAAGGCTCAGGATTGCACCCGGGTAAAATATAATACAGACTACGCCGAACATGAACGGCAGAGAAATCATTCTCCAGACTGGTGCCAAACGGTATGGATAACTACATTCCATTTATTCTGATTCCATTTATCGGCTGGGGTGTCAGACACTTTTTAATTAAAAAGCATGACTACACGACTCTCAAGAAGTGGACCCTTGGCATCGGAATTTCGGCATACTTTCTAACCGAGATGGCACGTAGTTTTTACCGGCCCTACATCTATGCCAACGACATTAACGATTGCTTCATTGCCGATACAGTGGGGAACTCCCTCGGCACAGTAACTGCCATTTTTATGATTATCACGATGGCTGGTAAGGGTAGTAGATGGGACTGGATACTGGTTGCAATCGTGCTCGCCGGTCTCGTCGCCTACGAACTGACAAATCTGACAGGGCACCACCCGTTTGACGCCAACGATGTAATAGCGACACTGCTCTTCGGCACAATATCAGCCCTGATGTACGCGGGAATACTCTCTCGTTACAGTGGTGTGACAAAACAATAACATTTCTGGCAAGAGCCAAGCCTGGTGTAGTGTATCGAACTAAGTGTGTTTACTTGTTATTCGCGACTTTGCCTAAGATCACTCGGTGTCACGCAACAAGGCTGTACATTTTTCTTTTATATCCTCTGGAAAAGAGCAAGATTTTCTTACTATTGCATCAATGTGCACTCCAACCAATTCAGACGTGGCCACCTCCTGTCCCGTTTCAGCGTTATACATGATATGCAGAAACCTGACCGCTTTATCCTTTAGCTCGAGAAACTTTGACTTAATAAGCAGTAAATCACCAGATTTGACCTCTGCTTTGTATTTTGTGATTTGCTCAACTGCAGCCATGCCTTTTTTAGTGGCGTCAATATATGCTGCAGTTACACCCACCGTCGACATCAAATGCCAGGTGGCTTCATCAAATTTAGCGGTATACCACTGAACATTCATATGCTCCATATGATCCAGTTGATGCGGGTAAACCACACCCCGGTACGTTTCAATCATAATCATTCCTTAAGACGCCCTTATTTCTTGCCTTCAGTATACATGCGCCACTGGCCGGAAATATCCCGCGCACTCACGCCTGACAAAACTTAATGAGATGCCGGTACAAACCGGAATAAAGTGGGATCATTATTGGATGCCAAACAATTCGGAGCCCAAAACATCAGCAGGACTTGTTTTTGATTCGATTACTGTATATATATACAGTATGGAATCATCTTGCAAATCTAACGACTACGCTGAATTGGTTTGCACCAGCAACTTCACCTTCCTCAATGGGGCTTCACACCCCCAGGAACTGGTCGCACGTGCCGCTGAACTGGGATATTGCGCCATTGCGCTAACTGACGAGTGTTCGCTGGCTGGTATTGTGCGTGCCTTTGAGGAAGCTCGGCGTTGTAAACAGCAAGGACAGGCTATCGAACTCATATCCGGTAGCCTGTTCAGGCTGGAAAATGGTTCACGGCTGGTGCTACTGGCCGAAGACAACACCGGTTACGCACAATTGTGCACGCTGATTACACGAGGCCGACGCAATGCCCCCAAGGGCAGCTATGCATTGCCGGACAGTGCTTTTGAGAACAAGCTCGACCATTGCCTGGCATTGTGGCTACCCGATATTCAGAACAATGAATCTGAAAAAAATGGCTTTGAAGACAATCTACTAAGCGCACACTGGTTGGCCACGCACTTTCCCGAACGAAGCTGGCTGGCAGTTAATCTCAACCTGGGCCCTGATGACAGCTCACGATTGGCACAACTGATCGGTATTGCTGAAGCCACCGGATTGCCAGTGACGGCCTCTGGTGATGTGCAAATGCATACCCGTTCACGACGTATGTTGCACGATTTACTGGCAGCCATCCGGCATGGTTGTAGCCTGCCGGAGCTGGGTTACCGCGCCCTACCCTGCGGTGAACGACACCTGCGTAACCGGCATCGTCTGGGCACACTGTACCGCCGGGAATTGCTGGATGAATCCGTGCGCATTGCGCAGCGCTGTCATTTCCGTCTGGACCAATTATGTTACCGCTACCCGCGTGAGGTTGTACCACAAGGTATGAGCAGTGCTGCTCATTTGCGGGATCTGACCGAAGCCGGTATCAGACAACGCTGGCCAGCCGGTATCAAGACAAAATTACGCCAACAGATTGAACACGAGTTGAGACTGATTACCTCGCTGAGCTATGAATCATATTTCCTGACGGTACATGATATTGTCCAGTTCGCACGCAGCCAAAATATCCTTTGCCAGGGGCGTGGCTCCGCTGCCAATTCCGCGGTCTGTTATTGTCTGGGTATTACCGAGGTCGACCCAGCACGGATGAACATGCTGTTCGAACGCTTTATCTCCCGCGAACGTGATGAGCCACCGGATATTGATGTTGATTTTGAGCATGAACGCCGCGAAGAGGTTATCCAGTATATCTACCGAAAATACGGCCGTGAACGTGCTGCACTGGCAGCCACTGTGATTAGTTATCGACCACGCAGCGCCATTCGTGATGTTGGCAAGGCACTGGGTTTCAGCCCCGCTCAGCTTGACCAGTTGGCCCGCAATATATCATGGTGGGATGAACCAGACCGTTTTGCCAAGCGGCTCGCAGAGCAGGGGCTGACAGCAAACGACCTGAAAGTCCGGCAACTGTTGTACCTGGTGCAAAGCCTGATCGGTTTCCCCCGTCACCTGTCGCAACATGTGGGTGGTTTTGTCATTTCTGAAAACACACTGGCATCGCTGGTGCCGGTAGAAAATGCTTCGATGGCAAACCGCACCGTCATCCAGTGGGACAAGGATGACCTGGAGACCCTGGGCTTGCTTAAAGTGGACTGCCTGGCGCTGGGTATGCTAAGTGCCATTCATCGTTGCCTGGACCTGGTTAATGATTTTTATAGTACCGATATGGGTCTCGCAGACGTACCTGCCGAAGACACCGAGACCTACGGTATGATCCAAAAAGCCGACACCATTGGGGTATTCCAGATCGAATCTCGTGCACAAATGGCCATGTTGCCGCGCTTGAAACCCGCCTGTTTTTATGATCTGGTCATCGAAGTGGCTATCGTCAGACCCGGCCCCATACAAGGCAACATGGTGCATCCCTACCTTCAACGTCGACGTGGGCTGGAGACAGTTAAGTACCCGTCAAAAGCGCTGCAAAAAGTACTTCAACGTACACTGGGGGTACCTATTTTCCAGGAACAGGTGATGCAAATTGCCATGGTGGCAGCAGGTTTCAGTGGCTCGGAAGCGGATATGCTGCGTCGTTCAATGGCCGCGTGGGCGCGGCGTGGCGGTATGGAGCATATGCGCAAGCGCCTGCTCAACGGTATGCTGGAACGGGGCTATCAACGTAATTTCGCAGAACAGATATTCGAACAAATAAAGGGCTTTGGGGAGTACGGCTTCCCCGAGTCACACGCCGCCAGTTTTGCCTTGTTGGTATACGTGTCCGCATGGTTGAAATGCCACCACCCCGCAGCATTTACCTGCGCCCTTTTGAATTCACAGCCCATGGGGTTTTACCAGCCAGCACAACTGGTACAGGATTTACGCCGACACGGTGTAGTCGTGTTACCCGTAGACATCCGTTACAGCAAATGGGATTGCGCACTTGAGCCCTGTGCCAAAAACACAGCTCAGTTTCGTCTCGGCTTCCGTTTGCTCAAGGGACTGGGGCAACAAACTGCCGAACGTATTACCACCGCCCGTAAAAGCAGGCTGTTTACCGATACACAAGATCTTTGTAGCCGCGCGAACTTGAACCGGCGCGAACTTGCCGCACTGGCAGAAGCCGACACGCTCCGTGGCATTGCAGGTCACCGGCACCGCGCACGCTGGGAAGTGGCGGCAACCGAAAAACAAGCCGATGATTTACTCTGGGGTATCACCCGCAAAGACGATGAAGTCGCAATTCGCCCGGCAACCGAAAACGACAAGCTGCAGGCAGATTATGCTGCCACGGGACTGACGCTGGGACGTCACCCTGTCGCGTTGATACGTGGTGTTTTACGACAACGACGAGTCTGTACGGCACAGCAATTACTGCATTTGAATCACGGCAGCCATACACGCGCCTGCGGCCTCATCACTATGAGGCAACGTCCCATGACCGCCAACGGCACTATCTTTCTGACACTGGAAGATGAGACCGGATATGTCAACGTGGTGGTTTGGCAACGTCTGTGGCAACGTCGGCGCAACATTATTCTTAACACATCGTTGATTGCCGTGGATGGTGTAATGGAAAGTGACGGTGAGGTGTATCACCTGATTGCCCGGCAGGTATATGATTTTGATGGCTTGATCAAAGGATTGAAAACACGTTCGCGGGATTTTTGCTGATTGGTTTGCATGTGAACTGCGGTTATAATCGCCCGCTACTAATATTTCCTACTGTGATCATTCATATGTACTTTCAAAAAAACTTACTTACTTTACTCTTGTGCCTCGTATCGATAAATGTTTTTGCGGCTGGAGACTACGAAACTGGAAAGATAAAGGCTTACACCTGCACTGGCTGCCATGGAATTGTCGACTATAACAATACTTACCCGACTTACCATGTTCCCCGTATCGGCGGACAAAACATGGAGTACCTGGTTATCGCATTGCAGGCCTTCAAGTCAGGGCAACGCAAACACAAGAATATGACGCTGCAGGTTGAGGCTCTTTCGGATCAGGATATCGAGGATATTGCGGTATACCTTGCTGCGCAAACGAATAACCCGGGTGCTGAATAAAATGAATAAAATCCAAACTACAGTAGCTGTCACCCTGCTTTCATTGATCCCTGGCATGGCACTATCTGCTGGCAACGCCACCGAAGGCTACAATAAATCTACGCTCTGCCATGCCTGTCATGGCGCCACCGGAATGAGTACCCAAGCAATTTACCCCAAGCTGGGTGGGCAACAACAGGACTACCTGAGCAAAACATTGCGCGACTTTCGTGATGGGGATCGTCAGAACGCCATCATGAATGGGTTCTCAGCCAACCTCAGTGATGCAGACATCGAAGACATCGCAGCCTGGTATGCAAGCCAGCAAGGTCTCACTGAAATCAAAGACAAATAAAACTTATGGGGTGTTACTTGTAATAAGGGTTGTCACCGCTGGTATGGTCGGTGGCATCGATAACAGCCGTAACTTCCGGGAAATATTCTTTGAGCGTCTTTTCGATACCATCTTGCAGGGTAACATTGACCATTCCGCATCCGTGACAGCCACCACCAAAACGTAATACCACCTCATTTTTAGGTGTTATCAACTCCAGCTTGACCATACCGCCGTGTGAAGCCAGGCCAGGATTGATTTCCGCCTCCAAAACCCAGTTAATTTTCTCAGCCAGATCCGATGAATCATCTGGCTTACTGCCCTTGATCCCCGGTGCCTTGATCGTCAACTGACCACCCGCATCAGATGTCTCAAAATCTATTCTTGCTGCCTCAAGCCAATGCTCGCTGCCAGCTGGAACATACAAATTAAACTGGTCATAGTTGAACTCAAGTTCCTTTTCACCGGATTGGCCCGGAACATGGAACTGCAGATCACACGAGGCAAGGGGTGTACCCGGTTTGAGCACAGTTAAATGCAGACCGATGTCATCCATCTCCTGCTGTGCAATCAACCTTGTAAAATATTCTTGAGCAGTTTTTGTAATCTCAATCATTTATATTCCAATTATCAACTAGTGCAGTGTCAACCCCACAGGCGAGGTATAAGGCTTTGGCAAGCATTGGCAGTGAAATATCCAGGCGCCAGTCCATGCCTGAATGCGTGCCGTCGAACTCCTCAAAATGGTACCCGATAGCCAGCTTTTCAAGTCGTCGTATAAAAGCACGGGTCCCATATTGAATGTTGTACTGGTCACGACTACCAACATCAATATAGAGCATATTCAGTGAAGCAAGTTGCGTTGCATGTGCTTCAAGCAGGTTCAATGGGTCATGACGCAACCACTGGCTCCAGCGAAGACTGTCCAACTCACATGTATGTAAATCAAAGGGTAGCCGGATTGCCGTCTCCGGACTATCGCCAGGATCATAACTGGCAGCCATGGCCAGTGTAATCAGGGTAGTGTAGTCCGGCGAACCCGGAGACTTTTTCTGCCAGAAGTTTTTTAAAAACCGATAAGGGTCCCCACCCAGCGCTGACAATACGGCAGCCGTGCGTGGAAAACCCGGGCGGTAAACCCATTCAAATCCTATATCACCAGCATGCGATGCCAGCCCACCCCAGATATCCGGATAATACATGGCATGCACCAATGCGCCATAACCACCAGACGATTTACCGAATACACCACGTCCGTCCCGATCATCTATGACATTAACATGCCTGGACAGGAACGGAACCAGTTCCTCTACGACGTAGTTGGCATAAAAACCGACCGATGATGAATTCACATACTGGTTACCCCCCAACGAGCTGTAACAGTCCGGCATGGGTACAACCACTGGCGGCATTTTCCCGCTACCAATCAAACGGTCCAGTCGTTGTGGCAGATTTTCGCCATGATTTCTCCAGTTCAGGTGACCGGGACCTGTGTTGGTAAACGCAGCGAAGTCCCACAAAGCGACAAAGGCTTTAGCTGAATCCGAATAGCCCGGGGGTAAATAAACATAGAAATCCCGCTCCGCAGGATCAGACCAGATATTTTCTTGAAGTACTTTCGAATGGTGTTTGAAACAGACAACCTCACCCTGAGGCCATTCGGATTGAGGTCGTACAGTCATAAATCCTACCGTTTTCTTATAGTATCAAAATACGCCAGCAAGTCCTCACGTAATTCATCATGCTCAAGTGCATAATCGACGGTGGCCCTGATAAACCCCTGACGGCTACCACAATCATAACGTATACCTTCAAAAGCATGCGCCAGCAATGGCTGACTGGCTAGTTGGGCTGCAATCGCGTCTGTCAGCTGAATTTCACCGCCGACCCCGGCCCGTACCGATTCAAGCAGGGGGAATATCCCTCCGGACAGAATATAACGACCAACAACACCCAGATTGGATGGCGCTACGTCCGGCGCCGGTTTTTCGACAATCTCCCGGATATAACTCCGCCCATCAGAACTTTTTTCTACAGAAACAATACCATAGCGGTCTGTCATGGAAGCTGGTATCTCTTCAACGCCAATCACACCCGCACCGGTGACGTGATATTCATCCACCATTTGTCTCAGACATCCGGTTTGCGGGGAACGGATCAAGTCATCGGCCAACAGTACAGCGAAGGGTTCATCACCCACCAGGGCTTTTGCGCACCATACTGCGTGTCCAAGCCCCAAGGCTTCTTCCTGTACTACGTATGCGGTTGATACATGGGTCGGGATAATGTTCTTTATACGTGCATTCAGCTCATCTTTTCCCTGAGCCAGCAGATGGGATTGTAAATCTTCATCAGAATCAAAATGATCCAGAATCGCCCGCTTTCTGTGACTGGTTACAAAGATCAGTGTTTCAATACCGGCCTCTATAGCTTCTTCCACGGCATACTGGATCAGAGGTTTGTCCACGATTGGCAACATTTCTTTTGGAATAGACTTGGTCGCTGGGAGAAAACGGGTGCCCAGACCCGCGACAGGAAATACAGCTTTCCTGATGGGAGGATAGATCATAATTCCAGCCCGACGTTATGACGCATCCTTAACCACGACCGGCCATTGCCTGTGGTAGGTGCTCTGATTTGTTTTGGATCATCTGCTTAGTTCGTAAAATGACGATTTCACATTGAAACCGAATTAACCGCTACGGTAGATTGGAGTGACCTTGGACGATTTTGTATTGAAACCAGATTTGGCCAGCTCCGGCACCAGGCGCAACAATGCATGCTGAAGATGCTTGGTGTCATAACGTCTGACAGCCAGCTCAGAAGTTCTCAACTCAGCGCGTAATTCATCCCAGTTAGCCTCACGCGGATGGGCCAGGAATATTTTTTCATGTGAGGTTTGTTCATAGGGTTCCAGTTCATGGAATAACTGTTCAAACAGCTTCTCACCTGGTCGCAGACCGGTGTAAATAATTTCGATATCGCGCCCGGGTTCTTTACCAGCAAGACGGATAAGATGCTCTGCAAGATAAGTGATATTGACCGGTTCACCCATATCAAGTACGTATATTTCACCACCACTACCAAGCACGGCCGCCTGCATAATTAACTGACTGGCCTCGGAAATGGTCATGAAATAACGTGAAATCTCAGGGTGTGTGACAGTAACCGGACCACCCTTGGCAATTTGCTCCTGGAACAAGGGCACGACACTGCCATTTGAATTCAGCACATTACCAAATCGGACGGTAATAAAGCGTGTGCGTGAACGGGCATTCATATTCTGGCAGTACATTTCGGCGACACGCTTGGTCGCACCCATAATATTTGCTGGATTAACAGCCTTGTCGGTAGAAATTAATACAAAAGTACCGACACCATGACGTTCTGCTGCTTCAGCCACACGCATGGTACCAAAGACATTATTTCGAAATGCCTCACGAATTTGTGTTTGCAGGATCGGCAAATGCTTATACGCTGCCGCATGAAAAACCACGTCTGGCTTATACTCGCCAATGACCTTCTCTACCGTAGCTGGATCACAAATATCCCCAAGCACCGAATAAAATATCAAGTCGTGATATTCACTACGTAACTCGTGATCAATCCGGTACAACGAATACTCACTGTGGTCTATGACAATTAACTCAACCGGGTTAAGGCGGGCAATCTGGCGACATAACTCTGAACCAATCGAACCGCCACCACCGGTTATCATCACGCGTTTACCAACCAGCCCTTCCCGAATCGATTCCCACTCCAGTGAGACCGGGTCACGCCCTAACAAATCGTCAATTACGACACGCTTCAAATCACCGATATTAGTTGCCTGTGAACCAAGATCCTGTAACGTTGGTAGGGTTCTGAATTCAATTTCGCTCAGCTCACAAATCTCTACGATACGTTGCATCTGCTGGTTGCTCGCAGACGGCATTGCAATAATGGCCAGGTCAGTCTGATAACCCAGCCCGATCCTTGGCAGTTGGTCGATAGGCCCCAACACCGGGACACCATGGACCTGTGAACCCCGCAAACGCTTATCATCATCCAGGAAACCTACAACATCGAAACCGCCGCGACGACGTAATTCTCTTTCCAACATCGCACCTGATCGACCTGCACCTAAAATCAGAACCCGTTTAAAGCCCTTGTCGGAAGTAGCGACTAACAGTCGGGAATCTTTCCAGAACCGGTAACACATCCTGGGCAGACCCAATAACACAAATAATAATGCGGGGTAAATCAGTGCGGCCGGTAGCCATTGGGTGACAACTGGACCCTGGACGAGTGCCAACACCGCCATGATTGCAACGGTACCAAAGGCGGTAGCACGGGCAATATTCCACAGATCCTGGAAACTGGCAAAGCGCCACAAACCTTTATATAGACCAGTGGTCCACAATACGCTGCCCTGTAACAGCATTACCACGAGTAATCCTGTCAAGGTTGATGAACTATTGCTTAAAGATATCGCAGATGTGTTTTCAATGGTCCAGCCTGTTGCAAACCAGGCGACCACGACCATGCTAAGGTCATGGATAATCACGGTTGCCCGCGGGTGGCTAATGATGTTGATAATCCGTTTCATTTCAACTCCACCTTGGCAAGTGTGCCAAGCCTCCGGTTTGCAAAGTGCCAACACGCTCCAAGCAAAAAGAACGTAAACCCTGCTATCACCACGGCATATTGCGAATACATAGCTGCCAATACTATAGCTGGCAGTACCAAAATCACGTTAACAGCCTGGTAAACCACCAGCACGCGGCGATGCGACCATCCCTGGGCGATCAGCCTTTGGTAAACATGTTGGGCGTGCGCAGTATACCACCGCTCTCCACGGAATACCCTTGCAAGTAATGTTAGTGTCGCATCCATAACGAACACTGACATGATCAAAATTGATACAGGCAAACTCAGGATTCCCACACTCATTCCGTACACTGCTAACGATGCAAATATAAAACCCAGGGGCACACTGGCCACGTCACCCATGAATACACGTGCTTGTGGGAAATTCAAAGGTAGAAACCCCGCACAGGTCGCCGCCACTATCAGTGATAACAGCGCCATTGCATTGTGACCTCCCGTGTAGAAGAGAGCTGCCAGCACCATCCCTGCAAATATTCCTTGAAACCCCGCCATACCGTTGCTTCCATCCATAAAATTGTACAGATTCATCACCCAGATCATTGCCAAAATGCTACTCAAAAATACGCCTATATCACGCAATGAAAACTGGAACGAAAAGAAGCTTAACAACCACAAGCTGACCGCAAGCTGAACCGATAGCCGCAGCAGTGAAGAAACTGATGTTTTGTCATCACGCCAGCCAATAATAGCAAGCAAAAGGATGCCCGGAAGCATGTGCTGCCACCAGAAACCAGGTAGCGGCAGTAAAAACTGTAATGATACTGATGTCACGATGATACTGAATATCAGTCCCAGACCACCGCCCGTCACCGTAGCAATCTTGTGACTTTGGCGAGGCCCGGGATGTGCAATCCTATCCGACCGTTTAGCCATTGACATCGCCTGGAGACAACTCAGATAGCTCAGTGTGGCGGCAAACAGGCTAAGCAAGAGCCCAGCGGGAAAAGATTGCCAAGCCAAGGCAAACTCATTCATGGTTTATTCACCAAGGACACCACGAATGATCCGTGTCGTGCTCCAGTTCTTACAACTGGGACATTGCCAATGATGACTATGACCTGCATAACCACAGTGGGTACAGCGGTATGATGGTTGTCTGGCCAGCAGTTTTTGTGCAACAGCACGCAATATTTCATCACCGGATTCTGTTTCCGGCCCCCCTTCGAGCTTCAGCTCAATCAAGTGGTCCAGACCTTTGACTGACGGACGCTGTGTCAGCGCTTCGGCCAGGTACCGGGTGGCAGCGTCAAGCCCCTGCTCTTCCCGGATTACGCCGGTCTGGGACAATAATAAACTGATGCCATCATAATGCTTGGTCCAGCCTTCCATGCTCGCCAACGCTCGTGGGAATTCTTTGGCTTCTTGTGCACTGGTTAAGTACGCAGGCAGAATGTCATGGATGTACTCCATATCCATTTCTACGATTTCCTCATAGATATCCAGCGCTTCGGAAAACATTTCCTGCTGCCTGGCGATTCGCGCCAGGATGAACCGCGCACGTATGCTTTCAGGGAAATATCGCCTGGCTTGGCGCAAATGCTTTCTTGCCGCGGCCGGTTTATTTGCTTTCAGATCAATTTCCGCCATTTCACAACAAAAATGGGCCATTACCAAGCCCATTTTTTCGTCCGTCACAACTTCAAGTTGTTGTGCCTGTTGCAAGGCCTTGTCCCAGTCTTTTTCCTGCTGGTAAATATCCAGCAGGTGCCGCAATGCTGAAGGTGCGTGTGATTCACGCTCTATCAATTCATTGAAAAGATTTTCGGCACGATCAAACAAGCCGGCACTCATGTAGTCCTCACCCAGCTCAAGCAAAGCACGGGTTTTCTGACCTTCATCCAGACCTGGTTTTGAAATGATGTTCTGGTGAACTCTTATCGCCCGCTCAACCTCACCACGACGCCTGAACAGGCTACCCAGCGCAAGATGGGTTTCAATGGTATCGGCAGTGACCTCTGCCATTTCTATAAATACGGCAATTGCTTTGTCGGGCTGTTCATCCAGCAGGTAATTTAGTCCCTGGAAATATCGATTACTGAAATTACGATTTCGTTTTCGTTCCCCGCGGTTGGTTGTACCTTTAGCTAACATCCAGCCAATCCAGAATGCAACCGGAATCAACGCAAGCAACAGGATTTCAATCATCAGTCAGACTTAAACCAGGGGCGTCTTGTTTACCAGGGCTGTTTTGTTTTATTAAGGTGCTCCGAACTTGGCGTAACTGGAGCCGTAGCGGAAGCACACGAGCAAAATAAATCATAATCAAGCCCGTCACCACCCCCAGTGAGAAGCCCAGCAATATCGTCAAGCCTAATGGAAGTTCCAACTGAATCCAAAGCAGGTCCAGTTGAACAGGACTGGAGTTCAACGTGCCAACCAATAGCCCAACCACAATGGCTACGATGGCCAGCAGGATAAAGCCGATTTTTCTCACGATAACCCTAGTACTCTTACTCTTATCTCTTACAAGGAGCTATTGTTTACCCGTTCACGTAATGATTTTCCAGGTTTGAAATGTGGCACATGTTTACCTGGCAAGGCGACGGCTTCACCCGTTTTTGGGTTACGACCCATTCTCGGTGCACGGTAATGCAACGAGAAACTTCCAAAACCTCTGATTTCTATACGTTCGCCAGAAGACAGCGAACCACTCATTTGTTCTAGAATGGATTTAACACCCAATTCAACATCAAGGTGTGCGAGATGTTGTTGTATGTCTGCTAAACGGTCAATCAATTCTGATTTGGTCATTGGATTCTCACGTTCCTGTTTGTGTTTCTTATGGTCAGTCAAAAAACGGACGGTTCTGCCTGAACCGTCCGTTTCCTGAATCAACTATCCTGATCGAGTTGCTCTTTGAGCAATTCGCCGAGTGAAGTCGTACCACTGGAAGCATTTTGCGAATGATACTCTTCAAGTGCATCAGCAAGCTCATCATCTTCAAGCGCACGAACAGACAGAGCCAAGCTCCGGTTCTTACGGTCCAGGCTGATGAATTTAGCTTCAATCTCATCACCAACGGTAAGTTCCTTGCTAGCATCTTCAACCCGTTCTTTCTTGATATCAGAGGCACGCAAATAACCTTCAACGCCATCGACCAGTTCAATTACGGCTCCACGGGCATCAACTTCCTTGACAATACCTTTCACCTGACTTCCACGGGGGTGTTCTGCCATAAAGGTTGCAAATGGATCCTGATCCAATTGTTTGAGACCGAGAGAGATCCGTTCACGTTCAGGATCAACAGCCAGTACAACTGCTTCAACGTCTTCACCCTTGCTGAAGTTCCGTACTGACTCTTCGCCCGGTGTAAGCCATGAGATGTCAGATAAATGAACCAGGCCATCAATACCGCCGTCGAGACCAATAAAGATACCAAAATCGGTAATGGATTTAATCGCCCCGGTAACACGATCACCCTTGTTATGGGTAGCCGCGAAGGTTTCCCATGGATTAGAAGCACACTGCTTCATACCCAAAGAAATACGACGACGCTCTTCGTCAATCTCCAGCACCATAACTTCAGTCTCGTCACCGGTCTGAACAACCTTGGCCGGGTTGACGTTTTTATTGGTCCAATCCATTTCAGATACGTGTACCAGACCTTCAACACCATCTTCAATTTCAACAAAACAACCATAATCGGTGATATTGGAAACATGTCCGAATAAGCGTGCACCTACCGGATAACGACGCGCCAGATCACTCCATGGATCGTCACCCAGTTGTTTCAGACCCAATGAAACACGATTGCGTTCACGATCGAAACGCAATACCCGCACTTCCAATTCATCACCTACATTAACGACCTCACTGGGGTGACGGACGCGTTTCCAAGCCATGTCCGTAATATGTAACAGGCCATCGATACCGCCAAGATCAATAAACGCACCATAGTCGGTGAGGTTCTTGACCACACCCTTAACAATGACGCCCTCTTCCAGATTTTCGAGCAGTTGCTCACGTTCTGCACTGAATTCAAGTTCAACAACGGCACGGCGGGAAACCACGACATTATTGCGTTTACGGTCCAGCTTGATGATTTTGAAGTCTAGATCCTTGCCTTCAAGATAAGTAGGATCACGAACAGGTCGTACATCCACCAACGATCCTGGCAGGAATGCACGAATATCGTTGATATCAACCGTAAAGCCACCTTTGACTTTTCCGCTGATTTTACCCTGTACGATATCTTCGCTTTCGAATGCATTCTCAAGCTTGTCCCAAACCATTGCGCGCTTGGCTTTCTCGCGTGACAGACGGGTTTCACCGTAACCGTCTTCGACCGCTTCCAGCGAAACTTCTACACTGTCTCCCACTTCGACTTCCAGTTCTCCGCTCAAAGAACGAAACTGGTAGATGGGCACAATGCCCTCTGATTTTAGTCCTGCATTGACGACAACGGCGTCGTCTCTGATTTCAACTACCGTACCGGTAATGATAGTACCCGGCTTCAGGCTTTGTGAAGCGAGGCTTTGTTCAAATAATTCAGCGAAACTCTCAGTCATTGGTTTAATCTCAACAGACATCCTGCAAATAACAGAACACCCACCTGGTTGTGAGGCACGGTTTTGTGCCAGTTAAAAAATCACCACCCATCACGGGTGACACCATATTTTCCTTCTGTAATCAGTTGCTTGCCCTGCAATATCAGACCAAGGAAACCACTTTAGCAAAGACCTCGTCGATGCTCAAACTTGTCGAATCTATGATCACTGCATTTCCAGCCGGTCTTAGCGGCGCGATACTGCGCGACTGGTCGCGCAAATCACGGGCTTTGATCTCCCTGAAAAGGCGCGTGAGATTAACACTTTCTCCTTTTTCTTTCAACTGCTTATACCGTCGTTCAGCACGAATCTCTGCACTTGCGGTAAGAAAAATCTTGAGCTTCGCATCCGGAAAAATCACAGTCCCCATATCCCGGCCATCAGCAACCAGCCCGGGAAGTTGACGAAATTGCCTTTGCCGCCCGGCCAGCGCTGCCCTAACAGCAGGTATAGTGGCTATCTTTGAAGCCAGAGCGCCGGTGTCTTCACTACGCAAACGTTCGGTGACATCTTGCTGATCCAGCAAGGCCCTCACGTCCCCCACGCCAGTCTCAAAGCGGATATCAAGATTGGCTGCAATCTCACCCAAAGCAGTCTCATCGTGCAATGAGAGCTGTTTTTTCATTACTGCCAGCGCCGTCAGGCGGTAAAGCGCTCCGCTGTCAAGAAAGTGCCAGCCCAGATGATTAGCCAGACGTGTTGTAATGGTACCTTTGCCAGAACCACCCGGCCCATCAATGGCAATAACCGGCACATCTGCACCGGACGTGCTCACGAGCGTTCTCCTAACTGCATATTTGCACCAAGCTGACTCATATCACGACTAAAACCAGGGTATGAAGTTGCGATAAACTCTGCATTCTCAATCTGAACCGCGGCTGATGCAATCAAGCCCAAAACGGCAAACGACATGGCACAACGGTGGTCTCCGGCGCTTTCAACACAGCCGCCGAAAACTTTACCACCCTTAATATCTATTCCATCGGGGTATTCTTTCAACTCTACGCCTAACTTTCGCAGACCGACTGCCATAACCGCTAATCGGTCACTTTCTTTTACCCTAAGCTCCGCTGCACCGCGTATCCGCGTAATACCGGATGCGGTGGCAGCAAGCGCCATCAACAGGGGCAATTCATCAATCATGTCAGGAATTAGAGCTTCAGGGACATCAACAGCCTTCAATTCACTGCTGAAGACGATGTGAATATCACCAATAGGTTCTGTGCTTTGAGAGGATTGATTAATGATATTGATATCAGCCCCCATCGCTTTGAGGCATCTAATAAAACCGGTACGTGTGGGGTTCAACCCCACTCGCCGCACGCTGACATCTGAACCCGGGGTCATGGCAGCGGCAGCCAAGGTAAATACTGCAGATGAAATATCACCTGGGACAGTAAAACAGCTCGCCTGCAATTTGGAGCCACCAGTAACACAACACGCTGCCGGCAGATCCACACCAAACAATGGCAACATGCGTTCAGTGTGATCCCTGCTCAGGCGGGGTTCCAGTACACGGGTAGTGCCGCTCGCAAATAATCCAGCAAGCAACACGCAGGACTTAATCTGTGCACTGGCAACCGGTGAGACATACTCAATGCCATGCAAGCCACCACTGGCGTGAATCAACAATGGTGCAGTGCCCGCTGCTGAGGCAGTAATGTCCGCGCCCATCAAGCTAAGTGGTACAACGACCCGCCCCATAGGGCGGCTATTCAGAGAGTCATCACCACTCAAGGTGCTATCAAAATTCTGAGCACTCAACACACCTGCCAGCAGACGCATCGCCGTACCTGAATTCCCCATATCCAGGTGTCCCCCAGACGGTGACTCAAGATCGCCAGCGGTACCATTGATGTAAATTTTACCAGCACTACGTTCCACCCTCGCACCCAACTGCTCACAGGCCTTTAAAGTGGCCAGAGTGTCCTCACTTTCAAGCAGACCGCTGAGTTCAGACCGCCCAACTGCCAGACTGGAAAAAATCAGCGCCCTGTGACTTATGGATTTATCACCTGGCGGCGTAAGTTCTCCCTGTAAGCCGGAATCCGCTGGTTGAACTGTCAGTATCACGTCGTCGCCAGGATGTTCAAAAGGTTTTCAAAAACCACTACAACGCGTCTGTCCATAGCATCAAGCTTCTTCTTTGCGGTTTGCAAGTCGACTGCTCACTGCTTTTGGATAAGACCCCAACACACGCGTGAGGCTGCTCAGTTCCAGCATCTCACCGAGTGCAGATTTGAGAGGCTCAGATTCCGCATGACCCTCCACATCAACGAAAAACATATACGTCCAACGAGCAATGCTGGAAGGTCGCGACTCAATTCGGCTCATATTCAACTTATGACGTGCCAATGGTGACAACAATGAATACAAAGCACCGGGACCTTCATCCCCTGCCAACAACAACGAGGTTTTGTCATCACCCGATGGGGTCAGTAACTGTCTGCCAATAACCAGGAAACGTGTGGCATTATCAGGTTGGTCCTCGATGCGCGCAAACAATACGGGTACGCCGTAAATATCAGCCGCAGACTGACTGGAAATTGCAGCCGCATCGGATGATTGTCTTACCCGTCTTGCGGCCTCTGCATTACTGCTAACTGCAATACACTCTGCTGACGGTAAGTGCTGACGAATCCAGGTCTTGCATTGCGACAAAGATTGTTGGTGAGAATAAACCCGTTCAATATCCGCCAGGCCCTTCGCTTGACTTAACAAATTATGGTGAATGGCCATTTCAATTTCACCACAAATTTTCAGATCAGAGCCTACAAACCTATCCAGCGTGTGGCTGACGATACCCTGACTGGAGTTTTCCACCGGCACGACACCGAAATCTGCCTCGGTGGTTTCTACCTGCATAAAAACATCGTCGATACTGGTGACGCCCAATGCCTGTACGGAATGGCCAAAGTGCCGGTTAACCGCCTGTTGGGTGAACGTCCCTTCTGGACCCAGGTAGGCAATTTTTAAAGGCTCCTGCTGTGCCAGGCACACAGACATAATTTCCCGGAACAAGCGTAACATCTCGGCATCGCTGATCGGGCCTTCATTACGTTCACGAACAGCCCTCAGTACCTGTGCCTCACGCTCCGGCCGATAATAATCCACGGCACTATTCAGTTGCCCTTTTGATTCGCGGACCGCCCATGCCAATCGTGCACGATCGCTGATCAAGCTTTGAATTTGTGCGTCCAGTTTGTCAATTTTTAACCGTACTTCGCCCAGTGCAGCTTCATTCTGCTTGCCCGACTTGTGTTCTTTTTTTGCCATTAACCTGCTTTACTCTCAAATTCCTTCATAAAACCAATCAGTGCCTCAACACCCTCAATGGGCATGGCATTGTAAATACTGGCGCGCATGCCTCCCACTGAGCGATGACCCTTCAGGCTACTTAAACCAGCTGCTTCGGCCTCTTCAATAAATCGCCCATGCAGGGACTCATCGACAATCTGAAACGGAACATTCATATGTGAGCGAAATTCAGTTGGTATGTCATTTCGGTAAAACGTACTTTGATCCAGGTATTGGTAGAGCGTGTCTGCTTTGTGTTGATTGAGCTTCGCCAAACGTTCTACACCACCGCTCGCTTCGATCCACTCAAACACCAACCCAGCCATATACCATGCATAGGTCGGCGGTGTGTTCAGGCGTGAACCTTGCTTGTGTTGAACTTTCCATGACTGTAAGTCTGGAATGTCCGGTGGAAGATCCTGTAACAGGTCTTTCCTGACAATGACCAGTGTGATACCGGCCTGACCGATATTTTTTTGTGCACCGGCATAGATAACACCGAATTTTTTAATATCCACCATCCTGGAGAGTATGTCCGATGACATGTCAGCAACCAACGGCAATGCGCATTCAGGTGGCCGCCTGAATTGCACACCCGAAATGGTTTCGTTGCTGACATAATGGAGATAAGCGTTATTGTCTTCAAGGTTCCACTCATTTTCCAGAGGAATCGACTTGAATCCGCAGTCCTCACTGCTGCCCGCAAGGTGAGCAAGCCCTATACGCTGTGCAATATTGAATGCTTTTTTGCTCCAGCTACCATCTACGATATAGGCGCCGCGCCGATCGCTGGAGGCCAGGTTTAGGGGCACCTGGGAGAATTGTGTGGTCGCTCCACCGGCAAGAAATAAGACTGCATATTCATCAGGTATGGATAACAGGCGCCTGAGACAGGCTTCAGTATTATCTGCAACCCCATCAAAGGCAGCACTGCGATGAGAAATTTCCATCACCGACATACCCAGGCCCCGGTAATCCAGCAATTCATCACGGGCTTTTTCCAGCACCGGCAATGGTAAAGTTGCCGGGCCTGCACAAAAATTGAAGATTCGCGTCATAAGATTTATCCACTCTAAAAAAGCTTGTTTCAGCCTTGCATGATAAGGCCTGTGTGGCCTATCTGCCATAGCGGATAAAAGGAAGTTAGCCTTTCACTCCTGCGTTTGTAAGTTAGCTGTTTTCCAGCTTGGCCTGATCTGATCGCCTGATTTGTAAATCATCCAGGTACCCAGGTTCGACACCGGTGACATATTCACCGGAAAAACAGGAGGTATCAAACCGTGTTATGCCTTCATTGCCTTCTTTGCAAGCACCAATCAAATCATCAAGTCCTTGATAAATGAGACGATCCGCACCCAATTCCTTTTCAATCTGCTTTTCATCACGGCCACTGGCAATCAATTCAGAAGGTGCTGGCATGTCAATACCATAAATATTTGGGTAACGAACAGGCGGTGAAGCTGAGGCAAAATAAACTTTCCTGGCACCGGCATCCCGCGCCATTTGAATAATCTGACGTGATGTCGTCCCGCGAACGATGGAATCATCTACCAACAGTACGTTTTTATCGCGAAATTCAAGCGCAATGGCGTTCAGTTTTTGCGTCACTGAACGCTTACGTTGCGCCTGTCCTGGCATAATGAAGGTGCGACCTATGTAACGGTTCTTGATAAAACCCTCACGATATTTGACATTCAATTCGTAGGCCAATGGCAAAGCTGAAGTACGACTGGTATCCGGTATGGGTATGACCACGTCGATATCATGATCCGGCCATTCATTGAGTATCTTTCGCGCCAGTGCCTGACCCATGCGCAAGCGAGCCTTGTAGACCGAGATATCATCGAGCAAGGAATCTGGGCGGGCAAAATACACATACTCAAAAATACACGGACTGGCCGGCTCCGCATGTGCGCTTTCATGGGTGTACAGTTGGCCGTCAAGGGTTATAAATATAGCTTCACCAGGTTTCAAATCACGCATCAAGGTGAAATTAAGCACATCCAAAGCCACGCTCTCGGATGCAATGGCATATTCCCGGCCTTTTTCTGTGTCCCTGTAACCAAGCACCGCGGGGCGAATGCCATGTGGATCCCGAAACCCCAACACACCTTTACCGGTGATCAGTGCGATCACTGAATAAGCACCCTTGCAACGTTGATGTAATCCATCAACAGCCCTGAATACATCTTCCGGTTGCATACCGCCCGGACCGAGATTTTGCAACTCATGCGCAAACACATTAAGCAAAACTTCTGAATCCGATTCGGTATTGAGATGCCGACGATCACTATCAAACAGCTCTTTTTTCAAAGCAGCTGCATTAATCAGGTTACCGTTGTGTCCAAGCACGATGCCATAAGGAGAATTGACATAGAACGGCTGGGCTTCATCCAGGTTATCAGAACCCGCTGTTGGATACCTGACATGACCAATACCGACCAGGCCCTTCAACTTTTCCAGTTCGGGAGGGGGAAACACATCCCGGACCAGGCCATTACCCTTATATAGGTGAAGCCGATGACCATCCAGTGTCGCGATTCCTGCTGCGTCCTGTCCCCGGTGTTGCAATATGGTCAGCGCATCATAGATAGACGGTGTAACAGCCTGCTTCCCGACCATGCCAATAATTCCACACATTCAGAACATCCTTACTCGTAGCAGGCTCATTTCCGCGCGAAGTCTAATCCCAGACACCTTATGCATCAACCACTGCAGCGTTTTTTGTGGGTTTATCACCTGCGTCTATTTCTATTGCGGTCAATTCCAAATGTTGCTGAATGTAGTCAGGTAAAAACTGTGCTGACCACTCAGCTAAAGGCATTAGGCTTTGTATCGTGCGTGAACTCTGCCACCAGGGATCCTTTGGGACCGGTGTCAAACCCGCGACAAGCATCATGACCAGTACCAGGATCAAACCTCTGATGCCCCCAAAAACCCCACCCAGCAACCGGTCTGTGCCACTCAGCCCGGTTTTCTCAACCAACTGTCCAACCAGGTAAGTCAACAAACCACCCACCAGCAACACCAAAATAAACAAGCCGGCAAACGCCAGTGAAGTGCGCACAGAAGGCAGTTCGATGTGATTTTCGAGCTGCAGTGCCAATGTCCCAGAATACTGAAAGGCCGCCAGAAAAGCTGCTGCCCATACAGCCAGTGAAAAGGCCTCCTTTACAAACCCTCTTGTCGCGCCCACCAGGATTGACAAAGTAAAAACCCCTAGGACAACATAATCAGCATACTCCATGTGCTTACCGCCTTATTCCTGAGTGGTTAAGAAAGCATCGGGATGTTGAGCCTTGACTTTAGCGACCAGTTTTATGGCCCTATCGCGGTCAATCTCGGGTCCGATACGAACCTTATAAACCGTGCCGTTTGTCGAGGACACCTTTTCTAAAAACGCATTCAGCTCCGCAAGACGTAACTCAGCGACCAGTGTTTCAGCACTTTTTTGATTGCTGAAACTGCCCACCTGAACCACCCAGCGGACCAGAGGATCGGAAGGTATTGATACCGGCGCACTCTCTGTCGGCCTCAAATCCAACACACGTGGGTTGATGTCTTTCATTTTTGATCGCAAACTGGAAATAATAAGATCAGCGTCAGAACGATCAGCGTATGGGCCTATACGCACCCGATGCAAACGGCCTGCCGTCCGGTCAACGACGTCCATGAGTACAGGTAAATTGTCGGCCCGCAGCTGGCTGGCTAATGTATTGGCGTTTTTCTCACTACTGAAACTGGCCACTTGCACCAAATAACGTGGTGTACTCTGCGACTCGTTAGCGGTTTGTGGCAAGTTGGCATTTTTATCCCGGCCAGAACTCAAGGTAATTGAAGTTACTTTCGACGATTTAACTTCGATATTGCTGGGCGAATTCGTTTCGGTCGCCGTATTTTCCACGTAATCAGTTTCAGCGGCTTGCACCTGCTCTTGAACATGACTACCACCAGTTTCACCAGCTTCTTGCCCTGTGGACGCTGCGGCTTGGTTGGGAACGCCGACCGGGAAACGACGGGTCTCTATTGATAGCTCTTCCGGCTTTGGCGGCAACTCGATTTGGTGGGATTCCTGCTTGAGCGTATCAGACCGCCCACTGAGCAACATCGGTAACACGATGACGGCAAGTATTATTAATACGCTTGCGCCAACCAGTCTTTGTTTTAGTGCTTTATCCATTTGATTGATCTCAGGGATACTTTTCCAAATTCACGTCAGGTGATTCTAGCAGCATCATGCCTATCGTGCTGCATGCTGTTTTGAAGCCAGCTTGCAGCACCTGAGACTGTTGAAAAAGAGCCAAAAACCAGAATGGTATCATTCTCGTCCGAACTCAAAACCGCCTCCTGCATGGCTTTATCCAGCGTCCCGAAAAAACTGACCTCTGCACCCGGTAGTGCTGTTTTTACGCGGCCGGCCAACAGCTCTCCCGACTGCCCTCTTTCACCGGGTGAATCGGCACACAACCAGCGTCCGCAGACTTCACTGAGCGCAAGCGCAACCGTCTCAGCCGACTTGTCTGCGAGCATAGCCAGCACACAGGTCGTATTTGACCGCCTGTTACTCACCAGATAGGCGGCAACTGCTACTGCAGCCAATTCGTTATGACCTACATCAAAAAGAATTTCAGGTGAAGAAAACACGCGCTGCAGACGGCCTGGCACTCTGCAGCCACGGATTGCAGCTGATATTTCATCGGTTTTTTCGCTGCAACCAGGATTCAGCAATACCAGTGCGGCCAGTGCGGCAGCTAGATTGTCAAACTGGTGCATACCCACCATCGATGGTTGTGAAACCCACATCGATTGATCACCCAGGGAAAACTGTTGCAGGCTAATCAGCGGGTCTACGGGGGAGGTCAAGTCAAAGTCAATTCCACGTAGGTACACCGGTGCTTGCAGGTCTTCTGCAACTTGTAGAATTGGCGAAGGTGGGTTGACCTCCGTACATACAACGGGAACACCAAAACGGATAATCCCGGCTTTCTCTGTTGCTATGGACACTAGATCAGGACCTAGAAAATCCTGGTGATCCAAACCGATGGGCGTAATGATTGCACAATCAGCATCAACCAGGTTGACCGTATCCAGACGACCTCCCAGCCCCACTTCTAAAATTGCGCAATCCAGGTCTGACTGCTGCAGGATCAAAAGTGCGGCCAGTGTTGTAAACTCAAAATAGCTTAACGATATTCCACCACGGGCTGCTTCAACCTGTTCAAAAGCACGAATCAGACAATCATCAGATACGGGTTCACCCATGATACTGATGCGCTCGTTAAAACGAAAAATATGAGGAGAAGTATAAGACCCATAACGCTGACGCAGACCACCATACATTGCTGCTAGATAGGCTGCTGTAGAGCCTTTGCCATTGGTGCCGGCAATGGTAATCACCTGTTTTGCTGGTCGCGGTGAACCCAACTGGCTATAAACCGCCCCACAACGCTCAAGACCTAGCTCAATCGCCTGTGAGTGGCGTTGTTCGAGTAAAGTCAACCACGTTTCAAGCGTCATCATAATTGCTGCTGTTGGGCTACACAGACCGTGCTGGGAATCAACTCTCCAGCAGTTCGCCACTCACTGCTTTTGGCATGCTACCTGAGCACAAAAGTGCCAGCATGGCGCCGATCTCATCGCGCATATTGCGCCGATCCATGATCATGTCAATCGCGCCTTTTTGCAACAGGAACTCGCTACGCTGAAAGCCCTCAGGCAATTTTTCGCGTACGGTTTGTTCGATCACCCTGGGCCCTGCAAAACCGATTTGCGCCAGCGGCTCCGCCACAATGATATCACCCAACATTCCCAGGCTTGCTGATACACCACCCGTGGTCGGGTGGGTTAAAACGGATATGAACGGAATACCTTTCTCACTCAGCTTGGCCAGCACCGAACTGGTTTTAGCCATTTGCATCAGGGACAACTATCCCTCCTGCATTCGTGCACCACCACTGGCAGAAAAACACACCAACGGTACTTTCAGACGCAGGCACTCCTGACCTGCGCGAGCAAATTTTTCACCGACAACCGAACCCATCGAGCCGCCCATAAAGCCAAATTCAAAAGCGCACACAACAATATCTGCACCTTTAAGCTTGCCTGCGATGGCGATCAGTGCATCTGTTTCACCGGTTTTCTTTTGTGCGGCGGATAGACGATCCTTATATTTTTTACTGTCTTTGAAGTGCAATACATCCACCGACTCAAGTCCTGCTGCGATTTCGCGCTGCTCTCCCGGGTCCAGGAACTGCTCAAGCCGACTGCGAGCATTGACCCGCATGTGGTGACTACACTTTGGGCAAACCTGCAGATTTCTTTCCAGTTCTGGGCGATACAAGACCGCGGTGCACACTGTGCACTTGGTCCACAGACCTTCAGGTACATTGCGCTTGTTGCCGCCTTCGGTGCGAATTCTCGAAGGTCTTAATTTATGAAACCAGCTCATGTCGGTGCATTTATTCCTGTGCGTACGGATGGTTGTGTCAAGTAATTAACCCATATTGTCCAATGACTCACGCACCGGCGCAACAAATGCCGTTGCAACTGAACAAGCCTCTTCACTATTTTTGGCAACCGACAGGGCCTCGACCAAGGCGCTACCCATCACAACAGCATCGGAATGTGCGGCGACATTGACTGCCATTTCAGCATTCTTGATACCAAAACCCACTGCGACCGGTAACTGACTGAATTCCCGGATTTGCTGTATAGGCTCACGCAACTCGGATGAATCCAACTGCCCTGCACCCGTGATGCCCTTGAGTGAGACGTAATAGATAAAACCATTGGCAACACCGGCAATGTCTTTAACCCGTTCGCGGGTAGTCGTGGGCGTAACCAGGCAAATCCCATCGAGCCCGACATCATTCATTGCAACACCCAAGTCATCACGCTCTTGCGGAGGGCAATCCACCAGCAGTAAGCCATCAACACCGGCGATCGTCGCATGGTCGGGGAAGCGTTTATTGCCGTAGCGTTCAACCGGGTTCATATAACCCATCAGCACCACCGGCGTATCGGTATCAGTTTGACGGAATAATTTTACCATTTCCAGCACAGTGCCAAGCGTAACGTGTTTCTCAATGGCCCTTTCACTCGCCAACTGGATCACTGGCCCATCGGCCATCGGGTCTGAGAATGGTACACCCAGTTCAATCAAGTCAGCCCCTGCACCGGCCAGTGCATGCATTACGGCCACCGTCCAGCCTGGATCAGGATCGCCCGCGGTAATGAAAGGAATCAGTACTTTGCGGCCAGCTTTTTTAGCAAGCTCAAAGCAGTCGGCTATCCTCTGACTCATAAGCTAAGCCCTTCAATTTCCGCAACCGTCTGTACATCTTTGTCACCCCTGCCCGACAGATTGATTAAAACCCGCTGATCCGGACGCATACCAGCCGCCAGCTTAAAACCATAAGCCAGGGCATGACTGCTCTCCAGTGCCGGCATGATACCTTCCAGACGGGTTAACTGATGGAACGCCCGTAATGCTTCCTCATCTGTAACAGCAACATAGTCTGCCCGGCCAGTTTCTTTCAACCAGGCGTGTTCAGGCCCAACACCCGGATAGTCAAGCCCCGCAGATATCGAATGCGTATGCCGAATCTGACCCGCATCATCATCCAGCAAATAGGTGCGGCAACCATGTAAAACTCCCGGCCGGCCAGCACATAGGGAAGCCGCATGTTGTCCGCTTTCAAGACCATGTCCGGCGGCTTCAACGCCGAACATCTTTACGTTCTTGTCTTCAAGAAATGGGTGGAACAGACCCATGGCATTGGATCCGCCACCGACACAGGCCACCAATGCATCTGGCAGGCTGTCACACAATTTCAGCATCTGACGACGCGCTTCACGACCGACAACGGCATTGAAGTCCCTGACCATTTCAGGATATGGATGGGGCCCTGCGACCGTGCCAATAATGTAAAACGTATCATCCACATTGCCCACCCAATCACGCATGGCTTCATTGAGTGCGTCTTTGAGCGTTGCAGAGCCGGCTGAAACACCCGTCACCTCGGCACCCAACAAACGCATTCTGAATACGTTGATGGCCTGGCGTTGTATGTCCACATCGCCCATATAGACCCGGCACGACTGGTTTAATCGGGCGGCTACCGTAGCGGTGGCGACACCATGCTGTCCGGCACCAGTTTCAGCAATGACACGTTTCTTCCCCATGTAACGAGCCAGCAAACCCTGCCCCATGGTGTTGTTAATTTTGTGTGCACCAGTGTGATTCAGGTCTTCCCTTTTCAGGTAGATTTTTGCACCAGCCGCTGCCTCTGAATATCGCTGCGCGTAATAAATGGGTGATGGACGGCCCACGTAATTAGCCAGATCCTCGTCCATTCTTTGCACGAACTCCTCATCCTTGCGCCAATGACCATAAGCCTGTTGCAACTCATCCAGCGCATGCATCAATGTTTCGGAAACAAACTGTCCCCCAAACTCACCAAAATGACCCCGTTTATCCGGTAATCCGGGTTGATTTTCAGTCATGATTGATTGTTATTTGAAATTTCATTTTCAACTTCTCTTACTGTCTTAATAAAAGCGGTAATCCTGGCCACATCTTTGATACCAGGGGCCGCCTCCACACCACTTGATACATCAACCGCAAACGGCTTGACTGTCCGGATGGCCTGACCAACATTGTCCGCATTCAAGCCACCGGCAAGCCAGACTGGTTTTGCAACAGGCCTTACCAGTGACCAATCAAATACCTTACCGCCACCACCACGTTTACCCTTCGTATGACTATCGAGCAACAGTCCCGTTGCACCGGGGAAGTCACGCTCGGCCTGCTTTGCTGACTCAGCATTTTCCATCGCTACCGCTTTCAACCAGGGTAAGTCGAAAGCACTGCATTCCTGTTCGGTTTCACTGCCATGGAATTGCAACATATCAAGTGGTACAGAATTGACCACTCGATCAATTTCAGACCTGTCCTGGTCCAGGAACAAGCCTACACGCAAAACACCTTCGGGAACATAACCAAGTAAACGAATAGCTGTATTGATTGAAATACGCCTTGGACTGGCGGTGAAAACAAAACCAACTGCATCAGCACCAGCCGCAACCGCCACTTTCACATCTTGATCACGGGTCAAACCACAGACCTTGACACTAACCCGGTTCATGCGTCGTCTTGTGCAAAGGGAAAAGTCTCTGCTTGTTCAGGGAGGCTGTATTTTGGATCATAACGAACATTCATAAAACAAAGCCCCCGTGACTCAGCTGTCACCCCGGCAAGCTTTCGATTCTGTGCTGCAAAAATTTCGGCAAACCACTTGTTTGATTTTTTCCCGAGACCCACAGCGATCAGGCTACCGACAATATTTCGTACCATGTGGTAAAGAAAGGCATTGGCGGCAATATCAATTTTCACAATATCTTCCTGCCGGGTAACATTGATTGTAGTAACCTCACGGATTGCATGCTGCGCTGAGCAGCCTGCAGAGCGAAAGGTGCTGAAATCGTGCCGCCCCAACAATACTTGCGCGGCCGCATACATCTGCTCCACATCAAGAACATTCCGGCACCAGCCATAATAAGAAACACCAATGGCCGGGCGTACCCATCGGTTTAATATGCTGTATTGGTAGCTTCTTGAATGTGCGCCAAAACGGGCATGAAAACTGTCATCGACCGCGCGTACCCACAAAACACGAACAGCATCCGGCAAGTTTGAATTGATGCCGAGTATCCACTGTCTTTCCGAGCGTTTGGACGAACTGTCGAAATGAACCACTTGGCCACGCGCATGTACACCGGTATCCGTACGCCCAGCACAAATGACCGTAATTGGATGGTTAGCAACCACGCCGAGTGCTTGTTCAACACTTTGCTGTACCGACGGTGCGTGACTCTGTCTCTGCCAGCCACAAAAATCAGTACCATCGTATTCGATTCCAAGTGCATAACGCATGCTTTCAAGCCTGTTTTGGAAATAGATCGCGTAAAACCAGGCTCAATTGCTCCGTGTATTGACGGATTGGACCGACATACCTCAGAACTCGTCCATCATTTGCTGGGCTTCTGCTTTTTGCGCTTCGTCGCCGCTCTTCATGACTTCATCAAGCATTGATTTTGATGCCTCTTTATCGCCGAGGGACAGATAAGCACGTGCCAGGTCCAACTTGATTTCAGCGTCATTTGCTTCTGAACCCTCATCATCCTCTGGTTCCGGTTCCGGTTCCGGTTCCGGTTCCGGTTCCGGTTCCGGTTCTGGTTCTGGTTCAGGCTCTGGTTCAGGCTCTGGCTCTGGCTCTGGCTCTGGCTCAGGCGCTGGTTCAGGCTCAGGCTCAGGCTCAGGCGCTGGCTCAGGCTCAGGCGCTGGTTCAGGCTCTGGCTCAGGCCATGGTTCTGGCTCCGGTTCCAGTTCTGGCTCTGGTTCTGGTTCGGGTCTCAATTGCTCAACAGTTTCACCTTCGCTCTCTTCCATCTCTGGACTATCAAGCGTTTCTTCCTCAGCAATTGGCTGCTCCGTTTCCACACCTTCCACCGCAAGTTGACCAGCACTCCTACGCCGCAGACCCCAAATAATCAACACTATCAATACTGCAGCAAAACCAATTATCAGGAAGGTATTACCGGCGTACCAGGCTTGTTTTTCACCACCCGGAGTAATTGCGACTGGCGGTTCAGGTTGATCAGCCACACGTTCCTGGGCAAGGCTGGATTCCATAGCTGCCAAGTCTGAATCTTCGACAACAATGGTCTGAGCCGTTTGTGCCTCCACCTCGGCCTCCAGTTCCTGGATGCGTTCATTTAAATAACTATTTTCCTGTTGCGCATTAAGCAACTCTTCTTCGCTACGGGCCAGTTCTTCTATCGTAGGTCCGCCAGAAGTGTCCTGCTGTAAACCCTGATTATCTTCTTCAGCTGGCGGTGGCGGCACCAGCTCAAGATGCCCGGCGTCCTCTTCAACTTCAGGTTCCAAAGCCTGTTCGGTGGATGACGTCTGGTAGTCTCCGCTATCAGCAATGGTCGGGGTACTGAAATCAGATGCAACACTGTGGGTGCCAATTAGGACTTCTTCCTGCTGTCGTATAGCCTCCAGCATCGCCTCTCTTGTACTCAATTCGCCCATTTCGTTGAATGACGGTAAACGAAGGATGGCACCGCGTTTGAGTGAGTTAATGTTGTTCTGTAAAAATGCTTCGGGGTTTTTTCGCTGCAAAGCGAGCATCGCCTGATTAATTGAGTAACCGCTATCTTTACTAAATTTACTGGCGATACTCCATAAGGTATCACCACGAACCACCGGACCGTAGGCCTCATCGTCAAAGAAGCTTTCCTCTATTTGTTCCGAAGGCTCCTGTTCTGGCGTCTGTTCTGGATCCGTGTATAAATCCTCACCTGGGTCAGAGTCTTCTGCAACAGGTTCTTCTGCTACCGATTCTTCTGTAACAGGTTCTTCTGTCATCGATTCCTCTGCAACAGGTTCTTCTGTAACAGGTTCTTCTGTAACAGGTTCCTCTGTAACAGGTTCCTCTGCAACAGGTTCCTCTGTCACCAATTCCTCTGTGACGGATTCCTCTGCAACAGCTTCTTCTGTCACCGATTCTTCTATAACAGGTTCTTCTGCAACAGGTTCTTTCGTAATGGGTTCTTGTACTTCAGATTCTATGCTGTCGGTAACAAGCTCAACCGGAACAGGTTCACTTTCCGGTGGAAGCTTTTCGACCAGAACAGGTTGAGGCGCAGCTTTGACTACAACTGGCGGCGCTGGTGATTGGAAGGTAGGAGGGTCCAGGAACAAGGTGTATTCACGTAACATCCTGCCACTTTCCCAGACGACTTCTACCAGCACCTGTACAACTGGTTCATTGACCTTCTGCGCGCTGGTGATGCGAATATAGGGCTGGTTCGTGTTCGTGACCAGCTCAAAGTTTAGCGGCACGGTAATGGCTGAACGACTCAAACCGAGCAATTCAAAATCGTCCGCAGACGCAAGCCCAACTGTAATGCTTTGCAATTCGCTACTGGATTGGCTGATCAATTCAACCCTGACATCCATTGGCTGACCCAAAAAGGACTCAACGACAGCCCCACCAAGACCCAAAGCAAACAATGTTTGGCTAAAAAGACCCAGTAGAGCAGCGACTAACCAGTGAAATCTTCTATGATGCATTTTGTTCGTCATTCCTTGGTATTGGACGAAATAGGTCTCTGGTGCAGCAGCCTGATAAGTATTTGCAGGCACCGGACCCTGTCATTCCCTGACTCTCAGCTTGTCAATTTTAACACCGACGCTTAAGAGTGTACTTTTGCTTGCCTCAGGTTTCCACCGACATTTTACCCGTAACCATCATTTTCATAATCTGCACGGCGTTCAAGGCAGCTCCTTTTCTAACATTGTCACCCACCACCCACAGATTAATACCACGCGGGTGGCTAAGGTCACGCCGTAATCTGCTGACATAAACCGCATCTTTTCCCGCAGCGTGCGTGACCGCCGTCACCTGTGCCTTCGGATCAGTATCATCAACCAATTCCAGACCCGGCGCCTTATGCAAGGCTTGGCGCACTTCCTTCATGCTGATGTCGCGAGTAGTTTCCAGGTGAACAGCCTCGGAGTGACCGTAAAAAACCGGTATACGTACCGCCGTTGCATTTACAGCTATAGCATCATCGCGAAGGATTTTACGTGTTTCCCAATGCAGTTTCATTTCTTCCCGCGTGTAACCATTATCCTGCATGGTGTCAATAACCGGAATGGCGTTAAAGGCAATGGGTTGGGCGAATACAGACGGTGTGACGTCCTTGAAGCTCAACCGGTCCATGGTTTGACGAGCCAACTCTTCCATGCCCTTGCTGCCCGCACCTGAAACCGACTGGTAAGTTGCGACGTTGATCCGCTCAATGCCAGCCACTGCGTGTATGGGCGCAATTGCCATCAACATCTGTATGGTGGAGCAATTGGGGTTGGCAATGATGCTACCGACACCCAGGTCTGCAAGCAGATCACCGTTAATCTCCGGCACAACCAATGGAATATCATCGTCAAGTCGAAACGCTGACGTATTATCAATAACCGTACATCCTGCAGCTGCGGCTCTTGGTGCGTGTTTGAGACTAATCGCACCGCCCGCTGAAAACAGCGCAAAATCTGTCTCAGAGAATTCAAAATCATCAAGTACTTCAACTGCGAGACTACGCATACCGAAATCAACTGTCTTTCCAATTGATTGTTCACTGGCGAGCGCATGCACATTTGCATCTTTAAAACCAGACTCTGCAAGAATGGATAGCATGGTTTCACCCACAGCACCGGTGGCTCCGACGACCGCAATATTCAATTTTTTATACATTTCAATCTCAAATCCCTGGGAGTTTGTCGGCTTTAGCCGTTCTGTGCTCTGTGTCTGAGCACGTGATCCATTAACACGAGTGCCAACATGGCCTCGACAATAGGTGTGGCCCTGATACCCACACAGGGGTCATGGCGACCCTTGGTAATCACTTCTACAGCATTACCTTCAATATCTACACCCCTGCAAGGAATACGCAGGCTGGATGCAGGCTTGAAAGCCACGCTGACTAACACGTCCTGACCACTGGATATGCCACCCAAAATACCACCGGCATGGTTACTTAGAAAACCATTGGGCGTCATTTCATCCCTGTGTTCGGTACCCAACTGATCAACACAATTGAACCCGGCCCCAATTTCCACGGCCTTGGCGGCATTGATACCCATCATGGCGGAGGCAAGGTCTGCATCCAGCTTGCCATACACGGGCTCACCCAGGCCTGCAGGCACATTGCGCGCCACGGCTGATATCCGCGCGCCACAAGAATCACCAGATTTTCTCAACTGGTCCATATGCCTTTCAAGTTGTTCAATAACACTGGCATCCGGGCTGAAAAATGGGTTTTTTTCTATGCTGTCCATGTCCATGACATTATCAGTCCGGATGGGACCCAGCTGAGCCAACCAGCCTTGTATCTCAATGCCAAACTGCTGCTGTAGGTATTTTCTGGCGATGGCCCCTGCTGCAACCCGCATCGTGGTTTCACGCGCGGAAGAGCGCCCACCACCACGATAGTCGCGGATGCCATACTTTTTCCAATAGGTGTAATCCGCATGACCCGGTCTGAATTTCTCCGCAATATCACTGTAATCACGCGAACGGGCGTCGGTATTTTCTATCAAAAGTGCAATGGGTGTGCCGGTCGTACGACCTTCAAACACACCGGAAAGAATCTGTACTTCATCTTTCTCTTTGCGCTGTGAGGTATGTCTGCTCTTACCGGTAGCACGACGCACCAGTTCCCGTTGAATGTCGTCCGCATGAATTTCCAGTCCCGGCGGGCAACCATCAACAATACAACCGATAGCCGGACCATGGCTTTCACCAAAAGTCGTCATTCTAAATAAACGACCGAAGGTATTGTCAGACATTTTCCCGTTGCTCCAAAACCGTGCGCACATCAGCTTGACATGCAATTAATTGATCATACTCCAGCAAAAATACCCCGTCTCCACCCTGCTGGAATTCCAACCAAAGAAATGGCACTCTCGGTAAGAGTTTCAACAATGCCGGTGCACTCTCACCGACTTCAACAATCAGGATGCCCTGCGGTTTCAGGTATTGGGGTGAAGCATCCAGTATTTTCAACACAATATCCAGTCCATCTTCACCGCAAACCAGCCCAACTGCAGGCTCAGCCTGGTATTCGGCTGGCAAGGCCTCAAATACACCGACAGAAACATAGGGTGGATTACTGACGACCAGATCATATCGTGTGTCACCGAGTGCAGAGAAAAGATCCGACTGAATCAAACTGACACGATCAGTGACTGCATGACGCTCCGTATTTTGAGCGGCTACTTTTAACGCCACGGCTGAAACATCAACCGCATCCACTATTATTTCCGGCATGGACATGGCCATTGCGACAGCGATGCAAGCACCACCTGTGCACAGGTCCAATACCTTGCCTCCCTGACTCAAATCCAGCCAGGGCGAGAACTGCTCCCGGATCATTTCCGCCAACGGTGAGCGCGGAATCAGTACATCAGGGCTTACGATAAAATCCAGATCACAAAACCGCGCCATACCGGTCAGGTAAGCCAGCGGACAGCGCTCGGCTATTCTGCGGGCGAGAAGACTTTCAAGCTTACTCTTCTGGGTTTGGCTGAGCCGGGTATCCCATTGTGTAAAACTACCGTCCAGTGGCGCTCCGAGCACATGCAAAAGCAACCATGCAGCCTCATCATGCGCATTATCAGTTCCATGTCCGAAGAACAAGCCCGCACGGGTCATCTCATCAGCACAATAATCAAGCCAGTACTCTGCAGTTTGCATAATTGTCCTTTAGCCGCATATTGCGGACCGGATATCCTGAATCACATTATAATTAACTGCCACGAAAATCGTACAAGCCATTACGATTAATAGGATTGCAGAATGAAATCAATAATTGAACGAATACTTGCAGGCTTCCAATACATCCTGCCACAACACTTCCTGTCTCGGCTCGTATATGCGTTGATGCGCTGCGAAATTATCTGGGTTAAAAACCTATTGATCAGCTTGATCAGTCGTATTGCTGGAATCAATTATGACGAAGCCCTGTCACCCAACCCGGTCGACTATGCCAGCTTCAATGCCTGGTTTACACGGGCATTAAAACCAGCTGCGAGGACATTTGATTCAGATCCAAAGGCATTCCTGTCTCCTTGTGATGGCAAGATCAGTGAGACTGGTACCTTAGTGGAAAACCGACTATTACAAGCCAAGGGCAAGGATTATACACTGCAGGATTTACTGGCCAACGACCCTGTTTGCACGCAGCTTGCCAATGGCTACTTCTCCACTATTTACCTTTCACCACGTGATTATCACCGCATCCACATGCCCCTGTCCGGTCGCCTTCAACGCATGATTCATGTGCCTGGCAGACTATTCTCGGTCGCACCTTACACCGTCCGTCGGGTGCCACGTTTGTTCGCTCGTAATGAACGTGTTATTTCTGTCTTCGAAACTGATTCAGGGCCATTAGTGATGGTACTCGTGGGTGCAATGCTGGTCTCCAGTACCGAAACAGTGTGGGCAGGTGAAGTAACCCCTACAAAAAATAAGGAAGTGAGTGTCAAAGACTACTCAGGTGAAAAAATATCGTTGGCAAAAGGCGATGAAATGGGTCGTTTCAACATGGGTTCTACAGTCATTTTATTAATGCCACCCGGCGCACTGAAGAACCTCCGCGAGTTGAATTCAGGCGATATGGTTCAGGTTGGACAAAGCTTGGGTAACATTTAAAGACCTACAGCAAGCAAACAGCGGACATCATTGATGCTGCCAGAGACACACGGGGAATACATCCCCGCAGGCCCATAAACCGTAAAACCCCATCACAACCAGCCGGAGGGCGAAGAATCTTTACCAACCGCACTGACGCCCCTGGTTCTGCTCATCCAGCCAAACTTTCAATGGTGAAAAATAGTCCAGAATGGCAGTTGCGTCCATATTGCGCTGACCCGTCAAAGCTTCCAATTCATCGGGCCACGGTTCGCTTCGACCCATTTCCAGCATGGCGTTCAGACGCTCTCCCGCCTGTTGATTACCGTATATAGAACAGCGGTGTACGGGACCTTCGTCACCTGCAATTTCACACAAAGTTCGATGGAACTGGAATTGTAAAATCCGTGCCAGGAAATATCGCGTGTACGGTGTATTGCCCGGTACATGGTACTTGGCACCTGGGTCAAACGCATCAGCGGGACGCTCATTGGGTGCCTTTACACCCTGATATTTTTCGCGTAACTGCCACCATAAATCGTTATAGCCTTCAGGACCGGTTTCACCAGCGAATACTTTCCAGCGCCATTGGTCCACCATCAGGCCGAACGGCAAAAAGGCGATGCCTTCCAACGCTCGTTTCATCAACAATGCGAGATCACCAGATGCATCAGGTACATTCTCGAGCAGCCCGATTTTTTGCAGATATTCGGGCGTGATGGACAGTGCAATGGTGTCACCGACCGCTTCGTGAAAGCCATCATTGGCACTGGTGCGGTATAGATAACTTTCCTTGTTATAGGCTCGTTGGTAGTAGTTATGTCCAAGTTCATGGTGAATCGTATTGAAATCTTCGGCGTTGACCTTGATACACATCTTGATACGAAGATCATCCTTCTCATCTACGTCCCAGGCCGAGGCATGGCAAACTACATCGCGGTCTGCCGGTTTGACGAATAAGGATCGTTGCCAGAAGGTCTCAGGTAATTTTTCGAAACCCAGTGAACTGAAAAAGGCTTCACCCGCCTGCACCATGTTGATCGCATCAAAACCTCTTTCTTTCAGGATGGCGCTGAGGTCATAGGCCGCTACTGTTTCCGGTGGTGCAACCAGGGGGTAAATGTTGCTCCAGTCCTGTGCCCACATATTACCGAGTAAATGCGCAGGAATTGGGCCATCCTGAGGCACGAGCCCGGCACCATATTCTTCACCGAGTTTTGCCCGCACATGACAATGCAGTGCCTCGTACAGGGGTTTCACCTCACCCCACAGCCGGTCCAGCTCAGTGGGGAACTCTTCGGGCGGCATGTCGTAGGCAGACCGCCACATCGTACCGAGGTCTGAAAAACCCAGTTCGGCTGCGCCTTCATTGGCCAGTTCAACCTGGCGGGCATACAGGTCTTTCATCGGCGGCGACACCTTTCTCCAGCCGTTCCAGGCTTCGAGCAAAGCAGCAGGGTCACGGGATTCAGCCATGATATCGCTCAAATGTCCCAGGTCGAGGCATTCTCCATTGGCATAGCAGTATTCACCCTTGCCATACATACCGCCTAGTTTTGCCCCAATTTTCGACTGCTCCACTGTTTTGGCAGCATCACGAGGCGCGGGAATGACGATCCCGCTGCGTAACATATTGAGTTTACGTCGGGTATCACCATCAACACCTTCAATGTCATTAAATTTTGCCGCCTCAACTGCCAGTTCTACCTGCCTTGCAGTGAATTTACTACTGGCATTGGCTGCCAGCTTTTCTGTATCTTCGGTGATGAAGTTACTGTAGACCCAGGACATGCGTTCCGCTTCCTGCCCCAGTTCAGCAAGCTGATATTCAGACTGCTCGACAAATTTAACAGCATTCTCTACTGTTGGTTTATCATCAACGCCCGATCCAGCTACAGTTACATCATCCATTGGCTTGCAGGCAAAAAGAACCAGTGGCAACAGCACGATATGGAAACGTTTGAAAGTCTTAATCATGGTAGAAATCCTGTCCTGAGCTCAATCCGGCAAAGGCTAACAGAATGCAAACAACGACTCCACAACTAACCTTGTTTTTCGCAATGATTGGCATTCTATCCTCTGTTCGCGGTATAAGATTATTTATGTCACCATAACTAAGGATCAGACGGATTTGACTCATCCGGCGAAAGAAAACAGATCCGAGTTATTTTTTCCGTCTTTTAGGACGGTTAGCACCCTGTGTAGGGAAAAAGAGTGGGTAATCGGGAATCAGTGATGAGAAGCCATATCCTGCTGTTGGGCACATTGTTGGTTTTTGACACATTGCTTTATGCCGCCGAACAGAACACTCCGGTCGATGCCGTTGAGCGCCTGGAAACCCCTATCAGTCTGTCTGAACTGGCTACACAAGCCGACCTGGTCGCCGTGGCCCAGGTTCAAGACACCGATTATGTCTACACCCGTTCATTTCCAAGCGAAGGCAGCGCTTTTCTCAGAATCCTGATCGCTTACAAGCGCGACAAAACCAGTGAAGACATCATAGAAATCTACGAAAAAGGTTTACACCACCATGAGTGTTATTTCGAAAATCCGACGGTGCTTGAAGAAGGCCGTCGATACCTGGTGTTTTTTCGCCACGACCCTCAAAACCCTGAATACTACCGTGGACTGGCAGCAGGCTGCGCACTTGAGATACTGGTGACCGATAACAACCGTTACGCACTCAAATACCCGCTCGAGGGCATCCAACTGGCGGACAATCTGGATGAACTTGTAGCTAAATATGATTTTCGCGATAACTATGCGTTGGTTTCCGAACAGGCGCTCTCACCCGTACAACGAGATGATTTACTGACAAAAGGATTAATCATCCGTTACCAGGGTGAATTCAAATACACACATGGTATTGACCTGACTGCCGCTCGAAACCTGATGGATATCAAAGCACTGAGACAAAACCGAACTGATTAAGTCTGATCGCTTATTTCGACACCACCCGGTAACAAGGGCTATAGGTCGTACCCGGTAGTTTCATACGCCGTTGCTCAATAAACGATGCCAGTAAATTATCCAATGCCTGCATGATGTCTTTTTCGCCATTGATTTCAAACGGTCCATCCTGGCGCACCGATTTGATGGTTTCCGGTTTGACATTGCCGGCGACAATACCCGAAAACGCACGACGTAAATTAGCCGCCAATAAATGCTTGGGCTGATCACGATGCAAATGCAAAGATGCCATGTTTTCGTGGCTCGGATCAAATGGTTGCTGGAATTCAGGCTGTATTTGTAACAACCAGTTAAAATAATATGCGTCTTTATGCTTCCTGCGATAAGCCTTGACCTGCGCCAAACCTGACGACATCGTCTGTGCCACCCTGTCGGCATCGTTAATGATGATGGTGTATTTTGCCTGCGCTTCTTCACCCAGGGTCAGCCCAATAAATGCATCGATCTGCTCAAAATAAGCAGCTGATTCGGCGGGACCGGTCAACACAAACGGAAAGGTTAATTCATCATTTGCCGGGTTCAGCAATACCCCCAACAGGTAGAGTATTTCCTCCGCAGTGCCCACACCTCCTGGAAACACAACAAAGCCGTGACCCAGACGCACAAATGCTTCCAGCCGTTTTTCAATATCGGGCATGATGACCAATTGATTAACAATCGGGTTGGGTGATTCTGCCGCGATGATGCCAGGTTCAGAAATACCGACATAACAACCATCTGATATACGCTGCTTGGCGTGTGCAATGGTTGCGCCTTTCATCGGACCTTTCATCGCGCCCGGCCCACAACCCGTGCAAATATTTAACTTGCGCAGACCCGTTTCATAACCCACTTTCTTGGTGTAGTTATATTCCAGGCGTTCAATGGAGTGCCCGCCCCAGAAAACAACCACATCAGGTTCGCGGGTTGGGTCCAGTACTTGTGCATTACGTAAAATTTCAAAAACAGCAGTGGTAATACCTTCCTGACTGTCCAGATCGGTGGATGCGCTACCAGAAATTTCTGTATCAAAATAAACCAGATCACGAATGACTGCAGACAACAACTCGCGGATACCCTGAACCATGATCCCGTCGACAAAGGCTGAGCCTGGGGCATTGCTCAATTCCAACCGGATGCCGCGATTGACCTGCTGCACTTCTATTTTGAAATTCTGGTGACGTTGCAACAGAGCTTCCGCGTCATCACCATCATTGCCGCTATTGAGCACACCCAGGGCACAACGGCGTAGCAACTCACCCAATTCTCCACGACTGGCGTCATGCAAACGTTCAACTTCCATGCGACTTAGCACGGTCAATATTCCAGCCGGGTAAATCCGGGCACTTATGGGCTCAGCAGACAAGACAAACTCCGTTTTATTTATATGGTCTATTCACATGACCATTATTGTTGTGATTTTCTCACAGTGAAAAAAAGAGAGGCCAGCATCAAGCTGGCCCCCCGGTCACTCCCCCAATACAGTTCAAAAAAGAACCATGCTGATGGTATTAATTAAACATATAGGTCAAACCCACCTGGATGCGCCATACACTGTCGTCCACATCAAGGCTGAGCGGATTAAAGGTCGGTGCGCTATTGCCACCACCTGGATTGAAGTTCGAAAGAATGAACTGCGTTCCGTCACTGCTGAGCCTGGCATCCATAACCGGAACGGCCTCACCAACGTCACCGTTGTTGACAAACTTCTGGATGTTATTGCCATCTGAGAGCAGATTCAAAACATTCTCAATATCAAAGAAGAACTTCAGGCGGTGGTTAAACCGTGGCAAAGGAATATCCTGTGAAATACGAATATCTACATCGGTATTCCAGGGCCCGGTGAAACCATTCTTGGGTGAAACCTGACCCGCATACTTGTTCAGACCTTTACGTTCCAGGAAATCAAAGAATGCCGCCGTTGTTCCCTGTGCATCCAGCGCTGACAAATCAACCAATGGATCATTCGGTCCTGTTGGTACATAAAACAGGTTGCGTTCTTCATTATCGGAATCACCGAATACGCTTGTCGGTGTATTGTTGTCATAGGCGTAGCTGAAGGGGCGACCAGACCGCTTGCGGAAAAATATACCAATGCTGGTCGGGTGATCTTCAAAGAAGAAATGCTTGAAGGTCGTACCGATCACAAAATTGTGTTTGTTGGCATTGACCGAAGGTCCTAACTGGTTATTGTTAAGGACTGCCGTGGCAACTTCCTCAAAGCCCGATGTCGCGGTAGAGCTATTGACCGGGTTACCCACTTTGGAGTCGGTATAGGCATAACCAAAACGGAAGTTCGCAGAGGTGTTGTCGCCGAATGAGAATAGTTTTTCAGCCTGGAAAGAGATTGAAGTGGTCGAACCACTGATACCATTCACCATCAGGATATCCTGATCGTCACGACCTGCATTACAAGCTGCCGTTACATTGGCAAAACCTTCTCCCGGACCGATAAATGTCGCGTCACAACCTGGTAAACGTGGGTCAACTGCAAAAAACTGCGGACGACCATCCGGTAAAAATACAGGATTGCCATTGTCATCGATGCGTTGGGTCAGGGTCATGTCAATAAAATCAACAGAATCTTTGTGGTTGCTGTAAATATAATCAAACTGCAGTTCCCATTCGTTCAGGAAACTGTTATTGGACTGAGTGAACAGAGTCGCACCAAAGTTCCAACGCTGTTGTGACGGCAGTTCAAAGTCAGTTGCAACCGCGTCGGCGCGACCGGTATTCTGCGTTGCTTCAGCAATCTGCTGTTCCTGGATACAGGGTGGAAGACCATTGAAGCCGCCACTACTTAAGACCAGCAAATCTGCATCTGTACAATTACCGCGACCACTGCGACCACGACCAATGGCACCACCAAAGTTCTGGAAGGCATTGGCAAAATGCACGGTTGGATCACCACCGGTAAAGATACCAAAACCGGCCCGCAACTGGATGTCACCGAGTTTGTTAGTCGGTAACTCGTAGGTCATACCCAGCCGTGGCATTAAAATATCCAGACCATTGAACGAGGTGGTATTGGTAAAGCCATAACGTTCTACAAAAATCGGATTTAAAATCGGGTTATCGTCGGAATCATAGTAGTCATAACGCAGACCGGCCGTAATGGTCAGACTGTCTGATGGTGACCATTTATCCTGGATGTAGAAGGTATTGATATCCCGCTCAAAATTAGCGGCGGCGTCGTTGATGTCACCGGTAAAGGAACCATTGGCATCGATGTCACTGGCAATTCCTGCATCGAGGTCGTCAATGGATGCAAAAGTGATGGTGCCGGTACCATTGGCCACAAACAGGTTGAATACATCAAGACTATCCAGTTCATAACCCGCTGTCAGGCTGTGGTCGCCGACATCGTAGACACCTGCAAACTTGAACTGATCCAGTGTGTATTGCAAGTCATTGGCACTACGGAAAAAGCCTGGACCGCTAACCAGTATGTCATCGCCAGAGCCATCCTCGACCTGGATACGAGGTTTATTGTCATCTTGTGCTTCACCACCACCGAGAGGACCCTGAAAATCCTGTACATCGAGTCTGGAGGCACGAACTTCCGTCGAGAAGCTATCGCTCCAGTTTGAAAACAGACGCAGGGAGTAAGATTCCGATGCGGTTCCTCTTTGTTGGAAATTATCCGAAAAAGTGAAGCCATTAAAGCCAAAATCATCCGCGGTCAGACGTAATTCTTCCAAATCGGTGTAGCTAAACTCAACACGGTGCCCGTCGTTGATATTCCAGTCAAGACGCGCAAATTTGCGTTCACTGGTCTGTGGTAGGGTCCGGACGATAGAGCCCACATCACGACCATATTTGCTGGATAAAATATCAGATACCCGGTTCGCGTCTGCAACCGTTATAAAGCGTTCATTGGCGAAACCACCACCGATCGGACCACTGTTTTGTGCCCCGCCTTCATCAGTTTCTTCATAAGATACATAAAAGAACAATTTGTCCTTGATGATTGGACCACTGAACTCAGCACCCCAGTTCTTGTCTTCAAAGGGCTCAGAAATTACTGTTCGGCCATCAAGGCTATCGCCCGTCAGGTCGTCGTCGTTATAAAGATAAAATGCCGATCCACTAAACTCGTTGGAGCCCGATTTGGACACAACGTTAATATTACAACCAGTGAAATTACCATACTGGACATCAACCGGTGCAAACTCAACCGAGGCTGCACGGACGGTATCAAATGGGATCGGGAAAGTGTTTCGTGCCGAATTACCACTGGCGTTGAGACCAAAGCCGTCAGCACTACGAACACCATCAATGGTAAAAGAGTTGGCCCGGTCGGTACCACCCAGACAGGAAATACCAAAATTACTCCCTGAACGTGAAATATTCACACGTGGATCAAGCCGGATGACATCACGAATTTGTCGGTTGATGGTCGGCATGGCCGAAATTTGTGTCAGATCAAAGTTCGAGTTAGGGCCGATGGCAAGCTCGGCACCGATCACACTGGAGGATGCAACCACGATGACCTCTTCCAGCATACCTTCTTCGAGGCTGATGTTGTATGTTGCTGCACCAGAGAGCTTGGTAAATACATCAGTTACCTGAGTACCGCGATATTGATCCGAATCAAAGCGGATCGTAAACGGACCACCAACAGTCAGGCCACGAACATTGTAAGCGCCACTCTCATTGGCTGTGACTTGGCGACTGGAACCGGTTCTGGTGTCAGTCACCGTCACTGATGTCCCTGCAGCGTGCTCGCCGGAAGGTGTGAGTACGGTGCCACGTACTGAGCCTGTGATTTCCTGTGCAGAACCGACCATTGGAGCCGTCAGAATGACTAGGAAAACCAGGAAAGCAAATGAATTTCGGATTCTTGTATACATTTCGTTGTCCACCTGTAAACCATCAAAATTTGTTGAGTTTCAGGGAGCCAGTAACAGATAGATCGGTTTTAACGAGTCAGAATCAAATATGCTTCTAACTGTTTAAACGCCCAGCCCTGCAAACACCGCCTCCTCACACACCACTTGCGTGATGATCCGGCGATTGTAGCAAGGATTTCTTACAAAATCTTAACAATTGATAAGATTTTGTAGATTGGATGTACAGCAATTTGTAGTTTGTCTCTCTATGTGATTGTTGGCTTGGATTTTTTTTGTTGACGGCCTCCAGATAATCATTTTTTACCAGACGACAATTAACCTCTCTCAAGGCAAGAAGTCAGGTCGAAAAAGAATAAGCCCCGGATTCTTTCAATGCACACTCCGCTTGGTTAGAATACGCAACTTAGTCGGGGTGTAGCTCAGCCTGGTAGAGCACCACGTTCGGGACGTGGGGGTCGTGAGTTCAATTCTCGCCACCCCGACCAATTAACATAAAAAAGTCGCTTTCGCCCAGCCTTAAGCGGCTTTTTTTTGTTGATTGGGCGGACCTCATTGGAAATCACCCGTGATTCACAAATTCGCCAGGAGCGAATTTCGAACGACGAGCGTAGCGAGGAACCCATAGGGCGAGGCGCATGGAAGCGCCGAGTAATTCTCGCCACCCCGACCAACAAGTGCAGTCGCAAAGCGACAAACCCCGCAGGGGCGAGCCTCATGGATGAGACGAGTAAATCTCGCCACATCTCAAGCTCGAAAGACCACAGACCTATCGCTACAGTCCCAATGCCGTTGCAATTTCATCCAAAACTCCGGGGTCTTCAATGGTTGCCGGCATTTTGTACTGCTTGCCATCGGCTATCTTTTGCATTGTGCCTCTGAGGATTTTGCCCGAACGGGTCTTTGGCAAGCGGGCCACGATATGGATATCTCTTGGTGTGGCAATTGGACCAACCTGAGACCGCACTGTCTCCATCAGATCTTTTCTTAATGCACTTTCATCGACAGTTGAACCACTGTTCAGCACCACGAAACCCAGCGGCATCTCCCCCTTGAGTTTATCCGCAACGCCTATGACTGCACATTCGGCGACATTGTAATTGGTGATCAGCGCCTCTTCCAATGCACCGGTCGACAGGCGGTGGCCAGCGACGTTGATCACATCATCAATACGACTCATGACCCACAGGTAGCCTTCTTCATCCATTACCCCGGCATCACCGGTCAGGTAATAGCCTTCAAAACGGGAAAGATACGCGTCGAAATAGCGTTGTCGGTTGCCCCACAGGGTTGGCAAGTTGCCGGGTGGTAAGGGTAACTTGACCATGATGTTACCCGACTGGCCTCGCGGTACTTCCATACCCTCGTCATCAAGTACACGTATGTCATAACCCGGTACTGCCACCGTGGGTGACCCAGCCTTCACTTCGAGTTGCTCCACACCCATTGGATTGGCAGCCATTGGCCAACCACTCTCAGTTTGCCACCAGTGATCAATGACCGGAATACCAAGCTGATTTTCTGCCCAGTGCAAAGTATCAGGGTCACAACGCTCACCGGCCAGAAACAGGGATTCCAGGCTGCTGATATCGTGACGTTTAAGCAATTCGCCCTTAGGGTCTTCGCGACGGATTGCCCGGAACGCTGTCGGGGCCGTAAACAGGCACTTGACCTTGTGTTGCTCGATCACACGCCAGAAAGCACTGGCGTCAGGTGTGCCCACCGGTTTGCCTTCATAAAGTATGGTCGTACAACCATGAAGTAGCGGTGCATAAACAATATAGGAGTGTCCAACAACCCAGCCGATATCCGAAGCCGCCCAGTAAACGTCACCGGGCTGTACATTATAAATGTGCTTCATGCTCCACTTGAGTGCAACAGCGTGCCCGCCATTTGGGCGCACAACCCCTTTGGGCTCACCGGTAGTGCCAGAGGTATACAGGATATAAAGCGGATCGGTCGCTGCAACAGGAACACAGTCCACCGCGTGGGCTGCGGCAACGGCATCCTGCCAGAGGATAGCCGAAGGGTGCAATTCCTCAATCGGTAACTGTGGTCGGGAAACAAGGATTCGCGTTAAACCTCCAGCACCGGCAAGCTCAAGTGCTTCATCAAGCAAGGGCAAATACGCAATTACCTTTTTACCTTCGATGCCGCAACTCGCACTGATGACGAGTTTTGGGTTCGCATCAGTCACCCGGGTAGCCAACTCCTTTGCGGCAAAGCCACCGAATACCACCGAATGAATTGCGCCAATTCGGGCGCATGCCAGCATTGAAATGATGGCCTCCGGGATCATCGGCATGTAGATGATGACGCGATCACCTTTGGAAACACCGTTTCTTTGCAATACATTGGCAAAAATCGCCACCTCGTCCCGAAGCTCAGCATAACTGTACTTTCGAACCTGCCCTGTCACCGGGCTGTCATAAATTAATGCGGTCTGAAGAGCCCGGCCTTCGTTGCAATGTCGGTCAAGCGCGTTAAAGCAGGTGTTGATCTCACCACCTTGAAACCACTCATAATAAGGCGGCTCCGAGTCATCAAGTACCTTTTCCCAGGGTTTGATCCACTCCAGATCGGAGGCGCAATCAGCCCAAAATTCTTCCGGAGTATCCAATGAGCGTCGATAAAGTGTTTGGTAATCCATGGTCAGTCCACCATTCAAAATTCACAGCACGAATATTTTTTTATTTTATGACAGAAGGCTGATCAAAAAATATTCGACTTTAGTTAGGGTCAGGGATAACACTTAAAAATAGGTCAGGTGGGGTTGCAAATTAAGAGAGCCGACAGCTTCCATTTTCGCAGCCACAGCCAGCAACAGCTCCGCGGTAGCACATGCATCTATTAAGGCATTGTGAGCCGTGTAGGCGGGCAATTTGTAATTTGTCCTGAGTTTGCCCAGTTTCAGGTCGCCCTGATGGATCGGCAAATTTTGTCGTTTACGAATATCCAGTTCCATTTTCATGGTATCCAGGACCATGAAGGGCATGACAACACCCGCCCAGGCAATGCACGCCTGCTGCAAAAAAGCCACATCAAGACCGGCATGGTGAAATAGCCACAACCGACCACGGGCGGCCTCAAACAAGGCTTCAAGCCCCGTCTCCAGCGGCACTCCACGGGCCACATCGTTATCCATCAGTTCATGAATAGCTGCACTGTATCCGACCGATTGTTGTGTGTTGATTAGAAGATGGCGATTGGAAGCAAGACGAATACGACCGTTATCCAATTGCGTCCAGGCAATGGCTATGATGTGATTTTGTTTTGCATCAAGCCCAGTCATTTCAAGATCGACCGAAATTATTGGCGTATTTAACAGCTTGTCTACGATGAGTCCCACGCACCCCGCGGAATAAGCAGCCACTGTTGGCTGTACACAATCCTGTGCGAGCGCGCGGCAGCGCCTGCGGTAACGCCATCGACTCAACATCAGTGCACCTGGTACCTCGAAGCTAAGGCCTTTTGAGCTTCTGCCACGAGCATGAAAGCAGCCTTGAGGTTCCGCCTGAGCAAAGGCGAAAGATCCTCAATTGGCACGAAATTCGTTGGCTTTTCTCCCGCCATCATCTGGGTCGACTGGTGATTAAGGCGTATACGGTTGATCAGCCGTAAAGCATCACGCAGACTGCTGGCATCATTTTCATTCATGACACCGCTCACGGTCGCCAATTCAATTCGTCTGAAAGTATTGGCGTCCTGTATGCCCGACTCGAGAGCACGCATCCTCACCAGGTCAGTGATGGGTACAATTCCACGATGTTTCAGGTTTAAACCCTCGCTATGCGAACCGTCATCTTCCTGCACAAATCGACGGAAAAAACCCAATGGTGGTTTATGTAGCAGAGCATTTGTAGCCATAAAGCGACGGAAAATCCGGTTTTCCATTGCGCGAGTACTGGCATGGTTTTGCAAATCCTGAACCAGCTGCTTGTCGCCATACAGGTAGCGAATATCAAAAAATATGCTGCAGTACATTACTGACTTCGGTTCTGGTTCGTCGATCCAGCTATCAAAATGCTGTTTCCACCGGGTCAGTGAAACGCGCCATTTCAAGTTAAGTGCCATGATCTCACCCGGGCAAAAAACATAACCCAGTTTATCCAGACCTTCGCATACAAAATCGGATAACTTCGCAAAATAGACTGCTTCATCTGCATCGGTATCGCGCTCAAGAACAATGCCGTTGTCCTGGTCTGTTCGTGCGGTTTGTTCCTCGCGAGCCTGGGAGCCGAAAACAACCCAGGCATACCTCATCGGAGCAGGGCCCAGGGATTGCTCAGCAAGCTGAATCAACCGGGTTGTAAACGCGTCTGTGATGAGCGTGACCAGTCGACCAATTTGTTCAACATCACGCCCCAGGTTTACCATACGTTCAAAGAGAGATGGCAACCGCCCATGTAACTTGAGCAGGCCTTCTATCGAATTCTGTTTATAAATATCACGCACAATTCGCAGCGGGTGTTCTGACTGTGCACGTAAAATATCTCCTGCAGTCACCAGCCCCAGTGGTCCGGTTTCATCCATAACCGGTAAATGATGATAATTCTGGCGCATCATCATTAGCAAAGTAGCATCTACTCCTGCATCAGCTGCAACGCTCATGGGGTTGACAGTCATCACTTTCTCAATCGCTTCATCAGGATTCAAAGCCTTTGCCAGCACCCTTTGGCGTAAATCCTTATCTGTGACAATTCCGCACAATTTTTTGTCACACATCACCAACACGCTGGAAACATTCTCGGCGCTCATCTTTTTGGCTACCGCGTGAATACTCATACGTCTGTCAACTGACACCGGAGGTCTTTTCAAAAGATCACGTACTTGCGTTACGTTGTGCTTCACTTGGGTTGCAGCACGCAAACGTGTATTGAGGTGACTGCTAAAATACTCACCAATCAAGTTGTTTTCACTTCGCAGTTTTTCGAAATCATCGGCTCCCAGGTGCCATAACAGGCAATCTTCTTCCGCCTCCGCAATATATTCTTTCTTTTCGCCATGAAAAAAAATCTCATGCCCAAAAAGTTCACCCTCGGAACGTTTATCCAGAAACTTATGTGACTCATCAGCCAGTCTCACTGCCCCCTTACGTATGATGGCAATTCCAGCTGATGGGCTGGATGAGAGAATGGTTTTCCCCTGTACGTAATAGGCAACTTCCAGCTTGCTGGCGAGTTTGTGTAAAGCTCCGGTTTCAATTGAATTGAATGGTTGTACCGTGTGCAGAAATTCCGCAATGAAACTCAGGTCATGAAATTTTTTAGGCATAAGCAGAGTTTAAATCGTAAACAGTACAAAAAAAAAGGGCCAGCACAAGTGCTGGCCCATACAAAACTAACAGGTTTTGCTTAATGATCGGCTGCTGCTTTCGCTGCACCCATAGGTACACGGATATCCTCCACGAGATGTTGGATATGCTCTGGTGGAGGAGGCGTAATTTTGGAAACAACATAGGCTGCGGCAAAGTTTAGCATTGCCCCTACTGCCCCAAATGCTTCAGGCGAAATACCCATGAACCAATTATCCGGCGTGTTTGCTGCCATTGCGGTTCCGGGAATAAAGAACCAGCCCTTGAACCAGAAAATGTATAGCAGCGTGGACAACAGGCCCACCAACATACCAACGATAGCACCCTTGTCGTCCATGTTCTTGTTAAAGATACCCATCATCAGGGCGGGGAAGATCGAAGATGCCGCCAGGCCGAAGGCCAGGGCCACCACCTGGGCCGCAAAGCCGGGTGGATTCATACCCAGGTAACCTGCCACAACGATCGCGCCTGCCATTGCAATACGACTTGCCAGCAGCTCTTTCTTCTCCGAGATACCCGGTGAAATCATACCCTTGATCACGTCATGCGAAATGGCTGTGGATATGGCCAATAACAAGCCTGCAGCAGTCGAGAGTGCCGCTGCCAGACCACCGGCAGCCACCAGAGCGATCACCCAGTTGGGCAGATTGGCGACTTCTGGATTGGCCAGCACCATAATATCCCGGTCGACCTTAACCATCTCGTTGCCTTGCCAGCCAAAACCCGCGGCCTTTGCGGCAAATGCCTCATTCTTGTCATTGTAATACTGAACTCGGCCGTCACCATTTTTGTCTTCAAACTTCAGAAGCCCGGTGGTTTCCCAACTCTTGAACCAGGATGGCCTGTCTGCGTATACCATGTTGCCTTCAACTGCACCAACCTCGCCAGACTGGATAGTATTCATCAGGTTCAGGCGAGCCATCGCACCCACTGCAGGTGCTGTGGTATAGAGGATGGCGATAAACACCAAAGCCCAACCAGCTGAAGTACGTGCGTCTGCTACCTTGGGTACTGTGAAGAAGCGCATGATGACGTGTGGCAGACCGGCCGTTCCGATCATTAACGACAAAGTCAACAGGAACATATTCATCGTTGACATCTTCTGTGCCGTATACGCGGCGAAACCAAGATCTGTCACGATCATGTCCAGTTTGTCCAGCAATGCCATACCTGAGCCATCGGCCATGGAACTACCCAAACCCAGCTGTGGAATCGGGTTACCCGTCAGGTTCAACGAAATAAAGATGGCCGGTACCGTGTAGGCAAATATCAGTACACAATACTGAGCGATCTGGGTGTAGGTAATACCTTTCATACCGCCCATAACAGCGTAAATGAACACGATTGTCATACCCACAAAAACACCGGTGTGGAAATCAACTTCCAGGAAGCGCGAGAAAGCCACGCCGACGCCTTTCATCTGGCCGATAACATAGGTGATTGAAGCCACAATAAGGCAAATTACAGCCACCATGCGTGCGGCCTTGGAATAGTACCGTTCGCCGATAAATTCAGACACAGTGAACTTGCCGAATTTACGCAGATAAGGCGCTAACAAAAGAGCTAACAGAACGTAACCGCCGGTCCAGCCCATCAGGTACACCGATGCATCATAGCCCATGAAGGCGATCAGACCCGCCATGGAAATAAATGACGCAGCGGACATCCAGTCAGCAGCAGTAGCCATACCATTGGCAATCGGGTGTACACCTGTACCCGCCACGTAAAACTCCTTGGTGGTTGAAGCCCTGGCCCAGATTGCAATGCCAATATACAACGCGAATGTCGCGCCGACGACTAAAAAAGTTAGTGTTTTAAGATCCATTATTTTTCTCCTTCAGTCTTCGTGCACATTGAATTTTCTGTCGATTTTTCCAATGCGGTTCGCATAGAAAAATATCAGAACTACAAAGATATACATTGAACCCTGCTGGGCAAACCAGAAGCCCAACCTGTATCCGCCAATACTGATGACGTTCAACTGGTCGACCAAGATAATCCCAAATAGGTACGACACGACAAACCAGATGCTCAGGCACAATGCCACTAGCTTCAGGTTTGCCTTCCAATAAGCTTGTCTTTGTGTTTGTTCACTCATGGGGTAGCCTCTCTTTGATGGTAAATTCCCGATCACTATGTTACGTTCAGAGCACAAGCATAACGCTCCTACTTTAGTCGTAGAGGGCGTTCAGCCTAAGGATAGTCCGTTGCAATACACCAAGAAAAAGCTCTGCGGCACATGCTTAATCCCTGGAAATTAACCCTCATTGTGCTGGCCTACATGGGCCTGCTATTCGCCATTGCATGGATCGGTGACAAGCAACGGATTAGCCAGGACCACCGAAAATTCAAGGCCATCATTTACTCTCTTTCGATGGCGGTTTACTGCACTTCCTGGACCTTTTATGGCGCAGTGGGCAGAGCCGCTTCAAGCGGTTGGGGGTTTTTGCCAATCTATCTCGGGCCTGCACTGATGATGTTGATCGGGTTTGACGTCATCCGACGGATTGCTATAACAAGTCGGGATCAGCGCATCACTTCAATCGCTGACTTTATTGCCTATCGTTACGGGCGCAGTCACGCCATCGCAGTGTTGGTTACATGCGCTGCAGTACTTGGTGCGGTGCCCTATATAGCATTACAGCTAAAGGGCATTACGACAGGCATCGAAGTGATCAGCAAAGCGACAGGAAACGCATCGGTTTTACCCGATCAGCTACCGTTATACCTGGCGCTGACATTGGCAGCGTTTGCGATGATGTTTGGCACTCGGAATATGGATGCCAGTGAGCATCACCGTGGTTTGATGTGGGCCATCGCATTTGAATCCCTGGTTAAGTTACTGGCTTTCGTCGCGATTGGCTTGTTCGCTATATTCGGTGTTTTTGGGGGTCTCGACAGTGTCGCGCAAACCATGCGTGAAAACGGTGAATACCAGCAACTGTTTACACCCTGGAGATTACCAGAAGGTTTTGGAATCCAGATGGGGTTGGGTATGGTGGCCATCCTATGCCTGCCGCGCCAGTTTCACGTGGCGATTGTCGAATTTAGGGACACCACCGACTTACGTGTTGCACGCTGGGTCTTCCCAGCCTATTTGTTTGTGTTCTCTGCGCTTGTCATACCCATCGCGCTGGCCGGATTGACACAGTTTTCCGGACAGGATGTCAATCCCGACACCTACGTATTGTCCCTGCCACTGGCCTTTGACCAACCCATGCTTACCCTGTTGGCATTTCTAGGTGGTTTTTCCGCAGCCACGGGTATGGTCATCGTCTCCACGGTCGCATTGGCAATCATGGTCAGTAACGACATCGTGATGCCTTTGCTGTTACGTACCGGCCTGACCAATAATCGTGGCAAGCTGGACTTGTCACAAACACTATTACGTGTTCGTAGAATATCAATTCTGCTACTCGCTCTGGCAGCCGTTGCCTACTACCGGGCTATCGAAGCCGGCGTTCCACTTGCGTCGATAGGTTTGTTGTCTTTCTCGGCTGCTGCACAATTTGCTCCAGCAATGCTGATCGGCATTTACTGGCAAGGCGCGAGTAAAACAGGTGCTATCTGGGGGCTTTCACTGGGCGTAACCAGCTGGGTCATCTGGTTGCTGCTACCTTCTTTCACCACGATCGACCCGTTGGTGAATCTGCTCAGCCTTATTCCTTCGATGAATTTCAATCAAGGGGCGTTATTTTCACTATTAGTGAACACTTCAGCCATCATCCTGGTATCCCTTCTAAGACCAGACAAGGAGCTTACTTCTGTTACCGGTGTGACGAGCAAAAGCAATAGTGGGCTGATCACTCTGGAAGAATTGGAATACACCATCGGTCGCTTTCTGGGCATGAGTAAAACCAACAAAGCGTTATCTACCCACCTCGGGTTAACCGAGATACAAGCTGGAGCACTGGCAACACCGGAAACAATCCAATTCGGAGAACGCCTGCTCGCGGGCTCGATTGGCTCAGCCTCCGCAAGAACCGTTCTGAGCACCGCATTGCATCACCGTGGCCTGGGGCCCGAAGCAGTAATGGAACTGCTGGACCGCACATCACAAGCTGTCCAGTTCAATCGCGAACTACTGGAATCCACCCTTGATAACATGTCACAGGGTGTAAGCGTCGTTGACCAGGGTTTGCGCATAGTTGGCTGGAACCGGCGTTACGTAGAACTGATGGAGTACCCGGAAGGCACTCTCCATCTCGGCAAACCGATTGAAGAATTAATCGACCTGAACGTGAAAAGAGGACTAATCGGTGACCACAAAAGCGAAGTACTCAAACGTCTGAAACATTTACGCAGTGGTCAGAACTATCGCTACGAACGTCGGTGGCTAGGCGACAAAGTGCTTGAAATCCAGGGCAACCCCATGCCTGGCGGTGGTTATGTGACGACATTCACCGACATTACTTACTTCAAGAATGTTGAACATGAGTTGCAGTTGATCAACGAAACACTGGAACAACGGGTACAACAACGTACCGTTGAGCTCAGAAGGGCCAACACCGAATTGGAGGAAGCAAACCTGGTTGCGGAAGAGGCAAACCTGAGTAAAACACGTTTTCTGGCCGCTGCCAGTCATGACTTGTTACAACCAATGAATGCCGCCAGCCTGTTCGTATCCATTTTACGCCAGCAACAAGAGGGTTCCGACGACGAACAATCCCATTTAGTTAAACGCATTGATCGCAGCCTGCGGGCATCAGAACAACTCTTGAGTGCGCTACTGGATATCTCCAAGCTGGATTCCGGCATGTATCAACCGGAACCGGAAGCCATCTCGGTATCCGAGCTTTTCGAACAATTACTCAGACGCTTCAAAGCACTGGCTGGCAACCGGAACCTTCTGTTGCGAGTTCACCCGACAGATTACGTGATTTACAGCGACCGAAATTTGTTGTATCGCATTTTGCAAAATTTTCTTGCCAACGCCATCCATTACACGGAAACCGGCGGTGTTTTACTGGGTTGCCGATTACGCGGAGATAAGCTGCAACTCAGTGTTTGGGACACAGGTGTCGGCATTGACAACTCAGAAGCGAAGGCAATCTTCCAGGAATTTCATCGCCTGGATTACGCCCGCCGCATGGATGAAAAGGGTCTGGGTCTGGGGCTTGCCATCTGTGACCGGATTGCACGGATGTTAGGTCACGAAATAGATGTCAGCTCAAAGGTAGGACACGGCAGTTGTTTTTCCGTGCTTGTCCCGCTGGCACAACAAAACAGCCTGCAACCAGCGGAAATCCCGGCTGTCGTTCATGTTGAAACTTCCGGGCTACAAGATCTGGTCGTATTGTGTGTTGATAACGAGCCGGACATCCTCGAAGCAATGAATCTTCTTTTAGATCGCTGGGGCTGCCCCATGGTCATGTTGGCTGAGACCCAGGCACAAGCGGCGCAGCAGGTACTCATGCATGGAACCCCGGACTTCGTGTTGGTTGACTATCACCTTGACGACCAAAGCCATGGTCTGCAGGTGATGCAGCATCTTGATAACATACTTGGGACCCACCTTCCGGCAATCGTGATAACGGCCGACCGATCCAGCGGACTCGAAGCAGCTGTTAAAGCACAGGGCTATGGACTGTTACGCAAACCAATCAGACCGGCCGCGTTGCGGGCATTGATGAGCAACATGCTGAAAACAAAATCATAATCCATTGCCTATAAATTTGGCCTCAACACATCTAATTTGCTAGCCGCCAACACGGCTTGAGTCCGGTTGGTGACCCCAAGTTTATTCATAATTGCCGTTACATGCGCCTTAACCGTGGCCTCAGATATACCCATCTCGTAAGCTATCTGCTTGTTCAGTAAGCCCTGTGACACCATCATCAACACCTTGAACTGCTGCGGCGTTAGTTGGGCCATGCGCTCGGCCAGTGCCAGTTCAGAAACATTACTACCCGGTAAATTAGCTTGTGTGGAGACCGGCGCCCAAATTTCACCCATCAAAATGTCGTTTATCGCATTGGTAATGGTCTTGATGTCAGAAGACTTGGGTATAAAACCTGCTGCACCATGATCCAAAGCACGTTGGATCACCAATGGGTCTTCATTTGCCGAAATAATGACCACAGGGACACTGGGGTAACGTTTGCACAAATATATCAAACCAGCGAAACCGCTTACGCCGGGCATGTGCAGATCCAATAGAACCAGGTCAACGTCCTGGTTTTCGTCCACCAGCACCTGTAATGATTCAAATGAATTGGCTTCCAAAAACGTCGTTTCACCCTGACTTGCCTGCAGGGCTTCTTTGATTGCTGTCCGAAACAATGGATGATCATCGGCAACGATTACCGTTTCAGCGTGTAGCGCGATCAGTCGATTTGCCATTAGCGGTTCATTTTGCCCTCGATCAGGTCATCCATAACGCCCGCTTCCGACAAGGCCGAGTGGTTACCCAAATCCGTATATTCTTTGGCCGTAACAATTATGTAAAATCCTGCGCATTATGGTACCCGAAGTTGGTAACCCGGACCATCGCCTCGTAAGTCGCCTCATTGCTCCTGACTTTCGCCACCAGATGGCCGGATACCGATCATTTTTCTGTGCTACTTAAACCTTTGTCCAGACTTCTGATTTTCGCATTCAAATGCTAACCCTACCCATTAGACCATGGTCGAAATCGTACCCGCCAACCGTGCTCCGAAGCAGATAGCAATTACATCGGCATGAATCATTAGACCAAAGACTAATACACCCATGCACTGAACTTGCGCATGATGCGTTTGCATACACATCTAAATGGGAGAGGCTATCATGGCCCGAAAATCACTAAGGAAACTCCTTCTGAGCCTGTCTGTTGCAGTCGTTTTGAGCTGCAGCTGGTCAGGAAGTGTCTTTGCAGACGGGGACAGAGTCGAAGCGTTAGAAGCACGGATCGTTGAACTGGAGAACCTGGTAAATCAATTGTTGCAACACCAGTCGGCACCAGCAGCCAATACTGCAGCTGTTGAGGCCAAGGCAGAGGGTGCCGCCGAGGCCAAGGTCATGGCCATGATGGACGAGCATCACAAGGCACAACAGGAAAAGGCGAAAAAACACAGCTATAAATTTGGTGGGTTCATCAAGACCGATGTCATCTTCAGTGACTACAATAGTGGCTCATCTGCAGGTGCGGGCAGGGATTTTTATATTCCAGGCACCATCCCTGTGGGTAATGGTGATGGTGAAAGCTACCTGGATTTCCATGCCAAGGAATCCCGGATTAATTTCAAATCAACCCATCTATTGGATAATGGCGCAAAAATCGGAACATTCTTCGAGATGGACTTCCAATTACCAGGCCAGGGTAATGAAAGGGTTTCCAACTCATTCAGCCCCCGTATTCGGCATGCCTTCCTGACCTATAACAAGTGGTTGGTCGGTCAGACCTGGCAAACATTCTTCAATGTTGGCGCACTGCCTGAAAACCTGGACTTTGTTGGCCCGGCGGAAGCCTCATTATTTGGCCGTCAGCCTATGATTCGTTACACCAGCGGCGCAATACAATTTGCCCTTGAGAACCCGGAAACAACCATTACACCCTACGGTGGTGGCGGTCGTATCGTTTCAGATGACAACCAGGTACCGGATGTTGTGTTGCGATATAACCTGAAAGGCAGCTGGGGCTCATTCACAGCGGCTGGTATGGTCAGGCAATTGTCCTATGACAACAGCGCTGCAGGTATTGACGATTCAACCTCCGGTTACGGTATCAGTCTGTCTGGTAAATTTGTGTTGGCGAACAAAGATGACTTTCGCTGGATGGTCAGCACCGGTGGTGGTCTGGGACGTTACATCGGCCTGAACACGGCCAACGGCGCCGTTCTTGATGCTGCAGGCAATTTGCACACGATCGACTCTACCGGCGTATTCGGGTCTTACCGTCACCTTTGGAATTCAAAATGGCGCAGTAACCTGACGCTGGGCTACCTGGCTGTGGACAACGATACCCGTCTGACTGGTACCAGTGTTACAAAAAATGCGACCAGTTTGCACCTCAACCTGATCTACAGCCCACAACCCAAACTCGACTTTGGCGCAGAGATTTTGTTAGCCAATCGTGAAATTGAGAGTGGTGCTGATGGAGACATGACACGTCTTCAGTTCTCAGCGAAGTACTCTTACTAAAATTAGGGTTAAACCGACGACTGTGCACCGTTGGAAAAAGAAAGCGGACCTTTCAAAAAGGTCCGTTTTTTTTCTCCACAACAAGGTTGATCTGATTCTTACCCGTGGCGATGACTAACACCATGACTGCGGTGCACCAGACTGTGAACGATCATGCCGATAATCAAAGCCTGAATCACTGACAGAGCATAATCTCCTTCCAGGCCCAACACAGTATCCGACAACAGGTAGCCACCGACCGTTGCCAATGCCACAAATCCAAGAACCCCAAAAGCAGCCGGCTTACCAAATACAGGCTGAATGATCATCCATAGCATCATGCCAACCCCAAAGCGGTGTAATACAATGGCCAGGGACAAGTTACTGGTGGCTGACCCATGACCAACGGTTAATGCCGCACCATCCAGCATTGCGTGCAAAGCAAGCCCTAATAGTGCCAAAAACAGGCTGACAAGATGCAGGGTATGCGCCGCCTGTTTGACCAGATTTTCCAGCATACCAGGCACCAGATAGCCAGCTAACATCAATGCAACAGACCAGTACCCAAGCTCCGCCCATGATTCCGGGATCAGCAAAAAGGCCATTAAAACGACAAGCCCTGTTATAACCAGCGAATCGAACGCCTTGGCAACAAAATCACGCCGACACAACCATTGGTAAAGCGTTGGCCCGATAAACAATGAAATAATGGATAAAAATAACACTCAAAATCCCAACCAGAGCAGAAGGCGGGAACCTTAACGGACATACAATGGAATTACACGCGCTCATTTCATGTTGCTTCCAAACAGGACTGCCTTCGAACGCCGCGAATTGTTAAACTAGCCCGCAGATCATACGACTCAAACCCGAGATTAAGACATAAACCATTGATTTAACAATATGGAAACCGTTCAAATCCAAAAAATCATTTCGAGCCAGTTCGCCGACCCTCGTTCGGCGTCTGACCTGCATAAGCTATTGGCCACGGTCGCTGAACGCGAGGGCGCTCGTCCAGAGGGCGTGGATATGGCACACGGTTCGAGTTTCATTTACAACTACATCGAACAGGTACCCTATTTACTTACTGTAGCCTGGACATCAGCTAGAAACGTGGGTCTGGAAAACGAAATCAAAAGTATTCTGGAAATGGTTGAATCCTACTGGATTGAAGATGACGATGTCATACCGGACAGTCTGGGCATCATTGGCTTGCTGGATGATGCCTACTGCTCTTTATCATCCATGCAAACATTGTCGGACCTCTACCGCATGCAATCCGGAAAACATTTATTCCCTGATGATCTGACGGCCGCCAACAAAATAATGCGCAAAATTATAGGCGAGCCTTATACCACCCAGCTGGATGAGATTGTCAGCAGGGCAGTTGCAGACGCCAGGGTCAACCAGGCCGTCGAATTATTGGCAAGCCCGGAAAAACAGCGATTGCTTGACAGTCAGGCGACCATCTGGAATCACGGCCCGGTAAGTAAACTACCCGTTAGTCAGCTCGTGGGCCTCGGATTGACCGATGATTAGTGTACTGCATCGTAATTACTGGAACTTTCAGAGGGCACCTGTGTGGGTAAATGCATCTCGGGTCAAATTCAGCGGCGCGCCACCGGTAACGACGATATTATCTTCAATACGAATACCACCATAAGGTGTCAATGTCTCAACTTTATCCCAATTGATGGCGGCAACATCCCCATTCTCACGCCACTTACGTAATAAAGGCTCAATAAAATATAAACCCGGTTCGATGGTCAAAACATTGCCAACCTCAAGGTTGCGAGTCAGCCGCAGGAAAGGATGGCCTTCAGGCCGTGGGATGGGGGTTCCTTCCACATCAGCAATCAAACCTGCCACATCATGGGTCTGCAGTCCCAGGTAGTGACCCAGACCATGCGGATAAAAAACAGCGCTCAACCCTGTTTCAACAGCGCTCTCGGCCGACGTGTTGATAATATTGAAGTCTTTCAAGATGCCAGCAATATCTATGTGGGCACGTAAATGTAACTCTCGGTAATCCAGACCGCTGACTACAGCTGCGCATAATCGTTGCTGCATTGTGTCCATCGCCACAATCAAATCAGCAAACTCACCCGCCCGGGCTGCATAGGTACGGGTAATATCCGCAGCATAACCATGCACGGTTGCGCCTGCGTCAATCAGGAAGGAACGCACATCCATCGGTACCTGCTGTTCATGAGCCTGGTAATGCAACACTGAACCATGCTCGTTAAGGGCAACAATGTTTCCATAAGGTAATTCTGCATCGACCAGTTGTATCGACATGCAATAGCGTTGGTGAATCTCGTATTCACTTAAACCTTCCCTGAAAGCCTGCTCTGCCGCTGTATGTGCAATGGCACCCAATCGGGCTGCTTCGGCCATGCAGGCTATTTCATAGTCCGTCTTGCGGGTTCTTTCCAGGTGTATCCGGTTCAGCAGACGCTCCGGGTTCAGTTGTGAGCCATCCACTGCGCTGCTCAGGCTGGCCGCATCGCCAATATAAGCGGTCTGCGTATTGATGCCTGCCTGTTTCCAGGCCTCGGCGTCACGCACCGGCACAACATCGAATTCACCCGCCCACCACGCATCGGGGTCTGCTGGCGGCAGATACCAGTAATCATCTGGTTGGTAATAAAACAACTTTGGCTTATGACCCGGGCGGATCAACAAGGCACTGTCATGATGATGCGTAAGAGGCAGCCACCAGAGTAAATGGGGGTTGCAACGGAACGGGTATTCATAATCATCAAGGAAACTGACCAGTTTGCTGCCAGCATGGATTAGCGCGGCATCATAGCCCTCAGCCTGAAGTGCGTTTTCCCAGCGACTTTGCAACTCTGACACATGGGCTTGATAGCCTTGTGTGATGGTTTTGGGTGCACTCATTTGATTGCCTCTTTGTTGATTAAATTTGTTAAAATAATAGATTGTCTTTCGTCGCAATATGATCCAGATAAAAACCATGACTCAAACTGAACCACTGCTGCTGTACAACACACTTAAACGTGAAAAACAGGTCTTTGTACCACAGGACCCCAACCATGTAACCCTGTATGTCTGCGGCCCGACCGTTTACAGCTATGCGCACATAGGTAATGCGAGGCCACCGGTTATTTTCGATCTGTTATACAACTTACTGTCGAGTCGTTATCCCAAGGTTATCTATGCTCGCAATATCACCGATGTTGACGACAAAATCAACGCCGCAGCAGCCGAGCAGAAGGTATCAATTGATGTTATCTCAAAACGATATACTGATATCTTTCATGAAGACATGGCAGCACTGGGCATCGGTCAGCCTAGTATAGAACCAAGAGCAACCAATCACATTCCCCAGATGATCAACATGATCACACGCCTGATCACAAGCGGCCATGCCTACGAGGCTGAAGGTCACGTATTGTTTTCAGTTGAATCTTTTGACGATTATGGCTCGCTATCCCGTCGCGACGTTGCTGATATGATTGCGGGAGCGAGGATTGAAGTTGCTGATTTCAAAAAGCACCCCGGTGATTTTGTTTTGTGGAAACCATCGCTGGAGCCACAACCCGGCTGGGATAGCCCCTGGGGCTGGGGCCGGCCTGGTTGGCATCTTGAATGCTCGGTTATGTCCGAACAGCATCTGGGTGAAACCATCGATATTCACGGTGGTGGACAGGACCTGGTTTTTCCACATCATGAAAACGAAATCGCACAGAGTGTCTGTGCCCATGGTGGTAAAATTTTTGCGCGTTACTGGATGCATAATGGTTTTGTCACCTTCAATAAACGCAAGATGTCCAAGTCGCTGGGTAACACCCTGGTCATCCATGAATTACTCAAACACACTGCCGGTGAAGTCCTGCGTTATCTGCTGCTAAGCGCACACTATCGCCAACCACTGGACTGGTCGGAACAAACACTGACGCGTGTTCAGCGCACCGTCGATCGTGTTTATGGTGTGATACGCGACGCCAATGAAAAATACGGGCCGCTAAAGGCCGCCCACGACCCATCCAATAAGTTCATGTCAGCGCTGCTGGACGACCTCAACACACCAGAGGCCCTGGCAGAACTGAATAACGAAGCACGCTGTCTGGCCAATGCTGACGATGCTGAAACAGCCCACGCCGCCGCTGGCAGACTGCTGGCGGCAGGTGCTTTGATCGGGTTATTTCAGCAAGACCCGCAAAGCTGGCTGACCGGTGATACTGAAGGTCTGGATGATGCACTGATTGAGCAGTTAATCGATGAGCGAAATACATCGCGTAAGGAAAGAAATTTCGCTCGCGCCGATGACATAAGGGATCAGTTACAGGCAATGGGTATTTGCCTTGAAGACGTCGCAGACGGTACCCGTTGGCGCCGAAGCAGCGACCAGTAATATACAAGGGAATCAAGATGCATGACCTAGAAAAAGCTCAGCAGGAGATCATTAGCGATTTCAGCTTGTTTGATAACTGGTTGGACCGTTACCAGTACCTGATTGATCTTGGCAAGGCACTCACACCATTGCATGAAGCGGAAAAAACCGATGACATCCTGTTACACGGCTGTCAGTCCAGGGTTTGGCTGATCATCACAGCTAATGCCGACGAACTGATAATCCGCGCCAATAGTGACGCGGCGATTGTATCCGGTCTGATTGCTCTTTTAATACGGGTTTATTCAGGTGCTTCTGCTGCACAGATTCTAAAATTTCAACCAGAATTCATCACAGCCATCGGTTTGCAACAGCATTTGTCCGCCACCCGCGCCAATGGCTTACACGCGATGCTGGAAGCCATCTACAAAGCAGCAAAGTGTTACTCGCCAGAGAATTAGGCAAGCCAAGAAATATTATTTATGTGATGAGTAATAACGCAATGCGTAGATTAAGCTGCGCTTTTTTACCTTGAATCACCCATCTGTTTCTGACGTATTTCCCAACGTTCCTGTGCATCCAGGCATAAAGTTGCGATAGGACGTGCCTGCAAACGTTGAAGGCCAATCTCTTCACCGGTTTCCTCGCAATAGCCATAATCACCTTCATCAAGGCGAGCCAGTGTTTTGTTAATTTTGTTGATCAGTTTACGATAGCGGTCACGAGTACGTAATTCGAGGCTGTTCTCGGTTTCCCGTGTAGCACGCTCGGCTTCATCACCAACATCCCTGACTTCGGTTTGCAGATTGCTGATGGTTTCACGAGATTCTTCGACCAACTCATCTCTCCACGCAGTTAATTTCTGGCGGAAATATTCAAGTTGCACAGGATTCATGTACTCTTCTTCGTTAGAAGGCGTATATCCTTTGGGTAATTTCACTGTTGTTTCGGTCATAAGTAATCAAAAATTCCTTGGAAATCTGGTCACAAATAATATAATCTATTGATTATTATATGTTTTTATTAAAATCGAGTCGAAAGCCAACTAGATTAAGGTGCAGTGTTATATCTCAACTTGAAACAGACAGCAAGTGTTTTTTTTCTCAAACCGCACATGTCCTGAAATCATTAGCAATCCCGTGCTTTGTTCTGGGGAAGTAGATTACATCTTAATCATTTTCAGATTCCATACCTGACCTACCGCTGTTAGCGGATGAAGGATAGGAATCTCAGATATACCAGACACAGGATTCGAGTTCATGAACAGATCAAAGGTTCCTTAACAATGGAAAAAATTCTTCTCGTTATTATTCGTGCCTACCAGCTCGTACTTAGTCCATTTTTGGGTGAGCATTGCCGTTTTACACCGAGTTGTTCCCAATATACGTCAGAGGCTATCCGAAAGTACGGCGCGGCCAAGGGTAGTTGGATGGGCATCAAAAGAATTAGTCGTTGCCAGCCTTTTTGTGAAGGCGGACATGATCCGGTTCCGTGAAGAAATTCACTCCTGACAGTGATAGTGCGACTACAATATGTATGACGTATCTTAGTAGTCAACACAGGTTTCGAAGCCAATGAGCCAAACCACCGTTATCCATAATGCCCGGTTGGTCAATGAAGGCCAATTAACTGAATCTGATATTTTACTTAAAAACGGTCGGATCAAACAAATTGCAGCCCTCATACCCGCTCCGGTCGGGGCTGACGTCGTAGATGCCAATGGTCGCTACTTGCTACCGGGAATGGTCGATGACCAGGTACATTTCCGTGAGCCGGGCCTCACCCATAAAGGAAATTTTTACTCTGAATCACGTGCCGCTATCGCTGGTGGTGTGACCAGTTACATGGAAATGCCCAACTCAATACCACCAACTACAAACGTTGAGCAGTTGGAATGGAAGTACGCCCGTGCTGCGGAGACTTCAGCCGCAAATTTCGGCTTCTATTTCGGTGCCACCAATGACAACATTGATAACATCCGGGCACTCGACCCTTCACTGACATGCGGTGTTAAGGTTTTTATGGGTGCGTCCACCGGTAACATGCTGGTCGACAATGAGTCGACGCTCGCAGCAATCTTCAGGGATTCGCCCGTACTCATTGCAACCCATTGCGAATCCACCCCCATGATCATGGCTAACATCAAACGAGCCGCAACTAAGTACGGCAAGCATATCCCGGTCACTGAGCATGGCTTAATTCGCAGTGCTGAAGCCTGTTACGCTTCCAGTGAGTTAGCCGTTGCTCTAGCCAATCAATACCAGTCGCAATTACATGTGTTACACATATCAACTGCTCGTGAACTGGATCTGTTTGAAACGGGTCCTATCACCGGCAAAAACATTACCGCAGAGGCTTGTATTCACTTTCTGTATTTTGATGACTCACAATATGAGCAATACGGCAACCTGATTAAATGTAATCCTGCAATAAAAAGTGCAGCAGACCAGAGTGCGTTGATTGCAGCGATCAACGATGGCCGTTTGGATATTATCGCTACCGACCATGCGCCACATACGGCTGAAGAAAAAGCCGACAACAGCTATCTCTCGGCACCATCCGGCCTGCCTCTGGTGCAGGACGTATTGGTGGCCGCGCTGGAACTTGTTCACGATGGTAAGCTTGATTTACATACAGTTGTACAAGGTATTTGCCATAACCCCGCAAGACGCTTTAATGTCGTCGAGCGTGGTTTTATCCGTGAGGGTTATCATGCCGACCTGGTTTTGATCGACATGAAGGGTTCAACGGAGGTCAGCCAAGCACGGGTACTTTCGCGTTGTGGCTGGTCACCTTTTGAAGGCCGTCGGTTCCGTAGCAGCATTGATGCTGTATGGGTCAACGGTGCATTAGCCTTCGACGGTCAGCGGGTGATTGAGCACGGGGCTGCCGAGCGGTTGCAGTTTAATCACCCAAAACGCTGAACCAGCCTTTTGCTAAAAAGGAATTCTGCTGTTAACCTGCCATGCTTTTAATTAAACCTAGTCACTGAGAGAGAAACATCCATGGGATTTTTGCAAGGAAAACGCGCACTGATCGTCGGTGTTGCCAGCAAACGTTCGATCGCCTGGGGCATTGCCGAGGCCATGCATCGAGAAGGCGCCGAGCTGGCTTTTACCTACCAGACTGAAAAACTGAAATCGCGGGTAGAACAGGTCGCCGAAGCGTGCGAGTCGGACATCATCATTCCATGTGATGTAGCTTATGACGAACAAATCGAAGACACCTTCACACAACTCGGCAAATACTGGGATAGCTATGACATTCTCGTCCACGCAGTCGGTTTTGCCCCACGCGAGCAGTTGGTGGGTGATTATATTGACGCGGTGACTCGCGAAGGCTTTCAGATCGCCCACGATATCAGCTCTTACAGCTTTGCTGCGTTGGCCAAAGCTGGCCGTAGCATGATGAGCGGTCGCAATGGTGCCCTGTTGACTTTGACCTATATGGGCTCTGTAAGGGCTATGCCGAGTTATAACGTCATGGGCCTTGCCAAGGCCAGTCTCGAGGCCAATACGCGCTATATGGCACAAAGCCTTGGCCCTGAAGGGCACAGGGTTAACGCAATTTCTGCCGGACCGATCAAGACCCTGGCGGCCGCCGGCATTTCACAATTTAGAAAAATGCTTGATCACGTGCGGGGTACAGCACCGTTAAGAAGAACCGTTACCATAGAAGATGTCGGTAATGCTGCAGCATTCCTGTGCTCAGACCTCGCCGCAGGTATCACCGGTGAGATTACTTATGTCGATGCTGGCTATAATATTCTCGGTATGGCTGAGCTTGGAAGGGACGCCTGAAAAACACTTGCGGGGTGGATATCCATCTCCACCCTGCTCCGGTTACTTAATCCGATCCTCAAACACCTCAATTTCTGCGCTCGCACGCAACTGACGCACCAATGCAGTAGCTTCCAGGCTGGCATTGGTATTGGCAATGATGCGCTCATACTGCTGCCGTTCAGGCGTTGCTAATGCTCCAGACTTCAGTTCACCGGCTTCAATTGAATCCAACTGAACCACCGCAAAACCGTTGCTGCTTGACAAAACGACTTGTACAGGTGCGTCTTCAGAAGGAGCCTGCAGGCCGAAAACTTCTTGCACCAGCATGACATCAGGCACAAATGAATTGCGTGTAATCTTTTCATGACGACCGTAGTCCAAACCGGATTCGGTAGCCAAAACCTCTAATTCACCAGCCCCACTCTGTAGTGCTGAAAGTAACTCCATGGCTTTGCTTTTTGCATTATCCCGAGCCAGGTTGTCACTCAAGTTTGTAATGATTTCATCACGGACTTCCTGCAAAGGGCTCAAAGCAACCGGTAGATGTTCCTTCAGTTTGATCATGACTAGCTGGTTCTCATCCAGGTTAACCGGATCGCTGACCGAACGCTGCAACAACACCAGGTCGGAAAAAGCCGCGTCAACGACAGCAGGGTTGGCTGTAACACCCTCCTGCCCACCTGAGCGTGGGAACGGTCCGGCCAAGTTAACCGGCAGCCCTAAAACCATAGCCGCGCTTTCGAGCGTGGTCGGATCTTCATAGACCAGATCCACGAGCCGGTCTGCCTGCTCGAGAAACGCGCGGGCCGCGTTATCTTCCTCAAACTCTGTGACAAGCGTCATCCGAGCCTCTTCAAAACTCTGGCCGACGGATTCGCGTATCTCTTGCAGCTGAATTACGTGCCAGCCAAACCCGGTTTGTACAGGTTCAGAAACCGGCGCTTCCATCGACAATTCATACATGGCATTCTCAAATGCCTTTACCATCACTCCCGACTCGACCCAACCAAGGTCACCACCGTCAGCTGCAGAACCCTGGTCCTGCGAATTTTCTTTCGCCAGCGTGGCAAAATCTTCACCGTCGCGAGCCCGCTTTGACAGGTCTTCAGCAGTCTGCCGTGCAGTTTCTATGTCGCCCTCACCAGCGTCGGCTGCGACTGTTATCAGAATATGTGCAACCTGTCGCTGCTCTGGGCTGACAAAACGAGCCTTTTGTGCTTCAAACTGTTCCCGCAGCATGTCTTCTTCAGGTGGTAAGCCAACAGGCAGCAAGGCCGAATCCAGCTCAATATATTCAATAATCACCTGCTCCTCAGACTGATACTGTTCAGTGTGCGAGTCATACCATGCAACGATTTCCTCTTCACTGAACTCCGGTACTACTTCAGGGTTTTCAGTCGGCACCATAACTGCGCTAAAAGTTCTGCTTTGACCAAGCAAAGCGACAAACTCTTTCAATTCGGCAGGCGTTGCTATACTGCTGGCGGCAATGTTCCTGGGCATCTGGTTGACAATGAACTGTGAACGCATCTCGTTTTGAAATTGTTTTGGAGACAATCCCTGTGTGATCAACCTGCTTTGATATACATCGACATTGAACTGACCTTCAATTTGGAAGGCTGGTATCCCGCGAATTTCCTCAGCCAGGGTTTCGTCATCGACATCAAGCCCCATCAACTGTGCAGCCTGGGTAATTAGTTCCTCGTCGATAAGGCTATCAAGGTGTTTTCTGCGACTACTCAACTGATCGAACTGCACCGGATCATACTCGGCACCCATAATGGACTGCATACGCCTGCGGTAGTTTGAGAAGCTTTGGTTGAAATCATTAACTGTGATTTCCGTTTCGTTGACCCTCACAACGATATTCCCACTACTTGAGGTGAAATATTGGTTTACACCTACCAGTGCAAAAGGAACAACCAGAATACCCAGGATGGTGAAGGCAAGAACGCCGGTGAGCCTTTCACGAATGGATTGAAGAACCATGGTTAACAACCTTTCAAATTATAAAAGCAGATAAGAAAAAGGCGCCTGGAAGGCGCCCTTGTCTTACATATGGCGGAGTGGACGGGACTCGAACCCGCGACCCTCGGCGTGACAGGCCGATATTCTAACCAACTGAACTACCACTCCACGTACATTGGTGGGTGCTGACGGGCTCGAACCGCCGACCCTCGCCTTGTAAGGGCGATGCTCTCCCAACTGAGCTAAGCACCCCCGTTCGAAGGCGCGCTAGTTTACGGCATCCTTCAATGCTTTACCAGCCTTGAATGAAGGATTGTTTGATGCCTTGATCTGAATAGTTTCACCGGTACGCGGGTTACGTCCATTACGTGCTTCACGGTGCTTAACAGCGAAGGTACCAAAACCAACCATGGACACTGAACCGCCTCCTTTCAGTGCGTTAGTTATCGCAGCAGTAAACCCGTCGAGGGCCCGACCAGCGTCTGCTTTACTCAAACCAGAATCGGTTGCAATTGCATCAATTAGCTCAGATTTATTCATATATGCACTCCATTTTTTCAAGTGTCGATTGTTGGTGGTGAAGACTTGTGCACGACCTTCAGCGTCTAACCCTCACTGAAAAATCCGCCGGTTGCGTGAGTTGACTAAACTCACGCAAGACCTTACAAATCAAGGCCTGCAAGCCGAATGACCATGTTAATACACGACTCATCTATGGCGCAATAAGAATTAATCAATAAGACGATTTTTTGCTTTAGTATTTACGTCCAAGCGATTCATTTGGCAGACAACATCAGTTTTTAACCAAATTAAAAAAAAATCCATTCTGGGGAAAATAACATTATCAGAGCTGGTCGAGGGCTCTTAATGTTTGTCAGATGACACAAAACCGGTTACCTTACGATTGACAGGTCGCATCACACCTCGCCTAATTCGTTAATGCGGCCGGGTCTCTTTCTCAGCAGCCTCCGTCAATGACGTTTTAGCCTCCACGGTTAGTGGTAAGGGCTTTGGTAGTTCAACCAATGCTATCGCAAGCACTTCGTCGATGGTGGATACCGGGTGTATTTTCAATTTACGCAAAATATTTTTCGGTATCTCCGCCAGGTCTTTCTCGTTATCAGCAGGAATAATAACGGTCTCAATACCACCACGATGTGCGGCTAGCAATTTTTCCTTCAAACCCCCAATCGGCAGGACCGTTCCACGCAGCGTAATTTCACCCGTCATCGCAACCGAGGCATGAACTGGAATTTTGGTCAAGGCAGACACCAACGCCGTACACATGCCAACTCCCGCACTTGGACCGTCTTTGGGTGTCGCACCTTCAGGGACATGAACATGCGCATCAAGTTTCTGATAGAACTCCGGCTCTATCCCTAGTGCCTCTGCCCTGCTCCTGACCACCGTCATGGCGGCCTGGATCGATTCTTTCATCACATCACCAAGCTGACCAGTTTGCTCCAGCCTGCCCTTGCCCGGCACCAGCATCGATTCAATATGGAGTAGTTCCCCGCCCACCTGGGTCCATGCAAGACCGGTCACCTGGCCAATTGCATTACTTTCCTCTGCCAGACCGTAACGGAACTGTCTTACACCGAGGTAGGATTCCAGGTTACGTGCCGAAACCGATACCATGTGGGCCTTTTTACCCAAAGCCAGTTTTTTAACCACCTTTCGGCAGATCTTGGCGATTTCCCTCTCCATGTTACGTACACCGGATTCACGTGTGTAATAACGCACGATATCAACCAGTACCTGATCACTGATTTGTATTTCTTTTTCCTGCAAACCATGTTGTTCCATTTGTTTGGGCAACAAATACTTACTTGCAATATGCAGTTTTTCATCCTCCGTATAGCCAGGGATACGAATAACCTCCATACGATCAAGCAACGGAGCAGGAATATTGAGAGAGTTAGCCGTAGCCACAAACATTACGTCTGACAAATCAAAATCCACTTCCAGATAGTGATCATTGAAGGCATGATTTTGTTCCGGATCCAAGACCTCCAGCAGTGCGGACGAAGGATCACCACGAAAGTCCATTGACATTTTGTCCAACTCATCAAGCATGAATAGCGGATTGCGTGTACCCACCTTGGCCATATTTTGTAAAACACGCCCTGGCATGGAACCAATATAAGTACGCCGGTGACCGCGGATTTCGGCTTCATCACGCACACCACCGAGTGACATACGTACAAATTTACGACCTGTTGCCCGTGCAATGGAACGACCCAGGCTGGTCTTGCCCACACCTGGCGGTCCGACCAGACACAAAATGGGACCTTTCATGGCCCTGACACGCTGCTGTACAGCCAGATACTCAAGAATGCGTTCCTTGACCTTCTCAAGTCCGTAGTGATCCGCTTCGAGAATGTCCTCTGCCTCCACCAGGTTTTTGCGAATACGACTGCGTTTCTTCCACGGCACATTCAGTATCCAGTCAATATAATTCCTGACAACCGTTGCTTCGGCTGACATCGGCGACATCATCTTCAGTTTATTAAGCTCAGAAGTGGTCTTTTTCTTGGCCTCCTTGCTCATACCGGCTTTTTCGACACGGTGGGTCAACTCATCCATATCATTTGGCGCATCATCCATGTCGCCTAATTCTTTCTGGATAGCCTTCATTTGCTCGTTGAGGTAATACTCCCGTTGGCTTTTTTCCATCTGAGTTTTGACCCGACCACGGATACGTTTCTCTAACTGCAAGACCTCGATTTCACCCTCAACCAGACCCATCAACCTTTCCATGCGTTCAGCTACATCGCCCATTTCCAACAACGACTGCTTCTCATCAAGCCGGATGCTTAAATGCGCAGCTACCGTATCGGCGAGGCGGCTTGGGTCTTCAATACCGGCCAATGTGGTTAATAATTCGGGTGGGATTTTTCGGTTAAGTTTGACATATTGTTCAAATAAGGACACCAGCGAACGCATGATCACATCGAGTTCCTGATCGCTTCGGCTTTCATCAACCGGAAGCATGTCCCACCAGGCTTCAAAATAGCCATTTTCATCAATAAAACTCTTGATCTTAACCCTTTCACCGCCCTCTACCAGCACCTTGGTAGTGCCATCAGGTAATTTCAGTAGCTGCAAAACGGTGGCCAGTGTGCCTACATCAAAAAGGTCGGCTTCAGTCGGCTCATCAATTTCCGCACTACGCTGGGTAACCAGCACAATACGTTTGTCTATATTCATCGACTGATCAAGCGCAAGAATGGAACGATCACGCCCGACAAACAACGGTATCACCATGTGGGGATAAACCACCACATCGCGCAACGACAGTACCGGTGTGGGTTGCATACTCCCTTTCTGCTCAAGCTCAAGTGGCTCGGTGCTTACTGCTTCGGGCTTTGGCGTATCGGACTTGGCCATCATATTCCTTATCAATTTTGTCGGTTAAGCATATCAGTTTGTAAAAACCAGCGTGTCAAAACAAATCAGAGGTTCCTTAGCTCAGGGCGGGTTGTGTCTTAAGTTGATAAGGGCAAATATGGGCTCAGGATTGGAAAAATCAATGTTTTATTACAGGAAGTGCGATACTTCGCCAAGAGCCCAGATGTCAAAGATGAAAGCAGGCGATAGCTGGAAGCTCCCTAGAGACTGGCTTCGATTGAATTTACTCGCCCGAAGCTGATTTACTGGGCATGTTCTCATAAAGTATAAACGGCTCTGACTCACCTTCGATGACACTTTCATCGACTACGACCTTGGAAACATTTTCCAATGAAGGCAGTTCATACATGCTGTTGAGTAATGTGCTTTCCAGAATGGTGCGAAGACCGCGTGCACCCGTTTTGCGGGCCATGGCGCGCCGGGCGATTGCCTGTAATGCCTCTTCGCGGATATCCAACTCCGATCCTTCCATAGAAAACAACTGCTGGTATTGTTTGACCAGAGCGTTCTTGGGCTCGATCAAAATACGCACCAAGGCGGTTTCGTCCAATTCCTGGAGTGTAGCAACGACCGGTAAACGACCAACAAATTCGGGGATCAGACCGTACTTAACCAGGTCTTCAGGTTCAACATCAAGCAGCAGTTTACCAATGTTTTCCTCGTCTTTCTGGCTGCGTACTTCTGCTGAAAAACCGATGCCAGAGGCAGAAGACCGGGATTGAATAACTTTTTCAAGACCTGAAAACGCACCACCGCAGATAAACAGTATCTGACCCGTATCAACTTGCAGAAACTCCTGCTGCGGGTGTTTGCGGCCACCTTGTGGTGGTACCGAGGCGATGGTGCCCTCTATCAGTTTCAACAGAGCTTGTTGTACCCCTTCACCGGAGACGTCACGGGTAATGGAAGGGTTCTCTGCCTTACGTGAGACTTTGTCAATTTCATCGATATAAACGATGCCTGTCTGCGCCTTTTCAACATCGTAGTCACATTTCTGCAGTAATTTCTGAATGATGTTTTCAACATCTTCACCAACGTAACCGGCTTCGGTCAGGGTGGTTGCATCCGCGATCGTAAATGGAACATCCAACATCCTGGCCAAAGTTTCGGCCAACAGGGTTTTACCGGATCCGGTTGGACCAATCAACAGAATATTACTCTTGGCCAGCTCTACATCATCTTTTGAGCGTTGCGGTTCAAGCCGTTTGTAGTGGTTGTAAACAGCGACAGAAAGTACTTTCTTGGCGTGCTGTTGGCCAATGACAAAATCATCCAGAAAGGCATGTATATCTTTGGGTGTAGGTAGTTGCTCACGCTCGCCTGCGTTGACTTCATCCAACTCCTCTCGAATGATATCGTTACAAAGCTCAACGCATTCATCACAAATATAAACACTGGGTCCGGCAATTAGCTTGCGAACCTCGTGTTGACTCTTTCCGCAGAAAGAGCAGTAAAGAATTTTGCCATCCGCACTTGTGTTTTCTTGATCGCTCATTTCACTTTATCCAGCATCCTGCGGAAAATACTACTATTTTTTACCGCCGGAGTCATCCTTTCGACTATCAATCAGTTCATCGATCAGACCATATTCTTTTGCCTCGACCGGGCCCATGAAGTTATCACGCTCGGTATCAGCCGCAATGGTTTCAACAGACTGCCCACTGTGCAATGCCAGCAAATCATTCAACTGTGAGCGTATTTTGAGGATTTCGCGAGTGTGAATTTCGATGTCAGTAGCCTGGCCCTGGTAGCCACCCAACGGCTGATGGATCATCACCCTCGAGTGTGGCAGACAAAACCGTTTGCCCTTGGCGCCTGCTGTGAGCAGCAGCGCACCCATGCTGGCAGCCTGCCCGACACACATGGTACTGACGTCCGGCTTGATAAACTGCATGGTGTCATAAATAGCCAGACCCGCACTGACTGAGCCGCCGGGACTGTTGATATACAAACTGATATCCTTGTCCGGGTTTTCCGATTCAAGAAACAACATCTGGGCCACAATCACATTGGCCGTGTGGTCATCAACCGGACCAACAAGAAAAATTACACGTTCTTTGAGCAGGCGCGAATAGATGTCATAGGCACGTTCGCCACGTGAAGTCTGTTCTACTACCATGGGTACGAGATTCAAAGCACGTGTTTCGCTATTCATATTTACTGGCCTGCCGCCTGTGTTGCTGCATTGATGGCTTCCTGAAAACCCATCGGTATATCTGTCACTTTAGCGTTATTAACAACCCAGTCAACCACCTGGTTCTCCAACACCGAGTTTTCCACTGCCTGCAACATAGCTTGATCACTATAATACATCTGCACAACTTCACTCGGCTCTTCATAGGTCTGGGCGATTTCTTCGATGGCTTCGCGTACCTTGGAGCCATCGATGACGATCTCGTTCTGTCGTGCCAGTTCACCCAACAACAAGCCGCTACGAACACGCTTTCTGGCAGGGTCCCTGAAGTGATCCAACATGGCTTCTGTGACTTCGATCTCGGCTCCACGCAACATCTGTTGCAACATCGTGTGGGCTTCATTGCTAACGATGCTTTCGGGGACTTCCAGATCTTCGTGCATTTCCAGCAGACGATCGGCCAGTTGTGTTTTAAGTTGTGTATTGATTGCCTGGGCCAGTTCACGCTCCAGGTTACTGCGAATTTCTACTTTGAGATCTTCCGCATCACCGCTGGCAACACCAAATGACTTGGTAAACTCCTCGTCAATCTCCGGCAACGTACCTTCCTGAACCTTACTTAAGGTGAGTGTAATCTCGGCCTTCTTGCCTGCCAGTACTGGCTCACGATAGTCAGTCGGGAATGTCAGTTTGACATCTTTTTCATCATCCGCAGACATTTTCCGGACCACCTTTTCCATCTCATCGAAGCCGGACTCACCCAGGATAATTGCCAACCGGTGTTTGCCTTTTTCTGGCACCCGGCCTTCGTCGGTGTTTGCTATATATTCAACCAGTGCCTGATCACCGTCTACCGGCTTACGATCAACATCGGTCCAATTGATACGTTGCTTTTTCAGTGTCTCAAGCATTTCGGCAACATCATCATCGGTCACACTTACTTCCGGTCGGTCAATGGAAATATCGGCAATGTTAATTGGACCCAACTCTGGATAAGTTTCAATGATCGCATTGAACTCAAGGCCAGAGTCGTCATCGAGTACCGGAGCCTCTTCAAGTCTTGGATTCGCCACAATACGTAATGATTCCTGCTCGATAGCTTGTTGTAACGAAGCTTGTGCGGTTTGTTGGATAACTTCCTGCTTAGCCTGCGGACCATAACGCTGCTTTAATACACTGAATGGAATGCGACCGGGGCGAAAACCTTTGAGCTTGACCTGCTTGCCAATTTCACGCAATCGTGCATCTATCTGCTTCCTAATTTCTTCGCCAGGAACCTGGATTTTTAGCCGTGTTTCTACGCTACTGATATTTTCAACTGAGACTTGCATGAATCGTGTCAACCTCTTGGTGAATTCTTGTCGTGCCGACCGTGGCGAGTAAACAATGGTGCGAAAGGGGAGACTCGAACTCCCACGGGTTGCCCCACTGGATCCTAAATCCAGCGCGTCTACCAATTCCGCCACTTTCGCTAAATGTTATCCGAACTGATATCCCGTCAGGAACAAATTGGTGGGCCATCTAGGACTCGAACCTAGAACCAATAGATTAAGAGTCTACTGCTCTGCCAATTGAGCTAATGGCCCGTTAGCCAATGCGGACACTAAGATCCGCTTCAAATATGGGGTGGACGATGGGGCTCGAACCCACGACCGCCGGAATCACAATCCGGAGCTCTACCAACTGAGCTACGCCCACCATTGTTACTATCTGCCCAACCCAATATAGCACCTGATGGTCAAACCATTCAGATGGCGCGCCCGGCAGGTCGCTCCCGGTCATCGTGACCTCCGCGACACCTGTACATCCATATACAATGGACTCGAACCTGCAACCCTCAGCTTAGAAGGCTGATGCCCAAACCATTATATGTCCCAGTTGAGCCATAAACTCAACTGGATAGAGCAACCCTCACAGCACCTGCCAAAATGGCGCGCCCGGCAGGACTCGAACCTGCAACCCTCAGCTTAGAAGGCTGATGCTCTATCCAGTTGAGCTACGGGCGCTTCGTCAAAAAATCAAAATGCCCTGCTGATATGCGACTCGCGAGCAAACAATTATCAAAAAATGGTCGGGGTGGAGAGATTCGAACTCCCGACCCACTGCTCCCAAAGCAGTTGCGCTACCAGGCTGCGCTACACCCCGAAACCGGTTAACTTGTCGATGTTACGGATTTAGCCAAATTGCGTCAATCCATTTACATCGTTTTGGGCAAACAAAAACCCAATAAATTCAAAAGGCCACCCGTTAATGGGTGGCCTTTAATAATATGGCGCGCCCGGAGAGATTCGAACTCCCGACCGCCCGGTTCGTAGCCGGGTACTCTATCCAGCTGAGCTACGGGCGCGCAGTATTCCTCACGCATCTTACTACGCTTCGCGAGGGGTGCGAATTATCGGTGCGAAGCTCTTGATTGTCAACCATTCCTGATGCCCTTTTCATTCATTACTTTGTATTCATTCATTTGACCGATTATCTTCTGCCTGTTGACATCAGGGCCAACGTAAACAGATAATCCGCCGCTCCGTTTTTCAAGCGCATCAATTCCTCTCCTGTTGGTTAACAGGACTGACATGCGCTTACCTGATAAAATGGCGAACGATTCCGGAGAGGTGTCCGAGTGGCTGAAGGAGCACGCCTGGAAAGTGTGTATACGTTTATAGCGTATCGAGGGTTCGAATCCCTCTCTCTCCGCCAAATACCAAAAAGGCTCCGCCAATGGCGGGGCCTTTTTGGTATTTGGCGGAGAGACTGGTCTGACAAAGGACGCGGTGCGAAGCACCAGGGTTCGGTTACTGGGCAGGAGAGCCCAGGAAGACGCCCGCAGGGCGAGGGCCATGGAAGGCCCGAGTCAATTCCTCTCTCTTCAACAAATTTCCTACAACAGTTTAAGCAATTTACTATATTGTCCACCAAAAGCAGGCGCTTTAGGCGAATGGAGGCGGGGCGGTCTAAGCCGGAAAATCGATGAGGGTCATAGCTCTTGCTACGCTCTAAATTTACAGTGTTCATTATTTAACGGCGAAGCCGTGAAGCAATAAACGTCTGATAACATTTACTTGTTCTGTGATTCATAGGTACTGAGAACGTCTATCCCAAAATCAACCCAACCCTCTGCGCTGAAAGCTATTGGGCGGACATCTAAGACTATGTCCATTGCTTGTTTTGCCGAGCATTCTTCAAATTCGATTAAATATGCAGCTAACACCATACCTGTTCTATCTTTACCAGATCGACAATGAATCAAGATTGGGCCAGTTTTCAAATTTTTACGAATAAAGGCCATTGCTCTTGGAAGATTATTTAAGCAAAAGTCCTTATCACCTTTTCTTATTGGTGCATTTGGTGACATTGGAATATTTGAATAATCCATTCCCAGGTTAGAGATGAGCGTTTCGTGAACCGCTTCACCATCATTAACGGAAAGAATTGCAGAAAAGCCACAGGCTTTAATTTCATTTAAATCCCAGTTGTCAGCATTTGGACCCGTACGACCAGCAATTATTCCTTTTTTTAACCAGAATACCTTGTTCAATCTGACCTCCAAAACACAACGCCGAACAAGTAGCAAAAAGTCCACGTTAATTGGCCTTGTTAGGAGCCAGGCCACATAAGCTCAATTCGAATTCCACCTGGCTCTTGAAACATCATATGTTTTCTTGGCCCTGAACCTACGAGTTCTGGCATAAATTCAATGGTTGTTTTAGGATGCTTTTTGATTTTTTCTGCATTTTCGCTTAGGTCATCTTCAGTTGCTACTTCAAAAGCTATGTGATGCAACCCTATATTTCGACGCCGATGGAAATCATTTACTTCTAGTTTATGATCAACTTGCCATAATGTCAGCCGACACTTTCCATCAGATACAGAACTACGCGGGTAGGTTTCATCTCTACCAGATTCTTCCCATCCCAAACAACTAACAAAAAAATACTGTCTCATCTAATGAATTTACTGACAAACCAAGATGATTTATTCCGTTGGTAGTTTTCATTGTTTTTGGCTCCTGACGTCTTAGTAAAGCATTGCGGCGGGGCCGCGTCCGGTGGAGACACGCAGTGCTGGAATGTACTTTAACGCCTTGTATGACAAATGCATATCGAAGCTACTTTCCAAAGTGTCTATCCAGGAACTCAGATGCCAGATCTTTCCCTTCGTCAGTAAATATGACTGACTTTTGTTTTCCAACAGGGTCGCATATCCAGTCCTTTTTGTAGAGGACATCTAATAGATCCCAATCCATGCCTTTCCAAGCACGGGTCAGCCCAAGCTCTGTGTGCGAAGTGAGTGATAATATGGCAAGTGCAACTTCAGCTAGTTTTTCTACATCAATATCGTCTGCAAATTTCATTGGAAGAATCCTCTGTTCCCAGTTTTACCGTGCTCATATAACGCCTTAAGCAGAGGCGCCGCTTGCGGCGTCCTGCTGGCCTAAATTGTAATGTGAATTGACGGGCCTAGTAAGCATTTGCCGAATACTGACCACGTCAATGCTGTTTAGACGGCCTTGTCATGTCGCAATCTTCTGACCTGGTGAACGCCAAATATATATAAACGTCTGAATTAACCGGCGTCAGCATCGCTGGCGTCCGTGTTTAATGATTTGTTATATGTTTACCTCATGCAGCTGAAAGCCTACTTACCTGCAACGAATCCCTCCGTTGCTCGGCCTGCCATAGATCATATTGTGACTGTTGATTAAGCCAACTTTCCGAGGATGTCTCAAACGCAATAGAAAGCCGAACAGCCATTTCCGGACTAATACCAGCGCGGCCATTAAGGATAGAGGACAAAGTTTTGCGGCTCACATCAAGACCACTGGCTGCAGCAGTCACCGATATGCCCAGCGGTTCCAGGCACAACTCTCTTAGAATCTCTCCGGGATGCGGAGGGTTGCACATCAACATATTTTCACCTCAGTGATAATCTTCATAATTAACAATCTCAGCATCGTCATCAACAAAGCGAAATGTAACCCGCCAATTGTCACTCATTCTAACCGACCAGATTCCGTCCTTGTCACCGCTCAGCGCGTGAAGATACAGGCCAGGCAAATTCATATCTTGCGCGTTGACCGACGCACTCAACCTGCCAAGTATCAACCGAAGTTTCGACGCGTGTTTAGCCTGAATTCCAGACTTAGTTTCTTTGAGGAAGAACTTCTCAAGGCCTTTGTGCTTGAAGCTTCGAATCATCAAAACAAGTGTATAGTGTAACGTTACGGGTTACAATACATATAATGTTTTAGTTAAGCGGCGTTGCGGAGCAACGTCCGTTGGAGGCCCGCAGGCCCGTAACTAACTTGAACGCTTTGTATGTGTCACAGGCACAACACCAACTTTAAACCTTCATCTACCCGCGCTAATACCTTGCCAGGCAATATTTTCACGCGCTTTGTCAGAATTGATTTGTCGACGGTAATTACTTGTGAGATGTTTATCACTGACGGTTTAGAAAGACCTGAGTCGGTCTTGGAAACACGAACGTTTCCGGGTGCGTGAGTCAAAGAAAGATTCGAGGTAATGGCGGCTACCAAGACAGTGGAAATCCTACTTTGATTGAATGAATTTGCTTGAACGACTAAAACTGGCCTGCGATAACCTGGCCCCGAACCGGTTGCCGGAGGCAACGATGCCCACCATATTTCACCACGCTTCATGATTAGTAGCGTCAAATTGAGCCTTAATCAATGCTTCGTCAACTTTCGCGGACTCTCGACTATAGACTTCATTCAAAAGCGTTGTGACTGATTCTGAGTTTCTCAGCTCCAGATATGTTGACAATGCTTCGGCAAAAACCTGGCTACGCGGAATGTTTCGCTCTTTGGCCAGTTGTTCTGCGGCTTCAAATATTGAATCTGGTATGGATACTGCAACTTTCATTCGTCTAGGGTATCACTTTGGTAATACCAGCTCAACCCAGACACATAACGTCTGAATTAACCGGCGCCAGCATCGCTGACGTCCGTGTTTAATGACTTGTTATGAGCTCCCTTCTTCCGATCTCGTCTTTGTATGATTCCAGTTGCAATAAAGAACAGAAATGCGAACACGGGTAATACGTCTCCCCAAAACTCTGAAATAGCATTTCCCAACGCTCCCAAAGTAGGCATAATGAGCATAGGAACTGAGCAAATAAGCATTATTTCAGGAGACATCTTCAAGTACTTGGAAAAACTAGAGACTTGGAGCAAGTCTAAAGTTGCAAAGGTTGCAAGAAGTAATGCGAGAAGAAAAACTCCAATACTCGTGACTGTTCCTACATTGATTGTTTCGAGATTGACTAGTACATCCATGCTTGATACCTCATAACGGTTTAATTAAGCGGCGCCGTTTACGGCGTCCGCCTTAAATGATTTGTTATGTGAATGTCACGGCTTTTACGTTATCTCAGGCAGCCAACAAAATTAAAAAAACCAAAAAAAGCGGCCAACCCAATGTAATGCAAAAATTAATAATTAGTGCTTTCTTAAACTCCATACGCCACTTGACATTTTGCAAGGGTACTACAAAAAATAAAATTACTGTGGTAGGTATTACTAAAAGTATCGTGCCATAGCCAATGGCATAGCCACTACCAGTGCTATTTTGTTGTGACTCGAAACCTAGCAACATAAGAAATAGCGACAAGACTGGAATAACTAAAGTCAACAAAGCTTTCAATTTCCCCATATTTAAAACTCTACCTTATCTAGGTATCCACAACTGCACACATAACGTTTGAATTAACCGGCGCCCGCTTGCGGGCGTCCAGTTGAATGATTTGTTATATATCGACACACAAAAAGTGCGACGACCGCGATCAAACTTGGCATTAGGTAGTGGTACCAAGGGGTAGTCATCGTTACCGACGCGCCATCTACCAGTAGAGAGGTCGCCCTATACGCAACAAACTGGACGGGCACTACAAGAAAAACAAGCATGCAAAGTGCAACACCAATGTAGGAGACACGGCCCATAAAGTGTCCGATTGCAACCGGAATACCTATGACAAGGAACGCTACCAATATTTCTGCCCAAAAGACGTCTTGGTATTTTGGCGTAGGGTTGAAATAGTTTGCCTCAACGACACTTGAAATATAGAGGATTGAATAGAGACAAGTAACAACCAGCAAGTAACCGATGGCAGATAAACGTCTTTCAAATGGCAATATGTTCATTGAGATATATAACGTTTGAATTAACCGGCGCGATTTAGCGCGTCCGAGTTGAATGATTTGTTATATGCCGACTCTGCGCATGAGTGTATGCATCCAGTAAGCGCCGTATCATTTGTTGATATTTTGTATCGTGTTTTTTCGCTTCCTTTTTAAAGAAATCGACGCTGGATTTGCTTAAAGAAATTGTGACTTTCACAGTATCTTCTTTGAATGCCAATTTTTCCGGAGATGGAAGCATATCAGCCACCACTTCAACCTTTCCTATTGGCTCATCCGTGTATTTGATTTTCGCGTTCATAAATTCGTTTACCTTTACGCCAATAACCAGCTCCAAAAATTCTAATAACCTCGTCACGGTAAGTGAATCTCACTGTGACGATTCCTCCGCCCAGGCAACCGAAGCAATAAAAGCGATCCTCCTCACCACTGTGTCCCAGGTCACGGGCGATAATTCGATCCGGGTCAGCGAAAGCAAATTGAGCTTCAGGAAATGAAAGGCCATGTTTTGCTTGGTTTACCAAGTCCTTAGCACCGTCCCATTCAAAGCTCCCCTTACTCATAGGAGCATATTAGCAAATGTATGGCATATTAGCCATATAATAATATGTACCTTAATTGAAGCCAAATGCACCCACTTAGGCACATAACGTTTTAGTTAAGCGGCGCAGCGTTGCTACGTCCGGTGAAGCCAGCTTGCTGGACGGAAGAGAGTTCCTACGATAAAGTGGACACCAGTTGCTTAGGTGCATTGCGTCTCAAACTCCTTCGGTGTTTGGTAACCCAATGATGAGTGTAAACGGTCATTGTTGTAAAAGTCGATATAGCTTTTGATCGCACCATGT
>JAJFLA010000027.1 GCA_021772935.1 Gammaproteobacteria bacterium
CGCCGTGCAGGATGTTGCACAATCGCTTTACATTCACCCCTTCATGTTGTCTCGTTGGCGTAAACAGGTACGCGAGGGTTTGATCATGGCCAAGGGACAGGAAGTTGATAAAGAAGTAGCAGCAGAGCTCAAAGAGCTGCGTAAGATGAAGAAGGACTACCTGCGTCTGCAGGAGGAGCATGACCTTTTAAAAAAAGCCATCGAGTTCACTTCCATTCGAACTCGGATATCTTCGCCTTTATCCTGATTTCTTAATCGTAAAAGAGAAAGATACTGAAACTTTTACAATTGATCAATTAGCTGAGGCAACTGGTTGGAATACTGGTACATGTAGAACTTATCCATCTAAGCGTTGGCATCAATATTTAGTGAAAGATGGAACACAATATTCTAGTTCTGGAATTTCCTATTTAAGTAAAGAAGAATTCAGATGGTAGCGAGCAGACTCAAAAAAAATCATTATCGGCTTGGAATTAGTCAAAAACCAGCTAGAAGTCAGCAGAAAGTCATGTAGAAGTCAGCAGAAAGTCATGTATTTTCATTTCGATTCATTTAAGTTTCGAAGAACTTGATTTACTTATACTTAGGCTCCTGTTTATCTCTCATAAGGTCAAAATTATGCACATCAGTTTTACATTTAAAAATTTAATCATTGCAACTACCGTTGTCGCAATGGTCGTCGTCGTTTTTCTCGTCCATGCATTGGCTGGATTGAGTGCGCGTCCAGTGGTTTTCGCCGACCCGCCAGCGTTTGTCGAACGGTACGCAGCTGAAATGGACCATTCAGATCCGTCGTCCCCACTGAAGGAACCTGAAACGGACGGAGGACATGTTGACGAATCTGAATCTGTGAAAATGACGACGGATTTCTCCAACGAAAAAGCGTTGGTGCTCAACCTGATTCTGGATGGTGAATCGCCCGACGTGCTTCTGCGATTGTTTACCCATCCTGAGAAAGCACAACGGGTGAAAGTGGCGTTGGCTTTTGCCGCTCTGAATGTTGAGTTGAATCATGATGATGAGAGTGACTTTGGAGAAAAAAAAGACCAGTTTTTTGTAGATGTAAAGGAACACTTTCCCGACATTCAAAACGCGTTTTTTGAAGCATTGATTACGTCCGCTGAAGAAGGAACAACGACTTATATTCCGTACACATTGGCTTGGTGGATGCCGGGGCAGGAACAAAAAAATGTCGAGGTGCTTGCATGGGCGGCTAAACACCATCCGGATCCGTGGGTGCGAAGATTCTCAGTCTTTTTTGTGGTTGAATTTGGAGGGGACGAAGAACTTGCCGGTCCGCTCCTCCGGAACGGAACCCACGACCCGGCTTACAGGGTGCGTAAGGAAGTCCTGGAACAGCGGTTTAGAAGATTCATAGGGGAAAGGTGACGGAGGGAATAAAATTTAACCAACTAACTTGTAATGACTCAGATGTGACCTGACCAAATTGAAAGCTGGAAATATAAGGCTTTTAGAAAAGTCATTTTCTATAAACCCTGTAAAAGTTGATTGTGGGGTATTTGTAACGGAGGATGTTTTCCACACTCATGACTCTAAAGTTATTGGTGAGTACGTAGGCTTTACAATTAGTAGGCTTGGTGGCTATGCCATTTAACAAGCTAATAAATAAGGACAAAAAACAGTTGGCTGTTTTCGTTCCTCAACATTTTAGCCAACAATTTTTTGCCCATTATTAGGGCGTTATGCGATAGGGATGGCTGATTATGCGAGTTAACTATAATCTCAGTTTTAAGTTCATGCTGTGCTGGGTTGTATTACCAGCCTATGCGCAGGCAACAAATCACTCGGAACGTTCCGATATAAGAAATTGTTTTCAGTCCTCAAACACACTATATGCTCAATCTCCCGACGGGACGCAAATTGCTTTCGATGTAACAGGCGACGGGCCAACAATAATCCTATTACATGGAGGAGGCGGCTCACGGCAGAATTGGCACGAGGTCGGACATGTTGACGGCGCCAAGGATTCATTTCGGGTAATAGCTATGGACATTCGTGGTCATGGGGAAAGCGATAAACCTATCGACCAAGCCTCATATACGACTGATAAACTCATGGAGGACATTTTAGCCGTCGCAGATTCCTGCAGGGCTAAGACCTTTGTCCTGTGGGGTTTCTCATACGGTGGAAATATCTCTCGGTATCTTGCCGCACAATCTGACCGTGTGGCGGGAACAATAATCATGGGCATACCTTTTGGCCCTGGGGCCTCCGACGAAGCTCGAACATACATTGAAAGTATGGAAGACCATTGGAGACCAATATTACGAGCACAAGAAGATAACACGCTTGACTGGGATACACTCTCCAACGAGGAACAAGTAGTTCTTAAAGAAGACAATCCGTCCTTATTTTTAGCTTGGTTAAGCGCCATTCTCGAGTGGACGGCAGTAATACCCAGTGACCTTCATTCCCCGACATTATGGTTGATCGGCTCAGAAAATGAGATCGGTGCATTGGCAAGCCTGAGTGAATATCAGGAATCATTGCCGAAATCGGCTCAGGTTCATGTTATTGAGGGATTAACACACGAACAGGAATTTACTGAGATTGACAAGGTACTTCCTGTACTGCTTGAGTTTACTCATGCTGTGTGGGGCGGACCAGCTAAGGATTGAGAGATGAATAACTTGGAGGTAATTAACGATACCGGTTCGCATAACAAGCGTTTAAGTACGTTCCGCCAGCAAGCTGGCTCCACCGGACGCCTAACTCAAACGCTAACTGTGTACGCGGCAACGCCTTGACGTTATAACGCTATAGCGCTAAAGTTGTTTATGGAGGAAAAGTCTATGAGTGACTCATCTAAACGATCAACAGTCTATTTTGAACCTGAAGTCCACCAAGCCTTACGTTTAAAGGCGGCGTTTACCCACCGATCAGTATCAGATCTTGTAAATGAAGCAGTTCGTAACGTGTTGCAGGAAGATCAGGAAGATCTAGAGGCCTATGATAAAAGAATAAACGAACCAACAATTACTTATGAAGAGCTACTGAATGATCTAAAGGCTCATGGCAAGCTTTGAGGTCATATTCAAGCAGTCTGTTGCAAAGGATCTGCGTCAAATTCCAAAAAAGGATGTCGCAAGAATCTTAAAGCGTATTGAAGCCCTGCGAGCGGAACCCCGGCCTCCTGGCGTAGAAAAACTTTCTGGTCAGGAAAAATATCGTATTCGACAGGGTGTATATCGGATTCTTTATGAGATTAAGAACAATGAGTTGATAGTTGTGGTCGTAAAGATTGGTCATCGGCGTGATGTGTATAGAATCAGTTAACAAAGCGTTTAAGTACCGCTTTGAAGAGGATGCTCCTTATCCGGACTTGGTGAAAACTATACCTCATGTAGCATTCGAAGTAGATGATTTAGAAGCAGTATTAGAAGGTAAGAATGTCATTATCGAACCGAATAGCCCAAGCCCCGGAGTAGTAGTTGCATTTATCGAAGATAATGGAGCGCCAATAGAATTCCTGCAAATTGACAGAAGTATTGCAGGAGACGACGTTTAATGTATTAACAGGTACATAACAAATAGTTCAAGTGCGTTCCGCCAGCAAGTTGGCTCCACCGGACACGGCTCGGTCGCGCCGCTTAACTCAGACGTTATATGCAAAATGAGAAATTGATATGCATGAAGAGATCATTAAATTTTGGTTTGAAGAAATTGAGATGTCTCAATGGTGGAAAAATGATGCTGAGTTCGATCAATTTATTTCTAAGCGATTTTCAGAAATACATAAAAAGGCTTCTCGGTGTGAGCTCTATGATTGGCGAAAAACTGCAGAAGGACGATTGGCTGAAATCATAATTTTGGACCAATTTTCCAGAAATATTTACAGAGATTCCCCGCAGTCATTTTCAAATGACTCACTTGCATTGGCTCTGTCGCAAGAAGCAATCCGTCTGGGTGCAGACAAAGAGGTGTCTTATCAAAAGCGAAGTTTTTTCTACTTGCCATTTATGCATAGCGAGTCGGTGGCAATACATGAAGTAGCGGTTGACTTGTATACGGCTCTCGATCAGGAAGAAAATTTGGAATTTGAACTGAAACACAAAGCCATCATAGTTCGTTTTGGGCGCTATCCACATAGAAACGGAGTTTTGGGGCGGGTTTCAACTGAAGAAGAAATCGCATTTTTGTCGGAGCCAGAGTCAAGTTTTTAATCGTGTTGAATGAAAAGCACATAACAAGTCAATTAACTACGCGCCTTTTGGCGCCGGACGCAGCAAAACCGCGCCGGTTATTGAGGCGTTAGGCCCCAAAAGAGAACTTTGTAGAAGTTTATAATTCTGTTGAAAAAATGATCAGTCCTAGTTCGAAGGTGTTATATTTTTTCTTTGGTGGAATTCAGGCGGGAATTGCTATGCCGCCCTTTGAATTTTATAAAGCTTCCGGAATTATAGATGAAAGTAGAATGTTTTTAAGGGATTTTTCTCAGAGCTGGTATCACGCAGGGTTGCTAAATATAAGTTCAGATATTGATTCGACGGCTATATATATTGAAAGTGCGATTAGTGAAAATAAACCCGAAAAAATATTTTTTGTTGGAAACTCCATGGGTGGTTACGCTGCCATGCTTTTTTCTTCTCTTATCGGCAAGGGTGAAGTAATCGCCTTTGCTCCTCAAACATTTATATGTTCAGAGCTGAGAGAAAGATACAAAGATACGGTGGTCTCGGAAAATATCTAAAACGCTCAGCCTAGCCACAACAAAAAAGGAAGCACATGATCTCAGAGAGTTGTTATTTATTAGGAATCAAAATTCCAGGATATCTATTTTCGTAGCTAGAGATAATGCTCTTGATCTTATTCATGCATCACACGTTAAGGCGTGTCCTGGAGTTAATGTTTTTGAATTTGATTCTGGGGGGGCATTCATTGGTGCGTGAACTTCGAGATGATGGGAAGTTGGCTCAAATCATGGTTGGCGAATATGCCTGACAAGGTAAATGCACTCGGACAGCAAAAAGTGCCGCTTAACTAAGACGTTATGCTGTCTATGTACTGCTTGCCAATACCATATATGGTATATATACTGAATATAGTATGTGGCAGGTTTTAGAACATAAACGCCTTGACCGACGGTGCAAATCTCTACCTCTTGAGATTCTTAAAAGATATGAGAAGTGGAAAGACATCGTTTCAATTTCTGGCCCAGCTGGTCTAAGAGCGATTCGAGGTTTTAATGACGAATCACTCAGAGGTCAATGGAAAGGATTCAGATCCTCACGTCTGGGGCAGCAATATCGAGTTATTTATAAAGTTGAGGCTGCAAACATTTTGGTGAGAGTCGTAGATCTGACACCTCACGACTATCGGATAAAGTGATATGAGCGATTATAAAACAGCAATCAAGCGTGTTGATGTTTCAGTGGGTGAGTCCGTTCGGATTATTCGCGAGCTTCAAGGGATGAGCCAAAACAAGCTTGCAGAATCATCTGGTATTCCACAGTCTACAATTTCAGCGGTAGAAAACGATCGCATAAATCTAGGGGTTGAACGCGCCAAAACCTTGGCTCGCGTTCTTAGGTGCCACCCGGCTGTCCTGGTGTTTCCTGGCTGGGAAGTCGAAAGTGAGCACGCAGCTTAACAAGGCGTTTAAGTTTGTTCCGTAGTTCCTACGCTTTAGTGGATACCCTGACCTAACAATCAGGAGTGTCTAAAATGCCAAAATAGTTTGGAGCAATGATTGAAGAACACAGCAAAGTTATCTGAATGTAGAAAATACCGTTACGCACTGTGGCGCACATGGAATGATTCAAAGCCTTATGTAATGTTTGTTGGGCTTAATCCATCTACAGCAGATGAAAACGTTGATGACCCAACATTGACTAGATGTATCAATTACGCGAAGTCATGGGGTTATGGAGGTGTTTGCATGGTTAACTTATTCGCTTACCGAGCTACAGAGCCTTCAGATATGAAAGCTTCAAACGACCCAATTGGTTCTGAAAATAATAAATGGCTTAAAAAGTTAGCCAAAGAAGCAGCGTTGGTAGTCGCTGCGTGGGGCAATGATGGTTCGTATTTAGGGCGTTCAAAGCAAGTCTTAGAGATAATTCCAAACTTGAGTTGTCTCAAATTAAATAAATCTGGCGAGCCAGCACATCCACTGTATCAGGCCGCAAAACTAAAACCGGTGCCAATGGGCATTTAACAAGGCGCTCAAGCGGGACAAAGTACTGTGTGCTTTGTCCCTTAGCTTGGCGTTAGGTGAAGCCTAACCTCATCAGGAGAAATACATGAGAGTCACATTTCTAGCCCTACTACTTTGTTTGGTTTCTTTTCCCCTTTTTGGAGATGATGCATTATTCATCGAGTCCAAGATTACTGTTGGTAATTCTGCGCTGGGAGCGCCAACTTTTTCTGTAATTTCAGGCACACGAGCCAATGTTTCCGCTCAAGGCCAATATGACCTTTCACTGGTCGCAACATCACAAAAAAATGATGAGGTTTTTGTTTCAACCAACCTCACAATTGATGGCCAAACTTTGGCCCCATCATTTCTTGTAAAGCTTGGTCAGGAGTCGAGCGTAAGTATTGGTGAAACAACCCTCACCATAATGGTGCGAAGACATGCGACAGAGAATACCTGACAAATCGTTCCAGTGCGTTCGCTTCGCTCACCGGACGCGGCTCCGCCGCGCCGCTTAGTTCAAACGTTATAAGGACTAATTCATGCAAGTAATCATCCTATGGATAGCAGCTGTAATGAGCCTTGTTACCTTTTTGGTCCACACTTTTATCGGTGGTCCTAAGGTTGCAGGGCCTTTACTAAAAAATACTAGCCTTCCTATAGCCTCTAAATGGCTAAACTACTACTGTTGGCACATTACAACTATTTATACTTTGTTCATGGGTGGTGCGTACGCTTATGTTGCTCTTAACCCCGGTAAACCTGAATTAGTTGTATTTGTAAGCATTTTAAATGCTGCTCTATCCATTCTCAGTGTTATTGTTGCAAAAAAGGGAAATATCAATCCTTTTCATTTTCCTTCTACATCATTATTTGCATCGGTTTCTATACTGGGCATAATTAGTTTAATGGTCTAATCGAGAGTCAGATGATAGGTCCTTATAACCAGGCAATTAAATACGCTCCCACCGGTCGCCGGACACAGCTTCGCTGCGCCGTTTATTGCGGGCGTTAGATGTCAGTATCGGAGAATCAACATGTCGTGGCTATCATTATTGTTAATCGTAAAAATTGGGGTAACAGCCCTATTGGTTGCTGTGCCTTTCTTGATTCTACCTAAATCTTTTCTGGAAAAATCTACATCAATAAAAGCGAATAACCCAGGGTTCTTTCGTTTGTACGGTATCGCCATTACCGCGCTTCTTATCGGTTATGCATTTGGAATACCGTTAGCGGAGAGTGGCAAGTTTCCTTGGGGTGTCACATGTATGGGAACCGTATCCAACGCCGGAGCAGCTATCATACTTATGACATTTTCGCATGGCAGCAACCAGAACCGAGTGCTATCAGTTTTTTTTGGCCTCATAGCCTTAGGGCTGGTTGCAGCAATGATCCTACCTCACAGCGCGATTCAGAAGGCATGGTAGTTGTGCCACCTAACATAAGTTTAAATGGCGTTCCGCCAGCAAGGATGTGAATTTCAAAGTTGGGGCGGTTTTATATTTACCTCGGGTAACATTTGATTTGAAACTCTTCGACGCACACCTGCACATCATAGATGATCGTTTTCCACTCGTGGCCAATGATGGTTATCTTCCGCCGAAGTTTAGCTGCGATGATTATCTGGATCGTTTGAAGGATTACCAACTCTTAGGTGGGGCTGTGGTCTCCGGGTCTTTTCAGGCTTTTGATCAATCCTATCTGCTTAATGCCCTGGAAATCCTTGGCCCATCTTATGTTGGCGTAACACAGTTGCCCGAAACCGTGACGGACCAGGCCTTGATTGAGCTAAACGACCTGGGTGTTCGTGCGCTTCGTTTTAATCTTAAACGCGGTGGCTCTGGTAGTGTTAATCATCTTGATAGCATGGCGAGACGCGTGTATGAGGTGGTGGCCTGGCATGTTGAGCTCTACATAGATTCCAGCGAGTTGGAAGACTATTATCCAATACTGGTTTCTTTACCATCTGTCAGTATCGACCATTTGGGTCTTTCTAAAACGGGGTTTGGCACGGTGATTAAACTCGCTGAAAAAGGTGTTCGAGTGAAGGCAACAGGCTTCGGTCGTGTTGACTTTGATGTGAGGACGGCCCTTTGCGATATAAATTCAGCCAACCCAAATTCATTGATGTTTGGAACGGACCTGCCTTCCACGCGTTCACCACGACCCTATACGGATGATGACCTTGCGTTGATCATTGACACATTGGGGGAAGCGCAAGCCGCCAGGGTTTTATATGAAAATGCAATTGCGTTTTACAACCTGACCGCTTTGCGGTTAGGACCGGAGGATGGTAATCCCTCCGGTAATTAACTGACCAAAAAAGGGGGTGTTACCCATGGCTTGCGTAGTGAGGTAACGGTTACCGGTATCGCGCTCCAGCAAGCCCTGGCTTGAGCCGTCATAGCAAAAAGCCACCGCAGTGGTGGCTTTTTGTCAAGAACGTCCTTCTGACCATATCTATAATTTCAGGCCGAATAAAGCTTCATTGCCTGGAAGAATACGTGGCCTGTCGACCATGATGCTCTCCATTGCACTAGTCGCATCTTGCTTCCGCATCCTTACGCCTGTACCACCACCAGGTAGTTAACATGCAACTCAGGTAAAACACGCTGAATACACTTATAGCGAATTGTGGCGTGCCCGTGGTTTGAATGGATGTTGCCAAAAGTGCTGGTATGAAGAATAAGCCCAAAGCGGCTATAGCACTGGTGAAACCCAGGGCAACCGACGATTCAATGTTACCCGCAGCCTTTGCTGCATCCAGTGCAGCCTGGCCCTTACCTTCGGCGGCTTGCTCATGAAGTTTCCGGAAAACAACCGGTACGACATGAAACACCGACCCGTTTCCGATGCCAGCGGTGATGAACAGCAGCATAAAGGCCATAAAGAACGAGTTAACGTCATTGGTACCCAGGCTCACTGCTACCCAGATCCCGGCCAGGAACATGACTGCAAAGTTCCAGAAAGTGATCTTGGCACCACCGACCCGGTCTGATAACCAACCACCGAGTGGTCGAATCATTGCACCTGCCAACGGTCCGACGAATGCCCATTTGAGCGCTCCGGATTCTGGGAACATTATGGCTAACATGATAGGGAATGCCGCTGAGAATCCAATAAAGGAACCGAAGGTGCCGGTGTAGAGCCAGCTCAGTACCCATGCATGCTTACGTCCAAAGATTGCGCTCTTTTCACCGTAATTCTCCTGCACACCACGTAAGTTGTTCTGACCAAATGCGACACCAATGGTCGCCAGCAGAATGAATGGTACCCAGATTAAACCGGCATTTTGTAACCACACCTGGCTTGTAACGCCAGCCACTTCGTAGGTCTGGGGCATACCACCCTTGAAGGCCAGTGCACCACTGAAGATAATTAACGGCACAACGGCCTGCATTACACCGACACCGAGGTTACCGATACCGGCATTCCAGCCAAGAGCCGTACCCAGTTTTTTCCTGGGGAAGAAAAAGCTGATGTTGGCCATGCTGGAAGCAAAGTTACCGCCACCCAATCCACACAAGAGCGCGATGATGACGAATACCACGTAACTGGTGTTAGCGTTCTGTACGGCAACTGCCATCCACAAGGTCGGTACCAGCAGGGTAAGGGTACTGAATATTGTAAAGTTCCGTCCTCCAAAGATGGGCACCACAAATGAGTAGAGAAGCCTGAATGCTGCACCGGAAAGCCCCGGGATGGCCGCCAGCCAGAAAAGTTCTCCGGTCGTGAATTGGAAACCGATGCGTGGAAGCTCGATCACCACCACACTCCAGACAATCCAGACCGCGAAGGACAGAAACAGCGGTGGCATGGAAAAAATCAGGTTGCGTACCGCGACGGCCTTTCCTCCATTTTTCCAGAACGCTTCATCATCCGGACGCCAATGGCTTATCCAGCGTCCAGAGGTGGTCAGCGGTCGGGCAAGTTCTTCTTCGACCATCTTTTCGCGCAAGCCCGGCCTTCTTGCCAGGACCTCTTCACGTTCGCCCTTGGCCGCCATCCAGGTCCAGACCATTACACCCGCGAGTACGCCGAACATCAGCATGAATGTGGTGCTGCGAACTCCGGTTGCGTCAAGTGCGACACCAAACAGGATGGGAAGCGTAAAACCACCCAGTCCACCGATGACCCCGACCAGGCCACCCACGGGACCCATGTTGCCGGTATAGTGGTCAGCCAGGCTCCGGTAGACACTGGCCTTGCCAATACCCTGGGCAATACCGACGATAAAAATGAGGGCCGTAAACGACACCACACCCGCACCGATATCGAAGGTGAGATCCTGGTTGATACCGTGAACGATAACTGTGGTCGGCGGATAGGCTAAAAAGAACAAGCATATGATGCTGACCCAGAAAACCCACCAGGTAACAGTGTCGCCACCCCATTTATCGGAAAACCACCCACCCAGGGCGCGGATAACACCGGAAGGCAGGACGAAAAACAGGGATATCAACGCCGCTTGCTCAAGAGTCAATCCATATTCCGACATGTAATACTTGGGTAACCACAGGGAGAGCGCCACGAACCCACCAAAGACGAAATAATAGGCAAGACCATAACGCCATATCCGGGTTTCAGTGAGCGCTTTGAATTGGTCGCTGAGAGCGGGAAAGCTACTGTTCTTGCGGCGATCCTCAAACTGGGGATCCGGGTAGGTAAAAAGCAAAAATACGAAGGCCATAATCACCATAGCAACGGAGTAAATCACGGGAACCGTACGCCAGCCCATGGCTACGACAATCATCGGTGCAATAAAAATATTCAATGCAGCACCGGCGTTGCCGGCACCAAATATACCCATCGCAAATCCCTGTTGTTTTTTCCCAAACCAGGCGGAGGTGTAAGCGATACCAATGGCAAATGAACCACCGGCCAAACCTATACACAGTCCGATGACAAGGTATTGCCAAAATTGATCGGCGAAGTGCAGTCCATAGGTAGCAACAGCAACCAGGAGCATTTGAATAAAATAAACAATTCGTCCGCCAAACCGATCAGTGAGAAAGCCAAGTGGTAAACGCACTAAAGAACCGGTAAGAATAGGGGTGGCGATAAGCAGGCCAAACTCGGTCTCACTCAGACCCAGTTCACCCTTGATCTTGATACCTATGACGGAAAACATGGTCCACACCGCAAAGTTGACCGTAAAAGCCAAGGTGTTCATGCTGAGGACGGAAAACTGTTTCTTTTTATCGTATGTGTATTCGGGAGGGATCATAGTCATAACTCTTTACCTGTTTATGAAATGCGAGATGTATTCACAATCGAATGCTTGGCTTCACACATACTTTGGACAAAGGTATGATCCCTGATGCATAAATCCTGACACAGGAAGCATTATGCCCGATTGAAATGATTTCAAAATTGCTTCAGATCAATTTCTTTAAGTTTTCCCTGAAGAAAACCTCCATTGCAGCTTCAAAGGGACAGCGACAGCAAAGAGCTTATTGCGACCGGTCCGTTCGCAGGGTGTCAAAAATATTTCTGCTTTTCTGGAAAAAAATAACAAAAGTATTGACGTGTGTCACATACATTGATTTTGGACGGGCGTATTCTTTACCAGCGTTTGTTTGTTGTACTCATATACAGCTACTTCAATTGTTGGCTAAAGCAAACTTGAGCAAAAAACATTCATTCATTTATCACTGTGCTCAACAGATTTTCTGACCGGTGCAGACATAAATTCATTTTGAGGAGTTTGATAATGGCTAAGGATCTAAGTAACTGGAATCCGGACGATCAATCCCAGTGGGAAAGTACCGGCAAGGCAATTGCAAATCGAAACCTGTGGATTTCTATCCCAAGTTTACTCTGTGGGTTTGCAGTTTGGTTGATGTGGGGGATTATCACGGTACAGATGCTGAATCTGGGTTATGGTGGATTTGAAAAATCACAATTATTCACCCTGGCAGCCATCGCAGGTCTATCAGGTGCAACACTAAGAATCCCAAGTACCTTCTTTATCCGCCTGGCGGGTGGCAGAAATACCATATTCCTGACTACTTCCCTGCTGATTTTGCCAGCAATTGGTGTCGGTATTGCACTATCCAACCCAGCCACCCCCTTCTGGCACTTCCAGCTTCTGGCCTTATTATCTGGTTTTGGTGGCGGTAATTTTGCCTCATCCATGTCCAATATCAGCTTCTTCTATCCAAAGAAAATCCAGGGCTACTCACTGGGTATGAACGCGGGCCTGGGTAATTTTGGTGTTACAACCATGCAGATCCTGATTCCACTGGCGATGACTTTTGCAGTGGCCGCTTTGGGTGATGCGCAGATATTGAAAATTGCTTCTGGCACCCTGGTCGGAAAAATTGAAGCCGGGACACCCACCTATTTGCAAAATGCAGGTTATATCTGGCTGATCTTCCTGGTTCCACTGTCAATCGCCAGTTGGATGGGCATGAACAATATTGTCGATGAACATGTTTCGCCCAATATCGGCTCTACCTTTGCTGCATTTATCAAGATTATCGTGATGTTGGTCTTAGGCCTGGCAACCGCTGGTTTTGGTTTGTGGTTGTTGTTACCAGAAGTCGTCAATGGTTCCGGATATGGTGTCAGCAAATGGTTGGTGATCCCCATCGTGGTTGCCCTGACGGTAGGTTTGTTGAAGCTACTGCCATTGGGAAGTGACTACAAAAATGGCCTGACCCGTCAATATAAGATATTTAAAAACAAACACACTTGGGCGATGACCGTTATTTACACCATGACTTTCGGTTCGTTTATCGGTTATGCGGCAACCCTGGCGCTTTCAATCAAAGTCATATTTGGTTTCCAGCATGTAATGGTTGACGGTGTAATGACCCATAACATGGTGAACCCGAATGGCCCAAGCGCTTTAACTTATGCCTGGATGGGCGCTTTTATCGGTGCCTTGATCCGGCCGATTGGTGGCTTGATAGCCGACAAAATGGGTGGCGCAAAAGTGACTCAGATTATTTCGGCGGTGATGGTAGCAAGCTCCCTGGGTGTTGCTTATTACATGAAGATGGCATACGCCTCTGCGACCCCCGAACAGTATTTCTGGCCCTTCCTGATCCTGTTCCTTGTCCTGTTTAGCGCGACCGGTATTGGCAATGGCTCGACTTTTAGAACCATCTCGCAAGTGTTCGATAAAGAACAGGCCGGACCCGTATTGGGCTGGACCTCAGCCATCGCGGCTTATGGTGCATTTGTTATACCCAAGGTATTTGGTGAGCAGATCAAGGCAACTACGCCCGAGGACGCTTTATATGGGTTCGCAATTTTCTATGCCGTTTGCATGGTAATCAACTGGTGGTTTTACCTGCGTCAAAGCGCGGAATTCCACAACCCATAAGTTATTCAATGGGCCTGTCGGGGTGAGTCAATCCCGACAGGCTTCAGGCAGCCATTATTCTTTTATTCAAGAGAACAAATATGAGTCACATTATTGATAGATTAAGCTTCTTTAACAAAAAAGAGGCGGAACCATTTTCTAATGGCCATGGAAAACTGGTACTGGAAAACCGTGATTGGGAGCGAGCATATCGCAACCGCTGGGCACACGATAAAGTTGTGCGCTCAACCCATGGCGTGAACTGTACCGGCTCATGCAGCTGGAAAATTTACGTAAAAAACGGTTTGGTTACCTGGGAGACACAGCAAACCAACTACCCACGTACACGTCCGGATTTGCCAGACCATGAGCCCAGAGGCTGCCCACGTGGTGCCAGTTATTCCTGGTACTTATATAGTTCGACCCGACTGAAGTTCCCGATGATCCGCAGCCATTTATTGAGGCTGTGGCGAGAGGCTAAAGCACAGCACACCGATCCGGTTGCCGCATGGGATTCAATCGTCAGCGATGATGAGAAATCACGTCAATACAAAACCAAACGAGGTTTGGGCGGCATGGTGCGTGCCGAATGGCAAGAGGTCAATGAGATCATTGCCGCAGCCAATGTCCATACGGTTAAGGAATTTGGCCCGGACAGAATTATCGGCTTTTCACCAATCCCTGCCATGTCCATGGTGTCATATGCGGCCGGTGCCCGGTATTTGTCATTGATCGGTGGTGCCTGTTTGAGCTTCTATGACTGGTATTGCGATTTACCTCCAAGCTCCCCGCAAACCTGGGGTGAGCAAACGGACGTACCGGAATCGGCTGACTGGTATAACTCTTCATACATTATTGCCTGGGGCTCCAACGTGCCTCAAACACGTACCCCGGATGCGCATTTCTTTACCGAAGCGCGTTATAACGGTACTAAAACGGTAGCCATCACGCCTGATTACAGCGAAGTCGCCAAGTTAACCGATGAGTGGGTACCGGCACGCCAGGGTACAGATTCAGCCGTGGCAATGGCCATGGGTCATGTGATTCTGACCGAGTACCACAAGACTGGTAAAAGCGAATATTTTAATAACTATGTACGCCAATACACCGATATGCCCTTCCTGGTCATGTTGGAGCAAAAAGACGGCTGCCTGGCACCGGGACGTAATCTACGCTCTTCGGATCTGGAAGGCAGTCTGGGTCAGACAGAAAACGCTGAATGGAAATCGGTTCTGCTTGATAACACATCAGGTGAAATGGTTGTTCCAAACGGCACGATTGGTTCACGCTGGGATAAATCTGCAAAGTGGAACCTGGAAGAGAAAAATGTTGCCGACGGTTCAGACATTAAACCTAAGTTATCATTGGTCAAAGAACATGATGAAGTGGTTGCAGTGGGCTTCCCCTATTTCGCGAACCAGCAGCATGATCAGGAGATTTTTTCACATACCGATCACGACAGTGTCCTGTTAAGAAATGTTCCCGCCAGGAGAGTGATCCTGGCCGATGGTTCCAGTTGCCTGGTGGCAACGGTATTTGATTTGCAAATGGCCAACTATGGTGTGGATCAGGGACTGGGCGGCGAGAATGTCGCCAGCTCATACGATGACGACGTGCCTTATACCCCGGCATGGCAGGAAAAAATAACCAAGGTTGACCGTGAGCAAATCATCAGACTTGCACGTGAATTTTCTGATAATGCAGACAAGACCAAGGGTAAATCGATGGTTATCCTCGGCGCGGCGATTAACCACTGGTACAACATGGATATGATTTACCGCGGCATTATCAATATGTTGATGATGTGTGGCTGTATCGGTAAATCCGGCGGTGGCTGGGCCCACTATGTGGGGCAGGAGAAATTACGCCCGCAAACCGGTTGGACCCCGCTGGCCTTTGCGCTGGACTGGCATCGTCCACCCCGGCATATGAATGGCACGTCATTTTTCTATAACCATTCAAGCCAATGGCGTTATGAGCATGTGGAAATTGACGAGTTGTTGTCACCGCTTGCCAATAAAGCCGATTGGAAAGATTATTCATTGATTGACTGTAATGTACGCTCCGAACGTATGGGCTGGCTGCCGTCAGCGCCACAACTGGGAACCAATCCGCTTCAACTGAAAAAGAAAGCCCAGGAAGAAGGTTTGGAAACTAAAGACTACGTGGTGAAACAGTTGAAATCAGGCGATTTGTCATTTGCCTGTGAAGACCCGGATAACAAGCAGAACTTCCCGCATAACATGTTTATCTGGCGTTCCAACTTGCTGGGCTCCAGTGGTAAAGGACATGAATATCTACTGAAGTATCTGCTTGGCACACATAATGGTGTGATGGGTGAAGAAACCGACGTCCGACCGCAGGAAGTCAAATGGCATGAGAAAGGTGCAGAGGGTAAGGTCAGTTTGTTTGTGACTCTGGACTTCAGAATGTCCACTACCTGTCTGTATTCCGATATCGTGTTGCCGTCAGCGACCTGGTATGAGAAAAATGATCTCAATACTTCAGACATGCATCCCTTTATTCATCCATTATCCAAGGCAGTGGATGCAGCCTGGGAAAGCCGCAGTGACTGGGACATATACAAGGGTATAGCCAAAGAGTTCTCCAGGCTATGTGCGGGGCATTTGGGCAATGAAACCGACCTGGTTACCTTGCCAATGCAACATGATTCTCCAGGAGAGCTGGCTCAGCCATTGATAGTTCAGGATTGGAAGAAAGGTGAATGTGAGCCTGTTCCCGGTAAGACCATGCCATCTCTGATCGAAGTTGAGCGCAATTACCCCGACACTTATAAGAAGTTTACTTCCTTGGGGCCATTGATGGCCAAGGTTGGTAATGGTGGTAAAGGAATCGCCTGGAATACGGAAAATGAAGTTGAGTTATTAAAAGGCTTAAACCGTACTGTACGTGATGAGGGCGTTTCAAAGGGTTTGGCCACTATTGATACCGATATCAATGCTTCAGAGGTGATTTTGTCATTGGCGCCGGAGACCAACGGACAGGTAGCCGTTAAAGCATGGGGTGCTTTAGGTAAAATCACTGGCCGCGATCACAGACACCTGGCCTTGCCAAAAGAAGACGAGAAGATCCGTTTCCACGATATACAGGCGCAACCCAGGAAGATTATTTCATCCCCTACCTGGAGTGGCCTGGAGGATGAACATGTCAGTTATAACGCTGGTTATACCAACGTGCATGAATATATACCATGGCGGACACTGACCGGCAGACAGCACTTTTACCAGGATCACAAATGGATGCGCGATTTTGGTGAGGGCTTCTGTGTCTACAAGCCACCTATCAATACCAAGACGGTTGCGCCCATTATCGATGTTAAAGGCGAGGGACGTGACCAGGTCGTGTTGAACTGGATTACCCCACACCAAAAATGGGCTATTCATTCCACCTACTCCGATAACCTGTTGATGCTGACACTGAACCGTGGTGGCCCGGTAGTTTGGGTCAGTGAATCCGATGCCAGTAAAATTTCGGTTGAAGATAATGACTGGATCGAGATTTATAACACCAATGGTGCGATTGCTGCCCGGGCAGTTGTCAGTCAGCGCGTGCCGGAAGGCATGGCGATGATGTACCACGCCCAGGAGAAGATAATTACCACACCGGTTGCTGAAACCAATAGCTGTCGCGGTATTCATAACTCTGTCACCAGGGCTGTGCTGAAACCAACCCATATGATTGGCGGTTACGCCCAGTTGTCTTATGGCTTCAATTATTACGGCACCGTGGGTTCCAACCGCGATGAATTTGTGATTGTGCGCAAGATGGACAAAGTCGAGTGGAAAGATGAGCCAGCAGCAGGAGCACAGCAATGAAAATCAGAGCTCAAATTGGCATGGTTCTTAACCTGGACAAATGCATTGGCTGTCATACATGTTCGGTAACCTGTAAAAATGTCTGGACCTCAAGACAGGGCGTGGAATATGCCTGGTTCAACAATGTTGAGAGTAAACCGGGTATTGGCTATCCGCACGACTGGGAAAATCAGGATCGCTGGAATGGTGGCTGGATCTCCAAAGGCGGTAAGTTAAAACCGAAAATGGGTGGTAAATTCAGATTGCTGGCCAAGATTTTTTCCAATCCGGATCTGCCGGAGATCGATGATTATTACGAACCGTTTACGTTTAATTACGCGCATTTGCAAAATGCACCGGAAATGACAGCCCCACCTGTTGCCAGGCCGCACTCCATGATTACCGGCGAGTTGATGGAAAAACCGGAAATGGGTCCGAACTGGGAAGAAATATTAGGTGGTGAATTCGAAAAACGCAGCAAGGACTACAACTTTAAAGATGTAGAAAAGCAAATTTATGGTGAATTCGAAAACACCTTCATGATGTATTTGCCGCGTCTGTGCGAGCACTGTCTAAATCCGTCATGTGTGGCTTCGTGTCCAAGTGGTGCCATCTACAAACGTGAAGAAGATGGCATTGTACTTATTGACCAGGACAAGTGCCGTGGTTGGCGGATGTGTATCAGTGGTTGCCCGTACAAGAAAATTTACTTTAACTGGCAATCCGGCAAATCGGAAAAATGTATTTTCTGCTATCCACGGATTGAATCTGGCGAACCTACGGTTTGTGCGGAAACTTGTGTGGGCAGGATTCGTTCATTAGGTGTGATTTTATATGATGCCGACAAGATCGAAGAAATGGCTAACATGAGTGATGAGAAAGACCTGTACCAGGCCCAGCTCGATATGTTCATGGATCCGAACGATCCGGAAGTCATCGCACAGGCGAGGAAAGACGGCGTGCCCGACAGTTGGTTGGAAGCGGCGAAAAATTCACCTGTGTACAAGATGGCGATCGACTGGAAAGTGGCTTTTCCATTGCATCCTGAATACAGGACTTTGCCAATGGTTTGGTACGTGCCACCGCTGTCGCCCATTCAAAATGCTATTTCCCAGGGCAAGATTGAAGACACCAGCGTCCTTCCTGAGATCAAGTCTTTACGTATACCGGTTAAATACCTGGCCAATATGTTAACGGCAGGTGATGAGACTCCAATCGTTTACGCGCTGGAGAGAATGCTGGCAATGCGTAAGTTCCAACGAGCCAAACGGGTTGATAACGAAACTTTGACCGAGGTATTAGAGGCCGTTGGGATGAGTGAGCATATGGTTGAGGATATGTATCGGATCATGGCCCTGGCAGCCTATGAAGACCGTTATGTGATCCCGAGCAATCACCGTGAATACGCGGGTGATTCACCATTTGATAATGAGCTGGCTTTTGATACCAAATCCTCATGTGGTTTCAGTTTCGGTAACGGTTGTGCCACCGGTGAATCAAAGCTGGGTCTTTTTGGTACTAAAACCCACGGTAACACCATGAGCGGGAAGGTTCGCAATGAAAACATTTAAATTACTGGGTTTGTTGCTGACCTATCCGGGCGAGCAGCTGCAAGCTGCGGCTGGCTCGTTTGCAGAGGTGTTCACAGATGAAGGTTTATTGAGCAAACGCCAGATCAAGTCTTTGCAGCCATTGTTAGATGATTATGCGAACAACGATTTGATTTCGTTGCAAGAGCAATATGTGAGTACCTTTGATCGCAGTCGCAACCATTGCCTGTACCTGTTTGAGCATATTCATGGTGAATCTCGTGACCGTGGCGCGGCGATGGTTGATATGAAAGAGATGTATGCCAGTAAGGGACTGGATATCAGCAGTAATGAACTGCCTGATTATTTACCCCTATTTTTAGAGTTTTTATCATTTTGTGACCTGGATGAAGCTATTGAAATGTTAGCGGATGCGATTGATGTCATTGCAACAATTGGTATGCACCTTGACAAAAATAAGTCCGTTTTTTCAACTGTATTCAATGCATTAGAGACTATGCCGAATATTGACGTGGACAAGAAGAAAGTAGCTTTAGCGGTTAAAAACGCACCCAAAGATCCTGAAACCTTTGATGAACTGGATAAGGAATGGGAGGAGACGCCCGCCTTTGGCAATGATGAGGCTGATTGTAACAACTGTGGCGCTTACCAAAACAGCGATGAGAACAGTCAGAACTTATTATCTGGAGATATACAATGAATTATCTGAACCAATTTTTCTTTGCTTATTTTCCATACGTCGCTTTGGGTATATTTGTGATTGGCAGTGCTTTACGCTATGACCGTGATCAATATTCATGGAAAGCAGATTCCAGTCAGCTTTTAAGCAAGAAAGGTATGCGCGTTGGTAGTAACCTGTTTCATATCGGCATTATTTTCCTGTTCTTCGGGCATTTTGTTGGTTTGCTTACCCCCCAATGGGTTTACCACCCGTTTATGAGCCCTGGTTTCAAACAGGTCATGGCAATGACAGCCGGTGGTGTATTCGGAACCCTGTGCCTTATAGGTCTGGTGATGCTATTAAACCGTCGCCTCACCAATCCACGGATTCGGGCAACCAGTCATTTCGCTGATATCATGATCCTGGTGGTCTTACTGGTACAACTGCTATTGGGGCTGATCACTATTCCATACTCCGCGCAACACCTTGATGGCAGTTCAATGATCGCCCTGGCCAATTGGGCACAGCATGTCGTCACATTCAGGTCGGGTGCGGCAGAGTTTATAATCCATGAAGCCTGGGTCTTTAAATTACACTTGGTATTGGGTATGAGTATCTTCGTACTGTTCCCGTTTACACGACTGGTCCATATATGGAGCGTTCCGGTACAGTATCTTACGCGCAGTAATTATCAGATCGTTCGCAAAAGATTTTAGGCTGTATACGAAAACACATAAGGAATTTGGGTTATGCCAATACATGTAGGCGGTGTAGAAATCGCAGATGAACAGGTGTTTGAGGAAATGCAGTACCAGGATGAGGCAGATAGTGTCAAACACGCCTGTTTCCTGGCTGCACAATCCCTGGTTGTCAGGCAACTTTTGCTAAACACTGCTTTTAAGCAAAAAATAATTGCTAATCTGGCAGATAAGGCTTTGGCTGATATAGATTCGGCAGAAGAGGAGCAAATGATCACTGCTTTAATTGATCAGTCTGTCTGTGTACCCGAGGCTGGAGAAGAAGCCTGTAAACGATATTATGAGAACAACCGGTCTAAATTCACTGACAAGGAACTGAACAAGGTTTTACCCTTTGAGCAGGTTGCAGGGCATATTAAGGAATACCTAAGCGCCCAGTCATTAATGAATGGCATTAGTGAATACATCCAGGTTTTAGCTGCCAACACAAAAATTAAAGGTTTTGATTTTAAAGACCCCGAAGCTATGATGGTTGACTTGGAAGGCCTGAGACAGGCTGGAGGCTTGAAGATCCAGTTATCCGGATAGATGGTACGGTAACCCCCTCCGATAACTATCTACGTCCAAATCAGAACTCTCCCGTTAACAAAACCAAGGGGATTCTGTACAAAAAAAACAAGGTACTGCCGGGGTAAAACATGCATACAATGAACAAGCGTGAAATGACTGCTTCTGTCATAGGCGCGCTTGCCAGTACTTTGTTAGCTACCTTCTTCAGTGATACTGTTTTATCTGCCGAAGGCACTCATATCATCCTGGCCTCAACCGGTGCGACAGCCATCCTGGTATTTGGTATGCCGCATATTCCCGCGTCCCAACCCTGGAATATTGTGGGTGGTCACCTGATTTCGGCCTTTGTTGGCGTAAGCTGCTATATCCTGATCCCTGTCGACATATTAGCCGCATCAATCGCAATTCCGCTGGCAATGTTTGCCATGCACAAACTGCGTTGCATGCATCCACCCGGTGGGGCGACGGCAATCACTGCTGTCATTGGTGGAGAGTCCGTCCACCATCTGGGTTATGCTTTTTTGATCGTCCCGGTTTTTTTTAACGCAATTATTGTGTTGTCAATTGCGATATCCATGGCGACTTTTCGTGATGAAAACCCTTATTTATAAGGTTTAACACAAAATTTGCGAAGGACATGACACCCTCGGTTTTCAGGGTTCAGGCTTTGCGCAATGTGACACCCCTCTGGCCCTGGTACTTGCCCTGTCGATCTGCATAAGAGTTGAATGAGTTCATCCCTGCACCCGCGACATTAGTGCGTCCAAGCACGTCAAGTGAATGTTGAGATTAAGCGTTCCTCAAAAACACTGTATTAAGGTGACGGCACCCATTGGCGCATTGGCTGAACCTGCCGCCAACTCGCAAGCAACCCTGCCGTGTGATCCAGTGCAGCAAAAATGTGGCTTGAATTGGTTTAAACTCCTTTGAATAATTCAGCCAGAGGCGATGCGCTACATTCTGGCAACACAGCGGTCGCTACAAAAGATGCATTGCCATTTAAGGGCTTAAAGTACCAGGAGTATTACGGATGTCGTTGGCTTGTGTTTAGGAATCTGAAGAGAACATGAAGGCTATTGTGCAAGAGAAGTACGGGTCTTTTGATGACCTTGAGCTTCGGCAAGTCGAAGAACCGGTGGTCGGTGATGATGAAGTTCTGGTGCGGGTACGTGCCGCTTCAATGCATCCGGATGTCTGGCATCTTGTGAGCGGACGACCCTACATTCTGCGTCTGATGGGTGCCGGTTTTTCCAGGCCGAAGAACCCGACTCCTGGTACCGACATGGCGGGAGTTGTCGATTCTGTTGGTGCGAAGGTGACACGGTTTCGACAAGGTGACCAAGTATTTGGCGAAACTGTCGATGCCTATACATGGAGCAACGGTGGCGCATATTGTGAATACGTGTCAGTGCCGCAAGGTCTGCTGGCACTGAAACCCCACAACATCACTTTTGAACAGGCCGCTAGTGTGCCAACTTCCGGATTTATCGTCTTGCAAAACCTGCGTGAAGGGTGCCAGCTAAAAGGGCAGAAGGTGTTGGTTAATGGCGCTGGTGGTGGTGTGGGTTCGCTCGCGTTGCAGATCGCGAAGGCCTATGGTGCACAGGTAACAGCAGTGGACAGCACAGGCAAACTGGACATGTTGCGCTCACTTGGTGCGGATCAGGTCATCGACTATACCCGCCAGGACTTCACCCAGGGTGACATTCGTTACGATTTAATATTCGATGTTCCTGGGAACCACCCGTTCTCCGCTTGCAAGCGTGTGCTCAAACCTGATGGACGATACGTGCTCATTGGGCATGAGCATTTTGGTGGTTCGGGCAAGCGTGTTTTTGGTATCGTTCCCTACTTTCTCAGCTTGATGTTGAAGGCACGCTTTGTAAAGCAACTTCAGGGTCCCCGTGGTATCCCATTACCGAGCAGGCCAGAGACAATGGCTGTACTCAGGACCTTCCTTGAAGCGGGTAAAATTACACCGATCATCGACAGTTGCTACCCCTTGGATGAGATACATGAGGCGTTTCGTCACATGATCGGGGACGAGCTCCGGGGAAAAGTGATTATCACCATGTAAAACGCAGACCGGTTTCGTTTTTACTGTTGTTTGAATATTTCATCTGGATTAAACACCAATCAGACGGTTTCCTGCTCATGATTCGGTTAGACTATCGATGATAGACCAAATCTGCTGGAATCATAGTGATAGAAGCAAGTCAGTTTGTCGGTTCTGCCAAACACCTGGGGTTTGATTTTTGGGCGGGTGTGCCCTGTTCTTTTTTGAATCCGTTTATCAACTACACCATAGGTGATGAAGAGCTGACTTATATCTCATCTGCCAATGAGGGTGATGCAGTGGCTGCTGCCAGTGGTGCTGCGCTGGCCGGGCATCGCTCAGTCGCGATGATGCAGAACTCGGGTTTGGGCAATGCCGTCAGCCCATTGAGCTCTTTGAACCATATATTTCAGATACCATTGCTGCTTATCATCACTTTGAGAGGTGAACCGGGTAAGCCGGACGAACCGCAGCATGAGTTGATGGGGCAAATCACACTCCAGCTACTGGAGACCATGCGCATTCCGTGGAGCTGGTTTCCCGATCAGGCCAAAGATGTTGAGACGGTACTGCAAACAGCCACCATGCACATGGATTCCAGTGGCAGGCCCTATGCGCTCATCATGAAAAAGGGCATGGTAGCGCCATACCCCTTACAGCCAACACCAGGTTTTGCGGAACCAGCTGCAAAATTTAGTGAAAAGGCAAATGGCAAGCGGACAGATGCGCCCAGTCGTCATCAGGTTTTGAAGCAGCTTGTGGCCTGTACTGATGTATCAGATACCGTACTTATTGCCTCGACCGGCTTTAACGGACGTGAGTTATATGCCATTGATGACCGAGCAAATCATCTTTACATGGTGGGTTCCATGGGCTGTGCCGCCGCGTTAGGTCTAGGTCTTTCAATGCTTTCACCGGACAAAAAAATTATTGTCATAGATGGTGATGGAGCGGCTTTGATGCGTTTGGGCAATATGGCAACGGTGGGGGCTTATGCTGGTAATAATTATTATCACCTGTTACTTGATAACCATGTCCACGAATCTACAGGCGGCCAGGCCAGCGTCAGTTCAGCAATAGATTTCCCGGCAATTGCTGCCGCCTGCGGTTATCAGAGTGTTTTCAGTGAAAGCACGTGCTCTCAAGGTATCGATGGCTTTTTGCAAGCTCAGGCACCCGCTTTCATGCACATTGAAACCTGTCGGGGAGTACCCGACGGATTACCCAGACCGTCGATTACTCCTGTCAATGTGGCTCGTCGTCTGATGCGACACCTCGCTGTGGATGCACGCTGCTTATCCATGCAGTAGTATTCAGTATCATGATTTTCAATAAAACAAGCGATAAAACAATCCTATCGTGAACTGAAATCGAGTAAAATCAGCGCATATTATCAGGAGCTAGCAATGGTCACCGAGCGCACCACGCGAAAGGGCAAACGAACCGGTCTGTCAGGCTGGTTTGATCGCATTCGCTTCAACGAGATATTACGCCAGGGTATTGGCTTGTTGCTGGTGGCTGTGTGTGCCTATTTTGCCAGACCAGATACAGGCACGGTAGCAGCGGGACTTGCATTGGTCGTTGTCGGTCAGGTCTTTCGTATTTATGCCGCTGGGTTTATTTTCAAAAATACACAGCTTGCTTCAAACGGACCATATGCACTGGTGCGTCACCCTTTATACCTTGGTAACATTTTGATTTTGGCAGGTTTCACGCTTGCCGCCGCCAACCTGTATGTGGCAGCCGGTGTCATCGTGTTTTTTCTGATTTGGTATCCGGCCGCGATTACTTATGAAGACAATAAGCTGGAAAGACTGTTTGAAGACGAGTGGCGGGAATGGAGTAAAAGTATTCGTGCCATCATTCCGGGTCGCTTCCATTGGGCTGACCTCAAGGCTGAAGGTTGGGATACTTACCAGTCGTTAATCCGCAATGGTGAACTACCGATTTCTCTCTATTTATTAAGCTGCGGAATCTGGTTGTGGGTTGTGAGTCACGCTGCATAATTTGCTTACAGAGACAGTGATTTTTCTTCCTCCGCTGGTAATCAGGACATTGACGTGAGATCCATTTTGCTTAACCCAGGCCCGGTTTCATTGAGCGAAGGCGTACGCCGGGCTACGACGCGAATGGATTTGTGTCATCGCGAGCCTGAATACCTTGAATTGCAGGATACGGTGATCAAGGGTCTGGTCGATATTTATCAATGCGATTCGACGCAATGGACCGCCGTTTTACTTGGTGGTTCAGGCACCTCGGCGATGGAAGCCATGATGGTCTCTTTACTGCCAGACGATGCACGGGTGCTGGTGTTGGAAAACGGTGTTTATGGTGAGCGTTTAAGTCGTATTGCACAGATATACGATATCCCGGCGCAATCACTAAAAGCTGCCTGGGGTGACGAAATTGATCTGGATGCGCTGACCGAGTTGCTCGCAAATGGCAATTTTTCTCATGTTCTGGCCGTCCATCATGAAACAACGACCGGTCGTCTGAACCCGGTTGATGAAATTGCTTCATTGTGTAGCAGGTATGGGGTGCATTTTCTGCTGGATGCTGTCTCAAGCTTTGGCGCAGAGTCGATTCCATTCGCAGAGAATTCCCTACAGGCGATGGCTGTTACTGCAAACAAATGTCTACATGGTATTCCGGGTTTGGCGATGGTGCTGTGCCGACGTGCTGCCTTAAAGCAGGGTATCAAGCCACGCAGCCTGAGTTTGCATTTGCCCGGCTGGGCAGAACAGCAGGCCCGGCGATCCACACCCTTTACACCACCGGTCAATGCCTTGCAGGGTCTGGCGCAAGCGCTGCAAGAACTCGATAAGCAGGGTGGTTGGAAACAGCGTAGATCACGTTACCGAAAACTGGCCACAGGTGTTGCCATGACCTGTGAGGAACTGGGTGTCAGGCAGTGGTTGCCAGCAGAGCAAAGCTCTTGTGTTTTACGTAGTTATCATCTGCCAACCGGCATGACCTACAATGAACTACACGATGGTTTGAAACAGCACGGGTTTATTATTTATGCGGGGCAGGGTGATTTGGCCTCACAGTTATTCAGGATTTCAACCATGGGTGAGATCAGTGATTACGATATGGCCCGATTGGAGCAGGCACTTAGAGCAGTGATAGGCAGTTAACAGAGATGACCATGTACCGAGCTTACAAACCACATCAATTTCAGTCAGTGCTGGCCTGGGTGATTTTGATCACGTTGCTGTTGATGCCCGTATCGGCGTTGGCCTATCTGGACCCAACCACCGGTAGCATGCTTATCTCAGCCATTGTTGGCTTGTTTGCATCACTGGTATTGGCAATCAGGACTTATTGGTACCGTATCAAGGCGTTCTTCACGCGTAAACCTGCTGAGTCTGACACTGACGAAGAGACCGTCTGAGCGGGTACTGGATCGATGGGTATACTACAGGCCTGGTCAGGCTGGCGTAGGTATCGCAAATTGTCTGCGGACTGGCGAAACATCGTTGTTTATTCGGAGAGTGGTCAGGATTGGCATTATTTTGAGCCACTCATAGCTGCGCTTAACGGCGACCTGAAACGCCGGGTCACCTATACCACATCTGATCAGAATGATCCCGGTCTAAGCCGGCAGCACCCCTTGTTTGAGGCAATCTGTATCCCGGCGGGTTTTTTTCTGACCATGCATTTCAATATGCAACGAGCTGATGTTGTCGTACTGACAATGATGGACCTGGGTAATCTTCAGCTGAAAAAATCGATCAACCCGGTTCACTATATCTACCTGTTCCACTCACTAGGCAGCACCCATATGGTCGACCACGCCAACTCCTACGATGCGTATGACAGTTTGTTTTGTGTGGGACCCCACCATGTAGCCGAGTTGCGTAAACGGGAATCAATGCAAGCCATGGCGGCAAGAAATCTATTTGAATATGGACACCCTCGTTTGGAAAACTTGCTGAGTGCGGCAAAATCATATCGTCAGAATGCCAGTCAGCTTGTGTCAGGCAAAGCCAGAAAACCAGTAGTGTTGGTTGCACCGACCTGGGGTGAACAATCAATTTTTAATAGTTGTGGCGACGAACTGACCAGCGTGCTGCTGAGTGCGGGTTACCATGTAATTATTCGGCCGCATTACCAGACCTTACAAATGACACCGGAGGTGGTGGACAGCTTGATAGATAAATACGGTGATCATGAAAATTTTGAATACCAGGATCAAATGGGTGAAAGTGATACGTTGTTTCGTTCAGACATACTGATCTGCGATTGGTCCGCGATGGCCATTGAATATGCACTGGGATTGGAGAAGCCGGTTTTGTTTATTGATCTGCCCCGCCGTGTGCGCAATCCTGATTGGCAGGCTTTGGGTATTGAGCCCCAGGAAGCCTCATTTCGTGAACTGGCCGGTGATACTGTTTCTGCACAGCATCTGCATGAAGCTCCAGACAGAATTGCCCGCTTGCTGGAAACCCAACAGAGTTTTCAGTCGCATATGGAAAAGCTTCGTACACAAATGGTTTTCAATATTGGTACTAGTATTGAAACCGGTACCAGGGAAATCGCGCGATTAGCCGATGAAAAGGCAATTGAAAGACAAGCAAGAGAGCCGTCGCATGTTTGAGCAGAAGAGCCCCGATATCCAGGCGCGAAGGCAATTATTCCGCTGGCTGGGCTGGTTCGCCATGGCCAATGCCATTGTTTTCGGCTTGATCAGTTTGCGTTACCTGGGTGGCGGATTCCCCGCTATGACCACACTGGGCTGGGTCTACCTGGTGAGTATTTATATCAGCCACCACAGTTGGTTAGCCTTATTGCCACTGCTATTGCTTGTTTCACCGTTGATTGTGTTGCGACCCTCTTTGAGCTGGTCAAAAACCCTGGCGGTATTGCTGATGGCCGTGATGATTGCTGTCATCATGCTCGACAGCCTGTTGTGGTCACAAAGTCGTTTTCACATCAATATCCTGACACTCAAAATACTGGGTTCTTCGAGCATAGTTTTTGCAATAGCCATGTTCTTTATTGCATTGTTGTTCGAGTTTCTGTTGGCGGGCAGGATATGGACGTGGTTGGGGACGGCGCCCGCCCACAAAGGCCGCTTGTTGGCTGTGATGCTTACGGTCTGTTTTGTTGTTGCCCAAGGTATTTATGCATGGGCTGATGCGAGTTATTACGTACCGGTGACCAGTATCGCGCAACAACTGCCGGTACAGCGTGGTTTTACCGCAAAAAGGTTACTGGTACGTTTTGGTCTGGTTAATATCAGCCAAAGCCGGGAACGCCAGTTGGCAAATCGTGTTGCAGGTGGGCTGGATCAATCCGGGGCCGGTAACCTGAATTACCCGTTGAAACCATTGCAGTGTACCAATGCAGCACCACTTAATTTGTTAATTATCCTGGTGGACGCGATGCGTGGCGATATGCTGGAACGTGGTTTAACACCAAACATGGATCGATTTGCCAGGCAACGGGCGTCATATTTTTTAAATCACTACAGTGCAGGTAACTCTTCGCGCATGGGTGCATTCAGCCTGTTCTATAGTCTGCCACCCGGTTACTTTGGTAGTTTCGAAGCCCTGCAAAAACCACCGGTACTGATGGACCAATTACTTGCGAATCAATATCAGCCCGGTTTGTTCAGCAGTGCCAATATGTACCGGCCTGTAACACTGGACCGGACAGCATTTGCACATGTACCTAATCTCCGTATTGAAACAAAACCGACCGATGCACCTGCCTGGCAGCGTGATCGGATTATGACGCGTGAGTGGATGTCATGGTTGGATCAGCGTTCATTGGACCAGGCCTTTTTTGGCTTCCTCTTTTATGATGCGGTCAATAGCAAGACCTATCCGCCAGAATTTGCAGACCGCGTTGCGCTTGATCCAAAAGAAACAATGGCAGAGAAATTCGCCGATTACAGAACTGCAATCATGTTTGATGATGAATTGATCGGTCAGGTCATTGCTGATCTCGATAGCCGCGGACTGACAGATAATACCGTGGTCATCATTTCCGCTGATCATGGCGAAGAGTTCAATGATCACGGTGACGGTATCAAGGGGCATGGTTCCGGTTACAGTCGTCACCAACTCGGTGTGCCGATGCTGCTGGCATGGCCTGGGGTACCACCGCAGCGTATTTCCCGACGCACATCGCACTACGATATTGCGCCAACATTAATGCGCCGTCTGTTAGGCTGCAGTAATGCCTATACTGATTATTCGAGTGGTCACGACCTGTATGATGGGCCGCAATGGGACTGGTTGGTCGCCGGTAGTTATTACAACTATGCAGTGTTGGAGCCGGAACAGGTAACCGTGACTTTTCCGAATGGAATGTATGAGGTTCGTGACAATAACTATCGCCTTGTTGATAAGCCACAGTTCAATGCCGACGTGCTGGAATCTGTGATGCGTGAAAATACCCGGTTTCATCCATGAAAGTCACAAATCTCAAACTTTGGCTCGTATTAATGAGCCTGCTGCAGTCAGTATCGGCCGTTGCTGACCTTACCGTTGATACTGAATCACTGCACCTGCAATTTAATCAACAAGGTGATCTGCTCCGGGTGCAGGCCTGTTTCCCGGCTTGTGCTGATGAAGGTGCGAAAACCCGGGTCTTGTCAGCCACGCAAGGCATGTTGGTATTTGGGCAGGACAAAGCAACGGTTTTGCAACTTAAACGTGAGTACAACAACGCCACCACGACACTATCATTTTCTGAACCATCGGGCCGCTTATTACATCGCTGGCAGGTGCCAGACAAAGGTTGGATGATTTCTGTCACATCATCTGGGGCGGAGACAGTAAACCTGATGAGCGGTGCAGATTTCAGACCGGCACCATCGAGCGGTTTTGGTTATTTGCTGGAACAGTCCCGATACATTGTCTTTGACGGTTCTTCTGCTGAAGCCATCGGCATGGACGACACTGAGCAAGGTCCGCGCCTCAGTCAAGGCTGGTTTGGTTTTCGCAACCGTTTCTGGACTGCCATGGTGTTACCGGCAACACCCATATCGTTTACTCCGGTAACTGGTGAATTGATTGAAGATGCACGTATCGAGATCGCAGGCGTGAATTCAGAAAAGGGCCTTGCTCTGAATCTTTACCTTGGGCCGGTAGAGCCAAAGGCACTTTCCCGGTCTGCGCCTGAGCTTGAAAGTTTAATGTATTCTGGTCTCTGGTTTTGGTTGCGCTGGGTTTGTCAGGCGCTTTACCACCTGCTCAATGGTATTGCGATGCTGATACCACAATGGGGTTTGGCAGTGATGGTTTTATCACTGTTAGTTGGAATTTTAATGCGACCGTTGAATAAAATTGCAGACCGCCTGCAAGACCAGGTACACGAAATCGACGCACGATTGGCACCGACGTTGGCAAGCATCAAAAAAAACCACCGGGGTGCAGCCCAGTCGGAAAAAATTCTTGCAATGTACAAGGAAGAAAACGTGCACCCCCTGTACAGTCTGAAAAGCCTGGCGGGTGTCTTTGTAGTTATACCGATTTTCATCGGTGCATTTGATATGCTGGCGGAAAACATCCACCTGTCCGGCGAGTCCTTTCTTTGGATAACCGACTTGTCTCACCCGGATGCCTTTATGCAATTGCCATTCAGTCTGCCATTTTTTGGTGGTTATCTGAATCTGCTGCCATTTATCATGACCGGGTTCTCGTTTGTCGCATCAAAACTGCATAGCCATCCGGCTATGGACGCAGATCAGCAACGTAAGCACGCACGCAATCTTGTGCTGATGTCATTGGGTTTTCTGGTTTTGTTTTATACCTTTCCTGCAGGTATGGTTTTGTACTGGACCACTAACAACCTGATTTCAGTGATTAAAACGCTGTGGAAAAGACACAGGGTAAGTAATAATTGAACACTTCAGATACAAGGCAGGCAGCATGCTAAGTAAACAGCAGATCGTACAATTTCATCGTGATGGTTTTCTGCAGGTCAAGGCCATGTATAACCCGGCGGAAATGCAAGACATCAGCGAATGGACCAATGAAGTGGCTCGGTCGCCTGAAGTAGTGGGTCATTACATGATGTATTTTGAAACCAGCAAACAGGATGGTTCACGTATTATTTCAAGGATTGAAGATTTTGTTTCATTCCACGCGGGCTTTGCCGAGTTGATCACACGTCGAAGGATGCAACAGGCTGTCAGTGAGTTGCTGGGCGAAACGGCCGTGTTATTCAAGGATAAAATTAATTTTAAATTACCTGGTGGAGATGGTTTCAAGGAACATCAGGATGTGCAGGCCGGTTGGGACGACTACGCTGCTTTACATATCACCGCCATGATTGCGATCGATGAAACCAATCAGGAAAATGGCAGTGTTGAAATGATTCCTGGTATGCACAAGCAGGGTTTGCTAGGCAAAATGTGGGCACCACTAACGGCTACCGATACCGCTGATGCCACTTACGTGGCGGTGCACTGTCAGCCGGGTGATACGGTGTTTTTTGATTCTTATGCACCACATCGTTCCATGCTCAATAACACCGACCAAGCTCGCCGTGTACTGTATATTACGTTTAACGGTGCCTCCGAAGGTGATCACAGGGCCCGGTATTATGAAGATAAACGTAGTAATTACCCCCCGGACATTGAACGGGATCCGGATAAAGATTACGCATTCAAGGTATGACTATGGATATTATTCAGGTTCCGGTTTCGCCGGGTGAAGTGTTGGACAAAATCACTATTCTGGAAATCAAATCTGAGCGCATCAACGATGCCGCTAAACTCGCCAATGTCAGACGGGAACTGGCCCTGCTACTGACTTGCTGGCGGCAAACCGTGGTTGAAGATAAAACTGTTGTTCGCATCCATTGCGAACTGAAGGCCATTAATGAGGCTTTGTGGGAGATAGAAGACGATATTCGCGATAAAGAACGTGCCAGGGAGTTTGATCAGAGATTTATTGAGCTCGCGCGAAGTGTTTATGTCACCAACGACCAACGTGCCAATGCGAAAAAAGAACTGAATGTTTATTTGGGTTCAGAGATCGTCGAAGAAAAGTCTTATCAGGATTATCAATAAATCCATTTAGTTTTTTTTAGGTAATTAAACCGACAAAATATATCAAGTTTCATCAAATTCAAGCATCGCGTGGTAGCGAGCAGCAGACGGTTTTTTCAAACGAATGTCCAGCTCAAATAAAAACGGGCCCCGCAGGGCCCGTTCGTCAATCAATTAACTGAAACGTAATGGCAGCTATTTAGAAATGTTTGGTCACCGTCAGACCATAGGTTCTTGGTTCGTTGGGATAACCGCTAAAGCTGCCAAACTGGGCAACTGATGGAAAGGCACTTAACAGGTAATCGTCATTATTGATGTTACGACCCCAAAGCATGGCTTCATAGCCATTTTCCCAGGCAACGCCGATACTCGCGTTGAATGTACCGACCTCTCGGGAAGCGACGCTGGCAGGTACGTTTTCGATGATCTGTATATTGTCATCGTAAATGTATTCAGCACGGACAAAACCTGAGCCGCTGCTACCAAACTCGAAGCTGTAGACAGCCGACAGGTTAATGCTGATTTCATGCACACCCGGCACTTGAGTGCCGCTCAGGTCTTCGGGTCCGTTCACACCTTCACCAAGTGGAAAAGAATCATACTTCGGGTCCATAAAGGTACCGGCAAACGACAAACGCAGAGAGTCAACAGGTGCGTAATTTACTTCTAACTCCAAGCCGGTGGTCGATTGTTTACCCGCATTGGCCAGAAAGAAACCAGTGCCAAGGAATATATTGGACTGAAAATCTTTGATTTCCTGTTCGAAAACAGTCAGGTTGATGGAGGCTCTTTCAAAACGGGCTTTCAGACCGATCTCGTAGACCATGGCTTCCTCTGGTCCGGCAAAGCGTGAACCGGCATTCAAGTTGGGTAAGCCAAGTCCGCCCGAATTAATAGCGCCGAGGTCGGCTGCAAATGGGCGGGAGTCACGAGAGAGGTTCCAGGATGATGCTTTGAAACCAGTGGAAACACCCGCGTATACATTAACGTTGTCAGTGGCATCGTATGCCAGTCGAACGGTCCACGTTATGTCGTCATCTTTCGAGCGGCCGGACTCAACCGCGTTCGGGAAGTTCAGGAATGGCGGCATGAACTGCAGTGGTTGAAGCGCCAACAATGAATTACACGCAGGCCCGGTTGAGGCAGTACACGGTACCGTACTGAGTGAGACGGCAGCACCAAAGGCGGTCGGTACGAGGGCGAAGTTCGCTGGTGTTGGCGGTAATCCGGTTAGTGCATTGAATATAAAGCCAGTACCGATTTGAACAAAATCAAGTGACGAAAACACATCGGTCACTATCATATCGGCCGATGTGTCTTTTTCATCTTCGGTGTAGTTTGCACCCACTGTGAGTGTCATGCGGTCGTCCATCATATGAAAATCAAGTTGCCCAAAGACTGAAATAGCCTGATTGTCCTGGCCGAAGCTTTCGAATCGACCCTGTCCAGGGGCAAAAAAGGTGCCTGCAGGCAAACCCAGTGAAGGTTCCAGGAAACCCAGTGGTGAGGGGTCTAGGCCCGGTGTTCCGCCACCCAATACGACCGTCAGGATATCGGCATAATTACGAAAATCCTGGCCATAGGTGAGGATGTTGTTCACCTCAACGTCTTCATCGAAATAGAATCCACCAATCATCCAGTCAATAGCACCGCCACCGGATGATGTCAGACGTATTTCTTGTGTAAAGGTGTCAATGTCGGTGTCACTGGAGTTGGGGTTGATCAATCTGGCGCTGGTAAAATCGACGTCACCATTCTCGAATTTGGATTGCTTTCGCACGGCTGTTATCGACGTCAGTGTGGCTGAGCTGAAGTCGTAGTCGGCTTGCAGCGAAATGCCGCTGTTTTCAATTTCATTCACCGGTTCGAAATCAAAAAACTGAGCCCGTTCAAATGGAGCTTCCGGCAGAATCTGGCCACCAATCAGTTGCACGATGCCACCGGTTGGGCCATTAACGAGGTTGGCGACACCACAGCAGGCTTCGTCTATCTCTTCTGAGTCAGCAATGATGCGAAGTTCCAGCTTATCACTGGGTTTAAAAAGAAGTTGTCCACGCACCCCCCAGCGATCATGTTCATTGTATTCGTCGCCATTTGAAAGATCGGTGAAATAGCCGTCTCGCTTATTCAGACTACCCGATAAGCTAAACGCAACCGTATCTGATAAAGGACCAGAAATGTCGGCTTCCACAATGGTTTGGCTAAATTCACCAACGGTGAGCGAAGCAGATCCGCCGAATTCTTCCAGGTTCGGTTTTGCCGTGACCACGTTGATGACACCCGCAGAGGCATTTTTGCCAAATAATGTACTTTGCGGGCCACGCAGAACCTCAATGCGTTCGAGGTTAGGCAGGTCGGCCAGCGCCGAGGCCGAGCGGGAGCGATAGACACCGTCGATGAAAACACCTACTGAAGGTTCGATACCGGCGTTATTCGCACCGTTGCCAAATCCACGAATGACAAAATTGGTGTTGCCCGTCTGTTGTAATTGCGTCACACGCAGTGAGGGTACCAGCGATTGCAGGTCCTTGATGTCACGTACATGGGCTTTATCTAATGCCTCAGCAGTAACGATGGTTACAGCAATAGGTATTTCCTGCAAAGTTTGTTCGCGTTTTGTTGCAGTAACAATTATTTCCTCGAAAACGGTAGCCTCATTCTGAGCATAAACCGGGAGGTTGAATGAAGCGGCAACCAATGCTGATATACCTATCAATACGTGTTTTTTTGACATAAGAATCCCCACAAGACATAGACATTAAGAATTTGTTAGTGCGGGAAGATATGTCATCCACTTCATGTAAGCAACTGTAAAGTGTCTTTTCTTCAAGACCCAAAAGTACTTTTCTACCAAAAACCACCATCAATTTGATGCTTAAGCATTGAATCGTAAATTGACTTTTTTGAGACTTTTGGTGGCAGATTGTTGCAGTAGCTCGTGCAAACCAGACACCGCTTGCCAGGTTATTCAGTGATGGGAGCGTATAGGTGTGCGGACATAAACCCTTCCAGTTTTTTAATGACATCCCCGGTTTCGATCAGCGCCATAACACCTGGATATTCAATCCGCTGCCCCCAGCGCAATTTGTCCGGTTCTTTTCGCCTGAATTTTCGTGCCGCTTCGGTATATTTATCAACGCATAGCTCAAGGCTGTTATAGGGACCGGAACGTTTTGAGGGTGTTGCCGCGTACAGGCCAATTACAGGTGTTCCTACCGCGGAAGCCAGGTGTGTTGGGCCAGAGTCGGGTGCAAGCAATACAGTTGCCTGTTTGAGCAACGCAACTGACTGCTCAATCGTGTCTTGGGCGATGAGGTTCTGCACCGGCTGTTGCATGGCAGATTCAATATCCTCACCGGTTTGTATTTCCAGTGCTGATACGCCACCAGTTAACACAACACGCATATTCAGTGTTGAGACCGCATAGTCGGCGACTTCGGCGTAACGTGATGCCTGCCAGTTTCGCAATGGATGGCTTGAGCAGGGGCTTATCATCAGTATCGGTGGGCCATCACCCAATGTTTGTTGTGCCCAGACAATATCTTGTGAAGATACCGGCAGGTTCCATTGTGGTGTGACGGCGGGTAGTTCGAGTGCACGGGCGAACTCCAAAAAAGCATCGACCTGGTGTTGTCCTGGCACACTTCGAACAGATTGATTGATGAACCATTGATGTCGGTCACGCCAGCGTGGTTTATCCCAGCCAATTCGGAGTGGTGATTTAACCAGTTGACTGAGTAAATTAGCGCGGGCTGAGACTTGCATATGCAGCAAAGCATCAAATTTCCGCCCTTTTAGTGTTTGCATGAGTTGTCGGATAGAGTTCAGACCACCCTTTTTGTCAAAGATAATAAACTCAACATTGGTCAGACCATTCAGTAAACGTGCTTCAAGTTTGCCGATAATCCAGGTAATTTTTGCCTGCGGCAGGTACTGATGGATGGCATGAACCACGGGCGCGACGTGGGTCACATCCCCAATTGCAGAAAGTCGCATAATACAAATGGAATACTCAGACACGCATAGCTCCGAAAGGTAAAAACCGGTAACAGTCACAACCCTAATACAATTGTGCCTGACTGCCCAAGGCTTTTGTTTATCAATTGCCGCTACACCGGCTTTGTGCTTTAGAATAAGTCAGCAATGAAAACTGTTATTCACAAACAGCACTCGCTGGCTGTCGCCTATGATGCCAGTCTTATGGATGTTCCCGGAGCGGATTATTTCAGTGTGGATTTCTGGCGTGACCGGCAGGCACTGATTGGAGAAGCGCTTGGCCGTGGTAGTGCCTGGTTCATTGACACACCTTTTGGGCCTGTCGTGTTGCGACAGTATCTGCGTGGTGGCTGGGTGGCAAAACTCAGTCGCAAACGCTATTTGTTCACTCTGGTTTCCCGATCAAGACCATTCAGGGAGTTTCATTTGCTGGCTGCTTTGTATGAACAGGGCTTACCGGTACCACGACCAGTTGCTGTGTTATGCGCGCACCGGGGTTTTGTTTCGACGGGTGCGATTATGACAACACGTATTTCTTCGGCGCAAACCCTTGCTGATATTTTGCCTGCTAACAATGGAGGTCCGGAGTTTGCTAAAGATCTTTGGGGAAGGGTGGGGAAGTGTATTCGCCGCTTTCATGATGCCGGTGTCTGGCACGCAGACCTGAACAGTCGTAACATATTGTTGGATGCCGAGTTGCAAGTGTTTCTGATAGATTTTGACAGGGCACGTTATACACCTGGAAAAGCAGTGAAGGGGAGGGCTAATTTGAACCGACTTAAGCGATCACTTGTTAAGCTTTGGCCAGCAGAAAGATCAGCTGCGATGCAGACAGCGTGGACTCAACTTAAGGCTGGCTATTATGAGTGATCTGCCCAAAACTGCACTGCTCAGATTGATTCGATCGCCACGTTTGAGTTTATTTGCCGCAACGACCGACCTGATAAAAAAAGATATTGCAGGTAGTGACCTACTAGCTGATGCGTTAGGTTTGGGGGTTCCAGCAACCTGGCCACCAGAATTGTACGGACCCACGGCGATGCAGTTTGCGTTGACACAACTGGATGAGGCATCGGAACAGGGTTGGTCATTCTGGTACATGGCAACGATAGATGATCCTTGTGAATTGGTTGGGCTTTGTGGATTCAAGGGTAGACCGGATACATTGGGTTCAGTTGAAATCGGATACTCGATACTAAGCAGCTATCAGCGCAGGGGCTTTGCCACTGAAGCAACTATGAGACTGGTTGGCTGGGCGTTTTCACATCACAATGTAAATGAGGTCTGTGCAGAAACATTTCCGCATCTTACACAATCCATTCGGGTACTCGAAAAAAATGGCTTCAGGCGTACCGGGGCGGGTTCAGAGGCGGGTGTGATTCGTTTCGCCATAAAGCGCAGTGATTTGGATTGAGGAAGGCGTGTCTATTCCTGGGTTAGTATGCCCTGATCAGTTGCACATAAGTTGTCAAGCCGCAATTCTGAGGTGTCGCGCAATTGCAAGTTGCGATATCGGTGTAACAAGGCAGCTTCGTTATGCACTTCAAATTGCTGTGGAGCGGAGTGGTAGATGTCACAGAAGGTGAGAAAGCGCGCCTTCATGTGCGGATAAAGTATCTGGTCATAGTGATTGATATTAAGCGCTTCATCCCAGTAATCATTAACGTGGTCTGACCAGTCGAAGGCACGTTGCATTTTCCAATGGTTATTTTCCCAGCCAAGAATGGCCACTTTCCCCGCAATGATATTGTCTTCGAAAAGACTGCGGTAGAACCGGTAGCCTTCATAGTTTGCCACCAGATCGGCGTTTGAGTATGAACCGGTGGTCAACTGACCAAATATAGCTCTTTCGGTGTAAGCAGAATGTCTGGCAGCCAGGCCTTCATCTTTCATTTTCAACATGCGGCGGTAAAATTTACGCCCCTGGGACAGGAAATGGCCCAATTTGTCAGTTCCTACCAGGGTATTATTGATTTTTAATGTCGCACCTATACCCAACAAGGCAACGACTCGTGTTGCCCATAACGGGTGTCCGCTGTAAATGGAATCGTGATCGGGTGTGTTGAGACGCTCGACTTCACTGGAGTCCATCGCATAACGCTCCAGCTTGTCCACCCAGTGCTTGCCGCCAATTTTATGGTAAATACTGTTGACGACTTTCATCTCGTTACGGGGGCCATGCCAATTAGTGATACTGGCTACTATGGCCAGCGTGACCTGCCGGTTCATGACCGCGGTGGCATCTTCAATCACTTGCAGACGATTGTTGAACTGATCGGTTTCATAGGTCCCGCCTAATGACGGCACAAGCAAGATTAAAAATAAACTATATAAGCGTTTGTTACTCATTCATTCACTTAAAAGCGTACGTTAAAATTGAATAGTGTGTGCTCACGGTTGCCAAAACCAAGCTCAAGACTCAGGTTGGCACGGTCATTAAAAACGTGACCAACCCCAACCGTGTAATTCCAGTTGTCCCTTGTTATGAGGTCCACTGCAAAGGGTACACTACCAATTACAGGTAACTCAAAGGTGCCGCTGTGTTGTTCATCCACATCCAGGTACATGCTGCCAACCCAGAGTCGCCAGCCATTCCTGATCAATCCAATGCGGGGCTGGATCGAGACCGAATCAACCGTTGAGTCGAGGTCACCACTGGTGCTGGTTTCTGTGAAAGTAGTGGTGGTTGAAGCGAACCAGTTCTCAGTGCCGTAAACCAATGTAAAGCCGAGACCGTAAACCGTACCATCAAAAGAAACCGGCAGCTTACCGAGATCAAATGGCAGACCAGCGATGTCCACCTGGCTAAAATCCACCAAGGTGTCAGTGTCCACCTTGCCGACGATTCCGAAGACGTTTAAAAAGGGTAATAACCAAACATCGGCCTGGATATCCAAATGCATGACTTCGTTGGTTACATTTAGCTGTGACGGGTCACCGAGCGAAATGCCCGGAAGAACAAACTGCAAAGCCTCAATATCGTAATCCTGATCCATGGTGTAGAAGTCAACACTGATACCCCACGGACGGGGTAATTCTGCATCACCGACAAGGTCTTTCATGAAAGGCAAGGCAGAATCTGCCGATGACGAGAGAGGTAATAAAGCTGTTAGCAAAATAACCAGGCCGCGCATGTTGTTCTCCTGTTGTTTGTCAGCCAGGTTTGATTATATCCCCTTGTCCACACTTGGGTTCAACTCGGTGGCAGTGCCATGCTCAAACGGCAACAGACATAGGCCACTGTTTCGGCACGGTGCTGGTCAGATGATGAGTTACGGAGTGTAACTGCTCAGATTGAATACCTTCTGCGGGACGCCCTGCGTAAGGCAGGGCGTTTGTCAGGCGATGAGGATCAGCAAAAAAAGTGGTTGAAGAAAAACAATGAAGATCCGTTAGATACAGTGAATTGAGTGTGCTTGTTTGTAGTTCAATGCAGCTTTTAGTTATCCAGTATTTTTTCTCTCAAAAGAGCCTCAAAAGTCTCGGGTTCGGGCCTCACGCGGTAATTGTCCGTTTGGTCAGCGTATACAATGTTGCCCTGTGCGTTGCTCAATATTACCGTTGGCATGACCGAGTCAGACCCATAACCCAGCATTTGCATACCCATCGGTGTACCCCATTTTTGCAGTATGCCCAACTGTGTGGCTGCAGCGTTGTTTGGGTCTCTCAAAAAAGTCATGGGTACATCAAAACGCGCGGCCAGGGCCTGGTTCTTTTTGATGGACTGCGGACTGATCAAAACCACGTTTACACCCATTTTGTCCAACCGTTGATAAGCGGCGGCAAGCTCTTCAATCTGAGCGGTGCAGAAAGGGCACCAGTTACCACGGTAAAAAAGCAGTAAATGAGGTTTTTCCCTGAAACTTTCTGAGGAAACAACGTCATTGTCCATCGACTCAAGCTGGAAGGGCGGTAGCAGCGAACCTACTCGCAGTGCTTGTGCATCGCGGCCTCGGAAGACTGAATACCAACGTATATACGCGCCCCATGCAATCAGCGTGATTCCCGCCCAGACGTGAATGATGCCAGCAGCCTCGCCATAACGGTACGACATCGCCATGGTCACTGCCACACCTAGACCGCTAAGGATGCTGTACTCCAAAGGGTGGCGAGCTGTGCGTGCTGTTTTGAAGGTAAACGCTTTTATAAAAAAAACCAACGGGGAGAAAGCAGCCAGAGCCAGTCCCAGCCAGGAGAGCAATGGTTCTGCGCCCTTGACTAACTGGCTGAAAGCATAAAAGCTGAGTACGGTCAGCCATGAAATAAAGCCGCTAATGAATACTGATTTGAACAAGTTCAATGTGGTGAACTCCTGAACGACATGTGAAAATACCGGAACCTTTTAAAGCGGCCGGACAAGTTAATGAGTAGGGCCTACCCTGCTGACTGCCTGTCGGGTTGATCGACAGGTGTCTGCTGAGACTAATTACGCACCCACGGAGTGTAGCCATGATTAAAAAGTATGTCTTGTTAAAAATTCTGATACTGGTATTGATCCCGATAAACGGCTGGTCTGTTGATAAGGAGTGTTTTCCACCAGAAATGATTCCAGACAAGCTGTTTCCAACGATCAAGCTTGAGACCAGCATGGGAGATATTGAAGTCGAATTAAATCGCATGCGAGCGCCCATCAGTGCCAATAACTTTCTACGTTATGTGTTGGAGGGTGAGTATGATGGCACAATATTTCACCGTGTGATGCCGGGTTTTGTTGTGCAGGGCGGAGGTTATACCAAGGATATCGAAGAAAAAACTTTGCATGAAAACGTGCTTAATGAGTCGGGTAATGGGTTACGCAATAGCACTGGTACCATTGCCATGGCCCGTTTTGATGACCCACATTCGGCGACCCGTCAGTTTTATTTCAATATGAATAACAATACCAGCCTCGATCCGAATTCGCGTAGCTGGGGTTACACGGTTTTTGGTGACGTCATTTCAGGAATGGAAGTGCTGGAGGCCATTGCTGATCTGGAAACCGGCTATAGTGAAGACCTTGACGCAGAGGACGTGCCAGTTGAACCGGTTTTGTTGATTCGAGCTAGTGTGAAGGAATGACATATAACAGCAGCTACTTGAGAATTGATACGTGTCTACGTTGAAGTGGTCTGATTAATGGGCTGGGGTGAAATCTTTGCGTTATCCAGCGCTCTGACATGGTCGTTGGCTGTTATTCTGTTCCGTCGTTCAGGTGAAACCTTGCCTGCTTTTGAGCTGAATCTGTTCAAGAACTGCTTAGGTATGGTTTTGATGATACCGACGATACTGCTGCTTGATGGTTGGGTGCTTCCAGATTACACGGCTACTGAACTATTGCTCGTGTTTGTCTCTGGCTTGCTTGGTATTGCTTTGGCAGATACCTGGTATTTGAAAGCACTCAACCTGATGGGGGCGAGCAGGACAGGTATTGTTTCGAGTCTTTACAGTCCATTTGTCATTTTGCTATCAGCCATTTTCCTTGGTGAGCGTCTGGTTCCCTGGCAATGGCTTGGTTTTATTTTGGTAATGGCCGGTGTGTTGCTTGTTACCTGGCGCAGGAAACAATCTGTCGTTGATACGGCGGATATCAAAAGAGGTGTAATCTACGGTGCGGCAGCGGTGTTTTTTATGGCTGTTGGTATCGTCATGGTAAAAGAAATACTCGAAACACGCTCATTTTTGTGGACCGTTGAGTTGCGTCTTGTTGGTGGTATTAGCGGTATGTTTGTATTCGTGCTTCCGAGTGCCCGGTGGCAAAAAGTAAAGCTAAATTTTAAGCAGCCTCAACCTTGGCTAACGATCACGTTTGCGTCATTTTTGGGTGCGTATCTCGCTTTGATTCTGTGGTTGGCGGGATACAAATTAATTGAAGCATCGGTGGCTTCGGTTCTTAATGAAACCAATGTGGCATTTATTGTTTTACTGGCCTGGCTAATGCTGGGTGAACAAATCAATCGGCGTAAACTGATAGGTGTAACCCTGACGCTTGGTGGTGTGATTATCATGATGTTAGTCTAGGGGGTCGGATGCAAACGAATAACTCAATTAAGAAATGGCTGCTCAGCTTGATGCTGCTTGCGGCAGCCTTTCTGTCAGTCTCCCCCGTCGTAGATCAGCGTGCTGCCACAAATTATGAAAAGTTGTTTCAACGGGCATTTGTCACCTTTGCTCTCGCCAGGACGATTAATGGTGTAATTTCCGTGGTGCAGGGTACCGAGATCGCATTGCAACCTGCTGGAGTGGGGGTGACCCTGACACCGGGCGAGATACTGGATCCGGTTAACGACCTGGTCGAACGCTTTTCATGGATCATGTTGGCTGCGACTATTTCACTGGGTGTGCAGAATGTGTTGCTGGACATTAGCGCATGGTGGTTTATACAAGCTTTGGTTGTCGCCCTGGCGGCATGGTTGTTGATACGGCTATGGTATCCGGGGCAGGGCTCTCAAGTGTACAAGGTGTTATTGAAACGAGTGTTCCTGCTTTTGCTCTTGTTACGCTTTGCTGTTCCGGTGATGCTGATCGCCAATGATCTGTTGTATCAACAATTTCTTGAACCGCGTTACCTGCAAAGTACGGAAATCATCAACGAAGCTGGTAAAGAATTAGAACAGCTGAGCACGCAAGCGAGCGTGGAAAAGCCGCAAGACGGTGGCACCGGCATGCTGGACTCCATCACCCGTGCATGGAGCAGCACGGTTGATTCCATGGATATCGCCGGCAAACTTCAAGGTATGCAAATTCGGGCCGGTGAAATCACAAAACACCTGATCCAGTTGAGTGTCGTTTTTATTCTTCAAACAGGTTTATTACCGGTAGTGTTTTTATGGTTTTTTCTACAAACCATTAAGCGACTGTTCTCTTCAGTTCGTGTCGACGCATTCAAAAAAAGTTAAAAATCAAGTAATAACAATAATATATATCCTCTAATTGTTGTTCCTACAACAATTCGCATAATTCCCCTACAAATTCAAATTGACATAAATGGCAAAATATGACATATTAGGCTATAAGTGACATATACGGCAAAATATGACATATATGTCAAATATAGTAAACATTATATAGATTTAAAAGAAGGGAGGTCCGTAAACAACAGGTAACGCAGATGGCGGTGTAGACCAATCGAAAGGACTGGTCATGCCTGTTTAAGGTGGGGTCTGAAATTACGTGTAAGGGGGGGGGGACGAAGTACCGGTCTTGAAACAGGCTGGGCTTTGTCTTGTGTGGTTTTAATACAAGGGAGTGGAGTTTCTTTAGTCAACAGGGAAAGCCCAATGAATGGACCCAGTCAACCTGCTTTACTCGACATAGCCATCCTCACACGTGCTGTTGAAAATGTATTCCGAAAACTGATCCGCATGCTCATTGGAAAAATTTCACTGAAAAAGCTTCAGGAAATGATTCAAATTATCTTTGTTGAAGAGGCGGAGGCAAAATTAAAGCAGGAAGCGCCAGGAAAAAGCGTGGCCTTGGGCGATATCGCGTTGCAGACAGGTGTGGATACCAGGACGATTAAAAAAGTCAGAACCTATATAGCGGTTAATAACCCCATTCATCAAGATGATACTTTTCTTGATGGTTTTATGCCTTTGTTTAAGGTGTTTGACCTGTGGATGAATGATGCAAGGTTTTTTGATGTCAACACAGGAAAACCACGAAAACTTCAATTTGAAGGTGAGGGCGCAACATTTTCTGGCCTGGTCAAATTGGCAATTCAATCACGGGGCTTAACCACTCAAGCAGTTTTAAAGCGACTCAAAGAGATTGATGTTGTAGATGAAGATCCGCTATCCGGCACGATAGTGCTCAAGCAGGAAGATAATGTATTTATAAGTAAGGATGATTTAGACCTGCTGGATGTTGGCTTTACCGCCATCGGCAACCTGGTGGGTACGATCGATCATAATATTCGGCATCATCTGAACGAAGAGGAAAAATATTTTCAAAGGGGCAGTTGGGACTATCAATTCAGTCCGGAGAAAATAGACCATGTGCGCAAGGTCATTCACAGGTATTTAAGTAAAACTGATAAAAAATCCAGGGATATCATCGCTTCTTTAGCTGAAGTTGATAGCCAAAATGGTCAGCTAACTGCCGGTATCAGCATGTTCTACTTCGAGGAAGAGCAACAAACCTGAGTTTTTGCTTCAATGTGTCTGTGATGGGCACTTATTGATCTCAACCAGACTTGATTTTTACCCCGCTTGCCCGGCCAGAATGTGCCGTTCTCTTATACCCATTTCGTTAAACCGCATGTCTCATCAATGCGGACTAAACCCTATAAAGCAAATCAACAGCTTCGCTGCTTAGTCTCTTGCCGTGGTTGGCAGTACTGCAATTACACCCCGGAATCGACCTGACAGTTTTTTTGAAATAGAATTGACATAAATGTCAGTTAATGACAATATAGGCAATAACTGCCTTTAATGGCAATATAAGAAAAGAAGCGGGGGGGCTGAAAATCAAGTAATGAAGATGGGCGGGTAGTGTGGAAAAGAGTCGATTCCTGGCCATAGAGGGGTGTGAATTACTTGTAAAGGCAAGGACAAGGTACCGGTCTTGAAACAGGCTGGGCTTTGTCTTGTGCGCAGTTGACAAACAATGTGTGTCGCATGTTCTGGTTGTTGCTTTGTTCTTGAAATGAACAAAGAAGCGTTTGAATAAGGGAATGAAGTTTAAGTGAACACGGAGAGCCCTATGGCCACACCGAGTGAACCCGTTTTACATGACGTCGCTATACTCACACGTGCCGTTGAAAATGTTTTCCGGAAACTAATCCGTATGCTGATTGGAAAAATGTCGGCGAAAAAGCTTCAGGAAATGGTACAGGTGATTTTCGTTGAAGAAGCAGAAGCAAATCTAAAATTGGAAACACCGGGTAAAAATGTGCCATTGTCGACATTAGCGGTTGTTACTGGTCTTGATACTCGCACCTTAACCAGGATAAAAAGCAAGCACAGTTACCTGAAACCATTCCACGAAGAAAAACGCTTTTTAAGCGAAATCACACCGGAGTGCAGTGTTTTGGATGTTTGGGAAAGTAGTTCGAAATACAGAGATTCAAAAACGGGCAAACCAAAAACACTGGCAATACAAGGCTCGCCCAGCAGTTTTAAAGCGTTAATTGCTGATTCAAATTCGACCCGGGGCGTGACTGTGACGTCATTTTTGCAGCGGCTTGAAGCGAGCAGATCAATTGTTGTGAATAAAGCTGAAAACAGTGTTCGAATGATAGACAAAAGGTACACGCCATTTGAATCTGAGGATCAGACTGAAAATATCAAAATCGGCATGGCAGCCGTGTGCAATCTGGTTGATACCATTAGCCATAATCTAAATGCGCCCTCTCAAAGCAAGCAGTCTTTTTATCAAAAGGGTTGCTGGACTCATCGTCTCGATAAAAATGATAATGAGAAATTGAGGCTTCTACTCAAAAGGTTTCTGTTAAAGACCGATGAAAAAGCCAGAAAAGTCATGAAACCTTTTGAACAGGATGTGGTTCTCAGCGATCAGGTTACTGCGGGCATCAGCATGTTCTATTTTGAGGAAGATCTCTGAAACTGATGTATCGGGGCAGGTTTTCCCAAGTCAAAATATGGGATCCATGTCTCTGCAAGGCAGATTTAGCTGATCAGTTTTATGATTTCTTTTCTGAGTTTTTTGACCAGTAAGAGACTTGGCTGCAGCAATAGATAAAAGCCTGCTTGCGCTTAGAGCTTAACCATGTCCTCGGCATAAACTGTTACCTATGTGCCCGGTAAGCACCCCTTTATAGTTTGGCGCGCCCGACAGGATTCGAACCTGTGACCCCTAGATTAGGAATCTAGTGCTCTATCCTACTGAGCTACGGGCGCTTGCAAGAGGGCGTATTCTAACAAAAAACGTAAGGAAAACTTATTGCTTGTTTTTTGTTTGCGTAAATCCTGTTTGCGTAAATCCAAATTGCGACAGTCTTACGTCGATCGGTTGAGTTCGCAACCAAAAGCTACTGTTGAAGAGTAAGTTCTTGTTCCTTCGTCTTCTCCATCCTAACCATTGCAACATTGCACTCACAGCCTTTCAACTCAAGGTACAGCTTGTGTATATAAGCTGGAAGAATCCGAAAAATATAATTGTGTTGTACGCACTGGAACTTATCGAAAAAGACTCAAGGCGCGTGAGCGGCCGACAGGGAAATGGGACGGATATATTTCTTAAAGAATGTCTCCGGTCTCTTTATTGGATAGAACGAAACATTTATACGAAACCCCGACTTGGCTGGTACCTACCTCGGGTGTACCGTAACAATTTCTGCGCACAGGAATATCCCGATGTTAAACGTAAAAACATTGTTCTCTTGTTGTTTGTAATTGCCAGCGCTGTGTTATTAGTTTCCGGACTGTTTGCACCGTCTGGTTACGCAGCCTTTGCAACCGATTCCGGGCAACCGGAACCTTCCGCCGATGTCGTCACACTTGGCAATGATCTGTTGAATCTGAGTGGTCCCTACCTCGGCCAGGAAGTCCCCGGCATGACGGCAAGATTGTTTGCACCCGGTATAGTTTCTGTTTCAGGGCGATATGAATTTGCACTCAGCTTCGCTCCGAATGGTGATCGCCTTTTATTCACGGCGCAGACAGCAGATGAGAAAGTCCTGGTCTTACATTCGCGCCAAATCAAGGGCCAATGGACTCAACCCAAGCCCGTCGGCCTTTCTAATGGGGCACGACGTGACGAAATGGAGGCATTTTTTACAGCCGATGGCCAGCACGTGTATTTCGCCCCGTATGACGAAGGAATGGACGTGCGAATTTGGAGGGTGACCCCGGATGGGGACAATTGGCATAATCCAGTCCCCTTGGTGGGGGCCATTGCTGAACAGCCGGCATTTTATCCAGTCATGGCAAATGACGGCACGCTGTACTACACAAATATCAAGGAACGACGCCCTTACTCCGCCCGCCGGTCGAAAGATGGCAACTGGAGTGTGCAACCGGTGCCGGTGGAGTTTGGGGGACATGTCTACATTGAACCCGATCAGTCATTTCTCCTGCTTGATGCCCGTGCTGAGGACAGTCTCGGCGGTGGCGATATCTATGTGGCATTTCCCGCAAAAGATGGCGACTGGACAAGACCGGTAAATCTTGGGTCCGGTGTAAATTCTGAATTTGGAGAGTCATGTCCAAGCCTCTCGGCGGATGGTAAATATTTATTCTTCAGCCGCTATAACGAGGAAGGGGGTATCGCTCAAATCTACTGGGTAGACGCGGGAGTTATTACCCAGGCTCGCAAGGACACCCAATAAAAGATCAGAGCCCTGTGGGATTATCAGGACACGATCTTTCAATTTTCTTTTCGCTCACAGGGCCACATCAAGTGATGACTATCGTTACAGATTAGTGTGTTTTTCAGGCGAGTGCTGTTGCTACCGCGTCAATTGTTCTCTCTACATCAGCCAGGGTTGTCCTCCAGTTGATTACGCTAATGCGCATTGCTCGCTGTCCTCTCCAATCGACCCCAGAGAAGAACGCCTCGCCTGTTGCATTGATTCGGTCAATTACCTCAGCCGTGCGCTCGTCGTTCTCTTCTTCTGTTGCGCCCGCCAGTTCAAATCGCACCAGTCCTTGATTTAGGGTCGGTGCTGCGACTACTCTGGCTCCTTGTAGTGCACCAATGCCATTCACAAGAGCATCACAAAAGGTGCAGCACCGATCAACAAGTGCCTCAACACCGCCGCGCCCCAGTTCCTTTAGTGCCGCATAAACGGGTACGCCGCGTGCCCGCCTTGACCACTCGGGATTCCAGTCAATTTGATCGCGTGCATCGCCATTGGATGAAATATAGGACGTGGAAACCGTCATCGCGGCCCTATGAGCCACACTATCTCTAATTATGGCGATGCCGCAGTCGAAGGGCACGTTTAGCCACTTATGAGCGTCTGTTGCCCAGCTATCCGCAAGATCGACGCCGTTGAGCAAATGGCGCTTGGCCCGACTTGCACGGGCGAATAGCCCGAAAGCACCGTCGATATGCACCCAGGCATCTGCGTCGTGGGCGATTGGAATGAGTTCATTGAAGTCGTCGCATGCACCAATATTCAGATCGGCGGCATTCAAAACAACAATCGTGGGGCCGTCATTGTCTTTGAGAGCGGTGCTCAGCCCTGCGGCTGTAGCCTGGCCGTTTTCATTCATGGGAATTAGCTTAATAGACTTACGTCCAACGCCCAGAAAGCGAACCGCACGATCAATCGATTCGTGGTGCTGAGCGGTTGTCAATACCGTCAGGGGCGGGGCGGTGAAAAGACCTTCTTCCTCGACGTTCCAACCTTGGCGCATCAGCAATGAATGCCGTGCGGCCGCCAGGCTAGTCACGTGAGCGGATTGGCATCCGGTGGTGAAGGCGAATGACGCTTCGCGCGGCAAGTCGAGCAATTCCAATATCCACGCACCCGCTGTCTCCTCGATCACTGAAACGGACGGACCACAAGTGTAAATGGCAGCGTTCTGGTCCCATGTTGATACCAACCAATCAGCGGCCAGTGCGGAAGTGAGGGATCCTCCAATAACCCACGCGAAGAATCGTCCGCTCGCGCTGCCCATGTGGCCGCTTTCTGACAATGCGACGAGTTCGTCGATGACGCGCTCTGGCGACATGCCTCGATCTGGTATTACACCTCCCAATCGGTTTCGAAGAGTCGCCAGATCTGTCTCGGGGGCGACAGGTCGAGAGTCAAGTCGGTCCAGCCACGTCTTGGCATGATCAAGGGCGTGGTCGAGGGCCAATGTGGCCGATCGTGTGACGCTATTTTTGATTGCGTCATCGTGGATGGTTAGATCCCCGTCATCTGACCTTGTTGTTTTGTGATCGTTATTGGTTGTCATGACATTATCCTCGTTCAATATTTTATTACTGCGGCGGTAGCGCCAGCGCGGCAGATACTCACCATGCCGTAAATTGTCTGTGTTTACAAAATCATGGTTCTCATACTTTTTTCCTTTACAAACACAGTGTTAAATTTTTGCTCTTTGCGCGTGAAACGCATACGCACATCGAAGATTCTTTTTCTTCTGCATTAAGACAAAGATCGCGGTGATCCGGCTCACCTTCTATTACGCGCGTGGTACACATCGTGCATTCACCGCGTTTGCAATCGTGCGGTACGTCTACACCAGCATTTAACAGCGTATCCAGAATGCTGCGGTTTGCTGGCACCTCGATGGTCTTGTTAGATTTGTAAAGGTGTACTCGAATGGCCTTATCATCGGCCAAAGCTTGAGCTCCAAAACTTTCAAAATGAATATGGCTTGGGGGCCAACCCTGTGCAGCAGCGATTTCGCGTACCGCGTTGATCATGCCACGTGGACCGCATACATAGACATGCACGCCCGGTTTTGGTGTGGTCAGTAAGTCTTTTAAATTCAGGCGTTGGCCATTCTCTTCTTCAGAGGCGTAGAAATTCGCATTTTCGCCGGCTATGCGTTCTATCCTGTCGCGGAACGCTAAACCTGAAAACGTGCGCGCACTATAGTGCATTTCATACGACTGTTTTGTTGATGACAGGCGCTGCAACATGGAAAGAATCGGTGTAATACCAATACCGCCTGCAATCAGTATGCTGTGATTCGCATGGGTCGCCATCGGAAATGCGTTTTTTGGTAACTGGACTTCCAGGCTATCGCCCTCGTGGACCTGTTCGTGTAAATAGAGCGAACCGCCACGTCCCTGTGGTTCTTTTAAAACACCAATTTCGTACGATGAGCGGTCGTCGGGATGATTAAGTAACGAATAATGGCGTATAGCATCCCTATCATCAGGCAGTTTTACCTTTACCGGTAAATGCGCACCGGGGAGAACTTCGGGTAATTCGTTGCCATCCGTTGAGCACAGGCGAAACGATTTAACACGATCGCTTTCCTGTTGAATGCGTTCTATCCGTAATGAAAGCGTGTCATTTACGTTTGAGTGGTACTTCAGTTCTGGAATGTGTGGCGATTCGTCCAGCAACTCCCAGGCAAAACGATAAGGCAATGTGGATTCCTGCCAGCTGCTTATGTCGAATTGCCAGTATCGTCGAGTACCGCCGGTTTCTTTTTTCGGATCATCAATGTCCCATAAAATCTTCGCTTTGCCCGTGAGCTGCAAGACGTACCCGCGTTCAAAATCAATGAAGATCAAACCTGCAAATGGGTAACTGGTAAAATTCCCCAGCGTATTAAACATGCTGTTGCCAGCGAAATCCGGAATACGTAGTTGTTGCTCATTCATTATGCGTACAAAACCGGGATGTCCGCCGCGGTGCGAAGCATCGACGCCAAGCTCAGGATGCGCGCTGGCAACAAACAGGGTGTCTGCGCCAGCGATTAATGTTTTGTGTATATCGTTTAGTTCTTTGCCAACGGTGCTGATTGTTGCTTTGTATTGTTCATTTGCTTCCAGTGTTTCCCAGTCACGGCGTTGAATGTATTTAGGGCAGTTGGGGTAAGCGCGTTCTACATCGATGACGATGAGCTCGGAAGAAACCTTTCTTGCGCGCCCGTTAATTCGAATCCTGCGGCGTGAACCCAACTCGATTACAAGTAAACCTACGCTCGGATTTTCGAGCAGGTTCGCCCACAACGGTTCATCATCCGCTGAACGCGGTTGGGAAATGTCGATCTCCAGAGTTTTATTATCCAGCGCGCGAACAAATCCGGGATTCCCGAAAAGTGTCGATACCCAGATCTTGCCTTGCGAATCCATACTGCCGATGACCAGCATCGGTTGCTGCTCGATAAAACGTAAGGCACCGGCAAGAATGGTTAAGTCAATCGCACCGCTGTTGATGCGAGCCATCTCGGTTTCATCGACGCGGTGCTGTACTGCCAGTTCGCCTTCATGATACGGGTTGCTCACTGTCATGACTAAAATCTCCTGCTGCTTGAGCCTTGTTAGATGACGATGAGTTAACCTAGGAGCCTGTCGGATTTAACATGATCTACTACGGAATAGCCGAGTTTGGCCAGATTTTCCGCTCTTTTGCGTCAAATAGCGGTGCTATTCTCCTTAAAAGATCGAAAAATCTGACTCAAATCGGCTTTCCCTCGCTACGATCCGTCAAACCCGACAGGCTCCTAGGAATTGATTAATGTGTTCCCCGACTTCATCCGGGTTTTCATCGATCAGCCAATGACCGGCATCTTTGATCCAGACTAGCTCTGCATTCGGAATGGCATCGGCTAGCTTCGGGGCATATTCTGGTTTTTGAAAAGGATCCTTGTCGCCCCACATCACCAGTGTTTGATGCGGAAGCTTGTTAAGCTCTCCGGCTATAGACTGGGTGTATTCTTTGTTCAACCGTCTGAGATTACGAAAAAATGCCTGCTTGCCGTCTTCGGTTGACCATGGCGCCAGATATAGGTCGATGACCTCATCAGTCATTGCACTCTTGTTGAATACACCGTTTGGCATAAAGCCTCGCATCATGCTGACAAACTCACTAAGGCCCATCGCACTTTCAGCTCCCGGTTGCTGTAATGGTTCAAATTCTGGAATCGGCCACGAGTCGAAGCAAACACTATCCATAAGGACGAGTTTTCGAACCTTCTCCGGGTAATTGACTGCGATCAACTGAGCGACACCTCCTCCAATATCATGTGCCACAATGTCAGCTCGACGCACACCCAGAGCATCCATTAATTTAACGATCATTCGACTTTGGGCATTGATGGACACGTCGGCACTTTTCGGTTTTGAGGATTGGCCATAGTTGAGCAGGTCTGGTGCGATGACGCGATGTGTTTTCGCTAGCAGTGGAATAATCGTTCGCCACATCAGGCTATTGGTTGGTATCCCGTGAATCAGAATCACAGGACTCCCTTCACCCTGTTCCCGAAAGGCAATCTTGTGTCCATCAATATATGTATGGTGTTCTTTGACCTGTGTGTTCATGATCTTCTCTTGCTTGTTAGTGTTAAAAATATCGGGCAGCTGACAGTGGCCTGTGATGCTGCCCGATTAGATTAAAAAGTTAAGATCGTATAGCCTTCGTCAGCCAGGTTGCGCAGGCTGGGTAGACCCTTCGTGCCTGGGACTGCGTTGTTCTTGATGAAATCAAAACCGGATTTCTCGACTTCTTCGGTGGCACCAAAGACTTCGGCGCAGCCACAGGAAACACCTGCTATTGTGTCTTTAACGGCATTGAATAGTTCGTGAACCGGGTGATCTGATTTGTTAAGTTCGCTAATCCACCGTGTACCGGCGCCCTGGAACAGAACTGAAATTTCATCGCCCTGCTGCTGGAAATCGTAAGCCGCTGCCAGTGCATTGAATACTCTGCCCAGTGCGTCTTCACCACTTTTGGGATCGGATAAAACAATAATTGCTGCTTTCATTTTTATGTCCTCAATATAGTTAGATTTGGATTTGTGAAGAGCTTCATTAGTCTCTTCGGGGTAAAGGATAATTACTCCGTTAAATGGAATATATACCTCAAAAGTTATTTAACTATTGTGTAATATGGAGTAATCGTGGGTGTGAATCTAATTAAGTGGTTCTGATGGGGCATAGACTGATGAAGACGCCCTTCGATGTCCTGTCGGTAATATCTGCTATGGTATCTCTACAGTAAAGATCAAAAGGAGGACGTCATGAACCGTCATTCGCGTGGCTTTTTGACATTGGCCGCGATCATGACCCTCTTGTTGTCCTGGTCAAATGCACATTCTGAGACAAAAACGACCGGACAGGCAGGAGAGTCCGACGCAAATGCCATGTTTGAGCAGTTGAGACAATTGCAAGGTACCTGGCGCGGCGAGGGTGGGATTATTGGTGCTGAGTCCGGTCTGGTCGAGCACGTATTCTCTGTTGCCGCAGGTGGTTCGGTGGTGGTTGAGATCATGGATCCTGAGGGTGAGCGGGAAATCAATGTCTACCACCTGGTTGACAACGAATTGCTGCTCACGCACTTTTGTGGTGGAGCCAACCAGCCAGTCCTCAAACTTGACACGAGCGGCGTAAAGCCGGGTATTTTCCCGTTTGTTTTAGCTGGTGGCACCAATTTCGATCCCAGTGTGGACAGGCACATTCACACCAGCAAACTCGTGGTGGTCGGCAAAGCTAAAATCGAAAGCTGGTGGACGGCCGAAAAAGCGGGAACGCGGGTGATGGCCTCACGGTTTGTGTTAGAAAAAATGTAGGAAATTAGTAAAAAGTGGCGCCGTTTTTAAAGTCCGATCTTGGCCGTTTCTCGTTATTCGCCGTACCGGCATAAAACTTCCGATACTAGCCAGATAGCAGATATAGGTTAAGTACAGTTTTCAACACCTCCAATAGCTAGAAACGGCCATCCGTATAACAAAAAAATCCTGCCGAAGCGGGATCCTTTCTCTTAGAATAGCATCATATTCAGGCTCTTTTTCGTATTCCAGAAATTCCGAAGAGTGCGAGCATCAAGGTAAGTAGAACTAATCCCCATTCTGACATCATAGAAATAGAGGCAGCTAGTGGTGGGGCCGGATCAAAATTTTTAGGCGGCTTCTGACCGTTTTCTGCTATACGCCATAACAGGAGTCGAGACCCCCTTTTCGCCTTTATAGATTTGTTTTTGCAGTTATTGGATTAGCAGATTCTGCACAGCGTTTTCCACATCTTTTTCTGTGAATTGCTGGTACGGATTGTCACCGCTGAGTCGATGGGTCTCGGTTCCATCTGTGGCGTAAATTCGTACCGCTGGCAAGCCGAGCAGGTCTAGTCGCTCGAAGGCTTCAGTCATATTTTCGTCCATGTGGTAATTGGGAAAGACCGCCTTGATACGTTCGAGGAAATCGTTGGCCCAGTCGATGGACTCTTTGTCACCCTGTTCATCCAGGTTCAGTGAAATAAAGCGGACTCCACGGTCTTTATATTTATGATGCATCTCCACCATGTGAGGAAAACGCTCTATACAGGGTGAACACCAAGCCGCCCAGAAATCGACCACGGTAATCTTACCAAGCTGTTTCTCAAGTATCCCGTCCCACTGGGCGAAGCTGATAGGCTGTAGTTCAGTGGAGGTGTTCGCTGCTGATTGGCCATCGGTATTCTCTGCCCAAATGCTGCCTGAGGCCAGTAGGCAGAGAGTAAAAATCAAGCACGGAATTCGTTTCATTCGTATTCCAGGGTGCAACCGTGAGCACGCGTTTCGGCAGGATCAACCGCCTCACCCGCCAGGGTGGCAGCAATGGCGTTGGCAACATGAAAAGCGACAGGATCGCCATTAATGAAACTGATCTCACCTGAACGAGTCTTACGTGCCGGGGAGTTGGTCAGAAGGCCCATGTAAACCAGTTTGCGATCAGCATTGAAAACAAAATACTCTGGTGTACGGGTGGCACCGAGTTTTCGTCCCAGGTCCTGGCTTTCGTCATACATGTAGGTGAAGTTGTAACCACTCATCAAGGCGTGCTCTTTCATGGCGGGCAGACGGTCATCATCGCGATGGTTGACCGCGAAGCCGACAACGCGGACGTCCTGTCCCTTGAACTGTTCCACCAGCTCGACCAGCCCGGCGTCCATGCCCCGCACCCAGGGGCAGTGATTGGCCAGCGAGACCAGCACCACCACGGATTCCTCAAGATCAGCCGAAGACAGCGTTCCGCCATCGGTGGTGGGGGTGTTCTCGAAAACCGGCAGCGGGTCGCCAATACTCATGACCATGTTGTACTCGCCAGCAATCGTAGCGGCGGGGGCTATTAGCAAAGCTGTCAACAATACGGGGACTATCAGCTTAAAAAAACGCATGGGATTGCACCTTGTTTGCCATTAATTCTTCCGGAATTTTCATATACGCCGGGAACAAGGGTCAGTTGCAGACCATTGCTTCAAGTACGCCGTCAAGCATAGTAACACCAACACCTGTTTCGCATTCCGAATGCTCGACCGAACATTGGCAAAGCCGATATACGTGATATTCCGGTTCTGGCCGAGGGTGTGTGAAAACTCCAGCCGCGATATAATCATACTCACCCGCTGAAGGACTCACAGGATGAGTGGATTTATCCAGGGCGAGGACCGCTTTCAAGCCACCTTATTTCCCGAACGCTTAGATGATTATGTTGCAGAAGACAGCGCCGTTCGCGTCATTGATGTCTTTCTGGATGATCTGGATTTATCCGGCCTGGGTTTTAAGACCCAGCCCAACGATACTGGACGACCAGCCTACCATCCATCAACCATGCTCAAGCTGTTTGTGTACGGTTATCTCAACCGTGTGCAATCGAGCCGTCGGCTGGAAATTGAAACACAACGCAATGTTGAGCTGATGTGGTTAACAGGTCGTTTGGCACCGGACTTCAAGACCATCGCCGACTTTCGTAAGGACAATGGCGTAGCCATTCGCCTGGTGTGTCGCGAGTTTGTGATGTTGTGTCGCAAGCTCAACCTGTTTGCCAATGCCTTCGTGGCCATCGATGGTAGTAAGTTCAAGGCAGTGAACAGCCGCGATCGTAACTTCACACGCGCCAAGATGAAGCGGCGACTGATGGAGGTTGACGCGAGTATCGACCGTTATCTGGAGCAGTTAGCCGCTGCGGACCAGGCAGAACCTGCAGAGGACAAGAGCCAGCGACTGGAAGACAAAATCGCAGCCATGCGCAAGGAGATGGCACGCCTAAAAAAGCTTGAAGCCCGGATGCTTAATGCTCCGGACAAGCAGATATCCTTGACCGATCCGGATGCCCGTTCAATGAAGACTCGGGGTACTGGTATCGTTGGTTACAACGTACAGACTGCGGTGGACACGAAGCACCACCTGATCGTTGCACACGAGGTTACCAACAGCGGTAGCGATCGACGGCAACTGGCGAACATGGCCAAGCAGGCCAAGTCAGTCATAGACACCGAAGAACTTACGGCAGTTGCTGATCGGGGTTATTACCGGGGTGAAGATATCCTCGACTGTGACAAGGCCAACATTGAGACCTACTTGCCCAAACCGCAGACATCAGGCAACCAGGCCAAGGGACAGTTCGGTCGTGATGCATTCCGTTACATTGCCGAGGATAATGAGTATGAATGTCCGGCTGGCCTACGTCTGGTGCAACACTCGACGACGCAGGACACAGGCCGGACCCTGCATCTTTACTGGACTTATAAGTGCCGGTATTGCGATATCAAAGCACAATGCACTTCGGGCGTGCACCGCAAAATGTCCCGGTGGGAACACGAAGAAGTACTTAATGCAGCCCAGAAACGCCTGGACCAGAACCCGGATATGATGCGTATCCGTCGGACCACCGTGGAACACCCGTTCGGCACCTTGAAAGCGTGGATGGGATCGACCCACTTCATGACCAAAACACTCGACAGGGTGAGTACTGAGATGAGTCTGCACGTGCTAGCGTACAACATGAAGCGGATGATGAACATCATTGGCACAAAACCTCTTATCGAGGCTATCAGGGCGTAGAAAGCCCCTTTTTAGTGACTAAATAGCACGTATACAGGCAATCACAGTTCCTTCTGAGCCCCGAAATATCCCGCCGACCAAGTCACCCCAACCGAAACCAATCCCGATCAAACGTGTTCACAGGGCACCTGGTACAGCCTGGTGAGG
>JAJFLA010000028.1 GCA_021772935.1 Gammaproteobacteria bacterium
GGGCAAATGGCTTAATCGTACGGCTGTGGCTTTGAAATCTTCGCTATATTTATACGTCGTTCTGGGGCCTGGTTTTGGCATTTTTAGACACTCCTGATTGTTAGGTCAGGGTGTCCACTAAAGCGTAGGAACTACGGAACGAACTTGAACGCCTAGTTAGGCGGTGCACAAGGAATACAGCAGCTACAAAGATTGAAGAGCCAAATAACAACCCAAAAACAAAACTGTACCAAGGTACTAGATGAGCAACTTGATTAGATTCACTAAAGAGAAATCTGACCTCCCATAAAACATATGGAAGAATGGCCAAGGCTGTATAGAGGACCAGTTTCCTGGGTTTCAATTTACAAATTGCATATGCACCAGGTAGACACAGCACTACCCCCACAAGAAAGCTAACTAGATATGTCATAACGGTCAGCGATTGGCTGGTCACTCCATTAGCAATAAACCACATTGTCCAGGGCTCATAAACGACTATGTAAGCGAAGCAAGTAATGCTAAATATCCACTGGACGATCCCGACCAGAATCGAAGCACTTGCTGATATATGCAGTCGTTCAGATTTCATGCGGCACCCCTTTTCGCCTAACTACAATTAGGTGGAAAAAGTGCAGTTAATGGGTTTTTCTTTGATTGTTTTCATATTAATTTTTATATGTTTTTGATTAATATATGTATTTATCGGTTTGTTACTGGTCGTTAACCGCACAAATTCTTGTTAAGTCGACAAATCCTTACTTAACTGCACCGAAATGATCTATCCCATAGTTTGCGCTTTTGATTTAACTTGTCAAATGTGGAACCCACAGACTCACAGCCCCGTCTATTAGATGATCAAATGCGGAATGTGATTCAGTCATACGCGCCCCTTGTTTCAGCAGCTGTTCTGTTGTCCTGTGAGAAACTTACCTTTAGCGGAGAGACTGGTCTAATAAAGAAAACGGTACGAAGCACCAGGGTTCGATTACTGGGCGGGAGACAATAGATGTTTTATTGTGAGCCCCCCAGTCATTGGAATAAACAAATGAACAAAATAATTTTTCTGCTCTGCCTGGCCCCATTACTGTCATACACAACCTGGGCAAAAGAGGAAAGCACTGCGACCGTTGAAGTATTACTCAAAACGAATTCCAGCTGGGACGGGGCTTCTTTGCCAGACTATCCAAATGACAAACCGGAAGTCATCATTCTAAAAATCACGATTCCCCCACTGTCACAGCTACCGCTACACAAGCACCCGGTTATCAATGCCGGTGTACTGCTTAAAGGTCAATTAACGGTAGTCAAAGAAAGCGGAGAGACGCTGCACCTGGATACGGGTGACTCTATTGCCGAACTTGTAAACCAGTGGCACTACGGGAAAAATGAAGGTCTGGAAGCAGCAGAAATCGTAGTTTTTTATGTTGGAACACCAGGTGTACCCATCACCATCAAGAAATAAAAACTGCTAACTTGCTGACGGACGGCCAATTGCACAGCAGGTAAAGCCATACTCAGTAGCGGCATCCTGGGGCCAAATATTGCGACCGTCCAGAAGTATTGTTTGACGCATATCTGTGGCCAGCCGTCCAAAATCAGGGACCCAATAAAGTTTCCATTCGGTGACCAGTACCAAAGCATCCGCATCTTTTGTTGCGCCATAGGGGTCATCGTGTACGGAAAACGCATCGTTATTGCCATAAAGCCTTAACGCTTCTTGCATAGCCGCCGGGTCGTGGGCACGTACGCTGGCGCCGACTTCCAATAATGCTTCAATCAGTACACGGCTTGGTGCTTCACGCATGTCATCGGTTTTGGGCTTGAAAGCCAAACCCCATATGGCAATATTTTTTCCAGCCAGTTCACCTTTGAATTCATCTTGCAAGATTTCGAATAAGCGGGTCTTTTGCTGCAGATTAACCTGTTCCACTGCATTCAGAATACATGTCTCATACCCATGCTCTCTGGCACTGTGGCTAAGTGCCCGAATATCTTTCGGGAAACAGGCGCCACCGTAACCGGGGCCAGCGTAGATGAACAAGTAACCGATACGTGGGTCCGAGCCTATTCCCCGCCGAACCTGTTCAATATCCGCACCAACCCGTTCGGCAATATTGGCCAATTCGTTCATCAGACTGATACGGGTTGCCAACATCGCATTAGCTGAATATTTGGTTAGTTCGGATGAGCGTATATCCATGAAAAATATTTTTTCGTGGTTGTGGTTGAAGGGCGCGTATATTTTTCGGAGCAGTTTTTTACTGTGCTGGTCTTCGATGCCGCAGATGATTCGGTCGGGGTTCATGAACGCCTTGACGGCTACACCCTCGGCCAGGAATTCAGGATTAGATGCTACGCTGAAACTCACTTTTTCACCGCGAGCGTCGAGTTGTTTTTGGATTTCGCTCCGTACCCGGTCACAGGTGCCGACCGGGACGGTAGATTTGACGATGAGCAATAGTGGTTTTGATAGTGTCTCACCGATACTGCGAGCCACGGTTAATACATGACTCAGATCGGCAGAACCATCTTCAGCTGGTGGTGTACCTACGGCGATTATTAGTGCGGTGGCATGATCCACGGCCACTTCCATGGAGGTCGTGAAAGCCAACCGATCACGGTTGCTGTTTTCGACCAGCAACTCCTCGAAATCCAGCTCGTAGATGGGTGACAGGCCCTGGCGCAGACTTTCTATACGGGCCTCATCGATATCCATGCACAAAACGTTGTGACCAACTTCAGCCAGACCCGCTCCACTGACCAAACCTACGTAGCCACAACCTATTACCGAGATTTGCATAATGGCGTAATATATCCCCCATGCAAAACAAAAACACCATTTACCGACAATTGGCCTTACCTACTGCACTCTTCATTACGATCTTCCTGAGCGCCTGCACCATCAACGCCCAGCTACAGTGGCATGAAGAACCGATTCAAAACCTGAACATGGAAACCGCTGACCTGGCCGAGGTAACAACCGACGCACTGGCTCTCGCTGAACAAGCCGGAAAAGACAAGCTGCTCGTGGTCTTTGATATCGACAATACAATCCTGGCCATGGAGCAAGGTTTAGGTGCCGACCAATGGTATGAATGGCAAAAAACTCTCAGCAAGGAAGACCAGTGCAACACACAACATGTTGGTAACCGTTTTGCCGTACAAGGTGCCTTGTACTTCGTCAGCGCAATGAGGAGCACCCAGGAGGATGGGGCCATTCAAATCCAACGCATCCAGGACCAGGGGATCGCAGTCATTTCATTGACCTCACGTGGACCGGATTACCAACTGCAGACGTTTCGTGAGCTACGTCGCAATAATTTTAACTTTACCCACTCGGCCATCGGTCCTGCTGGTGGTTACGACGAGCCATTTATACCGATTGAGAATGGTCGATTGTCTCTCTACGAAGATGGCGTATTTTTAACTGCCGGACAGCATAAGGGGGAAATGTTACACGCCTTGCTGAAAAAGACCGGCCGTACGATGCCCGCCGTCATCATCATGACCGATGACAAGCAGAAAAACCTGGATGCGGTAAAAGAGACTTTCTCCGCCCTGAACGTCCCGGTACACGCCTGGCGATATAAAGGCGAGGATAATAATGTAAGGGAATTCGACCCTGATCAGGCCCATACCCAATGGAAATCTATTGAGGGCGCCTTACGGCAGATTCAGCGCGTACTGGGGGTGGATAACTATGACTTGAGCAGTGCCGTGCAAGCATTGCAGTGCACGGAATAGCAATCCTGCCGTAAGTTCTGACCACTATCCAATTCGCACCTGATTACCCATGCGACCAACCACTATTATCATCGCCTGTTGCAGGTGATTGTCCCAGTACTTCGCCGTTGGCATTGACCCCCAGCCCTGAAACCGTGCGATTGGCATAGGCAAAATAAGCAGCCACCTGGTTTAACTCCAGAATTTCGCCATCATCAAAACCTGCATCACGCAGTGCATTGATATCTGTCGCGTCTATTTGACCTGGTGCGTGGGTTAATTTGCGAGCATAAGCCAATCCCAGCCGCTCACGAGCACTGAAAGGATCACCAGGCTTATCCTGATCAAGGGCCGAGACATAAGCTTTAACGTCCAACGACTCAGCTTTCAACAACCGCTGCAACCCCGTGACATGATGTCCCGCACAATATCTACAGCCATTCAGACGGCTGACCAGCACACCGATGGCTTCGAGGTACCACTCTGGTAAGCGGTTACTGCTGTGATGCAAAACCGCTTTATAAATCGCCATATGGCCTTCGAGCGTATGTGGACGTAAGCTGTGTACCTGCAACACGTTGTCCACCTGCCCGTCTGATGTCCGAATACGTTGATATATTTTCCCCAGCCGCCCACTCGCCTGCTGTGGTGGAACCACGTCGATAAAAGCCATCAGTGTTACTCCTTTTTATCTGTCCGGACGAAAGGCTCAGTCCGGTGTTCTTCTTGATTATTCGGGTATGATACCGGTCTTTCAGACCAGAAGAACCATATGTTACCTTTCCGTTCGCTATTCCTGTTATTTTGTGGCCTTATCCTGCTTCACCCTGCGCTCGCAAATGACAAAACCCCGAAACAAATCCGCTTTGCAACATTCAACATCGCCATGGGGCTTGAGTCTGAAGGTGAATTGTACCAACGCTTGAAATCAGGTGATGATGAAAACCTGAAAAAAGTTGCGGCCGTCATACAACAGGTCAGACCCGATGTACTGCTGCTCAATGAGTTTGATTGGTATGAACTTGATTCAGCGTTACTTTTCATCAGCAACTACCTCGATAACGAACAATTCGGAAATGAATCCATCAGTTACGCCCACGCCATAAGTGGTGCGGTCAATACGGGCAGGGATAGCAATCTCGACATAAACAGCAATGGCGTATTGGGAGAACCGGAAGACGCCTGGGGTTTCGGCAGGTTTCCAGGACAATACGGGATGACCGTCCTGTCTCGTTTCCCACTGAAACTGGAACGAAGCTTCCGCTTTTTTAAATGGAGTGATATGCCCGGTGCAATGCAGCCAAAAAATCCAGATAATTCAACCTGGTACCCGAAACAAATATGGGAAAAACTCAGACTGAGTTCAAAAAATCACTGGGATATCGCCGTGACCATTGACGAACATCCCGTTCACTTCCTTGTCAGCCACCCGACGCCACCCGTATTTGACGGCCCAGAAGACCGTAACGGTACCCGTAATCACGATGAAATCCGATTTTGGGCTGACTACGTCGAAGCCAAACGATCAGCTTATATCTACGATGACGCCGGTACCCATGGTGGCCTGGCGAAAGACACACATTTTGTTATTGCAGGTGATCAGAACGCCGACCCGGTGGATGGCGACTCCAGCGCCAGCGCCATTTTGCAATTACTGGAACACCCAATGATAAATGCAACTTGCACTCCGATTAGCGATGGTGGTGAAGAAGCCAGTCATCTACAGGGTGGCAAAAATCTACAGCATCAAGGCAACCCGGCAGCAGACAGTGGTGATTTTAATGATCGATTTACAGGCAATATGCGAATTGATTATGCACTGCCATCAAGCACGTTGAAGGTGGTTCGCTGCGGCATATTCTGGCCCGCTAAAAACCAGCCTGGACATGAACTGATTGATGTTTCTGATCATCGCCTGGTGTGGGTAGATGTCGAAATAGAGTAGATAGCCCAACGCACAAAATGGGGTGTAGCAAGTCGTCCAGTCCAACACACAGGATCATGTTTTACCTTAAAATGTGTTCCTTCAGACGTTTGATCTGGTCACGCATTTCTGCCGCCTGTTCAAATTCAAGCATCTCGGCATGGTGAATCATCTGTTTTTCCATCTCTGCGATAGATTTACCCAGTTCGGTTGGCAGCATGTGTTGGTACTGTGCTGCAGTCTCTGCCACTTTACGTTGCTGGTCTCTTTCTGCGGGCGACAAAGAGTGTGCACCGTCCATGATATCGAGCACTGCTTTTTCAATACTTTTGGGCGTAATGCCGTGCATTTCGTTGAACTCCCGTTGACGACTTCGACGCCGGTCTGTCTCTGCAATGGCACGTTGTATGGAGCCAGTCAGCTTGTCTGCATAGAGTATGGCTTTGCCTCTCAGGTTTCGTGCGGCCCTGCCGATGGTCTGGATCAGTGCTGATTCCGAACGTAAAAAACCTTCTCGATCGGCATCGAGTATTGCCACTAAGGACACCTCCGGCATATCCAGCCCTTCTCTCAGCAAATTAATACCCACCAGCACATCAAACTCGCCCAGACGTAGATCACGGATGATTTCCACCCGCTCGACCGTATCTACATCCGAGTGCAGGTATCTCACCCTCACGCCATGATCAGCCAGGTATTCGGTCAGGTTTTCAGCCATTCGCTTTGTCAAGGTGGTAATGAGTACCCGGTCACCCAGTGCTGTCCGCTTGCTGATCTCAGATAACACATCATCGACCTGGTCAGTCACCGGACGTATCTCCACTTCAGGATCAATCAAACCGGTTGGTCGTACAACCTGCTCGACGATTGACTCTGAGCGCTCCAGTTCATAAGGTCGCGGTGTGGCTGACACAAAAACGGTCTGGCCCGCTCTTTGTTCCCATTCATCAAACCTGAGCGGCCTGTTATCCAACGCCGAGGGCAACCTGAAGCCGTAAGTGACCAGGTTTTCCTTACGTGACCTGTCGCCTTTATACATGCCGCTCAATTGTGGAACCATCACATGACTTTCATCGAGAATAAGCAAAGCATCATCTGCAAGGTAATCAAACAAAGTCGGGGGCGCCACACCCGCGCCCCCACCCGCGAAGACGGGAGCGCCGGCCACGCCGACCAGGAGGTACGTCGCCATCGCCGTGGCCCCCGCGCCCGCCCCCAGGACGGCTCCGGCGAGGATCACGAAGAGCGGCTGCAGGGTCATCGGGACGGGCGTCCAGGGGAGCGGCACCGCCACATGGGCCCCGAAGGAGGTCGCGAGGACGAAGGCGAGGACACCGATCGCGACCCGGACCTTCCGATCCGACACGACCTCGTGC
>JAJFLA010000029.1 GCA_021772935.1 Gammaproteobacteria bacterium
TGAGTTGATGGATGAAAACCACGGTGATTTCTTCACTATAAACTAGTGTGGTGTAACGTATAAATGGCACATATCAGAGGCTCACAAATGATTCAAGACAAGGCGCAGTTCGAACTTAATGGTTACTCCATTAACGAGGGATGCAACGCAGGATTGAGTCATTTGTGTGCCTCCCTTCGGGCGCGGCGAGAAGCCGTCATCTGCGGTGTTGCGTCTCTTGGAAAGGACCAGCCATTCCCTGCAAGACGCGCCTTGCAGCTAACGGCTTCTCACCACGCTGATATGTGCCATTTATACGTTACACCACACTAGGACTTATCCTGTCAGGTTACCTTACCTGACCCTACAGGCACACGATAAAAATTTGATACATATACAATCATCAGATTCCAGTCGCTGGTTTGGCGTGGAAGGCAAGCGCACAGCGCGCTTGATGGTGTATATTCTGTTGGCTATCGTATTAATGATGATGGATCAACGTGGACATTATGTTCCCCGACTACGCAGTGCAATGGAACTTGCATTTGAGCCTGTATTTCACCTGGTCGGTTGGCCGGGCGCAGCTTTGCAATCACTTGACCAACATACCCGCGCCCGACGGGGATTGATTGCTGAAAACCAGCATCTAAGTCAACAATTACTGAAGACTGCAGGTTCAGTACAAACCCAGGCATCCCTGCAAAAAGAAAACCAAAGACTCAGAGACTTGCTCGAGGCAACCCAGGGCAGGGCTTATAATTTTCGCTTTGCAGAAATGAAACGTGTTGATCTGGACCCCTTCGCTCACAAGGTATGGATTGACCGCGGGGTTGAAGAGGGTGTGTTTATTGGTCAGGCGGTCATAGATGGCCTGGGTATAGTCGGTCAGGTCGAAGACGTACACCGGCATTTTGCAACCGTTCGCCTGATATCCGATCCGGACCATGCGTTACCGGTACAGATTAACCGCACCGGGCTACGCACGGTAGCTTATGGAACTGGTCAAACAAGCTATTTATTGATGCCCAATGTACCGTTGCAAGCTGATGTGAGTCCCGGTGACAGGATCGTTACATCCGGTCTTGGCGACCGCTTTCCTCCCGGCTTTCCTGTTGGTGAAGTAGAACGTGTAGAGCGTGACGGTGGTGAAACTTTTGCCATGGTTTATATGCGGCCATTTGCAGCGCTCGATCGTGGGCGTGAGGTATTGCTGATTGAGTCACAGCTTGGCTCAGCGCCACTGCCAGCCGAACAACCATGAAACCCAGCCGTGAAAGCCGCAGCCTGATTTTTCTGACCGTCGTGTCAGCTATTTTGCTGACATTGTTGCCAGCGCCGGAGGTTTTGGTGCCATTTAAGCCCTATTGGGTGGCATTGGTCGTAGTTTACTGGTCATTGGAAACCCATGATGTGATCAGCATGGGTCTGGCCTTTCTGATCGGGTTGGTTCTGGATGCGCTCAGTGGAAGCCTGATGGGCCTGCATGCTCTGAGCCTGATTGTAATGGTATTTTTGGTACAACGCTTCCGTTCACGATTGCGATTTTTTCCACCATGGCAACAAGCGCTTAGTGTGTTGGCGTTGCTGGTTAATGATCGCATTATCCTGATCTGGATTGCCGTACTGTTGGGTGAGCCTTTACCCACCTGGAAGCATTGGCTACCGCCTTTGGTTGGCATGGCTTTGTGGCCATGGTTGTTCCTGTTTCTCGATCGTATTCGCGCCAGGATGCGCCGGCGCAAGCCGTGATCAATTTTAGCCACGATCATGCTATCAAGGATGAATGGCAGGAGCAGCGCTTGTTCAACCGCAGGGCATGGATCGGATTACTCATCGTTGGACTATGCCTGCTGACATTGCTTGCACGTTATGTCTGGTTACAGATTTTTGCGTTTGATAGTTTCTCTACACGTTCGGAGAGCAATCGTGTTGCCGTGCGACCAGTTGTGCCCAACCGGGGTATGATTTATGACCGTCGAGGGCGGGTGATCGCAGAAAACCAACCGGCTTACCGTCTGGAAATTGTGCCGGAAAAGGTAGCGGGAAAATCGGCGGGTCTCACGGCATTGCTGGATGAGCTATCGATCTTGATCGCTCTGAGCGAAGACGACCGGAAAAGTTTTCATAAATCACGTCGCAATTACCGGGTATTTGACAGTGTTCCGGTGAAATTTAATCTGAGTGAAGAGGAGGTCGCTCGGTTTGCAGTCAACCGACACCGGTTTCACGGTGCAGACGTGGTCCCCTACCTGTCCAGAAATTACCCTTATGGTGAGCTTTTGACCCACGTTATTGGCTACACTGGTCGTCTGGACGCGGATGACTTAGTCGCTGTGGATGAGGGGAATTACCGCGGTACCCGTACCATCGGGAAAATTGGTGTAGAGCAGTTTCGAGAAAGAGAACTGCATGGCACCAGTGGTTTTGAGCGTGTTGAAACCAACGCCAGTGGACGGGTTTTGAATGTGCTGGAGCGGCAAGACGCAATTCCTGGAACCGATCTCGTACTATCCATTGATGTAGCTGTGCAAAGGGCTGCCTGGGATGCACTGGGTGATCGCCCCGGCTCCGTGGTGGCCATTGACCCGGTTGATGGCAGTGTCATCGCGCTGGTTAGCAGGCCCGCCTACGATCCAAACGCTTTTATTCATGGCATAAGTCAGCGGGCCTATAACAATATTCTCATGGCACCGGGTCGGCCGTTATTTAATCGTGCACTTAAGGGTGGTTATGAGCCGGGCTCCACACTAAAACCTTTTGTCGGCCTCGCCGGATTGGAGATGGGGTTGGTTACACCCCAAACCCAGGTGTTTTCCAGTGGTAAATTCTATATCGAGGGCTATAGTCGTCCTTACCGGGACCACAAAGACACAGGGCATGGCTGGGTGAATATGGGCACAGCCCTGGAACAGTCTGTCAATACGTACTTCTACCAACTGGCCATGGACCTGGGCATAGACCGGATGCACGACTACCTTTCTCAGTTTGGTTTCGGGGCTGTCACCGGTATAGACATACCGGGTGAAGGAAAAGGCCTGTTGCCGTCACGTGAATGGAAACGGATTGCGCATGAAGAACCCTGGTATCCGGGCGAGACCGTAATAGCGGGCATCGGTCAGGGTTTCAACGTGGTGACACCGTTGCAACTGGCCAATGCGGTTGCAGCGCTGGTCAATGGTGGCACTCGCTATGCACCCAGGTTGCTGTACGCAACCAAGATGGCGGGGGTTGAAAGGGCAAAACGGGTCAAAGCCCCGGTTGAGTTGCAGATACCGGTCAGGGACCAACAGGATTGGCAAGCGGTTTTGGGTGGCATGGATCGAGTGGTCAATGGCTTGCGTGGCACCGCCAAGGGGATAGCCGTTGACGCGCGCTATCGGATGGCGGGTAAAACCGGTACTGCACAGGTGTATCAGCTTGCCGAAGACAAACTAACTGACGACAGCGAAGTCGCTCAACACCTGCGAGACCATGCATTATTTATTGCTTTTGCACCAGTGCAGGCCCCCAGGATTGCAGTTGCCGTGGTGGTTGATCACGGAGGTGCCGGTTCAACGGCTGCAGCGCCGGTTGCGCGGGCCACGCTTGATGCCTGGTTGGACCAGGAGATTGAACAGGAGTTACAACCATGAAGTGCTGGTCATGAAGCGCTTGTTACCGGCATGGGTCGGAGCGCCGCGGTTGGATCCGGTCTTGCTTAGCTTGCTGATGTTGATCATTGGTTTTGGCTTGGTCGTGCTCTATAGCGCATCCGGACAAAACATGGTGGTCGTTAAGCAGCAAGTTGCACGCCTTGGTTTTGGTCTTGTCGTCATGCTGGTTATCAGCCAGGTGCCGCCCCGCGTCCTGAAGGCCTGGACCCCTTGGTTGTATGGTATTGGTATTGTTATGTTATTGGCGACATGGGTACTTGGTGTAGGTCGTGGCACACAGCGGTGGCTGGATCTTGGATTGCTACGATTTCAGCCTTCTGAACTGATGAAGCTGGCGGTTCCAATGATGGTTGCCTGGTATCTGCATCCCAAGGTGTTGCCGCCGACGTGGAAGGCTGTTGGCATAGCATTGGGGATATTGTTGATTCCCACCTTATTGATCGCACGACAGCCTGATCTGGGCACTGCACTGCTGGTGGCCGCCAGTGGCATTTTTACGCTCTACCTGGCTGGCTTGCGTTGGCGGGTTTTGTTTGGCTTTGCTGGAATGGCTACCGCCGCTGCCCCGGTACTGTGGTTGGTGATGAAGGAGTATCAACGCAACCGGGTACGTACTTTTTTAAACCCTGAAGCCGATCCACTGGGGCACGGCTGGAACATCATCCAGTCAAAAATTGCCGTCGGTTCAGGTGGTCTGACGGGTAAAGGCTGGTTAAATGGTACGCAATCACATCTCGAATTTGTTCCTGAACGCCATACCGATTTTATCCTGGCGGTGCTGTCTGAAGAATTTGGCCTGATCGGTGTCATATTATTGATGCTGGTATATTTGTTGTTGGTCGCGCGCGGTTTGTATGTTGCCAGCATTGCTCGTGATACTGGAGCAAGACTGCTGGCGGGAGCACTGAGCCTGACCTTTTTTGTTTATGTACTGGTTAATGGCGGTATGGTATCAGGTGTATTGCCGGTTGTAGGTGTGCCCTTGCCACTGATCAGTTATGGCGGCACCTCTGCCGTGACTCTGTTGGCAGGCTTCGGCATGATGATGTCCATTTATGGCCACAGGAAGTTCATAAGGTAATGTTTATATGTAAAACAGTGTGGTTTGTAATGAATTTAGAGCGCTTACAACAACGGTTTTTACTTCGGCTTCGGGTAAACTCTATTTCATGGCTTACTAAATACGGTTCAAGCAATCAATCTGGGATCTTTGTTTAATGCGAAAACTTCTTATTTTGTTGTTTTTTTGCGTATCCGGCTTCGCCGCTGAGCACCCTGGCACGGATGCGTTTGTAAAACGTGCGGTCTCGGAATACGCCCTTCAGGAAAATGAAGTCCGGGCTCTGCTTGCTGAGGCCGAGTACAAGCAATCCATTATCGATGCCATCAGCCGGCCTGCTGAAGGCAAGCCATGGCATGAGTACCGACCGATATTTCTGACTAATAAACGAATCAAGCAGGGTGTCGGTTTCTGGAAGAAGAACCATGAATTAATCGCCGCGGCTTCAAAGCAGTTTGGTGTAGATGAAGAAATCATCGTCGCGATCATTGGCGTGGAGACATTTTACGGACGCATTACCGGCAGCTATCGCACCATCGATGCATTGGTCACGCTGGGGTTTTATTATCCGCAGAATTTGTCTTCTGACCGTTCCCCATTTTTTTCCAGCGAGTTAATGCATTACATCCAACTTGCTGCCGAGGAAGGTTTGCCTGCAGCCGAAATCACCGGGTCTTATGCAGGTGCAATGGGTATGGGTCAGTTTATGCCCAGTAGTTATCGTGAATATGCCGTGGATTTTGATGCAGATGGCAGTCGCGACCTTTGGCGTTCAACTGCTGACGTTGTTGGCAGTGTAGCCAATTACCTGCACCGGCATGGCTGGCAGCCAGGTCAAGTCGTGACCCGTCGTGCCCGCGCCTCAAATACGGCTGCCATGGATGAGATTTCCGGCTACAATTTCACACCGACACTGAGTGTTGCGCAATGGCAGGAAAAGGGTTTTAGCAGTTCGAGTGAGCTGTCACCTGAGCTGCCGGCTGCGGTTTTGAAACTGGTTGAAAAAGATCGTAATACCTATTGGCTGACGTTCAAAAATTTTTATGTGATTACGCGTTATAACCGTAGCCCACGATATGCAATGGCGGTTTACGAGTTAAGCCAGGAGATCAAAAAGGGTATGGACAAATCCAGATGAAATGGCTGCTTTTTCCAGTCGCCCTGATGGTACTGCTGTTGGCGGGTTGTGCAGGCGATAAACATAAACAAAGCGGGTCACGAGACGGCCCCTCCAGTCGTCATATCAGGGCCTCCGATGTGCAGGACGCGGTGCCTAAAAAAGAGCCGCTGGCCCGATATGGCAACCGTAGCCCTTATACTGTGCTGGGCAAGACATATAAGGTGTTGTCTTCCAGCAAGGGCTATCACAAACGTGGTATTGCATCCTGGTACGGCAGCAAGTTTCATGGTCGGCGCACCTCAAGTGGGGAACTTTATGATATGCACCTGGCCACTGCGGCACATAAAAGCCTGCCGCTGCCGACCTACGCGGAGGTCACCAATCTTGATAACGGCCGCAAGATGATTGTGAAAATCAATGATCGTGGCCCATTTCATGAAGACCGTATTCTTGACCTGTCTTACGCGGCAGCAATCAGGCTTGGGGTGGATAAAACCGGCACTGCACGGGTGGATGTCCGTGCTATTGACGTGAAAAAATCAAAACGTCGGTCAAGCAGGGTGGCCGCCGAAACATTTTTACAGGTGGGAGCATTCAGCGAGCGCAAAACAGCTAAAGAACTGGCCGGTAAAATGGCAGCTGCACGGCTTAAGCCGGTCTCGGTGAAGAAAATCCGGGGGTTGTATAAAGTATGGATAGGGCCTTACGCTTCTGAGACAGAAATCGAAGCGAACATGCGTCGTGTAGTTGAACTGGGCTATGAACGCCCACATAAGGTTAGTCGTTAAGGGTAAATCGCAAGGTCTTAGTCACTATATTAAGACTCAGGCCGGTGTGAACAGGTCCCAAAGTAATATTATGGAAAAAAGTTAATCATGAAGAAAATCCTGTTACTCATTGTCATTGCCGTAGTCGTGCCGTTTGCAGCAATGGCTCAACCACTACCACCACCCAAGGGCATGCCAATACCGGCGGCGCCGACATTGGGTGCAAACAGTCACATTCTTGTAGATTTCAACAGCAGCCGTGTGTTGGTTGAGAATAATTCGGATATGCGGGTTGAGCCTGCCAGTATTACCAAGGTAATGACGAGTTATGTGGTGTTTACGGAGCTGGCCAGTGGCAATATCAAGCTGAGTGATGCGGTTGTTGTCAGCGAAACAGCCTGGCGTACCGGTGGTTCTCGTATGTTCATCGAGCCCTCAATGGACGTGACGGTTGAACAATTAATCAAGGGCATGGTGATCCAATCAGGTAATGATGCCAGTGTTGCACTGGCGGAGCATCTTGCTGGCACAGAAAGTGCCTTTGCCGATTTGATGAACCATTACGCCACGCAATTGGGCATGACAAACAGCCACTTTATGAACGCGACTGGTTTGCCGCAAGAGGATCACTACACCACGGCTCGAGACGTTGCGATATTGAGCATTGCATTGATCGCTCAGTTCCCGGAGTTTTATCACTGGTATTCAGAAAAAGAATATAGTTTCAATAATATACGACAACATAACCGTAATAATTTATTGTGGCGAGACCCTGCGGTTGATGGCCTGAAAACCGGCCACACACAAGCTGCAGGGTACTGTTTGGCTTCCTCAGCCAAGCGTGATGGTATGCGTCTGGTTAGCGTGGTACTGGGTTCCAGCTCGGAGTCATCGCGTGTCAGCGAAAGCCAAAGCCTGCTCAACTATGGTTTCCGCTTCTTTGAAACGGTCCAGTTATACAAGGCTGGTCAGGAACTGGCGCAAGGTAAGGTTTGGAAAGGGGAAGAAGAGCAGATAAGGCTGGGTATCCAGGACGAGTTGTTTGTCACCATACCGAGAGGCCGCTACGATGACCTCGACGCGCGGGTTGAGATGCGCTCGGAATTGATTGCGCCGATCGCCGAGGGTGACGAAGTCGGACAGATATCCATTCGTCTTGAAGACGGTGAGATTGCAAGTCGTAGCCTGGTTGCTCTGGAATCAATTAATGAGGCTGGCTTCCTGGGTCGCGCATGGGATGGCATGAGCATGTGGGTTAGCGGTCTGTTTGGTGATGATTAATGGCTTCCAAAGGCCCACCTGAACAGGAGACACTGCTTGAGTTTCCCTGCAAGTTCCCCATCAAGGCCATGGGTCGTAGTGAAGCTGGTTTTGAAGCATTAGTGACAAATATTATTCTGGACCACGCTGACATGTTTGTTGGTGAACGGGTAAGCTTAAATCCCAGTAGCTCCGGTAATTTCATTTCGGTCACCGTGACCATTGAGGCCCAATCAAAAGCCCAACTGGATTGCATTTACCAGCACCTGACCGACTGTGGGAAAGTCCTGGTAGCACTGTAATGGTGGTAGCAAACCTGCAAGTCCGGCGTCTGGGCCAACTAGAATACGACTCTGTTTGGCGGGCCATGCAGAGATTCACCGATCAGCGTGATGAAAACACGCCAGACGAATTGTGGCTGGTGGAGCACCCACCTGTATTCACCCAAGGCCAGGCGGGTCATGCAGAACACATTTTGGCGCCAGGAGATATTCCTGTGATTCAGGTAGATCGTGGTGGGCAGGTGACTTACCACGGCCCGGGCCAGATCGTGGCCTATCCGCTGATCGATATCCGCAGGTTAGAGATAGGCGTGCGTGAACTGGTGACAGGCATTGAGAAAGCCATCATCGAGGTGCTGCAAAGTTACGCCATCGATGCTCAGGTATTGGCAGGCGCTCCGGGCGTCTACATTGATGGTGTAAAAATCGCTTCACTTGGTTTACGGATTCGCAAGGGCAGGAGTTTTCATGGTCTTTCGTTTAACATCGATATGGATCTGGAACCTTTCCAACGGATTAATCCCTGCGGTTTACCGGGTTTGCAGGTGACTAATTTGTCAGCGTTTACCGAGGTTTCGATGACTGAAGTTGAAGATCGCCTGATTGCCAGTTTGAGTAGAGTTTTAGGCTACAATGACCGGTTCCGCTTGGTGGCAGGTGTTTTGCCTTGCAGCGAACAGCTTGAATTGGAAGAGTAAGTTAATTGACTGACCAGAATAAAATCCCGATCCGCGTGGTGACCCCTAAAGACGAAGGTGTGACCCCGAGTGGTTCCCGGTCTCGGTCTGCCAAGGAATTAGGGGCCGACAAATTGGCACGTAATACAGCCCGGTTCGATCAGACTGCGCCGGTATTGCGTAAGCCACCATGGATCCGAGTGCGTCTGCCCAGCGGCAATGCAGTCGCTGAGCTCAAATCACGCTTGCGTGATAAGCACCTGGTAACCGTGTGTGAAGAAGCCACCTGTCCGAATATTCATGAGTGTTTTAACAAAGGCACTGCCACTTTCATGATCCTTGGCGAAATCTGCACCCGACGTTGCTCATTTTGTGATGTTGCTCATGGCCGGCCCAGGCCAGCGGATGAAGCCGAGCCAGAAAACCTGGCCCGCACCATCCGCGATATGCAGTTACGTTATGTAGTCATCACGTCGGTTGATCGTGATGACCTGCGTGATGGTGGCGCCGAACACTATGTCCGTTGCCTGAGTCGTATCCGCGAGCTGAGTCCGGATATCAAACTGGAAATACTGGTTCCGGATTTTCGCGGCAAAGGCCGTATGCAACGAGCGTTGGAAATTCTCGCAACGTCACCACCGGATGTGTTTAACCACAACCTTGAAACCGTCAAACCTCTATACCCAAATGTCCGACCGGGGGCCGATTACGACTGGTCGTTAAAACTGTTGAAGTGCTTTAAAGCGCAGCACCCGAAGATTCCAACCAAATCTGGCATCATGCTGGGTCTTGGTGAAACCTTTGAGCAAGTTGAGCAGGTATTAACCGATCTGCGGACAAACCATGTCGACATGGTGACGCTGGGTCAGTATCTGCAACCCACACCCCATCATCATCCGGTGTTGCGTTACTGGACGCCAGAAGAGTTTGAAAAACTTGCTAAACTTGGTTATGAGTTGGGTTTCACGCATGTCGCCTCAGGGCCACTGGTGCGATCTTCCTATCATGCGGATTTGATGGCGGCGGAATCTGGACTGGTTGACTGAACAGCGCAGCTGATTTGAACGTGTTCGGGTGGTCTTTCTTATCGTGTTTTTGAGTCGTCTAAACTTTCGACCCTTGCACTATGGAATTAGCAAGTGCTTAAATAGCGTGAAGAATTATCTATTAACCGGCAACTCAAAGTCAGGTTTGTGGTCAGTAGGGGATCAAGAGAAGGTTTATTAAAGCCAATCAACGTTGGAGTAAAAGAGTTTGAGAGCAATCAAGTTATTATTTGTGGTGCTAATCAGCACGTCGGTGTGGGCTTCTACCCAACCAGCGGAACAAGTACTGTTCAAGCCCGGCCTGGAGCAGCGCCTGCGCGCCAGCCTGGCGACCAAGTTTCTGGCCAACTGGCATTATAAAGATACCAGACTTGATGACGAACTCTCGGTAAAGATCTTCGATCGCTACCTTGACTTGCTTGACCCGAATTTTAGTTTTTTCCTGGCCTCAGACATTGAGACTTTTGCGCCGAACCGGTTGCTTCTGGATGATGCATTGCAGCACTCTGACCCGACACCGGCCTACGAAATGTTTAATGTGTATGTGAACCGGGTGCATGAACGCGTCAAATTTGCCCGTGAGCAACTCAAAAGTCCGATGGATTTCACCATTGATGAAGTTTATGTGTGGGATCGTAGTGAAACAGAATGGGCAAAAACGGCGGCAGAGCTTGATGAGTTCTGGCGTCAGCGAGTGAAGAATGATTTTCTGCGTTTGCTCCTGACTGATAAAGAAGAGGCAGCAATTATCGAGACCCTCGATGATCGCTATATGAATCTGGATCGGCGTATTACAGAATTAAACTCCGATGATATTTTTCAGTTCTTCATGAACGCTTTCGCGCAATCGATAGAACCGCACACTGCCTACATGTCACCACGTAGTTCAGAGAATTTTGAGATTTCAATGCGACTATCACTGGAAGGTATCGGTGCTCTATTGGGTCGTGAAAATGAATACACCAGCATCGCCAGGGTTGTGCCAGGCGGGCCGGCAGATAAAGGTGGTGAACTCAAGGCGGGCGACCGTGTTACTGCGGTGGGTCAGGGCCGCGACGGTAAATTGCAGGATGTTGTTGGTTGGCGCGTAGATGATGTTGTTGACCTGATTCGCGGTGCCAAACATACCATGGTACGACTTGAGGTTCTGCACGAAGATACCGGTATTGATGGTCCTGCGACGATCATCGAGATTGTGCGGGATGAAGTTAAGCTGGAAGAGCAAGCTGCAAAAAGCCGTGTCATCGAAATACCCGGCGAAGGTGAAGATATGATCAAGGTCGGTGTGATTGACCTGCCTGTGTTCTATCTGGACTTCAGTGGTCGCGCGAAGAATTTGCCTGACTACCGTTCCAGCACCCGCGATGTCAGGAAGCTGATCAATGAAATGAAGGCTGAAGGTATCAAGGGACTGGTCGTTGATTTACGAAACAATGGTGGTGGTTCATTGCTTGAAGCTACAACACTGACTGGTTTATTTATCGACGAGGGCCCGGTTGTGCAGGTGCGCAATTCCAGTGGCCGTATCAGCACCGAGGAAGACACCGATCCTGGCATGACCTGGAGTGGCCCAATGGCTGTTTTGGTTAATCGCTACAGTGCCTCTGCTTCTGAGATATTTGCTGCTGCAATACAGGATTATGGCCGTGGTTTGATTATTGGTGAAACCACATTTGGTAAAGGTACGGTGCAGAACCTGGTAGATCTTGATGATTACGCGCGTGATCGTGATTCAGAAAAAATGGGGCAATTGAAGATTACTATGGCGCAGTTTTTCCGCGTCAACGGAGGTTCGACGCAGAATCGTGGTGTCGAGCCTGATATTCATTTTCCATCAGCCGGTGACCCCGAGGATTATGGTGAGCGCTCACTGGAAAATGCACTGCCCTGGACCAGTATTCCCTCGGCCAGTTTTAAACGTGAAGGCGATCTGGATCGCATGGTCGCAGTGGCGGACTTCCGTTACCAGGATAGAATAACGGGTAATCAGGAGTTTACCTGGCTGCTCAGTGACGTCGAGGAATTCAATCTCAACAAAGATAAGAAAGAAATATCATTGCTCGAAACCATGCGTCGCGAAGAGATGAAGAAAGACGAGGCCAAGCGCGAGGCAAGAAAAGCGGCTGAGGATGATCAGGGTCCACTATTGGAAGAGACTGACACCCTTGCCGATGCAGATGAGCCTGTGGCTGTCACGGCTGATGACGAGGCCGAAGCCACGGTCGACGCGGAAGAAGATGAGGATGACGACCGTCCCGACCTGCTATTGCGTGAGTCAGCACGTATTGTTGGCGATATGATTGAGCTAGGTAAAGATGAACCGGCCCTTGCCAGGCAATTCTCATTACTGGCTAAGGATCGGGGGCCTGAAAGTCTCAATTAGTCTGCTTATTTTTTCTGCCAGACACCGTTTGCGTCACGAATGTAATTGCCTTTGAGCGTTTTCTTGATCGCGGTATTACCACCGATTTTTTCGACATCAGCAAGGCTGGTACCCTGCGTTGATGCAATTTTCTGATAACCAGCCTTGCGTTTGCTGTTTGTTTCGTTGACCAGCTTTTTGATATCTACAGCTACGTCCTGATGTACCAAACCAAGATAGCCATTGGATTGTTCACCGATTAAACCGTCAGCCTTGGGTTGTGTTAAAGGGCTGGCTACAGCGACAGATATTGTCAACAGGCTGATAAGCAGCGCAAGAAAAATGTTTGTGATCCAGTTGTCCCGTTTCATCATCATGGTTCCATTTATTTCATTCGTGCAATTCGAGCATATTTTGTTTGTGGTTTTCTGATTCCTGGCCACATCAGAACATGTCGTCTTCAAGCAGTTCTTCGACCTGCTTTTCAACCTTGATCAGGATTTCGTGTTTGATATTGATGTTCATATTGATTTCAATCGGTTTGTCCGGTGCCTCAATCTTGACGGTTGGTGTACAGGCTGCACCCAAAAACAATATAACCACTACTATTGATACTCGACTCATTACATCACCACCGGCTTGTTGACCTGATAAGCTACATTATCACTTTACGCTGAATGTTTCCTGAACATTGCGTCTTTCACTGATTGATTCCAATTTGTTTCAGAATCGATTCTTCAAAGTCACCGGTGATAAATAAAGCTTCGAAAAGCGCCGGCAGAGTGCCGCTGATATTCAGATTAAACACGATTGGGTGCCCCCCATACAGGTCAGGGTTTTTTCCTTCGAGATGGATGCCGATCTGGTAGGCGCCATCGGATTGGTAATCGATCGTTCCGGAAAGATCCTGGTATTGAAAGTTCTCCAGCGCCTGTAAACCGATGTTGCCGCCAGCAACACCTTCTTGCGTATAAGTAAGACGACCGGGCTTTGTTGAACTGAACCTTCCATTTTTTACAAATACGCCGGTTTCGTCGCTGCTCAGTGGCAAGGAAATCTCAAGTAGTCCCGTACCTTGTAGTCCATCGATATCAGCGAATGCCAGCAAGTGGCCAAGGTTGATATGTGTTAACTCAGCCGTTGTGTCTTCAATATGGGTGTTTGAAAATTGTAAGCTGTCAAGATTCAACACCCCATCAAATACTTCCGCGTACAGGTTTTGCAAAAGAAAGGTTTCTGATTTTTCAAGTATTAGGTCAGCGCTGATATGTGTCACATCAACACCGCCAGCGAGTACCACAGCTTCTATTGAGATGGGACCGCTCGCAGATAACATCTGGTCATAGTCGGTTTTGAAGCTAAACCCGGCTTGGTTTGCATTGCTTTCATGCATCGAGGCGGTCATTTCATATCCATTGATAGCCATTTTGGCTGTGATCTCATCATTCACTGCCACATTACCTTGCAGGTCGATAAATCCATCCGTCAGCCTGACTGATGCTGGTAACTCAATATGGGCCACACGTAGCAAACTGCCCAACTCTGCCAGTTTGATCGTGCTGCTTGGCAGTGTAATCTTCCATCGTTCAGCTTCTGTGTTACCGGCAAAATTAATCGGCAACGCAGGACCGTTATCGAATGTCAGTAGGCCCTCACCACGAACATCTGTATTACTCCGCAAGCTGTAAGTAAGGTCGACATTAAACCCCGACCATAACTCACCCTCGAACTCGGTCTCAAAGCCTTGTGTACGGGTGCTTAGCGTACCAGCAAGGTTGAGTAGGTCCAGGTCTTGCCATGTCAAATCAATTTGTGTTGCCGAAGTGACGGGCGGGCTTATTTGCGCTTCCATCAGTGTGCCACTTCCCGTGCTGATCAGTTTTTCCTGCTGTGATGTTAATTCTGTTGTAAAGGAAAGATCAGATGCGGTGATGGTCAGGGGCTGCGAATGCTCGTCACCGGGGAGAGTGATCATCGGGTTAATGGCAGTGACCGGCCCGGCAAAATAAAAATTGACGGGTGCATCAGGTGTTGACATCGAACCATTGAAATCCACTCGACCTTGCATGGCATAGCGGTTTGACTGCAATGATTGCCCGGTTGATAGTTGAACCTGCATGTTTTCCAAACGTGCCTCGAAATTTCCCGTCTGCTCGAAATCAATCGACTGGTGGTTGATGCGTAAATTCCCGGTACTTGAGAGAGACAGTTGGTCTGCTTTCAGAGCCAGCTCTTCGCTCGTAAAAGCGAAGTCTGTGTTTTCTTTCCAATCAAGGCTAATCAAGCCGTTGGCAGTTGTTGATGTGGGTTCCAGGATGTCTTCCATCTCAAGCTGCAGAGCAGATGCCTGCAAGCTGAAGCTTTCTTCGCTGGAGTCAAGGTCGAAGTTGATCTTGCCTTTATAGCTGATCGGCACACTGATGCCGGGCTGAAACAAAAAGCGGCTGTTGGAAGCCAGCGCCAAGGTCATATTGACGTCTTGCCGGGGTGCGCGTTGCAGACCCGGGACGGCACGGGCGAGCAGGGCATCCAACCCACCTCTGTCATCCTGATATTGAATTTCAGCTGGTACTGGCAGCTCTACAAGGACTTTTTCACCTTCGAGACTTGCCAGCAATATAGCGTCAAGGTTTAGGGTTCCGCTATTGGATTCAACTTGCAGCCCTTCAGTACTCAGCGATACATGGTCTATAGTCTGCAAATCTTGACCAGTAAAATCTGCCTGTAGCGCCAGTTTGCCGCCCACATGGGTCAACACACCACCACTGCTGCGTGATAATAGTGAATCAAGCCATTCCTGATTGGCCAATTCAGCATCAAAAGCGGCCTCTATGTGGGTGGTGGTATTCACGCGCTGATCTTTCTGCTCAATCTGTATCTTCAGCCATGGTGGAGAGCTTGCAGCAGCCGGAAATTGAATAATTGCTTTGAAGAAACCCTGACGTCCACTTAGCTCAAAGCGGCCACTTACGCGGGGGGCCATCTCAAAGCTCACATTCGAAGCACTTTGAAAACTCATATCTGAACCTGGCTTCAGCTTAAAGTCATCGAGATTCAATATGACAGCCTGGCCAGATAAGATATTTCCGGTCTCCATGTTAGTAGTCTGATGCAAAGCTATGCGCGAATGGGAGACTGAAAGCTCCACTAGCTTACTGTTTAGTCTTATCACAGGTAGCGACAGATCATCTGGCACAAAACCTTCAGCAGGCCTGTTTTCGACAGTCGCCAAATAGACATCAAGTGAGAGTGAGCCAATGTCGATCTTCAGGTCGTGGTAGTTAACACGGATATTGGTAGCATCAAGCGCCACCTCGGTCACGGGTAGCTTGCCCTTCACACGGAGCAAAGCGATATTTATTCCGGTTAGGCCCGGGAAACCGGATTCCAGGGTCTCCAGCTGCCAGCCAGACGGCAATTGCCTGGCGATGATATGAGGTAGCCAATGTGGTGTGGTTACATAAACACCCGCCAATAAAAGGCATAGGAAAAATATGATTTTGAATGCGGGTTTCATTCTTGAAGTATCCGTTATCGTGGTGTCGCTCAAAACGGTTTTCGATATTTCCTATAAGTTTTTCTGACAAGCTTTTAGCGTTGAAAAGCATACCATATGTGTATTGGTACCCCTTTTTTGACCTCAGCAACTATTATTCCAATCTTGGGGTCTGTGACTGCTAGAATTCACGCTATGCAATCTTCCTCACCAATGCTGGTTTTAAAGGTCGCCTTAGCGGTGCCGCTCAGGCAGCTTTTTGACTACCTGCCAGTTGAAAATGATATCAAACCCCGGCCTGGTCAGCGGGTAGTGGTGTCATTCGGGCGTCGTAAAATGGTGGGTGTGATTGTGGCGCTTTCCGATCAGAGCGCATGGCCACTCGAAAAGCTCGCAAAGGTAGCTGAATACCCGGACGGTGAAAAGACAGTCCTGACTGTTGAAACACTGGCTTTGCTCAAATGGTGCTGGCGTTATTACAAACATACGCCCGGTGAAGTGGTTTTTAATGCCCTGCCGCCGCGGTTGAGAAAGACAGATGGCGTGATGCCACCGCCACCGGTGCAGTATTGCCTCACAGCCGCCGGTAAAGACCGCTTGCAAGAGCCCCCCGGTCGCATAAAAGCCCAGTTTCGCTTACTGCAGCAGATGAGTTCAGGTCCAGTCCAGGAACCCCTGTTACAGACCATTTCACCAAGCTGGCGTAAAACCCTGGCGCGATTGCTTGAGCAACAATGGGTACATTCTGAACTCCAGACCTCAGCAAGGCTGAAATCGGTACCGGGGCCAGCGCTGATGGCTGAGCAACAGTTTGCAGTGGACGCCATCGGTGCCAGCCTGGGTGGTTTTCATTGTCATTTGCTCGATGGCATTACCGGTAGTGGAAAAACCGAGGTCTACCTACGTGTGTTGGAACAGGTATTGGGCCAAGGTGGTCAGGCAATGTTACTGGTGCCAGAAATCGGTCTGACCCCCCAATTGTTGATGCGTTTCCAAAAACGTTTGGGTATTGAGCCTTTAGTTACACATTCCGGACTCAATGAGGGGCAACGTCTGCAGGCCTGGGCGATGGCCAGGAGTGGGCTGGCACGGTTGGTCATCGGTACACGCTCTGCACTTTTTCTTCCGATGCCTGAATTGCAATTGATTATCCTTGATGAAGAACACGACGCCTCATTCAAACAACAGGATGGTTTTCGTTATTCAGCCCGTGATGTGGCCGTCAAACGTGCCGCCGGGCTGGCCGTGCCAGTGGTGCTGGGAACGGCAACACCATCGCTTGAAACGTTCAATAACGCAACGAATAACCGCTATAGTTGGCATCGCCTCCGAAAACGGGCCACGGGAGCCGCCGAGCCGCATTGGCGTGTGCTGGACCTGGTTCAACAAAGCATGACCGGCGGTATCTCTTCGGTAGCGATGGAAGCCATTGGGCAGACGCTTGAGAAAAAGGAACAAGCACTGATTTTTCTGAATCGCCGAGGTTATGCACCCATCATCCTCTGTCATGAATGTGGCTGGCACGCTGCCTGCCAGCGCTGTGATGCCAATCTGACCTGGCACAAGGCCAGCCACAAATTGCTTTGCCATCACTGCGATAGTGGTATGCGGGTGCCGGTGATGTGCCCGGATTGTGGTGCCGATGCCCTGCAAAGTGCGGGTGAGGGCACTGAGCAATTGGAACAAATGTTGAGCAAGGTCTTTCCACAAACACCCCTGCTGCGTTTTGATCGTGACACGGTGCGTAAAAAAGGTGAGTTCGAGCGTCTGTCAGCCCAGGTCAAGGCCGGTGAACCCTGTTTACTGGTCGGTACCCAGATGCTGGCCAAGGGTCATCATTTCCCCAAGGTTACGCTGGTTGTGATAGTGAACCTTGATCAGGCTTTGTACAGTGCAGATTTCCGCGCATTGGAGCGTATGGGGCAATTGATGCTACAAGTGGCCGGACGTGCAGGCCGCGACCAACTGCCTGGGGAGGTCATTTTGCAAACGCACTACCCCCAACACGAATCTTTGCATACTTTGCTGACTTCCGGTTATGAGGCCTTTGCCGGTGAACTCTGCTCGAACAGACAGGCAGCTTGCCTGCCACCGTACAGTTACCAGGCTTTGTTACGTTCGGATGCCCATCAAAAAGAAGATGTCAGCGCTTTTCTGAATCAGGCGAAACAATGCTTTCCAATGGGTGAAGCCACGATTTATGGACCATTTCCAGCCATGATGGAGCGCAGGAGCGGTCGTACTCGATGGTATTTGCTGGTGCAGGCGAACAAGCGCTCGATGTTGCACCATCAGCTTGACGATTGGGTTTTGCAGTTGCATAAACTGCCCTCTGCGCGCAAGGTGCGTTGGGTTGTTGATGTTGACCCGCAGGATTATTAAACTTCGCCGCGAAGAAATTTGTCATTTTCTCACACCCATGACCAATGACACTGATGTACTAACATCGGTTTGAGGGACGATAAGCGGTTGAAAAAATGTCGTGTCGTACCTATAAAACAATCAGCTTCACTATTGAAGTGGCAACAGCAGGTTTAGCCAATGGAATCTACCGAAAAAATACCAGCAACAGATATGAGCCAGCACCCAGAGCGCACAGCGTTCAAACAGCTGAGCAAAGTAGCCAATGAGCTCATCATCGGCCAGGAGCGTCTGATGGAGCGTCTGGTCATGGCGTTGCTTTGCAACGGTCATTTGCTGGTCGAAGGCGCGCCAGGGTTAGCCAAGACTACGGCGATCAAAGTGTTGGCGGAGCGAATCGAAGGTGATTTCCACCGAATTCAGTTTACACCTGACTTATTACCAGCTGACCTGACGGGTACCGAAATATACCGACCTCAAGAAGGCACCTTTGAATTCCAGCAAGGGCCAATTTTCCATAACATGATTCTTGCCGATGAAGTTAACCGTGCACCGGCCAAAGTTCAGTCTGCCATGCTCGAGGCGATGGGTGAGCACCAGGTAACCGTAGGCAGGGTCACCTACCCGATGTCACCCTTGTTTTTGGTCATGGCTACGCAAAACCCGATTGAGCAGGAAGGTACTTACCCATTGCCCGAAGCCCAGTTGGATCGCTTTTTGATGCATGTGTCCATCGTTTACCCGGATGCAAAAGCGGAGCAGGATATTCTCGAGCTGGCCCGAGGTCAGGCACGTGATGAGTTGGGTAAAAAGCCTGAGCCAAAGATGCTGGTGACCCAGCAACAGGTATTTGCCGCACAAAGGCAGGTACTGGATCTGCACATGGCGCCTGCATTGCAGGAATACATTGTGCAATTGGTACTGGCAACTCGTGACCCTGGCAAGTGGGATGAGGAGTTGGGTCACCTGGTCAGTTACGGCGCAAGCCCAAGAGCCACGATTGGGCTGGATCGCTGTGCACGTGCACGGGCCTGGCTTGATGACCGTGATTTTGCTTCACCGGATGATATTCATGCAGTCATTCATGAAATCATGCGCCATCGTGTGTTGCTTTCCTACGAAGCAGAAGCGGATGGTGTCACCGTGGACGAGTTGGTCAATCGTCTGTTGGATCTGGTTCCTGTTCCATGACAGATGCTTTATCAGTCAATGAGCTCGGAGACGGTATTCATTTAAGCGCCTCCGAGTTGATTGCGTTGAAACCTCGATGCAATGCGCTTAGTTTGCCGATGAACCGACCTTCGGTTTCTGCATTGGCGGGTGCATACCGCTCACGTTTCCGTGGTCGTGGTGTAGATTTTGTAGAGTCGCGCAATTATCTTCCGGGCGATGATATCCGTAATATGGACTGGCGTGTCACCGCGCGCACCGGCAAGCCGCACACAAAGATATTCCAGGAAGAGCGTGAACGTCCGGTACTGCTTGTGGTAGATGCCAGCCCCAGTTTGTATTTTGGCACTCGCACACGACTCAAGTCGGTTGCAGCAGGGCAGCTGGCAGCTGCTATTGCCTGGGCAGCGGTACGACGGGGTGACCGGATTGGTGCTTTTTTGTTCAGCCCGAACAAGCACCGTGAACTACGCCCGGCGGGTGGACGTCGTGGGGCCATGCGGGTTATTCAGGGTCTGGTGGACTGGTTAAAACCGGAATCAACGGATCAGGGTCACGAGCCGCTTTCGGCATCGCTGGAACGGGTTCGACATACCGTACGTCCTGGAAGCCTGGTACTGATCATTAGTGATTTTTTCAACCTGGACGAGCAATGCCACCGCCATCTGTCGCGCTTGCGGCAACACAATGATGTGATCGGTTGTCAGGTGATGGACCCGGCCGAGCAGTTTCTTCCCGTGGGAAGGTTTCCGATATCCGATGGACAGCTCAGCAGCATGCTGGATACACACCGCGCGAGATCACGTAGCCAGTTTGAGGCTATGAGTACTGAACATGGTGAAATGCCACGGCGAATGTTCCAGCGTCATAAGTGCGGTTGGATGGTGTTAAAGACCAGTGATGACCCGGTAGACGTACTGGGTCGTGAATTACGTATGCTGGTAGGACGGCGTACATGAATCCAGACCTGTTATCACAATTACGTGATATTCATGCCGCTCCAGCGGTGGGCTGGTGGCCACCGGCCCCGGGTTGGTGGTTGCTGGCTTTGTTGTTGCTGGTTTTGTTGGGTTGGTTGGGACGCCTTCTGCTGGCGCGTTATCGGGTTCAGCAACGACGCAAACAAATGCTGAGTTGGCTTGACCATCTAAATGCAACAACCGACCCGCAGCATGACCCCCAGGTTTATTTGTCCACACTCAACCGCATCTTCAAACTGGTCGCACTCCGGGCTTTTCCCGGGCAGCATTGTGCTGCACTGGCTGGTCTGGAATGGGTCGAGTTTCTGGCTGACAAAATGAAGCATTCACAAGCAGCAGTGTCACTCAATGTGTTGGCCTCAGGCCCGTATGATCCTGCGCCGCAGTTTGATCCTGACACTTTGAGTGAACTCACACGTTTATGGATCAGACAGCATGGCTGATGAAGTGCTCACTAGCGGTTTGGCCATGGCATGGCCCTGGTTGCTGGTACTGGCACCGCTGCCGTGGTTGTTGCGTTTGTCGATGCCAGCGTCATTGTCAGGTGATTTACAAGCCTTGCGTGTGCCCTGGTTCTCGGCTGTGGCCGGGAGTAAGGCAGGCTGGATGCGTCGGCCGTGGTTGGCGCTGGTCGCCACCTTGGTCTGGCTATTATTGGTGGTAGCCGCATCCCGGCCACAATGGATAGGCGAGATTGAGAGCCTGCCGGTAACCGGACGGGATTTACTGCTGGCTGTTGATATTTCCGGCAGCATGGATACCCAGGACATGATCCTGAACAAGACCGCGGTAAATCGCCTGAAGGTTGTGAAAAAGGTGGCGGGCGAGTTCATCCAGAGACGTCATGGTGACCGTGTCGGCTTGATCCTTTTTGGTAGCCGGGCTTATCTGCAGACACCACTGACCTTCGATACCGAGACCACGGCTACTTTGCTGGATGAATCCGAAATTGGTCTTGCTGGACGGGAAACCGCCATCGGTGATGCCATCGGTTTGGCGGTAAAACGGCTACGGGATGATGCAGCAGCAGATCGCGTACTGGTGTTATTAACCGATGGTGCTAATACCTCTGGTGAAGTGCAGCCTTTACAGGCCGCTGAGTTCGCTGCCCGTGATGGATTGACAGTTTATACCGTGGGTGTAGGCGCAGATGAGATGAAAGTGCAGGATTTTTTTGGCAGCCGTGTGGTTAACCCGTCTGCTGATCTTGATGAAGATACCTTGCGTAGCATTGCAGAACAAACCGGGGGGCGTTATTTCAGGGCCCGTGATGCCAAGGGTCTGGAAAAAATATACGAAATTCTGGATGAACTTGAACCGGTGGAGAGTGATGTGGAAATCATTCGCCCGATAGACGAATTGTTCTATTGGCCAATGGGGCTCGCTTATGTCTTGGCACTGCTGGCGGCCCTGTTTTTGATCCGTCCGTTTAAATTACCTGTGCTGCCATCATGAGGGTTCCTGGATGATGGACGGGTTTCCTTTGCACTTTATCCGACCCCTGTGGCTGACTTTGATACCTTTGGCGGTGATCATACCTTTGTTATGGCGCCATTTGCGTCGTCCCTCCGGTGACTGGAGCAAGGTTTGTGACGTGCATTTGCTGCGCTGGTTGAGTGTCGGTGATACGGCAAGCAGGCCATCCCGTTTCGGACCGTGGCTGGCGGGACTGATGTGGCTGCTTGCCGCTGTCGCACTGGCTGGGCCGAGTTGGCAGAAGTTACCAGATAGCTCATTCACTTCCCGTGATGCACGTGTGCTGGTATTAGACCTGTCCCTGTCCATGCTGGCCGAAGACCTGAAGCCCAACCGGCTGACCCAGGCGCACTTCAGGCTTACCGATATGCTTAGTGGTGCACTTGAAGGCCAAACTGGTCTCGTGTCTTATGCTGGAGACGCATATGTAGTTTCACCCTTGACCAGCGATACCAATACCATCAGGAATATGTTGCCAGCACTACGACCGGATGTGATCCCGGTTTCTGGTAGCCGCCCTGACCTGGCGTTGGAAATGGCGGCTGAACTATTGAAACGTTCAGGTATGGCCCAGGGCGAAATATTGTTGATTGCTGATAGCGGTAGTCGCGCAGCAGAAAAAATAGCCACAAGTCTGGCGCAACAGGGCATCTTTACGTCGGTGTTGGCGGTTGGCACTCTACAGGGGGCACCGATTCCCAGCGGTGATGGTTTTGTCAGTGACAGTAAAGGCAATATTGTGGTGGCCCGTCTGCAACGAGATGCCTTGCAGGCCATCGCTCGTGCGGGTGGTGGGAAATACTCAGAATTAACAGCCGGTAGTACGACAAATTCACCATGGGCTGCGGTAGATGGCAGTGAGTTCGCGCGTAAAGATGATGCACTGGGTGAACGCTGGAAAGATAGCGGACCCTGGCTGGTATTGGTCTTGTTGCCACTGGTCGCGTTCAGTTTCCGTCGTGGTCTGTTATTTGTATTGCCTTTGTTGATGCTGCCTGGCTTATTACTCAGCACCAATGCACAAGCGGGTTTATGGGAAGACCTCTGGGCCAGCAAGGATCAACAGGCCCAGACCGCGCTCCAGCAAGAACGTGCTGCTGACGCGGCGGTACTTGCGCAAGACCCGGCTATTGCCGGTGAAGCATTTTACCGCAGTGGTGATTTTGTTCGTGCTGGCCAGTCCTGGTTACAGCGGGATCAGGCAGATAGTCACTACAACAGGGGCAATTCAATGGCCCAGACAGGAGAGTTTGAAGCCGCTATTGCAGCCTACGATGCGGCGCTCGCGCTGGATCCGGGGATGGAAGATGCAGTATTCAATCGAGACCTGGCTGAACAGATGAAACAAGAGCAGGAACAACAACAGAAGGATCAGGAAAATTCGGAAGGCGATTCTTCCGAAGAACAATCCGATGATGAATCTGAACAAGGTGAAAACAGCGATGAGCAATCCTCTGAAGAACAGCAGGATGGTGAAAAAAGTGATGAAGAATCTGATCAGCAAAAAGAAGGTGAGGAAAACGACGAGCCTTCAGAATCTGAAATGGAACAAAACTGGTCTGAAGAAGATGCTCAAGCCATGGAACAGTGGTTACGGCGTATCCCGGATGACCCGGGTGGTCTGTTAAGACGTAAATTCCGTAACCAGCACCAACGCCGTGGTGCGCCTGCAGATGAATCTGAGGAGTGGTAACCAGGAATGGAAAAGATGGTTTTTGATCAATTAGGCAGACAGGTCAGCAGGTTAGCGCTGTTTGTGATGATGTTGATGGTGGCTTCGGTGGCACAGTCAGCGACGGTTATCGCCAAACTGGATCGTAACAGCGCGGTGGTAGGTGAAACGGTAACGCTGGTTTTGCAGACAAATGACACGGACCAGAGTCTGGATACCGACCTGTCAGTGCTGCAGGCAGATTTTGATGTACTGAACCAACGATCCGAAACCCAGATGTCTTTTGTAAACGGACAACAGAAAGCAAGCGTGCGCTTGGTGGTAACACTTGAGCCAAAACACCAGGGAACCTTATTGATACCCGCCCTAAAATTTCCCGGCGTCAGTTCGAGGCCGCTATATTTAAAGGTTTCAGCGGCGCCGGTGCTGGCTCCCGGTGTTGCCGAACCAGTTTTTATTGAGGTCATGGTACAACCCGAATCCGGTCCGTATTACGTGCTTTCACAGGTTGGTTTGATGGTCAGGATTTTCTACCAGGCCAACTTGACCGAAGCAGCTATTAACCCACCCGCACCGGCACAGGCTTCGGTGCGTTTGCTGGATGAAGTACCCTATCAGGCCGACCGCAATGGCCAACGCTATCGTGTACTGGAACGACGATATGCCATTTTCCCCGAACGCTCTGGCACACTCACGGTCCCAGCCATGCAGTTAAGTGGTCGTCTGATTGAACGACCTTCAGACCGCTTATGGCAGCCGACGGTACGCGGTCGCCGTGTACACGTGGAAAGCGAGCCATTGATACTGGAGATCAAGCCTCGCCCGACGACATTTACGGGTGATTTCTGGCTGCCGGCCCGGCGTATTACCTTATCGCAACAGATTTCAGATAATGCAAATTTACACGTTGGCGAGCCGATTACCCGCACCGTAATCATGGATGCTATGGGGCTTGAAGAGAACATGTTGGAAGAGCCGCTTTGGCCGGAAGTGCCCGCAACCCGCATTTACCCGGACCAACCACAGGGTATTAGCCGTGATGATGGTGAGTGGGTTTTGGGTCATAAAGAATTCCGCTATGCCATCGTGCCGGAGCAAGCCGGTGAACTGGTATTGCCGGAAATTCGTTTAGACTGGTGGGATACCGTTGCCAACCAACAGCGTACTGCTGTGTTGCCGGAGCACCGGGTCAATGTGTTGCCATCGGAACTGAGTCCATCAGCCGTCGTGTTGCCGCCTGCAGCAGGTGTTATACCTGAGACATCCACAGGCAATTCAGACGTGGATTTGACACCATCAACGAGTACAATCGTGTGGAAAATAAGCACGGGTGTGTTAGCCTTTTTGTGGTTGTCGACCCTCTTTATCTATCTCCGTCGAGGCCCGGTTATCACACTAGTGGCAAGTAGTAATGGATCGGCTTCTTTGGCTGAGAAAGTATTGCTGAAGCGACTGCAACTCGCTTGCCAAAAAGGTGACGCATCATCTGCACGCAAAGATTTAGCACAATGGATCCGGAATTATGCACCACAAAACCAACGCGGTAGTATGCGCGACTTTGCAGCAGTCTGTGGCGAACCAGCATTACAGGTTTCAATCGCTGAGCTTGATGCTTGGGGCTTCGCTGATGATAGTGCCGGGCTTTGGAAAGGTGGGGCGCTATGGGCAGCGTTCAAATGCTGGCAAGATCAGGTGAACGGGTCACAGAACGCTGAAATTGGTGATAAGCCAGACTTGTATCAGTAAAAGTACGCCTTAGCCCGTATATTTCACCAAGGATGGCCCAGGCCAGCCTCTCGACCGTTTCACGGTGGCCCAGGCCAGCTTCTCGACCGTTTCACGGTGGCCCAGGCCAGCCTCTCGACCGTTTCACGGTCTCACCTTCTCTCACCTTCTCTCACCTTCTCTCACCTTCTCTCACCTTCTCTCACCTTCTCTCACCTTTTCGGGAGTTTGCGCTGTAGCTGAGGCGACACCACCTATTCTGCAACAACACCCATTACGAATATGGAGGTGTACGTTTGTTCGTCCTATAGGTCTGTGGTGGCAGAATAAGAAAACCAACAGTTGCCAAATGTATCAGGTTTATTTAATTGACTTAGTTTCATGTATTGATGTCTGGTATGTTTATCCTTTCGCTCAATATTCTCGATACGAAACTGGAGGGTCGATTTGCCAAGGAATAGTTCAAGCGTTTCTTCACGTTTCTTCCACTCGCCGGTCAGGAAAGTTGAAATTTCCTTTTTATCCCAGCCGATAATTTCGATAATAAAAGTCCCCAATGGGTTTAGATTCAAATACGCATCGTCAGAATCGCAATTTCCGGAAAACTCAGCTGGCAGTTGCGGTTCTGTTGATTGGGGCTGTCGTCTGGTTTCTGCTTGCCCCAGATAGACACCAACATTTCTCCTGCTATAGGAATGGTTTTCTGTGCCGACAGCAACCGGATCAAGGCTAGTGTAGCCAAGCTCTGAAAGCGTGGCTCTGATGGTGTCGATATCAGCGATACGTGGGTGGGCCGGGGAATAAATCAGGGTAGCACCAGCAAGGTCGGGTGGTTGCAAGTCTACCAGGTGAACCCTAAAGCCGTGGTGTCGCAGGCTGGTCGAGACCCGGCTCAGTTGCTCAGGTGCAATACCTTGCGTAAATAAGTGCACCCTGGTTGTTGCGCAAGCAGAAACAAACAGCAGTACCAATAAAAGCATGTGTTTTACTGCCACGAGCGAATTACCCGGCACGTGAATTCTTAAACCACTCCGTAAGCAATGAGCGCATCAGCAACCTTCTTGAAGCCAGCGATATTGGCACCTTTGAGATAATCAACATGAGTCGCGGATTCGGTACCGTACTCGACACAGCGTTCATGGATGTTGTTCATGATATCACCCAGGTGTTGGTTGAGTTCCTTGCGGGTCCAGGACATCCGTATGCTGTTTTGTGTCATCTCTAGACCCGATACCGCGACCCCCCCTGCGTTGGCGGCCTTGGCCGGACCATAAAGAATCTTTGCCTCCCGGTAGACAGCGATTGCACCGGCATCCGAACCCATGTTTGAACCCTCTGCTACCCCAATGCAGCCGTTTTCAATCAGGGTTCGTGCTTGTTCTGCGTTCACCTCATTCTGTGTCGCACAGGGAAAGGCGAGATCGCATGGGGTCGACCAGGGTCGTTGCCCTGCGAAAAACTCGACGCCGTATTCTTTCGCGTACTCGGCAATTCGACCTTTGCGAACTTCTTTCAGGTCTTTCAGCCAGGCCAGCTTGTCCATGTCAAAACCATCAGGGTCAAAAATAAAACCGGATGAGTCTGATAAGGTCACAGGTTTTGCACCATGTTGGATCAGCTTTTCCGTTGCGTACAAGGCGACATTGCCCGAGCCCGAAACGAGACAGGTCTTGCCTTCGATGTTCTGGGCCTTGTGCTTGAGCATATCCTCCATGAAGTAGATTGTGCCGTAACCGGTGGCTTCCACACGGATGGCACTGCCACCAAATGAGAGACCCTTACCGGTCAGAACCCCGGTGAATTGATTAACCAGGCGTTTGTACTGACCAAACAAGTAGCTGATTTCTGTTCCGCCAACGCCGATATCACCGGCAGGTACGTCCGTATGTGAGCCTATATGGCGGTATAGTTCGGACATAAAGCTCTGGCAGAATCGCATGATTTCGCGGTCGGACTTACCCTTTGGGTTGAAATTGGACCCGCCCTTACCGCCTCCCATTGGTAACCCTGTCAGGCTGTTTTTGAAGGTTTGTTCGAAAGCGAGGAATTTGAGAATGCTTAGTGACACGCTGGGATGAAAACGCAGGCCACCCTTGTAAGGTCCGATGGCGTTGCTATGTTGAACACGGTAACCACGGTTAACCCGAACCTTTCCTTGATCATCTTCCCAGCTGACGCGGAATATGATCACCCGGTCGGGCTCTGTCAATCGTTCAGACAAGTTGTGATTCTGGTATTCAGGATGCTCGTTAACGAAGGGGATCACGTCGCAGGCGAATTCACCAACCGCCTGTTGATACTCCTTCTCGCCAGGGTTGCGGAGAACCACACCGTCCATGAATTTTTGTACGGATCTGGCATCTTGGTCATTCATTCTTGCAGACTCCTTTGTAAAAAAATCAGGCGAGAAGGCCATATTAATGTCTTGAATTCAACATGGGAAAAGACTTAGATCAATTAAACCTCAGTAAAAAACTGATTTTAATAAAATTAACACACTCGCGAACTATTAATTTGCATACAAATCGCTGGAGTAAGGGTGCTCTACAGAACAGAGTTAGAGAGCTTTTGGCTTATGCGAAAGAAAACCGGATAGGACAAACCGTAACTTTAGGAAATCGTTCAAATACCCTTTAAGGCTTTGAATTAAAAAATGAAATCATTACATTGCCCGCTCTCGCCTGAGAGCGCCTACTCTTGGTGGTGAAATATACGGGTTAGACCCCAAGCTTTTCAATAACTGCCTGATATCTTCAACGGGAGAAGCCATTATGTGCAATTAAGTTCATGGTTGGGTTTAACAAGCGGTTTTAGAGTGATGAATTACGGATTGGCTTTCATGACCAGTGTATCGATTTGGTTGTCCGATAACATACGTCGCATTTCATCCGCTCTGCGGGCACCCTTGAATGGCCCTATCCGGACCCGGTGCCAGGTTTGCTTGTCAACGGTAACCGTCTGCACAGTGGCCACAGAACCCAACAGTGCGAGCTGGGCTTTCATTTGTTCTGCATCCGCAGCGTTTCTGAAAGAGCCTACCTGTAAAATATAGCTTTGCTGGGCGCTATTGGTTGTTGCCGGTGCTGCTTCGCGCCTGAGTTCCTGCTCAGGCACAACGACTTCCATCTCCGGCAACACCGTGAAAAAGTCATAACGGGGTTTCTTGGGCTTGGCAGTCGCTGTATTGTCCTTTTCAACCAATGCAGGTTCGGCTTTCCCTTTCGGGGTACTGTTGATCGAAGGCAAATGTTTTTGAAATTCTGGTAAATAGCCATTTAACATTAATGCAACCGCCATACCGAGTCCGATCAGAATTCCACCCAGCAGCCAGAACCAGGCGGGTATTCCGTTTGAAGCTTTCTTTTTGACACCACGTCGGTTGCCGACTTTCTTACGCCTGGTGGCCATATTACATGGACTCCGGTGCTGAAATGCCGAGTAACGCCAGGCCATTGGCCAGAACAATGCGCGCAGCGAGAATCAGGTTCAAGCGCACATTTCTGATGTTTTCGTCATCTACCAGAAATTGCTCTGAGTTGTAATAGGCGTGGAACTCGGTGGCCAGTGCTTGTAAATAGTGGGCAAGTTGGTGTGGTGCACGCAAACGAGCACAGGATTCGATAATTTCAGGGTAGCGGCTCAATGCGCGTAACAATTTGATCTCATTGGGTTCGGTCAACAGGTTTAGTGCGGCTTCACCGATGGCCGGGTTATGTGTTTCATCCATTTGTTCAAGGTTCCTGAACACACTGCAAATACGTGCATGCGCGTATTGGATGTAATACACAGGGTTTTCATTGGTTCGGGATTTGGCCAGATCAAGGTCAAAATCCAGGTGTTGTTCGTGCGAGCGCATGACGTAAAAGAACCGGGCCGCATCGCTGCCAACTTCCTCCCTTAACTCCCTCAGGGTAATGAATTGACCAGAGCGTGTGGACATTGCGACCTTTTGGCCATCGCGAAAAAGCACAGCAAACTGAACCAGTAGTATCTCCAGGCGATCAGGGTCTTCACCCAGCCCTGTGGCGGCTGCCCTTAAACGCGCCATATAGCCGTGGTGATCGGCACCAAAAATATAAACGGCCTTTTCAAAACCACGTTCCATTTTGTTCAAAAAATAGGCGATATCCGAGGCAAAGTAGGTTGTTCGTCCATTCTCACGTATCACGACCCGATCTTTTTCATCACCAAGCTTGGATGCGCGGAACCAGGTTGCGCCATCCTTTTTGTACAGATGGCCGTTTTCTTCAAGCCGTGCGATCGCGTGCTCAATCGCGCCACTATCCTCAAGCTCTTTTTCTGAGAACCAATGGTCAAATTTGACACCGAAGTCTGACAGGTCTTTTTGAATATCAGTGAGAATGCTGTTAACCGATGTTTCAAAAAACACTGGGTAACCTGCATTTCCCAAAAACTTCCGGGCACGTTCAATTAACGCATCAATATGGGTTTCGCGGTTGCCACCGTCAGCTTCATCCGGGGGTAAGTGGTCGAGTATATCCGCTCCTTTAAAGCGCCATTTATCACCGACTTCTTTGCGAACAACACGTGCAATATTGTAGATGTAGTCACCACGGTAGCCATTTTCCGGGAAGCGTAGATGTTCGCCACATAATTCCAGATAACGCAACCAGACACTGACCGCAAGGATATCCATTTGTCGGCCATTGTCATTGACATAGTATTCGCGCTGAACCACGTAACCTGCGGCTTGCAGGATGCTTGCCAGGCTAGCGCCATAGGCAGCACCACGACCATGGCCTACGTGTAGTGGCCCGGTGGGGTTGGCGGATACAAACTCAACCGTTACTTCATGTTCCGGATCTGCTGGCAGGTGTCCGTAGCTGTCTCCGTAATAAAGGATGTCTTTGACCACGGTGGTCAAAGCGACTTGGTTCATATAGAAATTGATGAACCCCGGCCCGGCGATTTTTGCGTGCTTTAACTGACGTGAATGCGGTAGCTTGTCAATGATAGCTTGCGCCAGTTCCTGTGGCGGTTTACCGGCTCGCTTGGCGAGCACCATCGCGATATTGGATGCAAATTCACCATGATCAGGCGTACGAGTTCGTTCCAGCTGTGGCACGATATCGCATTCTGCACTTAATATCCCTTCACGTATCAGGTGCAGAAGAGCCTGAATCAATAATTCTTCAATGTGTTCTTTCAAGAAAATAAATCCTGTGACCGGCAGTGTGATGGCAGCACTAAAGAAAGCTATTGTAAACCTTTGAACAAGCGCTGAAAACGACTGGATACCACTGGCACTGATTTATCATACATGAGGTGTACCAACCTGTGGATAACTCTGTGTATAAAACTAACGGGAACATAGGTGTTAAAGACCATGCTAAGATTGTTCAAAATAACACTTTAGTGTTAAGCGAATGAAATATTATAAAAAACAATTAGATGCCTGATGTTTTGAATGATTTTGTGCCAACAGGTTCATTAAGCCTCTGTTTTTTTGTTAAGCACCCTTGACTGTGTATAAAAAAACCGGTGCGGAAGCTTGCTTTGAAGACAATTTGCGGAAATAGAGTATTGTGTAGACAAAAAATACAAACTATAGCGCAGCAACACACAAAGCCTCGCCAATCTGTCTCCCGTACAAACATGGCTGGCCACTGATATGGCCGGTTTGATGTCCTTGGGCCTATTCTTTGCTGCCGGCGTTGCTTTGCTGGCTGGTTTTCCAGTGGCTTTTACGCTTGCAGGCGTCGCGCTGATTTTTGCCCTGCTGGGTATCGCGACCGGTAGTTTTGATCCAGCCTTTCTGAGCGCGTTTCCCAGTCGTGTTTTCGGTATCATGAGCAATGAAACACTCATCGCAGTGCCGGTTTTTGTTTTCATGGGTGTGATGCTGGAGCGTTCAAAGCTTGCGGACCAATTATTACAGGCTTTAGCACAATTGATGCGAAAGGTTCCTGGTGGACTGGGTCTTGCAGTTATGCTGGTAGGTACGCTGATGGCAGCAAGTACCGGTATTGTTGGTGCAACGGTCGTCACTATGGGCTTGCTGTCTTTACCGACCATGTTGCGAAATAATTATGCCCCATCTGTTGCCACAGGCAGCATTTGTGCGGCCGGCACGCTTGGCCAGATCATACCGCCGTCCATTGTTCTGATACTGCTCGCAGATGTGCTTTCCAATGCCTACCAACAGGCACAATTGCACATGGGTAATTTCAGCCCGGAAACAATATCAGTTGGTGAGTTGTTTGCCGGTGCACTGCTACCAGGGCTCATACTGGTCGGTCTTTACATGCTATACCTAAGTTTGTTGGCTTTTTTCAAACCGTCACTTATGCCAGCGGTAAAGCAAAATCCGGGTGATGAAGTCTCGCTGCTGGTGTTATTGAAGTTATTGTCCGGACCTTTGTTGCTAATTGTGGCTGTACTTGGTTCGATTTTGACGGGCATGGCCACACCCACAGAGGCAGCAGCGGTGGGAGCGACCGGCGCGATGCTGCTGGCCGGAAAACAGAAACAATTTTCAGTTGAGACGTTAAGAGCTGTTGTGTACCAGTCCGCCCGGGTCAGCGCCATGGTTTTTATGATACTTATTGGGGCGTCGTTGTTTAGCCTGGTGTTTCGAGGCTATGGCGGTGATGAGTATGTTCAGTCCTTGCTGGTTAACTTGCCTGGTGGGCAGGCCGGTGCATTGTTGATCGTCATGCTGGTGTTATTCTTATTGGGCTTCATCCTGGATTTCATTGAAATTACCTACGTCGTTATCCCCATTGTTGGGCCAGTTTTGCTGGCCATGGGTATTAACCCTGTGTGGCTGGGTGTCATGATCGCTATCAATTTGCAGACATCTTTTCTGACCCCGCCATTTGGTTTTTCCCTCTTTTATCTGCGGGGTGTTGCGCCACCGGAAATTGCCACCTCGGCCATCTACAGAGGTGTGATTCCATTCATTGCCATTCAATTGCTGATGCTGGGTCTGTTGACCTTATGGCCAGGTCTGGCAACCTGGTTACCGAATGTGATTTATTCGGGTTCCTGAGAGTGAATCCCCACCCACCCAGGAGGTGGCACCTAAGGGGTCACACAAGCCAGTCAAAAATTGAGTCTGACCCCAGCTCTTTCCCCCAGCTTTGTTATCTGATCAATGGGTCCGCGCGCAGGTTCAGCAGGGTGCGATCGGATATTGCGGACCAGGGCCTGACGATATCCGAATAGGCCTGGAATGAGGCGTAAATGCGCCCCATCAGGTCATCCTCGCTGGCCATTTCACGCACCAGATTATCACTGATTTCACCCAGATGGTTTAGCACTTCATCAGGAAAGCGACGCAGGTCAACGGCGTGTTCATCGAGTAGTTTCTTTAGCGCTACACCGTTGTTGTAGGTGAAGTCAGATAAGGTATCGGTGACAGCGGCCTGGCAGGCGACTCTGACAATGGCCTGCAAGTCTTCGGGTAGCGTATTCCAGGCCTGTTGGTTAATGATGCATTCCAGGCCGGTGCCGGGCTCGTGCCAGCCCGGGTAGTAGTAATATTTAGCGGCTCTAAACAGGCCAAAAGCGAGATCGTTATATGGCCCCACCCATTCAGTTGCATCAATAGTGCCGGTTTGTAAGGCCGTAAACAACTCCGCGCCGGGGATGTTAGTTGGTGTTCCACCAGCCCGTCTGAGAATTTCTCCACCGAGGCCAGGAATACGCATTTTGAGACCTTTAAGGTCAGCAACACTGTTGATTTCGCGGTTGAACCAACCACCCATCTGGGGGCCGGAGCTACCTGCCAGGAATGGTACAATTCCATGTGGTGCATAAACTTCTCGCCACAGCTCAAGACCGCCACCATAGTAAATCCAGCCATGCAACTCCTGTGCACTCATGCCAAAAGGTATACCGGCAAAAAACTGCGCGGCTGGTGCTTTGCCTTTCCAGTAATAGGTGGCGCTGTGGCCCATTTCCGCAGTGCGTTGCTTCACAGCATCAAATACCTCGAAGGCGGGCACCAACTCGTTACCACCGTAAACCTTAATCTGCAGACGTCCATTGCTGAGCTGGTTGATGGATTCGGCCAAGCGGTTAGCGCCGGTTCCCAGTCCTGGGAAATCACGTGGCCAGGATGTGACCATTTTCCATTTGAACGTCTCTGATGTGGTTTGGTTTCCACATTCGACCTGCGGTCCGTTACGGTTTCCACACGCGCTCAACAGACCGGTGGCTCCTGCCAGCCCAGTGGCGGCTACAAACTTTCTACGATCCATGGACCAAATACTCCTATTGAGGCTCAATAAAGCGCCTCTTGGTGCTATAGTGAAAGACAGAAGTCTATATTAGATCAGGGTTTCATGAAATCAGACGATACCTCAGAAATTAAGCAATTACTGGGCGAGTTGCGCGAAGAGCATCGTGACCTCGACCTGGCCATCAATCGCATGGCTATGGATCCGTGGCAGGACCAGTTACGTTTGCGGCGTTTGAAAAAGCGCAAGTTGAAGCTTAAAGACTGGATTGAGCGGCTGGAATCAAAGTTGATTCCAGATCTGGATGCCTAATTAGCTGACCCCACGATCGGTGTTTGTCGGTCAATCTCCTGTCGTATAGGCTCTCCGAGAATAAACTTTGCGTCCTTACTGATCTGTGCCAAACGCTGGTCAAATACCAGTTTATTATCCTGGTTTGGTGACAGGTAGCCGGTTTTGCGTAGCTGTGCGATAAACCCCTTGAACAAGGCTTTGTCGTAAAATTCCGGTGCATCGAATTCGTGCAGCATGGAGATGCGCTGTGCTGTGTGAATACAAAGGGTCTCAAGCTCTGTCCTGCTCAGCACGCCTGAGCCATTCCTTGCCAACAGGGATACAGTTATCAGGTAGCGATGTAATGTTTGTAAAAGACTGTGGGCCAGGATGTTGAGCTGTATGACTGTTTCGGGGTTATCGGTCGTGCGTGACAGCGTTTCGTCGTCTTTATTACGGATTAACAGGCCGTTTTGTATCAGCTGTTTAATGGAATCATCCAGGGCCTTGACTATCTCACGTTGTCCCCAGGGTATGAACAATTCAGCTTCAAGAAACGGGTGGATAATAATTGCAAACTTGTGCAAGTGGCTGATCAAAAAACTACGGTGTTCGAGGAAGCAACATGCTACCAGTGATGGTAGTACCATCAAGTGAGCGGCATTGTTACGGAAGTAAGTCAGCCCTATGGCACGATCAGGCTGAAGTGAAATGATGTTACCCAATGGGTGTTCCTGGCGTTTCAGGACTTTCATCACAATGCCATATTCGATGACTTCTTGTGCGTCTTTTTGTGTCACCGTGACCCGCTCAGGTGTCGGTTTTTGTTTTAACAGGGCTTGGTAGAGACTTACCTGCCGAGCCAGTTGTTGCTCACCCAAAGCATGCCGGGGCGTACCCAGCATCACCAGTGCCAGCAGGTTAATCGGGTTGACATCGGCGCTGGCATTAATGTGGGTCATGATGCTTTGCCCCAGGTCGTCGATGACGGTCCCAAGCCAGGCTGGGCGCTTCGCTTCCTTGCGGATGGTTTCCTGCCACTGAGGGTCTTGTTGCTTGAGCAGATCATCCAGAAAAATAGGTTCGCAAAGACTGACATGTGCTTCGCCATAATTATGTCGGGCGACTCCGAAAATCTTTCCAAGGTCAGAAAGTTTTTCTGATCGCTTGGCTTTTCCAGATAGTTCGGTAGTGTAACTGTTGCCTTCTACCAGTCGTTCGTAGCCAATGTAGACTGGCTGGAACATGATCGGTCTGACTGGTGCATTCAGATAACTTCTGACCGACATCGCCAGCATACCGGCCTTGGGTGGCAGCAAGCGACCGGTGCGGCTACGGGTGCCCTCAATAAAATATTCAATTGAAACACCCTGGGATTGAATCGTACTGAGGTATTCGTAAAACACAGCGGCGTATAACTTGTGTGAGCGGAAGCTGCGGCGCAGGTAAAATGCACCACCGCGGCGAAGCAACGAGCCTACGATGGGTAGATTAAGGTTAATGCCTGCGGCAATATGTGGTGGAACCGAACCGTTTTCATGCACCAGGTACGACAGCAACACATAATCCAGATGGCTGCGGTGGCAGGGAACATAGATGACTTCGTGGCCAAGCGCCTGATGCTGCAAACCTTCAAAGTGATTGACCTTGATACCGTTGTAAATACGATTCCAGAACCAGGAAATCATGGTCTCCAAAATGACAATAACTGAATAGGAGTAATTGGCAGCGATTTCACGTCCGTACTTTATGGCCTGACGACGGGTTTTTTCGGCTGTAATACCGGAACGACGTGCCTTCTCTTCAATTGCTGCACGAACAGTGGGCGAATTGACAACCTGATCAACGATAGTGCGTCGGTGTGAAAGATCCGGTCCGATGGCAGCGGTGCGTACGCGTTTAAAATGAACTCTGAGTATGCGCGAGACTTTTCTTAATGCCAGTGCTGAATCCAGACCTTCAGCTTCCAGTTCCTGTAGGGAAACCGGACGGCTAAATTGTACAAAGGTCTTGCGGCCGTTGACTAACGTGCTGAAAAATCTGCGGAGTCTGCCTCCAATTTCCCAGTTCTCTGAAAAAATAATACGTGTAAATCCACTGTCTTTGCTGGGTCTCTGGCCCACCAATACAGTCACGGGTACCAACTGAATATCCAGCTCAGGGTTTGCCCAGTTCTCTTCAACCATCAGTTGTAACATGTCGGAGTTGCGGCGCGGGTCGGGGCGCCGGAAGAGGATGCCTTTAAGCCGCTTTAGGGCTGCGTAGGAGCGTGTCGGGCTTTGGGGGATATCGGGTATAGCCAATAGTGGTCGAGCCAGACCCTGTTGTTCGCAGCAAGTGTCCAGAATCAATACGGATGATAATGCATACGAATCCATGACATAACAAACTGGCTTATCACCATTGCTGCCAATATTCCCATCGGGATCGGCCTGGACGCGAGGTTTGACCCAGAAACCCAAGACTGTTCGCAAGGCCAGATACCAGCGTAGTCTCAGCTTGGCGATCAATGTGCGTGGTTTTTCTTGCTTGCCCATATGCCTTTGTTTGTGTTGTGAAGCTTGTATTCTATCTTGGAATTATGAGAACGCATAAAAAATCCGGGCGAGACGCGAGGTCTGCCCGGAAAATCCGGCAGAGCCGGAGAGGATCGGTTTAAAGATTTAGTTTATAAATTATTATTTTATTAATCAGTTACGACGGTATCGTAATGTAAAACATTAATAATTGTCAATAGCCATGGGTTAAGAAAGAACCCTTTGTTGCGACTACCGGTGAAAAGATAAACCGTTCTGACCCTGGATTAAGGGTTTGCTAGGGCTCGGGCAATTTCATTCTGGATGGCTTCGGCGGTTGCAACAGGGTCGCTGGCGGTTCGAATGGGCCTGCCAACCACTAGATAATCCGCACCATCACGGATGGCCTGAAAGGGTGTCATGACACGTTGCTGGTCATCGTCATTGTGTATGGGTCGGATGCCTGGACAGACCGTAATCAGTTGTGGCGCGGCATATTGACGCAAGACACTGACCTCCAGCCCGGATGAAACTACGCCGTCACAGCCAAGTGCCAACGCGCGCTTCGCACGTGACAAAACCAGCGTGCGGGCGTCACACTTGAAACCCATGTCATCCAGGTCACCTTGATCAAGGCTGGTCAAGGCGGTCACTGCGAGTATTTGCATGTTGCCTTTGGCATCGGCTGCTGCCTTGAGCATGCTGTCATTGCCGTGTACTGTGCAGAAATCAATTTCATGACGGGCCAGTTGGCGAACGGCAGCGGCCACGGTTGCTGGGATATCGAATAGTTTAAGATCAGCAAAGACCTTTTTGCCCTTGCCTTTGAGTTCTGCCAGCAACTCAAAATAGTGGCCGGATAAAAACACTTCCAAACCCAGCTTATAAAATTCTACGGAATCCCCAAGGGTGGAAATCAATGCCTGCGCCTCTTCGAGAGTCGGCACATCAAGGGCAAATATCAAGCGTTCACGGTTGGAAATATGTGTGTTAACTGTGGTCATCGTTAGCCTGTTGCTGCAGAAACCCGGTGATGCAGGCACCGATGTGTTCTGGTTGCTCCATGTGAAAATGATGATGTCCATCATCGGTGACATGTTTGCAGTCAGCGAGAGCTAAAAGACGCTTCTGCACCATCTCTTCGCCAAGATATTCTATAACTGAAGGCGAGGTTATTACCAGCGTAGGTGAGCGGATGGCGGCGAGCAAATTCAGCATCTGTTCATCGGTAAATAGCAGTGGAGACCGCCAATTCAGACGCGGGTCGGTGCGCCATTGATAATAATCACCAATGTGTTCCAGTGAACGTTCACAAAGAAGATGGGTGGCGTAATCTGACAGATCAGAGTTCTTTTGTCGCGCCAGCACCGCCTCTTCTATGGATTCATAGGGTCTCAGGTTACTGCGGTTTTTACGTGCCGACTTCATTGACAATCGTAATTGCCGGGCGGCCTGGTCGGGTGGCAGTGTCAATATCCCAATTGCATCCAGCAACACCAGACGGTTGACCCGTTCGGGCAGAGCCGCAGCAAAGCCACTGGCAATACCGCCCCCCATCGAATGACCGATGATATGACAACTGTCCCAGCCTAGTTCATCCAGTGCAGCGTCCACGTCATATAGGTGGTCGGGGAAATAGTAACGACTGGTTTCAGGTCGGTGTGAGGAAAATCCGTGACCCGCAAAATCCACTGCCAGCAAGTCAAAATCTTTCAAGTACGGTGCCAACGGTACAAAGGAGGCTGCATTATCCAACCAGCCGTGCAGACACAGGACCTTCGGCGCACCGGGTCTGGCCCAATGCAGTCCCTCTAGTGTGCCCCATGACAGGTGGATATTGACTGGAGCCGCTTTCATCAGTTATTTGACAGGTTTGCGTAAGCCAACACCAACCATTTGGCACCTGCGCGACTAAAATTAACCTGTACACGGGCGTGTTCACCGGAGCCCTCAAAGCTGATCACTGTTCCGCTGCCGAATTTTTTGTGGCTGACCGACGCGCCTAACTGGAATGGCCAATCCTGCTTGATATTCGAGTTAGATTTTTGGTGTTCAGGCGCTTTGTGGCTGACCCAGGGTCGTTGGACCTGCATCCGTGGTCGGATTTCCTGTATCAATCCTGACGGGATTTCATCGAGGAAACGTGATGGTCGGGAATGGTTCTCCGAGCCGTACATTCGTCTGACCTCAGCATGGCTGAGGCACAGGTGTTCACGTGCACGTGTGATGCCGACATAACAAAGCCGACGTTCTTCTTCCAGTCGCCCACCAGCTTCGGTGACACTGCGCTGGTGTGGGAACAGGCCGTCTTCCATACCGACGATAAAAACCATTGGAAACTCCAGGCCCTTGGCCGAGTGTAGCGTCATCAATTGCACACAATCATCCCAGGCTTCACCTTGCGTTTCGCCGGCTTCCAGTGCGGCGTGACTCAGGAATGACTGCAGATCGGTCATACCGGCTTCTTCATCTTCTTGAGGCAGTACAAATGCCTCCGCTGCATTGACCAGTTCACGCAAGTTTTCGATCCGTGACTCCATCTTTTCCCGTGGTTCTTTCTCGTAGTGGGTGACCAGTTGGCTGTCTTCAATGACGCCTTGCATCTGGTTCCCCAGTGTCCAGTCAGTCATGCGTTCACGCATGTCAGCAATAAGTTTTATGAAGCTTTGCACTGCCCCGAGGGCCCTGGCAGGCAGCAGGTTTTGCCGCTCGCACTCAAGTGCTGCCTGCCACAGGGGTAAGCTGCATTCACGTGCCTGTATACGCAGTATGGAGAGTGTTTTCTGGCCAATGCCACGGGTGGGTGTGTTAATCACTCGCTCCATCGCCGCATCATCATTCGGGTTTTGAATCAGGCGTAGATAAGCAAGCGCATCCTTAATTTCCGCGCGTTCGAAAAAACGCTGGCCGCCATAAACACGATAGGCAATAGAGGCTCTGAGCAGGTATTCTTCAAACAATCTTGATTGTGCGGTGGTGCGGTAAACAATCGCCGCTTCCTCGGCCCGTCGGCCCTTGCCCAGCCACTGTTCGATCTGTTCAATGACAAAACGGGCCTCGTCCTGTTCATTGAATGCTGAATAAAGTGTGATGGGCGCACCCTCGTCACCAGCGGTCCAGAGCTTTTTGCCCATTCGGTCTTCGTTATTGGCAATCAGGGCATTGGCGGCCTTCAGGATATTGCCGGTAGAACGATAGTTTTGTTCCAGTTTGACGGTTTGCACAGCGGTGAAGTCACGTCTGAAATGCTGTACATTTTCAACCTGAGCACCGCGCCAACCGTAAATGGATTGATCGTCGTCCCCTACCACCAAAACGCTGCCGCTATCCCCGGCCAACATACGTATCCATGCGTACTGAATGGAATTGGTGTCCTGAAATTCGTCCACCAGCAGGTGACTCAGACGATTGCGGTAGTGCGCCAGCAGTGAGGGATCATTCAACCAGAGCTCGTGCGCGCGTAGTAGAAGCTCTGCAAAATCTACCAGACCGGCACGGTCACAGTAAGCCTGGTAAAGCTCGTATATGCGCACCCACTGGGCCGTCATTGGGTTATCCATATGCTCGATGGAGGACGGTCGCTGGCCTTCATCCTTGCGGGCGTTTATGTACCACTGTGCCTGTCTTGCCGGCCACTGGGTCTCATCCAGACTCTCCTCCTTGATCAAACGGCGAAGCACTCGGTGCTGGTCATCCGAATCCAGTATCTGAAAATTTTCCTGCAAACCAGCTTCTTGCCAGTGCATGCGTAGTAGCCGGTGGGCGGTGCCATGAAAGGTGCCAATCCACATTGAGTGTGTAGATACCTGAAGCAAATTTTGTGCGCGTTCACGCATTTCACCGGCTGCTTTATTGGTAAATGTCACCGCCATGATGCTGAGCGGTGATATGTGTTCAACCTGTATAAGCCAGGCCAGGCGGTGGATCAGAACACGGGTCTTTCCACTTCCGGCACCAGCAAGCACCAGCGTGTGTTGTGATTGTGTAGTAACCGCTTCTCGTTGTGCTTCATTCAACTCATCAAGCAGGTGGGATACATCCATGTTCAGTGAGGCCCTTTAACACTTGCAAGGTCGCTGCGCTCTCTTGCGATCGCACGGTAGCCAATGTCACGTCTGCAAAAGGCATCGACCCAGTTAATGTTATCGCAGCCAGAGTAAGCTGCTGCAGCCGCTTCGCCAACACTGTCAGCCATCGCACACACGCATAACACCCGTCCACCTGCAGTTACAATCTGGTCGTCGAGTCGTTTTGTTCCGGCGTGGAACACCTGGATGTCTTTCTGGTTAGTGGAATTCAGTCCGGAGATCACCTGGTTCTTTGAATAACTGCCAGGATAACCACCTGCTGCCATGACAACCGCCAAAGCTGGTCGCGGGTCCCATTGTGCTTCCACCTTATCGAGCTTTCCATTGACCGCTGCAAGGCAGAGTGTTGCCAGATCGGACTGCAGGCGCATCATGATGGGTTGAGTTTCCGGGTCTCCGAAACGTACGTTGAATTCAAGAACTTTTGTTTCTCCATCAGCTGAAATCATCAGGCCAGCGTACAAAAAGCCTGTAAACGGTATCCCCTGTTCAGCCATACCGCGAATGGTCGGCTCGATAACGGTTTCCATGGCTCTTTTGTGTAATTCGTGATTGATGACGGGCGCTGGTGAATATGCGCCCATTCCACCAGTATTGGGGCCAAGGTCACCCTCGTCGCGCGCTTTGTGGTCCTGGCTGGTGGCTAACGGAAGGATGTGTTCACCATCGGCCATTACGATGAAGCTGGCCTCTTCACCGCTAAGAAACTCCTCAATGACCACTCGCCGACCGGCCTCACCAAAGGTGTTGCCCGCCAGCATATCCTTAACGGCCAGCTCTGCTTCTTCTTGGGTTTGGGCAATGATAACGCCTTTGCCTGCTGCGAGACCGTCAGCCTTGACCACGATGGGTGTACCATTTTGACGAATAAAAGCAATGGCCTCATCGATATCAGTGAAATTCCCATACGCCGCCGTGGGAATATCGTGACGGGCCATAAAGTCCTTGGCAAAGGCTTTAGAGCCTTCGAGTTGAGCGGCGGCAGCGGTTGGGCCAAAGCAGGGCAAACCGATCGCTGTAAACTGATCGACGATGCCAGCCACCAATGGCGCCTCTGGGCCGACGATGGTCAAGTCGATATGGTGCTCTTGAGCAAAGTTAAGCAAGCCTTCGATGTCATCAGCTGCCAGTGGAATATTCTCAACGCCTTTTTCAAGTTCGGTGCCAGCATTGCCAGGTGCTACATACACGGTTTCGACCTGTGCAGCCTGTGCTGTGCGCCAAGCCAGGGCGTGTTCACGGCCACCGCCTCCAATGATAAGTACTTTCATCCGCTGGTCCTTAATGCCGGAAATGACGTACACCGGTGAATACCATCGCCAGACCAAACTCGTTGGCTGCTGCTATGACTTCGTCATCACGCATGGAGCCGCCGGGTTGAATCACGGCTTTGATACCGGCATCAGCAGCAGTATCGATGCCATCCCTGAACGGAAAAAATGCATCGGAGGCCATCGCGGCACCATCAAGGCTAAGTCCTGCGTCTGTGGCTTTCCAGCGCGCAATCCGGGCCGAGTCGATGCGGCTCATCTGGCCTGCGCCGATACCGAGAGTGCGACCGCCGGCGGCATAAACAATGGCGTTGGATTTTGCCAAACGAGCAACTTTCCAGGCAAATAACATATCCTGCCATTCTTGTTCTGTGGGTTTGCGTTCACTGACACAACGGCAATCTTGCCTGCTTATCCTGTCAGTATCTTTTTGTTGCACCAGTAATCCACCTGATACCCGCTGATAATGCAAACCTGAGGCAGGGGAGTGGTTTTTGCTACTGCGAAGCAGACGTATATTAGGCTTGTTTGCAAACTGTTCTAATGCCCCATCGCTGAATGCGGGTGCGATAACGACTTCGACGAACTGTTGCTCAACAATGCGGGTGGCAACTTCAGTATCCAGCCGTTGGTTAAACGCGATGATGCCGCCAAAACTTGAAACCGGGTCGGTCGCAAATGCACTTAGATATGCCTCGGTATTACTGTTGCCCAAGGCTATACCGCAGGGGTTGGTATGTTTGACAATGGCGCAAGCCGGTTGCTGATCAAATTGGCTGACGCATTCCAGTGCTGCATCCGCGTCGTTGATGTTGTTATAGGAAAGCGCTTTACCCTGGAGTTGTTCGGCAGCAGCAATACCAGTCGGCTTGACACCGGATTCAACATAAAAAGCAGCTGCCTGATGCGGGTTTTCACCATAACGAAGTTCCTGCCTGCTCTGAAACTGCGGTGTGATGTACTCGGGTAGTATCTTGCTTGCTTCGGTATCGCCGTTTCTGCGGCTGAGGAAAGCTGCCACCAGGCCGTCGTAACGGGCCGTATGCGCAAAGGCCTTGGTCGCGAGGGAGTATCGAGTGTCTTTGGATACCGAGCCTGATGAGACCAACTCGTCTGCGACCAAAGCATAATCCTGGGGATCAACAACAACCGTAACGCGCGCATGGTTTTTAGCGGCTGCCCGCACCATCGCGGGACCACCGATATCAATGTTTTCAATCGCGTCTTCGAAACTGCAGTTGGTGTCTGCGATGACCGCTTCGAACGGGTATAGGTTGACGATGACGAGATCAATGGGGGCGATGGCCTGCTCCTGCATGACACGATGGTCTTGTTGCCGACCGAGAATACCGCCATGAATGCGTGGGTGCAGGGTTTTAACGCGGCCGTCCATGATTTCGGAAAAGCCGGTGTGCTCGCCGACACCGGTTACAGCGAGACCTGCTTTCTTCAATTGTTTTTGTGTACCGCCTGTGCTTATCAAGGTGAAGCCCAGGTCCAGTAATTGCTGGGCAAAACCCACAAGCCCCGCTTTGTCTGAAACGCTAATGAGTGCGAGCTTGTTGGTTGAAGGCATGGGTGGCTCAGCTGCAAAAAGTTTACTCAATCAAATATCTGTGTGCTGAACACACAGCAAATTTGGACCTGATGCCAGTCACCGACGCAGCCGGGTTATTTTGCTCGATTGCGCACTGATGGAATAGCGTTGCATTTTGGTGCGCAGGGTATTTCGGGTAATACCCAGCATGCCAGCGGCACGTGACTGGTTACCACCGGTGCGCTTTAAGATTTCTTCGATCAGCGGTGGTTCTATTTCAGCAAGCAGCATCTGGTATAGGTTTTCTGGGGCGGTATTATCCATGTCCTGCAGGTATCTGCTGATGGTGCTTTGTACGTGCTGCCGGAGGGGAATAGCATGTTCTGAATCTGCGTTCATGATGCCTTTGAATAGTTGTTGTCTGTTGTTGACATGTTACTTACCAACACTAACATAATTGACCAGTAAAACTTAAATTTATTCTTGTTGAAGTGTGATTTTATCAGTTTGAGATTCATCAGGTTTGAGTTGATGGCCTGTATTCAGAAGTCTCACCTCAAACGACAGGAAGAAAGTCAAAGAAACTGAATTTCAAAGCCAACAGCTTTTTCCCCGGGATCTCCAAGCTCAAGCAAAACAGGTAAATATACTTCCGTCGCCAGACCTGCTTCAGTATCCGCTCCTGGACGTAAATAATCCGAGGGTTGGAGTCGGCGCCGTGCGATTGCTTGGCTGGCCGCATCCAGCAGCGTAAGTTCCAGCTCTGGAAACACCTGGCTGCGTTGAGCGAGATTTACAAAGGTAAGACTTAAAACCAGAATGCCCGAACGTGTTGGATGTGTGTGTATGTCACGGCTGACAAGCTGTATTTGATGCGGATCTTTCAGCAACCCGTCTTCTTCGACCTGTAACCAGCCAGCTTGTTTCAACCAGGCATTGATTGCAGGATTTTCCAGTAGTGGTTGCCGAAATGTCCAGCTTGTGTTGGCGATCGTGATCAGCACAAGTAGCGTTGTTGCCATGCTCCAGGCGAGGTGGTTTGGTCTGTTCCTTTTTTCACCAGGGTCACTGCTTTCAAAAGTGCTGTTGTTAGCACTATCGTTGGAGTTTTTAACAGACCTGAGTACGGGTGGGCCGGTGTTTGGACCCGTCGCCGGTCTGTGTGCTTGTCCAGACGGCCAGTCGTCAAATAGAAAGCTCAACGCGCTGAAGGTTTTGCCGCATTGACCACAGCGCACGGAGCCGTGGGCATGGGAAACCAATGCAGCGGTGAGTGGGTGCACGGTCTTGCATTGTGGGCAACGGGTAAACATCAGCTTGGTGTTGCTGGAGGTTGCGGCAGTGAAAAGTTAACCGTGATCACCTTGAGCTTCTTTGGTTTTACCAATGTCTGATTTCAAGGTGCGATAGCGCAGGAGTTCTGCCTGAAAGCTGGCGCGGATCTGGTTTCTTCTATTGTTGATTGCCGTCTGTCGTTTTTTATCCCATGCGCGTCGCTTATAAAGTCTATTGATACCCTTTTGCTGATCAATGCTGATCGGCAGGTTGGCCCGTTGTTGATCAGCGGCCTGTCTGATCTGATCCCTGATGGCTGTGTTGGTACTTTCAATAGACTGATTAATTAAGCTCGACTCGTAACCCAATTGGGTAATTCCCTTCTCAAGGGCGTCATTAATAGCTTCTTCCGAGCGGTATTTGACAAGCAACAACCGGTCGGACTGGCGCTGAAGTTCTTGTTCTGCAACCGGTGGTTCTGTCAGTTGAGGGTCTGGTTCTATTATGGTTTCCGGGGCTATAGACGTATTTTCGACATGTTTAATGACTATTCCGACATTGTTAAGAACATCATATGGCCGGTTTGCGTATTCGGGGGGTACTATTGCGCCGTAGTGAATATTACCGTCATTGTCTTTCCAGCGGTAGGTTTCAGCGGCCAATGCGGTAACTGATAAACAAAATGCCGTGGCGATCAAAACCGCTACAACACCTGGCTTTACCAGCGCTCGGAATATGCTTGGAATAGACAACTTAGACTCCATAGTCATTACGATAACGTCGAACTGCTTCAATGTCGATACCAGTAACAGGTTGACTTTCAAGGAATTCAACCAGGTCTTTCAGACCTGCGATGGCAATAACAGGTATGCCAAACTCATGTTCAATTTCCTCTGCTGCCGATAAATCACTCTGACCACGCTCCTGTCGATCCAGTGCAATGGCAACGCCACACGGGGTTGCGCCAGCTTGTTGAATCCATTCGATGGATTCTCGTACCGAGGTGCCGGCGGATATGACATCATCGGTAATGAGAACATCACCGTTGAGTTCAGCACCAACCAATGTGCCGCCCTCGCCATGGTCCTTGGCTTCCTTACGGTTGTAGGCAAATGGGACATTTTTCTGGTGACTGGTGTTGAGCATGATGGCGATGCCGGCGGCCAGTGGAATACCTTTGTAAGCGGGTCCAAAGAGCATGTCAAAGTTGATTCCTGAATCGAGAATGGCTTGAGCATAACAATTTGCAAGTACTTCCAGGCTATGACCGTCATCAAAGCCACCGGCATTGAAAAAATAGGGACTGACGCGTCCGGATTTCAATGTGAACTGGCCAAATTTGAGGTTGCCCTGGGTCATTGCCAGTTCAAAAAACTGCTGTTGATAGTTCTGCATCGGGGAAGTATCTCGCGGCTTCGCCTGAGCTGCAATCCTGATCTGCGATTCTGGCTACAATGGGCTTCGGTCATGACATCATGTCCAAGGGCGGTTATGCTGTTTTCCTGCGCTCAATAACAGAAGAAATCCATCCTATGCGAATTATCAGTGTTAATACCAATGGCATCCGGGCAGCGGCCCGCAAAGGCTTTTTTGAATGGATGCAAAAGCAACAACCGGATGTTGTCTGTATCCAGGAAACCAAGGCCCAGGAGCACCAGCTGGACGACCCGGTGTTTTCACCGCCCGGCTACAACCGTTATTTTCATGATGCACAAAAAAAAGGCTACAGCGGTGTTGCGATCTACGCCCGCCACCAACCCGATGAAGTGCATTTTGGCATTGGTTGGGATGTGATGGATAACGAAGGCCGTTGGATAAAAGCTGATTTTGGCAATTTGAGTGTCATCTCCTTGTACCTGCCGTCGGGTTCCTCGAAGGAGGAGCGACAACAGATCAAGTACCAGACCATGGATTATTTGCAGCCCTTGCTCAAGGCAATGGTGAAAGAAGGCCGCGAATATATTATCTGCGGTGATTGGAATATCGCGCACAAGAAAATTGATATTAAAAACTGGCGTGGCAACCAGAAAAACTCCGGGTTTTTACCAGAAGAGCGTGCCTGGATGGATGAATTATTCGGGCCGGTCGGTATGGTCGATGCTTTTCGAGGGGTGGAGCAAGGCGAACACCAGTACACCTGGTGGTCAAACCGTGGTCAGGCCTGGGCTAACAATACCGGTTGGCGGATTGATTACCATGTGGCCACGCCTGTTGTGGCAGCATTGGCACAGGCGGTGGAGATTTATAAAGACGAGCGCTTTTCCGATCATGCCCCCCTGACCATCGACTACGACTACGAAATTCAGAAAAGTAGCAGATGAATTCCGCTCCAAGGCGTTGGCAGGAGATACTTCTTAACCGCAAGATGGTGACCTGCATCTTTCTGGGTTTTACCTCGGGACTGCCACTCTATGTTTTGATTCAACTGGTACCTGCATGGTTGCGCAGCCACGATGTGGACCTGGCCACCATTGGTCTGTTTGCGCTGGTTTCGCTGCCATATACCTGGAAGTTCGTGTGGTCGCCGTTAATGGACCGGTACAGGTTGCCGTTTCTTGGTAGGCGACGTGGCTGGGCGCTAATTACGCAGCTTGGTTTATTTGTCTCGATTGCAGCGCTTGGTCAGTTTGACCCTTCAGTATCGCTTCAGGCGATTGTGGTGACGGTATTCATCATCTCTCTTTTTGGTGCAAGCCAGGATATAGTGATCGATGCTTACCGGCGTGAGTTGCTGGCAGATGACGAACTTGGCACCGGCACATCTTTCTTTGTCAATGCATATCGTTTGTCTTCGCTGGTGCCTGGATCGCTGGCACTGATTCTATCTGATCTCCTGCCATGGGCCGTTGTCTATTGGGTCACTGCCGGATTTATGAGCGTTGGTATTATTACTACCTTGATCATCAAAGAAGTCAGTGATGATGCGCTGGCACCGGCGACATTAAGAGAGGCGGTCATTGATCCTTTTGTGGAGTTTTTTGCTCGTGACGGTATCAAGGCCGGGCTGGCCATTCTTGCCTTTATGTTCCTTTACAAACTCGGTGACAACATGGCGACAGCGTTGGCGACACCGTTCTATCTTGATATGGGTTTTAGCCGCACCGAAATTGGCTCGATTGCCAAGGTTGCCGCCCTTTGGTCATCCATAGTCGGTGGTATCCTCGGTGGTGTGGTCATGTTGAAACTGAGTATCAATCGTGCACTATGGTTATTCGGTTTTGTGCAGATGTTTACCATTTTGGGCTATGTCTGGTTGAGTACGGTTGGCCATCACCCGCTAGGTTTGTTTGTCGTGGTCAGTGGTGAATACCTGGGTGTGGGGCTGGGTGCAATCGCACTGACGGCTTACATGGCGCGGGAGACCAGCACGGCCTTTACGGCCACCCAGTTTGCATTATTCAGCAGCTTCATCGCAATACCGAGAACGGTTGCCAATGCATCAACCGGCTTCATTATCGAATCGATAGGTTATACACAGTTTTTCATCGTCTGCACCTTGGTAGCCATTCCGGGTATGCTGTTGCTGTTTAAGGTGGCGCCGTGGAATACCAACAAGACATGATTTATGCCACTGAAGACACAATTGACGGAATCAGGACACAACACACCGCTCACGGCTGATGGATAACACCGAGTAAAACCGGCTTAGATGCACCGGTTATTGGTGGTGTGTTCTGCACTGACTCGTTCAGTCTTTCACGTGCCAGCCACGCAAATAACGAGCCTTCCACCCAGTCGGGATCAGCCCCATATCGGGATGTGGACTCTACCACCACATCCGGTAATGCGGCTGCCAGCCTGCGCATCAGAAAGGTATTGTGTACACCGCCACCGCATACCAACAGACGTTTGGGCAAACCAGCTTCGGTGAGACTGATGGATATGCTTTGTGCGCTTAATTCAAGCAAAGTGGTCTGAACATCCACTTCTGCTCGCGCTGTATCGGCCAGCATGTTTTCCAGCCAGGTGATATTAAAGTGTTCAAGCCCGGTGCTCTTGGGTGACGACCGTTTAAAGTAGGGGTCTGCCAGCATGCGCTGCAGCAGGTCAGGGTCCACCTGGCCTTTTGCAGCCCAATGTCCATGGTCGTCATAATCTTTTTGCAGGTGACGTTGGGTCCAGGCATCCAACAGGCAATTACCGGGGCCGCAGTCAAAGCCTGAGACACCGCCATTGGCAGGTAAAATCGTAAGGTTGGCGATCCCACCGAGGTTGAGAATTGCACGGTCTTCTTTTTCGCTGTGAAATAGACGTTGATGAAATAGTGGTGCTAACGGTGCGCCCTGACCACCGGCTCTGAGGTCTGCACTTCGAAAATCAGTTACCACTGTTGTACTGGTGTTGCGGGCGATTAAAGTGCCTTTTCCCAGCTGGATAGTGACTGGCCTGTCACCCTGAGGTTGGTGCCAGACATTTTGACCGTGTGAGCCAATGGCCCGTATGTCGCCCATCTCCATGCCGGCTTCATGTACCAGATTTTGTGCGATGCGTGCGAACAAACGCCCAAGGTTTTCGTCCAACAGCTTGGCCAGCTGCTCGCTAGGCGGGGCACCGGTGGCAAGCAGTTGATCAAGCGTCAGCTTGATAGCGGCTGGGTAGGGTATACACGAGGCGTGCAAAATATCCATTGAGCCGTGACTGAAATTTACCAGCACGGCATCCACGCCATCCCGGCTGGTACCGGATAACATTCCGATGATCAGCTCTTCGTTCATGGGCTACTGGTTGCGTACATCGAAGCTGATTCCAGCCGGTTCAGTCGTGATAGCAGCGGGCTGGTCTTCTTCCGGAACTCAGCTATCTGTGTTTCAGCCAATGGGTTGGCCGGGGGTAGTGCGATGGTGCGCGGATTGCGGTGAACGCCGTTGAGTAAAAATTCATAGTGTAGATGCGGGGCCTGCGCCAGACCGGTGGAGCCTACATAACCGATGACCTGTCCCTGTTTGACCCGCTGGCCTTTTTTGACCGTACGGTTGGTGAAGTGCAGGTATTTGGTAACAATGCTGTTGGCGTGTTGAATAAACACGTGGTGGCCATTGTATTTGCTATAGGCCGAGCGAATAACCTTGCCATCACCTGCAGTAAACACTGGCGTGCCTTTGGGTGCCCTGTAGTCAATACCGTTGTGGGCTTTGACCCGTTTCAGTATCGGGTGATAGCGCTTTGGGTTGAAGTTGGAACTGATATAAGAGAAATTCAGTGGAGCGCGCAGGAAAGCTTTGCGCATATTGTTCCCATCAGGTGCAAAATATTGGGCATGGCCATCGACATCAAATCGTATGGCCTGGAATTTTTCACCCTGGTTGATGAAGGTTGCACCGATGATTTCGCCATCACGCAAAAAGCTACCATCCCGGTAAATTTTTTCATACACAAGGTAAAACCGGTCACCCTCACGAATGTCGAGAACAAAATCGATGTCCCAGCCAAACAGATTTGCCAGTTTCATCACCATGCCATCATTGAGACCAGCTTTTTTACCCGCCAGAAACAACGATGATGTGATGGTACCGCTGGTTTCAGTGGTTTCCGTGATCATGTCGCGGGTTTTGGTGCTCGCAAAGGCTTGTTGCCCGTCGTGTTTGATGATCAGGTAACGGTCCTCATCGATGGCGTAGCGCATGCGTTTGAGTGATTTGTCTTCGTGACGTTGGAATTCGAACAGCTCACCGGGGCGTATTTTCTTTAGCTGTTGAGTCTCTTTGTTTAGCGCTAACACTTCGTGCAGTGTTTTTGCACTGAAACCCTGTTGACGAAAGATACCGTCCAGCGACTGTCCGGCGTCAACGATGACATCCTCCCATTGCTCAATTGGGTGGGCAGTCGTGATGGCAGATTCATCGCCAAAGCTTGCGGGAATGGTGTTTCCGGGTGGAATCTGAAAATCGAGTCGCTCGGGCAGGTTCAGATTGACTATTTTGTTGGCAACAGTTTTATCATCAGTACGGCTTTCAAAAGCACCCAAAGCGATACCAAAGATAATGAGCGTCAGGGCAAACACGAATAGTTTGGTTCGGTTCAGCTTGAAGTGAAACCGCTGTGATGTCTTGGTCAGGTTTGAAAAGAAATTCATATTTTGCATGCTGCATATTGACCATCAGAGAAGTTGTGCGTTCAGGCAACGCTAAAAATACCACACGATACCAAATTTGGCTGTGGCTGACATCACGGTGACCAACATGGTTTGGCCTAAAACAACAGGAGAATTTTGTTAATAAGCTGGCATTAATTGCTGTGTATTTCCAGTTGTTCGATGTTTGCTTGGTGAGTGTCGTGACTCTATGCATAACGGTTTAGTTAACCGGCGCCAACATCGCTGGCGTCCGTGTTAATTACTTGTATGGTTGTTGATTCATCACACATTATCTCCTGCAATACTTCTATCAATTTGCAAGAATTCTATTGGTGCTCCATTATCTTCGATGAACGCAACAACTACTCCAGGACTTGGGCTATTCGGCTCAATTATGACATTCTTGCCTTTTAGCACCTTTTCCAAATCATCCACTTCGAATGCTATATGAGGAATTGTTTTCACCAGGTCCGGATAAGGAGCATCATCTTCGAAACGATTCCATTCAACACCATATGGACTTCTACCGAAACCACTCACGTACATTTTTAAATCTTTGAGGTGTTCTTCATCTCTAAGTTTATTCTTAGTTGGGATACCCAAATGATGAAACTTCATTGCCGTCAACTCCTAAATTCAAATGCTGACCCGGCACATAACGCCTAGCCTAAACCACCGAGCGGTAGCGAGGTCGATTTGAGGCACTGGTTAGGAGCCGGGCCAGATAAATTCAATGCGAATTCCTCCCGGCTCATTAAAAATCATGTGTTTTCGTGGGCCTATACCAACGAGCTCTGGCATAAATTCAATTTTGACACCTGGATACGCTTTTACTTTTTCCGCTATTTCGTTAAGTTCCTCTTCTGAACTCACTTCAAGTGCAAAATGGTGAAGGCCTATATTTTGCCTGAACTGAAATTCGTTAACTGGAAGGTTATGGTCTACTTCCCAAAGCGTTAGGCGTATGCAACCGTCTCCTACAGCAGAACGAGGGTAGCTTTCGTCTCTTCCTGATTCCTCCCAACCTAAGCAGTCGACAAAAAATGAAACTGCCCGGTCAAGATTTTTGACTGAAAGCCCGAGGTGATTTATTCCTTGGGTTTTGTACATTTTATCTCCCTAACGCCTTGCTAACGGGAGTAAAAATGCGCAGCATTTTTGCATCCCAGAGAGCGAAGCGAACGAGTTGAGCAACTTGTTATGGGTCGTTTTATTCACGTAGATTCGTCTACCGGGGATTTTTTGGTTTGAGTTTTTGCATTGCTCTGATCTATTTTTTTCAGAAGCTTTTCTTTCTTCTTTTTCTTTTTCGCGTTTTCCTTCTGTTGTTTTTCAAATGTGTAGTTAGTTTTTGCCATTAAAATTCTCTTATCTAAATTTACGTGTTAATTAAAGAGGAATTATTTTTTCACAATAGAACCTTTCTTATTTTGGTTTACTTCGAATATAGATACATGATTAATACACATAACGATTTAGTAAAGCGGCGCCGCTTTGCTTTGCCTCAAGCTCGCACCATAGTTGCACGGCAGTAGAACCAACTCGAAGATCACGAATTATCATGCGACTCCCCAAAGAATCATAACGATCAGCTAAGGGGTCCCCTGGTCGCTCAGCGTCCCGTGAGGCACCTTGAGCGGCAAGTTATGTAACCAACTTTCGATTTTAGTTTGACCCAAGTTACCTTTGCCTACGTTCGTATAGTGCCAAGAGTAGCCCATAAGCCTGTCCAATTCATTTGCGTCAGCATCCAGGGCCAGGAGCGTAGGCGCAAACTTAACTTTGTACCGATCCTCAACAGTTGTACGTTTCAGTTCCATTTCAATTTTAGAAGTAACAAACATTTCTTCAATTTGTGCCGATATTTGTGGGTTTTCAAGATCTTTTTCGAGTACTCGACAAGGTTGGCAGTGCTCCATGGAAAAGTACACAAGAATTTGTTTGTTTTGCGCCCTGGCAGATTTTTTGAGCGTGTCTATCTCGACATGTTGCCAATTACTATTATCCATACATGCGGCTAGTATCAAAACCAATGGCAAGATGGTGGCACTTTTAAACATAACGTCTGAATTAACCGGCGTGCGTGCCGACGTTTCCGCGGAAACACGCCGCCGCACTTTCACGCGTCCGGTTGAATGATTTGTTAGTTCTCACGTCCACCGCCCCTCTTCAGCTTGCTTGCGCGAAGTCGTTGTTTACTCCGCATTACATGCAGAATGTAGACACAATCATCATCATGGCGATAAAAAACCCGACACGGCGGTTCGACAATTTGACGATAGTCCCAACCTTCAAGCTCAACTGGTTTTGAACCGCTTTCAGGGTGATCTGTTAGTTGCTCAGCATGTTTGAAAATTCTGCGCACCAACTTCTGTGCTGCAACTGGATTCTCTAAGGCAATAAAATCTGCTATTGCGTCAAGATCAGAGAGCGCCGGTTCGGTCCAAATTATTCCAACCATCGAGACATTCTGGATTTTGCGTCTTCGTGAGAAAGGGTCCGACCATCTTCAATCGCACGTTCCCCACGGGCAATGCCTTCGAGAAGCTTTAATCTCCTTTTTAAGCCTTCGAAGCTATCTACATCAACCAGGTAAGCAGAGGGAAGACCGTGTTGAGTAATCAGAATTGGCTCTTTGTCACGAGATAGTTCAGAAAGTAATTCCGTTGCTTTTCGTTTTAGCGTAGTTACTAGTTCAGTTCTCATGATGTGATACTAAAGTAGCACATTGATTGATGCAAGCACGAGTGAAGCTAACGGTTTAGTTAAGCGGCCCAGAAAGGCGCAGCCTTTTTGGGTCCGGTGGAGGCGCGTAGCGCCGTAACGTACTTGAACGCTTTGTATGTATATTTGCACTCGCTGTAATTGGCAAGCACTCATAAAACAGCACCGTTAATCTTCATGCGTTTTGCATTGCAACAATCGGTATATTTGCGCCAGTCCCAATGACCATCAACCTCATAAACGTCCGTTACACCAAATTTTGCCATGTCTTCAATAGAAAAATCGAATCCTACAATTGGGTCTGCAGTAAAAAATGCTCCGAGACGCGACCAAAATGAATATCGGTTAAGGCCATATGTTGTTATCCGATGGTCAACTTTGATTTTTTTAAAAAATTCGATTTCACGCTTCCTCAAAGCAACAAAGTATTCAATACCTTGACGATGTAATTTATCAATATTTTTTTGCCAAGAACTGCCGTGCCAGAAAATTATTGAGTTTTTATTAAGCCCCTTTCGATTCGCTGCTGTGAATATATAGTTGGCGCAAGATGACAAGCACGCCTTTTCAATAACAACACTCAGGTTATTGTCATAAATCCAATTGCCAACATCCAGGCCCAACAACACGTCACCCCCACCACTGGATATTACAAGCGTATCGGGTTTGACTGTTGCCTGCTTAAAAAGGGAATACAGTAGTTCGTTACTATCCGCATCTAGAAGTCCTTCATAGTGGAGCTGATTACCGTCATCAAGAAACACGGTTGTTGAAGGCTCAGGTGTGTCAGTATTTGACCCCGCACATGATGCAAGAAACAAGATTACAATCGCTAACGTGAGTATGTTAGCAAGCGATCTCACTTCACTGATACATAACGTTTTAGTTAAGCGGCGCAGCGTTGCTACGTCCGGTGGAGCCAGCTTGCTGGCGGAACTTAAACGCTTTGTTATGTTTTAATTTTGCCGCCAATTTTGACTCGTTTCGTGATTGTTAATGGATGCCAGGAATCTACTTGCCCAAGCCTTCGCTCAGATGGAGTTGCGTAGATAACAAGTACGGATAATGCCCCAACGGTATAAAACCAAGCAGCATAAACACACTTACCTTCAATAGATTCAACTTCCATATCAGAATACCCAGTATCTACCCCGTTACTTTCCCAAAAAGCCAAATACACATTTTTAACTGATTTTTCGTTAAGTAGGCTTTTTCTAAATTGGTCGATATCGATTGATACCTTATTCTCAACTATTGCACACCCAAATAATTTGACGAAATATAGATGCACCCTAAGCATTGATATCTTCACTGAACCGGGGAAAACCTTTTCTAGTTTTATGATATCCCCCTTTTTAATAGGTGGACTCTTCTGTAGAAGATAATTTGATAATTTTCCCCACGCCCTGTCAAATTTAGATGTTCTTGAATTGTTGCATGGGCCACACATAGGAGCATCTGATTTCAAACGAGGGTCCTTCTTTATGCTTTTTAACTTTACATTTTTATCTTTTTTCGTGTGAAGATATAGCGGTGAGGTTTGAGAGACGTGGCCAAAGAGAGATTTTAGGTCAGATTTCTTAATTAAGTGCTCCCCTGTGCTTCCGTTATTTTCACATATCCAACAGTTCATCGGTGCCCCCTTAAAACATAACGTTTGAGTTAACCGGCGCCAGCATCGCTGGCGTCCGCGTTTAATGATTTGTTATGTCTGTCCAGTACGGCCTCAGTGCTCACACCTACCAACGGGTGGTTGCAGTCCTTGATCTCAGGGTGTTTCTTGAGTGTCCGGAACACGAATCTACTCCTTGTCCAAGCAAGTAGTTTACCTAACAATCCAGCTTGGCTCGTTACACATCTTATCAGCTGGGCCTGTGCCATGATGTGGCCTCTGAGGGCGGCATCTTCGTAATACTCCCTAGCAGTGTCTATGCACTTGGATACACCAATTCCCTTTTCATACATTTGGCCCAATGCAAATGAAGCGCCAACCTCACGATCCTTAATCGATTGGAAATGTTCAAGCGCCTTAGATTGTTCTTGCTCAGATGCAGACTGAAGATAGATTCTACCAAGCCCCAAATTGGCGGCAGGATGACCGGCGTCAGATTCGATTGATCGCCGATACCAACTAGCAGCCTTGTCCAGATCCAGAGAAACATCACCTTTCCCAAGTTCGTAGATGTTTCCGATTTCTAGGAATGCCGGTTCGAATCTCGCCTCTGCCAATTTTTTGAACTCGTTTAATGCGGCGGAATATCGCTCTGCCTCAAATAGTCGCGTTGCTTCAAGCCAGTGACTCTCGACAGCCTCAAAGTCTAATTGGTCGTGATCAACTGACATAACGTCTGAATTAACCGGCGCGTGTGCCGACGTTCCCGCGAAAACGCGCCACCGCACTTTCCCGCGTCCGGTTGAATGATTTGTTATGCGACGACATGTGTGCCATTTGAAACTCACCAAGCCAGTCAGGTAATTCACCTGGCGGTAATTTCAACTCACATTTGTGTGACCTCTCACTGTGAATCCGCATCATTAAGTAAGTCGCCGTTTTCGGGTCCTCCACTGACACTCTCGTAATTTCGATAGTTTTTGATCTGTGACCGGTCCGCTGTTCCAGAGAATCTATAAGTTGAGTTGCAATCTCTGGTGTGGTCTTGCCTTCCGTCTCAAGCACAATATCTTTAAACAAAGTCACTTGCCCAGAATCCATGACCTGCCCAACTTCAACGAATCGCACCTGTGAGCCACACCCAACTATTTGAGCCTTTACGAATAAATAGTCACCTGTCGTAAAACTGTCAGCGTTCGCAACCGCCAATAAAACTACTGGCAGTGTTGCAAAAATTAGAATCCATCTCTTCATAAAATTAGCCTAACGTTTGAGTTAAGCGGCGTAAAACTGCGCAGCAGTTTTATGTCCGGTGGAGGGCCGTAGGCCCGGAACGAACTTGAACGATTTGTTATGCTTCAAACTCATCCTCAGTTTCCCAGCTGCATGCTTCAATCACAAAAAAGCTTCTTTATTTCATCCGCAGCCGATTCTGTGGCTGCCATAAACGCTTCCAGGCTTGCCGGATCGGAGAACATCATTCTCTGTTCTATCTTGGCCTTAATCTCAGCTTCCAGCCAAGGGCTGTTGAGTCCGCACTTTCTTGAAGCCAATAGAAAGTTCAAGCCTTGCATGTAGTTGGAAGGGGTAAATAAACCCGGCGTAAGAGCAGCATAACTCTGAGCAAACGCTAACACCCCTAAAGGTTCGCGTTCATCGGTATTGTTCCAAGTGTACTCTACAGCGTCATGTTGATATTCAAGCAGTTTAAGCGTGTCTTCAGACACATTCCCAGACTGCCTAGGAGGCCACAGAGCATATACGTACCGTGCTGTAACAATGCCGTTGTCTGCCAACAGTTTTATGCGATCGCGTAAATCATCCTCGAACAAGCTTTCAGCGGCTCGGCATTGATCATGTTTCTTCCATAGATGGGCTTCGAGTGATTCGAGACTGTCGAACAAAAACTGCTGACCATCGCCAAATGACAAGTACGTTTCGGAGGTAAACGTCATTTTGCTGAAATCGGCAAGGTATTTCTGAACATGGTCTTCTTTAAATCCAGAATTGCATTGCCTCATTAAGTTGCTTGTAGCAATTGCATCCTCAGTGTTTCCACTCAACGCAGAATCTAGTTGTTTCTTCACAGATTCCTGAAACTCAATATCTACTTCATGATCGGTTTGTGCTATCTCGGCCGGGTTGCCGGGAACATGAGCTATAGTTTTAGCGTGTTTACCACCGGTAACTGACTCATCCGCCTGAACAGGGCTTGTTTCCGAAGCAGGAATTGCTTCACCGGCTGTATTAGCTATTTCGGGGATGGAACTGTCTGATTCTTTGGTATGAGCATTGTCAGAGTTGCGAATCCACACCCATGATATCGCCAACAATACCAAACAAACCAAGATCACCAAGCCAGGAATAAATTTTTTCATACATCCTCCGAAACAGAGCTAAACCAAATAAGAGTTGCCGTTAGGTCCGGTCTGTTTGATTAGTTGGTGATTCGGACGTATCTCGCCCATCAACTTTTTATTAACTATTGCTTTGCGGGTTGCCAATGCAAGCATAACGTCTGAATTAACCGGCACCGGCATCGCCGGTGTCCGTGTTTAATGATTTGTTATGCTTTTTTTCCGCCAATCGAACGAACAGCACGTAAAAAAGTGGAATCGTCAGTGTCCAGATAATCGGCAACGCAACACTAAAGAAATCGTAACTGAGAAGAAAAAAATGTAGTAGAGAGGCTAGCGCTAAAATACTGGCAATCGAATAGAGCAAAATGCGGCGTGGTTTCAACAACACCATAAGTCCAGCAACGATTGAGCCGAAGACAATAAACCGGAGAATGTCATAAATGAAAGCGACTGGCCGTATATTTTCTCGGTCAAAGACTTCCGTTATAGCTCCAAGGACCGACATACTATTCGTATCCATATAGAACCCCAGCGACATCATCGCCCATAGTGCAACAACGGACAGAATGGCCGATATCAGGCAGTTAACGATGATCCTCAGTTTAATAAGCATAACGTTTTAGTTAAGCGGCGCCGTTAGGCGTCCGGTGAAGCCAGCTTGCTGGCGGAACGTACTTAAACGCTTTGTTATGTGTTTCTTTGCCTAATTTCTTCATAGCAGCCTTCGCATATTGGCATTGTTTGTGCGTAGCATAGTATTTAGTGAACATCGACTCATCCTCCTTCGTGTAATTGTGCAATGATTTCATAGGCGTTACTCACTACCCACCTCTGAGTTTCAATATCCAATGTGCGGATATATGCTTCGACTGGCATTGCAGCAGAGAGATTTCCTTCCAAATAAGCTGCTAGGAACCAACTTGCCGTATCTCTATCATGAAATGGATCCATAGAGTGCCGTTGCCTTTGTACCGCGCCGTGCAATATCGGTTCCGATGAACCTGCCATTCTCGCGGACTCTATGGCGTAATAATCACCCTCGGCCCACCGTCGTGCAGAATATGCCGTGTTCGCTAACGCAAGCATGGCTGCTGGATCCCCCCCCTCCGCCAAGGCAACAATTTCTTCGAGCGTAGTGCTTTTGGAATATTTGTTTAACGAATCTGGGTCTCCTCGTTTATCTCCGGCCGGTGCATACATAAGAGACCATTCATTACCTTTTTCCGTAATTCCAGCCAGTCCCTTTTCCTCCATCTGCTGTTTCCAATCCTCGATGTCACTTTTGAGTTTTTCCTGCGATACGATCACCTCGATAACCGGCAAGAAGGGCTTGGGTGTATCCAATTGAAGCTGAGAGTGGGGATCAGGGTCTTGGGATGGGAGTGAAGAGGAATCATCGGTAGCCTGAGATCCAAGTTCATCTCTGACTGGTCGGTTTGACGCTCCTGAATTGTTTACTACCTTTTCAGCGCGTTGCATGAGTGGGTGCTCTTCGAATGACTGAGACGCAAAGAACAAGAACACGGCAATAACAATTATTAACGCCCCGTACACTGCGGAAAGTTTCTTCATCAGTATGTTTCCTTGGTCGACGACTTTTTTAGAAATTCAATTGTCACATAACGGCTGAATTAACCGGCGCGCGCACAAACGTTTCCGCGGAAACGCGCCACTGCACTTTCCCGCGTCCGGTTGAATGAATTGTTAAATATTTTGGCCGAGACCCTGTTTGATGCTCTAAATGCCAATTGTGATCCCCTCCTATTTCAGCCTGACTTGCTGCTAACGTCGCACCCACATGGGGTGGGTATTTCTACGAAGTGACACTGTAAGTGTATACCATCAATTTTAATGCTGAAGATTCGTTGATGACGATGCTGTTTGTACGGCTTTGTCATGTCGCAATCTTCTAACATGGTGAATGCCAAATATATATAACTACAATTAGGTGGAAAAAGTGCAGTTAATAGCTTTTTCTTTGGTTTTTTTCATATTATTTTTTATATGTTTTTGATTAATATATCTATTTGTTGAATTGTTACTGGTCGTTAACCGCACAAATTC
>JAJFLA010000030.1 GCA_021772935.1 Gammaproteobacteria bacterium
CGCAACAACGCTGTTGTTGCTATGTAGATCAATTCCGCAATAAAGTGTCATTATCGTCTCCTATTTTTTGTGGTTTCGTTTCGGTTTGCACTTTAACGAGTACCACAATATTTAGGAGGCGGCTAGAGGATTATCAGAGTAAACTTAAGTTTTTGCTGTGTTTTGCCCACCACATGCCGGATAGGAGCAGTGTGGTGGGCTTATAGCAAAATACGGTTTAAGCCCCTCAGATTTGTATCTGATCGTTAAGCGCGAGTTGCTCCGCGTTGGTGGTTTTAAGCTCGCGGCTTTTTACCAGCCAATACGTCGCAAAGATCCAGATGCCACTTGCTTCGGCAAAAAAAGCGTATGCGCTGAATCTCTGAAATACAACGGTCATGAGCAAGGCTATGACAGGAAACAGGATCATGCCGAAGCCAATCCGCCGATAGAGGCGCCGGAAACGGGCCTCGCGAACAGGATCCTTCAACAGGTGTAGCGTATCTGATGCTCGAAATATGCATACGTACGCGATACACACAAAAAACGAAATAGCACAGATGCCGTGCAATGAAACCCCCGGCGCTTTCGGCCAGGCCATTGGAAAAATCGCCACACCGATCGCAAACAGACCGGCAAAATTCAGCGCATAGTTTTCCTTAACACTGTAGCCCTTATAGAGATATACCAGCGCACCCACAGCAAACAACAAACCGACAAACCAGTTTCGCATTGAATGATCACCCGCTGTGGCGTGGTAATAAGCACTCATCGAATCCTGAAACGATATTCCCTGAAAGGCCCCACCAGCCCATAGCAGGAATGGAAAGGCAATTCCAATGATCGCGACCCCTCTACGCAAAGTCAGGTAAGTCGCAAAAATATGATTTTGTAGTTCATCAGACTTCATCTGTGCTCTCCCGGACGATAAATGTCACATACAATACTACTCTCAACTTTTCGGTCATTCCATGACAACAAATAAGTGCAGGTCTGTCACCATTTCATGGGTTTTCTTACAACTTCTGTCTTGTTTCCTGATGAATCCTGATCAGTTTATTCTTGTTCCAAATAAATAAATGGGTGACCCCTTTTCTGCACTCTCGTAGATTATACTGCGCCGGGTCACGTCAAATTACTCTGGAGAAAGCCATGTGCGATGAATTAACCAACAAAGATGCCGAAGAATATTTACGTCGTAAAGGCTTGACGCGTCGTGAATTCAACAAACATGGAGCGGGCGCTGCACTTGCCTTGTTTTTACCGATGGTTGCCATGGCAAAGGACCTGGTCGAGCAGGACGTGATGGTCGAAACTCCGGATGGCATGGCTGATTGTTATTTTGTTCGACCAGTGAGCGGCAAGCACGCTGCCGTGATCGTATGGCCCGACATCGTTGGCACCCGCCCTGCATTCCGTGCCATGGGCAAACGGCTGGCTAGTTCCGGTTATTCGGTGCTGGTTGTGAACCCGTATTACCGCACAGCAAAAGGCACTATTGTTCCTGAAGGGAAAACGTTTCGTGATCCGGGTATTCGTGAATTATTGATGCCGCATGCCAGATCACTGTCACCGGAAACCTGTGTCACCGATGGTCGCGCGTTTGTCGAGTTCCTTGATCAACAACCATCGGTTGATACCAATCGTAAGATCGGCACGACAGGCTACTGTATGACTGGTTCTTATACCATGCGATTGGCCGCAGCGATGCCGGATCGAATTGGGGCCGGCGGCTCTTTCCACGGAGGAGGTCTTGCGACGGATGCGGAAGATAGTCCGCACCTGTTGGTGCCAAAGATGAAAGCAGGTTTCCTCTTTGCTATTGCTGCTAATGACGACAAACGGGACCCCGGTGCAAAAGACCTGTTACGTAAGGCCTTCGTCAATGCAGGTACCAGCGCAGAGATCGAAGTCTATGCAGACACCTTGCACGGGTGGTGCCCCCCGGACTCAGCCGTTTACAACGAAGCCCAGGCGGAACGCGCCTGGAGCAGACTGCTGGCATTATTCGAACGCGAACTGGCATAAGCCCAACAACATAATAAGAATTAAGGGGTCCCTTTACCTTTTTACCTCCGCCCCTTTACCGTTTACCGCGAGATTTATTGCAGCCAGGTGGCCAGGGTATTACGAAGCTGCTCTAGTGACAGGGGTTTTGAAAGAAAGTCATTCATCCCGGCATCAATACAATGCTCACGATCTTCATCGAACACATGGGCAGTCAGGGCGATGATCGGCAGGTCGGTGTGTGTATACCCCATTTCCCGAATAGTTCGAGTTGTCTCAATCCCATCCAGCTCAGGCATTTGACAATCCATTAAAATGAGGGCGTAGTCACACTTGGCCAGAGCCTGCAGGACCTCGTTCCCATTGGCCGCCACATCAACTTCCTTACCCAATGCCTCAAGCTGTTTTACAGCAACAATCTGATTGATTTCGTTGTCTTCGGCTAACAGAATTCGAGCCCCAGGTAAAAGTGTAAGCTCATGTTCTAATTCATCATTTCTTTCATCGCTTGTTTGCGTAACCAGCAGATATGGAATTTCAAACCAAAATGTTGAGCCCTGTCCGGGTTTGCTGTTCACACCCATCTTTCCTGCCTGGGCTTCGATGATTTTTTTTGATATTGCCAGGCCCAGACCATTGCCACCGTATTTGCGGGAAATGCTTTCGTCACCTTGTGCAAAAGGCAGAAATAACTTGTCTATGTGTTCCGCACTGATGCCGATACCGGTATCGATTACTTCACAGCGAATGCACACCCCGGTCTCAGGGGTGTGCTCGCACACTGCGAATCTCACTCTGACCTCACCTTCGGATGTGAATTTGAGAGCATTGCCAACCAGGTTAACCAGCACCTGGCGCAGACGTGAAGGATCACCATTAAGATTAATAGGCACCTCGCCCTCAAACTCGAGATAAATTTCCATGTTTTTTTGCGTCTGGTCAAGACGGAAAAGATCGAGCACCTGCTCTACGAGTTTTCGCAGATCGAATGGCTCATGCAATAGTGCAATTTCACCGGCCTCAATCTTGGAATGTACGAGAATATCGTCGATTATCTCCAACAGGCCCACCGCAGATGAACGCACCAACTCAACCTGTTCGCGTTGCTCATGGTTAAGCTGGCTACGCAAAACTATTTCAGACATTCCCAGAATACCGTTCATTGGCGTTCGGATTTCATGGCTCACGTTAGCTAGAAACTGCCCCTTTGCACGCTCCGCTTTTTTGGCAACTTGTTGCTTTATGAGAAGACGCTCATTTTCTTCGGCAAAACTTTTGGCCAAACGGTTTAACTTACGTAATGACCGGTTCTCCAACACCGCCAGAATCCAAAACACAGCCAGGCTGCTCAGTACCACCATGCCCAGCACTTGACCAAAATCACCCTGCATTAAACCAGCTTGCTGCAAACCAATATGCAGCACCGGTAATACAAATGACATCAACATGATAGGACTGATCGCTGCAACTGGGCGATCACTATCCGGGCCACCTGGCAGGGTATCTTTGTGTTGTAGCGGAAACTGAAAATATCGGGCGCGGGCATACACCACTATTATCAAAAACGGGACATTCCAAAGACTGTCGGTCCAGCTGTAGTTTGCCCAGTGGAACCGATCCGTGTAATCCACAGCCTCCAACAAATCAAGTAGTACAAACATCAGTGTATTAAGGGCCAGAAGTCCGTATAGCACCCTCCATTTGCGTGTTTGTGCCTTTATGAGCAGACGAACCAGGAATACCGTCAGGACAGTATCCAGGAAACTGAAAAACAGAAGTGATGGTACCCAGGTAGTGTAGTGCTCCGGTGTGAACCGGCTTGGTACGAGGATAAAGTAAAAAAACAGGAAAAGAGACAAAGCAATGGCCGCCGTTGCCCGCAACCAACGGTCTGAAAGCTCCGCACGACGTTGATGGTGATCGTGTGGGATAAAACTCAGGGCAATAAACCAGCTCAAGTAAAAACCAAGGTAAAGACTGTCTGTGAGTACATCGGTGGACTGAGTCCACTCAAACGTGTACCAAAACAGATTGATCAGGCTGACCACCCACCACAAAAAAAATGCAAACGACAGGAACTTCCAGAAGTTACGCTCGTTGTCAGTAGCTGCGTACTTCAGTGGTGGCCAGAGCAGTATGGAAACAACGGGAAGCAGGAATACGGTTGACTGAATCCACTGATAAGTCTGAAAGTAGTCGTAATCTAGATTAGGTAGAAAATAGGGTATATGGGAGATAAGGAACAGCACCACAAAAACCCGTATGACAGGGTCTCTTTGAACAAACTGGATGAACTTTTTTTGTCCCGTTCTTGTTTTCATTAATCAACATGCAAACTAGAAACACTCAACATGCTGGCCGCAAATCCTGATCTTTTTTGCCAGGTAAAATCGGCCAACACTCTGTTTACTAGCGTTCAACCAGCCTTCACGCCAAGTCGACAGTTTGGCAGCTGACAGAACTTACTAACAGTAAAGGCCTATAGCTTAAAAGTCCAATGAAACAAATTAGGGGGCCGGATACAATTTACAAATTTAAATGTATCCGATCCCTTTACCGGTATGGCTAGCGCACGCCGAACAACTTCATCTTAGCGCCTTTCAAGCCCCGCGTGCGTGCTTCGTAGGTGAACACCACGCTGTTGATGAACCTCGCTTTGCCTTCAAGGTCAATGAGGCGCGACTTGTTACCCGTGCCCAGGATACGGTTTCTTTCAATGACCTGTTTTTCGCCGTTTTCGAAGTGGATCACAATACGCTTGAACTCCACCCGCGCGCCTGTCACCTTGATCCTGAGGCGGGTGAACATGCCGTGGGTCTTACCGACGTTGATGGTGTCTATCTCGGTCTGGTCGGAGACGTGCCTTTCCCCAAGCAGCACCTGGTTACCGGCCTGTGCAACCCCTGAAATTACGAGCCCTGCAATCATCAAGGCTGTGATCAGAACAATGCTTAGCTTTTTCATAATTTCACCCCGTAGTTTGTTGGTTCGAGGGGGCAGTTTGCCCCCTTTCAGCTGAACGCGGGCTTAATCCGGCCCGTGTTTACGTTTCTTTACGTAACGCCTGACGGCCCGCCAACTAATAACTTTAGCAGACGCGCATCTCAAATGGCCACTTCGATACCGGCTGGTTTGATGAATATTGATATATATGTTACTTATTGGTCGTCATTTTTCCCGTACCTTCAATGCAAGGACCAAGGACCCTTCGATATGAAAGTTAATCTCAGTCTGATTGATGCCGATACGATTAAGGAATACAACGAAAATGGTGTCTGTGTGGTTAGAAACCTGATTTCCCCTGAGTGGATTACGCGTATGGGTACAGCGGTTGACCGCATTCTGTCGAAGCCTGCCCCCGGCAGCATGGAATACACCCCGGAGGGCAAGACCGGGCGTTATTATGGCGATTTTTTTGTCTGGCGCAGAGACCTTGATTTTAATGAGTTCATGCGTTCCCAGCCACTGGTTCAACTGGCGGCAGAATTCATGCAGGCGGAGCAGATTCGGTTTTTCTACGACCAGTTGTTGGTCAAGGAGCCACAGACCGCGGAGCACACGCCACTTCACCAGGATTTGCCCTATTGGCCATTGCGTGGTGAGCAAATCATTTCTATTTGGGCGGGCTTTGATCCAGTGACTGAAGAGGCTGGTGCCGTGCAATACATAAAGGGCTCTCATCTGTGGGGCAAGTTCTACGCTCCAGCCACATTTGGTAAGACTTCGAACTTCGACAAGATTTATCGCAAAGCGGGGCTGGAGGAGATGCCAGACCCGGATGGCTTAATACACGAGGGTGAAATGTTGCATTGGGACCTCGCACCGGGTGATGTGGTCGTACACCACCCGTTAATCCTGCATTATTCAAAGGGGAACCTGACCGCGACGGGACGGAGAAGGGGCTTGGCTTTGCGTTATATTGGTGAAGATGTTACCTGGGATGACCGTCCGGGGACATTTGTCACCAACCCAAATCTGGCGAAAACCTTGCCTGAAATCCACCTCAGCGACGGTGAACCCCTGCATGGAGAATTATTCCCAGTCGTCTGGCAACGCGCAGTCTAAAGTAGCGTCTGCCCGGCAGAAACACTCAAAAACGGTCAGTGCCAATAAACTTAGAATCAATTAATTCTCCTACATCATTTTGAGTAAAGTGCCGTATTCGCAAGAGCCTGGCGCTTTACTCTTACCCCTTTTTGTCCTGAATTTTTACACTGATAATCCTCTAGCCGCCTCCTAAATATTGTGGTACTCGTTAAAGTGCAAACCGAAACGAAACCACAAAAAATAGGAGACGATAATGACACTTTATTGCGGAATTGATCTACATAGCAACAACAGCGTTGTTGCGGTAC
>JAJFLA010000004.1 GCA_021772935.1 Gammaproteobacteria bacterium
AGGGTGGCCTGGGCCATGTGCGGCGCGATTGATAAGGTGTTGCACGGCAACAAAGATGTGCGGTATATCGCGATAGAGCACAAGGACAAGGTGAGAGAAGGTGAGACCAGGAACTGGTCGAGAGGCTGGCCTGGGCCACCGGGAACTGGTCGAGAGGCTGGCCTGGGCCACCGGGCACCGGTCGAAAAAGTGGCCTGGCCCATGTATACAGCGACCGATGATGAGTAAAAGATGTTCAAAAAAAACCCCCAACGCCAGTGCATTAGGGGTTTTTTGATTGAAGATCTAAGTTTTGGCTAAATTGCCTTGAACACAGCCTCCAGCGTATCTTTGGCATCGCCGAACAACATGCGTGTGTTTTCCTCGAAAAACAAGGGGTTTTGTACACCTGCATAACCGGTGGCCATGCTGCGTTTGAGTACGATAGAAACCTCGCCTTTCCAGCACTCAAGAACAGGCATACCGCCAATTGGGCCGTCAGGATCGGTCAATGCTGAAGGATTAACGATGTCATTGGCACCGATGACGATTGAAACATCGACATTGGGGAAATCTTCGTTGATTTCATCCATTTCATAAACGATGTCGTAGGGTACTTTGGCTTCGGCTAACAGCACGTTCATATGGCCAGGCATACGTCCTGCAACTGGGTGAATACCAAAACGAACATTGATACCCTTGGCGCGCAATACTTTGGTGATTTCATTCACGATATGCTGCGCTTGTGCCACTGCCATTCCATAGCCAGGAATAATCATTACCTGTTTAGCACCAGTGAGCAACGCTGCCGTTTCTTCAGCTTCAATGGCAACAACCTCACCATCCTGGTCAGTTGCAGCCGCAGCGGTTCCTCCACCAGTGCCGAAGCCTCCGGCTATCACGGCAAAAAACTTACGGTTCATTGCACGGCACATGATATAACTCAGGATGGCACCACTTGAGCCGACCAGCGCACCGGTAACGATCAACAGATCATTACTTAGCATGAAGCCAGTCGCAGCTGCTGCCCAACCCGAGTAACTATTGAGCATGGATACCACGACCGGCATGTCTGCACCGCCAATCGCCATTACCATGTGAATACCAAACAGCAGTGCGATTGCTGTCATGATGATCAATGGCTGCATGCCCCCACCTGCCGCAGATTGCAGCACAAACTGGTAAGCAAACCAGATTGATGCTATCAGCAAGGCAAGGTTAAACCAATGTCTTCCTGGTAGGGTCAACGGTTTGCCGCTGATGCGACCCGACAGCTTACCAAACGCGATCACAGATCCTGAAAACGTCACCGCACCAATCAGGATTCCAATGTAAGTTTCGATGTCATGAATGGTGAGCTCGATGCCTGCAAGATGATTGGTGGGGTCCATAAAGTTGGCATATCCAACCGCCACCGCCGCAATACCTACCAGGCTGTGCAGAATAGCGACCAGTTCCGGCATCTGGGTCATTTGTACGCGACGAGCGGCCAGTAGCCCAATGCTGCCGCCGACCACCAGGGCTGCCAACAGAATGGTGTAGTGTTGCGTGACGACACCCAGCACGGTAGCAATCAAGGCGATTGTCATGCCAATGATGCCGTACCAATTACCCCGCCGGGCCGTTTCCTGATTGGAAAGTCCGCCGAGAGCTAGAATGAAAAGAATGGTCGCAATGATATACGACACGGTAATGACTCCTGCGTTTATCATGACGGCCCTACCTCCTGAACATTTCGAGCATACGACGGGTAACGGCAAAACCACCCGCGATGTTAATACTCGCTATGAGTGCGGTTCCCGCCGCAATCCACATGATCAGCTCATTATCCGAACTGATTTGTAATAGCGCACCGATAATAATGATGCTCGATATCGCGTTGGTAACGCTCATTAACGGTGTGTGCAACGCAGCGGTCACGTTCCAGATCACCATATAGCCGACAAAACAGGCCAGTACAAACACCGTGAAGTGCTGCATGAATGAGGCCGGAGCGACGGAGCCCAAACCCAGAAGCGCAAGACCCGCGAGCACCATGCCAATGATGGGGCCTGCGACTGATCGCTTGGCCTCCTTGGCCACGGGTGCGGGTGCAGGTTCTGTCTTGGGTGGGGCTGCGGAAAGTTTGGGCGCCGGTGACGGCCAGGTGGTTTCACCATCCTTGCACACGGTTGCGCCACGTATGACCTCATCCTCCATGTCAACCACGATCTGGCCATCTTTTCCAGGTGTCAGGTCGGTTAACAGGTGTCGTAGATTGGTCGCATACAGCTGACTGGACTGTGCGGCCAGTCGGCTTGGTAAGTCTGTGTAGCCGATTAGTGTAACGCCATGATGCTTGACCACTTGCTCAGGCTCGGTCAATTCGCAGTTGCCACCTTGCTCGGCGGCCAGGTCGACAATGATACTACCGGCCTTCATCGATTCGACCATCTCAGCCGTAATCAACCGGGGTGCAGGCCTGCCTGGGATCAACGCGGTGGTGATGATGATATCCACGTCCCGGGCCTGTTCGGCAAATAGCGCCATCTCAGCCCTGATGAACTCATCACTCATAACCTTGGCATAGCCACCTTCTCCGGAGCCGTCCTCATCTTCGAAATCCAGCATCAGGAATTCGGCATTCATACTTTCGATCTGCTCCTTGACTTCGGGGCGAGTGTCAAAAGAACGAACGATGGCACCCATGCTTTTAGCGGCGCCAATGGCGGCAAGTCCGGCAACACCAGCACCAATGACCAGCACCTTGGCGGGTGGTACCTTACCAGCAGCGGTGATCTGGCCAGTGAAAAAGCGCCCGAAATGTTGTGCTGCTTCCACAACGGCCCGGTAGCCTGCGATGTTTGCCATAGAGCTTAGCGCGTCCATCTTCTGGGCTCGTGAGATGCGAGGGATACTGTCCATCGCCATTGCAGTCACACCACGTTCGCTTAGCTGCTGTAGTAACTCGGGGTTTTGTGCCGGCCACAAGAAGCTGATTAGCGTCTGGTCTGCCTTCAAGCCCGCAGCCTCTGCATTATCCGGTCCTCGCACTTTCAGTACTATGTCTGAATTGCTCCAGATTTCATCCACAGTAGCGACCTGACAGCCGGCTGCTTCATAGGTTGCGTCAGAAAAATTAGCCGCAGCGCCTGCATTGGATTCAACCGCTACGTCAAAACCCATCTTGATTAATTGGGAGGCCACTTCTGGGGTTGTGGCTACGCGCTTTTCGCCCGTATAAAGCTCCCTCGGTACACCGATTCGCATAAAAATCTCCGCATGCTTTTGCCGTTTAATGGCTGGGTTGTTTCGAGTAAATGATCTCTTTCTTTGGTGTTTATCAGGTTTACTAGCAACGATCGTCCCAATAAAAAATTCAGTAGAGCGGGAGTATACTTATAAATTCCGTCAGAATCGCGATCTAAGTCAATTTATACGTCATTATACTATGTAGCTAATGACCGCAAACCGATTTGAGTCTCTCTGGCGTACCTATGTCGTGCCAGCTACCTCGGAAAATCTCGCCAGTTAGTTTTTGTTCGGCGGCTGCTGCACGTAATATGGGTACCACTGAGTATCGACCACCTGGAGCGGAATCAAAGAATCGTGGGTGATATACGCTTATACCACTAAAGGTATAACGTGGTTGCCCATCCAGAATAATGTGCCCACCCTGCAATACGAAATCTCCATCCGGGTTGTGTGTGGGGTTGGGTACCATTACCAGGTGTGCGTGGTTGCATTTGATGGCTCTCAGTCTTGCCAGAGGGTAGTGACTGAATACATCGCTATTAATGATGGCAAATGGTGATTCTCCCAGCAGTGGCAGTGCTTTCTGGATGCCACCACCGGTGCCCAGCGCAGCGGTTGGCTCGAGTGAATAATGGATATTCAACCCCCAGGTGGATCCATTGCCGAGAGTGTCTCGAATCATGTCCGCGCGGTAGGCCAGGTTGATAATAATTTCACGAAATCCGGCCGCCGCGAGTTTTTCAAGATGACGCTCGATCAGCGATTGGCCGCCAACCTGCAATAGTGGTTTGGGCGTAGTGTCTGTCAATGGTCGTAGTCGTTCACCACGACCGGCAGCTAATATCATGGCACGCATTCAGGGTGCTCCAGGATGTTGAGTATTTCCGCAAATTCCGGGTAGCGGCGTAAAGTGCTGGTTATGTAATCATAAAAACGTGGAATCATTTCGATATATCCACTTTTTCTGTCCCTGTAATAAAGTCTGGCAAAAATACCGACGATTTTAAAATTACGCTGTAAACCCATAAGATCGCAATAACGTTGCCATTGTTGAGTATCCAGATCAAGTCCCAGCAATTGCCGGAAATCTTCCATCCAGTTTTCAATTCGTGGACGTGGCCATGTGATGTAGCGATCCCAGATTAATGAGATAAAGTCATAGCTGACCGGGCCTTTGACCGCATCCTGGAAATCTATGATGCCGATGCTGTTATCGTGTGTTTTTAGCAGGTTACTGGAGTGGAAGTCACGGTGGATAAAACACTTGGGCTGATCTTGCGCTGAATCAATGATGTGCTTGCAAAAGGTATCCCAGCTTGCATCAAACCGCCTTCGACATGGGCTTTTGCGATGATGGCCCAGGTACCACTTCGGAAAAAGATCCATGTCTGTACGTAGCATGTTGTTATCAAATTCTGGCAGGTGATTGGATTCCACCGTCAGTGCCATGATTTTTAATACATCGAACAATCCGGGGAAATAAACATCCGCGTTATCTTCATTTAGTAATTCGCGGTACAGGTCATCACCGAGGTCTTCCAATAGCAAGTACCCATTCTGCAGGTGAGCATGAGTAACTTCCGGGGCGTGTAAATTTGCTGATCTCAGGCGTTGTGCAATATCGATAAATGGTCTGACGTCTTCACCGGGTGGTGGCGCATCCATTAATATTCGTGTGACCCCGTTGACCTTCAGTCTGAAATAACGGCGAAAACTGGCATCGCCAGCCACGCCGTGAAAGTCGGATTGGATATTGACGCCCAGACTTCGTAGCCAGACGCCTGCCTTTTCAAGACGGACGTCTGTTTTTATGGCTTTTGTTGGTTTGGAGGTATCCATGTTGTGAATTCTGCCGTAAACCAGGCGGCGATGAAATGCCCATGGTGAAATACATTTAAACCGGCTTGGGTGAATCGCGCCTATTTAAAGAGTACTAATATGGTACTATATCTAATTCATCAGATGTTTTTTGCACCCGGAGAAAGGCAGGCCAGCATGCTACGCATCAGTAAAATGACCGATTATGCCATCATGGTCATGGTTGAGTTGCACGCGTCACGTGGTGAAGTGCTCACTGCGCAAGCATTGGCAGAGCGCTCCCATCTGGAGCTGCCTACAGTGAGTAAGGTACTGAAATTACTGGTGAATACAGATCTTGTCGATTCTTATCGCGGTGCGAATGGAGGATACAGGCTTGAGCGGAATGCGTTGGATATCAGCGTTGCTGAAATTATTGCCGCCATTGAAGGGCCTATTGCAATGACAGAGTGTAGCGTTGAAGAAGGTCTGTGCGCACAGGAGGCTATTTGTAGTTTGCGTGGTAACTGGCAACGTATCAGCATTGCGGTCGCAAAAGCGATGGAAGGTGTGTCGTTGGCAGAAATGGCACAGCCCGTAAAATCAACAGCGGCTTCTCTGAATATCACCACACTGAACGCATGAAACGGAACCATATAAAGACATGAGCGGTGAAACATCAACCATAGACAGTCTGATCGAGCAAAAATACCAGCACGGTTTTGTAACGGATATCGAATCTGACACGTTGCCTCCAGGTTTGTCTGAAGACGTGATTCGCGCTATTTCGGCACGAAAAAAAGAACCAGAGTGGCTGCTTGAATGGCGTCTTAAAGCCTATACCCATTGGCTGGGTATGCAGCAACCGGACTGGGCCCATCTCAATATTGATGCCATTGACTTTCAAGCGGTCTCCTATTTTTCTGCGCCAAAATCAGACAAGGACCGTCCGCAAAGTCTCGACGATGTAGACCCCAAGCTACTGGAAACCTATGACAAGTTGGGTGTGCCCTTGCACGAGCGTGCCCGTTTGGCCGGTGTGGCGGTGGATGCGGTGTTTGACTCGGTCTCGGTGGGTACGACTTTCAAGGCGGAATTGAAAAAGGCAGGTGTGATTTTCTGTTCATTTTCTGAAGCGGTGCAGGATCACCCTGAATTGGTACAAAAGTATCTTGGTTCCGTCGTTCCACAGCGCGATAATTTTTTTGCCGCGCTCAATTCCGCCGTTTTTACCGATGGTAGCTTTGTATTCATACCCAAGGGCGTCCGTTGCCCAATGGAATTATCAACCTACTTTCGTATCAACGCAGCAGAAACAGGCCAATTTGAGCGTACCTTGATCATTGCTGAAGAAGGCAGCCATGTCAGCTATCTTGAGGGATGTACCGCGCCAATGCGTGATGAGAATCAACTGCACGCCGCGGTAGTGGAGTTGGTTGCATTCGATGATGCAAATATCAAATATTCAACGGTGCAAAACTGGTATCCGGGTGATGAAAATGGTCTGGGTGGAATTTACAATTTTGTCACCAAGCGGGGTGATTGTCGTGGTGCGCGTTCGCGGATTTCCTGGACACAGGTAGAAACAGGTTCTGCCATTACGTGGAAATATCCTAGCTGTATCCTACGCGGAGATGAATCCGTTGGTGAGTTTTACTCCGTGGCGTTGACTAATAACTATCAACAAGCCGATACCGGCACCAAGATGATACATATCGGTCGAAATACACGTAGCAAGATCATCTCCAAGGGTATATCGGCTGGACACGGGCAGAACGCATACCGTGGTCTTGTCAGGATGACACCACGAGCTGAAAACGCACGCAACTATACACAGTGTGATTCGATGCTGATTGGGAAGAAATGTGGTGCGCACACCTTTCCGTACATCGAGGTTCGCAATCCCAGCGCCAAGGTTGAGCATGAAGCGACAACCTCGAGGATCGGCGAAGACCAGCTGTTTTATTGTCTACAGCGTGGAATCTCTGAAGAAGATGCCGTCTCGATGATTGTCGATGGTTTCTGCAAACAGGTGTTTAAAGAACTGCCAATGGAATTCGCAGTGGAAGCAAAGGCTTTATTGGAAGTCAGTCTCGAAGGTGCGGTTGGTTAATTTAAAGAGAGCAATGTCAAAATGTTAAAGATAACAAACCTGCACGCCAAGGTTGCAGGCAAAGAGATTCTCAAAGGCCTGAGTCTTGATTTACAGGCTGGGGAAGTTCACGCCATCATGGGTCCAAATGGTGCTGGAAAAAGCACACTGGGTAATGTGCTGGCCGGTCGCGAAGGTTATGAGGTGACACAGGGTGAGGTCATTTTCAATGGCAAAAATCTGTTGGAACTCGAACCGGAAGAACGTGCTTGTGAGGGTGTCTTTCTGGCCTTTCAATACCCGGTTGAGATTCCTGGTGTCAACAACACCTATTTCCTGCGCGCGGCTTTGAATGCGCAACGTAAATACCGTGGTGAGGATCCACTAGATTCTGTCAGTTTTTTGCGTCTGGTACGTGAAAAGTTAAAAGTTTTACATATCGGCGATGAGTTACTTCACCGTGCAGTCAATGAAGGTTTTTCCGGTGGTGAGAAAAAGCGTAACGAGATTTTCCAGATGGCAGTACTTGAACCGTCACTGGCAATTTTGGATGAAACCGACTCAGGTCTTGATATCGATGCGTTGAAAACCGTTGCTGAAGGTGTCAATCGCCTGCGTTCAAAAGACCGTGGGATGATCGTTGTGACACATTATCAGCGGCTATTGGATTATATCGTGCCCGATAAAGTGCATGTGTTGGCAGATGGCAAGTTGGTTGCCACCGGCGGTGCTGATCTTGCACTCAAGCTTGAAGAGCAGGGCTATGCCTGGCTGGATGACGGTGGTATTAAACCATTGAACATTGAACTTGCCGGGCAGACGTTAAACCCATGAGTGAACTGTCAACACAATTGGCAACAGCTTTGCCACTAGATGCCGGGCCTGGCCCTGAGTGGGTCAAGACTTTGCGTGATTCCGGCGCTGCGCATTTTCGAACTCACGGCTTGCCAACCCGCAAGGATGAGGCCTGGAAATACACTGGGTTGGGTCTGCTCGATCAGGCTGAGATGCAGCTGGCTACAGTGACGGAAACCCGGGTTTCCGGCTCGTTAAACCCCTCACCATTGGTGGAAGCGAACGTTCACGTCAATATGCTTAACGGGCTGAAGACTGGCCAAAATGGAACGATGCCAACCGGGCTAACCGTGCTCTCGTTGGCAGACGCACTGAGTACGGGTATAAGTGGCTTACAGACCTTGCTGGAATCACTGCCGATGGATAATTCTTCGGATGGGTTTACCGCTTTAAATACTGCCACCCTGGAGTCAGGAGTGGTTATACATGTCGCTGCCGGAACAGATGCTGGCAGACTGTTGATAAACTGGACCAGCGAGGCAACTCCGGCGCCTTTGTTGTCCAATACCCGTCTCTGCGTGTTTCTTGAGCAGGATGCAAAACTGGAGTTACTGGAACAGTTTGAGAGCTCAAATGGCAATACCAATACGTGCAACATTGTGCTGCAGGCAAATTTGGCTACAAACTCCAGCTTGCAACACATTCGTTTTCAACAGGAATCCAAACAGGCTGTATTAATTACACGCACCGAGGTTTCACAACAGGCTGATAGTGAGTACGCCTACTACGGTTTTGATCTTGGTGGGGGTCTTGTTCGCCATGATTTGCATACCGCATTACGAGGCAGTGGTGCAAGATCTTGTCTTAGCGGGGCCTACTTGCTTGATGGCAATCGCCACGTAGATAATCATGCCAGGGTTGATCACATGGCCCCCAACGGTTTTAGCGACCAGTATTTTCGTGGTGTTGCTGGTGGTGCCGGAAAGGCGGTGTTTAATACCGCCGTCTGTGTACATCCGGGTGCTGATGAAACCGAGGCCAGACAATCAAACGCCAATATTTTATTGTCTACACGTGCTGAAGTTGATACCAAACCGGAACTTGAAATTTATGCCGATGAAGTGATTGCCAGTCACGGCGCGACAGTGGGACAACTGGATGAACTGGCAGTTTTCTATTTACGAAGCCGGGGTTTGAGTGAGTCGCAAGCACGACAGTTGTTGACCACTGCTTTTTGCCGTTCTGTCAGTGACAAACTGGCTGATCCGGTGTTGGCCGAGGTGATTTCGCAGCGCATGATGGATGTCATGCCACAAGCTGATTAGATTAATGAGTGAATCTCCAGCAATGACCACAGGTCCCACATTGGATGTGGAAAAAGTCCGTGCGGATTTCCCCATATTACAACGCACCGTTCATGGCAAACCACTGGTCTACCTGGACACGGCGGCATCAGCTCAGCGCCCACTTGCAGTTATCGAAGCGATTGATGGTTTCTATCGTAACCATAATGCCAATATCCATCGTGGTGTACACACGCTGAGCCAGGAAGCCACGGAAGATTATGAACAGGCTCGTCTTAAGATCTCTGGCTTTATCAATGCGCCCTCGGAGCAGGAGTGCGTATTTACGCGAGGTACGACCGAATCGATTAACCTGGTAGCACACAGTTTTTTGCGGCCACATTTGCAAGCGGGTGATGAAATTCTGATCAGTTGGATGGAGCACCATTCCAATATCGTCCCGTGGCAATTGTTATGCGAGGAAACCGGCGCGGTTTTAAAAGTGGTTCCGATGAACCAGCATGGCGAGTTGGAAATGGACGCGTTGGAAGAGATGTTGACCGAGCGCGTCAAATTACTGGCAGTGGTTCATATCTCCAACGCCCTGGGTACGATCAACCCGGTTGCCGAGATTTGTACACTGGCGAAACAACATGGTATCCCGGTGCTGGTTGATGGCGCCCAGGCTACGCCGCATCAGGCAGTTGACGTACAGGCGCTAGGCTGTGATTTTTATTGTTTTTCGGGCCACAAGATGTACGGCCCGACCGGAATTGGTGTTTTGTGGGGACGTTACGAGCATTTACAAGCAATGCGCCCTTATCAAGGGGGAGGGGAAATGATCCGTCATGTGACCTTTGAAGCCTCCACATTCAATGATGCACCCGGTAAGTTTGAGGCTGGCACACCGAACATCGCCGGTACCGTTGGCTTGGGTGCGGCGGTCGATTACCTGGAAGGCCTTGGGATGGAGAACGTGGCAGCCTGGGAGGCCCAATTGCTTGCTTATGGGACCGAAAAACTTTCACAGGTTGATGGCTTCAGAATGATTGGCACTGCGACGAATAAAGCTGGTGTGATGTCATTCGTGCTGGGCGATATTCACGCCAATGATGTGGGTACCCTGGTCGACCTGCATGGGGTGGCCATTCGTACTGGCCACCACTGCGCGATGCCGGTCGTACAGTTTTTTGGACTGCCAGCGACCGCACGTGCATCACTGGGTGTTTATAACACTTTTGAAGAAATCGATATTTTGGCTGAGGCGCTGGAAAAAACCATCGACATGTTTGCCTGAACGGCAGTACCCAGATCGCGGTCGACAACTCACTGGCAATGACACAGACTGGCAAAGGTATTTTGAGGTTTCACTCCACCTCTTCTGACATGGCTGCGCATTCTCTCATTTCTAATCGACACCCGCTGGGCTTGAGTCGCCAATTCCTTGTAGGTGCAATGTTGTAACCACTCGTTAACCCGCAAATTTCACCACCAAGAGTAGGCCGCCTTCAGGTGAGAGCGGACAATAAAATGACTTTATCATGTTGAAGGAACACCAGGTATTTGAGCGATTTTCTAGAGTTAGGGTTTGTCCTTTCCGGTTTTGCATAGCATCCGGGATATTCTGCAGGGATTGAAGCCCGACATTGAGTTTCTGCAACGGTTTGGTAATAAAATATATACAAATTGACACAGGGTTACAGCAAATGCGCCGGGTCTTGTAGGATATGCATGAGATGTGAGTACCTTCACTCACTAATTATGGAGCAATTATATTATTTCCGATAACGATACTAGCTCGGTCGAGGAGCTATCCCCATTACGACGTGTGGCCAGAAATTTTGGCAAGCTGCTGCGTGGTCGTAGTGTTGCAGCAATATTGGAAATGGCCACCGTGGTGGTTCTGGCGCGATCACTATCGCCAGCGAACTTCGGCAATATTGTTCTTATTCAGACCTACGTGCTTGTTGTTCGGGAGTTATTCAATTTTAAGGTGTTTGAAGCGATAATCCGCTTCGGTGTTCCGATGATTGAGTCGAATGAAGAAAAATCATTCAAACAATTGCTTCGGTTGACACTCAGCATTGATATTTTGTCGGCCATCACTGCGACCGTCGTCGCAATTGCGGCGGCTCCGTTAACGGCAAGAGTGCTGGGTTGGGATGACAACCTGACGTCAATAGCAATGATTTACAGTAGTGTATTGTTCATTTTTGGCTTTGGTACAGCAAAAGGCGTACTCCGCTTATTTGATCGTTTCGATATTCTTAGCAAGCACCTGATTGTCGGCCCGGTGCTGCGTTTGATGGGTGTGTTTGTAGTTATGTTGTGGGAGCCAACAGTATTCCTGTTTGTCGTGGCTCTGACACTTGCCACGATGGGCGGTAATATTTATCTCAATGTCCGTGGCTGGGCTGAAATACAACGTCGGTTGAGTGGGTTTACATTAAAAAAGCTCTCCATCAAAGGCTGGCAAGAGGATTTCCCAGGGCTTAAGGGCTTCATTGCAGTTATTTACTGGCAAGCTAATGTAGACATGTTACCAAAGCAGTTATCAACCTTGATGGCTGGAATGTTCCTTGGCCCGCAAGGGGCGGGTCTGTTGCGACTTTCGAGTGAAATCACCAAAATTCTATCCAAGCCCGGAGAGTTGCTACAGCAGGTACTATTCCCTGATCTGGTCCGAATGTGGAATAAAGGTACCTCAGTTTTTGCTACGTTAATTAAGCGTGCTCTATCTGTATCTACATTGTACGGGCTGGTTTTTGTTGCGGCTTCGGTATTTGGCGGACCCATGGTGTTGACCGGCGCCCTGGGGGAAGATTATGCGCAGGCTGCACCCTTATTGTCATTGCTTATGCTTGCAACAACATTTGAATTGTTAGCAACTGTGCTGCGATCGGCGGCTTATGCGATGGGTCATGCAGGTAAAATCCTCCGACTGCACCTGATGAGCTCAGTGCTTTATCTGCTTATGTTTACTGTAATTACGCCGTATACAGGATTGATAGGACCGGGTTTAGCCGCCTGTATAGCAACCCTGGTGCCACTAGTGGGAACGTGGTCGTTAATCCGTTACAGCCTTGCTAAAAAAGCGGGTTGACACCCTAACAATGTCATCAACCCTGCTACTTCAGGTTTTTCTAGAGCCCCCTGAACAGGTCTGGACAAGCTGACGCCAAGATGCGAATTCATGACTTGTTCAGAGGCTCTTTAGACTTCGATGGCATGAACAGGGCGTTCATATACTTCCTCCTCCCAACGACGACCTACGCACAGCCACTGGTCCGGGGTGTCACGTATCCATAATTCAAACAGGTCAAGCTGTTTTTGCGTCATCTGTTTAACTTGTTCGTCAACGGATGCATTGAAGTCGTCTGGCTGGATTGGGGAGCAAATTGTAATTCTGAAACGACAACCGGGTAAACGCTCAGCTCGTAATGGCACTAACTCACAACCGTGGTGTAAGGCCATACGTGCGGCAGTGGTGTTGCTGGGGGTATTGATCCCGAAAATGGGGATTTGCACGCCACCATCAAGGCGGAGATCAGGTACGAACCCAATTACATTACCTTGTTTTAAAGTTGTCATCAGCTCACGCATACAGCCTTCTTTTGGTATGAATTTACATGGTAGTGCGGAGCGCAGACGGTTGACGAGTGCATGCAGATAAGGGTTGGATTCCGGTGCATAGACAGAGACCATTGACAACTCATATTGAGCGGCGACAAAACTGGTAAGTTGCCAGGCACCTACGTGAGCAGTCACAAAAACAACAGGTCGTTCACGCATTCTAAGCGGGTCTATGCCATCTTGTATAACAAATTCAACACGTTCATCGCGTTCATCCCAGATACGTTTCGCCAAAACTAAATCCGCCAGGGCTTTGCCGATATTGTGACAGCAATCAACGGCGATTTGTGTAACCTCCTGCTTGGTTTTTTCTGGGAAGGCGACTGCAAGATTGCGTTCAAATTTAGCGGTAAAGGGCGTGAGAGGTTCGACAGTCTTGCATAAGTGGACAGCAAGATTGTACCCGCGTTGTAGGGGTACGATGCGAATCGTCCACATCAGTAAACGCAGGATGAATGCCTCCATCGCCCAAAAACATTTTTGTAACGCTGGCAATTTTTTGACCCAGCGATCTGGAAGCAGGTAATGCTTTTCTATCATTGAATGGGACCATTGAAAATTGATGTGTTGCTTGAACCTCAGGAGAAGACAATTAACTCATACATTACACCGTTAATATTTGTCTTTCTCCATCACCCAGGCAACAGGTGCAATAAACAGTTTACGCCGCTAGATTGACTACTTTATCCAGACAGTTTCAGTCTCAAAGAGAAAAATTACAAGCAATCGACGCAATTTTACAAAATTGACCATCGACGAACACCGGGTCTGATGCTAGCGCAACAGGACAAGTTTGCCTGAAACCAGCCGGTATCAGGCAAATGACACGGTCCTGCAAGAAGGGAAAACAACTTCCTCTAATCTTCATTCTGTGGTCGATGCGCTTTCACCAGGTTCTGCTGAACACTGGACGGCACAGGGTCGTAGTGGCTGAATTCCATTGCATAAGTACCCTGGCCCTGGGTCAGGCTTTTCAATTCGGTGTGGTAGTCAGACAATGCGCTTAATGGAATATCGGCGCGGATGGTTACCAGCCCACCACGCAGGCTTTCAGTACCGCTGATTCGCGCCCTCCGGCCTGCAAGATTACCGGTAATATCACCCATGTCTGCGTCCGGAACGGTTACGTCTACGCTGACAATAGGCTCAAGAATTTGTGGCCCGGCGCTTGCTATTGCATCAAGAAAAGCGTTGCGGCCCGCGAACACAAATGCGATTTCTTTTGAATCCACTGGATGGAATTTACCATCGTAAACGGTGACCTCAAGGTCTTGCATTGCATAACCGGCAACTGCACCTTCTTTCAAAACCTGCGTGACGCCCTTCTCAACTGCCGGGATCAGGTTGTACGGAATAGAGCCACCGACGACTTTATTGACGAACTCAAAACCCTCACCTCGTGCTTTAGGTCGAATACGGAGGAAGACTTCGCCAAACTGGCCAGCACCACCGGTTTGCTTTTTATGACGGTAATGGCCGTCTGCAGGGCGGGTAATGGTCTCCCTGTACGCAATACGGGGTGGGCGGGTCGTGACCTCGACTTTATATCGTTCCAGCATGCGTTCCAGGGTGACACGCATATGTAGTTCGCCCATACCACGCATGACGGTTTCGTTAAGCTCCTGATTGTGCTCAACCACAAAACAGGGGTCCTCTTCCTGCAAACGCTGGAGTGCGGTAGAAAGTTTTTGCTCCTGGCCACGACTCTTGGTGTTTACGGCGAGGCCATACATGGGTCTCGGGAAATTCACCGGTGTAAGATGATAGCGGTCTTCATCATGTGAATCGTGCAACACGTCGTCATAGTGTATGTCATCAACTTTGGCCACGGCACAGATATCACCCGGGATACCAACGTCAATTTCCTCATGCTTGTTGCCTTGGATTTTAAACAGGTGACCTACTTTGAATGGTTTGCGGGCATCACCAATTAATAACTGTGAATCAGGCAGAATGGTACCTTGATAAATTCGGAAAATACTTAATTTGCCCACAAAAGGGTCATTCGTGACCTTGAAAACATGTGCAATAACATGATCATTGGCATTTGCGGCAGTTGTGACTTCAACGGCATCTTTACCTTCACCCTTTATAAAAGGTGGTGGATTGCCTTCCCTTGGGCTGGGTGCCAGTTGGTTGAAAAAATCCAATAACTCGGTGATACCTGCACCGGACAGGGCCGATACAAAACAAATGGGAACCAGGTGGCCTTCGCGCAGCGCCTGTTCAAATGCCGCATGTAATTCTTCACGTGATAACTTTTCACCTTCAAGGTATTTTTCCATCACCTCTTCGTTGACCTCAACAACCTGGTCGATGATGGCATCATGTGCTTCGGACAATGAAAAAATGTCTGTCTCGCCTTCAGTTTGAAAGAAACAGTCGCGAACAGCGCTCAGCTTGTCCGCCGGCAAATTGACCGGCAGACACTCCGGTCCGAATTCTTCCCGCAGGTCTTTCACCAATTGGGTCAAGTTAACGTCATCAGCATCGATCCGGTTGATGATAATCATACGGCATAGACGCCGCTGTTTAGCCCGGCGCATCAGGCGTCGCGTGGATAATTCAATGCCGGAATGTGCATTGACCACAATTGCGGTTGTTTCCACTGCGGTCAAACTGGCCAGGGTTGGTCCACGGAAATCAGGAATACCCGCCGTATCAATCAGGTTCAGGTGCATGCCCTTATAATCAAGACTGGCAATGGACGAGTCGAGTGAGTGCTGGAACGTGCGTTCCAGCGGGTCATGATCCATGGTGGTAGAGCCGCGCTCAACCGTACCTGCCTCACCTTTCACACCAGACCTAACCAACAATGCTTCGGCAAGTGTAGTTTTTCCTGAGCCTGAATGGCCTACAAGAGCAATGTTGCGGATTTCCTTGGTTCGGTAACTGGGCATGCGGTGGTCCTTTTGTGGATGTCTTGAAAACCAGGTATCTGTCGGTTTTTCTCAGTAGGTCATATTTGATCTGACAGATACCTGCTGGGACGGTAATCGTAGTACGTTTGATTGAGAGCGGCAAATGACATATGTCATCGGTCTGTTCAGTTCTGATTCATCAAGATGGCGTTAAGCTGTCTTCGAAGGTTGAGTTGATGGTTTTGGAACCAGTCGAAAAGGAGATTGAAGTGGCCCTTAATGTAAGAAAAATTAGCGCAGCATTATTGGTTGCAATAGCGCTTCCAGCTTGGGCTGATCACAATAATGATCGTTACTCAGAGCCCGCCTACGACAATATGCGATATGACTACGCGAAAGTAGTGGATGTACAGCCGGTTATAGAAACCGTACAAATACCTGAGGATCGGCAGGTCTGCCGAGAACAACTGTTACAGCGGCGAGTGGCTGAATATCGTTCGCCGGCACCGGCAATTTTTGGTGCGATTGTTGGTGGTGTCATTGGTAACAAGTTGGGCCATGGACACCGTCATGGCAATAGACATGGAAACGGACGTGCTACGGCCACTGTTGTAGGTGCTGCGATCGGCAGCGTTGTTGCCAGTGAAGTACAAAACAGTAAATACCCATCAAAGTATTACACTGAAAATGCACAAGTGTGCAGCACCGAAACCTACTGGCGCAGTGAAGAACGTGTCGTTGCCTGGGATGTCAGCTGGAAGTACCGGGGCCAAATCTATCACAGCAGAATGGATGAACCACCGGGCGACCGTATTCCAGTCAGGGTTAGCGTAGACCCTGTTTCGCCTTAGTTTCTAACACACTCCTGCAGTTTCTGTACCTCCTCCAGAAACTGCTTTAACGGCGGCACCGGAACCCCGGTGCCGCATTTTTATGTTCAGGATGAACGGTATATCGCGATAGAGCACATGGAAGTGCGGCGCGATTGTCAAGATGTTGCACGGCAATAAACCTAAACGGTATATCGCGATAGAGCACATGGAAGTGCGGCGCGATTGTCAAGATGTTGCACGGCAATAAACCTAAACGGTATATCGCGATAGAGCACATGGAAGTGCGGCGCGATTGTCAAGATGTTGC
>JAJFLA010000031.1 GCA_021772935.1 Gammaproteobacteria bacterium
TCAAGCAAAACCTAAAGATCAAGGCCTTTGTGGGGTTGTCCAGGAACGCCATGTTGACTCAGATTTGGATCGCCATGATCACCTATTTACTGGTGGCTTTTGCTCGACACAGTGCTAAAGCAGGCTGGACAGTACAGCGAAGATTACGGGTGATTCAGCTCAATTTGTTCGAGCGGAGAAGTTTGCTGGACATACTCAAACCAGACCCTCCGAGGCACAAAAAAAGCGAACCTCAGATGAGGTTCACTTTATGACTGTCAAACTGTGGGACAGTAGTGGCCGAACGGCCCCTTTTCCATAGACTTGGTCAGAGGCTCTTTACAGTAAAATACCACCGTACTGAACAAAGAACGGTGCAAACACCAGGCTCAAAATAGCTGACAGCTTGATCAGGATATTCAGCGACGGACCTGAGGTGTCTTTCAAAGGATCACCCACTGTGTCACCAACCACTGCTGCTGTGTGCACGTCCGAACCCTTACCGCCAAGATTACCCGCTTCGATATATTTCTTGGCATTGTCCCAGGCGCCACCACTGTTGGAAGAAGCGATTGCGAGCACACCACCTGCAACCAGTGATCCAACCAGAATACCGGCTACGGCTTGAACACCAAACAAGAAGCCAGCGACCAGTGGCGTGCCCATGATCAGAATACCAGGGGCGATCATTTCACGTAAGGCTGCCTGGGTTGAGATTGCAACACACTGTGCGTAGTCAGGTGTACCGGTTCCATCCATGATACCCGGGATGGTCTTAAACTGATGACGCACCTCTTCAATCATGGCAAATGCGGCTTTACCGACCGACTTCATGGTCATGGCGGTAAACAGGAATGGCAGCACCGCACCGATGAACACGCTGGTGTAAATCATTGGGTCAAGCAGACTCATATTAATAGGGCTGCCCATCAGTTTTTCAGAGGCGGTGATGAAAGCAGCAAACAGCGCCAACGAGGTCAGGATGGCCGCGCCAATCGCAAAGCCTTTACCAATCGCAGCTGTTGTGTTGCCTGCAGAATCCAGAATGTCTGTACGACGACGGACTTCTTTGTCGAGGCCGACCATTTCAGCAATACCACCGGCATTGTCAGCAACCGGTCCATAAGCATCAATCGTCAATGCAACCACTAGTGTACCGAGCATACCCAATGACGCTATGGCCACACCGTACATACCGGCCAGATTCCATGAAACGAAAATACTGGCCGCAATACACAAGTAGGGCAGAACCGTGCTCTTATAGCCCAGCGCCAAACCATAAATGATGTTGGTCGCAACGCCTGTTTCACAGGATTTGGCGAGTTCCTTCACCGGTTCATATTTCTCCGAGGTGTAATAACCCGTCAACAAACCAACGGCCAGACCAGCTACCAGGCCGGACAGGAAGCACCCATAAACACCCATGGAAGAGTAGGTTTCACCGCCCAACTCAAACGACCCCGGAATCAGGGCCATGGTGACGAAATACATCACTACCGCCATCAGTACGCTGGAAATAACCAACAGTTTCATCAATGCCGGTGCGACATCGTGCTCGGTCTTCACACCAACCAGCAGCTTGGTGATAAAACTGATAGGAATACCCACCGCGGTAATCAGAATGGGATACAGCAGGGCATTGGGATCGGCAGCAAATGCAATGGCAGAAATCACCATGGCGGCACAGGTGCTCTCTGCACAGGAACCAAACAGGTCAGCGCCCATACCCGCAACATCACCCACGTTGTCACCTACATTATCGGCAATAACCGCGGGGTTTCTCGGATCATCTTCCGGAATACCCTGCTCGACTTTGCCCACCAGATCAGCACCAACATCAGCCGCCTTGGTAAAAATACCACCACCCACTCGGGCAAACAGCGCAATGGTCGATCCACCCAGGCCAAAGCCAGCGATCACTTCCATCAGAACATGATTGTTTTCTGGTCCAAGATCGACCATCAGGTAACTCATCGAAACGTAAATAATGACCAGGCCAAGCACTGCCAGGCTGACGAGGGCAAACCCCATCACTGCACCTGAATTGATGGCAACATCAAAAGCATGAGAAATATCTTTCTTGGCTGATACGGTCGTTCGCGCATTACCTTGCGTGGCTACCTTCATGCCAATGTAACCAGACATGATTGAAATAAATCCACCAAACAGGAAGGCTATGGCGGTATAGATGCCTTCGCGGTAATCGGCTGTATGTGCATCATCAATAAGCACCGCAATAATGGCAGCAAACGAGACCATAAAAATGGTCATGAATTTATATTCCTGCTTAAGGAAGGCCATTGCGCCTTGTGCAATTGCACCATGAATGAACTTAAGACGTTTACCGTCTTCTTCGTTCAAACCCATATCCAGCGGTACGCTGATGACCTTTTTCATGTAGAAAAAAGCGATTGCCAACCCCAGCAAAGAAAGTACCGTGCTGACTGTAATTGTTATTCCGAACATCGTGTTTTCTCTCCCCGGGATGAGATGATTATTTTGAACGCGCGCACTATACCACAACAGGCTCAAAATTTACCCGGAAATACTAACGATTAGGGTTTATACATCAAGAGCTTCGGAACTTTTTTGTGCATCAAAAATAGAGCCCTCCCTCTTTTCTCCCAGTGGCACACACCCGCCAGGGTCTGGCGGGATCACCTTATGCTTTGAGATAAGCAGAAACTTGCTCGCACCACACTATCCCATCGCGACTTATTTTGCGTATATCCTGCCAAAAAAGTCACCTTCACGCCAACTTGGTCGCCGTGGTTCGTTCGCGACCATTTCACCAATCTTTGTATTGATGCGGGTAAACTTCGCAGCAGCAGCATAATCGATAGGCAGGTTCAAATCGTCGCTGGGTTTGTGATAATGCTGCTGCAAAAAAGCTCCAAAAATCGCTTCTGTATCAACACTATCATCCAGAGATTTCATACCCGTAACCAGGAACACGGATGGGACCCCCTGCTGCACAAAACGGTAATGGTCACTGCGAACAAATATGTTTTGCTCCGGAAAAGGGTCGGGCGCCAACCCTATGCCAAAACTCTGTGCCGCCTCACGCACCGTATCACCCAGGCTGGAGTGTTCTGCGCCAAAAGCGATTACATCGCCAAAGTCGTATAACAACAACGGCATATCAAGGTTTACTTCAGCCACAATGGAGTTGATGGGAACGGTTGGATTCATGGCAAAATACTCTGAACCAACCAGACCTTTTTCCTCAGCGGTCACAGCAACGAACAAAATGGATCGCCGCGGCGGCTCCCCTTGCGCAAATAGCCGGGCGGTTTCTAGCATGACTGAAACACCCGAAGCGTTGTCCAGTGCGCCGTTATTGATCACATCACCATTTCCTTCTGCTCGGCTGTCGGCGTGTAATTCGCCGATGTGGTCCAAGTGTGCTGTATATACCACGTACTCGTCTGCGAGCAACGGATCCGAACCTGGCAACAACGCAACAACATTCGGGCTATTTATGGTCTCGTGAGTACTGCGTTGGCGCATGCTGACTTTGCCTTCAAATTCAAACGTCGTCAGTGCTTCACCTTTGTTATCACGTTCGAGCAGTGTCTTCAATTCAAGTGGCGCGTTCTCAAAAAGGGCTCCCGCCGCTTTGTGGGACAGCATCCCACCGACCTGGATTTGTTCGAACACACCATTGACCTTGCCCTTTTGGTTGATCCACCCCATCGCGGGCATGTCAACACGGCCTCTTAACCTGTCCCATTGAAACCGCTCTGATGCTCTTGGTGTATGGAGCATGAGAACCCCAACCGCACCATGGCGTACAGCGGCGGTAAGCTTTTCTTTGCGCGAAGCAAAATGTGCCCCTTCCTCGCTTGGAAAATCATGCGGCTGACCCGCGAACGAAACAACCACTTTGCCTTTTGCATCTATACCCGCATAATCGCGATGGTTCAGCTCCGGCGCATCAATGCCATAACCAGCGAAAACTAATCCGGCTTTGAGCGATGAAGATGTGTGGCCTAGAGATGGACGCATGAAAAACTGTTCAACAAAAACCAGCGGAGTGACTTCCCCGTCACGGCTAAAAACCATTTCAGCCGATCCGGTCTCAAGAAAAGCCTGACGCAAAGGCACTTGCTGAAAATACGTGTTTCCCTTGCCCGCCGGTAACAGGCCCATTTGTAAAAACTGGCTGGCAACATAGTTGGCGGCTATATTGTAACCTTGCCTGCCCGGTTGCCGGCCACGCAAGAGATCGTCCGCCAGAAACTCAATGTGTGCCTTTAAGCGGTGTTGAAGCTGCTGGTCTGACTCATCCGCGGCTTGTGCTGTAGAGATGAACAGCAGGCAACTGCAAAACATCCAAAGAGATCTATGCATATAAACTCCTGTTTTAATTTATTTGTCTATGCGTTGACCCGTTTAAAGCTCAAATGATGACAGTTTTTTAGGTACCAACAGGTTCTTTAAATGAACATATTGAGGCAAACCATCAGCTGTGTAGGGCGGGTAATCTTCGCCCCGAATTAATGGCTCCAGATAACGCCGCGCCGCAGCAGTAATGCCAAACCCGTCAGTAGAAATGAAACGTCGCGGCATCATCTTTTCGCGGTTCGCTACCTTGGCCAAGTCTGCTTCGCCAACCTTCCATTGATAAGGTTCGTCCGAGGTGCGGACCACGATCGGCATGACACCGGTTTTGCCCTGCAAGGCAAGTTGAACCGCTGCCTTGCCCATGGCGTAAGCCTGCTCCACGTCTGTTTTTGCAGCAATATGGCGGGCTGAACGTTGCAGGTAGTCGGATACTGCCCAATGATGTTTATAGCCCAAGCCGTCGGTGATCATAGCAGCGATCACCGGCGCCACACCGCCCAACTGGGCATGACCAAAGGCATCACGACGACCTGAGTCGGCCAGGAAGCGACCTTGCTGGTCTCTGACGCCTTCGGAAACCACGATAGAACAATAGCCGTAGGCTTTAACCGCCTTTTCCACCTTTTGCAGCAAGGCCTTTTCGTCCAACAGGATCTCCGGAAACAGGATAATGTGTGGCGGGTCACCTTTTTGGCGCTGTGCAAGCCCGCCTGCCGCAGCTATCCAACCAGCATGGCGACCCATCACTTCAAGTACAAATACCTTGGTGGAGCTGGATGCCATGGACTCGACATCAAGGCTTGCTTCCATAATCGACACGGCAACATATTTAGCGACGGAACCAAAACCGGGACAATTGTCGGTAATGGGCAGATCATTATCGATGGTCTTGGGCACACCGATACACTGCACCGGAAACCCCAGTTTATCTCCAATCTGTGAAACCTTGTAAGCCGTGTCTGCGGAATCACCGCCACCGTTGTAAAAAAAGTACCCGATGTTATGTGCTTTGAAGACTTCAATCAGTCGTTCATATTGCGCACGGCTCTCTTCAATACCTTTTAGTTTGAAACGACATGAACCAAACGCGCCACCCGGCGTATGCCGCAAAGCAGCAATATCTGACTTTCGCTCTTTGCTGGTGTCAATTAGCTGTTCATTGAGAATACCCATGATGCCGTTTTTACCAGCATAAACCTTGCCCAATTGGTCACGGTGTTGGCGGGCTTCTTCTATCAAACCACAGGCCGTAGCGTTGATGACCGGTGTAACACCGCCGGATTGTGCGTAGAGTAAATTCTTCTTGATCATAATTTTCCTTAAAAACCCTTACAGTCTGCATTGACTTGCTTGGTATGAGAGGTTAGCGTTAGCGCCTATTTTAGAGGACGGGAACCGTCTCATGCGAATTGTATTGTTAGGACCACCAGGTTCAGGCAAAGGGACCCAGGCGGCGTTGGTGGTGGAGCGCCTAGGAGTGCCACATATTTCAACCGGCGCACTGCTACGTAATGCAGCAAAAAGGGGCACCGAGCTTGGCTTGCAGGCCAAATCGATTATAGATAAAGGCGAACTGGTTCCCGACAATATCATGTCTGACATGATCGAAGAAAGATTGGGTCGGGATGATGTGGCCGGTGGTTTTGTCCTGGATGGCTACCCCCGCAACCTGGCACAGGCCAAATCGCTGGATATCATGCTAGAGCGCTTGAATAAACCAGCGGACGAAGCCATCCATATAGATATTGACACCGAGCAAATCATCAAACGCATTGCCAAACGTGCGAAAGAAGAAGGCCGTAGCGACGATACCAAAGAAACTGTACGCAACCGCATGCGGGTTTATGCAGAACAAACTGCACCAGTGGCTGATTATTATGCTGAACGCGGCCTCTTAACGCGAGTTTTGGGTGATGGCAGCAAAGAAGAAGTTTTGCAGCGTATTCTCAGCATATTGGACCTGAACACGTCGTCTGCCTGAACTAACGGGTGGTTCACTTGCACCTCAGCTAAACGCTCAAGGTAGCCAGTTTTCATATGAAGAATATATTCATGAGCCTGGTTAACATGTTGCGCTTACGTGGTGGCCCCCAGAACTTGCCTGCTTCATGGCAGTTGATGGTCTTACTGATCACGGCCTACCTGGCGCAAAACCTCATCAGCGGCGAACATCTGGAAGACGATAATGCTGTCGCCAAAAGTATACTGGCGATGTCTCTGCAGGTTTTTGTGCTGGTGAGCTTGCTTTACTGGCGTGGCCACACACAACGTTTTGTACAAACACTGAGTGCCCTTGCTGGTGTCGGTGTTATTTTCAACACGCTCGTTTGGGCCATGCTAACGCAGTCGGACCCAACATCGAACCAACCACTGCTGGTACTGACCTGGTTTACTGTTTTTATTTGGAGCCTGTTCGTTGATGCGCATATTTACCGCAGTTCACTATCAGTCACACTACCCACAGGTATGTTGATCACGGTACTAACACTTGCAGCAGGATATATCCTGCTTGAAATGTTATTTTAGTTTGATAACCCTGTGCCAATCGTGGCTGATATAAATTGAGACTTAAACCTTAATGAAAATTCATATTTTGGGAGCGTGTGGGACATTTATGGGCGGTGTGGCGATGTTGGCCCGACGTGCCGGTCACGAGGTTACCGGTGCCGACCAGCATACTTATCCACCCATGAGTACCTTGCTTGAAAACGAAGGTATTGTTCTGCATGAGGGTTATCACGAAGAACCCATGCACGATAAGCCGGATCTGGTCATCATTGGTAATGCTTTAAGTCGGGGTAACCCGGCTGTTGAATACGTGCTGAACCAAAAACTCAACTTCACTTCTGGCCCGCGCTGGTTAGGTGAAAATTACCTGCGCGGGCGCGAAGTCATCGCTGTTGCTGGCACTCATGGCAAAACCACCACCTCCAGCATGCTTGCATGGATATTGGATTTCGCGGGCCTGGACCCCGGCTTTCTTATTGGTGGGGTCCCGCTGGATTTTAATGTTTCGGCCCGCGAGGGTTCCGGGTGTTTTGTGGTGGAAGCAGACGAATACGACACTGCCTTTTTTGACAAGCGCTCCAAGTTCCTTCACTACCGGCCAAAGGTTGCCATCCTGAATAACCTGGAATACGACCATGCTGATATTTTTCCAGACCTCGCAGCCATCGAGACCCAGTTCCACCACCTGGTGCGAACGATACCCGGCAACGGTACCATTATCAGCAACGGCACCGATGCGAGTCTTGAAAGGGTACTGATCAGGGGGTCTTGGAGTGATCTGCAACGATTTTCATTCGATGGCAAACATGATTGGCATGTTGAAATGCTCAACCCCGATGGCAGCGAATTGCGCTTCAGTTACCAACAACAGCTTTTGGGCACATTACAATGGAGCCATTGCGGTCGCCACAACGCCATGAATGCCTGTACGGCCATTGCAGCGGCCGTGGCCACAGGTTTGCCAGCAGCGACCGCGATTGAGGCTCTGTCTTCGTTTAGCGGAGTAAAGCGGCGACTGGAGCTGATCGCTCAGACACAGAACATTCAGGTATATGATGATTTCGCTCATCACCCCACCGCTATCCGGCTTACGCTGGAGGGTTTACGACGTAAAGTAGGCAATGCCCGTGTTTTGGTCGCGCTCGAGCCACGCAGCAACACCATGCGAGCTGGCGTACATGCCGACGAACTGGGGCCGGCTCTGATGGCAGCAGACTACGTTTGGCTCAAGACGGGTGACGGTATTGATTGGGACCCACAAGTCGCGCTGGCGCCATTGGAGGGCCGCTGCAAAGTGGTGACACGAGTCGATGACATGCTAAAGCAAATGCAAAACGCTCTCAATCCGGGCGATCATGTTGTGTTTATGAGCAATGGCGGATTCGAAGCCGCTCCCAGCAGACTTGCAGCGTCCTTGGGGAGTGCGTGATAAACAGCGATATCCCGCTCTTCCCCCTGCATACCGTTCTGTTTCCAGACGGTTATTTGCCATTGAGGATATTTGAGCAGCGTTATATTGACATGATTCGAGAATGCAGTGCCAAAGGGTGCTGCTTCGGGGTTTGCCTGATTAATAATTCAGAAAATGCCCACCAACCGGCCACCCACTTTCAAATGGGTACCACGGCCAAAATTTGTGACTTTTCCACCCTGGATGACGGCTTGCTGGGCATCACTGCACAGGGTCAACATAAGTTTGTCATTCAAAAAACTCGTATGCGGGACAACGGTCTGTTAATGGCTGAAGTTGAGATCTTGACCGAAACCAGCCCTGTTGAGTTGCCAGCACAATTCTCCGTGCTATCAATGATAGCCGCACGCTTCATGGAGCAACTCGGTGAAAGGTATCCCACATTTCAGTCTGCGCTTTTGCAGGATGCCCACTGGATTGGGTACCGTCTGGCAGAATTGTTGCCGTTGGAGAACAATGAAAAACAAGTGCTATTGCAGATCAGTGACCCGCTCGAAAGACTGCAGTCACTGGTTGACGTAATGCCGCGCTTTCAGGGCTCCGCAGATACCTGAGAGCTGCGAACTAACAACATCGAGTCACCACCCCATTTGATTTGTAAACCCGCAGCCTCCTCCACCAGTTGCTGCAGGTTTCTTCGCGCAGCGGGTATTGCATGCCAATAACTGAAAACCTTCATTCTCTGAACCAGCACTTCTTTGGCAACCTGTCCCAAATAAACTGTTTGACCTGTTGGTTTCAACCTGACACCGGAGTCCCAAATGCGAATCGTCTCCTGTGATGATGGGTCACCACCTAGTCGGTGTAATAATAAACTGTCGGCATGTCCGAGATAATCCTTCTTCAGCGGTGGCAGCGTAAACTCGGAGGGCTCCGGGTTCATCGACAATATGCTCCAGCGCCAGTTTGCTGGTTCTGCTTTTTGCCAACCATGGGCCGCAAGTAGCTGACCCAGGTGTTCCGGTGCTCCTGCAAATTGAAAATTAAACTCTCGCGCAGTAACCGATTTCAAGTGGGTGCGCTCACGCGGCAAGCTCTGCCATTCACCCTGCCACCAATCTTGAGCCTTGATTTCACGTTGTGGCAAGGGTAGTTTCAGCGCGGCAATGTCACCTTCCAGGTTCTGATCAACCTGCCAGGTAAACGTAGCTGCCAGCATGCCGAAAAAAATCAGGCTGGCAGCCATACCATTAAAAGACCGCAGTGCGCGTTGTCGATAAGCAATACCAACCACAAACGTCCATGCCATACCCAGCGCGACACCCATCAATGCCCCACTGAGCCAATCCAACCCGAGGTACAACCGGGCCAAAACCAACAACGACAGCAACAGACCCGTGATCGCATAAGGCCACTTTCGCTTTCGCCGTTTCAATTCCCTCGCGATCATTACGGCGAAATAACCCAGCACAACCGTCACCAGGGTCAGTGCGGCGCTTGGGTCGTACAAAATGTTGGCTTCGCCCTCACTCAGCAAAGGTGTTGCGCGTAACGACCAGGCGAGCAGTATTTGTAGGATCACCCCTCCCCCCATCGCCACCAGCCAGTGCAAAGCCGCCTTTTGTCTACCAGCCCCAATCAACCACAACAGCACGGCCATTGAGGTCGGAATGAGCACCCACAAACGTGACAGTTGTGTTAGCGCAACCATTACCACATCGGCAATATGGTTTCTCAAAGCCAAAGCGTATGCCTGTACCGCCTGGTCAATGGATTGTGGATGAGCTGAAAACGGCGAGAGCAGTAACAACATCACGATGCCCCAGAAAACCATCACCAATAACAGGCCCATCATGGTGATAGACAGCACCTCCGGTTGTGTCGAATCCAACAATGGCCCGGCAATACGTCTGAATATCGGGTGTCGGCGCAACCAGCGAATGACATGCCGCATCCAGCGTGCCGAGCGACTGGCCAAAAACTCATAAGCGGTCCAGATGACCCACCAGGTCAACCACAAAACCACCACAGCAATGATCAAAACCAGTGACATTCGTCCGGCATATTCAGATGCCACCTCAAGTGAAGCACCAAACAACATGCCTGGCAACAGGTAGGCCGGCGTCCAGGCGATGCAAGCTGGAATATCCACTATTAAAAACCGCCGGAGGGTCAGACCCAACATGCCTGCGGTAACCGGAATCACAGGCCTGAGCGGGCCGACAAAACGACCTACAACCACGCTCTTTGGGCCATGTACGCGGAAATAATCGCGCCCCCTTTCCAACATTCGAGGAAAGCGTGAAAAGGGCCATGTTTCCGGCAGCTGATTCCGATAACGTCGGCCAACGGCATAGCTGACGAAGTCCCCGGCAAAGGCACCCGCTGAGCCCCACAACCAGATCGGGAACATGTCCATAGCACCAAGACTGATCAATGCGCCAAGACCGAATAGCAGGATGATGCCGGGTACCAGGATACCGACAAACGCCAGCGACTCCACAAAGGACATAATGAATACCCAGAAGCCCGCCCAGCCTGGGTTGGCAGTCAACCAGTTCAACAGGTCCTGTGTCCAGCCTGTGTCCATTAAGCTTTAGGGGGTGTTCTCAATTAGCCAGACTGTGCTGCCGGAGTCTGTTTTTTGTCCAGCAAGGCAGAATGAATGCTGTGTAGCATGGTCTACATGAGCGAATGATAACGCCGCTGGGCGAAAAACAGGCCCGGCCCTTCGGGTTGAGCCTGAAAAAACGCCATGCTGCGTTGTTCGTCGTTCATTTGGAATAACCAAATCTCTCTCCTCACGCCTTGCCTGGCGATTTTTCAGGCTCAACAGCGCAGCCTGGCTAATTGAGAACACCCCCTAGTGTAGTGCATCGTAATTATTGGTGTTTTTTGCGGGCTTAACGGGTTCGCCTTTAGCCTGGGTAGAAACTATCCCGCATTTGCCGCGCAGTGTTTGAACGCTTCCCTTGCAGCATTGATCGTTGCTGAAATGTGCTCTTCACTATGAGCCGATGAAACAAACCCGGCCTCATAGGCCGATGGTGCCAGGTAGACACCTTTTTCGAGCATCGCGTGAAAGAAGTGCTTGAACATATCAACATCCACAGCGCCCGATTGCTCAAAATTGACAATCTGCTCTGCGGCACTGAAAAAGAGACCAAACATACCGCCGACGCGTGTTGTCGTAAATGGTATACCGGCAAAATCTGCTTCTGCCTGGATTCCTTCAGTCAGCATGCGGGTTTTATCGTCCAGAGCCTGGTAAAAACCTGCCATTGTTATCTGATCAAGCGTCGCCAGACCTGCAGCCATGGCTACCGGGTTGCCTGATAGTGTCCCTGCCTGATAAACCGGCCCCGAGGGCGCGACCAACTCCATCAACTCGCGTTTGCCACCAAAAGCACCGACGGGCATACCGCCACCAATGACCTTGCCAAAAGTCGACATATCCGGCCTGATGCCGTACAAAGCCTGCGCGCCACCCAGTGCGACGCGAAAACCGGTCATTACCTCGTCAAAAATCAAGATGACGCCGTATTGATCACAAAGATCACGAAGACCCTGCAGATACCCAGCCACTGGTGGAATGCAATTCATATTTCCAGCCACCGGCTCAACAATTAAACATGCTATTTCATCACCTTGTTCTGCGAAACACGCCCGCACTGCACCCAGGTCGTTAAAGGGTAGTGTTAACGTCAAGTCAGCGCAGGCCGAAGGTACACCAGGCGAATTTGGCACACCGAGAGTCAACGCACCACTACCGGCCTTGACCAGGAAAGCATCGGCATGGCCGTGGTAGCAACCCTCAAACTTGAGAATACGATCCCGGCCCGTGGCAGCACGCGCCACGCGTATGGCACTCATTGTAGCCTCGGTACCTGAGTTGACCATGCGTACCATATCCATACCATCTACCAACTCGCATAGCCTTTCTGCCATCGTCACCTCTGCCGCTGCCGGCGCACCAAAACTCAGCCCCTTGTTAACTGCTTCGTGAACCGCTGCAATAATGGCCGGGTTGGCGTGGCCAGCAATCATCGGTCCCCAGGAGCCGACATAATCAATGTAAGACCGGCCGGAAACGTCATACAGACACGCGCCGAGCGCATGGTCGAAAAATACAGGGTCGCCGCCAACGCCGTTAAAAGCGCGAACCGGGGAATTAACCCCGCCCGGTATGTGAAGCCGTGCCCGTTCAATCAATTCTTCGCTGGTCATCATTTGCTCTAATCTCAGTGTATAAAAACTGCATTTTAACCCGCAAAGCGGTTTAAGCGCGCGCCTTCGCGTGTCAAACTAGCCTTTTTGTCATTACAGGAACACAATCGTGCCGGAAAGCAAATATAAAGTCTGGATGTGTATCATCTGTGGCTGGGTATATGAAGAAGAAAAAGGCTGCCCCGAAGAAGGTTTGGCCCCCGGTACGCGCTGGGATGATGTACCAGCATTCTGGGTTTGCCCTGATTGTGGCGTAGATAAAGAAAGTTTTGAGATGATTGAGCTCTAAACAAGATTAAGCCGAGGAATATCCACATGAACTCACCCACAGGCATGTCACGAGACAAACCTAATGCAATGATTGGGGGTGTTTGCGCCGGTATTGCACGGCATTTCGGTTGGTCAATCACTGGCACACGGGTCGTCTATGTTCTGGCTTCAGTCATCTCAGCAGCTTTTCCGGGCATTCTTGTCTACATCATTCTGTGGTTGTTGCTGCCAGAGTCTGGCTAAGACGCCTACTGTTGGTGAACCTGAACATTTTGAATCACAATCTACTTCGTTCAGAATAAATCAGGGGTTCCTTAAACAATACCACTTAGAACGGTTCCATCAGCTCTCAACTCCAGCCACCTACACGCTGGCCCAGCCGGATCCGCAGTGAATTTCTGTGCGCCGGGCAGGCTGTTAATCGCGCTCGATGGACCACCCATCATGACGGTTCCGTTTCTCTCGGTTTCAAACACCTGATGGACATGACCCCAGACTACCGCTTTTATGTCAGTGTGCTGATAAATCAATTGCATGAAGCGTTCCGAGTCAAATAAACGGTACTTGTCGATCCATGGACTGCCGATAGGGACGGGTTGGTGATGCAAAGCGATGAGCCTTGGGCATTGTTTGTGACTCAGTAAAAGATGTTCAAGCTCCGTCAGCGCTTTCTCGCTGAGACAACCGTCTGGTTTGCCTGGCACAGAGGAATTTAAACGGATAACCTGCCACCGGCCATGTTCTGAAACCTCGATCGTATCCATCGGGCTACCGGGAAAAATTTCGGCCAGCAGTTCCGGGGCATCATGATTGCCTGGCAATGCAAGCACCGGTATTCCGAGTGGTTTGAAAAACTGTTGCAACGCCTGGTACGAAACAACGCTGCCATCTTCGCTTAGATCACCTGTCGCCAGCAACAGGTCAGGACACAACTCCTTCACTTTTTGCATCAAGGCACGCAGTGTTTCGTACGGGTTAATGCCGCGATAGTTTTGCTGCGGGTCCGCCGGCAAGTGGCAGTCTGTAACCTGGGCAATTAGAGTGCTTGATCTCATGGCAAAACCCGATTGCCTTCCACCGGTTCAGTTCAACTCAATTGTCAGTCGGTCTCCGGGGCTAACACCCAGCTCCTTGGCTATGCCGGCATTAAGCTCAAGCACATACTGGGTCGGCCCACTACTGGGATAGGCAGGACAACGGCTGACCCGGCAAGGTGGTGTGTTTGCGGAGATACTGACCAGCTTCAAGTCTTTGTCGAAATACATGATGTCGAGAGAGATACGGGTGTTTTTCATCCAGAAACTTCGTGGTGCTTCATTTGGAAAAATGAACAACATACCCTGGTCTGCTGGCATCGTGTCCCGGTACATTAGCCCCAGTGCTTGTTTTTCTCGTGTGTCGGCAATTTCCACACCAAAGCTCCTGCCGCTTAACTCAACGCGAGGATTACCAGCATTACAGGCCGTGCAAGCGGTTAACATCAGCACACACAGCAAAAGTCTCATCTGGTTTATCCGGTTATGGGGTCAACCGAATGATAACAAGCAAACTGGGGAAAACTACAGGAAAGAGTGCTTTTACAAAAAAACCACCTGTTTCAACCTGGCGCCACACACCTGGCGCCGGACATTTCCACCCGAAAAACTTCAGTTCACGGTAGCGACTTCTATCTCCGGGGCAACACCAACATCCAGCGCACCCATCACACCGCTGTAATATTTTGGATCAATATCGCCCATCACATTGACCACAACGACGTCTTCATTGTCAACAGAAACGACGGTTAGCCCTTGTACCCGGTTTCCGGACGAGCGGGTAAACATTTGCACATATTCACCTTCCTCGCGCACCAGCATAACCGGTTGCCAACCATCGCTATTTAACTTTTGGCCCATGTGTTCAAACTTTTGCGCAATTCTGTCACTGTCCCCTGTGACCTCGTAAACACGGACCCGCACCCCGTCCAGACTTCTGAGTAAAGCCCGGATTTCCGGATCATCATCCAGGAAGCGAGCCGCGAGGCGTAAGGTCGTGCGACCCAGTGACAATGAGAAGGTGCGGTCGGTGTCTCTCATTCCCGGTGAATCAAGGTTGGCATAACCAGCATTGCCGCGTGGCGCTGTGATGTGGCAAGAAGCCAACATAAAAGCCATTAAAACCAACCCAAAGCCGGAGGAAATGCGATGTTTGATCATTGTCATTTCCATCTGGTCAGTCCAGATCCAGGTCCACATCGACATCAAAGCTTTCCATGACCTTACCCAGTTCGGCAGGGTTCAGCTGACCAATGATATTTACAAACACAGCTTCCTCCCCATCAACCGCCATTACGGTCATGCCTTCCATGTGGCCAGCCTCCATTTTCATGTAAACCAGAACCTGCTCATCGTCTTCATTAACCTGCACTATAGGCTCCCAACCAGAGGACTTAAGATCACCCTTGACCTTGCTGTACTGTTGACTGGCTGCCTCAAGGTTTTCATCGGTTTCATAAATCTGTACCCGAATGCCCTTGAGCTTGGAAATAAGTTTTGATGTTTCCGGGCTTTTTGCCGAACTCATCATGCCAACAAAACCGAGCATGGTTCCGCCCAGGTTGATGGTAATTTTTGGCTCGCCGTAGGTGGCTGACAAGTCGCCAAAATCGACATAACCCGGCAAATCCTTGAGCTCGTCTTCCTGCGCAATGACTGGCAGTGCCAGTAATGTGCAGAATAATCCTGTAACCCATTTTTTCATCACTGATTGTTTCATACTTTTTTCTCCTTGGAGCTTAGATGTTGTGATTTGATAACCCTGTTGATCGACCCGGTCACAGCGTTTGCCATTGTTCGTCCAACTGTTGATTCAATCTCTCGCCCGGTCATGACACCGGCTTTATCAAGGTAGGCAAATGCTATTGCCATCTCCTCTCGCGCCTGGGCAATTTCACTTGCAGGTGGCGTGTCCGGGCGCATCAGGCTGACCACGATGAGCGTCAGCGGAATTGCCGCCAGCACCATCGCCCAGCGAGGCTGAAACAGCCTAAACGCTGGCGCTGGCTGCTTCCTGCGGGGTATCGCTTTAAGCTTCTTTCTGAGGCTATCCGGCGCTCGTTCAACATGGATGTTTTCCATTGCTTTTTGAAGTTGATAAGCACTAATAATGGCTGCAGCCAGATCGCCATCACCCAAAGCATCGGCTTTAAGTTTCTCTGCACCCTTTGGGCTCAATTCACCATCAAGCAATGCGTTGATCTGAACTTCCCATTCTTCATCATATTCATTCATGGTCTTACCTCAGCCAACTGCTCTCGCAACTGCTTTCTCGCTCGGTGCAGGTAAGTCTTTACCTGCGCCAGGTTTAGTTCCAACATGCCCGCCACTTCTTCGTAGCTGTGTTGGTTTACATCCCGCAACACAACCAGTGATCGGTAGGGTTCTTTCAGTCCACCAATAGCGCGCTGCAACCAGGCCCGTGTTTCATTGGCCGCCACACCCTGTAAGGGTCCGCTGACTTCTCCGGCCATGTGACTTTCATCAAACTCCACGTTATCCCGTCTGCGCCTGAGCCGATCAAGACAACCGTTGCGTGTCACTTTCATCAACCACGGCTTAACCCGCTCAGGGTCGATTTTGTCCCGGTTGTTCCAGAGCTTCACAAATGCTTCCTGGGTTGCATCTTCTGCCTCCTGGGCATCTTTCAAAATATAGCGCGCCACCGTCCAGGCTTGATCCTGATACTGCTTCACCCATTGACGGTATCTTTTGCTCATGTTCATCAGAATATACGCAGCCACGGCGCAATAGTTACAGTCTTTGTTAAAATTACATCAAAAATCACTCACGCAGACCCCAAATGGATGATCGATGGACATGGTAAAAACCGACCTGCAACGCTTTCAATCATTATTATTAAAGCTCCAAGCTGAGCTACACAGTATCGGGGAAACCAGTCAGCAGGCCGAAACTGTTGTTGAACTGGACCAGGCCCGTGTGGGCAGGCTGTCGCGAATGGATGCCATGCAGGCACAGGCTATGTCATTGGAAACTGGCCGACGAAGGCGACAACAGCTGGTTAAAATTACTGCCGCTCTCGAACGTGTCTGTAACGGTGACTATGGTGAGTGCTTTGAATGTGGTGAAGCCATTAACCCGAGACGCCTTGAAGCAGACCTTACCGCGACACTTTGTATCGTTTGTGCTGAGGCGCAGGAATAACTCAGTTGATGCCAATAAGGCCCCGCCAGACCGTTGCGCGTTAAAGCCTGCCCAAAAAACCACTCCAGTTGCTCTTGAAATGTCGGCCTAATATCCCCAACTCTGCAGGCAGGCTGCGGAATACTGTAAAGTCAGATCATCCACAGGCACACAACAGACCGCGACGATTAAACCGTTGCGGTTTTATGTTCAATTTAATTGGTAATTATTTAGGGAGAAATTCCGATGAAACTTCGTCCTTTACACGACCGAGTCATTGTGAAACGAATGGAAGAAGAGCGTATGTCCGCTGGCGGCATCGTGATTCCAGACTCAGCAGCTGAAAAACCTGTCCGCGGCGAAGTGCTTGCGGTAGGTAACGGTAAAATTCTCGATAACGGTGACAAACGCGCGCTGGATATCAGCGTAGGTGACACCATCCTGTTCGGTAAATATTCGGGAACAGAAGTAAAAGTGGATGGTGAAGAACTGCTTGTCATGCGCGAAGAAGACATTATGGCGGTTATCGAAAACTGATAGCCCCTTTCAAGTATTGAACAAATTGAGGATTAGACAATGAGTGCGAAAGACGTACGTTTTGGTGAAGACGCCCGCAGTAAAATGTTGCGCGGTGTTAACGTTCTGGCCGACGCGGTCAAGATAACACTGGGCCCCAAGGGGCGTAACGTGGTGCTGGATAAGAGCTTTGGCGCTCCTACCGTCACCAAAGATGGTGTTTCCGTAGCTAAAGAAATCGAGCTGGAAAATAATTTTGAAAATATGGGTGCCCAGATGGTCAAGGAAGTTGCTTCCAAGACATCTGATGTGGCCGGTGATGGAACCACGACAGCAACCGTTTTGGCCCAATCGATGCTGCGCGAAGGCGGGAAAGCCGTTGCTGCCGGTATGAACCCGATGGATCTGAAACGTGGTTTGGATAAAGCCGTTGCTGGTGCTGTTAAAGAGCTGCATAAAATTTCACAGCCTTGCACCGACAACAACGCTATTGCACAGGTTGGCTCAATTTCGGCCAACTCTGACACTGAAATTGGTGAATTGATCGCAGAAGCGATGAATAAAGTTGGTAAAGAAGGCGTTATTACTGTTGAAGACGCATCCGGTCTGTCCAATGAGCTGGACGTGGTTGAAGGCATGCAATTTGACCGTGGTTACCTCTCGCCCTACTTTATTAATGATCAAGCAACCATGAGCGTGGAGCTGGAAAACCCTTACATCCTGCTACATGACAAGAAGATCAGCAATGTACGTGACCTGCTTCCGGTGCTCGAGGCTGTTGCCAAGTCAGGCAACCCGCTGTTGATCATCGCTGAAGATATCGAAGGCGAAGCCCTGGCCACGCTGGTGGTTAACTCCATTCGCGGTATCGTTAAAGTCTGCGCCGTTAAAGCACCGGGTTTCGGTGATCGCCGCAAAGCCATGCTGGAAGATATCGCGGTCTTGACTGGCGCAACCGTGATTGCTGAAGAAGTTGGCCTGTCATTGGAAAAAGCCACTCTGGAAGAATTGGGATCTGCCAAGAAGATCCAGATCACCAAGGAAAACACCACGATCATTGATGGTGCTGGCAGCAGTGACGACATTTCCGGTCGTGTTAACCAGGTCCGTGCCCAGATCGAGGAAGCTACTTCCGATTACGACCGTGAAAAACTGCAAGAACGCGTTGCCAAACTGGCAGGCGGTGTTGCTGTGATCAAAGTTGGGGCTGCAACTGAAGTCGAAATGAAAGAGAAGAAAGCCCGCGTTGAAGATGCCTTACACGCTACCCGCGCAGCGGTTGAAGAAGGTGTTGTTCCTGGCGGCGGTGTTGCACTGGTCCGCGCTTTACAAGCTGTTAAGGGCTTAACGGGTGACAATGAAGACCAGAATGTTGGTATCGCGATCGCTTGTCGTGCGATGGAAGAACCGCTGCGTCAGATCGTTGCCAATGCCGGTGAAGAAGGCTCAGTTGTACTGAACAACGTAAAGCTGGGTGAAGGCAACTACGGCTATAACGCCGCTACCGGTGAGTACGCTGACATGATTGAATCCGGTATTCTGGATCCAACCAAGGTCACACGCTCAGCGTTGCAGAATGCTGCATCTATTGCCGGTTTGATGATCACCACCGAAGCCATGGTGGCCGAACTACCTAAGGATGATGCACCGATGGCTGCACCTGATATGGGTGGTATGGGCGGTATGGGTGGTATGGGTGGCATGATGTAAATCGTGTTGTTCAAACTCGAGTGACTAAAACCCCCGCTTTTCGCGGGGTTTTTTTAGCCTGTGAAAAGCGAGCCCCACCGCTATAATCTAGCGATGACTGTTGTCAACCAACAAGATATTCTGACGCTCAGTCCGTTTCTGAGTCAATTGGTCTCCCGCCACCCTGACTGGCTGGAAGACCTGCGGGTATCCGGTCGTCTTGATAATCCCGTTTCGCCCAGTGCCGAGCTGCTGGCAACCAACATCGAAAAAAAGGGCCTGGACCCAGCACTTCGCCAGTTTCGCAATCAGGAAATGATGCGTTTGATCTGGCGCGATCTGAGTGAAAAGGCAGCGGTGGATGAAATACTAGTGGATTTAAGTATCCTCGCTGATACTTGCCTGCAAGCCGCGGTCAGTTATCACTCTCTGGCATTGGAGAAAAAGCACGGTATACCACGAAACGACAATGGCCAGCCCCAAAAACTCATTGTCATTGGCCTCGGCAAGCTTGGTGGCTACGAGCTCAACATGTCATCTGATATTGATATTATTTTTTGTTACCCCGATCGTGGTGTCTGTGATGGTCGCCGTGGCCTGAGCAATGAACAATTCTTTACTCGTCTCGCCCGCAGCATTATCCGTAGCCTGTCGGCCATTACGGCTGATGGTTTTTGTTTTCGAGTGGATACCCGCCTGCGGCCTTTTGGTGACTCTGGGCCGCTGGTCAGCAGCTTTTCCGCGCTTGAACAATACTATCAACGCGAAGGGCGCGATTGGGAAAGATATGCATTAATTAAGGCCCGTCCGGTTGCTGGTGACCTGGCTTCTTGTGAGCAGTTGCTGAGCATATTGAAACCTTTTGTTTATCGCCGATATATCGATTTTGGTGCGATTGAAGCGCTACGGAATATGCATGCCAACGTACGTGAAGACGCTTTACGTAAAGACCGTCTTGATGATATTAAACGGGGTCCAGGCGGTATCCGCGAAATTGAATTCCTGGTGCAAACCTTTCAGTTGCTTCGTGGTGGGCGGGGAGCCACCCTGCAAACCTCTTCACTATTCACGGCAATTGCTGGTTTGCAAAAGCTGCAGTTGTTACCGGACGAAGCAATTGCCGCTTTGCTGGCTGCCTATCGTTTTTTAAGAAAAACCGAAAACCGTATTCAAGCGTTACACGACCAGCAAACACACCGGGTGCCCGGCGGTGAAGATGGCTTGCGCGTGGCCCAGGCCATGGGGTTTGAAGACATGTCAGGTTTCCAACTTGCCCTTGATGAAACCAGAAACAGCGTGCAATCTTTATTTGAGCAAAGCCTGCCCCAGCCAACCGGCCTCAATGACGACAAAAACCCGTGGCACGCTTATTGGCAGCGGTTAAGAAACAGCACCCTGGACGACACCTCGTCAACATCCGAACGGACGCCTCTGGCAGCGTTCGTCAAACGGTTAAACCGACTTTCACTCAGTCAGCGTGCATCCCAACGTCTCGACCAGTTTATGCCGTTATTGTTGGAGCGTTTTGATTCTTTGTCACCGTCCGATACCATTATCAACCGTGTACTGGATCTGGTTTCTGCAATCTGCCGGCGTAGCGCGTATTTATCCCTATTGGTACAAAACCCGGAAGCCAGCAAGCGGATGCTGTCGTTATTTTCGGTCAGCAACCGTGTTGCTCAGACCGTTACTAGATACCCGGCTTTGCTGGATGAGTTAATAGACCCCAGTCTCGGTGCCCAGCCTCCCACCAAGAAAGATATTCTGGCCGGTGTTGAGCGGGTATTACAAACAAATAACGGAACCGAAACCGTGCTGCAAGACCTGAATTACCTCAAACAAGTGTTCAGCCTGCGTATTGCTGTGGCAGTGCTGCAATTAACGATGACGGCCTCTGAAGCCCGGACAGCGCTCAGCCAGCTTGCCCAGAACCTGGTGCAAGCCGCATTAAGTTTGTCGCAAACCGAAATGGAAAACCGTCATGGCCACTTACCTGGCCCCGAGCTTGCCGTTATTGCCTACGGAAGCCTGGGTGCTTTTGCGCTGGGTTTTGACTCCGACCTTGATCTGATTTTCTTATATCAACCCGCGACAGAACGGTCTAATGGTGCCCGCCCAATCTCCGCCGAACGTTACCACACCGGCATAGCTCGCCGCATGCTTAGCCTGTTGTCGGCAACCACACCATGTGGGCGACTGTACAACATCGATGCGCGGTTGCGGCCAAACGGACGTGCGGGCCTGCTGGTCTCCAGCGTGGATGCGTTCAGACGTTATCAACTGGAAGAGGCCTGGACCTGGGAGCTACAGGCGTTGACGCGCGCCAGAGCAGTCGCTGGCGGTACGGACGTAGCGCAGAGTTTTGCCGCCTCTCGACGGCAGGTGCTGACGATGTCACGTGACAAGTCCCTTATCCGGCGTGAAATTCCTGCTATGCGAGAACGGATACGTACGGAACATGGTGACAGTCTCTCGCTCAAACATGGTCCAGGAGGCCTCCTGGACATTGAGTTTATTGTACAGCTCGGCTTGCTGCTCAGCGCTAACGAATTTCCTGAGGTTATCAAATCTACCGACGTGATTGAACAGCTGCTTTCTCTGCGGGATTGTGGCTGGATAAATGCCAATACATTCAAAACCCTGCTTAACGCCTATACACAACTGAGTCACGCTAGTCAGCACGCCTCTTTGATCGACGACAGTATTGACGTTGAAACCTCTCAGCTACTTAATGTCGCGCTGGCGTTATGCAATCAGATATTGAGGTAGAATACAGCTACTATTTTTGTGGAGATGGCACTTTGACTCATCGCACTGACGCCCAGGATAACAGCCTGGAATATGCTAATACGCAGACCCAGACCGAGATAAGTCGCGCGGACCTACCGCTTTCTTGTCCTTTACCAAACCAGAAACTCTGGAATGCTCACCCACGTGTTTACCTACCCATTGACGACAGCGGCGAAACCAGCTGCCCGTATTGTGGTACACATTACGCATTGACTGCCTGAGCAGGGTCTTTAACGCTAATGCATGTTGTACAGGCTTTGGTGTCACTCAGCATCGGCGGGTCAGAAATGGTCGCTGTCGAGATCACCGAGCACTTGCGTGCAGCGGGCCACCGGGTAACTGTACTCGCAGCCAATGGTCCGTTGGCGAACCGTGTCAATGCTGCCGGAGCCGAATTGCTCAATTGGCCCATCGGCCGCAAACGCTTGGGTACCTTACGTTACATCTTGCGCTTTCGCTCCTGGTTGCTGCAAAACCAAGCGGATATCGTCCACGTACACTCCCGTTTACCTGCCTGGATTTGTTACCTGGCGCTACGCAAACTACCTGCGGATAAACGACCGATATTCATTACATCCATGCACGGACAATATTCTGTCAGCAGCTACAGTGCGATCATGGCTCGCGGAGACCATGTCGTCGCGGTCTCCAAACATATCCGTGACTACACGCTGAAAAATTATTTACCGCCAGACAGCCCCTCTCCACACACGATATACGGCGGCACCAGTCGGGACGATTTTCCGTATGGCTATCAACCATCTGACGACTGGTGGAAAAACACCTATGCCGAATTTCCGGCACTGAAAAACAAACGCCTCCTGTTGTTACCTGGACGCTTATCACGTTATAAAGGCCATGCAACTTTTATCGAAATGCTGACCAGGCTTCAATCATCATACGACGATATTCATGGCGTCATCCTGGGCCGCGCTAAACCGGGCTCCCGCTACATCAACGAGTTAGAAGGTCTGGCGATTCGTAGCGGGATGGCTGACAAACTGTCATTCGTTGGCGTGAGGACTGATATGCGGGACTGGATGGCCGCATCATGCATTGTCTTCAACCTGTGTAGTGACCCGCCAGAAGCCTTTGGCAGAACCATGCCTGAGGCTCTTTCCCTGGGGGTGCCGGTCATCGCATGGAACCATGGCGGGACCAAAGAAGTCCTGCGTGAGATGTATCCATTTGGTGCGGTACAAGCAGATAATCTGCAAGCGCTTGTACACAGGGTCGGTACATTTCTGCAACAGACACCCATGGTTAAAAAAAGTGATGCTTTCTCTTTGCTGGCCTCGATGGATCAAACCTTGAACCTGTATCTTCATGCCCTAGGAGCCTGTCGGATTTAACATGATCTACTACGTAATAACCGAGTTTGGCCAGATTCTCCGCTCTTTTGCGTCAAATAGCGGTGCTATTCTCCTTAAAAGACCGAAAAACCTGACTCAAATCGGTTTTCCCTCGCTACGATCCGTCAAACCCGACAGGCTCCTGGGCGCTCAACAATGTAACGGAAAGGAAGGTTGATGAAATTTCTGCTCAAACGACTGACCACCGACTGGCCTAGCTGGTTGGCTGTGTCCTTTTTTGCATTGTTGCCTTTTGGCAGACTGGCAGAAATCCCCTTGTCAGCATTCGCCCTGAGCCTGCCGTTCCTGGCCCGATCAGCTGAGAACAGACAGCGTATACGGCGGGTTTCGCTTGTCGTTATTCCGGTTTTTTTGTGCTTCTGGCTACCACTGTTAATTTCAAGTTTTGATTCCTACATGCCACAGAAAAGTTGGGGTAGCACTATTGCTTCACTTCGTTTTCTGGCTGCAATACTCAGCATGGCGGTGTTGTTACGAGCCGATTCAGCACGCTGGCGCGTGATTCGCTGGACATCTTTCCTGCTGGTGTTTTGGGCTATGGATGGCTTTGTTCAGTTGATTTTTGGAAATGATTTGTTTGGTATCGCAATGCATCCAGAACGACTCAATGCGTTGTTTGTGCAAAAGTTCCAGTTTTTTGGCCCGACCTTGGCCATGCTTTCCCCACTGCTACTTGAGCACGCCCGCCGTCATTGGCCTGCCTGGGCCTGGGTGGCGGCTTTCACCTTAACACTGGGCGCTGTTTTAATTGCTGGCATGCGTGCAGGCTGGCTTGTCATGGGCCTGGTATTGATTGTTTATATGTGGCTCATGCACCGGCAGGAAAACCGTGAACTCAGAAGAGTGTCCCTATCTATACCGGTATTTGTCATCACCGCGATCATCGGCAGCTACCTGGTTTCACCCTTATTTCAGGCAAGGCTTGAACAATCACTGGTCATCACACAAGGCTCCCAGGCTGCTGTAAACGCGGCCAGCACCTACCGCTTGCCGATTTTTAAAACCAGTCTGGCCATGTTCAAGGCGCACCCGGTCAACGGGGTTGGTGTCCGCGCTTTTCCAAAAGCTTATATGGAGTACGCCACGAAAGACGATGTCCACATTCAGCGATCAAGCGGTAAATCTGGCGCAACACACGCTCACAACCTGATACTTGAAGTAATGGCAGACACTGGCGGTATCGGTTTGCTCGGAATGTTTGCTGGTTTTGTGCTGGCGATACGTTTTTGGCAGGGCTTTACGCCTGCCCGGCGCAATGAAGCTTTTCCTTATGCCCTGGCTTTAGCGCTAATGCTGTTTCCGTTTAATTCTCACTTCGCGCTTTATGGTACCTACATGTCATCATTGATCTGGATGCTTTTCGGACTTTGGGCGGCTTGTATTGATAAAGGCCCGAGTTAAACGATGCGCTTTTTGTATTCTTTCCTCATTATGGTCAGCACCCCTTTTGTTTTGCTGTACTTTGCTTTACGGGGGCTTCGGGATCGCGCTTATCTTGGCCACTGGAACGAACGTTTTGGCTTTATTCCACACCCCATTCAACTACGTGGAATATGGGTGCACGCTGCATCGGTCGGTGAGTTTAATGCAGCGTGCCCGCTGATCAAGGCACTACTCAAAACCTACCCCGAGCTGCCTGTGATGGTTAGCACCTTGACACCCACAGGGGCTCAGAGAGTCAAAAAAGAGCTGGGTGATCAGGTCTCGCACAGCTATATTCCGATTGATCTGCCGGGAGCCGTTTCACGGTTTTTAAGCCGCCTGCAACCCCGCCTGGTAATCGTGATGGAAACCGAGATCTGGCCCAATCTGTTTCTTGGGATAAATAAACTGAATATTCCGCTGCTAATGGCAAATGCCCGGCTTTCTAAACGCTCCACCAGACGTTTTAGCCTCATCTCCGGGTTGATCAAAGAAGCTCTGCAGTCTGTAACCTGGGTTGGCGCTCAAAGTTCCACTGATGAAGACCGGCTGCTCAGTTGTGGCGTGACCCCACACCGATCCGTCATGACCGGTAATCTTAAGTATGACCTGCTTATCCCTGCCAGACTTGAACTTGAAGCTGCTACCTTGCGTGACGGCTGGAACAGCGAGAGACCGGTGCTGGTTGCGGGCAGCACCCACGAAGCGGACGAAAACATCGTAATTCCTGCTTTTGTCGAACTGCTGACTGAGCTGCCGGGTGCTTTGTTGATATTGGTGCCACGCTATCCGGAACGCTTCAGCCAATCAACGCAACGGGCGTTGGCGGCCGGTTTGCGAACGGAGTTACGCAGCCAGGGTGAGAGCTGTTCCGAACAGGCACAATGTTTCGTAATTGATTCCGTCGGGGAGTTAATGAAATATTATGCCTGCGGTGATATCGCTTTTGTCGGTGGCAGCATGGGTGACCAGGGCGGTCATAATGCGCTCGAACCCGCCGCTCTGGGTAAACCGGTTTTGTTGGGCCCAAACATGAACAACGCCAAGGAAATTGCCTCTCAATTGCTCTTATGCAATGCTGCCCGACGTGTCACCGATCAGCAGGGTTTCAGGCAAACGGCTAAACAACTACTAACCGACACGGCCTTACGCGACAGCATGGGGCTCGCCGGGCGGGCGCTGGTTGAAAAAAACAAGGGTGCACTGGATTTAACCTTGAAGGCGGTTAGAAAACTGCTCTAACTGAACCAACACTTAAGCAAGCACTACCCCCAGCAAAGAGGGGTAGCGCCTCTCACCAGTTATTTTAGGATACCGTTAACTTTATGAAGATCTTCCTTGATCAACACGCCCGCAGCTGCTTTTAATCGCAGGTGATCCAGAATATAGGTGTGGCGTGCCCGAGAGTTGTCCCGCTGTGCCTGAAAATAACGTTGTTGTGCAATTAATACATCGACAATAGTGCGGGTACCAACCTCAAACCCGGCCTGGGTTGCCTCAAGAGCGCTTTCTGCTGAAATTCTGGCTTGTCCAAAAGCTCCCACTTGCTCAATACCGGCAATCACTGCTCGGTAGGCGTTGTTAGTCTGTCTTACGGCGGCCCTTTGTTGCCGGTCCAGATCTTCATGTACCGCATTGAGTGTATGTCGCGCCTGTCGTGTTCTGGAGGAGACCACGCCACCCTGGTAAATCGGTACATTCAGTTGCAAAGTAATTCGCTTGTCTTCATTGGTCAGGTCTGTGGTGGCAATGACATTCTGGAAATCGTCCCTGACAATAAATTCATTATTGGTAAAGTCGCTATAACTTCCTACCAGATCCAGCGTCGGCAAATGACCGGCTCGTTGCAGGCGTACCGTGGCGCCCGCTATCTCAACACCCTTGTGTGCTGAGATCACCGCAGGATTGTATTGCATTGCCATATCAACCCATTCTGAAGCATTTTCCGGAAGCGGCTTGAGCAGCGGTAATAACTCTTGCAGCGGGTCAAAGTTATTAAAGTATTGCCCGGTCAGCTCATAAAGAGCTTCTTTGGCGTCAGCCAGATTGTTTTTTGAGACGATGGCGCGGGCACGCGCGTTATCATAACTGGCTCGGGCTTCATGAACGTCCGTTACGGCGGTTAAACCCACTTCAAAGCGTTGCTCTGCCTGTTCAAACTGTCTTTGCAGGGCCTTTTCTTCAGCATCGGCAAAAATAACGCCATCTTGTGCCGTTAACACGCCAAAGTATCCAACCGCGACCCTCACTAAAAAGTCCTGATAAGCAATATTATAGGTCGCCTCAGCCTGGCTGACCTGCCCACGCGCGATGTCCAGTTGCTCGTAGTTGCTTTGTGAGTACAGGGACTGACGCAAGGTCAAACCCAGTGTTTCGGTATCAGTCGTCGTGTCTGAGACAGTGATACCTGCTATGTCTGTTTGGCTGTCACCTTTTACCTTTGAGGCTGAGCCACTTAAGGTGGGCAACAGGTTTGCCCAGGCCTGGCGTTTGTTTTCGCCACTTGCCTGTTTGCGAAATGCTGCCGCCTGTAATTGTGGGTCATTCTTGACCGCCAGATCATGGACGCCGACCAGATCAACAGCAAACGCCGGTGATGAGATCAATAATACGGCCACCATCATACGCTGGTGATACTTGGTAACGAACTGCATAGCCAACTCCTAAGGTCCCTTAAAATTCAAATTCTGGTGCTTTCTCAGCATTAATCAATCTTGCCAGGTCTGTTTCAAACAGACTTTCTTCGCGCCACTCAGTTGCATTTAGTTTTGTTAATAGCTTTGCTTCCATCGCCGGGCCATCGCCACTAACCACAAATATGCGGCCGCCTGGATTGACCCACCCACGGAAGTGATCTGGAATTTCCTGAACGGAGCCGGTCACCACCAGTACGTCATGTGCCTGCTCTGGTTGCCAGCCGGTCATCACGTCTCCGGTTTCAAATTCCACGTTATTAATGTCTAATTCTTTCAGTTTGGCTTCCGCCTCTCTGGAGAACTGTTCGTGTGTGTCCACACTCACAACCCGTTTAGCCAGCTGAGCGAGGCAGGCGGTCATAAACCCACTGCCAGTGCCTATCTCCAGTACCATTTCATCTGGTTTCAGCTCCAGTGCCTGCAACAAACGACCCTCTACGACGGGCTTCATCATGACTTGCCCGTGATCCAAAGGTATGGCCATGTCCGTAAACGCCAGTTTCCGGTATCGCACCGGCACAAAATCTTCACGATGGGTTGTTTCCAATAACGCAAGGACCCGCTCGTCCAGGACTTCCCAAGGCCTGACCTGCTGCTCTACCATATTGAATCGGGCTTGTTCGAAATTCATACTCATCCTTTTTTACTCCCACCGGCGTTTACTTTTGTGCGCCTGATAAACAATTAAACAAGATTAAGGCTTAGCCCCCCGGTGAGGCAAGGCACAGACTGCCGCTTTTAGGGGCTCGGATTTAAGTGCCATTAGTCACAACGGAGTGTATTTAAACAGATACCATGGGTTATATTGACGCTCCGAATGATAATTAGGTTTCCGTTTACATAACCGCTATTATCCCACATGGGGCATCACAGGCTTGAAAAAAGGTTTAAAAAATTGTATCTGACTGAAATAAAACATTGTGAAACCCGGTCATGACTAGTAACACAGAACGGACGAATCGTTTCAACGAGCTTGCCGAAGCTTATTCAACGGATTTGTACCGCTATGCCATGTGGATTTGTGGCAACGACGCCCTGGCCAAGGATCTCGTTCAGGAAACGTTTCTTAGAGCATGGCGAGCGTTGGATAGCCTTAAAGATGTTGGTGCGGCCAAAAGCTGGTTGATTACTATTTTGCGGCGAGAGTATGCCCGCACCTTCGAACGAAAGGTGCCTAAATTCACTGATGTGGATAAAGTCGTTGTTGTCGATGATGAAGAATTGGAGCCCGAAGAGCAAACAGAGCGAGATATGTTGCGTCAGGGCATTTTAAAACTGGAGCCAAAATACCGGGACCCTTTATTGTTACAGGTGGTATTTGGACACAGCTGTGCAGAAATTTCTGAACAGCTCGGAACCAGCAAGAGCGCGGTTATGACGCAGCTGTTTCGAGCACGGGAAAAGCTGAAAACACAGCTGCAAAAAGATGGAGTAACGGGCAATGTCCATGAACTTTTCTGAGTTCAAAAAACTGATAGGTGCAGATCCCTGGAACCGGGACCCCGAAACTTTGCGTGCTCGTAACTCGGCGCCAGAGTTCGAAAAAGCTGCAACTGAAGCCGAAGCATTTGAAGAAAAACTTCAATCCGCTTTGCAGATTCAGCCACCCGTCGATCTGCTTGCTGAAATTCGCGGCATTAGTCAGCAACCCATCCAGCAACGGTCCTGGATGCCACTGGCATTGGCTGCCAGCCTGCTAATCGCCGTTGGCGCCGTCGGTATGGTCTGGAAACAGGCCCGCCAAGGGGACAGTGTTGAATCCTATCTTGCCGATCACTATTCAACTGACGGCCCCGCCTTGGTTGCACAGGCAACGGACCTGGTTGCCCAGCAGGACGTTTATAACATTATGGCCAGCCTAAATGCGACGGTTGATCAGCCGTTGTCTGATCGCATCAAGTTTATCAAGTTTTGCCCAACACCCGAGGGCCGTGGTGCACATATGGTGGTCAGCACCAGCCAAGGGCCGATGACCATTATCTTTATGCCTAAAACACAGGTCACCGACGGTGAAATGGTCTCGTTTGATCAGATGCATGCTTTCCTGCTTAATCTTGAGCACGGCTCTGCTGCCGTTATCGGCAAGCAGTCTCAGTCCGTCGAAAGCCTGGAAGCAGTGCTCAGGGAATCCTTGAAAACAGGCCTGCTTGGTGCTTGATTTATAATATTTAATAACACCCTGAAACCGGCCAGCCTGTTTCAGGTCACTTCCGGCACATGCTTCTGAGTCAAAATCTGTTATCTTCACCACTATGAAGCGAAAAATCTGGATTATTGTACCCGCAATGCTGGTCACGGTATGTGGTGGCGCGATGTTCTGGCTCAATAATGAGCCACAACTATTCGACCCGGTTGAGCGGGCTCGCCTACATGCTGACATGCACAACCATGCTAATGTAACCGGCACGGCCACGACCGCGGCCTTGCTCGAAGTGGTCAGCACCATGCTCAACAAACGTGGCGGATATCTTTCTAATGACATCCTGCCACCCTGGGTATTTCTCGACAATGTTCCTAATTGGGAGTTTGGCGCACTTACCCAGGTTCGCGACCTTGCCCGCACCATGCGTAATGATTTTAGTCGCTCACAGACACAATCAAGCGAAGATCCCGACCTCTCTGAGGCAGATCCTCTTTTCCACTATGCCAATAACCGCTGGTTTCCACCTGACACAGAAGGTCGTTACGAGAAAGCAATGGTGTTTCTCGAGTCTTACCTGACGCGATTGTCAGACCCTACTCAGCCTGATGCCCAGTTTTTTGCTCGTGCGGATAACCTTGGTGAGTGGTTTGGGCTGGTAGAAAAGCGTCTTGGTTCATTATCCCAGCGGCTCTCTGCCAGTGTCGGTCAACAGCGCTTGAATACTGACCTGGCGGGGGACACAGCAGCATCACAATCCACCGCGACACCACATGAGATGGAAGTGAAAACACCGTGGCTGCAGATTGACGATGTCTTTTACGAAGCGCGCGGCAGCACTTGGGCACTTATTCACTTTTTAAGGGCGATGGAAGTTGATTTCAATGAGGTGCTGCGCAAGAAAAATGCCCTGGTCAGCTTCCGCCAAATCATTCGTGAGCTGGAAGCTACCCAAGATTCATTGCATGCACCCATGGTCTTGAATGGTGACAAACTTGGTGCCTTTGCAAACCATTCTCTGGTCACAGCCAATTACATCTCAAGGGCAAATGCCGCCATCATGGATTTGCGTTTTCTGTTGCAACAAGGCTAGTGTAGTGTATGTTGTGCGCTTGGTGGTGATGTACGCTTGAACCCAAAAATTCAACAGCGCCCGTTGCCGTATACGCAACGCTTGGAGAGTCGTTGCATCGACGACATCAGCCTGGTGGTCATTCATTGCACCGAATTGCCCGACCTGGCTATGGCCCGATTATGGGGTGAGAAGGTGGTCTACCCGGCAACTCAGACGGGTAACAGTGGGCACTTCTATGTTGACCGCGATGGTGCCGTTGAAGAATGGGTACCTGTCAACCGTGTCGCTCACCACGTCAGAGGGTTTAACCCTCAAAGCATTGGTATAGAACTGGTCAATCGAGGTCGCTACCCCAACTGGTTCAAATCTACACAGCAGCAAATGACAGAACCTTATCCCTACTTACAGCTCCAGGCGCTAACAGCCTTACTGAACCGGCTGGTGGATCAATTGCCTGGGCTGAAGGGCATCACCGGGCATGAAGATCTGGACCCCGGGTTGCTGCCTTCAGAAGATCGGCCAGACATCATGATTAGACGTAAACTTGATCCCGGCCCCTGTTTTCCATGGTCCAAAATCATGGATAATGCCGGGCTCAGACGCTTAACTGTTAAAGACTTATGAAAATTAAAAAAATCTGCGTGTATTGCGGCTCCAGTTCCGGCAAAAACCCAGTTTATTCACTTGCCGCAACGAGTCTTGCGAAAGACTTATGTGCCCGTGGCATCAGTCTTGTATATGGTGGCGCCGCCGTAGGCGTCATGGGAGCGGTTGCAGATGCTGTTCTGGCCGCCGGCGGTGAAGCAATCGGTGTCATACCAAAAAGTCTCGCAATTAAAGAGGTCGCACATGATTCTCTCAGCGAACTTCACGTGGTCGCTTCCATGCACGAGCGCAAGGCCATGATGGCCGAACTCGCTGACGGCTTTATCGCTCTTCCGGGTGGTTGGGGCACCTTGGAGGAAATATTCGAAATGCTCACCTGGGCACAGTTGGGCTTCCATGAAAAGCCGTGTGGTTTACTTAACATCGATGGCTATTATGATGGTTTGATTGCTTTTCTTGACAACGCGTTTGAACAACAATTTGTTAACGAGCTTTACCGCCCCATACTGTTGATGGCTCGTGAACCAAATGCGCTGCTGGATCAATTCGCTGTTTATCAGGCACCAAAAGTCCGCAAATGGATGGGTGAAGACGAATTGTAAGCCTTCAACAGGCGATCAATGGCCCGAACTCATCATTTATTGGTCCCCACCGTAGCTTTGCTCCACATTCCTCGCTACCCTTTACGCCATGAACACTAAACCACCCGTCATACTTAGCTATGCATTCCGACCGTTCTTTCTTCTGGCCGGTATTTTTGCCATCCTGATCGTTTTCATCTGGATAATGACCCTGCATGGTTCAGGCCCGCCAGCCGTCACGCCACTGTGGCATGGTCATGAGATGCTACTTGGGTTTGCCATGGCCGTGGTGGCGGGGTTCAGCCTGACCGCCGTAGCCAACTGGACCGGTCGACCAGCACTGCGGGGCGCGCCTCTAGGCTGGCTGGTAAGCTGTTGGTTGGCAGGAAGGTTGGCGATGATATTATCCGGTTGGCTGCCTGCAAACCTGGTTTTGCTGCTTGATATGCTGTTTCCCTCTTTGCTTGCTTTACTGCTCGGCAAAGAGGTCATCGGAGGACGCAGCCGTCGTAACTATCCACTCGTTGCTATCCTTGTTGTTGTAGCAGTGTTGAATGTTTTCTACCACCTTGGTAGTCACCAGTGGCTGCCTGGTGGTGACCGCCTTGCTATTTACCTGTTGATTCATACCCTCCTGCTACTGGTGACCATCATTGCCGGTCGGATTGTGCCGAGCTTTACCGGTAACTGGTTGCGCACGCAGGGTCAGACTTTAATGCCAGTAAACAGCATCCTTGTAAACAGGGTTTCCCTGTTGTTGACCCTGTTAGTCGGTCTGGCCGCCAGTTTTATACCACTGCAACCTCTAACCGGGGTGTTGGCTTTTGCTGCCGCGGCAGCCCACGGGTTTAGGCTAAGCCGTTGGAAAGGTTTTACGACGACTTCTAACCCCATTCTGTTTGTTCTGCACGCCGCTTATCTATGGCTGCCGATCGGATACACTTTGTTGGGATGTTCCGTGTTTGGCTGGTTGTTTCTGCCAACCACTGCCTTGCACGCGCTGACAATGGGTGCTGTTGGCAGCATGGTTCTGGCCGTAATAACCCGCGTTGCACTGGGCCACACTGGCCGGCCGCTACACGCTGCACGGGCAACGATAGTGGCTTATTCGGTATTCATGCTGGCCGTGTTATTACGGATACTGGGGCCGCTAAGTGAGGAGCGCTACATGTTGATGATTGATTTGTCTGCGGCAGGCTGGATACTGGCTTTTGTTATATTTACGTGGGTTTATTGGCCGATCTTGAGTCGCGCGAGAAAGGCCTAAATCAGGGCCTGTTATAAGGGCTTCCGGTGGGTTTCAGTTCTCATTCCACATCAAATCTAACTTCTCGTTGGCAACAACGATACCGTTTTCATCGGCATAGAGGTATTGGCCCGGCCTAAAATCAACGCCAGCAAATCGTACCGGCACATTGAGTTGACCCTCATTACGCTTGTTGGACTTAAGTGGGTGGCAGTTAAGCGCGCGCACACCGATATCGATGGTCCTAAGAATTTCCACATCGCGCACACAGCCATTAATTACTATACCCTGCCATTCGTTTTGTGCCGCCCTTGCGCCCAACATGTCACCCAGAAGCGCGCACCTGAGGGAACCACCGCCATCGATTACCAGTATTTTGTTACGCCCACTGGAATCCAGGGTTTGTTTAACCATTGAGTTGTCTTCAAAACACTTAATGGTGACTATTTCACCACTGAATCTTTCGTTGCCACCAAACGCCGTGAATAACGGCTCCAGCACTTGCAGTTTAGTCAGGAATTGGTCACAAATATCGGCTGTTGTATACGTCATAACCCTTTTCTCGCTACTCGGCATGTAGTGCGCGGATGGGGTCCAGCGCAGCGGCCTGGCGGGCTGGATACCAGCCGAAAACAACGCCTGTGACCAGGCAGATACTGACCGACAACACTACCGCCATCATCGACCACCCCGCGGGCCAGCCCGCAAACTGCTGAATGACAAAAGCGAGCAATAAGCCAAAGAAGATACCGATAAAAGCCCCGATGCTCAGATCAATGGTATTCAATGCATGAATAGTCTGGTTTCCGGTTTCGTAAACACGCTTAATTTTTTGCAGATGTATCATGTTTTTTTGTTTATCCGCGAGCGGTTTTTTTGTTTTGTCGATCATTATTGACCACTGATCCACGCCAAAGTTTAGAGGGTTTGGTCCAAAGACGGTGGGCGATTTGTATTCTTTCCGAATGTACCGACCCATTAAACCTTACCAACAAGTCCAGGTTAATGGCTTGACTGATTTTACTCTTTATACCTGAACCAATAATGCCGCCCTGGTAGGGGCAGGGTGGCCCTCTATGCTCAACGAGGGATCATCCTTGTCCAGACACTCGCTTAAGGATTCAAAGGTCATCCAGTCTGTGCTTCGCTGTTCAGCGGTGGACGTCTTGTTCACATCAAGCACACGCCCCTGGGTCAAACCAGCCTGCTCCAGCCAGCTGTGCAGAACAGCCAGTGTTGGAATGTGGTGAACATTGCGCATTCGTGCATATCTACCTTCTGGTACCAATATGTTTTCTCCTTCTCCATCAAGAATGAGCGTTTCAAGCACAATCTGACCACCAGGTCGGGTCAGTTTTTTCAGCTGTTTCAGATGCTCGACCGGCTCGCGTCGATGATACAAAACACCCATCGAAAACACGCTATCAAAGCTCGCGGTATCCGCTGGCATATCTTCGATGCCCAGAGGTAAAACAAAGTTATTCAGGCCAGGGCTGAGTTTTTGCATCGCTAGCCACTGCATGACAAAAATCAAGGTTGGATCAATACCCACCACGAGTTGTGCACCTGCAGCCAACATTCGCAACCCGAAATAGCCATTGCCACAACCAATGTCCAGTATCTGCTGGTCCTTGAGATCAAGGTGTGGCCATAGTCGGTTCCACTTCCAGTCTGAACGCCATTCTGTGTCTATTCTGACACCGGCCAATTCCAGTGGTCCTTTGCGCCATGGGTGTAAGCGGATCAGGCGGTCACACATCAATTCGGCGTCTGCCGTTAGTCGACCCAATGAGGGTGCGTCTCGATCCAGTTCTGAATGGCCATCTCCTTCAGGCAGCGCGTCAATGGTGTCCAGCCAGCATGGCAAATCGCCGTGAGTACTGGTTTTCAGCTTTTGCCAACCCAATTCTGCCAACTCAGACCTGTTCTCTCTCCGAAGTTGTTGGTAGGGGTCTTTCATTTGAATGCTATATAGCTTGCAAAACTGAAGCATTGAAACCAGCGGCGGGGCCGGGCCAAGCCGGCGGCTTCCAGTCGTTTGAAGTGTGTGGCTTCTGTTTCTGGTTGTAAAACGTCTTCAAGCGCATTGCGTTTTTGAGCAATTTCAAGTTCTGAGTAGCCTTGTGCCCTTTTGAAACCATGATGCCATGCAGTTTGATCAGCCTGCTCACCTTCGTTCTCAAAGCAGATTTTTTCAGAGAAAATCAAAACACCGTCGGCGCACATACCTGCTGTAATTTGGTTGATCAATCTTTGCCGTTGATCCCGCTCAAGAAATTGCAAAGTGAAGTTAAGTACGACGACTGATGCATTCTCGACCGGTGTATCCAGAACATTTTGCAGACGAACTTCTATCGGTAGATTATGACTTTTTTCGGCCACGTTCTTTTTACATCGAGCCACCATCGCTTCAGAATTGTCTACGGCTACGATTTCAGTGCCCTTGGTGTGTACCGCAAGACTCATGGCCAGGCTCGCCGCCCCCAATGAGCACCCCAGGTCGTAAATCCGTGTATCTTCCTGAGCGTAACGTCGTGCCAGCATGCCGATCATAGGTACCACCAGCTCATAACCCGGCACAGACCTCGCGATCATGTCAGGAAACACCTTAACGACCTGTTCGTCAAAGCGAAACCCCGTGGTTACCGCTCGACTCTTTGCAAATAGCTTGTCTTGTTCATCGCTCATAGTCTTGCTCGTGACACAGCTGTTGCCAATGACTTCTGGCGCATCCTGCTCAACATGGGTTCTGCTATCCTTATCAACTGGAGAAAATGGTTAACTATGAAGAATCTAGTATTCTTGATTCAAGCATAAAAGAGAGGGTCTGAAATGTTGGAAAGTACATTAATCTGGGCAGTAGTTATACTGTTTCTTGCTATTATCATTGTCTTCAAGGGCGTAGTCATCGTTAGACAGGGTTACGAATACACGGTGGAGCGCTTGGGTAAATACAGCACCACCTTTCGTCCCGGCTTTCATCTCATGATGCCTTTTGTTAACCGTATCGGGCAACGTGTGAATATGATGGAGCGTGTCCTGGATGTGCCATCGCAAGAGGTGATTTCCAAGGATAACGCCGTTCTGACCGTTGATGGCGTGGTGTTTTTTCAGGTCCTCGATGCCGCCAAGGCCGCCTATGAGGTCTTCCGTCTTGAACACGCTGTTCTCAATTTGACAGTAACCAACATCCGTACAGTGCTCGGCTCGATGGATCTGGACGACGCGCTGTCCAAGCGCGACACCATCAATGCCCAGCTTCTGAATGTGGTTGACGAAGCCACCACACCGTGGGGACTTAAAGTAACGCGTATTGAGATCAAGGACATCACTCCACCGATGGACCTGGTCAATGCCATGGCCAGACAGATGAAGGCTGAACGTGAAAAGCGTGCCAATATTCTTGAGGCTGAAGGCTTTCGTCAGGCAGAAATCCTGAAAGCCGAAGGTGAAAAACAAGCCATTGTGCTGGATGCCGAAGGTCGCAAGGAAGCGGCTTTCAGGGATGCCGAAGCCCGTGAACGGCTGGCCGAAGCTGAGGCCAAAGCCACAGCTATGGTTTCAGAGGCCATCGCTGCAGGTGACGTGCAGGCAATCAATTACTTTGTTGCGCAAAAATACGTTGATGCACTGAAAGAATTTGCCACCAGCCCTAACCAGAAAACCCTGTTGTTGCCAATGGAGACTACCGGCATCCTTGGTAGCTTGGCCGGTATTACTGAAATCGCAAAGTCGGTAATAAGCGATAAGGGTGCGGGAAGTTCATCACCATGATGGAATGGCTTGAGCATATTGTATTTTGGCACTGGTGGATACTCGCTGGTCTTTTATTGATCCTTGAGCTAACGGCACCATCGTTCTTTTTTCTTTGGCTGGGAATGGCTGCCGCTAGCGTTGGCCTTATCCTGTTGGTTTTCCCTTCCCTCGGTGTGGAAACACAATTGGTACTATTTGGCATGACCTCCATTGTGGCTGTTCTGGCCTGGCGAAAATACCGGGAAACCCGGCCTGTAACGACAGACCAACCTCACCTGAACCGGCGCGGCCATCAGTATATTGGACGTGTGTTTTCGCTTGATGAACCGATTACAAATGGTTTGGGTAAGGTCACAGTGGATGACTCAACCTGGCGGGTCAAGGGTCCAGACCTGGCCGCAGGCTCCTCCATCAGAGTAACCGATGTTGATGGGGTGCTTTTCAAGGTTGAAGCGGTCGACCCGTAACCTGGTGCAGAAAACTCTTTTTTAACGTTAGCCGCCGTAGGTCTTTGAATTATGGGCTATTAGCTCTGCGAACTTTCGTAAAATGCTTTTGGCATCCTCCGTATCGGTAATATTGTTCAGCACTTGGGTCGGGCTTAGTCCTTCTTCTCGGAGCACATCCGACCTGTTACGAACGTATTCGGACATTACTGAGGCTGAAAACTCCGGGTGGAACTGTAGCCCCCAGACACTTTCAGCAAATCGAATGACGAAATTATCATCCAGCGGGCTGACAGCCAATCGTTGTGCACCTGGTGGAAGCTCCAGCACCGCTTCTGAGTGCGAGGCTTGTACCGCAAAAGACCGTGGTATTTGCCCTAATAAGTCGTCCCCATCTGAAGCGCCCGTCAGTCTTGCTGTTACGGTTCCAATTTGCCGGCCAGCAGGGTTCGGCCCCACCAGGCCGCCCAGTGCGTGAGCCAGAAGCTGATGTCCATAACATACGCCAAGTACGGGCACGCCCGTTTGCACCGCCCGCTGCAACCATTCCGCACAGCGCTCACTCCACGCCTCCCTTGCAGAAACCATAGCCGCTGAACCCGTAATCACAATACCGGACAGCTTTTCTGCTGCTGGTAGTAACGAATGACGGAATACGTCTACCTGCAACAGGTCTGGAATACCCATACCTTCTGCAAACCAGTCTTCAAAATCACCATGCTGCGGTTTGATTTTTGCGATAGTGCAGCCTGTTTTAATTAGTGCAATCGGTTTCACCACTTTTTGTTCATTCATCTTCTGTCTTTCGTCGCGCTTGGCTATAATTGTGTATTCAGGTCACCATGCCTGTTATCTGATCACGGGATTTTCATGACTTTTCAGGATTTTATCAACTGCCTGCAAACTTATTGGGCGGAACAGGGTTGCGTATTAATACAACCGCTCGATATGGAAGTGGGTGCTGGCACATTTCACCCCGCTACATTTCTGCGCTCCATCGGCCCAGAACCGTGGAATGCCGCCTATGTTCAGCCTTGTCGACGACCCACGGATGGCCGTTATGGCGAAAACCCAAACCGGTTACAGCACTACTATCAATACCAGGTTGTGTTGAAACCAGCGCCAACCGACATCCAGGAGTTGTACCTTGGCTCGTTACGAGCGATTGGTATTGACCCTGCCATACATGATATCCGTTTCGTAGAAGATAACTGGGAATCGCCAACGCTCGGTGCCTGGGGTTTGGGGTGGGAGGTCTGGCTCAATGGCATGGAAGTCACCCAATTCACATATTTCCAACAAGCCGGGGGTCTGGAGTGTCGACCGGTGCTGGGTGAAATCACTTATGGTCTTGAGCGGCTGGCCATGTATTTACAAAACGTTGACAGTATATTTGATCTTGTCTGGACCGATGTTGGTACGAGAAAAATTAGCTATGGCGAGGTTTTCCATCAAAATGAAGTGGAACAATCCACCTATAATTTTGAGCACGCTGACACCAAATCCCTTTTTACCTGGTTTGACACCTGTGAGTCTCAAGCCAATAAACTTGTAACACTTGACTTGCCACTACCAGCCTATGAACAGGTACTAAAAGCCTCACACACCTTTAACCTCCTGGACGCCCGCCGTGCAATTTCGGTGACAGAACGACAGCGCTTTATTCTCCGAGTTAGAAACCTGTCGCGTTTAGTCGCTGAGACGTATTTCACCCGCAGAGAGGCTCTGGGGTTTCCCGGACTGGCGGAGAGCACAAGTGAATAAAACAAACACAATCACCGGCAACAGTGCTCTGGTTTCCGCGGACCTGTTGATTGAGCTTGGCTGTGAAGAGTTGCCGCCCAAATCGTTACCAACCCTTGCAAAAATATTGTTTGAAAGTTTTTCATCACAGCTGAATAAAGCTGAACTACCATTTAACGCCGACGCCAGCCGTGTTTATTACACGCCCCGGCGCCTTGCGTTATTGATTTCAGGGGTTGCTGAACGCCAACCAGACCAGGTATTGGAACGCAAAGGGCCCGCTATAAGCGCTGCTTTTAATGCGGAAAAACAGCCAACCCCGGCGGCTCTTGGTTTCGCGCGGTCTGTTGGTAAAGACATTGAGGAACTTGAAACACTCAAAACTGATAAGGGTGAATGGCTATATTGCCAGGTAGAAAAAGCAGGCCAGAGCCTTGAGACCTTGCTTTTCCCAGCACTGGAAAAAGCACTGGCCTCACTACCCGTGGCAAAACCCATGCGTTGGGCGTCAAATGATTTTAGTTTCGTCCGGCCAGTACACTGGCTTGTCGCAATGCACGGTTCAAAAACTCTCAATGGCAGCCTGTTTGGTCTGCCCGCTGGCAACACCACGCGAGGCCACAGAATACACCAGCCAGGGCCTCTTAAAATCGGTGCCGCGGAAGACTTTGAACGAATTTTGGAATCCGCCTGTGTGGTTGTTGATCAAGACAAACGAGGAGTCCTGATCGAGCAACAGGTTGTCGCACTGGCTAAATCTGCCGGCGGCAAAGCCTTGATTGACCCTCAATTACTTGAAGAGGTCACAAACCTGGTTGAGTGGCCACGATCCATATGCGGTAGCTTCGATGTTGAGTTTCTCGATATACCAGCAGAAGCCTTGATTGCGAGTATGCAAGACCATCAGAAGTTTTTCCCCGTCATCAACAGCAAAACGGGGTTACTTTTGGCGCAATTCATTACAGTAGCAAATTTAGAGAGCCTGAATGTTGATGCGGTCCGTCGAGGATTTGAACGGGTCATAAGACCACGTCTTGCAGATGCACGGTTTTTCTGGGACCAGGATAACAAATCATCACTAGAGGCCCGTTTACCACAACTTGACGACATTGTTTTCCAGAACAAGTTAGGTTCTGTTGGTGACAAATCACGACGAATAGCTGCAATATCAAAGAGAATAGCCGAAATAGCTGCCTTGGACGAAAATGCTGCAAGTCGAGCTGCGTTGCTATGTAAGTGTGATCTTGTCAGTCATATGGTAGCCGAGTTTCCAGAGCTTCAGGGTATTATGGGTTGCTATTACGCCGAGCGGGACGGTGAGGAAAGTATTGTCTCCCAAGCCATTGGCGAACACTATCTTCCAAGGTATTCCGGCGATCAATTACCCTCACAAGCCGTTGGAAAAGTGGTTGCCCTGGCCGATCGTCTGGACACATTAACCGGTATATTTGCAACCGGGCTAAAGCCCTCCGGAAACAAGGATCCATTTGCGTTGCGCCGTGCAGCACTTGGTGTTATCCGTATTTTGCTGGATGGTGAGCTGAGCATTGAGCTCGATAAGGCCCTTGAAGTTACGGCATTGATCGTTCACGAACAGTTACCGGTGACCACCGAGGTTTCACATGGCTTGCGCCATTTTATACTTGGGCGACTAAAGCACTATCTCCATGAGCAAGGTTACGATACTAACCTGGTTGCAGCCACTTTGGATGCACCGCTAAGCAGCCTGCCTGATCTTATGGCGCGGGTTGAAGCATTGCATAATTTCATGCACCAGGAGGTAGCTTCCAGCTTGGCGGCAGCCAACAAGAGAATTGGTACTATTTTACGTAAATCAGAAGCGGTCACTGATGACTCAATAGAGGATAATATGCTAATTATCGAAGAAGAAAGGATGCTTTTCTCCGAAATTAGAAATGTTTCAAGCCGTCTGGATCGACTTTATGATCAAGCTGATTATTCCAGGGCCCTGGAATTGCTGGCTGGTTTGTCACCTGGAATCGAAGCCTTTTTTGACAACGTTATGGTGATGGATGACGATTTGGCAGTGCGACGCAACCGGTTAAATCTTCTTGCCGCGCTTAAAGGGTTGTTCGATCGAATTGCAAACCTTGCTTTGATGGGTTGATCTCATTCGGAACCCCTGGTCGGACGGGGTTCCTGTCAAACTCAAACATCAAGGTTTGTCACATATAGCGCATTCTTCTCAATAAACTCTCGTCTTGGCTCAACCACATCACCCATTAAGGTCGTAAAAATCTCATCGGCAGCGACCACATCTTCGATGGTTACTTTTAACAAGCGCCGGGTTTCGGGGTTTACGGTGGTGTCCCAAAGCTGTTCAGGATTCATTTCACCCAAGCCTTTAAACCGCTGAAATGTTCGCCCTTTGCGGCTTTCATTCATTAACCAATCATGTGCTTCAGCAAAACTGCTTATAGCCTGCTCGGCCTTACCACGACGCACTATCGCACCCGGTTGCACCAGGTCATATAAGGTTTCGGCCAGTTTTGAGGTCACCCTGTATTCCGGTGAACGAAAGAAATCACGGTGTAGCGTGGTAGTTTCTACAACCCCATAAGTGGTTTTGCTTAGCAGTAATTTTATAGCCTTCTCACCCGCCTCCACTTGCAAGTTATAACTCACGCTGGGTGGTGTATTCTTGTTCATTTTTTCAACGATGCGGTCACACCATTGCTGTGCTGTTTTGACATCCCAATCATAAGAAAATGGTTTGTTATCAATTAGTTGTTCCAAAAACAGTGGGTCAAAACGAATTGCCAGACGAGTGTTTGCCAACTTGACAGCCATGTAGTCTCGTAACAACCCTTCCAACGCCTCACCAGACAATGGCGGTGCATCCATGTCAAAGACCAGTGATGCACTATCCATCGCCCGCGCCAACATGTAGCTGTTCATCTCAGCATCATCTTTCAGATAGTGCTCCTGCTTGCCTTGCTTAACTTTATATAGCGGTGGTTGGCCGATGTATATATGACCACGCTCAATCAACTCGGGCATCTGGCGATAGAAAAAGGTTAATAACAGCGTACGGATATGAGAACCATCAACATCAGCATCGGTCATGATAATAATGGTGTGATATCTTAGCTTATTAACGTCGAATTCGTCTCTACCAATACCACAACCCAGCGCAGTAATCAGCGTACCCACCTCCGCAGAAGACAGCATTTTGTCAAAACGCGCTTTTTCTACATTAAGAATTTTTCCCTTAAGCGGTAAAATTGCCTGTGTTTTTCTATTCCTACCTTGTTTTGCTGAACCGCCAGCTGAGTCGCCCTCTACAATGAATAGCTCAGATAATGCCGGATCTTTCTCCTGGCAGTCTGCCAGTTTCCCGGGTAAGCCTGCAATATCCAGCACGCCTTTACGCCGCGTCATGTCCCGGGCCTTGCGAGCGGCCTCTCGAGCGCGTGCCGCATCTACCGCTTTCATCGTAATTATTTTGGCTTCAGACGGGTTTTCTAGCAAGAAATCACGTAAATGCGACGCCACCAGGGACTCAACCACGGGTTTGATCTCAGATGAGACCAGTTTATCTTTTGTTTGGGACGAAAACTTTGGGTCTGGCGCCTTAACTGATAATACGGCGACCAGGCCCTCTCGTGCATCGTCTCCCGTCATCGCAACTTTGTTTTTCTTCGCCAGTCCTGACTCTTCAATGTAGTTGTTCATGGTTCGAGTAAGCGCCGCCCTGAACCCTGCCAAATGCGCACCACCATCCCGTTGAGGGATATTGTTGGTAAAACAGAAAACACTTTCCTGATAGGCATCAGTCCATTGCATCGCGACCTCTACGGCAATATCGTTAGCTTCGCCATCAAAATACATAACACTTTGATGTAAGGCGGTTTTTTTACGCCCCAGATGTTCAACAAATGACCTTATTCCGCCCTCATATTCGAAAATATCCGCTTTACCAGAAATTTCGTCACTCAACTCAATCCTGACACCAGAGTTTAAAAAACTTAATTCCCGTAATCGTTTAGCAAGAATATCGTAATGGAAAACCGTATCGGAAAAAACATCCGTGCTAGGTAAAAACCGTAGTTCGGTACCGGTTTCCCTGGTCTCTCCCACCATTTTTAGTGGCTCTAGTGGCACCCCCATTTTGTAGGTCTGTTTCCACACTTCGCCGTCTCTCTTAACGGTTAAATCCAGACGTTCTGACAGCGCATTGACCACAGAAACACCTACACCATGCAGGCCTCCTGAGACCTTATACGAGTTATCATCGAATTTACCACCCGCATGCAGCACCGTCATAATGACCTCGGCTGCAGACCTCCCTTCCTCTTTATGAATGTCGACAGGTACGCCGCGCCCGTTATCAGAGACACAAACACTACCACCCAATTCAATAACGACCTTAATGGCATCACAATGCCCCGCAAGGGCTTCATCCACGGAGTTATCCACCACTTCAAACACCATGTGATGTAAACCCGTACCGTCATCGGTATCCCCGATATACATACCTGGACGTTTGCGTACAGCATCAAGGCCTTTTAATACCTTGATACTGCTGGAATCATATTCTTGCTTGCTCATATTGCCTCTGGGTTCCTTCTCTAACAGATCATTTACCACACTTGACAGCGGCTATACGGCTTTGACTTGTTGCAGGAAAGTTGTGCTTTGAAACGGTCTGTATTATACCATTGAGCGTCATTAAATACCTGTTTTTTCGACTTTTTCGATGCTTTACCCACCCCTCGCGATAACCTTGCCTTGTTCCACGTGAAACACCATGTGGCTATCACTACAGGCTTTTATAGCAGCGACCAATTCGGTGCCGGTCACCCAGACTTGTGCACCCAGCTCCATGCCCTCTCTTAACACCGTGGTAAGGTGCGCCTCATCTAGTTCCGACGAAAGATCATCCAACAATAGCATTGGTCTTTCCCCCGACGCACAAATCAAATGTGCTTGCGCAATGACCATTGCTGCCGCCATGGCTTTTTGTTCCCCGCGCGACAAGCGCTCCCTCGCGAGACTGCCATTAATACTCAAATGTAAATCGGCCTTGTGCGGGCCCGCCCCTGTTGAGCCCCTTTCCATGTCTCTTGTAGTAGACAACCGTGTGGCCTCTGCGAGATCATCTCCAACCCAGCCCTTTCGGTAACTTAAAGTAATACCTTCCAGTGTCTGATTAAATATTGGTAGTTTCTTTTGCAATATAGCATTAAGACGACTGGCATATTGCTCCCGTGCCTCGTGCAATTTTTCGCCAAGGCGATTGAACTGTGGGTCAAGGCTTTCAACCACCTTTATGTTTGATTGTCTTAATGCTGCATTACGTTGTTTTAGTACACGACTATACCGACGCCACAGTAATAAAAACCCGTGTTCCACGTGAAACACACCCCAATCAAGATATTTACGTCGTCCATCTGGTGGCCCACTAACCAACGCATGACTGTTGGGCGTGAGCAAAACATGGGGTAATAGCTGGGTTAACGCACTTAGTTCGGTGATGTCTTCACCATTATGTCGTGCGTTCCAATAATCTATTCCGCGCTCCATCCCCAGTTGATGCGAAACGCTCGCCTCGCTTTCAACCATGGCGACTACCTGGAACCTGGTGTCGTCTGGACCAATGAGTGACCCTATCTTTCCTGAACGAAAGGATCTGCCCTTAGACAATACGGCCAGCGCTTCTAGAACACTGGTTTTCCCCGCACCGTTGGCACCCACGAAACAATTAAGACACGGATCAGCTTGTATTTGTGTCGATGATATGTTTCTTAAGTTATTGATATTAAGGGATTTAACCCACATATCGTTATATTTTTATCCGGCTCAGAGCTTAAGCGGCATTACCACATGTCGATTAACATCAGAATCTGGCGCTGACACCAGACAACTGCTGTTTGCGTCCTTCAGTTCCAATGAGACCTGCTCAGTATCGATTGCCATCAAAGCATCCAACAGGTAGGTCACATTAAAGCCAACCGCCAGACGATCGAAATTGAACTCCGCCTCAATTTCCTCCACGGCTTCTTCATGTTGCGGGTTGTGAGCGACAATTTTTATTGTGGACCCTGCTGCTTCTAGCCGCACACCTTTGTATTTTTCATTAGACAAAATAGCAGCGCGCTGAAGTGCTTGAATGAAGGTGTTTTTATCTACAAGCATCTGCTTGTCAGCACCAACCGGTATCACCGCCTTGTAATCGGGAAACCGGCCATCAATTAACTTGGAAGTAAAGGTTGTGTCACCTTTAACCAACCTAATGTGGTTCCGACCAATTGCAAGAGTAACCTCCTCTCCATCACTCGCTAGCATGCGCGACAATTCTAATACGCCCTTTCTCGGTACGATAAGTTGACGGTCGCTTGAAATTTCAATACTGCTGTCAAGATCGCAAATAGCAAGCCTGTGGCCATCTGTCGCAATAGCTCTTAACTGTTGATCGTTGAAATCGAACAATAAGCCATTGAGGTAATAACGAACATCCTGGTTTGCCATCGCAAAGGATGTCTTATCCATCATTTTTTTAAGTGTCGCTTCAGCAACGACAATCTTTTCAAGTGCCTCCACCTGATCGGTAGCGGGGAACTCAGATGCTGGCAAGGTCGATAGTGTAAAGCGACTACGACCAGCAGATAAGGTCGCTTTTTCATCACTGACACTGAAAGTAATACTGGACCCATCAGGCAAGGCCTTAATGATGTCAACTAGTTTTCGTGCCGGAATTGTGATCTCACCATCCTGATTAACATCAGCAGGAACACTCGATATGAGTTCGACCTCCATGTCAGTTCCGGTGACCGTTAAACGTCCATCTCGGGCTACAAGCATAAAATTAGCTAAAACCGGCAACGTCTGCCGACGTTCAACAACGCCAATAACCTGGCTAAGTGGTTGAAGAAGCACTTCCCTGGATATAGTGAATTTCATACGCTGATCCTTTTATTACTGCTCTATAATTAGAGGGTATTATATAAACAGTAGTAGTAGTAAGCCTTGTTAATAAGTCCAAAACATCAAATATATTTGTATAATTCAACTAGATATAAACTCTAAACCCTGTGTATATCAAAACCTGAAACTTGTGCATAACCAGTGGAAAAACCATCGGCTGTATCAATGCAAAAATGTATACACAGCTTGTTAAGAGTTTATACCCTTATTGTTCCACAAAATATTACGCGGTCAATAAGCGTAGTAGTTTAACTTTGTCTTCCCGTAAGCGACCATCGGTTTCACACAATTCCTCGATTTTACGGCGTGCATGTAAAACTGTCGTGTGGTCACGTCCACCAAACGCATCACCAATCTCTGGCAGACTATGTTGTGTTAGTTCTTTACACAGCGCCATCGCCATTTGTCTCGGACGGGCAATACTACGAGGCTTGCGTTTAGATAATAACTCTGCCATCCGTATTTTATAATATTCACACACGGTTTTTTGAATGTTTTCAATGGTGATCAGTCGGTCGTGTACGGTCAGCAGATCTCGTAAAACCTCACGAGCAAAGCTCTCCGTGATTTCTCGACCCGTAAACCGAGCATTGGCAATTAATGTATTTAACGCCCCCTCAAGATCACGGACATGTGAACGCAAGCGTTTGGCGACCAGGAAGGCAACGTTCTCTTCCAATTGAAGCCCTTTTTCTTGGGCTTTATTCATTAAAATAGCGACACGGGTCTCAAAATCTGGCGGTTCGATAGCCACCGTTAACCCCCAACCAAAGCGTGAGCGGAGACGAGCCTCAAGCCCTTCCACCTCTTTTGGGTAACGGTCACAAGTTAAAACAATTTGTTGTTTACTATCAAACAAAGTATTGAAAGTATGAAAAAACTCTTCTTGAGAGCTTTTTTTGCCTGCGAAAAACTGGATATCATCGATAAGTAAAGCGCCAGCAGTGCGATAATGTTTTTTGAAATTGTCGATTGCACCATGACGTAAGGCGCGGATCATGTCGCTGACAAACCGCTCAGAGTCCAGGTACAGGACCTTTATGCTTGGGCTCTGTTCTCGAATTAAGTTGCCGATCGCATGCAATAAATGGGTTTTGCCAAGACCGGTTCCGCCATATAGCAATAAAGGGTTATAGGCATCACCAGGCTTTTGAGCAATTTGGGAGGCCGCAGCGAAACCGAGTTCATTTGATTTTCCGAGTACAAAATTATCAAAACGGTAACGGGGGTCTAAACCGGTGGACAGCCTGGTTTTAACCGGTGTTTGTTGAGGCTCTTGATTGTCTTCTGTGGTATTGGTGGGCAAGCCGTCCACGATGCTAACTGAGGCTCTTGCGTGATCCAGGTGCTCGAAAATATCCCTGATTCGTTCCAGGTAATGAGTGGTAATATGATCCCGGACATAGGAGTTGGGAGCAACCAATCGAGTCCGATTCTTGCTGCTGACAACTTCGAGTGGGCGAATGAAGGTATTGATGTCTTCAGCCGGCAGTTCCCGCTCAAGGTGTTGAAGGCAAAGATGCCAGATGTTTTGCGCCATGCCGCGATCAAACCATTAGGGTTTTCTGGTGTCCGGCACAAGCACAAATCGGTGTTAAAGTACCAAGACTGTTTTTATCTTTCAGTAACTTACGAAGAATCGTATAATATCCGTCAGGCTGTTTCGGGAGTTTTTAACCACCAAGCCTGAACAGGGGTTAGTCTAACGTGCTGTGGATAACTTGGCTATAGTTGAAAGGTGTCTGGGACATAAAACAAATTTCTCTCGCCAATACCTTGAATGATGGCCTTATACGGGATACTATTCGCCTCTTGTGTCGGCTGACTGTAAAACAGTAAAAAATAGCCCAAAAACGAATTTTATAGAGGTTCCAAAAAATGAAACGTACTTTTCAACCCAGTCTGCTAAAACGCGCTCGTAGACACGGTTTCCGTGCCCGTATGGCGACCCGTGGTGGCCGTGCTGTTATTAACGCTCGTCGCACCAAAGGGCGTAAGCGCTTAAGTGCTTGAAAGGCGTAGCCTGCGGCGCTCGTAAGAACCGGGGAAACAGGTCTGAAAGACAGGGTCTTGCAAACCGGTAAAGCTAGACCAGGCAACGATAAACACGCATTAAAATGCTTAAGGGTCAGAGGTTCACAGGCCAGGAACGATGAAATTTTCCAGGCAATCGCGACTACTCAAGCCGGCAGAATTCAAATTGGTATTTCAAAAACCTATCCGCTCTGGAGACGAGAGTTTCCGAATACTGGCTCGCGTTAATGGAATCCAGCATCACCGTCTTGGCATGGCAGTATCGAAAAAAGTTTGTGCCAAAGCGGTTGGCCGCAATCGTATCAAACGCGTAGTACGAGAAAATTTCCGCTCTTGGACGGCAGGAACAGTAGCGGAAGACACGCTGGATTTTGTTGTCCTGCCAACAGCGCTGGCGAAAACTCAAAGCAATAAAGCACTGGATGAGTCACTTTTGGCACATTGGCAAAGACTGACCAGAAAAACCATAGACCGGAATCCCGGAATCCGGCAAGACCGATTAAGGACACAGAGATAATGGCAAACCTTCGCCCGATTTTGTTGATGGGGTTGCTCGCTCTTTCCTACTTGATGTGGGTGGAATGGCAAAAAGATTATGGCACCCCGTCACAAGCTCAGCAGGCAACCTCTGTTGCCGGTACATCATCAGACAGCCCACCGATACCGGTACCACAGAATATGCCGTTAGCAGTAGCTGGCGATCTTCCTGTACAGAACACGTCCGCCACGTCCGCCACGCCTGAAACGCCTACGCTGGCCATTATGACAGGTGAGAGCGAATTATTGACTGTCACGACCGATGTGCTGGAAGTGGGTATCGACCTGGAGGGCGGCACCATAGTGTCGGCCAGGTTGTTGGATTATCCAGTTGAACTTGAAGTATCCGAGATTAAGGTTAATTTACTCAGCAGCTCTGGCCCAGAGATGTTCATTGCACAGTCCGGGTTGTTGAGTGGTGCTGCAGCCCCCAACCACACCAGCAACTACCAAACAGATAAGATGCAATACACCTTGGGACAGGCCGCAGACGAGATTCGTGTACCGCTGACCTGGGATGATGGTAATGGCATCCATGTTACCAAGACGCTTATTTTCAAACGCGGAAAATATGACATCACGGTGCGCCACACGCTTTCCAATCATAGTCCTGACAACTGGTCTGGCAGTCGCTACGAGCAACTACAGCGCTCAGTGATTACCGATAAAGACGATGGTGGGTTCACCAACCCGGGTCGCTACAGTTTTTTCGGAATTGGATTTTACAGTCCTGATGAGAAGTTCGAAAAAGTGGACTTTGATGAGGTTTCGAGCGAACCGTACCAGCGCAGTTTTAGTGGTGGTTGGTTGTCCATGGTGCAGCACTATTTCTTTACGGCCTGGATACCGCCCCAGGCTGAAACTGAAAGTTACTCCACACAGGTTTATTCACCGTCCGGTCTCCCACGATATATCGCCAGGGCTGTATCGCCGCTGGTTGAGGTAGGGGTGGGTGATAGCCACGAATTTGAAAGTCGCTTGTACGTTGGACCTAAGTTACAGGACAACCTTGAGGAGGTGGCACCAGGGTTGGGCCACACGGTTAATTACGGCATATTTACGATATTTTCAAAACCATTGTACTGGTTACTTTCCAACATCCATTCTGTAGTTGGTAACTGGGGCTGGTCCATACTGTTATTGACCGTCTTGATCAAGTTATTATTTTTCAAATTGACCGAAGCACAGTATCGTTCAATGGCGCGGATGCGGAAGCTGCAGCCACGGATTGAACAACTCAAGGAACGCTATGGTGATGATCGCCAGCGTATGAGTCAGGCGATGATGGAGATGTACAAGACCGAAAAGGTTAACCCATTGGGTGGTTGTTTGCCCATTTTGGTGCAAATACCAATATTCATAGCACTCTACTGGGTATTGCTCGAGTCGGTTGAGCTACGCCAGGCGCCGTTTATTTTGTGGATTGATAATCTGACCGCGCGCGATCCTTATTTTGTCCTGCCAGTGCTTAATGCGGCCTTCATGATGCTAACCCAGCGGCTCACGCCAACAGCCGGTATGGATCCGTTGCAGCGTAAGATCATGCAGTTTATGCCGATTGGTTTCTCGTTTATGTTTGCCTTCTTCCCTGCCGGCCTGGTGCTTTACTGGGCAACCAATGCGGGCTTGTCTTTGGCGCAGCAGTGGTACATCACGCGAAAAATTGAAGCCGCTGCGTAGAGGTCATATTCTGTACAGGGATACCGGCGGGAGACCCGGAACAGATACGGGCTGAACTCACAACCCATATCCACTAAGCTGTGATGATGTCAGCCACTAGTACGCCAATGATCACGACAGATACCATTTGCGCTATTGCAACCCCGCCTGGCGCAGGCGGAGTAGGGGTTATCCGTGTTTCTGGTCCCCTAAGCACGGACATAGCAAAACAAATGCTGGGTGTATCGTTGCAGCCTCGAAGGGCGCACTTTGCCCGTTTCAAGGACAGGCAAGGACAGACCATCGATTCTGGTATCGCCCTACTGTTTGCTGCTCCAGCCTCTTTCACCGGGGAAGACGTTCTTGAACTACAGGGGCATGGTGGCCCACAAATTCTTCAGATGCTAATGGCCAATATCTTGGCGCTGGGTGCGCGGCAAGCTCGGCCTGGCGAATTCTCTGAGCGTGCTTATCTGAACAACAAACTTGATCTGGTCCAGGCTGAAGCCATTGCTGACCTGATCGAGTCTGGTACAGAGGCATCAGCGCGTGCGGCACAACGCTCGCTGGCGGGTGTGTTTTCGGAAGCGGTTAACAAGCTGCAGCAGGAATTGATCGATCTGCGCGTTTTCGTTGAGGCGGCGATGGACTTTCCGGACGAAGAAATTGATTTCCTGGCTAATAGCGATGTATTGAAAAATCTGGCCTCGGTCAATGACCGGCTGAAGACATTGTTGGCGCAGGCTCATCAAGGTCAACTACTACGCGACGGGATCAATATTGCCATTGTGGGTGCGCCCAATGCTGGAAAATCAAGTCTTCTGAATGCACTGGCAGGGCGGGACTCGGCCATTGTTACGGATACCCCCGGTACCACCCGCGATGTTTTGCGGGAACACATATCGTTAGATGGCTTACCCGTGCACGTTGCGGATACTGCCGGCATCCGAGAGTCTGCTGACCAGGTTGAAGCTGAAGGTGTACGCAGGGCTCGGGCAACGTTGGCGACCGCAGACCTGGTTTTGTTAGTGGTTGACTCTAAACAAGAGCGTGAACCGCAATTAGCGCTGAAAAATGAAGCGCCAAAGAACATTCCTTGCATTGAAATTTACAACAAGATTGATTTGACAAGCAATAAATCCAAAGTGGACGAGGCTTTACTAACGATTTCTGTTTCAGCGAAAACCGGGCAGGGCCTCGACAAATTGATCAACCTGATAAAAAGCACTGTGGGAGCCTGTGTAAGTTATGAAGGCGTGTTTTCCGCTCGTGCTCGCCACCTCGATGCGCTAAAACGAACGCAGCACCACATCAGGGCCGGCTATCAGCAACTGGAAAAATACAATGCACCAGAGACCCTGGCTGAAGAGCTGCGTTTTGCACAAAAGTGTCTCGGAGAAATCACAGGGGAATACCTGCCGGATGATTTACTGGGGGCCATTTTCTCCAGCTTTTGTGTTGGAAAATAATGGCCGTACCGTTTAACCAGCTTTGCGAATTAGATAAGTGTAAATACCACCCTCTTCGTTTTGCTCAACCAGTTCATTACCGGTAGTGCGGCAAAAAGCGGCGAAATCAGCCACGGAGCCAGGGTCGGTGGACAGGATTTCCAGCGTGTTGCCACCTTCAAGTGATTTCAGAGCTTTCTTAGCTTTAAGAATAGGTAACGGGCAATTCAGGCCCTTTGCGTCGAGTACTTGATCTGCCATAAATATTTTCCTAAAGGTTGTGTGTTCCAATCATCAGATAAACAGGTTGATGTGGCTTTGTGTCGCCACTTCGATATATGTCGCTGCGCCGCCGATTTCCAAGCCACCAATCATGTCGTCCATTCCATACTCGAACATGTCCAGCGTCATCTGGCAAGCAATCAGCCGCGCACCCGCTTCAACGGTCAGTTCGCGAAGTTCCTGAATGGGAGCAACACCCTTTTTCTTCATCAGGTTTTTCATCATTTTGGATGTAGCAGCATCAATACCAGGAATAGCAGAAACGATATTGGGCATTCCCATGTGCATGCCCATCATTGGCATTTTCATGGCAGGGTTACCCAGGGTGCTAACTTGCAGGTCCAGATCTTTCATCAACAGGTTCAGGCCGTAAAAAGTGAAAAACATGGTTACCTCAAGTCCCATGGCTGCTGCGGTAGAAGCGAGGATGAAAGGAGGGTAAGCCCAATCCAGGCTGCCTTTGGTGACAATAATGGACATAGTGTTCGGGTCGATGCCGGGTTTAACTTTCGGGCTACTCATTTCTGCTATGTTACTCATATTAATAACTTCTTTTGTTTGCAGGCTGGGACGGTTCAGTATATATAAACCTGGTGTATTAAGGAAATCGAATGTTCTGTATAAAAAAGAACCCCAAAGGTGCTAAAACCTTTCAATTCAATTTGCCGAAGGGTGGACCAAGTGTGAGAAAACTACACTCCGAAGGTGGAAGCGTCTATTATCTGTGCCACCTGATTGAAAGATAATGACTGGACCAAGCATTGAGCCTGCAGACATTAGCCAATATAGCTGAAATATTCGGCGCACTGCTGGTGATCACCGGTGTCTTCTTTGGTCTGATGGAGGTGCGACACTACCGTCAACAACGGCAAGAGACAGCCACAATGGAAGTCATGCGGGCCTTCCAGAGTCTTGATTTCAACAGGGCTTTGCGAATGATCATGGATTATGAGCAAGAGTGCCAACGCTGTCGCGAGGACACCATGCCGCAGGAATTGCAGGATGCAGCGATGTTGGTCAGTACGACACTGGAGGCTGTCGGGCTGATGGTTTTCCAAAGGATCGTACCTTTTCGACTTGTACAGCAACTCATGGGTGGCACTATCCAGGCCAGTTGGCGGGTGCTCCAGCCACAGGCGGCGTGGTTAAGGGAAAAGCTTTGTCGTCCTTCTATTCACGAATGGTTCCAGTGGCTGGCAGAACGACTGGATGAGCATCCCGAGTACCGGGACGAAGTGGGGGCGTATACAAAGTACGGAAACTGGAAACCAGAAACCAGCCCGAGAAAGAAGCACGAAACTTAGCTAATGAGCCTCTGATCTATTCAGAGCCCCCCTAAACCAAGTTGCCCCTTTAACCCTGCGCCCCAACGAGCAAGGCCCTTTTGCGATTAATCAATTCGGCCGCAAAGGCTCGAAACGTACGCATTCGCGCGGCATCCCTGAGGTCTGGGTGAGACAACATCCACAGATCATAGCTATCGTATGGTTCACAGTTAGGGATACGTCGCAGCCCTTGTACGGTGTCACCGAAAAAACAAGGTAATACCGTCAGGCCCATACCGCATCTCGCCGCCTCTGCTTGTAACACGACATCGTTTAGTCGTCCGAAGACCGGCAAATGGGGGAAAGGCGATGCTTTCACCCAGGCAGGGAAGCGTACAGCGTCATCCCAGCCTATCCATCGAGCCGTGCTGTTGGTGCACGCCGGGTCATTTTCTGCGAGAAACGCTTCACTCGCGTAAAAGCAATTCCTGATCGTGACCAGTTTCCGGCCAACCAGGTCTTCAGGAGGACCAGCGTCAAGTTTTGAAATACGCAGAGCGATATCGGCCTCGCGTCGGCTCAGGTTAAGCGAGTCGTAAGTGATCATTATATTCAGATCGATATCGGGATATTGCTGTGTGAATTGCACCAGGTCATCCATCAGCAGGTGGGTCGCAATGATATTTGATGTCGTCAACCGGATCTCACCACTCAGCTGCGCGTCGCTACCCTGCAATTGACGCTCAGCGGTGAGCAAAGCATCTTCCGCGCGAACAGCTGATTTCAACAGCAATTCACCAGCACCGGTCAAGCGGTAACCACGGACATCGCGGTCGAACAAGCGCACCCCCAGGCCTGTTTCCAGCTGGGCCACCCTGCGTGTGATGGTCGAGTGACTTACACCCTGCCCTGTGGCCGTTGCTCTGGCTGAACCGCTACGCGCCAACTCCAAAAACAATCGTGTGTCATCCCAGTTTATGGTTCGTTTTTGCACCATTATGTTTCATTTCTGTATCTGGTGGGGCGCACATTGTCCATATAAACTGCGCATCAAGTCAACAGAGGAATTAAATGGCATGAAAACAAAAGGTCCGGCCCCCGGGTTCATTAACCACACAGACCACCATGTGCGAATCATGTCGAGCGATCAACATTGGATGGTTCATGACGGTGAAATGGTTCTTGCACAAAGCCGAAGTGCGCTGGTAGTCGAGGAGACTGGTTATGAGCGCGTCATATACTTCCCTCCCGAGAGCGTATCAAAACAGCGCTTGATCCAGACTGACGATCGAAGCAATTGCCCATTTAAGGGTGAAGCACGTTATTTCGTTCTTGCCGGAACTGAAAACAAACAACCTATCGCGTGGACCTACCCGTCAGTTTATGAAGAGGTGGCCTCAATCCAGGGCTACATTGCTTTTTATGAGGAGCGCGTCTGTCTGAAGGAAGGCAAGTCTGACGACATATTATTTCCGAGTCACCCCGCTTAGCCAGGTGTGTTAGACAACAACGTGCCCGCTATAGATTATTTTGGAGAAACTCATGCATACAATCGCAGTTAAAAGAGAACTGAAGAACAAGGTCGAAACCGTCTGGGAGGTGCTGGACAATTACGGTGCCATTTACAAGTACAACCCAGGTGTAGAAACATCAGAAATTCTAGGCACAAAAAAAACAGGGCTTGGAGCGAGCCGCGTCTGTCATTTCTACGATGGCAGTAGCCTCAAAGAAACCATCACCAAGTATGTTCCAAACCAGGGATATAGTTTTGTGCTTTCTGACTTTGCATTGCCACTGAAAACCGCGACTACGCACTTCCAACTAGAACCACTGCCCGGGAACAGGTGCTCGTTATCAGTAACGATCGAGTTTGAGCCCAAGTTCGGTCCGCTTGGTTGGTTAATGGCGAAACTACTGATGCGGCCCATGCTTACCAAAGCCCTTAACGGCCTTACTAAAGGTCTTGAAGACCACATGAGATCGGGGCGAACTATCGGCAAGGATGGAGCTTTGCTCGCGGCCTAATGGAAACGATGATGTCTTTTTGATCAGCACAACAGGAAACAGCAGAATGAAATTAACTGGAAAAATTGCGGTAATTACCGGCGGAAACAGCGGCATAGGTTTCGGCATTGCACAACAGATGGCAGCAGAAGGTGCCCGCGGTATCATAATTGGTCGCAACCGCAAAACGCTCAAGGATGCCAGCAAGAGCCTTGCTGGCGCATTCCTCCCGGTACAGTGTGATGTGACCCAGATCGACAGTCTCGAAACCATGTTCAATAACGTAAAAGAACAATTTGGCGGTATCGATGTATTGGTGGTTAACGCAGGCGGTGGTATAGGCCCAGGAACGGTGCAGCCCTTTGCTGAGGTAGACGAGCAATCTTACGACGCAATGACCGATCTTAACTTGAAGAGCACGTTTTTTACGGTACAGAAGGCCTTACCGCACCTGAAAGACGGCGCATCAGTGATTCTGGTTTCCTCGATCGCTGCGCACAAGGCATTCCCCGGAATGTCCGTTTACAGCGCAGCGAAAGCGGGCGTAAGGACCTTGGCCAGGACATTGTCTGCGGAGCTTATGGGCCGTGGGATACGCGTTAATGTGCTTAGCCCCGGAACCATAGATACACCCGTGTTCGATAAAATGGGCTTCACCGATACAGAGGTAACAAATATGAAATCAGGGTTCAAGGATATCATCCCAATGCGTCGCACCGGGACGCCTGCGGAAATGGGCGGTGTGGCAGTGTTCCTTGCATCAAAGGATTCGTCCTTTGTCGTAGGTGAAGAAATTGTGGCGGATGGAGGTGTCGTTAACCTGTAAAAAACGCGCCTGAATGCACCGGTTTTCAGGGACCAGATACCTCAATCAACATTGATTTGACCCGTCCTAATACAAAAGGAAATATCCAATGAGTAACCCAATATCCACGACCTTTAAAGTACTTGCGGTCGCTATTATCACGCTACCGTTTATGTCGGTGGTTAATGCCCAGGATGCTGCGCCGAAGAAGCCGACCGGTCCCGCTATCTCCTCAGAGTTTCCATTTGGGGCTCACTATATCCAGGTAAAGGGATCGAAGATGCATTACATCGATGAGGGTGAAGGTGACCCGATTCTGTTCCTGCATGGCAACCCGACGTCTTCATATCTCTGGCGAAACATCATCCCCTATGTGACACCACACGGAAGGGCTATCGCCGTCGATCTGATCGGAATGGGAAAATCAGGAAAACCAGACATTGATTATCGCTTGGCAACCCATGCTGAATATCTTGAAGCATTCATCAATGCGCTTAAACTCACAAACATCACGCTGGTCATCCACGACTGGGGCTCCGCGCTTGGAATGGATTTCGCGCGACGCAACCCGGACCGGGTTAAAGCTATTGTTTTCATGGAAGCGATCGTGGCGCCAGCGATGCCTATCCCCAGTTATGAAGCGATGGGTCCTGGCGGCGAGTTCTTTCGCAATGTACGGACAGCGGGTGTCGGCGAAGAAATGATTCTGCAAAACAATTTGTTCGTGGAAGTGGTATTGCCGGAAATGGGTACTGTGCGTCAATTAACCGAAACAGAGCTGCAAGCTTATCGCTCGCCCTATCTCACCCCTGAAAGCCGCAAGCCAACACTTGTTTGGCCGCGCGAAATACCCATCGCGGGCGAGCCCGCTGACGTATTGGCGATCATCGAACGCAATGGCGTATGGCTGCACGAAACGATTATTCCGAAGTTAATGTTTTATGCTGATCCAGGTGCGTTCGGCGGTCCTGAAGTCGCGACCTATTTCGCAGAAAACCTGAAGAATATAGAAACAAACTACGTAGGGCCTGGTTATCACTATATTCAGGAAGACCACCCGCACATGATAGGAAGGGCGCTCGCCGACTGGCTTCGCAGGCAATGAAAAGCAAGCGGTGCGCGGTAACCCTTAAAAAACATTGCCAGGAGGGACGACGTAGTTTTTCCGATGAAGCGTTACACATCCTTAAAAGGTCAACAAGCAACGGTTAGAACGAGACTTTTGTCCTGGTTAATGATGTCTTGCGTCGAGACTCGCCGGGCGTCTCATGGGTCGTTTTTTTATACGCCTTTCTAAAAGCAGCTTCTGATTCGTAACCGCATTGCTCGGCTATGTCTATCATCGGCTGCTTAGTAGTTTCTAACAGTTGCTTTGCTTCGCGCATTCGCCAGGCCGTCAAATACTGCATTGCCGGCAATCCAACCAACTCATTGAACCTTTGAGCAAAAGACGACCGCCCCATTGCTGCTATTTGCGCTAGCGTTTCCAAGGACCAATGCTTTTCTGGTTGCTTATGAATGACTGCCAAAGCTTTGCTTATTTTGTCATCAAATAATGCAACCAGAAGACCTGTCTCCAGCTTCCCTGTTTTTATTTGTTGTCTTATGATTTGAACAAAAAGTAAATAAGCAAGTTGGTTAATGACTGAATAATAGCCCGGTAGTGCTTGATTAATTTCATTGATGATGAGATCAATCAGAGTCCGGAATTGTGGGTTTCTGCTTTGTTCCGATAAATCTAACACGATCACAGCAGGCAAAGAGTCGAGCAAGGGCCAAGCCGCTTTATTCTGAAATTCAAAAAAACCGCACACCATATTCGTGCTTGGACCATCTTGTTTACTTGTTTTGGCGTTGATTAACGCTCTGTTGGGTAATTCTGATGAACTGGCCACAATATGTTGAGCGTCTCGTGGAAAAACAACCAGATCACCTGTTGACAAGAGCTGTTTGTCCCGTCCTTTGAAGTGCAACCAGGCATTACCCTTACCTATTAAATGAAAAGGGATCCGACGACTGCCCGATGTATCGACAGCCCAGGCGCCGCAGTATTCTTCATTTAGGTAAATTTCTGCTTCAAGTTGAAGACGGGAAAGCACAAAGCTTAATGCGTCTGGGTTAGTAATATAGCTTGCGTTTGGACGATTAGACATAAATTGTACACTATTTGGCATGGATGGTATGGCGTTGCTGGATTATAGTGTCGTCAGTGGTTGAGGGCAACGTATAGTGCCTTTTGATTACAGCAACCCCTTGTACCCAAATTTTGAGGACCAGAATATGAAACTTGTAAGTTCTTTATTTATTCACACAGCTGTTACTTTTTTGATGATTGCCGGATTCACTACATCTGCTTTGGCCGACACGCCAACAACGCGCGCAGATGGTGTTACGGTAATACACCTCGATGAATATAATGGCTATTTTGCCGCAGAAGAAACCATTGCTGGTTTGAAATCAGGTGAGTACGAATTTGTAATAACCAACAAATCTGACAAGTTAGTAGGATTTCAAATTCAAGCAATTGGAAACAAAGGCGAGAACCTGGATATGTTTCCTTTGGACCCGGGTCAAACACGCATTTCAAAGGTAACAATAGGCGATGATGGTGTCCGTTATCGTTGTCCAATAAACCCAACACCTTGGTATGACCTGGACGTCATCAAGTAAAAGCAGCTTAATGATTATTTCCATTTAAGTCAGCAAAGCAACAGGCTTGAAAGAGTTTCACGGTCATCCTGGTTAACTGTCGTTGTTAGCCAGGATGGTTTTTGTGATAAAAACAAAAGTTAAAAAGACCGGGGCCCATTTTCCCAAAGATGATAAACACAAGATTAGTAGCCAGCTGGTGAATTCAACCAGTAAGGAGTACAAAAATGCTAAATATAGATTTCTCGAAACGGGTGTTTATTAACACCGACGAACAAGATTGGTTGGCCAGCCCAAGACCCGGTGTCTGGCGCAAACCATTAGCGCGAGAAGAAGCCGAGCGCGGTCATGCGACCAGCGTTGTACGTTATGATCCCGGCGCCAGTTTTTCAGCGCATGATCATCCCTTGGGCGAAGAAATCCTGGTTCTGAAAGGCGTGTTTTCCGACGAAACGGGAGACTATCCGGCGGGAACGTATTTTCGTAACCCCGAAGGGTTTCGACACGCACCTTTTAGTAAAGAGGGCTGTGTTATCTTGGTTAAGCTGCATCAATTTCAAACTAATGACACTCAACATATTTGCATTGATACCGATACCGCCGTGTGGTCCCGAGGCCATGGTAATTTGCAGGTATTGTCATTACACGAATTTAATGGTGAATCGGTAGCGTTAGTTCGGTGGCCAACCGGGGAACACTTTCAATCGCACGCACACTTTGGCGGCGAAGAAATTTACGTTATCAGTGGGGAGCTAATTGACGAGCACGGTCGATACCCTGCCGGTAGTTGGATTAGAAGCCCCCACTTGAGTAGACATGATCCTTATGTAAACCAAGATACTTTGATTTGGGTAAAGGTTGGGCACTTATAACTTTTTTAAGACATTACGGACACTCATGTTTCCAGGTTATCCGGGGGCACTTACTCCCTGACCAGGATATTCAGTTTTTCAGAACGAATGGTATTCCGGTGCAGGCCAGCGTCTTTCTTTGCATCCAGGCCGAAGGCCTTCGCCATCAACTGGCTGTAGAACACTACCGGGATGTTGAAATTAGTGCCAAACTTTTTGTTAATAGCGGGCTGATACATTTCTACATTGGTCTGGCACAGCGGGCATGGCGTCGAGATGACATCGGCGCCAGAGTCTTGAGCGGCCTGCAGGATATCCCTGATCAGGTGAAGCGTTTTTTCTGGTGAAATGACCGCAACGGAACCACCGCAGCAGCTTGTTTTGAGATCGAAGTCCACCGCCTCCGCGCCACACGCTTCGGCAAACTGGTCCAGGAATTTGGGATCATCAAATGTGTCGTATTTTCCGCCAGACTCGGTGTTGGCAAATGGTCGGACCGTCTGACAGCCCACATAACCTGCCACTTTCAGGCCTTCCAGAGGCTTTGTTACACGTGCCTTGATCTTGTCGATACCAACTTCGTTAACGATGACTTCGCAAGCATGGCGAACTTGCAGATTGGCCTCATAAGACATATCGGCGGCGGATAGAGATTCGTTTACTTTGCCACGCAGGGTGATATCGGCTTTGATTCTTTCGTTGGCACCATGAGTGTTCAGGTAACAGGCTGCGCAACCCGTAATCACATCTGTAGCCTGCTGCTGTTCCGCTTTTGCGAGGTTACGTCCCGACAAGGCCGTGGTAGGTAATGGCCCACCACCGATATTACCCACCGATGCTCCGCAACAGTTCCAGTCATTGATCTCTTCCATTTCAAGACCAAGCGCGGGAACGATGGCGCGTAGCGAAGAATCAAGGTGCTTGGAGCTACCCTGTGAACTGCAGCCGGGATAATAGACAAATTTCTTTTTGCCGCTTTTATTCATGTTGCTGTCACTCATGATTCCGCTCCACCCTGTTTGTCGCGCATTTCAATTTCTGTGGCCTTTTCCAGGATCGCCCGGAGACCTTTATTGTCAGATACTTTGTGCGGCAGACCCACATGCATGCGCCCTTTCATGACCATACCCAGGGCGATCTTCAGGTTATCCAGAGACTTTTTGATTCCGGCTATAAAACCAAATGAAAAGTAATACTTTGCTGTCACCAGTCTTTCGTCGGTACGACCAAAATGTGTCACGCTCCACCAGAATGAGTGCGCAAAGCGGGCGGTGTCTACTTCACTGGCGTAGCCAAGAGCCACGGCCTTGGCTGCCAGACCCTGCACCACGTGAGTGACTGGAATCCCACGGGGACAACGGACGGTGCAACGGTAGCATGAGGTACAGTTCCATAAAGTGTTGGATTGAAACACCGCTTCTTTCATTCCGGCCCGGACCATCATGATCAGTTTGCGTGGCCCGTGGTCCATCTCGGTACCAATTGGACATGAGCCAGAACAAGCGCCGCACTGCATACACATCGAAAGTTTGTCGCCACCCTTTACGTTTTGGTAAACCCAGCGGGCAAAGCCCAGGTCGTATTTTTGGCTGGTATCGGACGAAACGGCCATGATCAAAATCCTTTAAACGGGTTAAACCCGATTCCTTCGATGGTTTCAACAAAGCCATCGATGACATCTGGAATACTGTGTGAATCAGCGATCGAAATTTCTGCCATTGTCACCCGCTCCTCTTCCAACATCAGGCTTTTCAAAGTCTCACCGATTTTGGAAAGGCGCTCTTTGGCCAGGGCGCTGCCTTTGACATAGTGACACTGGTAGTCGTCACCGGACTTGCAGCCCATCAACATGATGCCGTCAAACCCTTTCTCCAGGGCGGTCGCGACCCACAACAAGGGCACCGAGCCGAGGCAACGCACTGGGATGACCCGTATAAAAGCACTGTACTGATAGCGGTTTAGACCAGCCATATCCAATGCCGGGTAGGCATCATTCTCGCAAGCGAAAATCAAGATACGCGGTTTTTCATCAAACTCATCCGGCACCTCTACGGCATCGATCATGCCAAGAACCATATTGGGGCTGTAATTATCGAAGCTGATGGTGCGCACTGGGCAGGCACCCATGCAGGTGCCACAACGTCGACAGCGTGATTCAATCAATATGGGGAAGCTGTTTTCATCCTCCTCGATCGCGCCGAACGGACATTCAATGGTGCAGCGGCGGCACTTGGTGCAGGTGTCAAGGCCGATTTTGGGAAAAGAGAGATCACCAACACGCGGGTGCATCGCAGCACCTCGAGCCGCACCCTCAATGGACTGGATGGCTTTGAGTATGGCACCGGCGGCATCTTCGGATGCTTCTGCCATATCCATGGGTCGGCGCACCGGCCCGCAGGTATATATCCCCGTTCTGCGGGTCTCATACGGAAAGCAGATGTAGTGCGAATCGGAAAAACCATCTACCAGCATTGGAATATGTGGTCCTTGCACGTACTGCAGGTTGAGCAGGGGTCCTCCGGGCAAAGCAGCACTCACCGGTTCGCTTGCTTGCGCTTGCTCTGCGGTGGGGGGTACGACTTCCTTGGCGTCGTTGTCGATAATCTTGATGGCAAGTGATAGCGGCGTATTGGGGTTGACGTCGTCAAGCAGTTGCTCAGCACCGTTTTCGGCGGGTTCGATTTCCGGGTTGGTCGAGTTGGGTACCATGCCAGTGGCCAGCACAACCATGTCCAGCCCCTGCAAGGTGACCTCCTGACCGAGCATGACATCGTCATAGGTCACCCCGAGGTCTGCGGACACGCTTTTGACTTTACCTTTGATGAACACGACCCCGGCTTTTTGGGCCTGGCGATAAAACTCCTCCGCGGTGCCGGGGGTACGCAGCTCATCGAACAGGACATATACGCTTGCTGCGGGATCCGTTTGCATGATTTGCAAGGCTTGTTTTATCGAAACCTCGCAGCATACAGAAGAACAATAGGGCAAATGATCGGGGTCACGAGAGCCGGCGCACTGTACAAACATAACGGTTTTTGCTGGCTTGTTATCGGACCGGCGTTGCAAGGACTCGTTAGTCAGCAGTTCCTCCAATTCAATACCTGTCACCACATCGGTGTTCAGACCATAACCGAGGTGCACAAGGTTGTTGGCATCGTAGGGTCGCCAGCCGGTTGCTACTACGATCGCACCCACGTGCTCAACGCGCGAGCTGCCATCCTGGCTCAGCGTGACATTGAATTTACCAGGGCCGCCTTCAGTTTTCGTTACCAATGAACCCGTGAGGACCGTAATGGCGGGTTCCGCCTCCACTGTGGTGATCAATTCGTTGATGGTGTTCGGCTGGGGATCACGATATGGCGGCAGGTGAGGCAAGGTTTTTGACCATTTGTTGGCCCAGCCTCCCAGCTGGTTGTCGCGCTCCACCAGTAATACCTCGTAACCGGTATTTGCTGCCGCTAGCGCAGCATTCAACCCGGTTGAGCCGCCGCCGAGGACCAATATAGTATGGCTGTATTCGCCCTCTGGGGCGGCCACGGTAGGCACGGTTCCCGCCGCCTGGGTGATGGCCATGCGCAGGTAGTCATTGGCTAGCATCTGGGTGTCTTCCTCGCCTGCTGGCTGAGCCCAAACTACCTGTTCACGCAAATTGGCGCGGATGGCGGGTGTGCCTTCAAAAGTAAACTGGTCGGTCATGACACGAGGCGAGCATGCAGCAACAATGGGCTGATTTACGTTACCGGCAGCCAGGTCGGCTTCAATCAACGCGCGGCCTTCGTCGCCACACAGGAAAGCATGTTGACGGCAAACGGGCACTTTGTACTCCTTGCCTGCGACCTGCTCCAACGCGTCCAGAGAAATGGACTCGCCGATGCCGCAGCCACCGCACAGGTATACGCCGGGGTTCAAGATTTGATTATTCATTCTAGTGCCCCTGATTGAGCAGTAGCCTTTCGAACCGCCTGGATGGCACTCAAAGCTGCGGCAGTAGCCGATTGAACTGACATGGAAACATCCAGCGGACCACCCGCAACGCCGGCCGATGACAGGCCCGGCTCATCACCCGGTAGTGGGACGATAAAACCGTAATCGTCACGGCTTCCCATGTGTGGGGCATCGGTATCGGTCAGTGCGCTGGGTTCCATGCCAAGGGCAAGCACGACCAGATCATAAGACCTCGCGTAGACTTCCCGGCTGATGGTGTCTTCCCCACAAACAACCGGTGTGCCGTCTTCTTCAATCTCGACATGACCGGGTTTGGACTTGATAAAGTTTACTTGCGGGTCGGCGCTGACACGCCGATAAAAGGCTTCCAGCCTGTCGTGTGCCCGGATGTCTATATAGTAGATATCGACCACCGCATCTGTATATTGCTCGCGCACGTACACCGCGTGCTTCATTGAGCCAAGACAGCAAATACGTGAACAATAGGGCAGGTGATTGGTATCACGCGATCCGGCGCACTGAATCAATGCGACCCGCTTGGCGGGCTCCCCGTTTGAGGGGCGCAGGATTTTGCCGCCAGTTGGGCCATCGTGCGCGGCCAGACGCTCCATCTCCAGGTTGTTGATGATGTCCGGGCTGGCACCATAGGAGTAAGGTGTGATTTTGGTAGCGTCATACGGCTTCCAACCGGTCGCCCAGATAACCGCGCCGATTTTGAGCTCGAATACCGATTCGGTATCGTCAAGATCGACAGCACCATACTTGCAGGCAGCCTTGATGTTGTCAGCATCGGGAGTGTCGATCACCTCGGGCGCTATCACAAATTTTTGCGGATAAGCGTGTTCGTGAGGCAAATAAGCGGCGCTTACTTTATCCATGCCATAGTTGAAACTGTTGGAAACCCTGACATCAGTTGCTTTTGCACAATCACCGCAAGCCGTACATTTTTCATTGACGTAACGTGGTTTGGTTTTAACTAAAACCGTATAGTCACCCGCCTGGCCACTGAGCGACTCAACTTTGGCCATGGTGATGACCTTGATGCGAGGGTTTTTTCTGATTCTTTGGTAGTTGATTTCCAGACCGCAGGTCGGGTGACAAAGCTTGGGGAAATAGCGGCTGAAAGCTGAGACGCGGCCGCCAAGAGCCGGGCTTTGCTCCAGCAATATCACCTCATAACCGGTTTCTGCCGCTTCAACTGCGGCCGTGATGCCGGCGATACCACCACCTACAACCAGGATGGTTTGACTTGCTGGTCCTTGGTTCAACGTAACTCTCCGCTTCGCTGTTATTCACCCTTAAGGCAGCCTTCAAAAAGCCGGTCCAGGTGAACCTGCCACGATAAAGGGCACCATCATTAACCCATAATATATTATATTTTGATAATATAATCGATTCTAATGAAGTAAAGTTGTTGTTGAATGGTGGTACCCGCCCCTTTTATAGCGGGTTCAGTTTTAGCTTTTGATGGAGGAAGAGGCCGTGTCAAAGCTGGTAAACCCACATGGTGGCAATGGGTTAAAAGCGCTGCTTGTACCGAGTGTAGAGCGGGCAGAAGAATGTGCCCGGGCCCAGGGCTTAAAGAAAGTACCGATGACGAGCCGTGAAATATCGGATGTGTTAATGATGGCCATGGGAGCGTATACGCCGCTCGATGGGTTCATGGGTAGAGAAGACTGGCATCGAGTCTGTCTTGAAATGAAACTGAAAAACAATGTCTTTTGGCCGATACCAATCACGCTTTCCACTGACAACAAGCTTGCAGATAGCATACATGTAGAGGAAGAGGTTGCCCTGGTTGACGGAGAAAGTGGTGAAATCCTTGCGATCATGGAGGTTACAGAAAAGTATGTTGCGGACAAGGCGCTGGAATGCGAGCAGGTCTACCGGACCACTGATGCGGCCCACCCAGGTGTGCGAAAAGTGCTGGAGCAGGGTGAGATAAACCTGGCCGGACGGGTAAGCTGCCTGTCGGAAGGCACATACCCCGAACAATATCCAGAACTGTACATCCGCCCTGCTGCGGCGCGCGCCATGTTTCAGGCAAACGGCTGGTCGTCAGTGGCGGCTTTTCAGACTCGTAACCCAATGCAAAGGGCTCACGAGCATCTGGTGAAGATCGCTATAGAGGTTACCGATGGTGTATTTATCCATCAGGTGCTTGGCAAGCTCAAAGCAGGGGATATCCCCGCGGGTGTGCGCACCGAGGCTATTCAGGCGATGATCGATAATTATTTTGTGCCTGGTACAGTTATCCAGGCAGGGTACCCGATTGAGATGCGATACGCCGGCCCACGCGAAGCGCTGTTGCATGCATTAATTCGCCAGAATTATGGTTGTTCCCACCTGATCGTCGGCAGAGATCACGCTGGCGTGGGTGATTACTACGGCCCATTCGACGCGCACCATATTTTCGACACCTTGTGGGACGGTGCGCTGGAAACGCGGGCACTGAAGATCGACATCACCTTTTTCTGCAACAAGTGCTACGGTATGGCGACCGGCAAGACCTGCCCCCACAGCGATGCTGATCGGATTCACATTTCCGGAACAGAGCAGCGAGCCATGCTTGCCAGTGGCGCGGACGTTCCGATTGAGTTCAGCCGACCAGAAGTGGTCGAAATCCTGAGGAAATATTATGCTAGTGCTCTATCAGCCTCATAAACCAGGATCAGTGGTCATCAGAATGATCAGCACAAGGCACATTCGCGCAGGTATAGTGGTGCTAGGTCGGTAGATTGAAAGCAGTGGATAAGAGGTTCTTTGTGCGTGCACCTGACGGTGAATCAATCACCGGTTACGATAATCCCGGTGTTGCAGAGCAGGCCGCATTGAGCCTCGGTGAAAGCACCCATGTGATCGACACAGTTGCTCCAGTATACGTTCCGATGATTCGGACCGTTGTTGATGGTGAGCTACAAATTTTGGGTGTGGGTGGTTGGGGGGCAGAGCGCCTTTCTGTTGCAGAAAACTTGCTTCAGGCAATCAAGCGGAAACAGCTCGCTATCGTTCACGCGTTCATCGCCCGCGGTGCCGATCCAGATACCTGTGATGAAAAAGGCCAGCCAGCTATTATCTGGGCCGTGGCATCTGGTAGGTCGGAGATTGTTCAGTTCCTGTTAGAGGCGGGCGCTGATCCTGCCGCAACCGATCCTGATGGTGTAACGGCCATCGGTTTGGCAGTGGAGCGAGGACAGATGGAAACAGTTGACGTACTCAAGCGGTACCATTGAGCCGGAGTGACGGTTGCTCACCAACCAGTTGGGAAGAGTAATGATGTTACTTTACAAAAATTGAATATATGTTAATCTCAACCCCGCAATAACATCTTAGGGAGTTATCGTATGCCAACATTCGTTCATACAGAAAAATGTGACGGCTGCAAGGGCGGCGAAGTCACAGCGTGTGCATATATCTGTCCACACGACCTCATGAAACTCGACACCGATCGCATGAAAGCGTTTAACCAGGAACCAGAGCAATGCTGGGAATGCCAGTGCTGCGTAAAGGCCTGCCCACAGCAGGCAATTGAAGTTCGGGCATTCGCGGACTGGGTACCGATGGGTGGCGCGGCCATCCCATTACGTACCGACTCCGCCATTATGTGGACGATCAAGTTCCGCGATGGCGAGCTGAAGCGATTCAAGTTCCCGATCAGAACAACACCTGTTGGAACTATTGATGCCTATGGCGGTAAGCCTGAGGCGGGTGACATCAACGATGAGTTGTTGTTTACCGAATCGGGCGAGACCATGCCCGTGATTAATGCATCAGCATAGATTTTAGTTTGCACGCGGCAGAAACCTCAGATGAGTTTCTACCCGGCAGGAGGATCAGGAAATGAGTGAAGGTACATTCGGCAATCCCGAAATTGTAGAAGTTGAAACAGACGTTCTCATCGTCGGCGGTGGTATGGCTGCCTGCGGTGCGGCATACGAAGCAATGCGCTGGGCTGGTGACGACGTGCGCGTTACGCTGGTGGACAAGGCAGCGATGGACCGTTCGGGTGCCGTTGCACAGGGCTTATCCGCTATCAACACCTATCTCGGCGATAACTCACCCGAAGATTATTGCCGTATGGTGTCGGCAGACTTGATGGGTATTACCCGTGATGACCTGGTATTCGATGTTGGTCGCCACGTAGATGACTCAGTCAAGTTGTTTGAAGAATGGGGTCTGCCTATTTGGAAGGATAAGAGCACGGAAGGTGTGGCGCTGAAAGACGGTGGTAAACCGGTAAACTCTGGTCGATGGCAGATCATGATCAACGGTGAGAGCTACAAGCCAATCGTTGCAGAAGCAGCCAAAAAGGCTCTCGGCATTGAAAATATTTATGAGCGAGTTTTTATCGTTAAGCTGTTACTCGACGCGAACAATGAAAACCAGATCGCGGGAGCCGTCGGGTTTTCAGTGCGCGAGCACAAGCTCTATGTGTTCCGTTGCAAGACCCTGCTCAATGTTTGTGGTGGCGCTGTCAACATATTCCGTCCCCGCTCCACTGGCGAGGGCATGGGGCGCACCTGGTACCCCGTCTGGAATGCTGGCTCAACTTATGCAATGGCAGCCGAGGTTGGTGCAGAGCTGACAATGATGGAAAACCGCTTTGTGCCCTGTCGTTTCAAAGACGGCTACGGGCCGGTGGGTGCCTGGTTCCTCCTGTTCAAGTCACAAGCCATGAACGGCTACGGCGAGAACTACATGGTCAAAAATGCTGATATGCTGAAGGACTTTGCTCCTTATGATACGGCGACGGTGATTCCGACCTGCTTGCGTAATCACGCCATGCTGAAGGAAATGAAAGACGGTCTGGGCCCCATCATGATGGACACGCCCACAGCGATGGCAAAGCTGTCTGAAACCATGACGCCACGTGAGGTCAAACATCTTGAGGCTGAGGCCTGGGAAGACTTCCTGGACATGTGTATTGGTCAGGCAGGTGTCTGGGCCGGTATGAATATTCGTCCGGAAGAGTCTGCATCCGAATTGATGCCGACGGAACCATATTTGTTGGGCTCACACTCCGGCTGTTGCGGAATCTGGGTTTCTGGTCCGCCGGATATTTCCCCACCAGAGTGGCAATGGGGCTACAACCGTATGACCACTGTCAAGGGTTTGTTCACAGCGGGTGATGGCGTTGGCGCGTCCGGCCATAAATTCTCTTCCGGTTCGCACGCTGAAGGCCGTATTGCCGCGAAGAACATGGTTCGGTATTGTCGTGAACATGCAGATTTAACGCCAGAACCTAAAGGTGATATCACTGCGATCACTGAGGAAATCTATCGTCCTGTCCGTACTTACCTTGAGCACAAGGACAAGACCACGGCGGAGGACATCAATCCGCATTACATCACGCCGAAGATGTACCAGCAGCGACTCCAGAAAATCATGGATGAGTATGTTGCCGGTGTTTCCACGTATTACAACACCAATGGCAAACTACTCGACATGGGTCTTGAGTACCTTGAGATGCTGAAAGAAGATAGCAAGCATCTACGCGCAAAAGACTTGCATGAACTATTGCGAGCCTGGGAAAACTATCACCGCACACGCACGGCAGAGGCGCATTTACGTCATATCATGTTCCGTGAAGAAACGCGTTACCCAGGCTTTTTCTACCGGGCAGATTTCCCGGATCTTGACGACGCCAATTGGAAGGTCTTTGTCAACTCGCGTATGGATCCAGAAACCGGGGAGTGGGAAATGAAGAAGGTTCCTCATATAGACCTGGTTGAGAAACACTACGGTTAGTTTTATCTACCCTAATCAGGGCGACGAACATTTCGGCGCCCTTGTTTCGCTTACCGCAGGATGTGGCGCACGGCGCTCACCACCATTCAATCGTTTATCATTACCCTACGACAAACACCACAAACAACAATTATGACGAATGAAGAGCACGCCCCTGAGCAACCCGAAGACAAGGCTGAAGCGGCAATAGATATTTTCGATGGTGTTCGCCAAGCTGATGGCAATCCGGTCGAGCCGGTTCGTTTGCAAGCCGATGACCGGTTTTGTTTTTCGTGCCACCAATCAGTCAGTTGCTGGAATCAGTGTTGTCACAACGCGGACGTAACGCTGACCCCAGCTGATATCCTGATGTTAACCAAGGAGCTTGGTCTCCAGCCAGCTGAATTCCTGGCACAATTTACCGTTCCCGATATATGGGACAAATCAGATTTGCCGGTGGCCAAATTGCGCTCTGATGAAGCAAACCGCGGCGCCTGTGTATTCCTTGCCGGTGACGAGGGCTGTGGCGTGTATGCTGCCCGCCCAGCGACCTGCCGCTATTATCCAATGGGCCTGGCGTCGGTAAAAATGGCGGAAGCGCACACGAAGGAAGACTTTTATTTCCTGGTGAAAGAGGCTCATTGCAAGGGGCACGCGGAAGACAAAAGTCAAACGGTGGCCGAATTCCGTGTTCAACAGGGTGTCGAGGCGCTCGATGAAATCAACCGGGGCTGGATCGACATCATGATGAAGATGATGTCCTGGCGGTCCGTTGGTGGTCCCAGTGCCAAGAAAATCAGTACACAAGCGAAGAAGATGTTTTTTATGGTTTCAACGGATGTTAGTGCTTTCCGACGGTTTGTGTTCGAGACAAAGTTTCTCAACACTTACGCTATCGATGAAGACATGGTCGAGCTGTTGAAAACAAGCGATATTGCCTTGTTGCAGCTGGGCTTTGACTGGCTCAAAAATGTACTTTTTAACGAACAAACCATCAATATGAAAGAGGATGTCCTGCAAGCGGCCATTGCCAAGGGACGCTCTGATATGGGAGCTACCTAGTGTAGCGCCCTTCGGGAGCCCCACAAAAGCTCCAATCCTGCGTCGCCTAAAGCGCCTACTTTTGGTGCAGCCTTTGTTAAGGGAATGGCCATTAACTGCAGGCTGCGCCTTGACCTGAATCTTTTGTGGGGCTCTTAATCGCCACTTAATACAGGACACTACACTAGGGAACCCCGACGTACTTCGCGGTAACTTTTTCGAGAGCCAGAGCCCGTTCATCGGTAACCGTGCCTTTACCCCGAACAATTGAGGGCTGTGCTACTGCCCTGAGGGTTCGTTTTGGTACCGCGGCAAAACGTTCGTCTTTACTGTATACCCACAGGTCATAGAAAAAATGTGCGGCGGTACCGTTGGCTTGCAAAGAGTTGTGTGTCGCTTTACGCTGACCCGGCGCTCCATTTTCAGTCGACAGCAGGGTATATGTTATGCCCGAGAAACAAGGAACCTTTGGTGGCACGGCATCTCGCAATTGGTGATATTCATGGCTGTATCAATGCACTGACGAACCTCGTTGAATTCGTGGGCTTTCGTCATGACGATACCATTGTGACACTGGGTGACTACGTTGACCGGGGGCCTGATTCACGTGCAGTTCTGGATTTCTTGATCGAGCTTGGGAAAACCCACAGGCATATCCCTCTGCGTGGCAACCATGAAATTATGATGATGGATGCGCGGCATCAGAAAAGCTGGTACCACGCATGGTTGCGTTATGGGGGTGACGCAACGCTTCTCTCCTACGCCTCGTCCGAAGACCAGGCAGGATCGTTTGCCGACATTCCTGATTCACACATCGACTTTCTTGAAAACAAGCTTTTGCCTTACTACGAGAGTAAGGCGCACTTTTATGTACATGCGAACGCAGAGGCCAATATTGTGCTGCAAGAACAGGCGGCCCCAACACTTTATTGGCGAAAGTATGGAGACCCACAAAAACATTGCTCTGGCAAGATCATGGTTTGTGGCCACACCCCTCAATCATCCGGGCTGCCGCATAGTAATGACCATTCGATCTGTATCGATACCTGGGCCTATGGGGGCGGTTGGCTAAGTTGTCTCAATGTTGAGTCTGGAACACTTTGGCAGGCAAATGAGGCGGGTGATACACGGAAAACAGGGCTTGGCGTATAGCACCAGAGTGGATATTGAAGACCCTGGTGATTAACCGAAGCTTTACTCTGATAGCCCCTTTCTGAGGACCAACGCAGTTCGGTCGTCGCGGCTTGACAAGCCCGATGCTGTGCAACAAACTGACTGTAATAAATAGAGTTTTATTCAGGATTCTTTGCGGGGAGATTCAAAATGAAGCACATGTTTGTATGGTTAACGACAATTGCCTTCGGTCTTGCTGTCAACATACCAGCAATGGCAAATGTGGTTTCTGATTTTGATGATGGCAGTTTACAGGGTTGGACCCTATCGGGTGTAGGGTTTAGTTTTGTCAACCCTGGTACTGGCGGCAATCCAAGTGGATTCGCTCAGACCATTGATGAAGTTCCAGGTGGAAGCGGTGGGTGGGCAGTCGCACCTGCACAGTTCCATGGTGATTTACGAGGGGTTCAGTCCATCCAATGGGACGCTTTGCTGCCTGTAAATCACCTGGGCCCGGTTCGTCTTCTTATAAGAAATAGTAGTTCAACATATATCTACACGCCCCCAGGTGGATTTCTAACAGGTGTCTGGCAGACATGGGTAGTCCCATTCAACGAATCGGAGGCCGGCTGGGCTCTCGCTAGTGGCTCGGATACGCTTGAACAGGTACGTTCAAATGTTGTTGACATGCTTTTTTCAGTGGAGGTTGCTACCACAACGGGAACTGAAGCCAGCCTGGATAATGTAACTCTAAATGAACTCTCAACACCACAGGCGATTCCGACATTATCTTTGTGGGGCATGGGTATCCTGGTTGGCTTGTTGACTGTGATCGGTTTTAGGCGTCGTGTGACATGGCACTAGTGTATCGAACTAAGTGATTCTTAAATATACACAACACTAAAATTGATCTACAAACGAAACCGTGCGTTTTACCTCGCTACTGTTCCTGCTTTCCTGCCATAGTATTTTTCCACAGCCTTGGGCCGGTTTTTCAACCTCAATGGCCAGCAAACTGCCATTTGGTATCAGAATATCCTCGCCGGTTAACCACAAGACCAGAATGCTCGTACAGGATTGGTGACTGCTCACGAGGATGTCGCCCCCGTCGAAATCAAGGTCGCCCAAAAAACGGACTATTTCATTCAATCTTGAGCCGGTCGTTAAATGTTGTGATTCACTTATCGGACCTTGAAAGCCAAGGGTTTTCGCGGCGATTTCAAGCGTTTGTTTTACACGAATCATCGGGCTGGAGTGAATCTGTGTGACCCCATGCATATCAGCACGTCGAAGACGCATGATGTCTTCGACCTCCCTAATGCCCTTTTCACTCAGTACGCGTCGCTCATCAGCTTCTGATTCAGCGGTCATTCCATGACGGAGGATAAATAGTTTCATTGTTAAACCCGGGGTTAGGGTAAAGCGCCAGCGTGGGTATCAAAAGCCCTGATGGTCAGTCATTGTGTTTACCTGGTACTTTACACTTACCCCAAATTTATGACCCCAACTTTTTAGTAGCTCATTCCACAACCAAGAATTCGATCGGTCGGGAACTTGGTAATGACCTCGATACCCGTGTCGGTCACGACAACCTCGTCTTCGAGCCGAACACCGTCGGAGCCATCTTCATTTCCCGCATAGGTTTCCAGTGCGAAGACCATACCGGGCTCAATTTCTATCGGGTGCTCAATACTGTAAGCGCGGGAAATAATCGGAAACTCCCACAGACCAACGCCAATACCATGGCCGTACTGCAAGCCGAATATCTCATGCTCGTTCAGTGCTCCCATTTGACGATAATCCGGCCAGCGTGTTACGACGTCGGCAGTTGTGCAGCCCGGTTTCACCGCATCGATGCCACCCAACTGGATTTCAAGACAGCGTTCATGTGTATCGATCTGTTTTTGGCTCGGTGGCCCACAGGTAAAGCAGCGATAAACACAGGTGTGGTAACCGTTAAACAAGGCTACGATGTCCATAAAGATAATATCACCGGGCTGGATCAAACGATCTGAGCTCAGGTGTGGGTGTGGGTTGGTGCGATTACCCGATGTTACCTGAACGTTGTGAATCCACTGCGCACCCAAGCGGTGCATTTCTGCAGATGCAACCGCCTGCAGGTCATTCTCTTTTGCCCCGGGACGTATCTCCATCGCGATTGCATGGAACGCAGCATCGACGATCGCCGCCCCATGTTTCAGGAGCATGATTTCGTCTTCATTCTTGATCGAACGGGCGTACTGCATCACACCCTGACCATCGGCAATGGTGTAACCGTTAGCTTGCATGGCAAGCAATATTTGGGACTCTATAACGTCAACACCAATACGGATTTTGCTTTTATCCAGACCGAAGTTTGCGAGAACCATATCCAGGTCTTTCAGGAAACCTGCTGAGCACCCCCAGGATTCAGGCAAAGCACCGAACATTGTTCCGTGTGCAGGGAAGGTGTAGTCCGCGATCCAGGGGCAGTTAAGCTTTTCGCTTGCCACCTCAGAACCAAACCCAAAAATATGCGGTGGTCCATTTCGTGGGATGATTGCATAGCGACCCATGTTGTCGATTTCTGGTGAACAAACAGCAGTCGAGGTTGAATAACGCTTATTACCTGTATCGAAAAGTAACAAACACTCAATATTGAACACGTCCATGTAGTTCTTAATGCGAGCAACTCGATACTCACGCATGCGATTGAAATCCATGCGTTGCTCATAGTCGACCTGCATCATGCCTTGCGTGCCCTTTCGATACGCCATAACTTTCCTCCTGCTAACAAATATTTAAAGCGCCAACCGTGACGATTATATCGTTATATTGTTTGATATTGTATTATTGTCGATATTCTAAACCATTTAGTCAACCTTGGCAGGTTTTTTTGCCGTTTAACTGACGTCACCCCGGCAGCTTCCGACCGGGTAGTGGAACAAATACAATTGATGCGGTCAGAGGAAAATGAAAGCGCTGGGCAGTGCTAACCCGAATAATTCACCAAGGTGGATAATAAAATGATAAATGTGTCTCTAAGAATATAGATAGGGGTGTTTGCAGCAATGTTCGGAACATACAGTGTGTCCTACATCAAACCGTTATGTAGGTTTCAATACCATCACCAGCCGCCGAGCGTGCTACCAAAAGGGGTGCGACAAAATCAAGCAACTCTCGTGGTTCCCACGCCTGAAGCGCCTCTGCATAGCTTGGTCGGGAAGATACGCGCCTGAACCAACGCCGCAAATAGGGATAACGTTCAAACGGCCAGGCAAGCAAATCGAAACGGTGAAAAATGGGTGTCCAGGATATGTCTGCCAGGCTAAAGTCTGGCCCGGCGAGGAACGCACGTTCGTCACTAAGTAACCGTTCAAGTGCCTTGAAGTCTGCCGCGCTTGCAGTCGCAGCATTTTCGATGCGGTTGCGTTCAAACCCGGCACGAAATTCGCGGTGAAACCTTCTAAGCGCTTCATTTTTATGTTTATTCTGAAAGCTGTTGGCCTGATCACTGTTCATGGTTGGTGCAGCTTTGAACAAGAATTCATAGGTTAGCAGTTTTAAGTGCTTCTGAGCGTCGTCTGCCCGCTTCATCAAGGCAAACATATTACTTTTTTGTACTGTATCGTCAGGCGTGAGAAGTGCATGACCCTGTTTTTGACCCAGGTAATTTATGATATCGATTGATTCGATAATAAGGTGGCCGTTATCCACCAGTGCGGGCACTACACCGTCAGGGTGAATAGCCTGATACCATTCGGAGGCGTTTTCACCGGCATGCAGATTGACAGTGTGACTTGTAAAGGTCAGGTCGAGCTCAGACAGCGCGATACGCACCCGTTGCGAACACGTTGACAATCCCGCATGCCAGAGGTGGATGCCTTTGAGCTTTGTCAGGTCAGGGTTATTTGTGGGTATTTCAGGCATTTGTTTTATTCCAGCCCGCTATTGCGGAATTGTTCCCGAGCCATGACCGCCCAATCAAGGTGACCTTCACCGCGTTCAATCGCTTTAAGCAAGTGCCCGCGCCAGATATGGACACTCGGAACCGACATCTCAGCCGACTCTGCAGCAGCCACCACCAGATCTGCGTCTTTCAGGCCAATGACAGCAGTTGCCCCGTGGCTGTCCCACTTTTGTTCTGCGATCATCGGACCGTAAATTTTGAAGGCGGGTGCACCGAATAGGCCCTTCATCATGACCTCAAAAAACAATTCCGGTTCCACCCCCAGTTTACGCACCAGGGAGAAGGCCTCGCCCATATTTTCAATCACACTGCCCAGCAGGAAGTTGTTGGCAATCTTCACGGCCGCTGATGATTGTGGCTGTTCGCCGACTCTGAATGTCTGCTTACTCATGGCGTCATAAAGTGGCTGAAAGCTATCCACTGCAGCTGCGGGACCGGCCGGCACGATACTGAGCTCTCCACTTGCCGCGAGATCAGGCCGTCCTAAAACTGGCGCAGCAATGAATATCTGGCCCGCATCGGCGTGCGACTGGTTGGTCGCATTGATCTGGTCGACGCTGTGAGTACCCATGGCCATGTGGGCGGTTTCGACTGACATCGAATCGGCCAGCCCACCGGTTCCATTAACGACAGCTTCAAGTGCGGCGTCATGCGGGAGCATACTGATCACCACCTGCCGCTCGTGGCAAACTGTTGCGATAGAGTCTGCAATAGCCGCGCCAGCCGCATGCAAAACACGCAGGTTTTCTTCTTTCTGGTCGTAAACCAGTAAGTCATGACCGGCAGCAAGCAAGCGTCCTGCCATACCCTGGCCCATGCGGCCTAGTCCGATAAATCCAACTTTCATCTTTGGTCGCTCCTTGGGCAAAGTCAGGAAATGCTGCCACTCGACAACACGATGTCGCCGGTGACTGCAAAATGAGCCTTCATTAACTTGACAGTCAGGTCTGCGTCACGATTAAGAGCAGCCTCCTGCATTGCTTTGTGCTCTGCGAATTCGTGTGTTTCCCTGTATTCCATAACGGCTGCCAGATTGCAGTAGCGCAGGGTTTTTTCGTGAAGCTGTGAGCAATACCCAAGCAGAATGGAGGAGTCACAGGCGCTTAACAGGGCTTTGTGGTACTCGCGATGTTGCTGTTCCCATTCTGTTGTTTTAATGCTTGCGTCAACCTCTTTGCTTGAAGATATTCGAGCCAGACGATGAAAGGCCAGCACCAGCCCTTCTTCCCAGTCGTCATCGCCATTCGCTATTGATTCGCGCAGGGCAATTTCTTCCAGCCAGCAGCGGGTGCGAATCAGCTCCTTGAGCTCTTCTCCACTTGCTGGCGCCACCCTGAAACCCTTGTTTTCTTCGCGGACCACCATGCCGTTTTCAGACAAGCGGTTCAGCGCCTCACGTAAAGGGCTGTTGCCAACGTCATATTGTTTCTTCAGGACCTGGAGCCTGAGCTTCAGACCGGGCTTAAGCTGTCCTTTTACAATGTCCTCTAACAGGCGATCATATACGGCAGATGCCAGTGTCTCTCCACTTTTGGCGTTTCCTGGCTCTGTCGTCTTACTGCTGCTGTCTTCCCGGTTCATTTTCGGAACATCCTCGTTTTATCGATGAAATGCAAATGATATTTCTATAATCGATAATAACAGTATTTTCTTGGAATTGGTCATTTAGCAGCCTAATTATGTATTGATGTTACCAATTCTGTGCCAAATTGCTGTATTTGTTGCTTTCGTCGGGCGGATATTTTCGTTAATATTAGTATATACTCTGTTTTGTCGACTAAATTATGAACATTGGGATGGCACGAATGAAACCGTCTTGTATTCATCAGGACTGGCATATCGATAGTCACAGACACACAACAGCGGTCAATTTGTTGTCGTAGGTATCCAGGTAAATCTTTTATCCAGAGGAAAATAGAAAATGAGCCAATCAGCAGAACCCGGTCAGCAACCCCCCGAACACTCCGGCCCTAGAAAGGTTGCACTGGCCATGTTTGGCCTGCTGCTTGTTACTTACACATTGATGGCGGCAGATCGCTACCTCGTCAGTATGCTCGGCACCGATATTCGTTCAGCCCTTGGGCTCACGTTACCGCAGATGGGCGCGCTCACCACCATGTTCACCCTTGGTATCGGGATCGCGGGATTGCCCGCCGGCGCACTTATTGCAAAATATTCAAGAAAGGCCGTTCTGATCTTGGGTGTCCTGTTGTTCTCGATTGCGACCTTGCTGTTTACGCAAGCCACCGGTTTCGCCAGCATGTTCGTATTTATCGTCATGCAAGGTGTAGGCATGTCGTTCCTGGCAACCAGTATGTTCTCGCTGTCAGCCAGCTATTTCTCTGCTAATAGAGTAGCAGCGTTGGGTATCGTCAACGTTTGCTTTGGAATCGGCTCTTTCATTGGGCCCTGGTCAATTGGCAATATTCGAGCGAGTTCTGGCAATTGGGAGACACCAATGCTGGTCTTCGGCATTATTGGCATTGTCATTGCGGTCGTCATCGCACTTACGGTGCGCCCATGGTTTAGCGAGACCAAGGTGGCGGCAAAGCACCTCGAAGACACTGGCGGCGCGGAAACTCTAAAAAACCACAACACGATTATTTTTGTGGTTCTGAGCGCCCTGTACGGGGTCATTATTTATGGATTCCTTGGCCTCTATCCGACCTTTATGGTTGATGTCTTGAGTCTGGAGCACTCGGATGTGGGTGGGGTAATGAAGTTCTTCGGTCTTGGCTCGCTGCTTGCCTTTTTTGGTGGCAAACTGGGTGATCGTTACCCGACGAAAATCGTGCTCAGTAGTTCCTCTTTAGTAATGATGGTGCTGGGGTATTTTCTTTATCTGCCAGACCTGAGCATGGGGATGTATAAATTTATGGCGTTCATGGTCGGTGTCTTCGGTGCATCAATCGTCTATACCAATCTTGCCGGCGGCCATATCAAATCACTTCGTCGCACCCTTACAAGTAAAGGTTCAAGCATGTTCGTCACGAGTATCTACGGAGGTGCAGCCTTAGGCGGGTTCCTGATGGGAGAGCTTATCCACAACTATGGCTGGGAGATCGCCGGCCTGGTTCAGATCTCGCTGCTCTCTCTGATTTCTGCGATTCTCGTTCAGTTTGTACGGCCTGGCGAGTTTTCGAAGTAGATCTGGACGATGACCGTGGCACGGCTCTTGGTCACAAGGCGGCGTTGAAGCCACCCTGTCCATAGCCAGCTCAAATGTGGGCGCCATTCTTGATACCACATCTATTATCATGTTACTGGTTCTAGTTGGTCTTATTGCTTTCCCACAAATGAGTTTGATGTTGATCTGAGCATCGTTAAGAATATGCCTGACAATGGTATTTTGCACTCAAAACTGATGAAATCAGGGTTTTTCAAAATAGTTGTGCAGGCGCTGGTGAGTATCAGCGCACTGCAACTCAATACCGCCGTTTTCGCCAGTGACTTCTTCCAGTTTACTGATACCAGCGCATCAATATTGACCGGCGTGGGTTACGAACTGAATGGCAATCATCTGAGTGCCTTTACGCTGGAGAACGCCAATAGTTGGATAGGCGGTGATTTCTATGGCTTTGTGGATGTCCGTAAACAACACGATCATCCCACTAACAGAAACTCATGGTATGGTGAACTTTCGCCGCGGTTCAGCCTGGTCAAAATCAGTGGTTTGGAGTTGAGTGAGGGGGTTGTGAAAGACCTGCTCATTGCAAGCACCTGGGAGAGGGGCGAGGACGGTAACGAATCATATTTATTGGGCGCCGGACTTAGCCTGGACATTCCGGGCTTCCGGTTTTTCAAAGCCAGCGTGTATGCTCGTAAAGACAAGAGCAAAGGCGCAGGTTTTGATGATATGCAGCTTACTTTTGCCTGGCGCTATCCGTTTGAGATCGGCAAATATAGACTGGTGAACAATGGTATCTCGGATTTTGTCTTCGGTTGGGGTCCCAGAGCACGAAATCTTCATGTTGTACCACAGCTTCTGATCGATGCAGGCCATTTGTACGGTAAACCGGGGAAATATTACCTGGGACTGGAGATTGACTATTGGAAAAACCAGTTCGGGGTCCCGAATTCTGCCGATCTCGATACCAATCAACTCGGTGTCAGCCTGATGTTCAGGGTACATTTATAGCACTAAAAAATTGGCTACGCGTTAACACCCAGAGGATGCACCCAACGCACTGATCCGTTATTCGATATTACCGGGCACACTTTTTCGCGCCTGGCATTGATCATTTTCCTGCTGCTGATGTTTCGCTACAAAGATCGCCTGGGTGTGGATGGATGGCGTCAACGCAAGCGGGATGAATGACAGGGGTTACAGCAACAACGCCTGCAGGTTCCTGACGATCAGATAGCTTCCGCGATGGCTTTGCCGAGATCGATGGTATTGGCTTTGCCACCCATATCGGCAGTCATGCAGGCCCCGTCCTTCAGCACGTTTTCGATCGCATGCATGATGTCGTCGTGAGCACCCTGGTGACCAAGGTGTTGCATCATCATCGCACCCGACCAGATTGCCCCGATCGGGTTGGAAATGCCCCGGCCGGCGATGTCGGGGGCTGACCCGTGAACCGGTTCGAACATCGAGGGGTGCTCGCGTGAAGGGTTCAGGTTGGCGCAGGGAGCGATTGCAATCGTACCAGTACACGCCGGACCCAGGTCGGAGAGGATGTCACCGAACAGGTTGCTACCGACAACCACGTCAAAGTGTTCCGGCATGCGGACAAAGTTCGCGGTTAGAATATCGATGTGATACTGGTCCACATCAATTTCGGGGTATCGCTTTGCCATCTCTGCTACACGTGAATCCCAGTAGGGCATGGAATGAATGATACCGTTCGATTTGGTGGCAGATGTCAAATGCTTTGCAGTACGTGATTGCGCAAGGTCAAAGGCATATTTAAGAACACGATCTACACCGCGGCGGGTAAAAATGCTTTGTTGCGCCACGACCTCATGCTCCGTGCCTTCATACTGGATGCCGCCAATGGCGCAATACTCGCCTTCCACATTTTCGCGTACAACGTAAAAGTCGATGTCCCCCGGTTTCTTGTTTGCCAGCGGGCAGGGCACGCCTTCAAATAGGCGCACGGGGCGCAGATTGACGTGTTGATCGAACTCGCGGCGTATCGGGATCAGAAGCCCCCACAAAGATACGTGGTCCGGTACTGTTGGAAAACCAGCAGCACCGAGATAGATGGCATCGAAAGGCCGTAGCTGATCAATCCCGTCTTCTGGCATCATCCTACCGGTAGAAAGATAGGTTTCGCATGACCAGTCAAAGTCTTTGAAGACTAATTGCAGATCATGTTTTTTCCCGGCGGCCTCAAGCGCTCTCACACCCTCGGGCATGACCTCGGTGCCGATCCCATCACCCGGGATCAGCGCAATATTAATGGTTTTTGTCATATCTCGATTATAGCCGTTGTCATGGTAGGTATGTCAGGCCGTTTTGTGACATGGTAACGGTTAACTGACCTTTTCCGGTAATCCAGACTGGGCCGACTTGACGATGGCCTCAGTGACGGCTGCGCCGTGGATCATTTCTTCTGTCGTGATGGGAAACGCGGGACCACCTGATGCGGCTCTTGCAAATGATTCCAGTGCTGCGCGGCTGACGTCAAAGCCCTCTGCCTGCCAGGTTTCTGCCGGACCTTTAAGGGGCTTGAAAGTGCAGCTGCCAAACAGTTTGAAACGCCTTTCTTCAGAAGACGCGCCCGCTACGTGGGTCATGCCTTCGAGCTTCACAAAACCCTTAGAGCCATAAACCTGAAAATTAAATCCGCCACCCGTGGCGGTCATGGTCGCGAGGTAACCGGACATCCCTTCTTTCATGCGGAACAGAATGGAGGTCGTATCATCGGCTTCAATTTCTACTGCTCTCCTGAAGCTTTGGCAATATACCTGGTCAATTTCCCCACACAGGTCAAGCATGCCGTCGATAGCGTGAACGCCCATCGGTGTAAGGCCGCCACAGGGGGTCTCATTGGTGTCTGCGCGCCATGCTCCGGGCTTGAGAAACAGCGCATTGGGAAACGTCATCGTCGCTTCAACGTGTAAGATGGTGCCCAGCTCTCCTGAACTCATCAAATCGCGAAGTTTCTTGATTTCAGGGTGAAAGCGACGGTTGTAACCCAGGCCAAGCGTTACACCGGCACGCTCAGCAGCGGCAACAGCCTGTTTTGCTCCCGCGCCAGTCAGGGCAAAGGGCTTTTCACAAAAAACGTGCTTGCCATGCTCTGCTGCTGCAATCATTTGAGGCACGTGAGTAGAGTTCGGTGTGACCAGAACAACCGCATCGATGTCGTCATCTACAAGTATGTCTTCGTAGCTTGTATATAGTTTGAGTGAGTGTTCATCGGCAAATTCCCTCGCATCATCTGAAAGGCTACGGGTTGTCGCTGCTACAAAGTTGATATCTTCGCTGCCTTCCGCCACGGCTTCCACGAGGGTTTTCCCCCACCAACCAAGTCCTACAATTGCCGCGTTGATCACTGTTTTGATCTCCTTTTTGATATCTAAAGATATAGCTGGGTTGCCATGATGATTACCAAACCCGCACTAGCCTCAATCTTGAGCATGGGTGGTCCATTGCGATCTTCGTATTTATCGCTAAAACACGATTTTTTCACACATTATCGATTAAAGCAAACTTTTGCTCAAAACTTTCCGTTAGCGCTATGGGCCGACAATTTCATCAAAAGACACTCGAAAACTGAGGCGGTTCGGCGTAGGCTACCTGATCCAGCTTGCCCGAAGAGATTGTTTCTGATGATGGTCCAAGAACCCGAATACTCATTAATAGTACTGATTGCTCGAGTTTTGCTGACCATGGTTTTTCTGGTCAGCGGCATTCACAAAACATGGTGGTATGCAAAGGCTGTCGAAGAATTCAAGCAAGCGTCCGTTCCACTGATACCTGTTTCTCTACCGTTGACAATCGTGCTTCATATCATTGCTTCACTCTGCATAATAAGCGGGGTTTTTGTTGAGGGAGCGGCCGTATTGTTGGCCCTGTTCACATTGGTTACTACCCTTTGGGTATTCCGTTTCTGGAATAAAACGGGGCTAGAACGACTGCAGCAAAGCAGGGCGGCAATTACAAACCTGGGTCTCATTGGCGGCTTGTTATTACTTGTTGCCACAGGTTCTGGGCAGTATGTCATCTAGGAGCCTGTCGGGTTTGACGGATGGTAGTTAGGTAACCGGGCCCCAGGGGTCTTGTGTAATCTGCAGCTTAGCCATAGCCCTGTTTCAGAGCCGTTCTCAAGCAAACCCAACAATATGTACTTGATTAGATGGTTCAAGAAAAAAATTGTATGCAAACGCCCGCACAACATTGCGATTATATTGCTGTATAGTTCATAATATCGAAATTATCACAATAAAGAGTTGAACGACATTGGAAACTCAAGCACACACAACACCTGGTTTGCAGTGTGTTTTACAGGAGCCACTGTGTAGATCAAAGAGAACTATATGCGTAATTTAATCATTTCTTTTGTAGCAACGACCGTCCTGAGTGGTTGCCTGCAAACAGTTGCTCATGCTGAACCATGCATGGAAATCACACTTACCGGTACCATGGGGGGGCCGCCAATTGTAAATGGCCTCGCGGGTGCGGGAACGCTGGTTAAGTATGGGGACAGTGCCAATAATTGCGGTGATGTGTTGCTTCAGTTTGATACCGGTCGTGGGACCATCGGAAGACTCTCACAGCTGGGGGTGTCACCCTTGCAGCTGGATGCGGTATTCATAAGCCACATGCACTCTGATCATATTGAAGACCTGGCAGGGATCATGCAGTATCGATGGCACTTTCTGGGTGAGCCACTGGATGTGGTTTGCAGTGCAGACGTTTCTGCGGCAAAGCCACCGCCCGGCCGCATCATGAGTTGTGCTGGCTACCTGGAACATGTTGGTGATGCGTTTCTGGCCTCCGGCGAAATTGCTCAACGTCATTTAGAAAACAAAAAACGTAATCCGGCGGGTCCCGCCTCAGTGGCTCTGTTGAAAGCTGTGAGTCTGCCGTTACCGGACCAACCGGGCACGATTGTTTGGCAGCACGGAGAAGTGCGTGTCAGCGCCATCGCATCAAAACACATACCCGGTCACCTTTCCTACCGGGTGGACAGCCCTGCTGGCAGTGTTGTCATTGGTGGTGACGCAGGCAACAGCAAAGCACAGCCGCCACGAAGCAGCTCGAGCTCAGAAACCGTTGAGCTGCTCGCAAAAAACGCAGATGTTCTGGTCCATTCCGTTATTCATCCGATATTTTCACCAGGCGCAGGCAGCTCGTTTCCGGCGAAGGTGTTTTACCGACAAAGCACAGCGACTGACCTTGGAGCGATGGCACAACGGGCCGGTGTCAGTCACTTGATGTTTACACACCTGATCCCCGCCCTTGGCACAGGGTCACATGGCCCCTTCAAGTTACCCTCCGGCCCGCTGGAAAAAGAAGATTTTAGAGCAGCAGCCAAATCAGGTGGTTTCACCGGCAAAACATATGTCGGTGTCGACCTGCTAACGTTGAGACTCCCACTTGTTGTTGAATAAAAGTTTAACCTTCCAGGCTTTGTATCGGTCCCGCTGATTATTCACCTTCAGAGCTGAAAATGAAGTAAATAAATCTTCTTTTGTCCAAAAACATAAAATAACGATAATTTAATGATTGCGCTCATCATGCCGATTATTTATAGTGTTAGTATAATAATATCGTAATTATGCACTCACGTTTCTCTGAGTAATCGGGAGGATTTATGTTTACACGTCCACAAGCAGGAAAGACACTTCAAGTGTCTTTTACAAAATTATTTGCCTTTGGTGCTTTATGCGTCTCTACAATATTGGCACCTCAACAACAGGCAATGGCACAGGATGAGGCTGGGGTTGAAGAGTTGGCATTGGAAGAAATTCTGGTAACTTCCAGGCGTTATGAAGAAAGTCTGGAGGATGCGCCGGTAGCGGTTAATGTTATGACCGGAGATTATATTAATCAAAACAGAATCCAACGAGCCGATGACATCCTGGATTTCACCCCAGGTGCAACCTGGGAGTCCTTTAGTAAGATGCAGCCAGTGGCAAGCATGCGTGGTGTTATTGCACCAACACCGGGCAACTCTTCAAGTGAAGCCTCTATCCAGACGGTGGTTGATAATGTTGTGATCACCAAGGACTTTATGAAGTCACCACCCATTTTCGACCTTGCCCGTGTTGAAGTGCTACGCGGACCGCAGGGCACTTCATTTGGTCGTAACGCTTCGGTGGGACTGATACATTTTGTTACCAATCGACCCAACCAGGAAACCTCCGGTGGGTTTACTGCGACCTACGGAAGTGATGAGCTGATTGAGGTGGATGGTTTTTATAACAGTGCACTGTCGGATACAGTTTCCGGTCGGTTTGCTTTTAATCATGATGAACAAGACGGTCCCACGGAGTCGATTTCCACTGGTGAGGGTCTGGATGGCGATTCAAATACAGCCTTTCGTGGCTCCCTGTTGTTTGAGCCCAGCGATAATTTCAGCGCTTATGTAAAACTGGAATATAGTGAGGATCGGGATGATGCCCCTGTCCGGCACGGCTATCAACAACCTGATGGTTCGGATTGCTCGATTCCATTTGTAACCAGTCCGCCCTATAAAGTGACCTTTTTTGATGACTGTGATGATCCATTCAAAACGGAAATTTCGGTTGAAGATGACGAGTTTGAGTTTCACACAGACCGGGACATCCTGACTTTCGCAGCTGAGCTCGTATGGAGTCTCGACAACGATCTGGCAGTAACTTCAATTACCGGTTTTATGGACGGCAAAACAGATTCTCTGATGGATTTGATTGGTACACCCAATGATGTCTCTTTCCAGGAAGTGAAAAACGATGGTAATTCCTTTACTCAGGAAATCCGTCTGGACAACCAGAGCAGTGGCAATAAACTTCGCTGGTTGGCTGGTGCCTACTTTATGACTGATGATGAAGACCGTTTCGAGGAAAACAAGTTTCAACCACGGGATGCTCGTGGTGGCCCATTTGTACCGACATTTTTGGCAACTTTCTCCAATAACCAGACGGACAGTTACTCCCTGTTTGGTGAGTTGACCTACGATATTTCAGACACGACAACATTGACTTATGGCGGACGCTGGGTGCGGGATGAAAAGGATTATCTCTACGGCGTTGCCGCTTCGGGTGTTAACCGTCAATTGACTGGCATTCCAGGTGTTGGCCCGGACATCGATGGTGTTGCTCAAGCGTGTCGGTCCAATAGCGCAGGACCGCCTGATCCAACCTGTGGGACGCGAGAGAACCCACTTGGTTTTAGCGACCACCCAGTCAGCGATGCTTGGAGTGATTACATTTCCAAGTTGTCTTTGTCCCACGCCATTAATGATGACGTGAATGTTTACGTGCTGTATTCCGAGGGCTTCAAAAGCGGTACTTTCCAACCGGATGCACGTAATAAATCCAGTGCCGATATTGTTGTTGAACCGGAAACCTCGACCAACATTGAGTTGGGTTTAAAAGGCGCGACGGCACGTGCTCGCTACGCCATCACAGCATTTTTCCTCGAGGTTGAAGATGTACAGACGATCAACCTGATACCGGTTGGAGATGGCTTCACCGGCTTGATCAGCAATGTCGGTTCAGTAGAAACCCTGGGTCTTGAAGTCGAAGGCACGTTCCTGCTAAGCGACAACTTCCTCTTTGGTGGCAACGCCGCTCTGTTGGATTCCGAACTGAAAGATACACTCGACCCCTCGGGTGGTGGCTTTGATATCAGTGGTCAAAGGCCACCGGGCGCACCTGAATGGACATTTGCGTTTTATGGCGAATACACGATATCTCTTGCCGGCGGTTCAAGCATGCAGTTGCGGGCAGATGTTCGTGGTCGTGATGATGTGTTTAACCAGACCTCTGTACGAGACACCAATCCACCGCTGCGGTTACGGCCCGAGGTTATCAATTTTGGTGGCAGATTAAGCTGGCTGTCGGCAGACGAAAACTGGAACGTTTCTTTGTGGATGAAAAACATTAATGAAGATGTCGATGTCGAAAACTTTGGTCCGCCCAGCCCGTGCTGTAGTACGTTTGCTGCGGGTTTCCGCAATAAGAGAAGTTACGGCGCTACGGTGAGCTATACCTTTTGATATGATCTAAAAACGTTACTTTAAAACATTATCAATAACGGCAACCATGCGTGGTTGCCGTTTTTTTTGGCCTGCCCTTCCAGTTGCGACCAGGTGTCTGCAGCGGGTACCCCGAAAGAGTTAAGACGCCGTCGGTTCGGTTATCAAGCATAAGGCGAGGATGAAATGTTCAGAAACACCCTACTTTATGCAAACGTTTGCACGAAACGATACGCCAAGCTACAATCGAAGCACATCTCTTCCCTCTATGTTCATATCACGATTTAATTTTAATTGGAGTGACAATAAATGAGTACTGCGGAAATACATACCATTGTAAGACGATATAGGCAGCATTGTTTGTGGGTTTTAGTTGTGCTGCTTTTAGCACCAGCCCAGCACCTATTGGCACAAGAGGACGATGATGGGGAAAGCGCAGGCGCGCTCGAGGAAATACTGATAACGGCGAGGAGGTTTGAGGGTGATATCAGCGATGAACCACTTTCCGTCGCGACTCTTGATGATGAGTACATGCGGGCCCAGGGTATTTTTACGGTCAAAAGTGCGGTTGAGTTTACACCGTCAGTGACTTATATCCGCTTCAATAAAATGCAGCCTGAATACAGTATGAGGGGGGTGAGCTCTCCATCTGAAGGCTCAGCGCATGATTCTTCTGTTGTTACCGTGATTGACGATGTTCCCGTTACAAAAGAATTTTTGAAAAACCCGGCGTTCTTTGATGTTGAACGGGTCGAGGTGCTACGTGGACCACAGGGAACGTCTTTTGGACGGAACGCATCGGCAGGGCTTGTGCACATCATCTCCAAACGTCCAACCGCGGAGTTTGAAGCGGGTACTACGGCAGGTGTAGGTAGCCACGGTTTGTTGGAATTTGATGCCTTTGTTAGTGGGCCGGTATCCGAAAGTGTCAACGGTCGCCTGGCGGCCCACCATAACAGTCATGACGGCTACACAGAATCGGCGTTAACCGGTGAAGGGCTTGATGGTGAAGAAAACAACAGTGTTCGAGGTTCTCTGATTTTCACTCCTTCGGACAGATTGTCAGTGTATTTTAAATTTGAAGCCAGTCAGGATCGCGATGATGGCCCAATACGTCGCTCCCGAGATTGCACCAAACCACAATTAGCGACACAGCGACCAGGCCCTCCTGCATTGCACCCGACATTTCCAGCACCGTTTACCTCGTTTGAGCCATTTACAGATTCATGCGATGTGTGGAAAACAGAAAAAACCACCCAGTTTGATCCGGGTACTGAATTATTTCTAAATCGTGACATTATCAGTGTGTCAACAAATGTGGTTTACAACATTACGGACGACGTAACCCTTACGTCCGTTACGGGCTATCAGGACGGTGATTCGGAATACTTTATTGATGCTCACGGCACACCATCGGCCATTTTGTTCCAGAACACATCCAATGACGCTTCAACCTTTTCTGAGGAGATCAGGTTTGACAACCTGGCCTCTGGCAACCGCCTGACCTGGTTGACCGGAATATATTATATGCAGGATGAGCACTTTCGGGATGACGAAAACCGTTTTTACGACCCGGTTGGACAACCCGGGCCACTGGATGGAAAAGTTTTGACACTGGATACTAAAGTATCCAATAGCGAAACGGAGTCCATTGGTTTGTTCGCTGAACTGAACTATGACTTTACAGAGAAACTGACTGGTACTTTTGGCATTCGTTACAGCAAAGATGACCGCGATTTCTGGATTTCCCATACTGCTCGGGGGTGGGCACCCAAGGCGGCTGGCTTTGTATTTGATTCAGCAGGCACCTGTGTCTTTCCTGGCCCGCCGACATTCAACCGGGTTGGCTGCGGTGAACTCATTGGCTGGGGAACGCCGGACGCCCCCAACCCGAACCGGGCCGTGATTAGCGATGACTGGGACAATGTTAGTATTAAGCTCGCGTTGGATTACACCGTTTCAGATAATTCACGTGTATATGCTGCTTACTCTGAGGGCTATAAAACCGGTGGATTCCAACCAGAACCGTTCACCTTTGAAGATGCCTTGGTACCGTTTAATGAAGAAGAGTCTGCTAACTACGAAATTGGTTATCGTGGGATGCTGGCAGATAATCGGCTACAACTGAATATCACGGGTTTTTTCCTGGACTACTCAGACCTTCAGGTAACACAGTTTATTAACCGGGGTGACTCTTTTACCGCACTCATCGACAATGCGGGCAATGTAGAAACATTTGGTCTCGAGTTTGATGTTGCTTTTCAGCTGACTGAAGGCCTGATGTTGCGCGGCACCTATGCAAAACTGGATGCGGAGTTCGTGGATACCTTTCTGGTAGATGGCGATGGCAACGTTTCTGATTTCAGTGGTCAGCGACCCGATAATTCACCGGAATGGACGGCAACGTTTGCCGCTGAATATACCCTTAACCTAAGCGACGGTTCACGTCTGATGTTCCGTGGTGACTACCGTGGGCGCAGTGATGTATTTGACGACACGGGCGAATTGGCCATCCGCCTACGGCCCGGCGTAGAAGTGTTTGGTGCCCGTATAAGCTGGTTTTCAGCCAATGCCGATTGGGAAGTGTCTTTGTGGGGAAGAAACCTGGGTGAGGAAGAACAGGTTTTAAGTATCAGCCCGTTCCAGCCGGACACCTTGCAACTGCCGACTGGTTTTGACCAACCGCGAACGTACGGATTATCAGCCAGCTATTACTGGAACTGAAACCCTATACGTTTAACCAGAAACGGCAGCACTTTAAGCTGCCGTTTTTTTATGCTTTAACATCGTCAGATCAACATGCGCCCAAGCTGACCCGGTTACTTAAAACGGCTTGGTTGTTAGTGGGTTCGGAAACAGCGGTCTCTAAACCGCCGCTGGTGTCCAGCCTCAGATGCACTTCACAGTTTTGGGTATAGGTATCCTGGTCCAGGTGGCTCAGGCTGCCATGGTGTGGGTGTGGGTGGTTATTGGCAAATGCCAACCGTGTCAAACTGCTTCCAACCGCGGCGCCACCCAACATGGTTGCACTTGCACTGATGATCTGTCTTAACTGTGGGCTTATTTGGCCCAGTAGTCTTTGGCTTTGCTTGAGTCTTGCGCAGATTGTTTGCTCTCGAAGCCCGGCGCCATCGATACCTCGGTGCCGGCGAGTACCTGGTGGTGCTGAATATTCAGTGTGCGCAACCAGCGTTGCTGGCCCATCGTCAGCGCAATAAAAAACCCCAGCTCAACCAGTTCTGGCTCCGAGAAGTTTTTGTGTAGACGGTCCCAGAGTTCGTCCGTGGTGGTCAAGTCCCAAGTAATGGCTTCTGTATAGGCAAGCGCAGCCTTTTCTCTGGCGTCATAACGGTCGGATTTTTCAAACTCAAGTAATTCCAGCAAATCGGCTTCAACCAGTCCGGCATTGCGCGACTTTTCAGAACGTTGATTACCGCAGTATTCGCATTTCACCGAGCGGGAAACATAGATGCGACAGAGCTCTTTGATTTCATGAGTTACAACTCCATCCAGAAAAGATTCTCTCCAGGCGGTTGCGAATGCTTTCATAATGGGAGGACGGTGCGCCCGAACCGCCTGACTTTCCGGTCGCGGTGTACCTTGTTTGGCACAAAGCTCAAGCTCGGGAAGTATGTCCGGGTCATTCACTTTGGCGAGGTCAATAAAGCTGATTCTCTGTTTACTCATTAATCTGTCACCAGTTCAGTTGAAATGCCTGCTATTATAGTACGCAATCGTTTGCATAGTCTGCTTCCCGACAAGCCTTCGGTCAAGTAGAATGGCCTAACTAAGCAGCCCAATGAGACATAACCAGGGCCTTTTGTTTTGTTTGCAAGCACATTTTCACCAACAAAAACGGGATATGACAACGTGAATTTTTTGAGAGCCACCCAACAGCTGTCCATGCTGGTCGTTCCACTCGTGTTCTTGCTAAGCGCCTGCTCGCCGTCTGCCGACAAGGGGCCTATCGTAATCAAGTTTCCACATGTAACCGCACCCGGAACACCAAAGGGACAAGGCGCCGAACGGTTACGACAAATGGTTGCTGAAAGACTGGGTGATAAGGTAGTGATTGAGGTTTATCCATCAGGCCAGCTCATGAGTGATGATGATTCTCTGGAGGCACTGGCGTTTGGTGAGGTTCAGATGATTGCCGTTTCCTTGTCAAAACTTGACCGGCTTACACGCAGGTTCCAGGTATTTGATTTGCCATTCCTGTTTGAGGATCTGGCGTCAGTAGAAACCTTTCAGGCCAGCGACGCTGGTAAAAACCTGCTGAGTGAATTGATCGACAAAGGTTTCCAGGGCATGGCTTACTGGCATAATGGCATGAAACAGTTTGGTGGCCCGGTTCCATTGCGTCAGCCAAACGACGGTAAGGGTCTTAAATTCCGTATTATGGAATCTGATGTGCTCGAAGCACAGATCCTGGCAATGGACGGTAACCCTCAAAAAATGGCATTTGGTGAAGTTTACCAAGCCCTGCAAACCGGTGCTATTGACGCGCAAGAGAACACTTGGTCAAATTTGTATTCACAAAAGTTTTTTGAGGTTCAGGACTTCATTACCGAGAGCAACCACGGTTATCTCGGTTATATGCTCGCGGTTAATCCGACATTTTGGGCAGGCTTGCCCGCCGATGTACGTGAGCCACTGGAGCAGATAATTGCTGAGGTATCAGCGATGGTTAACGCCAACTCAGAGCTATTGAACCAGCAGGCCCGGGAAAAGATCATTGCCACTGGTGTGACGGAAATTATTCAGCTTAATGCACAAGAGCTTGTCGCATGGCGTCAGATCATGAGGCCGGTATGGGAAGAGTTTGCAGCAGACATTGGAGCCGATACCATGTCAGCCACGCCTGCTGGAAGCAATCACTGAACATTTACGCAATCAAATAACGAAGATGCAAAACACCAAGTTTCAGCGAGTCATTAACCACATGGAAGAAGGCTTGATGGCATTGTTCCTGGCGATAATGACTTTTTTGACCGCGCTGCAGGTAGTGTTGCGTTATGTTTTCAACAGCGGTCTGATCTGGTCGTTGGAAGCAACGACCTATGCCTTTGCCTGGCTGGTGTTGTTGGGCATGGCCTATGGTGTTAGGACCCGGAGCCATATTGCCGTTGAGCTGGTAATGTCAAGACTGCAGGGGCCAGCCCATCGATACGCAACTTTTTTGACTTTACTGATCTGCGTTGTTTATTCCCTGTTGATGTTTTACGGCAGCCTGGTTTTTGTTCTTCGTCTGTTTGAGCTGGGAAACGAGGCTCGTGACCTTCCCATTGCGCGCTGGTTATTAAACTTCATGTTGCCATTGGGGTTCGCTTTGCTGACGCTGCGTTTTTTGGAACTGGGCTGGTTGTTCGTCAAGGGCAGCATCAAACATCTTGGTTTCGGGGAGCAGGAATCCACCGTGCTGTTGGATGATGAGAATCTGACTGGTGGGAAATCAGACCGATGACTGGTTTGTTTTTGGTCGTTGCGCTGTTTGTTTGCCTGTTACTGGGTGTGCCCATTGCCGTATCCCTTGGCTTTGCAAGTATTACCACGCTTTTGCTGTTTTCTGATCAATCCCTGGTGTCTCTGGCACAAAAATTTTCCCATACCATGCAAGTTTATCCGCTGCTGGCTGTGCCGTTTTTCATCCTGGCGGGAACGCTGATGACTTCCGGTGGCGTCGCCAAACGCATGATTGAGTTTGCCAATGCTCTGGTGGGTCATATGCACGGTGGCTTAGCGATGGCCTCGGTTCTGGCTTGCATGTTGTTTGCCGCGGTGTCTGGTTCATCACCGGCCACTGTAGTTGCGATTGGCAGTATTGTGATTGCGGGCATGGTCAACATGGGATACACACGAAAGTTTGCCGCCGGTGTAATCTGTAATGCTGGAACCCTGGGTATATTGATTCCGCCTTCAATTGTCATGGTGGTGTATGCAGCAGCCACTGAAACCTCAACAGGTGCGCTCTTTATTGCCGGCGTTCTGCCCGGTATATTGTTGGCGTCTGTGATGATGCTGGCTATCTACCTGATTGCCCGGCTGCGAAAAATACCACGCCAGCCCTGGCATGGCTGGGGTCAGGTATGGGTCACCGGACGCAGGGCGATCTGGGGTATGTCTCTGGTATTTATTATCCTCGGGGGTATTTATTCTGGCGCCTTTACACCCACTGAAGCTGCTGCAGTATCGGCCGTCTATGCCTTGATCATAGCGCTATACGTGCATCGGGATATCGGTTGGAAAGAACTGCCAAAAGCCTTTGTTGAAAGTGCCAAGATAACGGCGATGTTGATGTTCATTATTGCCAACGCTTATTTGTTTGCCTTTGTACTGACCACCGAACAAATTCCACAACTGGCCTCACAGACGATAATTGGTATGGGTTTACCACCCTGGGCCTTTTTGCTGGTGGTCAATGTATTGTTGCTGATTGCCGGTAACTTTATGGAGCCCTCCTCAGTGATTCTGATCTTGGCGCCCATCGTGTTTCCGATCGCTATGAGCATGGGCATTGACCCTGTGCACCTCGGTATCATCATGGTGGTTAACCTTGAGATTGGCATGGTGACACCACCGGTGGGCTTAAACTTGTTTGTAACTGCTGGTGTCGCCAGGATGCCAATAGAACAGGTGATCATGGCCGCTTTGCCGTGGCTGTTAATTTTGCTCAGCGTTCTGATCATCGTAACCTATGTGCCGATAATCTCTTTGCTGTTGCCCGGATTAATGTAGACGTGAGTGCTTACACAAGCCTGCAGCCGTGCAAACGACTGCAGCCGTTTAAATAAATGACGTATCCTATTAATGTTCAGCTTTGTAGTGATTGAAATTAGCCAGTAAACCTGCCAGGAAACAAAACCATGGAATCGCATCTCCACGACCCGAAAATCATTAGACTTGAAGATATTGACCCACACCATGAGTGGTCACGGGCACTGCGCGCACCGGGCACGATGAATGTCGACTTCGAAGAGCGTATCAATTTTCAACGTCTTCACAGGTACCGTCTGGGCCGCACCCGGATGGCGCTACGTAATTCCGATCTCGGCTCTTTGTTGACGTTTGACAACAACAATATTCGCTACATTACCAGCACAGCGATTGGAGAGTGGGCGCGAGACAAAATGGCTCGGTTTTCCCTGGTACCGGCTGATGGTGACCCGCACTTGTGGGACTTTGGTTCAGCCGCGGCACACCACAGAATTTACGCTCCCTGGCTCAAGCCATCCTGCTGTCATGCGGGCATGGTTGGTCTACGTGGTACCGTCGCACCTGAGTCCGGTTTGATGCAACGTGCTGCCCTGGAGATCAAGGACGTGCTAATCCAAAATGGTGTGGCAGACCAGCCGGTTGGTGTGGACCTGGTCGAGCCTGCGATGTTGTTTGAGTTACAAAAAGTGGGTTTGAATGTGGTCGACGGTCAGCAAACCATGCTGGACGCACGTGAAATCAAGAGCATGGACGAAATCATGCTGCTTAATACCGCGGCCTCGATGGTCGATGGCACCTATGACATGATCCACGAAATGTTGCGTCCTGGTGTGCGTGAGTCAGACATCGTAGCGGCAGCCAACAAGATGCTCTATGAAATGGGTTCAGATGATGTTGAGGCCATCAATGCGGTCGCAGGCGAACGCTGTAGTCCGCACCCGCATAACTTTACAGATCGTTTGATTCGCCCCGGTGACCAGGCCTTTTTTGACATCATTCAGGCCTACATGGGCTATCGCACCTGTTATTACCGAACGTTTAATGTCGGGCGGGCGACAGATTCGCAACGCGATGCGTACAAACAGGCCCGAGAGTGGATCGACAACGCAATTGCCATGGTTCGTCCGGGTGTTGGCACTGATCAGATCGCCAAGGTATTTCCAAAAGCTGAGGAGTTTGGGTTTTCAAATGAAATGGAGGCCTTTGCATTACAGTTCTGCCATGGACTAGGTGTGGCATTGCACGAACGGCCGATCGTCAGCCGACTGGTTTCACTGGAAGCACCCCAGGAAATCAAGGAAGGTATGGTATTTGCGCTTGAAACCTATTGCCCTGCTTCAGATGGTTTCTCAGCCGCACGTATTGAAGAAGAAGTTGTTGTCACCAATGATGGTTGCAGGGTGATTACGTTGTTTCCCGCAGATGAATTGCCCATTTCCAACCCGTATTAACCTGATATCCAGTGTAGATCAGGTGCGGGGCTTGGCCGTCGAGCCCCGCACCACGAGCTTCGGCTTCAGTTTAATCGTTTCACTATCTATTTGCGGGTCACGGATCAAATTCAATAACAGCTGTGCGGCCTTTGCACCCATCTCATCGAGAGGGATTTGAACTGTTGTCAACGGCGGGGAAAGCCTGTCCATAAAAGGCGTGTCGTTGAAGCCAGTTACCGATATGTCCTGTGGGCACCGTAGTTCAGATTCTTGCAAAGCATCGAAACAACCCAGTGCCAACAGATCATTGGCCGCCACAACGGCACTGAAATGCCGATGTTTTTTTAGTAAGGAAAGAAAACCAAGATGGCCTTCTGGCTCTGTGAATGCGGCGCAATTAACGATCAGTTCAGGGTCCGGTTCAAGCCCGTGTGCACGCATAATTTTCTTAAAAGCCTGGTGGCGGTCTCGTCCAGTGGAGGTGTCTGGTGGCCCACCAAGGTAAGCAATACTGCGATGGCCCAGTTCAAGAAGATGCTCAATGGCCAGGCTGATGCCCTTTTCGTCGTCGTTAATCACTTCAGTGACTGCGTGGCTGTCAATACTTCGATTGACCAGTACAAGGGGTATTTGCTCGTCTATGCAGGTGTTGACGGCCAAATCCTTTCTATGGGCGGTTGCGAGGATCAGGCCATCCACATGGCGGGACTTCATGGAATCCAGGATTGCGTGCTCATCTTTTTTATTGTTGTCGGAATCGGCGAGTATGGCAATGTAACCGCGTTCGCCCAGTGAGCGCTCAATGCCCCTCACGATGGGTGGAAAAATCGGGTTGGTCAGATCTGGAATTAAAACACCTACCGTGTAGGAACGTCCGGTGCGGAGTCCGGAGGCCATTGGGCTGCGCTTATAACCCATTTCGCTCGCAATGCTGGTCACGCGTTCAGCAACGGGTCTGGATACCATGGACGCGGTATCAGGATTCAGAACCCTGGAAACGGTTGAAGGGTGCACGCCTGCTTTCGCCGCAACATCCTTGATGTTAACTTTTTTCTTTGCCATCACACGCTTTGGTTTGGAATCCAATTCGTTTAGTCTGCTTAAAGGAAGTCTATGATCAGCTTGAACTCCATCAATACAAAAAGCACAACAAGTATGCGATTGAACGTGTGATCACTAATTTTACCTGAATACCTGATACCCAGCTGGGTGAAAAGTAAAGTCGGCACCACGGCGCCCAACCCGATGAACAGTCTGTCTGGTGTCATCAGCTCAACTTGTACCATACTAGTGAGCTGGGCAACTGAGAACAACAGGAAAGTGAACGCAGCGGTAAATGCATAAGACTCCCGAGTTAAGCCCCCGGTATGATAATACGGGCCAACGATAGGTGCGGAAATTCCTGTTGCACCCTGTATTGTGCCAGCTGATGCCCCCAAAACACCTGACAGCCACCGGGGTATACGGAATAGTTTAACGTCGGCACGACCTGAAAAATATTGAATCAGGTAGGCCCCAAGACACGTAGCCAAGGTTAGCTTTAGCCAGCGATCATCCAGTGCGGATAACAACCATGTACCCAAAACCCCGCCCACAAAGCCAGTAATCAGAAAGGTCTTGTGCGTAGCCAGAAGGTGCCACTTGCGGTGTGTTAACACAACCAGGCTGTTGGCTGCCAGGCCAGGTAACACCATTAACACAACGGCATTTTCGACACTGGTAAATGATGCCATCATGGGTACCGCCAGTATTGGCAGACCAACACCCGTGAGCCCCTTAAATATGGATCCCATTGCAATAGCAAGCATGGCCAGAACCAGTAAGCCGAGACCGATGCCTGTCAGGTCCATGCTGATCTGCTATCGCCACGTGTGAATTCATCGGGTTTTCTAAATTTTTGAGACATAGAACAGCTCTTTTTATAGGTATGGGTTTGCGTTGGCCGGGTGAAGGACTATAATTGACCTGCAAACGTTTGCATAACTACATCATAGATCATCAACAGGCTTTCAACAAATCATGACTGACAAAAACCTAAGACAGTACACCATTGGCTGGATCGGAACCGGACGTATGGGCTTTGCCATGGCAAAGCGTTTGCTGCAAGCCGGTTGTGATGTCAGTGTTTACAACCGTACAAAAGCCAAAGCAGAGCCCTTACAGGAATACGGTGCAAAGGTGGTCGATACACCGGCCGAGCTCGCAGATCGTGACATTATATTTACCATGGTTTCCGGCCCGGCTGATCTTTACAGTGTGGTTTGTGGTGAACAGGGTGTGTTGAGTGGTTCTGCTACACCCGGCTTGATGATTGACGCATCCAGCGTGTCAGAGGACGGCTCCTTAAGGGTCAGGGTGGCACTGAATGAACGGGGTTGTGACATGCTGTCGGCACCGGTCAGTGGAAACGCCAAGGTCATCAAGGCGGGCCGTTTGACCATCGTTGTTTCCGGCCCTAAGCCCGCGTTTGTTAAGGCCGAACCTTTTCTTGATGAAATAGGCGAAGGTGTGACATATGTCGGTGAAGGCGAGTTGGCGAGGATGGTAAAGATCTGTCACAACGTATTGTTGGGTGTGGTGACTCAAAGTCTTGCCGAAATCCTGGTGCTGGCGGAAAAAGGCGGCGTGTCACGCCATGCACTACTGGATTTTATCAACAACAGCGTGATGGGATCGATGTTTTCGCGATATAAATCGCCCGCTTTTGTGAACCTGGACTGGACACCAACCTTTACTCCGGTTCTGTTGCGCAAGGATCTTGACCTCGGTCTCGCTGCTGGTGAAAAACTGGGTGTACCATTACCTGTTACCGAATCCACCCGAGAACAGGTACAAAACTCCATCGATGCCGGGCACACGGATTGCGATTTTGGAATCCTGCTGGAGATGCAGGCACTGGCCTCAGGTCTGGAGCTTTGCTCTGAGGATATCAGGGTTGATGATGGTTTGAGTTAGTTAATATGGGGTGCATATTTAGTGAGAAAGGCTGATGAAACGTAGAGACTTTGTCAAAAACATCTCGGCGATTGCGGGTATCGGTTTCATACCCTGTGGATTGGCGGGTATACAAGGCCCAGAAAAGGGACACGGCCCCAAACAGCGACGCCAGGTGATGGTCAGTGGTAAACGCATGCTGACGGTGGATATACACTGCCACAGTTATGTGCACGATGTATGGCCACTCATTAGTGATAGTGAAGAAATCGGCTACTTGCGGCCATTATTAAAATCACCAGTACGTGAAAAAATCGCGATTCCAAACGTTGAGTTCCGTTTGGCGCAAATGGATCAACAAGGTATCGATATTCAGGCGGTCAGTCTGCATGTAGGCCAGTACCATCACTGGGCAGACCATGACCTGGCCAGTCAGATCGTGTCCATCCAAAATGAAAAAATTGCCGAACTTTGCAGTAGCCATCCGGATCGATTTGTGGGTCTCGGTGCTGTCGCACTACAGCACCCCGAACTGGCTGCGCAGCAAATGAGACATGCGGTCAAGCACCTCGACATGCGCGGCTTCATGATCACCGGCAGCGTCAACGGCATGGAGTTGTCGGATCCAAAACTGCACCCATTCTGGGCTGCGGCCGAAGAGCTTGGCATTGTTATATTCATCCACCCACGCAACTTTCCGGCCGGTCAGTCACGTCTGGGCGGTAATGGTCGTCTGGACAATGTCATTGGTAACCCGCTGGAAACCACCATCGCATTGTCACACCTGATTTTCGAGGGAACGCTGGATCGTTTTCCCGGTGTAAAAATATGTGCCGCTCATGGTGGGGGTTACCTGCCGTCATACTCGGGTCGTTCGGATCATTGCATTGAGCATGCATCAAAATTTTGCAAAGCTGTCGGAAAGTTACCGAGTCGTTACCTCAAAGAACAACTGTATTTTGACTCGCTGGTTTACACCACAGAGATACTGGACCACCTGATCAGCCAGGTGGGTGCCGACCGTATCGTACTGGGCACTGATTTTCCCTTCGAGATGGGTAATGCCGAGGCGGTTGACCACGTGTTGTCAGTGCCAGGTCTTTCCGACCAGGCACGAGAGGCGATTCTTGGTGGTACCGCGGCCGGACTCCTTGGCATCAAAGAAACCGCCTGATTGAAGCGTCTGTTATGACAATCAATTTCAAGCTTAACGACAAAGCGGTTAGCCTGGATATCGACCCTAAAACACCCTTGCTCGAAGCTTTGCGTAATGACTTCGAACTCAACGGCCCGAAATTTGGCTGCGGGCTGGCACAATGCGGCGCCTGTTCGGTATTGCTCGAAGGTGAAGCGGTCAGATCCTGTGTTATTCCAGTTGCCGCAGTCAATGGCCTGAACGTGACGACGCTGGAAGGCCTGGGTAATCAACAGAATCCGCATGTCTTGCAGCTTGCGTTTATTGAAGAGCAGGCTATGCAATGTGGTTACTGCAGCAATGGCATGATTATTAATGCTGCGGCACTGCTCTCCCGTAACCAGACACCGGAAAAAAAGGACATTGATAAAGCGCTTGCAGCTAACCTCTGTCGCTGCGGGGCGCATCCGCGTATCGTTCGCGCTATTCAACGTGCTGCCAAAAGCTTGACCAAGGATGTCACGTGAGTAGTACGCGCAGACAATTTTTACAAGGCAGTGGAGCCCTTGTTGCGTACTTCTCGTTGCCAGCGTCTGTTCTTGCACAATACACATCACCTAATCCCGGCCAGACCAAAGAGTTGCGTGGCAATACCTCGCTTGATACCTGGATTCGGGTTGAAGCAGGCGGCCTGATCGTCATCTCCGTTGGCAAGGTTGAGTTTGGTCAGGGCATCAGAACCGCTCTGGCACAAATTGCGGCGGAGGAACTGGACATCAGCATGTCGCGTGTCCGAATGGCCGAGGTTGATACAGCGCATTCGCCGGATGAGTCGTACACCTTCAGCGCTATGTCGGTACAACAAAGCGGGACAAGAGTACGCAAAGCAGCCGCCTATGCGCGCCAGGTGCTTCTGGCTCATGCAGCGAAAACTCTGAATCTGCCAACCGCAGAACTGAGTGTGGTCAACGGTTCGATACTGCACAACGGTCAGCCCACAGGGATTGATTATTGGGAAATTCTTGAGGGCAAAGACTTTGACAGGGTTGTGCCAGATGATGTGACAGCTAAGCCACTGGAGCAATATCAAGTGATTGGCCAATCTGTCCCGCGGCTGGATATTCCTGACAAAGTATTTGCAAAAACATCCTATCTTGCCGATCAGCGCATGCCTGATATGGCTCATGCCAGGGTTGTGCGTGGTTCGAGCCCCGACGCCCGTTTGCTGGAGGTTGATACCAGCACCGTTGCGGCTATGCGGGGTGTACTCAAGGTTGTTCGTGACGGGTCTTTTCTGGCGGTAGTGGCGGAACGGGAAATGCAGGCTACCCAGGCTGCTGCCAAACTAGCGGAATCCTGTCGATGGCAAGCCAAAAAAACTTTCCCCGATGCCAGCAGAGTGTCTGAATGGCTGAAATCTGCGAAGTCGCAAACCTACCCTGTTGCTGAGCGACTGTCACTTTCTGAAAAAGCAGCAGTCAAAGTCCATTCGGCGCAGTACTCCCGACCCTTTCTGGCACATGCCTCGATTGCGCCTTCCGCTGCGATTGCGCTTTGGAACGGTAAGGTGTTAACGGTCTGGAGTCACGGGCAGGGTATGTATCCACTTAGAGGCGCCATTGCTCATACACTTGGACTGAAACAACAACAAGTACGTTGCGTGCACTCGGAATCCGGCGGCGTGTATGGACACAATGGCGCTGATGATGCGGCATGTGACGCAGCAGCCATCGCCATGCAATTACCGAACCGGCCGATCAAGCTGCAATGGAGTCGTGCCGATGAGTTCAGGGGCGAGCCATATGGTTCGGCGATGATGGTCAGTACAAGGGCCGGACTGGATTCACAGGGAAGAATAGCAGACTGGCAACAGGATATTTGGAGCTGCACGCATTCGACGCGACCAGGTGGTGCGGCGGGTGCTGGTAATTTGCTCTACGCGCAACAAAAACAGAAGCCTTTATCGGTACCGCCACCACGTGTCATTCCACAACCGATAGGAGGTGCCGACCGCAACGCGGTGCCACTGTACGATATACCCGCTTTGAAGATCAATAAGCACATTGTATTGGAAGCGCCACTGCGGGTTTCGGCGTTGCGCAGTCTTGGTGCCTATGCCAATATTTTTGCAATTGAATCATTTATGGATGAGCTCGCCGTTGCCAGCGCAGTCGACCCGTTTGAGTTTCGCCTCGCACACCTTTCTGATCAACGCGCCAGGCGGGTACTGGAACGGTTGAGGGAGGTGTCAGCCTGGGGTCAAATACCAACATACGGAACGGGAAAAGGCTGGGGAATTGGCTTCGCAAAATACAAAAACCTGTCTGCGTACTGCGCTGTTTTTGTAAGCCTGAGTGTTGATCAGAAAAACGGTCAAGTAACTCTGGACAAGACCCACGCAGTGATAGATGCTGGGTTAGTGGTGAACCCGGACGGCGTGCGTGCCCAGATTGAAGGCGGTATCGTGCAGTCTGCCAGTTGGACACTGAAGGAACAGGTGAAATTTGGTTCACTCGGTGTTCGCAGCACAGACTGGATGAGTTACCCAATTCTCGGTTTCAGTGAAGTTCCGGAGCTGGATGTTGAAATCATCGAACGTCGTGACCAACCCTGGCTAGGTGTGGCTGAGGCGGCCCAAGGGCCGACAGCGGCAGCGATAGCCAATGCCATTTTCCGCGCGAGCGGGAAGCGCTTGCGGGACATCCCGTTAACTGCTTTGAAGATACTGTCAGCCGTGAAAGACCCTCAGTTTGCTTAAGTGTCACGGGATTTAAAAAAAGCGGTTGCCGTTCTGGCAAAATCTGCTCACATCCTTGATGTAGAAAGCACCGCAACACATGTACTATATGCAATTGCTACGAAAAGACTCACACAGGAAACAGGAAATGACAGACAAGACTGAAAACGCACTCAATCTGAGCAAGCCGGAGTTATACCGGTCGCAGGCCTATATCAATGGTAACTGGGTAGATGCTGATGATGGCACCACGTTTGAGGTCAGCAATCCGGCAGATGGCAAGCTCTTAACCACCGTGCCTAACCAAGGGGTTGCAGAAACCCGCCGAGCCATTGAAGCAGCGAATGCGGCCTGGCCAGCGTGGCGCAGCAAGACCGCCAAAGAACGTGCGGTAATTTTGCGTTGCTGGTTTGACCTGATGATAGAAAGCAAAGACGACCTGGCAAAGCTAATGACGGCGGAGCAGGGTAAGCCGCTAGCAGAGTCTGCCGGCGAGGTGACCTACGGTGCTTCGTTTGTTGAGTGGTTTGCTGAAGAGGGTAAGCGGGTTTACGGAGACGTGATTCCCACCCATATGTCCGACCGCCGGATCATTGTGATCAAACAATCAGTCGGTGTTGTGGCGTGTATCACACCGTGGAACTTTCCAAACGCGATGATTACACGTAAAGCGGCACCTGCACTCGCGGCGGGCTGTCCCATTGTGATCAAACCGGCCTCGGAAACACCATTGTCAGCGTTGGCGCTGGCCGAATTGGCGGAACAGGCGGGCATACCCGCAGGTGTATTTAACATTGTTACAACAACACACTCACGGGACGTCGGCCTCGAGTTGACCGAAAGCCCGTTGGTACGCAAATTCTCATTTACCGGGTCCACAGGGGTGGGCAAGCTGTTGATAAGGCAGTGCGCTTCCACGGTAAAAAAGGTTTCTATGGAATTGGGCGGCAATGCGCCTTTTATCGTGTTTGATGATGCGGACATAGATTCTGCGGTTAAAGGCGCGATTGTTTCCAAGTATCGCAATGCTGGACAAACCTGTGTCTGCGCCAACCGGTTTTATGTGCAGGATGCGGTTTATGATGAATTTGTAGAAAAACTTACGTTGGCCGTTCAGGAGCTTAAGGTCGGTCGAGGTGAAGAATCAGGAGTAAATATAGGGCCGTTGATTTCAGAAGACGCAGTCGAAAAGGTTGAAGAATTACTGGCAGACTCAGTCAAAAAAGGCGCCGTGGTAGTCGAAGGTGGGCGCCGCCACGCTCTTGGTGGTCAGTTTTATGAGCCGACGGTAGTTAAGAACGCAACCGCTACTATGGAATTTGCCCGTGAAGAGATATTTGGCCCAGTTGCGCCCGTATTTCGCTTCACAGATGAAGATGAGGTGATTGAGCTGGCCAATGCAACCGAGTTTGGACTCGCCTCGTATTTCTACGCCCGTGATCTGGGTCGGGTCTGGCGTGTAGCCGAGGGCCTCGAATACGGGATGGTTTGTATCAATGATGGCATATTGTCTACCGAGATAGCACCTTTCGGCGGCGTGAAAGAATCCGGTTCTGGCCGCGAAGGTTCAAAATACGGTATCGACGAGTTCATAGAAATGAAATATATAACGATGGCAGGGCTTTGATTGGTAAATGATGACGGGGACTGCCATGACTGAGCTGGATATCAACTTTGTACGCGGTCAGTTTCCTGCCTTCAGCGAACCTTCTCTCGAGGGTTTTGCACATTTCGAGAACGCTGGCGGCTCTTACGCCTGCGGACAAGCGGTTAATTGCCTGCATCGTTATTATCTTGAGACCAAAGTTCAGCCCTACTATGGTTTTGAGCCCTCACATAACGCAGGCCGACAAATGGATCATGCGCGTGAGCGTATGGCTAAGTGGCTTAATGTGGCGACGGATGAGGTTCATTTTGGCCCATCCACTTCACTAAACACGTATGTCATTGCCCAGGCTTTGCGGCAATACCTCAAGGCCGGTGATGAGGTTATTGTCACCAACCAGGACCATGAGGCCAATGTGGGTGTCTGGCGCAGCTTGGAAGCCGATGGTATCGTCATCCGCGAGTGGCAGGTGGATCCGGAAAGCGCTGAACTGGATTCAGCGCAGCTGGATAATTTGCTGAACGAGCGCACTCGCGTGGTGGCATTTACGCATTGTTCGAATATCGTCGGCAGCATGCACCCGGTACGTGAATGGACCGAGAAGGTCCACGCAGCAGGCGCCATGGCGATTGTTGACGGTGTTTCTTACGCTGGGCACGGCCTGCCGGACATTGATGCGCTGGGCGCAGATATCTACCTGTTTTCCTTGTACAAAGTATATGGCCCGCATCTTGGCGTGATGGTCATGCGCAAGGCTGTGAACCAACAACTGCCTAATCAGGGCCATTTTTTCAATGTCGATCAGCCGACCAGCCGGTTTACGCCTGCAGGACCTGATCACGCCCAGATTGCATCGGTCAACGGTGTAATCGATTATTTCGAGGCCGTTTATTCACACCATTTTGGTGGAAATGACGTTGACGAAAGGCAACAGGCAGCGGCTGTGTTGCGCTTGTTCCAGCAAGCAGAACATACCAAGCTGCAAGGTTTGCTGGATTTCTTAAAGCAACAACAAGGGCTGAGGTTGATCGGTAAGGAGAACGCTGAAAACCGCGCACCTACGGTTTCCTTCACCGTCGAAGGTCGTGAACCATCGGAAATAGCGGCAGAATTGGCCAGGCAGAAAATTGGTATCGGAAACGGCAATTGTTATGCGTATCGATTGATGGGTGCGCTGGGTATCTCGCCGGAACAGGGTGTGGTGCGGTTATCATTCGTGCATTATACCAACGAGGAAGAGCTAAGCCGCTTGATAGAAGCGCTGGATCAGGCTCTCTAGCATGGACATCTATCGTAAGCTTACGAATGAGATACATTCAGGATGATTTGCCTTGGTAAAACGGTTATCCTTGCGCCTAGCCCAGCCGTCAGAGTCGGGACTGTGGAGATATCTCGGGATCAGAAATGAAACCCACTAACGTAAACAACCCGGATTACTTCCATAAAGTTGTGGATTGCCAGTGGGCCTGCCCGGCACACACCGATGTGCCTGAGTACATCCGTAAAATTGCCCAGGGTGAGTTTACCGATGCTTATATCCAGAATCGTGAAAGCAACGTTTTCCCCGGCATACTCGGTCGTGTTTGTGACCGTCCCTGCGAGCCTGCTTGCCGGCGTGGTCGTACCAATGAAAGCCCGGTTGCAATCTGCCGTCTTAAACGTGTCGCAGCGGATCATCGCGATGAAGACATCAGTGATCGTTTGCCACTCATTCCCAGCAAGAAAAACGGCAAGAAAATTGCTTTAATTGGTGCAGGTTGCGCCTCACTGACGGTCGCCAATGATTTAATGCCGGTGGGCTATGAGTGCACAATTTTCGAGGCACTGGCTGAGCCGGGCGGCCTGATGCGATCAAATATTCCTTCTTTTCGACTACCTGCCCCGGTGCTCAATGATGAAATAGGCTATATCGTAGATATGGGCGCTGACCTGCGCCTGAATCACCCGATTGAAAGCATGAAAGACCTGCTAAATGAGGGTTATGACGCGATATTTGTGGGTACCGGCGCGCCCAAGGGAAAAGAATTAAAGCTGCCTGGACGTGAAGAGGGTAATGCCAACATTCATATTGGTATCACCTGGCTGGAATCGGTTGCTTTTGGACATGTCGAAAAGATTGGGAAACGCGTATTGATCATTGGTGTTGGCAATACGGCGATGGATTGTTGTCGTACGTCACTGCGTCTGGGTGCCGAAGATGTCAAAGTCATGGCACGTAAACCACGTGATTTCTTCAAAGCATCCGACTGGGAGCTGGAAGACGCGGAAGAAGAAAATGTTGAAATCATCGTAAACCACTCACCCAAGGAATTTGTCATTGAGAACGGTCGTCTGACCGGTATGAAATTCAAACAGGTTGAGTACGAGATTGAACACGGCCGGATCGTTCACCAAATGACCACCGGTGAAATCATCGTACCTTGTGATGATGTGATACTGGCCATTGGTCAGGACAATGCCTTTCCGTGGATCGAACGTGACTTGGGAATGGAGTTTGACCAGTGGGATGTACCGGTGGTGGATAAAACTACTTTTGAATCAACCCTTCCGGGTGTGTTTTTTGGCGGTGATTCGGCTTTCGGACCCAAAAACATCATCTGGGCCGTCGAGCACGGCCACCAGGCCGCGATATCTATCCACCGTCATTGTCAGGCTGAAGACCTGACCGAGCGCTTGCCGGTATTGTTAAACCTTGGCAGTCGCAAAATGGGTATGCATGAATGGAGTTACTCCAACGATTTTGACCCTGCCGCACGGCGTAAGATGGAACACGTGGAGTTGTCCCAGCGATTCAAAGATCTCACCACCGAGGTTGAGCTTGGTTTTACTGCTGAGCAGGCCCAGCAAGAAGTTGAACGCTGTCTGAATTGTGACATCCAGACGGTGTTTTTCGACGACTTGTGTATCGAATGTGACGCCTGCCTGGATATTTGTCCTACACGCTGTCTGACCATGACACCCAATGTTGACAAGGTTGACTTGCTCAGCCAATTAAAAGCACCGCGACGTAACCAGGATCAACCCATGTTTGTTTCTGAACCGCTGAAGCAAACCAAGCGAGTGATGGTCAAGGATGAGAATCTTTGTCTGCATTGCAGTCTGTGCGCTGAGCGTTGCCCAACGGCCGCTTGGGATATGCAGAAATCATTGTTCAAATTCCCGCGCGCGATAGACCACAGCGACAAGCATCAGAATGGAAAGAGCCCATGTCAGAAAACCGGGTAAATGATTTTGTCCTGAAAATTGGTACAGTCAATGGTACGGGCTCAGCCAGCGCCAACAGTCTGTTGATGAAAGCCATGTTTCGTATGGGTATTCCGGTCACCGGCAAAAACCTGTTTCCATCCAATATCCAGGGTTTGCCGACATGGTACGAGATTCGTGCCAACCACCAAGGTTATATGTCCCGCTCCTTAAGGGTAGATGTCATGGTGGCGATGAATGCCCAGACCTACCAGCGTGACCTGGACGAGGTGTGCCCCGGTGGTTTCTTCTTATATGACTCGACCTGGCCACGCGAACGCGAATTGAACCGTGATGACATAACAGTCCTGGGTGTGCCATTAGCCAAGCTTTGTAATGAACATTTCAGTGATGCGCGGGTACGCATACTGATGAAAAATATTGCTTACGTGGGTGCCCTGGCCGCTTTACTGGATATTGATACCAATGTGTTACGTACACTGTTGGAAGAAGCGTTTGCGAATAAACCCAAGCTGGTGGAAAGTAACCTGAAAGCCATCAACCTTGGCTTTAACTATGCCAAGGAAAATTTCGTCTGCCCGCTACCGGTGCGCGCCGAGACCATGGGTGATAACAAGGGTTTCGTCCTGATGGATGGTAATGCTGCCGCAGGTTTGGGTTGCGTGTACGCCGGTGCCACGGTAGGTGCCTGGTACCCGATCACACCTTCAACCTCGTTGATGGACAGTTTTAATTTTTATTGTGAAATGTTCCGCAAAGACTCGGACAGCGGTCAGAAAAACTACTGCATCATACAGGCCGAAGATGAGTTGGCTGCAGCAGGCATTGTACTGGGGGCTAATTGGACCGGTGCACGCGCCTTCACGCCGACATCAGGGCCCGGTATTTCATTGATGAGTGAATTCATCGGTTTCGCCTACTACGCGGAAATTCCCTCGGTGTTTTTTAATGTACAGCGGGTTGGCCCGTCCACCGGTATGCCGACACGCACGCAACAATGCGACATCATGCTGTGTGCTTATGCATCACACGGCGATACCATGCACCCGTTGTTGTTACCCGCCAATCCAAAAGAATGTTTTGAAATGGCGGTAACTGCCTTCGACCTGGCAGAACGTCTGCAGACACCGTTGTTTGTACTGTCCGACCTGGATATCGGAATGAATGACTGGATGATTCCAGAGCTGGAGTGGGACGATAAATACCAGCCCGATCGCGGCAAACTATTGTCCTCGGATGATGTGGATCAACTGGAAAAATTTTACCGCTATCTCGATACGGACGGTGACGGTATTGCTGCCCGCACACTACCGGGTGAAAATGCCAAGGGTGCTTATTTTGTGCGTGGCTCTGGGCACAATAAACACGGTGCTTATACGGAGAGTTCTGAAGAATACAAAGAACTCGTCGACCGCCTGCTAACCAAATGGGCTACTGCCAGGACATTAGTGCCCAAGGCTATTTTGAAACGGGCACAACAGGAAACAACCATTGGCATCATCGCCTACGGTAGCTCTGACGGTGCGGTACTTGAAGCACTCGACCAGTTGGCCGCCAGCGGTATTCATGCAGACTACATGCGCTTAAGGGCGTTCCCATTCAGTCGTAGAGTCAACGAGTTTGTCAAAAATCACGAAACGGTATTCGTGGTAGAGCAAAACCGTGATGCGCAGTTGCGTTCATTGCTGATCCTGGAAACCAATACCGATGCGGCCAAGCTGATCCCCGTATTGCACTACAACGGTATGCCGATTCCCAGCCAGTGCGTTGTGGATGGGCTGTGTAAGCACTTAAAAGTGGAGGCTGTGGCATGACGTATATCGCCAAACCAAAAATCGACCTGCCCGGCCACAGGACCAATGAAATTGGTTTGTATACACGTGATTATGAGGGTGTTTTATCAACTCTTTGCGCGGGTTGTGGACATGATTCCATCACTGCGGCCATTGTTCAGGCGTTCTGGGAGATGTCGGTACCACCTGAGAAAGTGGTCAAGCTGTCGGGCATCGGATGCTCTTCAAAAACACCGGCATATTTTATTTCAGGCGCACACGGCTTTAACTCTGTGCACGGACGAATGCCCTCGGTTGCCACTGGCGCAATGGCTGGAAACCGGGACCTTGTTTGCATTGGCGTTTCCGGTGATGGCGACTCCCTGTCGATCGGTTTCGGGCAGTTTGGTCATGCGGTGAGACGCAACGTAAACATGTTATATATTATTGAAAATAACGGTGTTTATGGTCTAACCAAGGGGCAGTTTTCGGCCTCGGCTGATAAGGGTAGCAAATCGAAGCGGGGTAATATCAACCAGTGGAAGAATATTGACTCGGTCTCCACCGCTATTTCAATGGGTGGTAGTTTTGCGGCACGAAGCTTTTCAGGTGATCGTGAACAACTGGTTACCTTGATTAAAGCGGGTGTCAAACACCCAGGCTGTGCCGTACTCGACGTGGTTTCTCCCTGTGTTACCTTTAACAACCATCCGGGTTCAACCAAAAGCTATTCGTATACACGAGATCATTACCACCCCGCATTGCAAACTGACTTCGTGCCACCAGCGACCGAAATCAGAACAGCTTATGCGGAAGGTGAAAGTACGGTGGTGGAGTTGCACGATGGTACAAAATTACTACTTAAAAAGGCCGATAGCGGTTACGACGCAACCAATCGAAGCGGTGTTTTACGTTACCTGGAACAACAGCGGGCGCGTGGCGAGGTTGTCACCGGTTTGTTGTTCATCAACAGTGAATTACCGGATATGCACAAGATTTACGACACCTCGAATAAACCGATGAAAGACTTCGAGTTTGAACAGTTGAATCCAGGCAGCGAGGCATTGGCAAAACTACAAAACCGCATGCGTTGAACTGATTGTTTCTGTTGTATCCGTAGCACGGTTTCTGGCCCCTGCCCGGCCTCCCTTCTTCGAACCACGTATAGCACGCTACTCCAAGCTTGTCTAAGGACCAATTGATGGTTCCATGACGTGCATTCTGAACGTATGATGCAAGTCAGGAATTGGATTAATGTCGTCAGGAATTTTTTATGTGTTCTATTTTTGCTGTACTGGATATCAACGGGGATTTGAAGGCGTTGCGCCAGCTTGCGTTACAACAATCCCGCTTATTACGACACCGTGGCCCGGACTGGAGCGGAATTCACGTTTGCGAGAATGCGGTGCTGGCTCATGAGCGTCTGGCAATCGTTGATGTCAATACAGGGGCGCAACCGTTGCTCTCGCCTGATGGCAAGCAATCACTGGCGGTCAATGGTGAAATATACAACCACCAATTATTGCGCAAGTCGCTAAAACAACCCTATACATTCGCGACTGAGTCGGACTGTGAGGTCATCCTGCCACTTTACCTCGAAAAAGGCAGCGAGTTTTTGAATGACCTGCACGGTATGTTTGCTTTTGTACTTTATGACGAGACGGCTGGGTGCTACCTGATCGCACGTGATCCGATTGGTATCATTCCGCTGTACTACGGTTTTGATGATGACCATCAGTTGTACGTGGCTTCGGAAATGAAAGCCCTGATGGGTGTGTGCAACGTTGTTTTGGAGTTTCCGGCGGGTCATTACTGGATGAGCGACCAGGATCAACCAAAGCCATATTACCAACGACCGTGGCAGGCATTTTCCGCAGTTGAAAATGCTGAAACCAGCGTTAAGGAAATGGGCAAGGCACTGGAGAAGTCAGTCATTAGCCATCTGATGACGGATGTGCCGTATGGTGTTTTGCTCTCCGGTGGTCTGGATTCATCCATTATCGCTGCGGTTACGCAAATTCATGCCAGTATGCGTGTAGAAGACAAGGAACAGACCCCAGCCTGGTGGCCGCGCCTGCATTCTTTTGCGGTCGGGCTTAAGGGTTCTCCCGACCTGGCCGCCGCAGAAAAAGTTGCCGCTCATATCGGTACCGTCCACCACGGTTTTGAATTTACCCTGCAAGAAGGTCTGGACGCGTTGGATGAAGTGGTCTATCACCTTGAAACTTACGATGTTACGACGATACGTGCGGCCACACCAATGTATTTACTGGCACGGAAAATCCATGCCATGGGTATAAAAATGGTGCTCTCAGGTGAGGGTGCCGATGAAGTTTTTGGTGGTTATCTGTATTTCCACAAAGCACCCGATGCACGCTCTTTCCACGAAGAAACGGTGCGTAAATTATCCCGCCTGCACAGCTATGACTGTCTGCGTGCCAACAAAGCCATGGCGGCCTGGGGTGTTGAGGCGCGCGTGCCTTTCCTGGACCGTGAGTTTCTGGATGTGGCCATGTCACTGAACCCGAAAGACAAAATGATTACTGAAGGTAAAATGGAAAAACAGATACTGCGTGAAGCTTTCAGCGATAAGCTGCCAGAAGAGATTGTATGGCGGCAAAAAGAACAATTTTCCGATGGTGTGGGTTACAGTTGGATTGACGGTATCCAGGATTATGCCAAGACGCAAGTCAGTGCAAAGCAGCTGGCACAAGCTGCCAAACGGTTTCCTTTTAATACGCCCGCCACGCAGGAGGCCTACCTTTTTCGACGTTTGTTTGAAAACCATTTTCCGTTGGCCAGTGCTGCTGAGTGCGTGCCTGGCGGGCCATCAGTGGCGTGCAGTACGCCGGAAGCGGTGTTATGGGATAGCAGCTTGCAGGAACTGAACGACCCATCCGGCCGGGCGGTTCGCTCGGTGCATCAGGAATCATACTAGTGTGGTGTAACGTATAAATGGCACATATCAGAGGCTCACAAATGATTCAAGACAAGGCGCAGTTCGAACTTAATGGTTACTCCATTAACGAGGGCTGCAACGCAGGATTGAGTCATTTGTGTGCCTCCCTTCGGG